>NZ_CP147734.1:2670000-3612500 GCF_037260955.1 Xenorhabdus sp. TH1
TGCGGGTAGCGGAATGAGTCATGTTGACCACGTTTTTTGAAGCGGGGGAATGCAGCCCGCTTCTGGAAGAAATTTTTGTAGCCGCGCTCCAGATCTTTCAGTGACTGCTGCAACGGTTGCGAGGGAGATTCTTTCAGCCATTGTGTTTCAGGTACGGATTTCCACTCAATCAGCCATGAAGCCATTTTGGTGTAGGGGAGATATTTATTCCCTGCTGCATGGTTCTCATTCTGGAGTGCCAGTGCACGGTTAAAAACGAAGCGACAAGCCCCTGCGAAGCGTCGCATATCGCGCTCCTGCTGACCATTTGGTCTTAACTGGAATTTGAAGGCTTGAAGTCGTTTCATGACTATCATTATACTTTGGTCTATGACAAAAGAAACTGATAGTCGACGCGGAAGACACGGTGTTTTCCTGATGCACGTCCACTTGGTATTCGTCGCCAAGTATCGACGAAAGATATTCGATCTTGATGCCATCGAAAAGCTACGCAGCTACTTTAGCAGCGTATGTGCTGATTTTGGTGTTGAACTGGTTGAAATGGACGGCGAATACGACCACGTGCATTTGCTGATCAACTCCCCGCCAAAGCTCGCAGTATCGAATCTGGTCAACAGTCTTAAAGGCGTTTCCAGCAGGCTGCTTCGGCGTGACCGTCCAGATATTGCTCTACGCTATTACTACAAAGGCGTTCTGTGGACACCGAGCTATTTTGCAAGCAGTTGCGGAGGTGCGCCGATCTCGATCATCCGGCAATACATCGAGCAGCAGAAAACACCAGGTTAGTCGGAAAACCGCGCCTGATAAAAAGAAAAAAGAGGTGCAAATACACCTCTTATACCAATCTAACGTCAAGATGCGTGTGATTTATCCCCGCTTCGTGGGGATAAATCAGGTTTCATATAGTATTGTAAATTGCAACTTGCAGTTTAATGCGTATTAAAACTTTCTAAGCAATCATTATCATTGTGTTGCAACAATACGATTGTCTTCTAATTTCAACGTTACTAACTTACCTGGTATCAATTTACCAGAGAGAATTTGCTGAGCCAGTGGATTTTCAATCTCTTGCTGGATGGCCCGTTTCAATGGACGAGCGCCATATACAGGATCAAAACCAGCTTCGCTTAGTTTTTCCAACGCTGGCGGTGTTATCTCCACTTGATAACCATGATCTTCCAAACGCTGATATAAACGCTGCAATTGAATATTCGTAATAGATTTCAGATGTTCTTTCCCTAATGGGTGGAACACCACAACTTCATCAACCCGGTTAATAAACTCAGGCCTGAAATGATGACCAACCACTTCCATCACCATATTTTTCATACCCATATAATCCAATGTACCAAAGCGTTCTTGAATCATATCGGAGCCTAAGTTAGAGGTCATAATCACAACGGTGTTACGAAAATCAACTGTTCTTCCTTGACCATCAGTCAAACGGCCATCATCCAATACCTGCAACAAAATATTGAAAACATCTGAGTGGGCTTTCTCTACTTCATCCAGCAAAATGACAGAATAAGGACGACGGCGCACCGCTTCTGTCAAATACCCACCTTCTTCATATCCAACGTAGCCGGGAGGCGCTCCCACCAACCTTGAAACGGCGTGTTTTTCCATAAACTCTGACATATCAATGCGTACCATAGCATCATCACTGTCAAACAAGAAATTAGCCAACGCCTTACACAATTCTGTTTTTCCCACTCCTGTCGGTCCTAAGAACATAAAGGAACCGATTGGACGATTAGGATCAGATAATCCTGCTCTGCTACGACGAATTGCATTCGATACTGCATCAACTGCTTCATTCTGCCCTATCACGCGCTTGTGCAATTCTTGCTCCATACGCAGTAACTTATCTTTTTCACTTTCCAGCATTCTAGATACAGGGATCCCTGTCCAGCGCGCGAGTATTTCAGCAATTTCAGCATCCGTGACTTTGTTACGTAGCAACTTCATATGACGATTTTCTGCTGTTGTTGCTGTTGCCAGACGTTTTTCCAATTCTGGAATTTTTCCGTACTGAATTTCAGACATTTTAGCCAGGTCGCCACTACGGCGAGCTTTTTCTAATTCAATACGGACATTTTCTAATTCAGCCTTGATATTCTGGGTGCCACTAAGTTCAGCTTTCTCCGCTTTCCACTCTTCTTCCAATTCAGAATATTCACGTTCTTTTTCTGCCAGCTCTTCGTTCAGCATCTCTAAACGTTTTTTACTGGCATCATCCGACTCTTTTTTCAGTGCTTGCTGCTCAAGTTTTAATTGAATAACCCGACGCTCAAGGCGATCCAATGCTTCTGGTTTAGAATCCATCTGCATACGCAGACTTGCCCCTGCTTCATCAATCAAATCAATTGCTTTATCAGGCAGCATACGATCAGAAATGTAGCGATGAGATAATGTTGCAGCCGCCACTATAGCCGGATCAGTAATTTGGACGTGATGATGCAACTCATATCGCTCTTTCAATCCACGTAAAATAGCAATCGTGTCCTCAACCGTAGGTTCTGCCACATAAACTTTCTGGAAACGACGTTCTAAAGCCGCATCTTTTTCTATATATTGACGATATTCATCAAGTGTTGTAGCTCCAACACAATGCAGTTCCCCACGAGCCAGAGCGGGTTTTAGCATATTACCAGCATCCATTGCGCCTTCGGCTTTGCCAGCGCCTACCATAGTGTGCAACTCATCAATAAACAGAATGACTGAACCTTCCTGTTTGGCAAGATCGTTCAAAACACCTTTCAAACGCTCTTCAAATTCACCACGATATTTAGCACCGGCTAATAACGCTCCCATATCAAGAGACAGAACACGTTTGTTTTTCAGCCCTTCTGGAACCTCACCATTGACAATACGCTGTGCCAATCCTTCAACAATCGCGGTCTTCCCAACCCCTGGCTCACCAATAAGGACAGGGTTATTTTTGGTTCTACGTTGCAATACCTGAATAGTTCGACGAATTTCTTCATCACGCCCGATCACAGGATCTAATTTGCCTTGTTCAGCACGTTCAGTCAGATCAATAGTATATTTCTTTAATGCCTGGCGCTGATCTTCTGCGCCTTGCTCATTCACTTTTTCACCACCACGCATTTGTTCTATTGCCTTAGTGATTTTATCCTTAGTTGCTCCCGCCGCTTTCAACATGTCACTTAATGTTCCACGTTCTTCTATCGCTGCCAGAACAAAGAGTTCAGAAGAAATGAAGTTATCACCTGATTTTTGTGCAAGTTTGTCACACAGGTTTAAATAACGTCCCAGTTCGTTGGATACCTGCACATCTCCACCATTGCCTTCTACTTTCGGCAATCGGTTCAGAGCCTGATTCAGTTGATCATTGAAACTTCCTGTATCCACCCCTGCCGAGGCCAATAAAGGACGTACTGAACCGCCTTCTTGATTGATTAATGCACTCATCAAGTGGATTGGTTCGATGAATTGGTTATCACGCCCTAACGCGAGGGATTGGGCGTCAGAGAGAGCAAGTTGGAATTTATTGGTAAGACGATCCAGGCGCATAACACCTCCAATACTGGTCAGAATTTGCTACTGGAGACTAGATAAGGTCATTCCTTAAATATTCAAGGTCTTCTGAAAAGTTAATTGGAAACTTACCGCTATACGCCAAAGATCGTCCTGTAAGGTAGGTTATCGCAACCAGATTAAAGTTGCCATTCGCCCTGTATTACCATCACGACGATAGGAGAAAAAGTTTTTTTCCTCCGTGACAGTACATGCGGTTCCACCAAAAATCTCCGTTATTCCTACTGACTGCAACTTTAATTTAGCCAGTAAGTAAATATTTGCCAGAAACTTATTACCATAAGATGTAAAAGCTTGTTCCAGATCAGGATTGGTTGCGATGAAAGCGTCCCTAACCTCACTTCCCACCTCAAATTTTTCAGGACCAATAGCAGGTCCCAACCACACACGGATCATATCTGGTTTTGCGTTAAATCGAGACACGGTATTCTCCAACACTCCGGCACATAATCCGCGCCATCCAGCATGAGCCGCCGCAACCTCATCACCAGAAATACTGCAAAAAAGAACGGGTAAGCAATCTGCTGTCATCACAGCACAAACCTGATCAGGGATATTCGTGTAAACGGCATCGGCCTGATTATTCACCAATGGCTGGCCATCAAGTGTGATAACACGTGTTCCGTGTACTTGCTCCAACCATGTAGGTTGCTGCGGTAATTGAGCATATTCAACCAATCGTGTTCTATTCCATTCCACGTATTCTGGAACGTCCCCAACATGATTACCTAGATTTAAACTGTCATATGGGGATTGGCTTACTCCACCTAAACGGGTAGTACTGCAAGCGCCAACATTATCAGGCTGTGGCCAATCAGGAAAAATCAGTGATGTCATTGACTACCTACCAATCCATCTCATCTTTGAAAGTCTCGGCATCCACTTTCATGACTTCAATTAATTTAACCATGTCGTCCGGTAATGGAGCGTGCCATTCCATCTCAATTCCAGTGATCGGATGGTAAAGACGTAACATGGTTGCATGCAATGCCTGACGATCAAAATTACGCATCACTTCGCGAAATTTATCAGAAGCCCCTTTTAAGGGACGAGGCCGACCGCCGTACAGAGGATCACCCACCAACGGGTGTTTTATATGTGCCATGTGCACACGAATTTGGTGGGTTCTGCCTGTTTCCAAGCGCAAACGCAAACGGGTATGTGCCCGGAAATGTTCCATAACACGATAATGGGTAACAGCAGGTTTTCCCATAGGATGTACCGCCATATGTGTTCGTTTTGTTGGATGGCGGGAGATAGGTTCTTCTACCGTTCCTCCTGCCGTCATACATCCCAAAGCAACCGCTTCATATTCACGAGTTATTTCACGTAGTTGCAAAGATTCCACCAAACGAGTTTGTGCCGGAACGCTTTTTGCCACAACCATTAGCCCTGTCGTATCTTTGTCAAGACGATGAACAATACCTGCACGGGGAACATCTGCAATTTCAGGATAATGATATAGCAAAGCATTCAATACAGTACCGTCAGGATTACCGGCTCCCGGATGAACAACCAAATCACGAGGTTTATTAATGACCAAAATATCGTCATCTTCATAGACAATATTCAGTTCGATATTCTGAGGCTCCCAACGTGCATCTTCTTCAATGATAGCATCAACGGAGATTTCTTCACCGCCCAAGACTTTTTCTTTTGGTTTGCTAATTAATTTGCCATTAACTTGAACTTTATTATCCAAGATCCACTCTTTTATACGTGACCTAGAGTAATCGGGGAACAATTCAGCCAAAGCTTGATCTAAGCGTTGACCAAGCTGAGATTCAGCGACTATTGCATTAAGTCGGATTTGTTGTGCCATATATAACTTCTATATTTTACGTTGAGTTTTGACGGCGAGGCCGTTTCATTTAAAATAGTGTGCTATTGTAACCCCATATTTTGCCGGGAGCTTCACGGACAGTCTCCCAGAAAACACTCAGAGGATAATCAACACGTGATGATTCGCATGAAATATCTGGTGGCAGCGACCACATTGAGCCTGGTTCTATCTGGATGCTCCAGCAATAAGGATGCTGTTCCTGATATCCCGCCATCTCAAATTTATTCAATTGGGCAAGAAAAGCTGCAAGAAGGTAACTATAAAGCGGCTATCAAGCAATTGGAATCCCTTGATAACCGATATCCTTTTGGCCCATACTCCCAACAAGTTCAACTTGATCTGATCTACGCCTATTACAAATCAGCGGAATACCCACTGGCTCTCGCATCCATTGACCGTTTCATGCGCCTGAATCCAACCCACCCTAATATCGACTATGTGCTTTATATACGTGGTTTAGTTTCGCTAGCTCTGGATGACAGCCTATTACAAGGCCTTTTCGGCATTGATCGATCAAATCGTGATCCTGAACATGCCCGTGCTGCATTCCGTGATTTCAATCAGCTGGTGCGTTATTATCCGAAC
The DNA here is from genome assembly GCF_037260955.1 of Xenorhabdus sp. TH1. Taxonomy (NCBI): domain Bacteria; kingdom Pseudomonadati; phylum Pseudomonadota; class Gammaproteobacteria; order Enterobacterales; family Morganellaceae; genus Xenorhabdus; species Xenorhabdus sp. TH1. The sequence continues at coordinate 2,675,990 of NZ_CP147734.1, forward strand.
AGTCAGTATTCAACTGATGCTACCAAGCGGTTAATCTTCCTCAAAGAACGTTTAGCCAAATATGAACTTGCAGTTGTGCAATATTACACTAAACGCAGTGCTTATGTAGCTGTCGTCAATCGGGTAGAACAGATGCTACGAGATTATCCTGATACTAATGCAACTCAGAAAGCACTCCCTTATATGGAGTTAGCTTATAAAGAATTAGGGCTGACGGCTGAAGCCAATAAAGTGGCACAGTTAATCGCTGCCAATCCCGTATAAAATCTCATTCCATCAGATTTGAACAAGTGATCAAAAACAGCAGCCATTTAGCTGCTGTTTTTTTATCTAATAATGGAGTTCTAAAGTTGTATCGTTATCAGAAAATATCGCTGCTAGAAGTATGATTTTGTAAGACTTGCTTTTTGTTCTATTTGACCAACAGACTGAGCATATTTGGCTATATCCATATCTTCATTATTTTCATCTTGAAAATAATTCATATTTTATGACTATAACGCCATTTAATAATTCCATAACTGACCAATAATGGCGCATAATTCCTCCCTTCGCAACAAATATTCTCCATATCTTCCTTGGCTATCACAATTTCGTTACTCACTGCCAAAATCACTCAATAAAAGTGATTTAGATCATTCTTTTTATGCAAAATGGCGTTATGCTGGATGTATCAAAGACGGAGTAACATCAAAGAGGTAACTATATGTTAGTGAACATTACCAGCAAACAAATGGAAATTACCCCCGCAATTCGTAGCCATGTAGAAGACCGTCTAAGTAAGTTGAGCAAATGGCAAGTCAATCTAATCAATCCACATATCGTACTATCAAAAGAACCACAAGGATTCTTGGTTGATGCCACAATCGGTACACCGAATGGAACGTTAGTGGCTAGTGCTAAACATGAAGATATGTATGCAGCAATCAATGATCTGCTGACAAAATTAGAACGTCAACTCAATAAAGTGCAGCATAAAGCAGAAGCTCGCCGTACAGACAATAGTGTTAAAGAGTCCAATCTCAACTTAGAAGTATAGTCCTTCCTGATTATTTCCCTAACGCGCTCAATGAGCGCGTTTTTTACTGGCTGTTGACACTCCATGCTAAATAGGTTAATTAAACTACATTATTGAAACTATAAAGTAGCAGGCTAAAGGCCAAATGATTATCAAACCGTCTTTGTACTTTTTCTTTTTTTTCACCTTCTCATCAGGAGGTTGATTCGTTTCAAAGAAAATTTCAGAAGACGAATAAAAGCCTCCCATTGACAGGGAGGTTTTTTGTTTTACTGATCCCAAACATATTTACGATACACAGGCTACACTCATAATAAGAATATCAGGAACATACTATGGAACGAGACTTAGTGAGTTTACGAGAAGAAATTAGTCATATTGATGCGGAACTGCTGGATCTACTTGCTAAACGCCGAAAATTAGCCAGTGACATTGCCCAGACAAAACTGCTCGATCATCGCCCTATCCGAGATAAAAACCGTGAACGAGAGTTATTGAATGCATTGATTGATAAAGGAAAATCACGTGGATTAGATGGATTTTACATTACACGATTATTTCAGATGATCATTGAGGACTCTGTTCTCACCCAACAGGCTTTATTACAGCAATATCTGAATCAGACACCTTACGATTCCGCCCGTATTACTTTTTTAGGGCCAAAAGGTTCATATTCTCATATTGCCGCTCGACAATTTGCCGCTCGTCACTTTAATCAGTTGGTTGAGTGTAGTTGTCACAAATTCTCAGATATTTTCTCACTGGTTGAGATTGGTCAGGCTGATTATGGCATCCTGCCACTGGAAAATACCAGCTCAGGGGCAATCAATGAGGTTTATGATTTATTGCAACATACCCCTTTATCCCTTGTTGGAGAGATAACTCTGCCAATCAACCACTGTCTACTGGTTGCCGGACAAACTGATATCTCAAGGATAAAAACCGTTTATAGCCATTCCCAACCTTTTCAACAGTGTAGCCAATACCTCAATAAATATCCTAACTGGAATATTGTCTACTGTGAAAGCACCGCTGCTGCGATGCAAAAAGTGGCTGAACTCAACTCGCCAGAAATAGCCGCATTAGGCAGTGAGGCCGGCGGCACTCTTTATGGATTACATGTTTTAGAAAACAACCTGGCAAATCAGCAAGAGAATAGCACTCGCTTTATTGTCGTTTCCCGCAAATCTATTGACGTATCCGAGCAAGTTCCTGCCAAAACCACGTTTATTATATCCACCGGACAGCGAGCTGGAGCACTGGTTAATGCTCTCATTATCCTAAAGAAACATGATATCCCTATGAGTAAATTGGAGTCTCGCCCAATAAATGGCAAACCGTGGGAAGAGATGTTTTATATCGATGTACAAGCCAATCTGCGCTCTATGAAAATGCAACAAGCATTGAAAGAGTTGACGGAAATTACACGCTTTCTGAAAGTGTTAGGATCTTACCCATCAGAAAATGTAATACCGATTGATCCTGTCTAAAGTAAAAAAACACAAAACCGGATAGACGTATCCGGTTTTGAAATAAGGCCTATATTCGGTTGTCACTAGCCTGCTGCAAAAGCACCCTGCTTTCCTTCATAAATCGAGCTGCTTCATCACCAAACCAATCTCTCACTTGGTTAAAACTCTCAATAAAAGCTGATTTATCTTGATGATCCAAGATGTTCAGCACTTGTCCGAAACTTTGGTAATACCGACGTATAAGTGCAATATTTTCAGGACTAGACATAATAATATCAGCATACAGTTGGGCATCTTGTGCAAATAATCGACCTACCATCGCTAGCTCCAATCGATATATCGGTGAAGATAATGAAAGCAATTGTTGTAAGTCGATATTCTCCTTTGCAAGATGCCGTCCGTAAGAGAAGGTAGTGAAATGACGTAACGCCTGAACGAAACTCATATTTTTATCATGCTTCTCTGCGGTAATTTGATGCAACCTTGCTCCCCATACTGATATCTGTTCCAAAAACCATTGATACGATTCTGGATAGCGCCCATCACAATACACAACCACTTGCTTAGCAAAGCTACCTACATCTGGCCCAAACATAGGATGCAATCCTAAAACCGGCCCTTTATGTACTTCAAGCATCGCATTTAGCGGTTTTTGCTTGATTGAAGCCAAATCAACTAAAATGCATTGTTCTGGCAACGGGGGTAATTGACGGATAATCTTCTCTGTCAAGTGAATAGGGACACTGACGATCACCATCCCTGCTCCGGCTAATATATGTTCGGCGTTATCCCAATCGTCAGCTTCGAGCACCCTGACTTCATAGCCAGACAGTGTCAACAATCGACTGAATAATCGGCCCATTTTGCCAGAACCACCTACAATGACAACAGATCCCAAATGAGTACTGAGTTTTTTAAAGCCTTTGTTATTTTCACTGACATAAGATTCTCGCATAATTCGGCGTAAGACATCTTCAATCAAATCAGGCGGAATTCCCATATTTTCCGCCTCCTCACGGCGGGAAGCCAACATAGCAGCTTCCCGGTCAGGATCATAAATCGGTAAGCCAAGTTGACTCTTAACTTCACCAACTTGCGCCACTAAATTCATTCTTTTTGCCAGCAACGATAATAAAGTTTTATCTGCCTCATCAATTTGAGCTCTCAGCTGTGACAATTCTGCTGTCATATTGATTATCCTGCTTTTTCCATCATTATGTTTCGATTAGCTAAATGTGGAGCGATTTGTTGGTGCAGTTTTTTCAATATTTGCTCCGTAGTCTGCCAGCTAATGCAGGCGTCTGTCACCGAAATACCATACTTCATCTCAGAACGAGGTTGTTCAGAGGATTGATTTCCCTCATGAATATGGCTTTCCAACATAATCCCAGTGATGGATTGATTTCCGGATATAATTTGTTCAGCAACAGAATCCACAACGATACTCTGGCGACGAAAATCTTTACTGGAATTACCGTGACTACAATCAATCATCAGCGATGGTATCAACCCTGCCTTAATCATCTGACGTTCACAATCAGCAACGTGTTCTTCGCTGTAATTCGGCACTGCACCACCACGCAATATCACATGTCCATTCGGATTACCTTGAGTTTGTAGCAAACAAACTTGACCTGACTGATTTATCCCCATAAAGCGATGAGGCATTGCTGCTGCTTTCATGGCATTAATTGCTGTATTCAAACTACCATCCGTGCCATTTTTAAATCCGACGGGTACAGACAATCCTGATGCCATTTCACGATGAGTTTGAGATTCCGTTGTTCTTGCACCAATTGCTGACCAGCTAAATAGATCCCCTAAGTATTGGGGATTATTGGGATCAAGTGCCTCATTAGCCAATGGCAATCCCATTTCGACCAAGTTCAACAACAGACGACGGGCAATATGCAGCCCCGCATCCATATCAAATGAACCATCCATATAAGGATCACTAATTAACCCTTTCCAACCAACGGTTGTACGAGGCTTTTCAAAATAGACACGCATAACAATATACAGACAATCACTCAATTCAGCAGAAAGCACTTTCAAACGACGGGCATAGTCTAGGGCTGCATCCACATCATGAATTGAACATGGACCACATACCACTAATAAACGAGGATCACGATGCTGAATAATGTCAGCGATAGTATTACGCGCGTTTGTGATGGCATGTCGATCATGGCTATTCAACGGATATTTCTGTTTCAACTCCTCCGGTGTAATGAGGACTTGTTCACCAAGGATATGAACGTTATTCAGGGCGTCTTTTTGCATGATCATTTCTACCTGCCTTATCTGTTTAATGTTTATCTAAGTGTCTGATGAATAACATACCATGAGCCGTAAAGAATACAATCCAAAATCGTAAATTAATTCCACAAACCGTAAATATTTTTTTACAAAAATACAGAGACTATTTATAGTATGAACAGTCAAAAAAACCATTGAATTTTATTTTCATGTAAAAATATATAAATAATTCTTAAAACTAACCCATTGTAAATTAAATTTCACAATCACATAAAAATAATCTATCTAAAACTTATGTATCACTTGTTACAAAAAAATATTCTTATAAATAAATCAATAAAAACAACATCTCAATCTTATTTTTATTTAAATAAAACAATAATATTAATGTTTATATGAAACTATAAAACAATATCTATAAACGATAGCTATACCCAGAGATCTAAAGCTACGATTAGCAGCCTGGAAGTGAAGATATAAATCAAACCGATACAAAAGCCTGTATTACCAATTTTTATTTTTCTCTCAAACATATAGTAAGGATAAATATGATAACACTAATATTTACCATAATAATCAAATAGTTATATATATTATGCAGAAATGAAATTGGACAGGCAGACGGAATCTTTGAAATTTAGAATGTAAAAAGGCCAGCATATATGCTGGCCTTTAATAACTTTCGGATGTAGCAAAAGCGTATTATTTTGCGTTCAAACGCTCTTTAATACGAGCCGCCTTACCAGAACGCTCACGCAGGTAGTACAGTTTAGCTCTACGAACAGCACCACGGCGTTTAACAGTAATGCTGTCTACGACTGGGGAGTGAGTCTGGAATACACGCTCAACGCCTTCGCCGTTAGAAATCTTACGAACAGTGAATGCAGAGTGCAGACCGCGGTTACGAATCGCAATAACCACGCCCTCGAATGCCTGCAGACGCTTTTTAGAACCTTCAACGACCCATACCTTAACTTCCACGGTATCACCCGGACGGAATGAAGGTACGTCTTGCTTCATCTGCTCTTGTTCAAGTTGTTTAATAATGTTGCTCATAATAACTCTCTTACCCTAGGTAAACTGATATATCAAAGACATCCCTTCAACGGAATATGTCTGGATTAATTCGTTGCCTGATCTCGATATTCCCGTTGGAATTCAGATAGCAACATCCTTTGCTCGTCAGTCAGAGCTAGGTTTTCTAGAAGTTCGGGCCTTCTTAACCAGGTTCGGCCAAGCGACTGTTTCATTCGCCAGCGATTAATTTCCGCATGGTTTCCCGACAGCAAAACTGGGGGTACTTCCATACTATCTAACACTTCAGGGCGAGTATAATGTGGGCAATCCAACAATCCATCAGCGAATGAGTCTTCTTCTGCCGATGCTTGACGCCCCAATACTCCCGGAATAAACCGTGATATCGAGTCAATCATCGTCATTGCAGGAAGCTCTCCCCCACTGAGAACATAATCACCGATAGACCATTCTTCGTCAATTTCGGTTTGGATGATACGCTCATCAATACCTTCATAACGCCCGCAAACCAGAATTAATTTCTCATTTGCTGCCAGTTCACAAACTCCCTGTTGATCGAGTTTGCGTCCCTGAGGTGAAAGATAAATCACCTTTGCACCATCACCTGCCGAAGATTTAGCTGCATGAATGGCTTCCCGTAATGGTTGCACCATCATCAGCATGCCTGGACCACCGCCATAAGGGCGATCATCAACAGTACGATGCCGGTCGTGGGTAAAATCCCGCGGATTCCAGCATTCGAGACTCAACAGGCCATTTTTTACTGCCCGACCAGTTACCCCGTAATCGGTTATTGCGCGGAACATTTCAGGAAACAGGCTAATAACCCCAATCCACATACTGCGTCCCACTCATTTAAACCGTTTTTACCGGAGATTAAAAACCAGGATCCCAATCTACCTCAATAGTTTTGGTAGCGAGATCGACTTTCTTGATAACCTGCCCATCAAGAAACGGAACCAGCCGCTCCTTGATACCGAATGCATCTTTCAGGTTTGCTTTTATCACCATCACATCGTTAGAACCCGTTTCCATCATGTCATGAATGATTCCAAGGTTATAACCAGCTGTATTTATTACTTGGCAGCCAATAAGGTCTTTCCAGTAATAATCACCTTCTTCCAGTTCTGGTAATTGGCTACAATCCACTACAACTTCACAGTTAGTGAATAAATTCGCCGCATCCCGATCATCAATACCTTTGATTTTGATGATAATATCTTGGTTATGGTATTTCCATGCTTCTAGTTCAATGTGTTGCCATTGACCTAAGCGTTGAATAAACCACGGTTGATATTCAAAAATGTCTTCGGTGTGTTCGGTGGAAGAAAAAACTCTGAGCCAACCACGAATGCCATATGAAGATCCTAATTTCCCCAATACAATTGGCTCAACAGGGGGCTTCAGGCCAGATTGTTTGCTCATTGTTACCACCGCGACAGATTAAGCTACTTTCTTAGCGTCTTTGATCAGTGTAGCAACACGATCAGACACAGATGCACCCAGACCAATCCAGTGTTCGATACGGTCCAGATCTAAACGCAGAGCTTCTGCTTTTCCTGAAGCGATTGGGTTGAAGAAACCAACACGCTCAATAAAACGACCATCACGCGCATTGCGGCTATCGGTCACGACTACTTGATAAAACGGACGCTTTTTTGCGCCGCCACGAGCTAAACGAATTGTTACCATAACATCCTCATTAGTTAGCAAAACAACCAGACGCCATCGAGGAATGGCGTCCGGCTGTCCATTTAAAAGCCCGAAAATTTTACTCACTTTGGCGCAAAAAGCAATCCAAAGAACATTTTCTTTCGTAACTTTGTTGATTATCGCCCCATAAATCCCGGTGGCAGCATACCTTTCATGCCTCGCATCATTTTTGCCAACCCCCCTTTCTTCATTTTTTTCATCATACGCTGCATTTCATCAAACTGTTTCAACAATCGGTTGACATCCTGCACCTGTGTACCCGATCCCATCGCAATACGGCGCTTACGGGAACCTTTGATGATTTCTGGTTTTTCACGCTCTTTGCGGGTCATGGAATTAATGATGGCTTCCATTTTAACCAGAACCTTGTCATCCATTTGAGATTTAACAGCGTCAGGGATCTGTGATATTCCCGGCATTTTGCTCAACATGCTAGCCATTCCGCCCATGTTACGCATCTGTTTAAGCTGTTCAAGAAAATCGCTTAAATCAAAACCATCCCCTTTTTTCAGTTTAGATGCCAATTTTTCCGCTTGGGTACGATCCACTTTGCTTTCAAGTTCTTCGATCAATGAAAGCATGTCTCCCATGCCCAAAATACGGGATGCAATGCGATCAGGATAGAAAGGTTCTAATGCATCCGTTTTTTCACCAACACCGAGGAATTTGATGGGTTTACCCGTGATATGGCGGATAGAAAGCGCAGCACCGCCACGCGCATCACCATCTACTTTGGTCAGAATAACCCCTGTTAATGGCAATGCTTCATTGAATGCTTTTGCTGTATTTGCCGCATCTTGACCTGTCATTGCATCAACAACAAACAAGGTTTCAACAGGATTAATAGCCGCATGAACCGCTTTGATTTCATCCATCATAGCTTCATCAACATGCAAACGGCCTGCTGTATCGACTAATAGCACATCATAGAATTTCAGCTTAGCATGTTGGATTGCTTTATTGACAATATCAACGGGTTTTTCCTGTGGTTCGGAAGGGAAAAAGTCAATTCCAACCGTTTCAGACAGAGTTTCAAGCTGTTTGATTGCCGCTGGTCGGTATACGTCAGCAGAAACAACCAAGATTTTTTTCTTGTTTTTCTCTTTCAGCAACTTACCTAATTTAGCAACGCTGGTCGTCTTACCTGCACCTTGCAAACCAGCCATAAGAACCACCGCGGGAGGTTGTGCGGAAAGGTTCAATTCACTGTTAACCTCTCCCATCGCCTTAACCAATTCATTCTGAACGATTTTGACGAATTCCTGGCCTGGAGTCAGACTTTTGTTAACCTCATGCCCCACAGCGCTCTCTTTAACGCGTGCAATAAAATCACGCACAACAGGCAATGCAACATCCGCTTCGAGCAAAGCCATACGAACTTCGCGCAGCGTATCTTTAATATTATCTTCAGTCAGCCGTCCACGACCACTGATATTGCGCAATGTGCGCGATAGTCTGTCAGTTAAATTATCAAACATTGTCTCAGCTCAGATATCTACAAGTGGGTCTACCTGTAAGGCAAATTTCGCAAATTATAGCACGATGCTTATGTGATCTCTGCAAAGAGATTCCCAAGTATGATTAACAACGGTTGGAGGCTACTCTTGCTAGCGGTATACTTAAATTTCAGGTTCAATCCATACCCAATGGATTTAATTGCGAAAACGATAAACGTTATGCTGATATTTTCAATTATTGCTTTACTTGCCTATCTCATAAACCTGACACTCATCGTGCCCGGTTTATTGCGCCAACAAAACAGTTATCAAAAACTGGCACTTTCTTTTGCAATTGTAGCGTTAGTCACTCACGCAATTGCATTGAAATACCAAGTTTTTCATGTCAGCAGTGGACAAAATCTCACGTTATTGAATTTAGGCTCAATTGTCAGCTTGCTTATGTGCATCATCATGACAGTCGTCGCTTTCCGTGGACGTGCATGGTTTTTACTACCTATTGTTTACAGCTTTGCCATGATAAATTTGATACTAGCTAGCATGATGCCGGGAGAATTTATTACGCATCTTGAAGGCAGTGTCGAATTATTTATTCATATTGGGCTGGCATTACTCGGCTATGCTACTTTACTCATCGCAGCACTTTACGCATTGCAACTTGGTTGGTTGGATCATCAACTTAAAAAGAAAAAACTCACATTCACCTCTGGCATTCCTCCATTGATGACAATTGAGCGCAAAATGTTTCACATCATCCAAGTTGGTGTAATTTTACTAACATTAACACTATGTACTGGCATCATGTACATGGATGATATTTTTAGTAAAGAAAATATTCATAAATCTGTTTTATCTATCATTGCATGGTTTATTTACGTTATTTTGCTTTGGGGACATTATCATGAAGGGTGGCGCGGAAAGCGTGTTATTTGGTTCAACTTAATTGGCGCATTTATTTTAACGCTGGCTTTTTTCGGTAGCAGGTTATTGCAGGAAATGATGATTTATTAATGAGTTAATTATCATCGCCAATTTGTATAATTATTAGGAAGGAACTCTGTTTTGGAGAACGTTTCAACAAGTACATTGATTATAATTCTTATTGTCATGGTTATTGTTTCGGCTTATTTCTCTGCCTCAGAAACTAGCATGATGACAATCAACAGATATCGCTTACGCCATTTGGCTAAACAGGGGAACAATCCCGCACGCAGGGTAGAATCTCTGTTGCGCCATCCAGACAGACTCATTAGTCTGATACTTATCGGTAATAATCTCGTCAATATCTTAGCGTCCTCTCTTGCTACTATCGTTGGTATGCGTCTCTATGGTGATGCCGGTGTTGCTATTGCAACAGGTGTACTCACATTCATTATTCTTGTTTTTTCTGAAGTGATGCCAAAGACCATCGCAGCGCTTTACCCTGAAAGAGTTGCATTCCCAAGTAGCTTCCTGTTACGCCCACTCGAAAAAATTATGCTACCCCTTGTTTGGTCATTTAATAAAATCAGTTTACTACTTATGCGCTGTTTGGGTATCAAAACCTCTAATATCCGCAGTGATGCCGTCAGTAAAGACGAGCTACGCACAATTGTGAATGAATCAAACGCCAATCTATCACGCCGTAATCAAGATATGCTGCTCTCAATATTAGATCTTGAGAAAGTCACCGTTGGTGACATTATGATCCCACGTAATGAAATTGTCGGTATTGATATTAACAATGATTGGAAATCCATTATCAGGCAACTGACACACTCTCCACATGGACGTATTGTGTTATATCGAAATTCCCTTGATGATGCTATCGGTATGCTCCGAGTGCGTGAGGCCTATCGACTGATGATGGAAAAAAAAGAATTCACAAAAAGAAATTTACTCAAAGCCGCAGATAAAATCTATTTCATCCCTGTTAGCACACCACTAAATATCCAACTTATTAATTTCCAACATAACAAGCAAAAGGCGGGATTAATCGTTGATGAATATGGCGATATTCAAGGATTAGTAACTGTCGAGGATATTTTAGAAGAAATCGTCGGTGATTTTACTACATCCATGTCTCCAACTCTGGCAGAAGAGGTTCTTCCGCAAAGTGACGGCTCCGTTCTGGTTGGTGGTACAACTAATATCCGTGAATTAAATAAAGCTTTCTGTTGGGCGCTTCCCGAAGATGGTCCAAGGACAATGAATGGAATGATTTTGGAAGAACTCGGCGAAATTCCTGAATTAAACACTCAAGTGCAGATCAATGAATATAATTTTGAAGTTCTTGCGGTACAGGACAATGTTATCAAGCAAGTTCGTGTAACACCGATAAACCACGATATAAAATTCAGTGGATAATTTAATCGACATATACACTTAAGCCAATATTCAGCTTTACCTATTTTTAACAGACAGTAAAACTGAGTATGTATTTTTTTATTTAATTAAAAACCACCTTTTTAATTTTATCTTCTAATGATTTCTATTAACTATCAGATTGTTAAATTCATAAGGCTCATACCATGATTTAATGCAATAAAGAAACTTCCCTATTATTATAAATCAATACATCATATTCCATTTTTCTATATGTCGATTCTCAAGTAAATTAGAAAAAAAAGAACCATCAATATAGGGCTAGTAAGATAAGCTAGCCCTTCAATAACATAAAGCAAATTTGGCTGCTTAACCGAAAACTCCATAGCCAAATGTCATCGTTGTTGAGATACCATATCTAACAAACTAAACCTGAAGCTCCACTAGTTTTTCTTCAGGCAATGCCAATTCATCGTTATAATTGACACGAACACCAGAATCAAGAATACGCTGAGCAATATCTTGAGCTTCTTTCAATGAGTGCATTTCATATGTACCGCACTGATAAATGTTCAATTCTGGGATCTGGCTCTGATCTTGAACTTTTAGCACGTCTTCCATTGCAGCTTTCCAAGCATCAGCTACTCTCAATTCTTCTGGAACACCGATCAAGCTCATATAAAAACCAGTACGACATCCCATTGGAGAGATATCAATGATTTCAACACCATCACCATTCAAATGATTGCGCATAAAACCCGCAAACAAATGTTCAAGTGTGTGAATACCTCGTTCTGGCATCACTGCATTATTAGGAACACAAAAACGTAAATCAAATACTGTAATAGTATCTCCATGGGGAGTTTTCATTGTCTTTGCAACTCTAACAGCAGGTGCCGCCATACGGGTATGGTCAACTGTAAAACTATCTAATAAAGGCATAATATTACCTCCTAAGGTATCAGATTTTTTACGAAGATTTTTTTAAGATGGATGAAACCTTTTCATTTGTAGCTAGTCATAATATAGGAAGACGCGCAAAATTGTTATCATCCTATTCTCTAAGATATTTTATTTGGCCACCATCGGTGGCCATTTTCTTTTTTTAATACCCCGCATGAAGTTTTAAATACTCTTCAAAACTCATACTATCTTGCTGTTCAAGGCTATGCTGACGTGATACAGAAGCTTCACGCTCAATGGAAAAATTTTCATCATCCAAAATTGAATAATGTTCTTCAACCAATTCACTATGATACTGCTCTGCCAGTTCTAACCCAAATCCAACTATCCCCTGAGATTTCATCTTGTTCAGGACTCGTGCTGAAAACGTTAGCGATGGATCTTCAAACATATTAACCAATTCTTTACAAACTGATTGATATTGGGTTCCTGAACAGGCATCCAAGACTTCAGCAACTCGCTCTAAATCCCTGAATAATTCCTGCCCTACGATCTTAAATGGCTGTTGCTCAATTCCATAACCAAGGTTAATAGACAACCCTGGCTTGCGTCCTTCTAAGATAATTTTATTCCAGTTTCCACGACAACATGCAAGCTCCTCATTTCCCATTTCAGGAGCATCAGCCAAAGCACACCATATCAAAAATAAGTCAAGAAAACGAATTTGCGTCTCATCAACGCCAATAGAGGAAAAAGGATTAATATCTAAAGAACGCACTTCAATATATTCTATACCACCTCTCAATAAAGCGTCTGAAGGTGATTCTCCTTCTTTCGTAACTCGTTTTGGACGTATCGGTGCATACAGCTCATTTTCAATTTGAAGAACATTAGTGTTGAGCTGTAAATATTTATCTCCTTTTTTGATACCGATTGCCGCAAATTCTTTAGATGGCTTATGAATTGCTTTCTTGAGACCTTCTACATAAGTATGAAGATTATTAAAAGTAATATTCAGATCACTTTGCGATTTGTTGGTATACCCCAGATCACTCATCCTCAACGAAGTCGCATAAGGCAGATAACAAGTCCCTACCTCTGTTTTTTCAAAAGATAATGCTGTATTTCGTCCACGTAAGAACGAAGAACAAATTGCCGGTGATGCACCAAATAAATAAGGGATTACCCAGCCAAAGCGGTAATAATTACGGATCAAACGCAGGTAACCATCTGAAATCAGATCTTTTCCTGTTTCGGCATCTTTAATACCTAACCATGCCTGCCAAAAACTCATTGGTAGAGAAAAATTATAATGCACACCAGAAATTGTTTGCATTAGAGCGCCATAACGGCTCTTTAATCCTTCACGGTACAAGGTCTTAAAGCGGCCCAAGTTAGATGTACCATATTGAGCCAAAGTGATATTTTCTTCTTCCTCGATAAAACATGGCATACTTAAAGGCCACATCTTTTCATTACTCAGATTCCGGGCGGTATAGATATGCAAATCTTTAAGGAAAGCAATGGTTCTATCTAAATTGCTATCAACAGGGGTAATAAACTCCAATAAAGATTCAGCAAAATCAGTTGTAATCCATTTATGCGTTAAAGAAGCACCAAGTGATTTTGGATGCTCTGACTTAGCTAAATGACCGTCTGGAGTAACACGCAATGTTTCACGTTCAATACCACGACAAATACCATTTAATACAGTAGGGTTTGACTCTAACCATGACAATGCTTTTGATACGTCCGGGATCAATTTGTCCTCCCGTGGAATTTAAAAGATTATTACTAAGAGGTTACTTTATCTGAAACAAGTCAAGTTGTCGCTGATTACATAGGGGTGACAATACACCACAGACCAAATAATAAACAGGATTAATGAAACGAATGTTATATTCAAATAGAAATAAAAAAAGAAAACCCCTGCCTTTATTAAGGCAGGGGTTTTAATCTGGTGCATCCAGGAGGATTCGAACCTCCGACCGCTCGGTTCGTAGCCGAGTACTCTATCCAGCTGAGCTATGGATGCATTGTCGATTTTCTATTTCTGTTCAGGTGCTATTGATTACCTGGCTAGATATAATTGGGATACTCAAAAATTCGGATATCTAAAATGGTGCATCCAGGAGGATTCGAACCTCCGACCGCTCGGTTCGTAGCCGAGTACTCTATCCAGCTGAGCTATGGATGCATTGTCGATTTTCTATTTCTGTCCAGGTGCTATTGATTACCTGACTAGATATAATTGGGATACCCAAAAATTCGGATATCTAAAATGGTGCATCCAGGAGGATTCGAACCTCCGACCGCTCGGTTCGTAGCCGAGTACTCTATCCAGCTGAGCTATGGATGCATTGTCGGTTTTCTATTTCTGCTCAGGCGCTAATGATTGCCTGACTAGAATTGAGATACCTAAAAAATCGCGGTATTTAAATGGTGCATCCAGGAGGATTCGAACCTCCGACCGCTCGGTTCGTAGCCGAGTACTCTATCCAGCTGAGCTATGGATGCATATTAAATGGCGGTGAGGGAGGGATTCGAACCCTCGATGCAGCTCTTAACCACATACTCCCTTAGCAGGGGAGCGCCTTCAGCCTCTCGGCCACCTCACCATTTTTAAAACCTGCGACTTAGAATTTTTACTTCCGGTATTCACTCAGAAGCTTTTCTTCAAGCTCTTCGTCGCTGCGATGGCGCACATATTACTTTCCCTGTCTGATAAGTCAAACAATTTTTCGCAACTTTTTTCCGTTTGAATATTTAACACGCAAAATGCTGGGTTTAACATCTAACAGACTGTTTTATCAGCAGTGAAATTATCTAATAACTGTCAAAAATTACGAAAATGATTATTCATCTCTATGACCTTATGAATGAGGCTTTTTCAACAGATAGAAAATAAAAAAACATGAGAGAATAGAATCAAGGTATTGAAAAAGGATGAACAGAGTAAAGTTACAAAACAGAAAAGTGGAAAGAGACGGAGAAAAGGAAGTAAAGTAGCGCCCATGTCTTAAAAAAAGCGTGGACGCCATTCTTGAATTAAAAAGTTGTAGGCTGAGATTTCTCTGCCTGAATCCGTTGATAAATCTCTTCACGGTGAACAGAAACTTCCTTGGGTGCATTTACACCAATGCGAACTTGGTTGCCTTTAACTCCCAGTACTGTGACTGTTACCTCATCGCCTATCATGAGCGTTTCACCAACTCGACGAGTCAGAATAAGCATTCTTTGCTCCTTGAAAATTTAAAAGAGTCGGGTCTCTAGGTTTCCCCGCTATTATCCATCAAACACCGTGAAAACGTAAAGCAATGATATCTACTTAAAGTATAAGCAGTTTTGAACACATTTCCTATATCTATAGGATAGCTAAAATATAAGTATGTGCCCAACATTTCAACAATTTCACAACAAAAAACATCCGGCACTATAAAAAAACGCTTTCATAGTGCCGCTGCTGTCACAGCAATACCAACTATAACCGCAATGTTACCCACTCTTCTACACTAGCTAACGCGGAAGGAAGAGCTGCGATATCAGTCCCGCCAGCCTGAGCCAAATCAGGACGTCCTCCTCCTTTACCTCCAACCTGTTGGGCAACAAAAGAGATTAAATCGCCTGCTTTTATTTTAGCAGTCAAATCCTTCGTTATACCAACAGTTAGACTGACTTTATCACCAGTCACCGTAGAAAGCACAATAATTGCTGATCCTAACTGATTTTTTAAATCATCAACCATTGTTCTGAGCATTTTTGGTTCTATATCACCTAATTGTGTCACCAGTAGACGAACACCTTGGATTTCTTTGGCTTGACTCGCCAAAGAGGAACTTTCCTGAGCTACTTGCTGAGATTTCAACTGTTGCAACTCTTTTTCCAATTGTTTCGCTCTGTCCAGTGCCGTTTTCACTTTCTCATTTAGGCTACTGATATCAGCTTTCACCAGATGAGCAATATCTTGCAGTAAATCAGCCTGTTGATGGATAGAATTTAACGCAGTTTGCCCCGTAATAGCTTCAATACGGCGAATACCGGCTGCTGTACCTGATTCACTGGATATACGGAACACCCCTATATCACCGGTGCGACTCGCATGAGTACCACCACATAGTTCGGTAGAAAAACCGCCCATGCTAAGCACACGCACCTTTTCTTCATACTTTTCACCAAACAATGCCATAGCACCTTTGGCTTTTGCTTCTTCCAACTCCATTAATTCTGTAACAATAGGTGAATTTTTGCGAATTTCTTCATTCACCAAATTTTCGACTTGACGGATCTGTTCTGGCTTCATGGCTTCAAAATGAGAGAAGTCAAAACGCAGATACTTATCATTTACCAAAGAGCCTTTTTGGGCAACGTGTTCTCCCAAAATTTGACGTAATGCTGCATGTAATAAGTGGGTCGCTGAGTGATTCAAACGAATAGCGTCTCTGCGTACCACATCAATTTCAGCATTAACTGTATGATTAACGCTTAAACTACCACTTTTCAATTTACCAATGTGGCCAATTGCCTGAGCATATTTTTGTGTATCGACGACGTCGAATACACCAGTATCGTTCGACAATTTACCCGTATCACCGACCTGTCCACCAGACTCAGCGTAAAAAGCGGTCTTATCAAGTATAACGAGCGCTTCTTCACCGGCATGAATTTGCTCAACAGCTTGGCCATTGCGGAAAATAGCGATAACAGAAGATTGCTGTGAATTATGTTCATAACCGCAAAAATCACTGCGTCCATCAACCTTGATAAGCTCATTGTAATCTGCACCAAAACCACTGGATTCACGAGCACGACGACGCTGGTTCTCCATTGCTGTATCAAAACCAGTTTCATCAACTTTGATATTACGTTCACGACAAACATCTGCAGTCAGATCAACAGGGAAACCATAGGTATCATACAAGCGGAAAACGGTTTCACCGTCGAGCGTATCACCAGATAATTTAGCCAGCTCTTCATCCAGCAACTGCAAACCACGTTCCAAAGTACGGGCAAACTGTTCTTCTTCGGTTTTTAATACCTGCTCAACCAAAGTCTGCTGCTGTTTCAGCTCTTCACCGGCTGCTCCCATAAATTTAATCAATGGTGCAACGAGCTTGTAGAAAAAGGCTTCTCTTGCCCCCAACATGTTACCATGACGAACAGCACGGCGAATGATACGACGAAGCACATAGCCGCGGTTTTCATTGGATGGAATAACCCCATCGCAAATCAGGAACGCACATGCACGGATATGGTCTGCAACAACACGCAGAGATTTATTGGTAAGATCTGTCGCTCCTGTCACTTCTGCAACCGAAGCAATTAAACTCTGGAATAGATCAATCTCGTAGTTTGAGTTGACATGTTGCAAGACGGCGGTGATACGCTCCAACCCCATGCCGGTATCAACGGAAGGTTTTGGCAACGGCTCCATAGTACCATCGGCATGACGGTTGAATTGCATGAAAACGATGTTCCAAATTTCAATATATCTGTCACCGTCTTCTTCTGGGCTGCCTGGAGGACCTCCCCAAATATGTTCACCGTGGTCGTAGAAAATTTCCGTACAAGGACCACATGGGCCAGTATCCCCCATTTGCCAGAAATTATCTGACGCATATGGAGCACCTTTGTTATCACCTATACGGATGATTCTTTCTGCTGGAACACCGACTTCTTTATGCCAAATGTCATAAGCTTCATCGTCTGTCTCATAGACAGTAACCCACAGTTTTTCTTTTGGCAGGTTAAACCACTTTTCGCTGGTCAGTAACTCCCATGCGTATTTAATTGCATCTTGTTTAAAATAATCGCCAAAACTGAAGTTGCCCAACATTTCGAAGAAAGTGTGGTGACGAGCTGTATAACCCACATTTTCTAGATCGTTATGTTTACCACCAGCACGAACACAGCGCTGAGCCGTTGTTGCTCTAGAATAAGGTCTATTATCCAATCCTAAAAAGACATCTTTAAACTGGTTCATCCCTGCGTTGGTGAACAACAATGTTGGATCATTGGTTGGCACCAACGAGCTGCTTGGCACTATCTGGTGCCCTTTAGTATGAAAAAAGTCAAGAAACGCTTGACGGATCTCAGCGGTGCTTTTGCTCATAATTGTCCCGAAATCAAGCTGAAAAAACAGATCTATGAATGGTTGAGGTGGTATATCGCGTCACCATTTCAACTCACGAATAAATTAAAGTAGGGTTAAGATAGAATGTCTTCCATAAGAAGTAAAATCCCATATAAATCCATTCGCCATCGAGCATTGTAATTCGTCTAAAGATTTTCTGAAAGCCTGTTCGTTACACCTGTTTCAATACGCCTATTTCAAGGATGTTTATTTCCTCCAGAGAAACAGGTATAAAAATAAAAACCACACCCGATATGGATGTGGTTTTTTAAAAGCCAAATTAGCTCTATATTATGACTGAATTGGAAGGCAAATGAGTAATTAAAACTCTTCGGGATTCACTTCTTCGCCGTTGTCTTCATAATCTGTCACGTAATCCGTAGCTGCACTATTGAACTCACCTGTATTATTCAACAGTAAATCGCGCAATTTCTTATCCAATTCGGATGCAATTTCTGGATGCTCTTTCAGATACATAGTGGCATTGGCTTTACCTTGTCCAATTTTTTCACCATTGTAGCTATACCATGCACCTGCTTTTTCTACCATTTTGTGTTTAACACCCAGATCAACCAACTCGCCAAAAGTATTAATGCCTTCACCATAGAGAATTTGGAATTCGGCCTGTTTAAATGGCGCAGCAACCTTGTTCTTGACCACTTTCACACGTGTTTCGCTACCAACCACTTCGTCGCCATTTTTCACCGAACCAGTACGGCGAATATCCAAACGGACAGATGCGTAGAACTTCAGCGCATTACCACCTGTAGTCGTTTCAGGGTTACCAAACATCACACCAATTTTCATGCGGATCTGGTTGATAAAAATCAACAGAGTATTCGAGTTTTTCAAATTCCCCGCTAACTTACGCATCGCTTGGCTCATCATACGTGCAGCCAGACCCATATGAGAATCGCCGATTTCGCCTTCAATTTCTGCTTTTGGTGTTAACGCTGCAACAGAGTCAACAATAATCACATCAACAGCACCAGAACGTGATAAAGCATCACAAATTTCCAATGCCTGTTCGCCAGTATCAGGCTGAGAACATAACAGGTTATCAATATCTACACCCAGTTTTTTCGCATAAACTGGGTCAAGAGCATGTTCGGCATCAATAAAAGCACAAGTTCTGCCTTCGCGCTGGGCAGCGGCAATGACTTGCAGTGTCAGCGTTGTCTTACCAGAAGATTCTGGCCCATAGATTTCAACAATACGGCCCATCGGCAAACCACCCGCACCCAATGCAATATCCAGTGACAGGGAGCCAGTAGAAATAGTTTCCACATCCATTGAGCGGTTTTCACCCAAACGCATGATGGAGCCTTTACCAAACTGTTTCTCAATTTGGCCCAGCGCTGCTGCTAGTGCTTTTTGTTTGTTTTCATCGTTAGCCATATTTACTCCTTCGCAAGCAATGAAGGGGCTGCCTCACTGCTGATAAACTGTTTCTGATACCAAAGTGCTGTATGATTATACAGTATAATCATACAGCATCAAGCTAATTTTTTATGACTTCATCCAATAAGGTTTTTAAAGAAAAAATGACGGCTTGTAGACGCACTGCATTACGATCACCCGAAAAATGCTGGCGATATACTACAGTCTGAATGTTTTTGTTAACGTAAAAAGCAAACCCAAACCAAACTGTGCCGGTTGGTTTTTCCTCACTGCCCCCTTCTGGCCCAGCAATACCGCTGACTGCAACAGAAATATCTGCCTTAGCAACAGCCAATGCTCCTGTCGCCATCTCTCTTACGACCTGCTCACTGACCGCACCAAATTGCGCCAATGACTCTGGCAAGACGCCCAGCATTTCATGTTTAGCATCATTACTATAAGTCACGAAACCACGATTGAAATAGGCTGAACTTCCCGCGATATCTGTAATCACTTTAGCTATCCACCCCCCTGTGCAAGATTCTGCACAGGTCACGGATAATTTTTTACGTATTAATCTCTTGCCAAGTTCAATACTAAGCTGATTCAGGAATTTTTCATCCATAACAGGCCTTCAATTCTATAAGAAATTAATTTTTCCGAAGTAGATCCCAAATCCATAGCCCGTAATTGCCAAAGAGAGTGAGTAACGATTGTCTTTCCACTGTGATATCCATTTCCTTACTCTTGTTCGGCCATTTCTCTTAGGATGACAAAATCCGGTTTACCACTACCGAGCAAAGGAAATTGCTTCACATAACGAATATCTCGTGGAACCGACAACTCAGGCATACCCATTTCACGTGCCACTCCTAGCATTCTGTTTCTATTTAGATTCGCATCTGTAGTGAACAATACCAGTGCTTCACCTTTGCTTCGATCACTTCTGGTTATAGCCGCATGTAGCCCATCAGTAGAAACATGAGAAGCGATTTGTTCTACCGCGTCGAGAGAAACCATTTCCCCTGCAAGTTTGGCAAATCGTTTCACACGTCCTTTGATCGTACAGAAACCCTCTTCATCAATAGAAACAATATCTCCGGTATCATACCAACCAATTTGATTATTTCCTTCTGAGTCTTTCGCAGCGGGTGGCTCTAAACGCTCAGGCGCTTCAACTCGCAGATATCCTTTCATAACATTTGGCCCGCGTAGCTGTAACCGCCCCCCTCTCTCAATACCCTGTATAGGCAGCAAGCGCGCTTCCATACCTGGTAAAATCCGCCCAACTGTTCCTGTTTTTGCCGCCATCGGTACATTGATTGCGACTATCGATGCACATTCCGTTATCCCATAACCTTCTAAGATACGGATACCAAATTTATTTTGCCAAATTCGCTTCGTGTTTTCTGACAGTTTTTCCCCCCCAGCCACGACATAACGCAGACGGGCAAAATCATAAGGGTGGGCAAAACGAGCATAATTCCCCAAGAAAGTTGACGTTGCGAACAACACAGTACAATTTTGATCATAGACCAATTCAGGCACAACACGATAGTGCAAAGGGTTTGGATAAAGGAATACCCGACTACCTGTCATTAATGGAGTAAATAGACCCATTGTTAGACCAAAAGCATGGAATAGAGGTAAAGAAGACATAAAACGATCTAGTGGAGTAAAATCAGCGATTGTTTTTATCTGCTCAACGTTTGCCAACAAACTGGTATGACTATGAACAACGCCTTTGGGTACACCTTCTGAGCCTGACGTAAACAGGATCAATGCATCATCATCCGGTTTTTGCGCAGCCAAAATAGCTTTGGAAGGGAAAATCAAATACCACAATATCCAAAACTTATCTTCCGGCGTGAGCATGCCCTTTAAATCTTCGAGATATACCCAATTAGCTTCGGTTACTTGTTCTGGTAGATGAGCTAACTGCTCGTTTTCCAGGAATTGGCGGGAGGTTACAATAGTTTTAATGGATGCCGCTTGCATAGCAAGTTTAATGCCACGGCTTCCTGCCATATAATTCAAAAGGGCTGGCACCCGTCCTTTTAACGAAGCACCATATACGGCAGCTGCCATCACAGTTGCATTTGGAAACAGCAGACCAATTCGCTCACCTTCTTGTGTAAAGTGTTCTAAGCTCCGACTGATAGTCAATATTTTTTTCAGTAATGAATGATAGCTATCTTCTTTAAAGTTCACATCTTCAATACAGGGCTTAAAACGGCCAAAACGTTTTTGCGCAGTAAGGTAAGCATTGAATAACGTCTCCTTTGGGCGCGTCTGCATTCTCACTTCCATCATAATGGCATGGAGGTGTTCTCCTACCAAACGACGACATGTTGCTGAATCGGGTGCATCAGGCATTGGCAGGTCAATGGCAGGTAAAATCTTGAGAGTGATTTTCGGGAACCAATGCAATTTCATAATTCCTTTTAACCGACCAAAAACCGTTTGCTCTGCACCATCAATTCGGATTGGTATTACTTTCGCACCTGATTTTGCGGCAATAAAAGCGGCACCATCATAAATTTTCATAAGGGAGCCTGTTACAGTGATCCTTCCTTCAGGAAAAATCACAATCGGACGCCCTTTGTCCACTTCTTTAACCAATGTCCTAACTGCCATTGAGTTAGTAGGATCTAAAGGTACAATATCTGCATAAGGCTTGATAAATTTGAAAAAACTGCGGGTTGCAATATTAGAATAAATAGCAAATACAGGCTTTATTGGCAGGAATAACCCAATTAACAGACCATCCAGAAACGAAATATGGTTGGGAGTAATAATGCATTTAGGGTATTGTTGTAACTGTTTGGTATCACCTTCGATTGTAATCCTAAAGAGTACACGAACAAGTAACCGAATAAAATTTAAGAGCATGTCCATATCTCAAATATAATTAATAAAATTAAAGTGAGTAAATAGGGTGATACTATAAGTTATACGGGCAATTTGTTATATAAGGCTTCCCTAAAAAATACACTTAAATGCCTTTATCCATCAAATTAATTTATTTTTCTGGTTTAGAATGTAAGACTTAATGTGAGATACGATCTCTTCTGTTGCAAGATTGGCATCGACAATAAAATGGGCACACTCCTGGTATAATGGCTCTCTTTCAACCAATATTCCTTCCATTTCTTCTATGATAGATTTCCCTGTTAGACTAGGACGTTGCGTATTTTCTGGATTGAGAGATAATCGATTACTCAAAACGCTTGCCGTTGCCTGTAAATAAATAACAATACCATTGTGTTGCATATATTGGCGATTCTCAAGCGACAACACCATTCCGCCACCTGTTGAAATGACATGTTCATTCTGGCTAACCGTTTTCAACGTTTGGCTTTCTAATTTTCTAAAATGTTCCCAGCCATATTGTTCAACAAGATCGGCTATCGTCATTTTATTCATGGTCTGAATACTTTCATCGGTGTCAATAAATTTATACGACAGCGCATCAGACAGTAACTTACCTATTGTTGTCTTTCCTGCACCCCGTGCACCTACGATGAATAGCGTTTTTTTCATTTCATTGTTTCCCCGAAGAGTCTATAAAATTAAACCTAAACATAACGTTTAGAAACCAAACGATTACACTATGTAAAAAAGCATTTTTAATGGTTCAAAAAGTCACACTTAGAATTAAGTGTGACCCAACATAGTTCAATAAAGTCTAATCAAAATAAGAGATGGTCAACTCCGCGGTAAATAATCACCATAACCAATCCACTTATATGTTGTCAGTGCATCAAGCCCCATTGGGCCACGGGAGTGTAATTTCTGGGTACTGACAGCCACTTCCGCTCCCAAACCAAATTGTCCACCATCAGTAAAACGCGTGCTGGCATTCACATATACCGCAGCTGAATCCACATGGCGCACAAAGTACTCAGCCTGTTGCAAAGATTCCGTCAATATCGCATCGGAATGGGATGTACCATAAGTACGAATATGCTCAATAGCCAGATCGATATCGCTGACAATATCCACATTCATATCTAAAGATAACCATTCATCACAGTAATCTTCCTCTGCCACTTCAACGACAGTTGCAGGGCCATCTTTCAGCAATGTCATCGCTGATTTGCTGGCGTGTAATGTCACACCCTGCTCCTTCATTCTGATACTCAAAACTGGCAAGAAATCGGCTGCTATTTTTTCATGCACCAATAATGTTTCCAGTGAATTACAAGCGCTTGGACGCTGGACTTTCGCATTAGTAATGATTTCCAACGCTTTTTCGATATTGATGGTTTCATCCACAAATGTATGACAAACACCAATACCGCCAGTAATTACAGGGATTGTCGATTGTTCCCGGCACAATTTATGTAACCCCGCACCGCCTCTTGGGATCAGCATATCGACATAACGATCCATTTTCAGCAATTCAGCCACCAACTCACGATCAGGTTTATTGATAGCCTGAACCGCGGCCGCCGGCAATCCACTTTGTTCCAATGCCTGCTGGATAACCTTAACCATCGCTTGATTAGTGTGGTGAGTCTCTTTACCCCCACGTAATATCACTGCATTACCGGTTTTCAGACATAACGATGCCACATCAATAGTGACATTGGGCCGGGCTTCATATATCACGCCAATCACACCCAACGGAACTCGGCGACGGCTCAATTGCAATCCATTATCCAATAATTGCCCGTCAATAACTTGCCCGACAGGATCAGCCAAACGGCAGACTTGGCGCACATCATTGGCAATGGCATTCAGCCGCTCAGGTGTCAGTAATAACCGGTCGAGTAGTGCTTCGCTCATCCCCTGTTCACGAGCTTGCTTCATATCTTGCTGGTTAGCAGCAAGAATCATTTCAATCTCCGTCTCCAACAAATCAGCAATGTGATTTAACGCTTGGTTTTTCTGACTGGTACTCAATTGCGCCAATTGCCACGATGCGGCTTTGGCTGCTTTTCCCATCTGCTCTAGCATGGTGAAGTCCTTAACTCACGCAATTCATTAAATTACAATCAAATCGTCACGGTGAACCGCAACAGCGCCATATTCATAACCCAATATCTGGCTAATTTGCTGTGAATGATGGCCAGCTATCAGGCGTAGTGCATCACTATTGTAACGGCACACGCCATGGGCCAAATCTTTACCCGATAAGCTACGGATACAAATGACTTCACCGCGGGAAAAATCACCTTTAACGTTTTTGATCCCTTTTGGTAGCAACGAACTACCTTTCCCTATAATCGCCGCTTCTGCACCATGATCGACAATAATTTCCCCTGCCGGAGGTGCCCCAAAAATCCAACGTTTACGGTTTTCCATTGGGCTAGCCAGGCCATGAAAACGTGTTCCAACCGATTTCCCTGAGATTACATCAGCAATCACATCCGGCCTATTACCCGCGGCAATAATGACATCAATGCCAGCACGTCCAGCTACACCTGCCGCCTGAAGTTTTGTTGCCATTCCCCCCGTGCCTAACCCCGAAACGCTGTCCCCTGCCATCATTTTCAGTTCATCACTAATGTCATACACTTCAGGGATCAAGGTTGCATCAGGGTTACTACGAGGATCTGCGGTATAAAGCCCTGCTATATCTGTCAGAAGCAACAGCTTATCTGCACTTCCCAAAATAGCAGCCAGTGCAGAAAGGTTATCATTGTCACCCACTTTAATCTCTGCTGTCGCAACAGCATCATTTTCATTAATAATGGGAACGATGTGATTATCAAGCAAAGCCTGAAGGGTATCCCTTGCGTTTAAGAAGCGCTCACGATCTTCCAAATCTGCACGGGTCAAGAGCATTTGCCCGACGTGAATACCATAAATAGAGAAAAGCTGTTCCCACAATTGGATCAGGCGACTTTGCCCAACAGCTGCCAGCAATTGTTTTGAAGCAATAGTTGCTGGAAGATCAGGATATCCTAAATGTTCACGTCCAGCGGCAATCGCACCAGAAGTCACAATGATAATGCGGTGACCTTTTTCATGCTGTTTAGCACATTGACGAACCAGTTCCACAATATGGGCACGATTCAAACGACGAGAGCCACCGGTCAATACACTCGTCCCCAGTTTCACAACCAATGTTTGGCTGCCATTCATCATATTTCTGCCATTACAGTTAATTTGAAAAAACAGTGCTCAGTTTTAACAGGAGAGAGGCGTTATGCCAACTGACATAACGCAAAATTTAGCAAAAGCAGGTTAAAAACAAATTACGCTATCAATTGCGTCTGCAGGGTGACGGTGTTTTCAGATGGGATCAATGTGAGTTTGAGCGTTTCACAAGAATCAACCAGACGTTTGTGAAATGCCTGTAGCATTGATTCAAGGTACTCAAGATCGGCTTTTTTTTTGATCTTCATGACACGCCATTCACCCTGTTTATCGAATAAGCCTATCTGATAGTTATAAACAAAACCTTGATCCTGCTCTTCTAACTCTAACCACCATCCCCAAAATTCACGTTTTTCTGGCGCTACTTTGGCACTGACACAAACAGCTAAACAGTCAAAGAAAAAATAACCATTTTGGCACTTTAATTCACGTACATACGGCCCTAATGCAGAAAAGCGCTTTAACAACCTATTTTTAGAATAACTGACAGGTAAAGTCATACAAAGGTCTCCTTATATACAGAATACCTTTGTATCAAACGATTAAAAAATATCAAGTGATAAATTTAATTTTATAAAACTTTATCTTTCAACCATACACTTATCTCGTGTAATGCCTTATTGAAACCACTATAAACTGAGGTTGCAGGAATAGCTCGTACTAAACCTTCCATTGATGACATCGCAATCAACGTTGAGTCTTTCCTTGGGCTGAAAATATCATCTTCCCAATACACTGAAAACATGGGCACAGTACAACGACGGCCCAATAGCCCTTGATTCTTCAACGAATAACACGCTAATTCTGAACGTAATCTCTTTTCATCAACGTGATAAATACCTAAACGACTAGCCAAGACGTCAATATACATTGACGGGATTTTCTGCTGTAATTTTTCATCATGCAGTAATTCATGCACAATCGGGCCTACCACCGATACGCCTTTAATCAGTTTCGGTTCCAGATAAGCAAGCCGAACAGCGATATTCGCCCCAAAACGAAAACCAAATACGCCTACACGGGTATGATCAATCCATGGCACGCTATCTAGCTGTTGTAAAACTTGTTGATGAAGTACGCAGGTATCCTGCGTTAACGTAAATTTAGCGGAATAACCAACAGAAGGCATATCCAGTGTTAACATGGCAAAGCCAAGAGGCGATAAGTATTCACGAAACAACCGCCAGCAATCACTCTGGACATTATCAAGGCTGGCACAAACTAATATCGTCGGACAAGGTCCTGGTACATGGGAAGGCAGGTGTAATAACCCGGTAACGCTTTTGCCCCCTTCCAACTGAAATTCCAGCTTTTTTAATTCGTAGTCAGAAAAACGCGCCGCGTTTTCATAGGCTTTATTAGCCAACACAATGGCCTGATCGGCCAGTTCATCACCGCGCAAATGAGGATAAGCTGCAATACTATATAGCGTTGCAGCCTTTAACCAACATGACCCGGCTTTTTCCGTATCTTCAGTATGCAACGCTTCCTGTTGCCAGTACATTGCCTGCTGAGACCACTCAAATGCCCAGTTTCCTTTACGATAGCCGACCACAGTATCCAACAAATGTTCAGTACTGCGTTCGGCATCCGTCACGGCAATCCGGCTGAGGACATCTTGAATTTCTAGCGGATTTACCCCCCTCCAGATCCAAGCGAGCCAATTAATCATACGATACCACCGCTCGCGGCGCTCCCCACCAAGCATACTATCACTGGTAGTTACGGACTGTGGGCGAGTATATTTTACCAGTGTAGAGGTCTCCCGATGTTTAAACCGAGGCTTAAACAGCGATTCTGAAAGGTTTTGTTTCGTCATGGCAAAAGAAAAATCTTACTACTTTTCACAAACGGGTGGAACGAACACGACTCCCATATCCCAAGGCTGCTCAATCCATGTGTTTTGGGGAATGTCAATAACATAATCATCCACAAGAGGGCGTCCGGCGGGTTTGGCAAAAATCGTTACAAAATGCGCTTTCGGATACATGTCACGGATTGCCTGGGCTGTACCCCCAGTATCAACCAGATCATCAACAACAATGAACCCTTCACCGTCACCTTCCGCTTTTTTTAATACTTTCAACTCGCGCTGGTTATCGTGATCATAGCTGGAAATACAAACCGTATCGACATGGCGAATTCCCAACTCACGAGCCAGTAACGCTCCCGGAACCAGACCACCACGGCTAACGGCAATAATGCCTTTCCACTGTTCTACGGGAAGTAAACGTTGCGCCAATTGACGGGCATGCATTTGCAACATATCCCACGTTACAACATATTTTTCACTCATAAAATTACATCCTGGAAACTAAAGAATATTTCAGAAAAGCGTTTTTTGCGGAAAAAAGGTTGCGCGAGATTATAGTGATTTGAACCAACAAAAACCAGTAAAAACAGGGTAAGCCCTCATTCTCACAGCCCATTGCTGACAATAAAATGATATTCTCAAGCCTAGGGTCAATGCAGATGATAAAAACTCCCTGATGCACCAAACATTACCATTTCTCTCACCAAGATTCAGTTATAGGAGATTCGCCGTGTCCGAATTATCAACGCTATCCCCACAACCCTTATGGGATATTTTTGCCCAGATCTGTTCCATTCCTCACCCCTCTTATCATGAAGAAGCTCTCGCATCCCATATTATTGCGTGGGCAAAAAGCAAAAGATTCCATGTAGAGCGGGATGAAGTGGGTAATATTTTGATCAGAAAGCCAGCGTCAAAAGGTATGGAAAATCGCAAGGCGGTTGTCCTTCAAGCACACCTTGATATGGTTCCACAGAAAAATAACGATACTCAACACGATTTCACAAAAGATCCTATTCGCCCTTATATCGATGGTGACTGGGTTACGGCTGATGGTACAACTTTAGGCGCAGATAACGGTATTGGTATGGCTTCTGCTCTGGCCGTTTTGGCGGACGAATCCGTTAAACATGGACCATTGGAAGTTTTGCTGACCATGACCGAAGAGGCCGGCATGGATGGTGCATTCGGCCTGAAATCTGGCTGGCTGCAAGCTGACGTTCTGATCAATACAGATTCAGAAGAAGAAGGCGAAATCTACATGGGTTGTGCAGGCGGCATTGATTTTTTCACAACCTTACACCTGTCCCGTGAAGCGCTGCCAGCTAACTATAAGACACTACAATTGACGATTAAGGGATTAAAAGGCGGTCACTCTGGCGGTGATATTCATCTGGGGTTGGGTAACGCCAACAAATTACTGGCTCGTTTCCTGGCCACGTATTCCGACGAGTTGGAACTGAAATTAATTCATCTGCAAGGTGGAACCCTGCGCAATGCTATTCCTCGTGAAGGTTCTACCGTGATTGCGGTTCCTGCTGACAAAGTTGAAAAACTCCATCAATTGAAAGATAACTATCTGGAGACATTGAAAAACGAATATTCTGTCGTTGAAAACAATCTCACTCTCTTGTTGGATGAAACCAAAGCATCATCACACGCATTAACCACGGATTGCCAGACACGCTTCATATCCATGCTCAATAGTATGCCGAATGGTGTTATTCGTATGAGCGATGTTGCCAAAGGTGTGGTAGAAACTTCGCTAAACGTAGGCGTTATAACCATGGACGAAGAGAAAGCCGAGGTTATTTGCCTGATCCGTTCACTTATCGAAAGTGGCAAGGTTTATGTTGTTGAAATGCTGCATTCTCTGGCAAAACTGTCTGGAGCCGAAACCGTAGCAAGTGGCAGCTATCCGGGCTGGCAACCTGACGCCAATTCGCCCATCATGCATTTGGTGCGTGAAACTTATCACCAACTCTTCGATAAGACACCGAATATCATGGTGATCCACGCGGGTTTGGAGTGTGGCCTGTTCAAAAAACCGTATCCTGATATGGACATGGTTTCTATTGGACCAACTATTCGGGGTGCTCACTCCCCTGATGAGAAAGTACACATTAAGAGTGTCGGTCAATATTGGCAGCTACTCACCGCAATTCTCAAGGCTATTCCGGCTAAAGAATAATAGAAAATTATATTGCCGCTCCCCTGCCATCTTGTTTGTGGGGGAGATTGCGTCCTTTACACCTTACCATTCCAATAAAAGCTGCCGCTCCAGTTGTGGATTTTGTAACGTCACCTGCAACCCAACCAGCCTGACTCCCCGCCCTTCCCTGCGTGTTTCCCAAGCCTGCTTTGCTATTTGAATCAGATCGCGTTTATCCAATATGGGATGGACATGTTCCTGTGTTGTCAATTGAAAATCGTCAAACTTTAATTTGATACCTTGACGAGCTATGCGGAGATCGGGTTTTACCTTTTCCAATCGTTTTTTCAGTTCAGGATAAAGTTTTTCAATGAGTTCAACACATTCATGCCATTCATGGATATCCTGTGCCAAAGTTTCCTCCACCCCAACGGACTTACGCAAACGTTCTGGCGTGATCTGTCGTTCATCAATACCATGACAACGCTGCCAAAGCGTCAAACCAAACTTACCTAAACTTTTTATTAGTGCCAGCTTGTCATAACGCTGCACGTCAGAACAGGTCGCTAACCCCATGTCTGACAACCGCTTAGCGGTAACCTTTCCAACACCGGGAATTTTGCATAATGCCAGCGACTTGATAAAAGTTTCAACTTGTTCAGGAGAGATAACATATTGCCCATTGGGTTTATTGATATCAGACGCTATTTTGGCTAAAAACCTCACTGGTGCTACACCAGCCGAGGCCGTTAACTGCAATTCATCAAAAATGACCTGACGGATTTCTTGAGCAATCAACGTGGCGGAACCGTGACAATAATGGCAATCCGTCACATCCAGATAGGCCTCATCTAAAGAAAGTGGTTCGATCAACTCAGTGTAACGGGAAAAAATTTGACGAATATGTTGAGACACTTCTTTATAATGCGCCATTCTGCCAGGGATGACTTTCAATTGAGGACAAAGTCTTAATGCCGTAGCCGTAGACATCGCACTATGCACCCCGAAACGGCGGGCAAGATAATTTGCCGTACTAATGACGCCCCTTCGATCAGCGCTTCCCCCGACAGCAATGGGAATATTACGGAGTGATGGATTATCCCGCATTTCAACGGCAGCAAAAAAGCAATCCATATCAATATGAATAATTTTGCGCATCTGATCTCCTCACATCAAAATACTGTATAAATATACAGAAAGAGATCATGAAACTCTAGTCAATTTTTCAGCAAAACTTCAACGAACGGATTTCTTCGAATGTAAACAGGCATTCGACTCCCGCCAGGATGAATTGACATCCTCCCCGCCCTAAAGGACGGGGATTCCTACAGCGTTCAGACCGAAGCCTGACTCACCTCGGTGGGTTCCTGCTTCAACGGGCGGTCTGACTGCACCATCCCTCCACAGGCAAGCACGGCATGTCCTGCCGCTAAAATATTACGTGCGGCGTTTACATCCGCGTTCGCGGTGTAGCCGCATACCTGACACACGAATTGACTTTGCGTCTGACGGTTTTCTTTCGCCGTATGACCACAGCAGGCACACCGCTGGCTGGTGTATGCCGGAGGTATCGCCACTACCTGACCACCGCGCCAGAGCTGCTTGTACTCAAGCTGACGGCGCATTTCATGCCAGCCTTGATCCCGTATCGAGCGGTTCAAGCCTGATTTGCCTCTGACGTTTCTTCCGTGCTTCTCTGCCGTGCCTTTTGCCGATTTCGACATGTTACTGACCTTCAAGTCTTCAATGACGATCATCGCGTGGTTTTTGCTGATTTCACTGGTGACTTTGTGAAGGTAGTCGCGCCGGATATTGGCAATGTGCGAGTGCAAACACTGGATTTTCCGTTTTTGTTTCTGCCAGTTTGCGCTGAATTTTACTTTGCGACTCAACTGCCGCTGGAGTGTTGCCAGCTTACGTTGGTTTGCTTTGAAGCTGCTTACTGGCTGATATACCGTGCCATCTGAAAGCGTGGCAAGTTTTGTTACTCCGGCATCCAGTCCGACCATTGATTCTGCATTGTGAGCAGGGTCAGTCACTTCGTATTCAGTCTGGATACTGACGTACCATTTGCCGCATGACTGGCTGACCGTGACGTTTTTCACTTCGCCAATGACTTCACGGCTGTTGCGATAGCGTATCCACCCTAACTTTGGCAACGAGATTCGACTGTTGGGCTGATCGAGCTTCACGCCCTGCGGGTAGCGGAATGAGTCATGTTGACCACGTTTTTTGAAGCGGGGGAATGCAGCCCGCTTCTGGAAGAAATTTTTGTAGCCGCGCTCCAGATCTTTCAGTGACTGCTGCAACGGTTGCGAGGGAGATTCTTTCAGCCATTGTGTTTCAGGTACGGATTTCCACTCAATCAGCCATGAAGCCATTTTGGTGTAAGGGAGATATTTATTCCCTGCTGCATGGTTCTCATTCTGGAGTGCCAGTGCACGGTTAAAAACGAAGCGACAAGCCCCTGCGAAGCGTCGCATATCGCGCTCCTGCTGACCATTTGGTCTTAACTGGAATTTGAAGGCTTGAAGTCGTTTCATGACTATCATTATACTTTGGTCTATGACAAAAGAAACTGATAGTCGACGCGGAAGACACGGTGTTTTCCTGATGCACGTCCACTTGGTATTCGTCGCCAAGTATCGACGAAAGATATTCGATCTTGATGCCATCGAAAAGCTACGCAGCTACTTTAGCAGCGTATGTGCTGATTTTGGTGTTGAACTGGTTGAAATGGACGGCGAATACGACCACGTGCATTTGCTGATCAACTCCCCGCCAAAGCTCGCAGTATCGAATCTGGTCAACAGTCTTAAAGACGTTTCCAGCAGGCTGCTTCGGCGTGACCGTCCAGATATTGCTCTACGCTATTACTACAAAGGCGTTCTGTGGACACCGAGCTATTTTGCAAGCAGTTGCAGAGGTGCGCCGATCTCGATCATCCGGCAATACATCGAGCAGCAGAAAACACCAGGTTAGTCGGAAAACCGCGCCTGATAAAATCATTCTCTGTTTTAATAAAAAATCGCCTGTCATTTCAGATAACACAGGCGATTTTTTATCATTTACTCTTATCCTTTACTCTATTTCGCTTATCTTCCTGCCAATTAACCTCCACTGGGAAAAATCAATGTTTGCCCCGGAGCTTCTCGGTTCAGGTGAATAAAATTCAGATGTTTTTCATAGTGATCAAGAATATCGCTAATGATTTGCTCTTTCGTATAGTCCATCAAATCATTACCCTGTGTTCCTTCCATCAGAAAAGTCTCCAACCGATAATAGTGAGACTTGCCCGCTCTCGCCCGATAGGTAAATCCAGGTACAGAATAGCGTTGCGGCCAGATTTGATAGATAAAATTCTGTTCATCCCCTAAATCAACAATTAATTCTAGTGGATTCAGCCGTTTGTTCTCTTTAGCTGGCAGTGCATTAAACTGCACTTTCGCACCACGTACAACTAACTCTTTAGCCACTTCTAACATCGCGGGACGGCACACCATATCCAGCATTCGCTGAGTGTTTTTCGTACCAGGAAAGTGCATCATACGGCTCAAACGCTGCTTCCAATTCAATGAGCCATTGTCATGCATAAGAGTGGGGGAGGTATTTTGCAGCGAGCTGGCTTTACGGAAATCCTCTACCCGCAAAGACTTATATAGCCCCGCCATGACAAAGAAGATCACAAAACTAAAAGGTAGCCCCATGATAACCGTGGTATTTTGCAAAGCAGGAATACCATCCGTCATGAGGATACCCAGCGTTAATACACCGATTGCCACCGACCAAAAGATACGCAACCAATTCGGTGCATCATTATTGATATCACTTAGATTAGAGGTGAAATTTCCCAGCACTAACGAACCAGAATCCGCCGACGTGACATAAAACAGCAATCCGGTAATGGTGCCCACAGAAGCACTGAACGTGAATGCCGGATAAAGTGCCAGCAAACGATAAAAACCTTGTTCTGGGTGTTGTAACACGGTTTCCGCCAACTGGCGATTACCATGCAGAATTTCATACAACGCACTGTTACCAAAAATCGATAGCCACAGCAGTGTAAAAACAAATGGAATGACTAATGTTCCCATAACAAACTGGCGAATCGTTCTGCCACGGGAAATGCGCGCCAGGAACAGCCCTACAAACGGCGACCAGGCCACCCACCATGCCCAGAAAAACAGAGTCCAGTTATTCATCCATTCAGTGGGGCGTTCAAAGGCAAAACTGTTCAGCGTCATACCCATAAAACGGCTGATATAATCCCCGACGTTCTGCACTAATCCGTTAAGCAGGAATTCGGTATCGCCCATAAACAAAATGAATAAAACCAAGCCAAGAGCCAGCAGGACATTCAATTCAGACAAAAATCGAATGCCTTTGTTTACGCCGGAAGTTACGGAGATAATGGCTATCCCCACAGATAATAGTATCAATCCACCCTGGATCCCCAATCCTTGCGGTAAGTCGAAAAGAACTTTCAGACCATAATTCAACTGCACAACCCCAATTCCCAGCGTCGTTGCAATACCAAAAATGGTCCCTATTACTGCCGCAATATCCACCGTATGACCGATTAATCCTTTAATGCGATCACCAAAAATAGGATAAAGTGCCGAGCGGATAGTCAAAGGCAAATTATAACGATAACTAAAATATCCCAGTGCAATTCCCATCAAGGCGTACATAGACCAGCCCGTCAGGCCATAATGGAACAGCGTCCACACCATCGCCTGACGAGCTGCTTCAATAGTTTCCCCTTGACCCGTTGGTGGCTGCATATATTGCGTGACAGGTTCAGCCACCGAGAAAAACATCAAATCAATGCCGATCCCAGCGGCAAACAGCATCGCCGCCCAACTTAGCAAACTGAATTCCGGCTTAGATTGTTCCGGTCCCAATTTGATTGAACCAAAACGGGAAGCCGCGACAAAAACAACAAACACAATGTAAAGCGTCGCAGCCAGTAAATAATACCAACCGAAAGTTTTAGACACCCAATTCAGTGTATTTTTTATCCAAATACTGGTTGCATCTGTGAAAAAAATAGTGAACAGAGAAAATGCAATAATCAGTCCGGCAGAGGTAAAAAAAACGACAGAATTCAGGGTGTCCTTCTGGGTGTTTTTTGGACTGTCTTGTGTATTCATAGGCAGTTCCTGAAATTAATAGCATTAAAACAGATGAAAAACATAATTCATATAACAGTTTGAATTAAATATAAAATTTAAGATACCTTAAACAAATTCACTCCCTCATTGTAAAATTATTGTGATAAAACATATTTAATTTTGATTGAACATTCAATTAAAAAAAAGTTTAATACTGTCCGAATAATTGATTTTCTGAGCATAAAATCATGCCAAAAATTGGAATGCAGTCGATAAGAAAACAACAACTCATTGATGCAACATTAATCGTTGTGAATGAAGTGGGAATGCAGGAAGCAACTATTGCACAAATAGCCCGAAAAGCGGGGGTTTCCAACGGAATTATCAGCCACTATTTCAAGGACAAGAACGGCCTATTAGAAGCGACCATGCGTTATCTATTGCATCAGTTAAAAATAGCTGTCGCACGCCGATTACGCTTGCTAGATAACGCAACCCCCACGCAAAGGTTGAAAGCCATTGTCGAAGGGAATTTTGATACCAGCCAGATCAACAGCGCAGCAATGAAAACCTGGTTGGCATTCTGGGCAAGTAGCATGCATCAACCAAAGCTGTATCGGTTACAACAAATCAATGAGCGCCGTTTGCATTCCAATCTTTGTGTTGAATTTAAACGTGCCATGCCAAAAGCAGAAGCTCGGCTAGCTGCACAAGGTCTTGCTGCATTGATTGACGGCATTTGGCTGCGAAGTGCATTAAGCAAGAAGCCTTTTGATATAGCAGGGACATTCAAAATTACTATCGATTACATCGAACAGAAACTCGGAGCATCTGATAAGTTCTGACTTGGATAGACGCTTAAGGAGAATCTATGACCTATTTTGGATTACAAAAACTTTATATCCACGGTGCTTATGTTGATAGTACCAATCCTAATAATACAATTTTTGACGCAATTAACCCAGCTAATGGTGACGTTATTGCTCAATTTCAGTCTGCAACAAAACAAGATGTTGATTTAGCAGTCGAAAGCGCCCATAAAGGACAGCAAATCTGGGCAGCCATGACCGCGGTGGAACGTTCACGGATCTTACACAAGGCGGTGAATATCTTGCGTGAACGCAATGATGAACTGGCTGAATTGGAAACACTGGATACCGGTAAACCCCTTGCTGAAACCCGGCAGGTTGATATCGTCACAGGTGCCGATGTACTGGAATACTATGCGGGATTAATTCCAGCCCTTGAAGGCCAGCAGATCCCATTACGTGAATCTTCTTTTGTGTATACACGCCGTGAACCATTGGGTATCGTAGCAGGCATCGGCGCATGGAACTACCCTATCCAAATTGCCCTGTGGAAATCAGCACCCGCACTGGCTGCCGGTAATGCCATGATTTTTAAACCAAGTGAAGTCACCTCTCTTACCGCTTTGAAGTTGGCTGAAATCTACACCGAAGCCGGTTTGCCTGATGGTGTTTTCAATGTGTTGACCGGAGCCGGCCATGAAGTCGGACATTATCTGACTGTTCACCCTAAAATCGCCAAAATGTCTTTCACCGGCGGTATTGTGACCGGCAAAAAGGTGATGGCAAATGCTTCCGCTTCTACCCTAAAAGAAGTCACGATGGAATTGGGTGGTAAATCTCCACTAATCATTTTTGATGATGCCGATCTGGATCGCGCTGCTGATATTGCCATGATGGCCAACTTTTTCAGTTCAGGTCAGGTTTGTACGAACGGGACACGGGTCTTTGTCCCCAAGGCACTGCTTCCACCGTTTGAAGCAAAAATTCTTGAGCGTGTTAAGCGCATTCGAATTGGCTCACCTCTTGATCCCAACGCTAACTTTGGTCCGCTGGTAAGTTTTCCACACATGGAGTCCGTTTTACGCTATATCGAAAACGGTAAAAACAGCCATGCCCGCCTGCTGTGTGGTGGTGAGCGTCTGCTGGAAGGCGAATTAGCAAAAGGGGCGTTTGTTGCACCGACAGTATTCAGTGACTGTACCGATGATATGTTGATCACACAGGAGGAAATCTTTGGGCCTGTGATGTCTATCTTGACTTATGAAACGGAAGATGAAGTCATTGCCCGAGCCAATAATACCCATTATGGCCTGGGTGCAGGATTAGTCACCAAAGATCTCTCCCGCGCACATCGTGTGATCCACCGGCTAGAAGCTGGGATCTGCTGGATCAATACCTGGGGAGAATCCCCGGCAGCCATGCCTGTCGGTGGCTATAAACATTCTGGTGTTGGCCGGGAAAATGGACTGGCTACACTACAAAATTACACACAAACCAAATCAATACAGGTGGAATTAGGCAATTTTGAATCCCTATTTTAATCCACGCCTGAAACAGAGGAGATAACAATGGTTTTTGATTACATTATTATCGGTGCTGGTTCAGCGGGTAACGTGCTTGCAACTCGTTTAACGGAAGATACCAATGTGACGGTCCTGCTGCTGGAAGCCGGTGGACCTGATTACCGGTTCGACTTTCGTACTCAAATGCCAGCGGCGCTGGCATACCCCTTGCAGGGAACCCGTTATAACTGGGCTTATGAAACCGATCCCGAACCCCACATGAATAACCGACGCATGGAATGCGGGCGCGGTAAAGGGTTGGGGGGATCTTCACTTATCAATGGCATGTGTTACATCCGTGGCAATGCACTGGATTTTGATCATTGGGCAACCCAGGCAGGGCTGGAAGACTGGACTTACCTTGATTGCCTTCCCTATTTTCGCAAAGCGGAGTCAAGGGATATTGGCGCAAATGACTATCATGGTGCCGACGGGCCTGTCAGTGTCACGACACCCAAAGCAGGAAATAATGAACTCTTTCATGCAATGGTAGAAGCAGGTGTTCAGGCGGGTTATCCCGTTACTGACGATCTGAATGGCTACCAGCAAGAAGGCTTTGGCCCTATGGATCGTACCGTTACCCCTCAAGGACGCCGCTCCAGTACAGCCCGTGGCTATCTGGATCAAGCTCGTTCACGCGCCAATCTCACCATCATGACTCATGCGTTAACGGATACCCTCGTCTTTGAAGGAAAGACGGCTGTTGGCGTCAATTTTTATCAAGGCCATAGCTCAACGTTAACCCAGGCAAAAGCACGTAAAGAAGTTTTACTCTGCGCTGGTGCCATTGCATCGCCACAGATTTTGCAACGTTCAGGTATTGGTCCCGAAGAAGTATTGAACGAGCTTGGTATTTCTGCTGTGCATGTCTTGCCTGGTGTTGGACAAAACCTGCAAGATCACCTTGAAATGTACTTGCAGTATGAATGCCTCAAACCCATTTCCCTTTATCCCGCATTGAAATGGTACAACCAACCTCAAATTGGCGCTGAATGGCTATTCAAAGGAACAGGTATTGGTGCCAGCAATCAATTTGAAGCCGGTGGCTTTATTCGCACCGATGAAAAATTTGCCTGGCCAAATATTCAGTTTCATTTCCTGCCTGTTGCCATTAATTACAATGGCAGTAATGCCATCAGCCAACATGGTTTTCAGGCTCATGTTGGCTCTATGCGTTCTCCAAGCCGTGGTCGGGTGAAAATTAAGTCGCGAAACCCACGTCAGCATCCCAGTATTTTATTTAACTACATGTCAACAGAACAGGACTGGCAAGAGTTCCGCGCGGCTATTCGCATTACGCGGGAAATCATGGCACAACCTGCGCTGGCGCCTTATTGTGGACGTGAAATCAGCCCAGGTGTTGAAAATCAGTCAGATGAACAGTTGGATGCCTTTATTCGTCAACATGCTGAAACCGCATTTCACCCCTCATGCAGTTGCAAAATGGGGACAGACGAAATGGCAGTTGTGGATGGTCAAGGAAGAGTACATGGCATTGAAAACCTACGTGTTATTGATGCTTCTATTATGCCAACCATTATTACCGGTAATTTAAATGCCACAACAATCATGATGGCTGAGAAAATAGCTGATAACATCAGGGGAATCTCTCCTCTGCCACGCAGTCAGGCAAAATATTATGTTGCCAATAATTCCCCTGTCCGCCAATCGGTCAAAAATAGTTAATCAATTCATTCTCACAAAAATTAGATAAATCACTAATACGGGAAATTGAGATATTCAAGGAATACTCATTTTTCCCGTATTTATATTACTCACAGTGATTATTATCTTATTACGATATTAAATTCAAAGTCATAAATTACTTTTCCTCTTTTTTATCACTGTCATCTTTAACATCATGACCTTTAAGACGATTGATTAAGTCATCTGCCTTTTTATCAGCCTCAGACTTTATTTCTTCCGTCTTCGATTTCATCGTATCTGAAAGCTGATCGAGTTTATCATTAGCCTGATGCCGGATATCATCCGTTTTCGCTTTCATCACCTCCATCACATCATTCGCTGTTTTAGTTGCTTGACTCTGTATATCTGTCGCAGCTTCCTTTGACTTATCAATCAAACTATGGCCTTCGCGCGAAGCATTTTCCTTTATCTCCTGTGCACTTTTTTTCGCATTATCCATTATGCCCGTGGCCGTTTTTTCAGCATCAGTTGTCTTTTGTGCTGCGCTTTCTTCAGTTTGCTGAACCGGATCTTCCGCTTTTTTAGATGCGTCATCACAGCCAGCGATCAAGGCTACGATAGCAGCCAAGATCAGAGAACCAAGGATCTTTTTTTTCATTGACGAACCCCTTTGTACGTAAGGAAATTGAACTTAAATTTCAATGCCAAAAATCTCACTACCCATGGGATAAATCTCATCATCGTATGGTATGCTTCCCAAGATCATATGCAAACAAAAATAATTCTCATTTTTATTTACCTTTTTTGGTTTCTCAGGTGACTTATTACTTTGAATAATATTTCACTTGATCACGTTTCAGGAAATTTATGGCAAATAATAGTCAAAAATTAGAAAAACGCCCAATCGCTACCATGGTTCAGAAAATTTTAACCGGTACATTAGTATTGGGAGCGGCATTCTCCAGCGCTGTTTACGCGACCACAGATCCCAAAGAACAAAAATCAGAAAAGAAAAATGAGGTGATAATATTACCCACACTTTCCGTTGTTGAAAGTTTGCGCAACAGCACCAGTGCGGGAAGTTCTGTGCTCAAAAAAGCGGATATTGACCGTACCCAAGCCGATAATATTGCCCAGTTACTCGACCAGCTTCCTGGTGTTTCAATGTCAGGCTCTCCACGCCCTGGTGGGCAAACACTGAATATCTGGGGGATGGGCGACCAGGAAGATATCAAAATCACGTTGGACGATGCGCCAAAAGGATTTGAAAAATATATGCAGGGTTCTGTCTTTATTGAGCCTGAATTAATCAAACGAGTCGAGGTTGATAAAGGGCCACACAATTTACTTAACGGCAATGGTGGATTTGGTGGTTCGGTCAAACTGGTGACAAAAGAAGCGAACGATTTACTGCGCCCCGATGAAGATTGGGGGGGTTTTGTCAAACAAAGCTACCACACAAATGACAGACAGTGGATCAATAGTGGCGCACTATACGGCAGGGATCCCGATGGCTTTGCCGATGGGTTGCTCTATGTGAGCAAGCGAAATGGGCACAATATTAAACGCCCTGATGGCACACGTTTTAAGTTTTCACAAAATAACCAAATATCTTATTTATTGAAAACCAACTTTTATCCCAGTGACGCTCATACGATTAGCCTGTCCGCAATGCGATCTGAATCGGATGGTTGGCAACCCTGGGCGGCTAACCGTGATGAGATGGCCGTTCCATCAGCCGCTGATATAAAGAAATACGGTTTGGATGGTGCCTGGAAAAGAAAATTGGTCTTTCGTGATCAACTTGATCAGAACTACACTGCCAAATGGAATATCGCACCA
The DNA here is from genome assembly GCF_037260955.1 of Xenorhabdus sp. TH1. Lineage (NCBI taxonomy): Bacteria > Pseudomonadati > Pseudomonadota > Gammaproteobacteria > Enterobacterales > Morganellaceae > Xenorhabdus > Xenorhabdus sp. TH1. The sequence goes on from NZ_CP147734.1 coordinate 2,716,708, forward strand.
GAAAATAACCCGTGGTTAAACCTGACGATGCTCTATGCCTATTCCAAAACCAAGCAAGACGATACTCGCCCAGAAAATGCTTCCTCCTATTTTAGTAGCTCAATGGGTAATAAAAGCTGGGTTGATTACACCGATAATCTGGTTGATATCAACAACAAAAGCGTATTCTCAACCGGTATGATTAAACACGAATTACTGGTGGGAACCCGCTGGCATAAAAACGAACGCAATGTGCTGATGTTCAATAAGGACAAAATAAAAAACAAAAACTATAACTATGGTTATTATCAACCAGGCTATATGCCTGCTGGCGATCAATTCGCTTACAGCTTCTATATGCAAGATTCCCTGAAGATAGGCAGCGTCACCGTCACACCGGGTGTTCGTTATGATCATGTCAAAAATAGGGGTAAAAAAAATAACGCGCCACTGTATAACGATACATCGCCAGAAGCTAATCATGACTATAGCAGTGTAACCTATACCGGCTGGTCACCCCATTTAGGCATTCTGTGGCAAGCAAATAAAAACCTTTCATTGTTTGCAGATATCAGCCGCACATGGCGTGCACCAATAGTTGATGAACAATATGAAGTACAAGGATTAGGTAACCTTAAAGGTTCCAGCCGCGATCTTGGCGTTGAACGAATGGCAGGAGTACGCCTCGGTGCAATTCTCGATTTCGATAACTTAATACTTGAAGAGGATAGCCTGCAAATCCGTACCACCTTATTCCGTAACCGTGGTAAAGATGAGATCTTTAGAAGACGTGGTATTTACTGTGAAGCCCAACTTGATAGTGGATCAAGTAATTTATGTGGAACATCGTTGGGAAATTACCGCAATTTACCGGGATATACGATTGAAGGCTTAGAAATAGAAACGTTCTACGACAGCTCCACACTGTTTGGAAAATTATCGTTCTCTACCATGCGTGGGCAACGTGACGCTTCTCCACGTGATCCGTGGTTAGGGCATAAAACCTGGATTGCGGAAATACCGCCAACTTCTGCCCATGCCATGTTAGGGTTTAAAATTCCGCAATGGCAGATGGCAATGGGATGGAAGGGTGATTTTATCCGCAAACAAGATCGCTCCCCTATAGATGGAGATCCAAAAGCAGATTCTTGGTCACTACTTAAAAGCAAGGGCTACGCCCTGCACGGCTTGTTTGCAAGCTGGCGTCCTTCTTTTATAAAAGGATTTGAAGCACGGGTCACTGTCGATAATCTGTTCAACCGTGATTACTATCCGTACCTGGGAGCGCCAGAAGAGACGATTTCAGGTATCGGCCGGAATTACAAATTCAGTATCTCACAGCAATTCTAACTGACACGTTCCTAACCCTCTTAACCTAAAGAGGGTTAGACTGCATTGACTTCCGCATAGCAAATACAAATAATAACCATTATTAGTTACATCCCATCAGGCAATATCATTATGGCGGTGCAAAAAAGCACATTTAAGCACAATCAAATCACCCAGAAACTCTATACCGATTATCATCACTGGTTACGCAACTGGATCAGACAAAACAGCGCTTGTCCCTATCAAGCTGAAGATCTCGTCCATGAGGTTTTCATCAAATTGATGCAATCTTCGGATCTTGAAAATATCCACCAGCCAAGAGCCTTTTTAATGACGATAGCGCGCAGAACCCTCTCCAATTACTGGCGCAGGAAAAAACTGGAAGACCATTATCTGGAATATGTCAGTGAACAACCTGAAATCTCAGCAAACTCTTCTGAGAATCAACTTATGCTGTTAGAACAGCTAGAAAAAATAGATGAAACATTGGATGAACTTCCGGCAAAAGTCCGACAAACATTTCTGCTTATCCAACTCCAGGGCTTACGTTATCAAGAAGTTGCGGAAAATTTGGGTATCTCAATAAGCTCGGTGAAAAACTATTTACACCAAGCCCACAGGGAATGTCATTTTTGATACGCATTGAGCGTAAACGTCCGGTGATCTCACCTTGTTCCGTCCATTCGGCTCCTGCACGCTACGGATTCTGATTTTTCATTTCGAGACCCCATCATGCTTTTAGGCGGTGGGTTGAAAACCAGGTCTGGAATTCGTTCGTAAATCAAACGAAATGTCTGTTAATGGTCTGTTCTGAATAGCTTCACTGAGTAATTCAAGGTTCAAATCGGTCGTAAAAGCAGACCGAATGCGCTTTGGATGCTGACACCGCACCATTTTCGGGACGTTTATCATAATGAATTCAATAAGGCATAATCGTCATTTGTAAAACTCTATACGCATTAAACTTCAAGTCGCAATTTACAACACGATATGGAGCCTGATTTCTCCCCGCTTCGCGGGGGAGAAATCACACGCATCTTGAAGTTAGATTGGTATATAACCAATATCGTTTTCTCCTATTTTTGCTGTTTAGTTGATGTCGAGAGACGATTCCCTGCAGAGTCATAGTCATATTTATTTGTACTGACCTGCTCTGTTGTATCTGAAATCAGACGCCCAAGACTGTCATAGGAATATGTGATAGTACTCTGTATTTCGGTATCTTGTGTTTCAGTACCTTGTATTTCTATATTTTGTAGTTCATTACTCTGAATTTCAATCATATTAGCCTGAAGCGATGGAACAATCATAAAATTTATCAAGATAAGTACCATGAACATTACTATGGTTATAATAGATCTTTCCTGGCTATTTTTTAACATATTATGCATCCTCCCAAAAGAATATTTTATTTAAAATAATATCAGTAACATATATTTTCTAAAGTACATAAAATCAAATTTTCAAATAAATCTTTAACGAAAAACATTTCGCACCTGCTTTAAACAATCAATGAAACAACAATAAAATTCACCGTGATATCGTCATCTTGGTTTTAATTTAATGATGCTTGCCTAATTTTTACATTAGCAAAATATCATTAGATGTCAGCGGATATATATATTTTGAAAAACATATTCATTTACATTTCAGAATTAAAATTCAAATCTTTAATGGAATATATTTTATCTTTTTTTAAAAAAATTTTTTGGAGGATACCAATATGTTTCAAAAGTTATATCAACTCCCATTTTGTTTAGGGATGCTCTTATTGACGAGTTTGGGCAATAACGCTTTCGCTGAAACCGCCACAAGCTCGGAACCCCCTACAGTTGGCATGCTGAATATGCCACCTGTCACACCGCAAGAAGCCGCTGAATATCTTAACAAACGTGTTGTTCCGCCTTCTTCTTTGCCCCGACATACGAAAGCAGAGAAATATTTCAACGCGCAGGAATATGCCGAAAAAGAAGGTAGAGTAAGGCTCAATGTTGATGCAATATTGGGTCATGAACCACCCGCAGGGACGATGACAAAGTATGGCTTCAAACGTGCGGATTTAGCGCCCAAATCTTCCTCGGTAATAAAACGTTCAGAAAATACCGACGCTCAAGAAACCACCACAACAGTCATTATCAAAAAAAACCAACCCTCGCCTGCGCAGATTACGACTATAGAACTGCCTGAAATTCGTGCAAATAAAGAAATTTTAACTAAATAAATGTTGCCATGAATGTATTTTATTCTGCACTCGGCAGTTTTTTAACAAGGATTGCTTATCATGAATAAACTTCTTAAATTCTTGTCCCAAATTTCATTCGCTTTATTCGTTTTTCTCGTCTCTTTCGCCAGTCTTGCTTCAACAAAATCCCCATTTCAAGCAACATCAAATCTTACTAATACCTTAGCTTGTACACCACCGCCAGCCGATCCGGAAATCAGGGATCTCGCACGTGCTCTTAATTACAGTCTCGATCTAATTTATGAATATGTCTATTACGGTATTGATTACTCGCCGACATTCGGCCTGAAGAAAGGCCCATTGGGTACTTTCCTTGATCGGCGAGGCAATAATATGGATCAGAATACCCTGTTTGTCACACTGTTGCGCCAGTCCTGTATCAAGGCGGATTATCGCTATGGTGTCTCAACTATCCCTGCTGAAATGATAGCCAATCTGCTTGGTGTCGAAAATAATGCTACCCTTTTGGCCAATAACCTTGGAAATAGTGGTATCCCTGCCTGTGTAAAGATAGAAGGTAACGAACAGTGTGTTAAGACTGGTGGACAGGCAAAAACAGTTAACCTTCAGCATGTTTGGACAGAAGTCACGTACGACGGTAAAACCCATCAACTGGATCCCTCATTTAAATCGTATCAACACTTTACACCCATCAATGTGGCATCAATAATGGGCTTCGACAAACAGGAATTTTTGACTGCTGCAGCAAAAGGCGCTTCTTCCATTCCCGGTGTACCTGCCAATATTAATTCGATCAGAAATCTGAATAGAGACAATATCCGGGCAAAACTCAATGCCTACGCAGAAATGCTCGCCAATGAAATTGGTAAAAAATACCCCGACAAATCCATGACAGAGATTTTTGGTGGACGCAAAATTACAAACACAAATTATCTTACATCTTTTTCTGCTAACGGTAGTACCCTTTGTACAGAAATAGAAACTTGTTTACCCGTACCGAATACGCTTAGGAGCGCTTTTACAGTAAAAATTTCTGACTCACCATCATCTCCTGCTTCTATCAATATGACGTTTTACGCCGATCAGATATCAGGCAAGCGTCTGACTTTAGACTACAATAACGCCAATCAGCCCGTTTTGACATTGAATGGCACTGTTATTGCTACAGGAAGTACAACCAAAACAGAAACACAACTCATCACTACAACACTGTCAACCCCCTATGTCGCTAGCTATGATAACTATTCAGGACGAAATGTTGTCAAAACAGGTGGGACCTATTCCATTATTCTGGCTGCCGGCGAAATTGGTCGTGACACACTCACCCATTATCAAAATACAGCCGTTAGAGCACAGGCTGCAGGAAAAGCCGATACATCTGAAGCAGTATTAGGGGCGGGTCTTGCTGCTATCGGATATGCTTACTTGAGCCAGTCCCACAGTTCGGATTTGCTTGCCGCCAATCTTGGTGGTTTTAATAATAAGCACCACTTTACAGTAGGGGTTGCCGGATATAATGGGAGCGTCTATGTGGATTTTCCCGTTCAGCTTGTAAGTAATTCAGGTAAAACGCTCTCTTTTTCTCCCGATGATCTTACAGGCATTGCATTCAACAGCGCCATTCGTCAAAGCTCTCTGGAATCCAGCAGTGTCAAACAGCTTCAGGAAGTCGAGGCGATTTCAACCACGCGCATGTTTGATTATTCCAACACAAGCGGCATCGGCTTTCTTGAGGCCACTTTGCCAAACTGGTCTTCTGTCAAACCCCTCCTGGTTAACTGGGATGCTTCATCTCTTGCTGATATGGAAGCGTATCTAACAGAAAAAGGAGGAGATAATCGTAAAGTTTTTGTACCACAAAATGGTTCACGCACAGTCAATGCCTGGAGTGGAAATGGTTATTACCTACAGGAAAATGACAGAGCAAAACCAAAAAATTCCATCGCATATAAAATCAGTGGCGGGTTTAAAGGCGGTTTTGCCTCTGAAAAAAGATCCTGGATGAGCGATAAATGGAATATGGTCAAGGCAAGTGCTCAATCAGCCTATCAGGCTTTCAAGAGTGTTGACCCTATCGATCTTCGTAGCGGTTATTTTCTTTACGATCACGAGGATATTAGTACAGGGTCTGCCACCTATCCTTTCGGGTTGACACTCACCCGTAGCTATAATTCTGGTCAAAAAAACACAAAAACAGCGCTTGGCTATGGATGGCGTCATAATTTCATGCTAAGCGCCAAACGTGACAGTGACCCTTATGAAGCCTTCGGGCAATATAACCCCTTAGCAGCCGTGACATCCATTGTTGCCACACAGGTTATACAAGATCTGGAAACCGATCCGACGCTGACTAATACAGCAATTTCCTCGATTATTGGCAGTTGGTTGATGGATCAGTTAGTCGATAATGCCATTACCGTTCAAACGAACGAAGGAACACGAAAATTTATTAAAATTCCGACTGCCTCTGGAGGTGTTACTTTTGTTCCCCCGCCCGGTGATGGCTCAACCTTGATCCTCGGAGAGGGGAATGCCGTTACCATCACAGACAAAACAGGTGTTGTCACACGCTTTGATAAAGAAGGGGATATTCAGTCCTGGGAGGATAAAAACAAAAATACGGTGACCTTTACCTATTCAGGTACAGGAAAAAATAAAAATTTAATAACCGTTTCCAATGGCATGGGGCGAAAACTTGAGTTCTCCTATAGTGGCAATAATCAGTTAACATCGGTTTCAGACGGCTCTCGTTTAGTCAGCTATGGTTATGACGGAAATGATAACCTGCTAAACTTTCAAAATTCGCTTAACGCCATCTATCGCTATGGTTATGAAGGGTTAGGTCTGCTCACGACTATGTATAACCCTGCCTTCCCTGAAACAACTACCGTCAGAAATACTTACGATAATTCAGGGCGCATCCAAACTCAGGCTGACCCTTTTGGCAATCTCTGGCATTACCTCTTTGCCAATGAGACCCGGACACAAGAAACAGATCCTCTCGGTCATAGTCGCGTTATTTATTATGACAGAAATGGCAACATGTTAGCTGACTTTAACCAAACAGGAGCTGCAACACGTTATACCTATAACGGCATAGGGCTGCGTACACAGGTTGTTGGTCCTCGCGGTTTATCAGAAAGTTTTACTTATGATGATAAAGCCAATATTTTAACAAAAACCATTTCTCCAACGCCACAATCTGTCGATGCTATAACCGGAAAACCTGCCGAGCCAATTACCGAAAAATGGACCTATTCCGCCCTTTCCCTGCCACTCACCCATACTGATTTTTTAGGTAGAGTGACAAAATATGACTATGACGGACAAGGCAATCTTATTCGAATAACGCAACCTGAGGTCTCAAAACCCGGCATAGATGGCACACATTCCCCCATAACCTTGACCTCCTATAACGCCCAGGGTTTACCTTTAACGACAACCGATCCAGAAGGACGCGTAACCCAAAATACCTATGACCCGCAATCGCTTGATCTCATTTCAACAATAGTCGATCCGGGAACAGGGCATTTAAACCTGACCACAACCTATGCTTATGATGGTGCTGGCAATAAAACAGAACAAAAAGATCCAAAAGGTTTTACAACCCACTACCTTTACGATACTGAACGCCGTTTGGTGCAAGTGACTGCTCCACAAGGCCTTGGCATTACACAATATGTTTATGATGCCAATGGCAACCTCAGTGAAACAAAAATTGCAACCGGTGATGCTGAATCGCCCTTTCTTATCACAAAAACACAATATAATGAAGCCAATAACCCACTTATCGTCACTGAGCCGGATGGCAAAACAACGACGACAGCTTATGATGCCTTAAACCGTGTGGATACAGTCACGTCGTCATCGGGACGGCGTACCCGCACAACCTATGATGCTGCTTCACGCCCCGTCAAGATTATTGATGAAATTACCAGTCATCATGATGCCTCTATCACGAAAAATCTTGGTACGGTTGTACGGGAAACCCGCAGCTATACCCCGGGTGGTCTTCTCGCAACACTAACTGATGCCAACAACAATACAACCCTCTATAAATATGACGCCTTTGAACGCCAATCTGAACGCCATTACCCTGATGGCTCTTATGATATGTATGTGTTCAATGCTGTGGGGAAAGATATTGTTTTTCAGCGTCGCGATGGAAGCCAAATCTGGTATGAATATGATAATCTTGACCGAATCATAAGCAAAAAACCGGATAATCAGTCTGTTATCCATTATGAATATGATTATAGCGGGCGAATTCTCTCCCTTACCCCCAGCGCCAATCCGGAGTTTGCCGTTTCTTACACTTATGATACGGCAGGAAGAACCCGCTCTGAAACAACAGCAATATTCGGCACTACGCAATTCACGCTTGATAATAATGGCAACCGTTTTTCCATGGCGCTGCCCTCCCTTGCCGGTGGACTGAATGTTTCCAATGTTTATGATGCCTTGAACCGTATGACAGGGGTTTATCAAGGCCCGCCAACAGCCGCAACCCCCCTTGTTCACTATGGCTATGATCCGGCAGGCAGGCGTATTGTTGCGATTTACGGTGATCTTCAACAGCCCCTTGCAAAAAAGGAGCTAGCGTATAATCAGGCAAGCCTGCCTACAACGATATCCCATCAGTGGAATGGCTCGCAGCTAAACATCGGTTATCAGTACAACGCTGATCGCCAGAAAACGCACGTAAGCCTGTCAGATAAAAGCTTTGCCCCCGCGGCATTACCCGACTCAAGTCAAACCTATAAGAGTAACAATCTTAACCAATATACGGCTGTCAATGACTCCGCGCTTGAATATGATAAGCGTGGCAATCTGATCAACGATGGGGTTTGGGGTTATCGATATGACACGGAAAACAGGCTGGTTAGTGCTGAAAAAGCCGATATAAAGATTGGGTTTGGTTATGATGCACTGAGCCGGCGTGTGATTAAAAAGGTCCTCAAAGATAATGTCGTCACCACTTATGTTTATCTCAGTATCGGTGATCAGGAAATGGCGGTGTTCAGTGGTACCGGCACACCCGATTTTAGCGGTGCCTATATCTATGGTGCCGGGCTTGATGAAGTGGTTGCTGATATTACAGCGCGTGGCCATAATTTTTATTTTCAGGATGCGTTAGGCTCGACCATTGCCCTTACCAATGCGCAAGGTGAGGTAATAGAAAAACACGGCTATACTGCTTATGGGTTAGAGAGTGATCCCGGTAATGCGGCTTTCCGCTTTGCCGGTCGGCGTATTGATCCTGAAACCGGCCTGTCTTACAACCGGGCACGCTATTACTCTCCCGCTCTGGGCCGCTTTTTGCAGACTGACCCCGCCGGAACAGAGGATGGCCTGAACCTCTATGCCTATACCGGCAACGACCCCGTTAACCTCGTTGACCCGACAGGACAATGGGGGGAGACTGCAAGTACAGTTCTGGATTACATACCTATTGTTGGTGGAGCTAAAGGGATCTACGAAGCCTACCAAGACCCGACATGGACAAATATTGCGGCGGCAGGTGCTGGAATTTTCGGGCCTCCCGGAAAAGCGCTTGGAAAAGGCGGGAAGGCGATAGTAAGCTCACCAATCGTTGAACGTGGAACGCAGGGTATCTACGAGTTTATTGGTAAATCTGGTAAAAAATATGTCGGCCAGTCATCCAATATTCCAAAACGTCTTGAGCAGCATTTACGTTCCGGTAAGCTACCGGCTGGCAATTCAGTCACAACTACGCCTGTTCCCGGAGGAAAACTACAAAGGGAAATTGCAGAACAAAGAAGAATAGAAGAACTTGGGATTGATAACCTAGAAAATAAGGTTAACCCAATTGGTCCAAACAGAAGGCATCTAATGAATGATTAAATCTGACATCACCTATGAAAAAGGGCAATATGGTATTTTGGCCATTATACGCTCGGAATGGAATAAAAGAGTAGAAGAGGATATCTTAAGAAAAGGTTGTACCGAGATTGAGTTTAATCACGCAAAAGGTTGGAAACGGGGGGGGGATGAACTCCCCTCGCTTGAGGCATTTCCTGACCTTCTCGGAGTATCTGTCACAGAATTGAATATTGAATCTGTTGATTCAATCCATTCATTAAAAAAATTACGTTATTTAAAGATTTTTACATACTGTAACACTCCAATACGGTTTGAAAATTTTCCAGATCTTGAAAAATGCAGTATTGAATGGCGAAAAAAATCTGACAGCCTGTTTGAATGCCGAAAATTAAAAGATCTTTTTATTAATAAATACCCCTATGATGATTTAAAGCCACTGCAATTATTAACCAAACTTGAAATACTGGGTTTGCTTAACTCAAGGCTGAAATCTTTTGAAGGAATGGAATATCTAAAAAACATCAGGAGATTACGCATTGCCAATTTAAGGGGTTTAACGTCATTGGATGGTATAGAGCACCTATTAAAACTGGAACAGTTGGATATAAACACATGTAGAAAGATTACCCATATCAATCAACTGGAAACGCTTGAAAACCTGAAAGAGGTTTTTATCAATAACTGCAATGAGATTGAATCCCTCAAGCCTTTAAGAAACCTAAAAAAGCTTGAAAAGGTTCTCTTTTATGAATCCACCAATATTGTTGACGGTGACTTATCACCATTGCTGGATCGTAATCCCCCTTTGACTGCGGTCGCATTTATGAAACGCAAGCATTATTCCCATAGTTGGGATGATTTTAAATGTAACTGATTGGGTTACGATTTTGCCCGCTATTAACGCTGAGAGAATCTCATAAGTCAGTGCTAATAGCGGGCTTTTTATATATGTACTAATGAATTAATAATTCCAGCTAAACATCGGTTATCAGTACAACGCTGATCGCCAGAAAACACACGTAAGCCTGTCAGATAAAATCTTTGCCCCCGCGGCATTACCCGACTCAAGTCAAACCTATAAGAGTAACAATCTTAACCAATATACGGCTGTCAATGACTCCGCGCTTGAATATGATAAGCGTGGCAATCTGATCAACGATGGGGTTTGGGGTTATCGATATGACACGGAAAACAGGCTGGTTAGTGCTGAAAAAGCCGATATAAAGATTGGGTTTGGTTATGATGCACTGAGCCGGCGTGTGATTAAAAAGGTCCTCAAAGATAATGTCGTCACCACTTATGTTTATCTCAGTATCGGTGATCAGGAAATGGCGGTGTTCAGTGGTACCGGCACACCCGATTTTAGCGGTGCCTATATCTATGGTGCCGGGCTTGATGAAGTGGTTGCTGATATTACAGCGCGTGGCCATAATTTTTATTTTCAGGATGCGTTAGGCTCGACCATTGCCCTTACCAATGCGCAAGGTGAGGTAATAGAAAAACACGGCTATACTGCTTATGGGTTAGAGAGTGATCCCGGTAATGCGGCTTTCCGCTTTGCCGGTCGGCGTATTGATCCTGAAACCGGCCTGTCTTACAACCGGGCACGCTATTACTCTCCCGCTCTGGGCCGCTTTTTGCAGACTGACCCCGCCGGAACAGAGGATGGCCTGAACCTCTATGCCTATACCGGCAACGACCCCGTTAACCTCGTTGACCCGACAGGACAATGGGGGGAGACTGCAAGTACAGTTCTGGATTACATACCTATTGTTGGTGGAGCTAAAGGGATCTACGAAGCCTACCAAGACCCGACATGGACAAATATTGCGGCGGCAGGTGCTGGAATTTTCGGGCCTCCCGGAAAAGCGCTTGGAAAAGGCGGGAAGGCGATAGTAAGCTCACCAATCGTTGAACGTGGAACGCAGGGTATCTACGAGTTTATTGGTAAATCTGGTAAAAAATATGTCGGCCAGTCATCCAATATTCCAAAACGTCTTGAGCAGCATTTACGTTCCGGTAAGCTACCGGCTGGCACCCCAGTTACAACAACGCCTGTTTCAGGAGGAAAACTGCAAAGGGAGATTGCAGAACAGTCAAGAATAAAGGAGCTTGGTGGTATTAAGAGTGGAAATCTTGAGAATAAGGTCAATCCAATTGGTCCAAAGAGGGAGCATCTTCTTCCATGATAAAATCTGATGTTAAATATGAAGACGGTAACTATGGCACTTTAGCCGTAGTTCGCTCAGAATGGAATAAAACAATAGAAGAGGACATATTAAGAAAAGGCTGCACCGAGATTGAGTTTAATTCTGCAAAAGGATGGCAGGGGAGTGAACTCCCCCCGCTGGATGCATTTCCTGATCTGCTTGGAATAGATATCCTAGGATTTAATATCAAATCGATTGATTCAATCCATGTTTTGAAACGATTAAGGTCTCTAGGTATCGACACCTATTGTAATACACCGATACGGTTTGAAAATTTTCCTGATCTTGAAATATGTGGCCTTGAATGGCGAAAAAAATCAGACTCCCTGTTTGAATGCCGAAAATTAAAAGATCTTTTTATTAATAAATACCCTTATGATAATTTCAAACCGCTACAATTATTAACTAATCTTAAAACATTGAGGATTTATAACTCCAAGCTTAAATCACTGAATGGAATAGATCACCTTAAAAACATGACATACCTAAGTCTAGCAAACTTAAGGGGATTGACTTCTCTTGATGGTATTGAACATTTATCAAAATTGGAAAACCTAGATATCAATACGTGCAGAAAGATTACCCATATCAATCAACTGGAAACGCTTGAAAACCTGAAAGAGGTTTTTATCAATAACTGCAATGAGATTGAATCCCTCAAGCCTTTAAGAAACCTAAAAAAGCTTGAAAAGGTTCTCTTTTATGAATCCACCAATATTGTTGACGGTGACTTATCACCATTGCTGGATCGTAATCCCCCTTTGACTGCGGTCGCATTTATGAAACGCAAGCATTATTCCCATAGTTGGGATGATTTTAAATGTAACTGATTGGGTTACGATTTTGCCCGCTATTAACGCTGAGAGAATCTCATAAGTCAGTGCTAATAGCGGGCTTTTTATATATGTACTAATGAATTAATAATTCCAGCTAAACATCGGTTATCAGTACAACGCTGATCGCCAGAAAACACACGTAAGCCTGTCAGATAAAATCTTTGCCCCCGCGGCATTACCCGACTCAAGTCAAACCTATAAGAGTAACAATCTTAACCAATATACGGCTGTCAATGACTCCGCGCTTGAATATGATAAGCGTGGCAATCTGATCAACGATGGGGTTTGGGGTTATCGATATGACACGGAAAACAGGCTGGTTAGTGCTGAAAAAGCCGATATAAAGATTGGGTTTGGTTATGATGCACTGAGCCGGCGTGTGATTAAAAAGGTCCTCAAAGATAATGTCGTCACCACTTATGTTTATCTCAGTATCGGTGATCAGGAAATGGCGGTGTTCAGTGGTACCGGCACACCCGATTTTAGCGGTGCCTATATCTATGGTGCCGGGCTTGATGAAGTGGTTGCTGATATTACAGCGCGTGGCCATAATTTTTATTTTCAGGATGCGTTAGGCTCGACCATTGCCCTTACCAATGCGCAAGGTGAGGTAATAGAAAAACACGGCTATACTGCTTATGGGTTAGAGAGTGATCCCGGTAATGCGGCTTTCCGCTTTGCCGGTCGGCGTATTGATCCTGAAACCGGCCTGTCTTACAACCGGGCACGCTATTACTCTCCCGCTCTGGGCCGCTTTTTGCAGACTGACCCCGCCGGAACAGAGGATGGCCTGAACCTCTATGCCTATACCGGCAACGACCCCGTTAACCTCGTTGACCCGACAGGACAATGGGGAGAAGTGGTCAATACCGCACTGGATTACACCCCTATCGTTGGTGGAGTTAAAGGGTTCTATGAAGCCTACCAAGACCCGACATGGACAAATATTGCGGCGGCAGGTGCAGGAATTTTCGGGCCTCCCGGAAAAGCGCTTGGAAAAAGCGGGAAGGCGGCTGTAAAAGCCATTCATGGCAACTCAAAACACTCACCAAAACCAGCTTATCTTTATGAATTGACCTCAAAGAGTGATGGTGAGCTTTTAAAATACGGGATTTCACAAAACCCCAGTAAACGATATACAAAGAAATATATGAAAGATAAAAAGATAAACGTTATTCATTCCGGTTCTCGTGCTGATATGCTGAAAAAGGAACGTGAGCTGGTTACCCAAAATCCGGGGCCTCTTAATAAGGAACCCTGGGCCAAAGCCACCAGAAAAGCAAAAGGTGAAGAATGATAACTATAGGAGAGCAATTTGGTGGGCCAAATCTCAATGGTTCGCTAATTGAACAAGCATTAGACATTACATCAATGACTGCGATTGAAGAAAGGGATAAAGATTATGATATCGGAAAAGAGGCTTTTATTAACCCCATATTTATTGTTCCTGGCTCTATATTAGGCGTGGACTTTGAAGGCTATAAATATGGCTATTTCTCCAAAAAAGAAAAAGGGGTGGTAATACAAATTGCCGTACCACAAAGTGTGGCTGATGGCGAAGGTATCCGTGAATTTATTGTGGGGGCATTGCGCGAAGCTGTGCGCATGGCAGCGGAGAAATTTGCCAAACATGCTATTCCTTTTTCATCACTCAAGGCTGAAAAAATTATTCTGGCCATTGAGAAAAAACTGCAAGACTTTTGAACAACCTTAAAAAAACAAATTTGGCTCGCTTATCGGCGAGCCTTTTTTATATGAATTATACTCTTATACGATTAATTCCAATGGGAATACCTTCTAACTGATTCTGATATCGCTTATGAAGAAGAACCGTATGGTACGTCGTAGTCCGGTCTAAGCTGACACGCTATTATTCTCCCATTCTGGGGCGCTTTTTGCAGACTGATCCCGCCGGAACAGAGGATGGCCTCAATCTCTACGCCTATACCGGCAACGACCCCGTTAACCTCGTTGACCCGACAGGACAATGGGGGGAGACTGCAAGTACAGTTCTGGATTACATACCTATTGTTGGTGGAGCTAAAGGGATCTACGAAGCCTACCAAGACCCGACATGGACAAATATTGCGGCGGCAGGTGCTGGAATTTTCGGGTCTCCCGGAAAAGCGCTTGGAAAAGGTGGGAAGGCGGCTGTAAAAGGGTTAGAGAACCCCTTCAAGGACAAGACTGCTAAAGAAATTGATGCTATGTTTAGAAAAAAAGGATTTGAGCCAAAAGGTCGAGATCCCGCAGGAGGTTATGGCAGATATGTAAATCCTAAAAATGATCGTTCATACCATATCATGGGGAAACTATAGAGAACCCAACCATGTTGACGTAAATAGACCTAAGGGTAGTATTCTCCCTAAAAAGAAATATCCGTATAAGGAGGATTAATAGCATATGAATACTCACATATCTTCAGAAGATATTTTTATTACCCTGTCAAGATTTAGAAACTTTTTAAATCGAGCCTGGCCTGCTATAGATGAAATACTCTATGACCACGATTGGGATGATGATCAAGAGTTTATTGACGAATGGCTAAGGGAAAATTGGTCCTTATTGGTAGGTCGGCGGCTCTTTGGCAGAGATAGCGAAATTCAACCCTATTCCTTAGGTACAATTTATATGTTAAAAAATAACTATAACAGAATCATTGTTACAATTGATAACAAAAAATATATTTTCTCTGGATTCGTCACGTCAAAAGATGAGTTAACTACTGAACCACCGTTTGATATGATGAAAATTGTATCATTGGAAGGAAATATCAGAGCAGCCCCGTTTAAAAGGGAACACTTAACTTTAGAATATAGTAATCAGTAGAGTTTATTATTTAATTAGTTTACATTTTTTTTGATAATATTAATAAATCTTAAAAAATAATTATTGGCTCGCTTATCGGCGAGCCTTTTTTATATGAATTATACTCTTATACGATTAATTCCAATGGGAATACCTTCTAACTGATTCTGATATCGCTTATGAAGAAGAACCGTATGGTACGTCGTAGTCCGGCCTAAGCTGACACGCTATTATTCTCCCATTCTGAGGCGCTTTTTGCAGACTGATCCCGCCGGAACAGAGGATGGCCTGAACCTCTATGCCTATACCGGCAACGACCTCGTTGACCCGACAGGACAATGGGGAGAAGTGGCCAATACCGCACTGGATTACACCCCTATCGTTGGTGGAGTTAAAGGGTTCTACGAAGCCTACCAAGACCCGACATGGACAAATATTGCGGCGGCAGGTGCAGGAATTTTCGGGCCTCCCGGAAAAGCGCTTGGAAAAGGTGGGAAGGCGGCTGTAAAAGGGTTAAGGAACCCCTTCAAGGACAAGACTGCTAAAGAAATTGATGCTATGTTTAGAAAAAAAGGGGTTAAACCTCGTGGTGAAGATCCAGCGGGAGGTACAGGAGGATATGTAAATCCCAAAACTAAACGTTCATATCATATCGATCCCAAAGAATGGGGAAACTATAGAGAACCCAATCATGTTGACGTAAATAGACCTAAGGGTAGTTCTCTCCCTAAAAAGAAATATCCGTATAAGGAGGATTAATAGCATATGAATACTCACATATCTTCAGAAGATATTTTTATTACCCTGTCAAGATTTAGAATGTTTTTAAATCATTCCTGGCCTGCTATAGATGAAATACTCTATGACCATGATTGGGATAATGATCAGGAATTTATCGATGAATGGATGAATGCAAACTGGTCTTTATTGGTAGGACGTCGGCTCTTTGGCAAAGATAGCGAAATTCAACCCTATGCCTTAGGAACTATATACATGTTGAAAAATAGCTACAACAGAATCATTGTTACAATTGATAACAAAAAATATATTTTCTCTGAATTTTCCTCGTCGGAGGATGGACTAACCACTGCACCACCTTTTGATATGATGAGAATTGTATCATTGGAAGGAAATATCAGAGCAGTCCCGTTTAAAAGAGAACATTTAACTTTAGAATATAGTAATCAGTAGAGTTTATTATTTAATTAGTTTACATTTTTTTGAAAATATTAATAAATCTTAAAAAATAATTATTGGCTCGCTTATCGGCGAGCCTTTTTTATATGAATTATACTCTTATACGATTAATTCCAATGGGAATACCTTCTAACTGATTCTGATATCGCTTATGAAGAAGAACCGTATGGTACGTCGTAGTCCGGCCTAAACTGACACGCTATTATTCTCCCATTCTGGGGCGCTTTTTGCAGACTGACCCCGCCGGAACAGAAGATGGCCTGAACCTCTATGCCTATACCGGCAACGACCCCGTTAACCTCGTTGACCCGACAGGACAATGGGGGGAGACTGCAAGTACGGTTCTGGATTACATACCTATTGTTGGTGGAGCTAAAGGGTTCTATGAAGCCTACCAAGACCCGACATGGACAAATATTGCAGCGGCAGGTGCAGGAATTTTCGGGCCTCCCGGAAAAGCGCTTGGAAAAGGCGGGAAGGCGGCTGTAAAAGCCATTCATGGCAATTCAAAACACTCACCAAAACCAGCTTATCTTTATGAGCTGTCAACAGATAAAGGCGAATTTCTAAAATATGGAATTTCACAAAATCCCAGTAAACGATATACAAAGAACTATATGAAAAATAAAGACATCAGAGAAATTGATTCTGGCACCCGTGCTGATATGCTGAAAAAGGAACGTGAGCTGGTTACCCAAAATCCGGGGCCTCTTAATAAGGAACCTTGAGCCAAAGCCACCAGAAAAGCAAGAGGTGAATAATGATAACGATTGGAAATCATTACAAAGGACCAGAACTCGATGGTTCCTCAATTCAACTGGCATTACGCATTACATCAGGTGTTGCAACAGAAGAAAGGGATGAGGAATATGATAGCGGCAAAGAGGCTTTTATCAATCCCGTCTTTATCGTACCCGGTTCAATATCAAAACCTGACTTTGAAGGTTTTAAATATGGCTATTTCTCCAAAAAAGAAAAAGGGGTGGTAATACAAATTGCCGTACCACAAAGAGTGGCTGATGGCGAAGGTATCCGTGAGTTTATTGTGGGGGCATTGCGCGAAGCTGTGCGCATGGCAGCGGAGAAATTTGCCAAACATGCTATTCCTTTTTCATCACTCAAGGCTGAAAAAATTATTCTGGCCATTGAGAAAAAACTGCAAGACTTTTGAACAACCTTAAAAAAACAAATTTGGCTCGCTTATCGGCGAGCCTTTTTTATATGAATTATACTCTTATACGATTAATTCCAATGGGAATACCTTCTAACTGATTCTGATATCGCTTATGAAGAAGAACCGTATGGTACGTTGTAGCCCGACCTGAACCGACATACTATTATTCTCCCATTCTGAACCACTTTTTGCAGACTGGCTCCGCTGGAACAGAGGATGGCCTGAACCTCTATGCCTATACCGGCAACGACCCCGTTAACTTAGTTAACCCAACAGGCCAGTGGGGAGAAGTGGCCAATACCGCACTGGATTACACCCCTATCGTTGGTGGAGTTAAAGGGTTCTATGAAGCCTACCAAGACCCGACATGGACAAATATTGCGGCGGCAGGTGCAGGAATTTTCGGGCCTCCCGGAAAAGCGCTTGGAAAAGGCGGGAAGGCGGCTGTAAAAGCCATTCATGGCAACTCAAAACACTCACCAAAACCAGCTTATCTTTATGAGCTGTCAACAGATAAAGGCGAATTTCTAAAATATGGAATTTCACAAAATCCCAGTAAACGATATACAAATAAGTATATGACAGATAAAGAAATAAACGTTATTCATTCCGGTTCTCGAACTGATATGCTAAAGTTAGAAAGAGAACTTGTGACTAAGAATCCTGGACCGCTCAATCGAGAACCTTGGGCTAAAGCTACTAAAAAAGCAAAAGGTGAATAATGATAACAATTGGAAATCAATTTGGTGGGCCAAACCTTGATGGCTCACCAATTAAGTTAGCTTTACGCACTACATCAATTACAGCGGCAAAAGAAAGAGATGAAGGTTATGATAGTGGAAAAGAAGCCTTTATTAACCCCATATTTATTGTTCCTGGGTCTATATTAGGTGTGGACTTTGAAGGTCTTAAATATGGCTACTTTTCCAAAAAACGAAAAGGGGTGGTAATACAAATTGCCGTACCACAAAGTGTGGCTGATGGCGAAGGTATCCGTGAGTTTATTGTGGGGGCATTGCGCGAAGCTGTGCGCATGGCAGCGGAGAAATTTGCCAAACATGCTATTCCTTTTTCATCACTCAAGGCTGAGAAAATTATTCTGGCCATTGAGAAAAAACTGCAAGACTTTTGAACAACCTTAAAAAAACAAATTTGGCTCGCTTATCGGCGAGCCTTTTTTATATGAATTATACTCTTATACGATTAATTCCAATGGGAATACCTTCTAACTGATTCTGATATCGCTTATGAAGAAGAACCGTATGGTACGTTGTAGCCCGACCTGAACCGACATACTATTATTCTCCCATTCTGAACCACTTTTTGCAGACTGGCTCCGCTGGAACAAAGGATGTTAGCCATCTGGGAAATAAGGTTAACCCGATTGGTCCAAACAGAAGGCATCTAATGAATAAGTCAAACGTCATCTATGAAGAAGGGCGATATGGTGTTTTGGCCGTTGTGCGCTCAGAATGGAATAAAACAATAGAAGAGGACATATTAAGAAAAGGCTGCACCGAGATTGAGTTTAATTCTGCAAAAGGATGGCAGGGGAGTGAACTCCCCCCGCTGGATGCATTTCCTGATCTGCTTGGAATAGATATCCTAGGATTTAATATCAAATCGATTGATTCAATCCATGTTTTGAAACGATTAAAGTCTCTAGGTATCGACACCTATTGTAATACACCGATACGGTTTGAAAATTTTCCTGATCTTGAAAGATGTGGCCTTGAATGGCGAAAAAAATCAGACTCCCTGTTTGAATGCCGAAAATTAAAAGATCTTTTTATTAATAAATACCCTTATGATGATTTAAAGCCACTGCAATTATTAACCAAACTTGAAATACTGGGTTTGCTGAACTCAAGGCTGAAATCTTTTGAAGGAATGGAATATCTAAAAAACATCAGGAGATTACGCATTGCCAATTTAAGGGGTTTAACGTCATTGGATGGTATAGAGCACCTATCAAAACTGGAACAGTTGGATATAAACACATGTAGAAAGATTACCCATATCAATCAACTGGAAACGCTTGAAAACCTGAAAGAGGTTTTTATCAATAACTGCAATGAGATTGAATCCCTCAAGCCTTTAAGAAACCTAAAAAAGCTTGAAAAGGTTCTCTTTTATGAATCCACCAATATTGTTGACGGTGACTTATCGCCATTGCTGGATCGTAGTCCCCCTTTGACTGCGGTCGCATTTATGAAACGCAAGCATTATTCCCATAGTTGGGATGATTTTAAATGTAACTGATTGGGTTACGATTTTGCCCGCTATTAACACTGAGAGAATCTCATAAGTCAGTGCTAATAGCGGGCTTTTTATATATGTACTAATGAATTAATAATTCCAGCTAAACATCGGTTATCAGTACAACGCTGATCGCCAGAAAACGCACGTAAGCCTGTCAGATAAAAGCTTTGCCCCCACAGCACTACCCGACTCACGTCAAACTTATAAGAGTATTGTGTTTTAATAAATTCGGACAATTTGATGGACCGTTTTGGCAACTGTTCACTTATTACTGGCAGAAAACTCAGGAATATTGATAATTACCGACAGTCTAAAAAATATTTTTACGGTGATATCATCAGTACATTCTTCTGTAAAAAAAATCTAACATAGTGTAAAAAACAACAGGATATTAACTTATTATTAATTTTTAATTATTTATATAAATATACATAAAATGTGTTACTTTACCATTAAATAATCTATATTGACTTCTATTCTTATTTAAAATATTAATTATTTTCTGACTATCAGTGATAATATTTTCATTAAAAAATATTAAGAGGAATGTAGCAATGAAAATTAATACGAACGTAATTGTATAATTATAATGTTATTTACTATTCGTGACCATACTTTTAATGCCAAGTCACTTATTTTTATGTAATTAATATTTTTAATAAGGATTAGTTTAACACTCTAATAATATGAAAATTAAAACATACGTTAACATTTCCCTCTGTTTGTTTTTGTTAATATCAGGAAAAACCTTATCTTTTCCTGATAACTTACCCAGTATAAGTCCTGCAGATCAAGAAATTATCAAACAAAAACAGAAAGATATTTTAGAAGAATCTCAAAAACAACAAGATTTAGGATTAGATATTAAAGTAGATAAACCAAAATAATTATCTACCTTAGATGATAAATTACTTTGTCAAGTAATTAACACTATCTCCATAGAAAACGCTATACACTATCCAAAATCCAATCAAGAAAAACTAATAAAGGAAAATATTTCTAAATGTATGACAAATAAAGATATTGATTCTTTAATCAATACCATATCTGTTTATTACATGGAAAAAGGTTATATTACTTCTAGAGCTTTTTTGAGACAACAAGATGCACAGAGTATATTTAAAGGTAATCTTATTATTACTGTTATTGAAGGGAAAATTGATAATTTAAATATTGATGGTGGAGACTTATTAGCATTAAAAATGATTTTTCCTAATATGAAAGGAAAAATACTTAACCTAAGAGATATAGAACAAGGATTAGAACAATTAAATAGGTTGCACTCTAACCAAGTTAAAATTGATATTCAACCTTCTGCTAAAGTAGGATACTCTGATGTTATTTTAAAAATAAATCCTTTTAAATTACCTCTAAGCATAAATTTAATTTATGATAATAATGGGCAAAAAAGTAAAGGCGAAAATCAAGTTAATACCTTTTTGCAATTGGATAATGTGTTTCGTTTAGCTGATTCTTGGACAATTTTTGCCAGTAAAGATACCGATTTTAAAAATAGTCACAGAAATTGGTATATTAACTCAGGGGTAAGTATACCTTACGGCTATTGGTTGTTTAGTTACCAATATTCAAAAAATGAATCGTTCCAAAGTATTCCTATTAATTATTTTGGAACGATTCGTTATACAAGCAGAGGTAACTCTCATTCTATATTAGCAAATAGAGTTTTATATAGAGATGGAAAACAAAAGTTAGGTTTAAATGTGAGTTTTACATCTCGTAAAACTGAAAACATCTTAGGGGATTATAAAATATCCAGCAGTTCAAATTTAAGCACAGTAAATTTAGGCCTTAATTATAGCTCCATGTTATTCGGAGGTTATTTTAGATTTAACCCTACAATAACAAAAGGATTAGCTATTTTTGGAGCAACTAAAGATGACAACCTTGAACATTCTCCAAAAAGTAACTTTTACAAAGTTAGTGTTAATTCCAGCTATTTTAAACCTATAACTAATAATATTTATTATTTAACTTCTGCTTATGCTCAAACTAGTCCAAATAGTCTTTACTCTAGCGAAAAATTATCCATAGGGGGGCTTTATTCTGTCAGAGGTTTTAAAGATAAATTTATTACTGGAAATTTAGGAGGTTATTGGAGAAATGAGATTAATTGGAAATTGGTAAACATTCCAAAGTTTGGGGAGCTTTCTTTTAATGGCTCATTAGATACTGGTTGGATTAAAGGAGAACTGGCTAGATCTTCAGATGGAGGTAACTTAACAGGAACGTCACTTGGATTAAACTTAAACAATAAAATAAGTAACATTTCCTTTAGTGTAGGTAAACCTTTAAATTATCCTAATTATTTAAAACCAGATAATCTAGTTATTTATTGGTCTACTTCATTTAACCTTTAATTATAACGGAAGGATTTTTCTATGAAAACAAATATCAAACTTGCTTTATTTTTTGCTGGATTATGTTCTCTAAATTCATCTTTTGCCAATCCAATAATTTCAGATAATTCTGGAACACAAGTTCAAAACATTAATAATATACCTGTTGTTAATATATCTACTCCAGATAATCGTGGTATTTCTTATAATACTTATAAAGATTTCAATGTAGATACTCAAGGTGCGGTTTTAAATAATTCATTAAACCAAATTAGATCTCAATTAGCCGGCCAAATAAATAAAAACCCTAATTTAAACAATCCAGCTAAACTTATCATCAATGAAGTGACTAGTGGAAATCAATCTCAATTAAATGGATTATTAGAAATAGCTGGTAAAAAGGCTGATGTTTTAATATCTAATCCAAATGGTATTACAGCTAACGGTGGAAGTTTTAGTAATGCCGTTAATATAACTATAACTACGGGTAAGCCTGCTTTAGATCCTAATGGACAACTTATGTCTATAGTGGAGACTGGTAAAATTACTATTGGAGAAAAAGGGTTAGATGGATATAATGGCGGAGATAGTGTTGCTATTGTAAGTAAGGCTCTGGAGTTAAATGGCAAAATTCGTGGTAAAGATCTTTTTGTATTACAAGGTAGTAATGATGATATAAATAAACCAGCTCTGGCAATAGACACTAAAGCTCTAGGTGGAATGTATGCTAACAATATTGTTATAGTATCTAGTAAAGCCGGGGTAGGTGTTAACCTAAATAAACTTTCATAATAACGATACACTCATTTTTTTCATTCCCGGTTGTTGCCCGAATGAAAATGCAATCATAAATTCTTCAACGCACGCTAAGAGTTGCCACATATACTGACAGCAATGATTTCGGGTGACGGTTTCATGCAAGGATTGCCACAAGCGTTCAATCTTATTTAGCCATGGCGAATAGACCGGTAAAAATAACAGGTTAAATTGAGGATTTTGTTTTAGCCATTCCCTGACCTTATGGCTTTTGTGAATACCATAATTATCCAAAATCAACGTGATACTTTTGGCTTGACGATACTGACGATTAATTTTCTCTAACATATTGATAAATAAATCAGCGTTTTTCTTTATACCACCGACATAAGTCACTTGACCTGTTCGGACATCAAGGCAGCCTGCAAGGTAGTGCTTTTGGTTTTTCCCCGGTGTCATCACGCGTTTTTGTTGTCCTTTTAGACACCAGTCTGCCCCGATTTTAGGATTCAGATCGATATCGACTTCATCTTCATAAAAAACAAGATGTTGCTCTGATGCGTTGGCTAAGGCTTCGGTGATTTTTGCCATTTTTTCGTCATACTCCGGATCAGGCTTTTTGACAGTAGGCGCCGCTCTTCGCCAGACAATACCCACCTGACAAAAGTAACGATAAAGCGTACTTTTCGACAGTGATACCCCTAATAATTCATTGATTATCTGAGTGATAAGTTCAATACTCCAGCGTGAACGCAAACAGTCAAAATCCTGCGGGGAGTGTGATAATAAGAACGACAACAAGCTAAAAATCGGGGCTAAATTCCATCGAGTAGGCCTTCCTCTCGGTAAGCTTTTTAATCCTTCCAGCCCATATAACGTTAACCAATTTATCCAACGATGGACGGAAGAACGTGAACAATGAAGGGTTCTGGCGATGTAAGAAACGGTCTGACCTTCATGTAACATCAAGAGTGCCATGAGTCGGCGGGCGTAATCTTTATCCCGGGTTTTATGAATAAATTTTTTCATCTGACGTCGTTCATTTCGGGGTATTGGTGCTATGATTCGCATCACTCAGTCCATTTTGGGATTTTTTTGATTTGGCGATTAATCAGATCGCAAAAATTGGACTGAGTTCCCTTCAAGTGATCTACTATTTTGAAAGCTTATTTATATCTCACCATGATCCAATGAAAGTAGCAATTATTATCACTATTATTGTTCTTGTCGGCAGCTCAATTTATTTAATCGGTGATAAAGACACAAAAATTAGAAAGTAAATTAAGAAAGAATAAAATGGTTAACCATATAGAGGTAATATTACGTGATGGTGGATACCTAAATAATTTTAATTTTACAAAATAATACGCGATAAATCATATCACCGTTTTCCTCACTTTTAACGCATATATACAAAAAGGGGATGAACACAAATTCTGAGTACAACGTGATATATTTTTTATTTATTGGTTTTTCACCATATGAAGCAAAACACATAATCTCAGTAGATTC
The DNA here is from genome assembly GCF_037260955.1 of Xenorhabdus sp. TH1. Lineage (NCBI taxonomy): Bacteria > Pseudomonadati > Pseudomonadota > Gammaproteobacteria > Enterobacterales > Morganellaceae > Xenorhabdus > Xenorhabdus sp. TH1. Next base: position 2,741,175 of record NZ_CP147734.1, read on the forward strand.
TTCAAAGGCTAACACCTTAAAAGATAATAGTACCAACAAAAAGAGTTTTTTTAACCATTTCAATTTCTTTTTAGATTAATAATTCTTCTGTTTATATAGGAAAGAACATCAGAATAGTATATTCCATATACTTTATTCATAACTAAATACCTACAGAGTAGGTGGTATTTTATGAATAAAAACGGGGCGTTGTTGCCCCGTTGCCCCGTTTTTTATCCCATATTTGTATAAATCAGGTTTTCTGGTCAGCATCAGCATCAGGCGGCTTTATCTTGACGCTGACTTTCAGGCTTTTTTGCTGCATGGGGTACAGCAAATGCATCCGGCTCAAATTCATCGACATTGATTGAACGCAATCGGCTGATTTCGGCACGTTTCAGGATCTCTGCTTCTTCCTGAGTGATTTTGTTTTCAGCCAGAGCCTGTTCAGCTAATTTATCCAGACGGGTGAAGCTCAGTGTCTTACCTGCTTCGCGGCTCAAGCGAACATGGATTGGCTCTGCGGCGATGATATCGTGCAATGCTTCTTCCAGTAACCCGTGAGGGTTATGTTTACTTGGTGTCAGATATTGCCCACGTCCAATCCGGCTACGAGTTGCGGAAGGAGTCTGTAATATCTGAGCCAGTTTGTGATCCAATTTATCGGATGGTGCAGTATGTACACGTCCCAATGGGAAAATAATCAATCGCATCAAACCTGCAACCAAACGATTAGGGAAATTGCGTAGCAAGTCATTCATAGCATGTTCAGCCTGATTCAGGCTATCTTCTACTGCCCATTGCACCAATGGGAAATCTTCTTTCTGGCGTCCTTCGTCTTCATAGCGTTTCAACGTGGCAGAAGCCAGGAAGATTTGACTCAGAATGTCCCCCAAACGTGCTGAAATGCGTTCACGGCGTTTCAGGCTGCCTCCCAATACGCCCATTGAAACATCAGAGAGCAGGGCAAGGTTGGCGCTTAAGCGGTTGATTTGTTGGTAGTAACGGCGAGTTGCATCATTGACTGGTGAACGGCTGGTTCTGCCTTTGGTGATACCAAGCCACAGGCTGCGCAGCGTGTTACTGGCAACATGGCCTAAGTGACCAAACAGCGCTTTGTCAAAGTGTTTCACATTGTTGCTTTCTGCGGCGGCAATTTCAGCCAGTACATAAGGATGGCAACGGATTGCACCCTGACCAAAGATGATCATGCTGCGGGTCAGGATATTCGCACCTTCAACGGTGATAGCAATGGGTGCCCCTTGATAACCGCGAGCAAGGAAGTTAGAGGGTCCAAGACAGATACCTTTGCCGCCAGCGATATCCATCGCATCAATAATGGAACGTTGGCCTCTGTGCGTACAATGGTATTTCACGATAGCAGACAGAACTGAAGGTTTTTCGCCCAACATGATACCACTGGTGATCATGGTTGCAGCCGCATCCATCACGTAAGCATTACCTGCGATACGTGCCAATGGTTCTTCGATACCTTCCATTTTACCGATAGGCAACTTGAATTGACGGCGAATATAGGAATAAGCACCGATTGCCATAGCTGCGCTTTTTAATCCCCCTGTTGCGTTGGATGGCAAGGTAATGCCACGACCAACAGACAGACATTCAACCAGCATACGCCAGCCTTGGCCTGCCATTTTTGGCCCACCAATGATGTAGTCGATAGGAACAAAAATATCTTTACCCCGCGTTGGGCCATTCTGGAATGGGATATTCAGAGGGAAATGGCGGTGACCAATTTCAACGCCCGGTGTATTGGTTGGGATTAAGGCACAGGTAATGCCTAATGATTCGGTATCACCCAACAGATGATCAGGATCATACAGTTTAAATGCTAATCCCAGCACGGTGGCGATAGGAGCAAGGGTGATGTAACGCTTATTCCAGTTCAGGCGCATACCAAGCACTTGCTCGCCTTGCCATTCTCCCATACAGACAACACCCGTATCAGGAATAGCTCCTGCATCTGAACCGGCTTCTGGGCTGGTCAAAGCAAAGCAGGGAATTTCTTCACCACGGGCTAGGCCAGGCAAATAACGTTTTTTCTGTTCGTCTGTGCCATAGTGTTGCAGCAATTCACCCGGCCCCAGAGAGTTAGGTACGCCAACAGTAATTGCCAGAATACCTGATACGCCAGCCAGTTTTTGCAATACCTGAGATTGGGCGTAAGCGGAAAATTCCAGACCACCATATTCTTTCTTGATGATCATGGCAAAGAAACGATGTTCTTTCAGGTAGGCCCAAAGCTCTGGTGGTAAGTCAGCCAGTTCGTGGGTGATTTGGAAATCATTTGCCATGCGGCAGGCTTCTTCTACCGGACCATCAATAAATGCTTGTTCCTCAGCAGTTAACTGTGGCTTTGGATAGTTATGCAGTTTTTGCCAGTCAGGGTTACCACGGAATAGATCGCCTTCCCACCATGTCGTTCCTGCATCAATGGCTTCTTTCTCTGTTTTGGACATGCTTGGCATAACCCTACGGAAGGCTTTTAGGCCAGGTGCAGAGAATAAAGATATACGTACAGGTGTAAAGACAAGAGGGAATAGGACGATGACCAGTGGTAACAACAACCAATAACTCCAAAGGCCAGTTATACTCATAACGAACGTATAGGCAACAAGCAGCAAGCTGCTAAGCGTCATGCTGACTTTGTGGTAACAAAGTCCGCCAATCAAGACTAAAAATAAGATAATGCTGAAAGCGGTCATAGTAAAACTCCTGTAAATCTCAGGTTGAGTTGTCAGAGGTCTGACCTGTTGTGATGTTCTTCTTTTTTAGATGAGGAAAGCGCATTTATCAATATATTTACATCTTAATTACAATCTAGCTCACAAAGTCGTGTTGGTTTTGCAAACGATAATTTTTTCAAGCTGTGATGATATCTTCTTTCAGATAGGGGAATCCGTTACACTTGTTGGCTGACATTATATTAATCCCGAAGACTTTTCAGGAGAATGAGTTCCATGTATCAAGAACTGATCCGCAGTGAATTATCCGAAGCCGCAGATACGTTGGCTAACTTCCTCAATGATGATGCAAATATCGACGCCATTCAAAAAGCGGCGGTTTTGCTAGCTGATTCATTCAAGGCAGGAGGAAAAGTGCTTTCCTGTGGTAATGGTGGCTCACATTGTGATGCTATGCATTTTGCGGAAGAATTGACAGGCCGCTACCGTGAAAATCGTCCGGGATACCCGGCCATTGCCATTTCTGATCCTAGCCACTTATCTTGCGTAAGCAATGACTTTGGTTATGACTATGTATTTTCCCGTTATGTTGAAGCGGTCGGTCAGAAAGGCGATGTCCTGCTGGGTATTTCAACTTCTGGAAACTCTGGCAACATCATTAAAGCCGTTGAAGCCGCCCGTGCCAAAGGTATGAAAGTCATTACACTGACTGGCAAGGATGGCGGAAAAATGGCAGGAACAGCAGATGTTGAAATTCGAGTACCACATTTTGGTTATGCCGATCGTATTCAGGAGATCCACATCAAAGTCATTCATATCTTGATTCAATTGATTGAAAAAGAAATGGTAAAAGCCTGATTGCTTTTCGTTAGGAATCGGCGTTAGGGGTAGGCAATGTGTGAATTACTTGGCATGAGTGCCAACGTGCCAACAGATATCGTATTCAGTTTGAGTGGACTCATTCAGCGTGGCGGACATACCGGTCCACATAAGGATGGTTGGGGAGTTACCTTCTATGAGGGATTGGGATACCGGACGTTTAAAGATCACCAATCCAGTTGTTATTCACCTGTAGCTCGATTTGTACAAGGCTATCCTATCAAATCAGAAGTGATTGTCGCCCATATTCGTCAGGCAAACAGTGGTAATGTTTCCCTGGTTAATACTCATCCCTTTACCCGTGAACTGTGGGGAAGGTATTGGACTTACGCCCACAATGGTCAACTTAAGGGATACAGTAAGTTGAAAACGGGTAATTACCGGCCGGTGGGTGAGACAGACAGTGAATGGGCATTTTGCTGGATATTGCATCAACTATCGTTGAAATATCCTAAGCGACCTTCCAATTGGCCTGCGGTGTTTAAATTTATTGCTTCCCTGGCGAACCAACTGAGAAAGCAAGGTGTTTTCAATATGCTGTTGTCAGACGGGCAGTTCGTTATGGCTTACTGTTCGACGCAATTGCATTGGATTACTCGTCGTGCTCCTTTCGGCAGGGCTAAATTACTCGATCAGGATGTTGAAATTGATTTCCAGCAGCACACCCAGCCAGGGGATGTCGTATCTGTGATTGCCACCCAACCTTTAACCGGAAATGAAGTTTGGCATCGTATTGAATCAGGTGACTATGCGCTATTTCATCTTGGAGAGAGAGTAATTTGATTCGCGGTTCCAAAAGGGTGATTGGTTTTCTGTTTTTACATTAATAACATATTGTCCGCCTATTACGTTAACTGTGGCAGTAATGCTATTTACGCATAGGCGGGCCGTAATTTTTTCCAAAACAAGTCATTGTCATTATTTTTCTGCTGCTTTCGTTAAATTTCTACCGCAATATTTGAATGAAAATCGTCCTGACGTAGAGAAAAGTGATAGAAGCGTTCGTCTTTATCGAGTGGTTGACGGTTTAGCAGAGAAATTATTTTGATTTGCTTGAACTGTGTCACTTGATTAATCAGACAGTCAGTAGGGGAGGTGTTAGAATTACCCCGGCGAAAATTAAGAGAAACTTTGTAACGATTATCGGAGTGAATAACTTGAGACATATATTGCTCAAGGTTTTTTGTATTATTAGAGTCGCTGCATTACCTAACGGCAATACCGCAAGGTAATCTGTAGTATATGATTTAACTGATAAACTTGTGCAAATCTTATGATTAAAATTAAAAAAGGACTCGACCTCCCAATAGCAGGAGCGCCTGCCCAAGTTATAGAAGATGGTCCGGCAATTCGCCATGTTGCTTTACTCGGTGAAGAATATGTTGGAATGCGTCCTTCTATGCTGGTTAAGGAAGGTGAGCATGTCAAAAAAGGGCAAATTCTTTTTGAAGACAAGAAGAATCCAGGGGTTGTTTTCACTAGTCCCGCAAGCGGGAGAGTGGTCACTATTGGACGTGGTGAACGTCGTGTTTTGCAATCCGTTGTTATTGAAGTGAATGGCGATGAGAAAGTCACATTTGATCGCTATGAACGTGCTGAACTTACTGGCTTAAGCCGTGAACAAGTAGAGAAAAATCTGCTGGCGTCAGGATTATGGACAGCGTTGCGTACACGTCCTTTCAGCCGTACCCCGGTTCCCGGTTCCACACCAAAGGCAATCTTTATTACGGCAATGGACACCCAGCCACTGGCTGCTGATCCACTCGTCGTTATTGCAACTCAGGAAGAGGCTTTTGTTGATGGTCTGAATGTTCTGTCAAGATTGACAGAGGGGAAAATCCACGTTTGCCACGGCGCTGGAAATATTCCAACAGTGGGAAATAACGCTCAAATCACCTATAACCAGTTTTCTGGCCCCCATCCAGCGGGTTTGGCAGGTACGCATATTCATTTCATTGAACCTGTTAGTGCTCAAAAAACGGTTTGGCATCTGGGTTATCAGGATGTCATTGCTATCGGCAAATTGTTTACCACGGGTGAGCTTTATACTGATCGTGTGGTATCCCTGGCAGGGCCACAAGTTAAATCACCGCGCTTGATACGTACTCGATTGGGGGCTGATTTGCTGGAATTGACGCAAAATCAGTTGCAAGAGGGCGAAAACCGTATTGTTTCTGGTTCCGTGCTCTATGGTACAAAATCCGATGACGTTCGCCATTATCTTGGCCGCTTCCATACGTTAGTTTCTGTACTTGCTGAAGGGCGGGAAAAGGAGCTGTTTGGTTGGATTGCGCCGGGCGCGAATAAGTTCTCGATTACCCGTACCACAATCGGCCACTTCCTGAAAAAGAAACGTTTTGCTTTCTCAACCACAACAAACGGTGGAGAACGTTCTATGGTGCCCATTGGCAACTATGAGCGTGTCATGCCACTGGATATCATGGCAACTCATCTGCTGCGTGATTTGCTTGCAGGTGATACTGATAGCGCTCAGGCGCTGGGTTGTCTGGAGCTGGATGAAGAAGATTTGGCATTGTGTACCTATGTTTGTCCAGGCAAATATGAGTACGGTCCAGTACTGCGTGAAGTGCTGACTAAGATTGAGCTGGAAGGGTAATTCATGGGCCTGAAAAATTTATTTGAAAAAGTAGAGCACCACTTTGAGGCCGGTGGCAAACTGGAGAAGTATTATCCTCTCTATGAGGCAGTAAGCACCGTTTTCTATACGCCGGGCACCGTGACAAAAGGGAATGCCCATGTCCGTGATGCCATCGATCTCAAACGCATGATGATCTTGGTGTGGCTGTCAGTTTTCCCTGCGATGTTTTGGGGCATGTATAACGTCGGAAATCAGGCAATACCTGCTCTGACTCATTTATATAACGGCGATGCCTTACAGCAGGTTTTGGCTTCTGATTGGCATTACATGCTGGCTCAGTATCTTGGTGCGTCATTAACACCAGATGCAGGATGGGGCAGTAAAATGCTATTGGGAGCGGCTTACTTCCTGCCAATTTATGCGGTTGTGTTTGTCGTAGGTGGTTTCTGGGAAGTTTTGTTTGCCATTATCCGCAAACATGAAATCAATGAAGGTTTCTTTGTTAGCTCCATTCTGTTCGCATTGATTGTGCCACCAACACTGCCATTGTGGCAGGCGGCTTTGGGGATTACTTTCGGTGTGGTGATTGCGAAAGAGATCTTTGGTGGTACGGGGCGTAACTTCCTGAACCCAGCCTTGGCGGGACGTGCTTTCCTGTTCTTTGCTTATCCGGCACAGATTTCAGGTGATTTGGTTTGGACTGCGGCTGATGGTTTTTCTGGCGCAACGCCGTTATCCCAATGGGCTACTGCGGGTAGTCACGGCCTGATCAATACCATTACCGGACAGCCAATCACCTGGATGGATGCTTTCCTGGGTAACATTCCTGGTTCAATCGGTGAAGTATCCACTTTGATGATTTTTATTGGTGGTGCCATCATCCTGTTTGCCCGTATTGCTTCATGGCGCATTGTTGCTGGTGTGATGCTCGGTATGATCGCGACGTCTTATCTGTTTAATGCAATTGGTTCTGGCACTAACCCCATGTTCGCTATGCCGTGGTACTGGCATATGGTTCTGGGAGGCTTCGCTTTCGGTATGATCTTTATGGCGACTGATCCTGTCTCCGCAGCGTTTACGGATAAAGGCAAATGGGCCTATGGCATTCTGATCGGGGCTATGTGTATTTTGATCAGGGTGGTAAACCCAGCGTACCCAGAAGGAATGATGTTGGCGATTTTGTTCGCTAACCTGTTCGCGCCACTGTTCGATTATCTGGTCGTACAGGCCAATATTAAGCGGAGAAAAGCCCGTGGCTAATGATAAACCAAAAAATAATGATAGCATCGGCAGAACATTCCTCGTTGTTTTTGTGCTGTGCCTTGTTTGTTCGATTGTGGTTGCCGGTTCAGCTGTAGGGTTGAAAGCGCAGCAGCAGGAGCAAAAGCTGCTGGATAAGCAGCGTAATATTCTGGATGTCGCGGGCTTGCTAAAACCGGACATGACAGCGGCGGAAATCAAAGCAATCTATAACAGCCGCATTCAGCCTGAATTGCTCGATTTGAAAACAGCAACGTTGCAAGAAAGCGCGGGTAATTTTGACCTGAATAATGCCTTGCGCAGTGACGAAACCAGTGTTGCTTTGTTACCAGAACAAGATCTGGCGAAGATCCGCCGCCGCGCCAATATGGCCGAAATCTATCTGGTTAAGGATGAGAGCGGTAAAACGACGGAGCTGGTTTTGCCAATATACGGCTCTGGCCTGTGGTCAATGATGTATGCCTTTATTTCCATTGATATCGATGGTGTCACATCTCACGGCATCACTTACTACTCTCATGGTGAAACCCCTGGTTTGGGTGGTGAAGTTGATAACCCACAGTGGCGCAAGCAGTGGGTAGGTAAAAAACTCTATAACCCGCAAGGTATGCCGGCACTTAAGATCGTCCGTGGTGGTGCCGGTGATAACCCTTACGGTGTAGATGGGCTGTCCGGAGCAACCCTGACTTCTAACGGTGTTCAGCATATGTTTGATTTCTGGTTGGGTGATAACGGTTTTGGCCCGTTCCTGAAAAAAGTACGTGAGGGAGCCTTGAAAGATGGCTGATAGTAAAGAAATAAAACGAGTCCTGCTTGGGCCGTTGTTTGATAATAACCCCATTGCATTGCAGGTTTTGGGGGTGTGTTCAGCGCTGGCTGTGACTACCAAATTGGAAACTGCGTTAGTTATGACCATTGCAGTTACCCTGGTAACCGCGTTTTCTAGCTTTTTTATTTCATTAATTCGTAATTATATTCCTGGCAGTGTGCGAATTATCGTACAGATGGCGATCATTGCATCTTTGGTTATCGTCGTAGACCAGATTTTGCGGGCTTATGCCTACGAAATTTCCAAACAGTTATCGGTGTTTGTGGGCCTTATCATCACGAACTGTATTGTTATGGGACGTGCTGAAGCCTATGCCATGAAAGCACCACCGGTTGAAAGTTTTATGGATGGTATCGGCAATGGTTTGGGCTATGGCGTCATTCTGTTGCTGGTTGGTTTCTTGCGTGAACTGTTTGGTTCAGGAAAATTGTTCGGTGTTACGGTGCTGGAATCTGTCAAGAATGGTGGTTGGTATCAACCCAATGGCTTGTTCCTGCTGGCACCGAGCGCATTCTTCATTATTGGTATGCTGATTTGGGGTTTACGGACTCTGAAGCCTGCGCAGGTTGAGAAGGAGTAACAAACAAAATGGAGCATTATATTAGTTTGTTTGTCCGCGCAGTCTTTATCGAGAATATGGCGTTATCTTTCTTTCTCGGTATGTGTACGTTTTTGGCGGTATCAAAGAACGTTAAGACGGCTTTTGGCCTCGGTGTGGCTGTAACCGTCGTATTGGGAATTTCCGTTCCTGCCAATAACCTCGTCTACAATCTGGTTCTCCGTGATGGAGCGCTGATGGATGGGGTGGATTTGAGCTTCCTGAACTTCATTACCTTTATTGGTGTCATTGCTGCACTGGTACAGATCCTGGAAATGATCTTAGACCGTTATGTGCCGACACTCTACAACGCATTGGGAATTTTCCTGCCGTTGATTACGGTGAACTGTGCGATTTTCGGTGGCGTTTCATTTATGGCACAGCGTGACTATAACTTCAGTGAGTCCATCGTATATGGTTTTGGTTCAGGTATGGGCTGGATGCTGGCAATTGTTCTGATGGCTGCTATCCGTGAAAAAATGAAATATGCGGATGTTCCAGCAGGTCTGAAAGGATTGGGGATCACCTTTGTCACCACCGGCTTGATGGCATTGGGCTTCATGTCCTTTTCCGGTGTGCAGCTCTAAAGGCGAGAAGAATTCATGGATATAATTATTCTAGGCGTAGTCATGTTTACCCTGATTGTGTTGGTACTAACGGCCATGATTTTGTTCGCAAAATCTAAGTTAGTGAACACCGGGGATATAAAAGTTGAAATCAATGGTGATGAGGATAAAAGTTTCTCTGCTCCTGCCGGCGATAAATTATTGGGTATGCTTTCCAATCAGGGGATTTTCGTTTCTTCTGCGTGTGGTGGCGGTGGTTCTTGTGGCCAGTGCCGGGTGAAAATTAAGGAAGGCGGTGGTGATATCCTGCCAACGGAACTTTCCCACATCAACAAGCGCGAAGCAAAAGAGGGCTGCCGGTTGGCATGTCAGGTTAATGTTAAACAGGACCTGAAAATCGAACTGCCAGAGGAAATTTTCGGTGTTAAGAAGTGGGAATGTGAAGTTATCTCCAACGATAACAAAGCGACTTTCATTAAAGAATTGAAGCTGAAAATTCCTGATGGGGAAGTGGTGCCATTCCGTGCTGGTGGCTACATTCAGATTGAATGTCCGCCCCATGTTGCCCGTTATGCGGATTATGATGTTCCACAAGAGTATCGTGAAGATTGGGATAAATTTAATCTGTTCCGTTATGTCTCTGAAGTCAAAGAGCCGACGGTTCGTGCATATTCAATGGCGAACTATCCAGAAGAGCATGGCATTATCATGCTGAACGTCCGTATTGCAACGCCTCCACCAAGAAATCCAGATGTTGCTCCGGGTATCATGTCTTCTTATATTTGGTCGCTGAAACCAGGTGATAAGGTGACGATCTCTGGCCCATTTGGTGAATTCTTCGCAAAAGATACTGATGCAGAAATGATCTTCATCGGCGGGGGTGCAGGTATGGCACCAATGCGTTCTCACATCTTCGACCAACTTAACCGTTTAAACTCCAAACGTAAAATCTCCTTCTGGTATGGTGCGCGTTCTAAGCGTGAAATGTTCTATACCGAAGATTTTGATAAGCTGGCAGCGGAGAATGAGAACTTCACATGGCACGTGGCATTGTCAGATGCTCTGCCGGAAGATAATTGGGATGGCTATACGGGTTTTATCCACAATGTTCTGTATGAGAACTACCTGAAAGATCATCCAGCGCCCGAAGACTGTGAATTCTATATGTGTGGACCTCCAGTCATGAACGCTGCGGTCATTAAGATGTTGAAAGATCTTGGCGTAGAAGATGAAAACATCATGTTGGATGATTTCGGCGGCTGATGGTATACCCAATAAATATTGGGTTGCAGCTAACATGATTTAACGACAAGCGCCCACATTTTGTGGGCGCTGCGATTTAGAAACAGCCAAAATAAGCCAGAAAGAGTAAGTTATGCTGAGTAAAAAAATGATCAACTGGGGAGCATTGCTGTTTGCAATGATGATGCTGGCGGCATGTGGTGGCCCTAAACAGCAAAACCTGAATGGGCAGACGATGGGGACTTATTACTCCGTCAAATATGTTGCTGATGCATCGACACCTGCCCCAGAAAACCTGCAAAAAGAGATCGATCGCCTGCTGGAAGAAGTGAACGATCAGATGTCTACTTATCGGCCAAATTCTGAATTGAGTCGTTTTAATCAAAGCCGTGAAGTGAATAAACCATTTCCGGTATCTGCCGCTACAGCAAAAGTTGTCAAGGAAGCTATTCGCATCAATAAACTGACAGAAGGTGCACTGGATGTGACTGTTGGTCCACTGGTAAATCTGTGGGGATTTGGGCCGGAAGGGCGCATTACCAAGGCACCGACGGATGAAGAATTAGCGATGCGCCGCACCTGGACGGGGATCGATAATTTGTCTGTTGAAGGCAATAATTTGGTTAAATCCATCCCTGAGCTTTATGTTGATCTCTCTTCCATCGCCAAAGGTTATGGCGTTGATGTTGTTGCTGAGTATCTGGAATCCCAAAATATCAAAAATTACATGGTTGATATTGGCGGTGAAGTTCGCACATCGGGCAACAATGGCAAAGGAAATCCATGGCGGATAGCGATTGAAAAACCATCGGATAGTGGCATGGCGCAGAGTGCTCAGGAGATTATTGAGCCGGGCAATATGTCTGTGGCAACATCGGGTGATTACCGCAACTATTTTGAACAGAATGGCGTGCGTTATTCTCACACCATTAATCCGAAAACCGGCAAGCCAATAACGCATAATTTGGTTTCAATTACCGTGATAGCACCAACTTGTATGAGCGCTGATGGTTTTTCTACTGGCCTGGATGTATTGGGACCAGAGAAGGGCATGGAAGTGGCTGAGAAGCTGAATATTCCGGTCTTTATGATCGTCAAAACCAAAGACGGCTTTGAAGAGCGTTATAATACCGCCTTTAAGGCATACTTACAGAAGAAATAAGAAAGGGGGAAAAGGCGATGGAAGTCTTTATTGCCACTTTTATCTTTTTCTTGCTGGCTTTTGCTGGCATGGCGCTGGGTTATATTTTTAAGCGCAAAAGCATTCAGGGAAGCTGTGGTGGTTTGGGAAGCATCGGCGTAGAAAAAGTGTGTGATTGTCCTGAACCTTGCGATGCCCGTAAAAAACGCATGGCGAGGGAAACCGCCCGTCAGGCACAGTTAGAGAAGAATCGTATTCTTTGACACTGTTTTTCCGTCAAGTAAATTTGTAGTTAAAACAAGTGCCCTGCTGCCAGATAAACAGCGGGGTTGTTTGTTTAGAGATATGACTGCTCACTGTGTATCAAAAATGACATTCCTTGGTAAACGTCCGGTGATCTCGCCTTGTTCCATCCATTCGGCTCCTGCACGCTACGGCTTCTGATTTTTCATTTGGAAGACCCCCATCATGCGCCATAACCAATACATCCCCGAACCCTGGTTTAATTCGCCCACTGCCGCTTTGTTGGCGCCACTATTACCGTCTGAATCCACCGTCCGATAGGGGTAACGCCATGCCCTTTGATTTTGATAAACGTTTCATCCATGCGCCACCGACGCCCAACGTCAGGCTTGTTTCGCCGATAACGTTTCACGATCAACGGAACCAGGAGATGAACCCAACGAGAGAGCGTAGCGTGATCAACGGCAATTCCCCGTTCAGACATCATTTCCTCTAAATAAGCTTTCAAAATAGTAGATCACTTGAAGGGAACTCAGTCCAATTTTTGCGATCTGATTAATCGCCAAATCAAAAAAATCCCAAAATGGACTGAGTGATGCGAATCATAGCACCAATACCCCGAAATGAACGACGTCAGATGAAAAAATTTATTCATAAAACCCGGGATAAAGATTACGCCCGCCGACTCATGGCACTCTTGATGTTACATGAAGGTCAGACCGTTTCTTACATCGCCAGAACCCTTCATTGTTCACGTTCTTCCGTCCATCGTTGGATAAATTGGTTAACGTTATATGGGCTGGAAGGATTAAAAAGCTTACCGAGAGGAAGGCCTACTCGATGGAATTTAGCCCCGATTTTTAGCTTGTTGTCGTTCTTATTATCACACTCCCCGCAGGATTTTGACTGTTTGCGTTCACGCTGGAGTATTGAACTTATCACTCAGATAATCAATGAATTATTAGGGGTATCACTGTCGAAAAGTACGCTTTATCGTTACTTTTGTCAGGTGGGTATTGTCTGGCGAAGAGCGGCGCCTACTGTCAAAAAGCCTGATCCGGAGTATGACGAAAAAATGGCAAAAATCACCGAAGCCTTAGCCAACGCATCAGAGCAACATCTTGTTTTTTATGAAGATGAAGTCGATATCGATCTGAATCCTAAAATCGGGGCAGACTGGTGTCTAAAAGGACAACAAAAACGCGTGATGACACCGGGGAAAAACCAAAAGCACTACCTTGCAGGCTGCCTTGATGTCCGAACAGGTCAAGTGACTTATGTCGGTGGTATAAAGAAAAACGCTGATTTATTTATCAATATGTTAGAGAAAATTAATCGTCAGTATCGTCAAGCCAAAAGTATCACGTTGATTTTGGATAATTATGGTATTCACAAAAGCCATAAGGTCAGGGAATGGCTAAAACAAAATCCTCAATTTAACCTGTTATTTTTACCGGTCTATTCGCCATGGCTAAATAAGATTGAACGCTTGTGGCAATCCTTGCATGAAACCGTCACCCGAAATCATTGCTGTCAGTATATGTGGCAACTCTTAGCGTGCGTTGAAGAATTTATGATTGCATTTTCATTCGGGCAACAACCGGGAATGAAAAAAATGAGTGTATCGTTATTATGAAAGTTTATTTATAACCGATAAGGAGTGATGCTAATCCTGCACTGCCCAATTGTAATGTTCCCATCACCCCAGAAGCAGTTCCTGCAATTTGTGCATTTGTAGCGATTGCCGATGCCGTACCAAGTGGTAGCAAAAAACCATTGCCGAAAGTCAATATTGCTATTGTTATCACAGAGGTTAACAATGGATAAGGACTTAAAAACATTTGTATTGTGAAAGCAATACCTCCAACGGCAAAGAATATATAGCCACGAGAGATCGTTTTTCGCAAACTTCGTTGATGACTTAATTTCTTAGCTGTCATATTACCCAATACATAACTCAAAGAGAGTGTGATATAAGTGTAGCCAATATATTTCTCTGGTAACCCCATAGTTGTAAGAATAAAAGGTGATTCTATCAAATAAGAAAAATATGCCGCATAAGCAAAACAAGGTATTGCTGCATAATAGAGAAACTCTTTATTTATGAGTAAATAATAAGTATTATTAAATACACTCCTAACATTCAATTTTTGACGTTTTTCTACTGGTAGTGATTCTTTCAATATAAATAAACTTAATATAAGTGTGACTGTTATAAATAAAGTCAGGAATAAGAAACAAGCTTTCCAGCCATAATGTTCATTAAGGACTCCACCGATCATTGGTGCTACTGCTGGTGACATCCCAACAAAAGGAAAGATGATTAGATACAAACTCGCAGCCTCTTCCTTCTCCATTAAATCATTAATGATGGCACGACTTAATGTAATACCGGCACAAGCTCCTATCCCCTGAAATAAACGCAACAACAACAATTCACTGATATGTGTGCTGTAGAAAATACAAACAGTAGAAATCAACCACATCATAATGCCAAAAAGGAGAATTTTCTTCCTTCCTAAACAATCACTCAATGGACCATAAATAAGTTGAGAAAAAGCTATGGAAAATAGAAATATAGCTATCGCACTTTGTATATTAGATTCACTAACGTTGTAATACTCCCCCATTTTACTCAAGGCAGGAAGAAATATATCTGATGAGATCAATCCCCCCATAGAAAGAAAAGCCATTAACACAATGAACAATATAGAGTAAAATTTATTTTTCATAGAAAGTTAATCAGTTGATATAGAATGCATGTATGTTAGAGCCAAATAATCATAGAAAAAATAAACAGTCATTCAACGAAAATAAAACACATGATAAATAGAATAATATTCTATATTTTTTAAAAAAAGTCATCACAATAACATAATTTTAATTTTAAGGTTGAATTCGATTTTTCATGATGAATAATCACAATTAGAACAACAACATTTATACAAGTGAAAATAATTCAATCTTAAAATAATAAAAATTAAAATTCATTTTTATATACCAATCTAACTTCAAGATGCGTGTGATATCTCCCCGCTTCGCGGGGAAATATTAGGTTTCATATAATGTTGTCAATGCCAACTCGAAGTTTAATGCGTATAAATACTTAAACAAGTAAGAACATAAGGGATTTTTCAAATATGCAATATGGTGTATCACATGGACTAAGATGAAAAATTGGTCGCTAGATAGAAAGGGGTTCTTGTTCATGGGACAATAATCACTATCCGCAGGTGTTTTGAGTGATTACACCATAGATTGCCCTATATGATTGGCTAAAGAGGCGGTGAAATTGATGAGACATTTTGTTCGTCGGCTGTCGCCTAGATTTGCTCGATTAAACGTTTCATAGGGTCACTGTTCTGCGTTAGTTTGAAACATTTTACCGTACCAATGCAATATTGATTATTGAGATCAGAAAAGTGGATAAAAACTCAAAAAATCCCCTGATTTTTCTCAGGGGGTTTGTATATGAAAGATAGGACTATGCCAAAGGATACTTATTTTAAATGGCTTCCAGCAATAATAGCTCTTCGATTGTCTGGCGACGGCGGATCAAACGCGCCTCTCCCTGAGTAAACAAAATTTCAGGGATCAAAGGGCGGCTATTATAATTTGAAGACATAGAAGCACCATAAGCGCCGGTATGGTGAAAAATCAGATAATCCCCAACACTAACAGGGGGCAACATGCGTGATACAACCTCTCCACCTTCCAACTGTGTAAACACATCGCCTGATTCACATAACGGTCCCGCAACGATGGTTTCTAACAAGGTAGTTTCTAACGATGTGGTTTCCGACAGCGCGTTTACCGACAATACAGAAATAGGGTGATAACTGCCATACATTGCCGGACGCATTAAGTCATTGAAACCCGCATCCACCAGCACATAACGCCGATTGCCCATAGATTTAACTGCCCGTACTTCCGCCATCAAGATCCCAGATTCCGCCACCAGAAAACGACCAGGTTCAATTTCCAGCTCAATGTGATGCCCTAGATGCTGCTCAATACGTTGGCGAGCCTCATGCCACAAGCTGTAATAGTGTTCGGTATCGACTGATTCTTCACCCTCCTGATAGGGAATGGATAAACCACCGCCTGCGGAAATGGCTTGAATATCCTCCCCGCATAGCATGACCTGCTCTACCATAGCATTACAGACATTGGCAAGATGCTGATAATCCACCCCTGAACCAATGTGCATATGCAGTCCCACTAATTTCAAACCATATTGATGAATTTTTGCAATTGCCAGAGGAAGATCCTGAAACCAGATCCCATGTTTGCTATTTTCGCCGCCAGTATTGGTCTTTTGGCTATGCCCATGCCCAAATCCGGGATTAATGCGTAACCAAACCGGATGTCCAGACTGACGTTCACCTATCTGTGCCAGCATATCAATAGAACCGGCATTGACCGGAATATCCAGCTCAATAACACGCGACAAGGTTGCCTCATCGATCACATCCGCAGTGAATACAATTTCTGATTTATCGCGACCAGGCTGAAAACCGGCATAGAGCGCCCGCTCGATTTCTCCCAATGACACTGCATCAACTTTCACGCCCTGCTCTCTTATCAAGCGTAAAATATGGGTATTGGAACACGCTTTCTGTGCGAACCGAATAACATCAAACGGTTTTAATTTTTTGATTTGCTTGATGATGTTATCGCCATCATAAACCCACAATGGTGTTCCATACTGCATAGGTAAACGGAGTAAATTATCAGGGGTAAAATGTCCCTCTGAGTCATAAGTGAAAGTCGATATAGTCATTGCAGTGTCGTCTCATAAAATCAGCAGATCCTTCATTATTGGCAATAATCGGGCAGGAAGAAAAATATCCATTTAGCCATAATCTATTCATTTGTGATATGGTAATGACTATTTTTTACCCAAAGAGACAAATCTATGCATTCCTGTTCATGGCGACATATTGAAATTTTCCATGCTGTAATGACCACTAACAACCTGACTGATGCAGCATTACTACTGAGAACCTCCCAACCCACCGTCAGCCGTGAACTTGCACGCCTTGAACAATTACTGAAACTGAAATTGTTTGATCGCATCAAAGGGCGTCTGTTTCCCACCGCGCAAGGATTACGTCTATTCGAAGAGGTGCAACGCTCTTATTATGGACTGGAAAGAATAATTAATGCGGCTGACAGTATCCGACAATTTGAACAGGCGCAGTTATCCATCGCTTGCCTGCCAATGTTCTCCCAATCTCTGCTGCCAAAAGCCTGTTGCAGTTTTATCGAACACTATCCTGAAGCCAGGTTGACCATCGTTCCACAAGAATCTCCCCTTTTGGAAGAATGGCTTTCAGCACAACGCCATGATATTGGCTTAACCGAACATTTACAGACGCCGGCAGGTACTGAACGAGAAACGTTGATCACCCTAAATGAAGTTTGTGTCTTACCCATTAATCATCCGCTCAGTCAAAAATCACAACTAACGCCAGCAGATTTTCACAATCAAAAATTTATCAGCCTCTCGATCACAGACAGTTACAGGCAACTGATTGATACAATCTTTACGGAGCATCAAATCAACCGCAAGATAGTAATGGAAACCCATAGCGCAGCTTCAATTTGTGCCATGATTAACGAAGGTATTGGCCTGTCTATCGTAAACCCGCTCACTGCATTGGATTATTTAGATAACAGCGCAAAGATTTGCATTCGGCCATTCAGTATCGACATTCCATTTACAGTCAGTTTAATCAGACCCATACATCGCCCCTCCTCAGAGCCTGTAGAGGCTTTCATTACACATCTAAAACAACAGGCTGCTCTATTTGCCGAAAAACTGGCATTAGCGTTTCAACATTAATTGCTGCCAATGGGGTGATGTAGCAAACCAATCCACCAGAAAATCTAACAGTGCACGCAAAGTCGCTGGCATATTCTGGCGGCTGGTATAAATGCCATAGATCCCCATAGCCTGGGGTTGGTAATCAGGTAGCAACTCAACTAATTGCCCTGACACCAAATAAGAAGAAACAGAATAGTAAGGCTGCATTGTAATTCCAGCTCCCTGCAAAGCAGCTTCCATTAATACAGTAGATTCATTGGCACTTAGCGTACCACTGACAGGGACTGAATAGTGCTCATGCTGTTTTTCAAATACCCATATACTCTTGCCGAAAAAGTTATAGTTCAGGCAGTTATGTGCTGTTAAATCCATAGGATTGTTGGGAATAGATTTTCCTGCTAAATAAGACGGCGCAGCACAAACAATGGAATGGCAAGTCGATAGTGGGCGAGCGATCAGATTTGGCTCCAAATTATTGGTAATACGGATCGCCAAATCAATGCGTTCTTCTATTAAATTGACGGCTTTATTATCCATTTGCAGATTGACGGCAATGTGCGGATATACCCGCATAAATTCAGGAATAGCAACTGCCAGCGCACTAACGCCCAACGATTGGGAACAACTCACTCGCAACAATCCCTTCAAGGTTTGTGTTTCCAAAGATTGCTGTACAGGTATTCCTTCCGTCAATTCCATTAATTTAAGGCTACGTTGATAAACACTCTCACCTGCCGAAGTCAGGCCAATTTTACGTGTTGTACGATGTAATAAGCGAACTCCTGCCCACTTTTCCATTTCAGCCAAATATCGCGATACCATTGCCCTCGACATATCCAACCGTTCCGCTGCTGCAATCAGGCTACCCTGTTCAACAATCGCAATAAACACTTGTGTTGCGGTGATCCTATCCATTTCGGTCAACCTGTTTTTTGCCCTAATTAGCTCGATTTATGCAACAAATAGTTGCTAGTTATGGGGTTTTTAAATCGAAATATGCAACTTATTATACACGCCATTCAAGCATATAAACTTTTTGCTATAGGAATTCGACGATGGCTCGCAAAACAACATTCAACATCGCTCTGGCAGCGACACTCTCCTTGGGGATGGCATCACTGGCTCAAGCAACCGATCTAAAATTGGATATCTACAACCCAGGTGAAAGAGGCGTCTTTCCTGTTTCTTCCGAAATTATCAGTGGTGATCATGAAGTTGTCCTGATTGATGCCCAATTTAAGAAAAATGATGCACAAGAGCTGGTAAAAATGATCCAGCAAACAGGCAAAAAATTGACAACGATCTATATCAGCCAATCCGATCCTGATTTTTATTTTGGCCTTGATGTGATCACCGAAGCATTCCCTGATGCCAAAGTTATTGCATCACCAGAAACCATCAAAGCGATCAATGAAACCAAAGATGGTAAGCTGGCTTATTGGGGTGGAATTCTTGCAGATCAGGCTCCCAAAAAGATCGTCGTACCAGAACCACTGGAAGGAAACACCTTCACTGTCGATGGTGAAAAACTGATTGTTGAAGGTTTAGATGGTCCAGCCGCAGATCGTACTTTTGTCTGGGTTCCTAAATTAAAAGCCGTTGTGGGTGGTGTGACTGTTTCTGACAATATCCATGTATGGATTGCAGATACCCAGACCAAAGCATCACGCCAGCATTGGCAACAAACATTGGATCGCATCAAGAGCCTGCAACCTAAAACTGTTGTACCAGGCCACTATTTAGGGAATTCATCAATGACATTGGACTCAGTGACTTTTACCCAGAATTATCTGACCACACTGGAAAAAGAGTTACCGAAAGCAAAAGATTCCAATGCGCTAATTGCAGCCATGAAAAAACACTATCCAGATTTGGCTGATGAATCCAGCCTTGAACTCAGTGCCAAGGTATTAAAAGGCGAAATGAAGTGGCCTCAGTAAGTTAAAAATCATCATGGGCGTTGCGAATAGTAACGCCCGTATAACAATATTTAAAATATTACCATAATTCTCCCCCAATCTAATTTTAATGAATCAAAAACGCCAAATAAAAAACAAAACACCAGCTCCAACTATTAATAAATTAAGTATCAAAATTCATTTTGATACATTATATTTACCCATATAAAACCAATAAGAAATTAATTTTTAAAATGAAAAAACCCATTAAATAAACACAATTCTTTTTAAATTGATGTGATATTTAGCACTTTTTAATAATTTGAAATAACTGATAAACTTAAGTTGTGATTAATAATCCATAATCCAATAAATCAGCTTGAATAAAAATCTCACTTTTTTTAAATTTGCAGTCAGCGGAGAGATAAGCCAGCAGCCTACAGCTAACCAGATGCTTCCAACATCTAGAACATGCAAGGCAAGCAGCTTAAAGCCAACTAGATGCTTCTAACGTCTAGCGCATACAGGATAAACAGCCTAAACCAACTAGATGCTTTTAACATCTAACTACACAGGATGCGCTGCTCAAGCTAACAGATGCTTCCAACGTCTGGCATATGCAGAAAAGCAGCTTAAACCAACTAGATGCTTTTAACATCTAGCCTGTACAGAATGTGTATCGTCGGTTAGGTTCCGGTTCTCTCCGCCACTTTTTATCTATTTTCCCCACTTTGCAAATGGATACTATACTCTGCCAATACCATACCCCAGCAATACTATCGCAGATAAACATAAATAAGGCCCAAATGCGATAAACTCAGGAAAAGATTTTCTTTTCATGCCAATTATTACAAATCCAAATATCCCCAATAATGAAGCCATTAGCATCAATATTGGTATCATTTCCACACCCAACCAGGCACCGATTGCTGCGGTTAATTTAAGATCACCATAACCAATTCCTTCCTTATTTAAGGTATATCGACACAACCAATACAAAAACCATAAAAAAAGATACCCTGATATGGCGCCGTATATTGCACTCTTTATCGAAACCAAGTTACCATCAATATTAACCAAAAGACCTAACCATAATAAAGGAAGAGTGATAATATCAGGCAAGCAATATGTTTTTATATCGATAACAGCCAATAACAATAAGGTACTACAGAAAAACATAATTATTATATAATCCACATTAATTAAAATAGCACCCTTCCTTTTATCACCGATGAAAAATTAAAATCTATTTATACCCATCTCACTTCAAGATGCGTGTAATTTCTTCCCGCTTCGCGGGGAGAAATCGTGTTATAAATTGCAACTTAAAGTTTAATGCGTATATAAATAACATCCCTGTTATTGCCTTCTTTCCTTATTTCCTGACTACAATCAGAACAAGATGAATATTAATTTTTCACCCCAGATATTGGCAATAAAAATTTAGCCGAAAAAGCCATTATAAAATAAATATGCGAACCCGATCGCAAGGAAATATCTTGTATTCCTTAAACCAAGAGATAACTTGATCACGCAAACAACGCTCATTTATCATGACGATGAATCAATTTTGTCATATGGCTGTTTGCGCCATACCGGAAGAATCCGGAAAAAGAAGGAAAGAAGAATATGCGAATTCCCCGCATCTATCACCCTGAACTGCTCTCAACAGGAGTGGAAATTTATTTGAGTGACGATGCTGCCAATCACGTTGGTCGCGTGCTTAGAATGAGTAACGGGCAAGCGTTGCAACTCTTTGATGGCAGCAATCAGGTTTTTGATGCAATCATCACGGAAGCCAGTAAAAAAACGGTTAAAGTGTCTATCCTTGATGGCAAATTATCTGATCATGAATCCCCATTAAACCTGCATCTGGGGCAGGTCATGTCCCGTGGTGAAAAAATGGAATTTACAATCCAAAAATCGGTTGAATTGGGCGTCAATACGATTACCCCCCTCTTGTCTGAACGTTGTGGCGTCAAACTGGATATAGAAAGGTTGGAGAAGAAATTACAACAATGGAAAAAAATTGCCATTTCTGCCTGTGAACAGTGCGGACGTAACCGAATCCCTGAAATCCGCCCTGTTATGTCACTGGAAACCTGGTGTGCAGAAAACGATGGCAGCCTAAAATTGAATCTACATCCTCGTGCCAGCCATAGCATTAATACCCTCCCACTTCCTGTGGAAAAAGTGCGCCTGCTGATTGGCCCTGAAGGGGGATTGTCTGCCGAAGAAATAGAAATGACAGCAAAATATCAATTTACTGATATCCTGTTAGGGCCTCGCGTCTTGAGGACAGAAACGACGGCACTTACCGCAATTACCGCATTGCAAGTACGTTTTGGTGATCTGGGTTAAGGAGAAAAAATGATCAAGCTCGGTATTGTGATGGATCCTATTTCATCCATCAACATCAAGAAAGACACTAGTTTTGCCATGCTGTTGGAAGCACAAAAACGCGGGTGGGAAATCCATTATATGGAAATGCATGATCTCTACCTGCATCAAGGGGAGGCTCGCGCCCACACACGTTTGCTCACAGTAGAAGAAAATCCACAACAGTGGTATCAGTTTGGCAGTGAGCAAGAAATCGCTCTCGATACTTTGCACGTTATCTTGATGCGCAAAGATCCTCCTTTTGATACTGAGTACATCTATGCGACCTATATTCTGGAAAGGGCTGAAGCCAAAGGCAGCCTGATCGTTAATAAGCCCCAAAGCCTGCGCGACTGTAATGAAAAACTATTTACTGCCTGGTTCCCAGAATGGACACCCGATACACTCGTCACCCGCAGTGCCAAAAAACTACGCGAATTCCACCAAAAACATGGCGATGTTATCTTTAAGCCTTTAGATGGTATGGGAGGCGCTTCCATTTTCCGTCTGAAACAAGATGACGCCAATGTCGGCGTTATTATTGAAACACTGACTGAACATGGCAATCGTTATTGCATGGCACAAAATTTTCTGCCGGCCATTAAAGATGGAGATAAACGCGTACTGGTTGTTGATGGTGAACCTGTACCTTATTGTCTTGCCCGTATCCCTGCTCAAGGGGAAACCCGTGGTAATCTGGCGGCAGGTGGTCGTGGAGAAGCACGCCCATTGTCAGAAAGCGATTGGGCAATTGCCCGTGCAGTTGCACCAGTGTTAAAGGAGAAAGGATTAATTTTTGTTGGGTTGGATATCATTGGCGATCGTTTAACTGAAATCAACGTAACCAGCCCAACTTGTGTACGTGAAATAGAAGCGGCATTCCCAGATATCACCATTACTGGCATGTTGATGGATGCTATCGAAAAACGATTGGAAAAACAGATAGCATAACAGGCTAAACAACGTTCGTTTCCTGACAATATTTGCCATTTATAATAGGAGCCCACATACTGTGGGCCAGTCATTCTTACATTGCCAAAATAATTATCAGAAAACACATGAATCTACAGCATCATTTTCTTATTGCCATGCCTTCGCTCTCTGATCCTTATTTCAATCGTTCTGTAGTTTATATCTGCGAACATGATCAAAACGGAGCGATGGGCTTAATTATCAATAAGCCAATAGCCAAAGTTTCTATCCAAAGTATCTTACAAAAATTAGATATCACCCCTAAGGATAGAGACAGTACGATCAATCTCAACCAGCCAGTGATGGCGGGTGGTCCTCTGTCTGAAGAGCACGGTTTTATTTTGCATACGCCACAGTCAGGTTTCAGTTCCAGTATTCAAATCTCTGAACACACCATGATCACAACATCCAAAGATATGCTGGAAGCGCTGGGTACATCACGCCAACCGAAAAATGTTTTAATGACACTTGGATACTCAAGCTGGGAAGCCGGTCAGTTAGAAAGGGAAATTATGGAAAACAGTTGGCTTACTGTCAGCGCTAAACCTTCCATTATTTTTGATACCCCTATCGCTACCCGCTGGCATGAGGCAGCTTCTTTACTGGGAGTTAATATTTACAATCTCTCCTCACAAGCAGGACATGCCTGATGAAAAACCGTACAATCATCGCTTTTGATTTTGGAACTCGCAGTATTGGCGCTGCCATCGGGCAAGAGATCACAGGTACAGCCAGGGCATTGACCTCTTTTAAAGCTAACGAAGGTTCCCCTAATTGGGAACTTATTGAGAAACTACTTAAAGAGTGGCAACCCGATCTGGTTATTGTTGGCCTGCCACTCAATATGGATGGCACAGAACAACCTGTCACCGCACAAGCCCGTAAGTTTGCCAATCGCATACATGGCCGTTTTGGGGTACAAGTTGAACTGCATGATGAACGATTAACCACCGTGGAAGCACGCTCTCACCTTTTTGATCACGGTGGCTACAAGGCACTGAATAAAAGTAAGGTTGATGCCACTTCCGCTGTTATTATTCTGGAAAGCTGGTTTGAACAGCAGTATTAGTAATAGCACTATTCGTAATAGCCATACTCATCATTAAGCATGGCTGTTACCGCAAGCGGTTTATTCCAGCAAACCCAACAACTTACGTTGTTGTTGGCTTTGCGCATAAGTCTGCATACCGCAAGCAGCGCCTGTCTGCATTAATGATGTTATTTGATGATTTTTGCCTTCCCTTATCAAATGACTAACCGCCTGATTGATCACCAAAACTTCGTAAATAGCCACCCTGCCTCCCCCTTTAGCAGGAAGCAGTTGCTGAGAAATAACGGCCTTTAAACTTCCAGACAACTGACTACAAATCCACCCTTTTTCTTCTGCGGAAAAAACATCAACCAGGCGATCTATCGCCTGAATGGCGCCACGAGTATGCAGCGTCGATAACACCAAATGCCCCGTTTCAGCCGCAGTCAGAGCCAACCTGATCGTCTCCTTATCCCGTAATTCTCCTAGCAGGATCACATCAGGATCTTGGCGTAATGTTCCTTTCAGTGCGGTTTGATAATCCGTGGCATCCTTACCAATCTGCCTTTGCTGTATCAAGCAATTTCGGCTTTGGTGAACAAATTCTATGGGATCTTCCAGTGTGATGATGTGCTTACAAACATGGCTATTCAACGCATTAATCATAGCTGACAGCGTCGTGGATTTACCGCTTCCCGTCGCACCTGTCACTAATATTAATCCACTCATCTCCTGCAAGGTAAGGTGCTGGATGATGTCAGGCGCATAAAGTTGTTCCAATGTCGGGCACTTATTCTCAATCAGTCGCAATACTAATGATAAATGAGATTGTTGATAGAATAGATTTCCCCTGAATCGCCGTTTATCTGGCATAGTCACCACAAAATCGACATGACCGTGCTGATGTAACTGCTGTTTCTGCGTATCCGATAATATTTCTTCACTCCACGTGATAAGAGTATTAGGTTGAATTTCCTCACATTGTCTCTGTGGGTATAACACACCATTGATACGCAAAACCGGCACTTGCCCGACACAAAGATGCAGATCGGAAGCATTATGCTTTACACTAAGGGACACCCATTTTTCCATATTCATTTTTTTATCTCCTGAGTCAACTATGAACAATATCGAACAAAATCTTCACGATGTCAGGAACCGCATGACACTTGCAGCGCAAAAATGCGGACGTTCTCCAGAAGAAATTACCTTGCTTGCAGTCAGTAAAACCAAACCTGTGGATGCCATCGCAGAAGCCATCGCCAATGGCCAGCGGGAATTTGGTGAGAATTACGTCCAGGAAGGGGTTGAAAAGATCCAATACTTTAATAACCATGACGATTTAGTGTGGCACTTTATTGGCCCATTACAATCTAACAAGAGCCGTCTGGTTGCAGAAAATTTTGATTGGTGTCATACCGTTGACAGGGCAAAAATTGCCCAACGTTTAAACGAACAACGTCCTGAAAATAGGTCGCCTCTTAATGTCCTGATCCAGATTAATATTAGTAGAGAAGAGAGCAAGTCAGGCATTTTACTGGAAGAGTTAACCGAATTGGCTGCAACTATTGATGGGTTACCTAATTTGGTATTGCGCGGCTTGATGGCAATACCGGCACCGGAAAGCAACTTTGAACGCCAAATAGCCATTTTTCGCCAAATGGAAAAAGCCTTGATTGAACTAAAAGCGCAATATCCCCAAGTTGATACACTATCAATGGGCATGACGGATGATATGGAAGCCGCTATTACTTGTGGTTCTACACTGGTTCGGATTGGAACGGCAATATTCGGTGCCCGTCAGTACAAGTCTTAACGTACCTGAAATTAACTGATTAATAGACGAGATTATCTAGTGGAAAATCGTAAAATCACCTTTATTGGCGCAGGTAATATGGCTCACGCCATCATTGCCGGGTTAGTCAGAAAAGATTATCCTGCCGAACTCATCACTGTCTGTTCTCCAACAACCACCCGCCGTGATGTACTGGCAAAAGAATATGGCATTAATAGTCAAGGCGATAATATTCGTTACGCACAAGAAGCCGATGTCATCGTCTTGGCGGTTAAACCGCAAATGATGGCCGAAGTTTGTGGATCACTGCATTCATACGTCGATTTCAGTGGAAAACTGGTTATTTCTATTGCTGCTGGTATTCCAGTGTCCCGTTTTTATACCTTTTTGCAGGATAATCTTAATATTATCCGCATCATGCCAAATACCCCTTCGCTTGTAGGACAAGGGATGAGTGGATTGTTCGCACCTGAGTATGTCGGGCAAGCTGATCGCGACTTTGCAGCATCGCTAATGCGCAGTGTCGGGAAAGTCTGCTGGGTAAATGATGAAAACGGTATCAACGATATTATCGCCATCGCAGGCAGTGCTCCTGCTTATTTCTTCCTGTTCATGGAGTCGATGCAACAAGAAGCGGAACGTCTGGGATTTGACAGTGAAACAGCCAGGGAACTTGTTCTGCAAGCAGCCACAGGTTCAGCTAAACTTGCTGAAACGCAAAAAGATCTTCCTTTTGCTATCCTGCGAGAGCAGGTAACATCTAAAGGCGGTACAACGGCTGAAGCATTGCGCATTTTTTATGAAGGCAAGCTGCCTGAAATGGTGTCCAATGCCATGCAAGGAGCCATCCGCCGAGCACAGGAAATGGAAAAATTATTTTAATTCAATTGGTTTAATTCAATCAGGGCTGCTACATGCAATTCTTAAATTTCGTCTTTTTCACCGTTCTGGATTTATATATTGCCGTTTTACTGCTGCGTGTCTGGATGCAGTGGGCACGTTGCGATTTTTATAATCCATTCTCACAATTTATTGTTAAAATCACCCAACCTGTGGTGCGCCCATTACGCAGATTCATTCCTGCCATTGGTCCCATTGATACCGCGTCTGTGCTTTTCTCCTATCTGCTGATTCTCATCAAGATCTTGTTGCCTATATGGTTAGCCACAGGGCAATTTCTCGTTCCTTCTGGCGCCATATTCTTGTTTGGTGTGATTGAATTACTGACCGCTGCCGGAAAACTCATATTCTGGTTAGTGATTGCTCGCGCGTTATTAAGCTGGATCAGCCAGGGACGCAACCCTGTAGATTATGTCCTGATTCAATTAACTGAACCACTTATGGCACCTATCCGCCGCATTATCCCTTCGATGGGCGGTCTTGATTTCTCTGCCATGATTGTCATTCTTATTCTCTACGCACTAAATGCCCTGCGCTACGATGTAATGGGGTGGCTGGCTGCCATGTTTGCAGGCTAATGAGATAGACAGATCAATAAGATACGTAAATTAATTGGACATACAGGTTAATTAAATAAATGGCAATGCAAAAAGTTGTTCTCGCCACGGGAAATGCAGGTAAAGTACGTGAATTGGCTGATTTATTAGCTGATTTTGGCTTAGATATCGTGGCCCAAACCGAATTAGGTGTGGAGCCAGCCGATGAAACAGGCCTTACTTTTATTGAAAACGCCATCATCAAAGCCCGCCATGCCGCAGCAGTAACGGGGTTACCTGCAATTGCTGACGATTCAGGGTTATCTGTTGACGCATTAGGTGGCGCGCCAGGCATTTATTCCGCTCGCTACGCAGGCAGTGATGCTTCCGATCAGGAGAATCTGGAAAAATTATTGCAAGCCATGCACGATGTTCCTGATGAACAACGTCAGGCTCAATTCAATTGTGTGCTGGTCTTCTTACGCCACGCAGAAGATCCTACCCCTCTGGTATTTCATGGTCGCTGGTCAGGCATGATTACCCGTGAACCGGCTGGAAAAGGCGGTTTTGGTTATGATCCTATTTTTTATGCCCCTGAATTTAACTGTACAGCTGCCGAGCTAACTCGTGAGCAGAAAAATACCGTTTCACACCGCGGGAAAGCATTAGCAATGTTGTTGGAAGCCATGCGTAATGCTTAAGTTGCCTCCCCTGAGTCTTTATATCCATATTCCGTGGTGCGTGCAAAAATGTCCTTACTGTGACTTTAATTCACATGCTTTAAAAGGGGATGTGCCGCATCAGGAATATGTTGATCATCTATTGGCGGATTTGCATGTAGATCTGCCAATGATTGGTGATCGTGAGGTATCAACGATTTTTATCGGTGGAGGCACGCCGAGCCTGTTAAGCGCTGAAGGTATGCAGCGATTGCTTGATGGTGTCAGGGCTGCACTGCCACTCTCGCCGCAAGCAGAGATTACCATGGAAGCCAATCCGGGAACTGTTGAAACCGATCGTTTCAGTGCTTATCAGCAGGCGGGGATTAATCGCATCTCCATCGGTGTACAAAGTTTCGGGTCAGATAAACTTATCCGTTTGGGACGTATTCACGGTCCAGAAGAGGCTAAACGAGCGGCAAAATTAGCTAACGGGCTTGGATTACGCAGTTTTAATCTGGATTTGATGCATGGCTTACCCAACCAGACACTCAAGGAAGCACTGAATGATTTGCGTCAGGCTATCGAGTTATCTCCCCCCCATCTATCCTGGTATCAACTGACGATTGAACCCAATACCAGTTTTGGCTCCCGCCCTCCGGTTTTACCGGATGATGATGCACTATGGGATATTTTTTCCCAAGGCCATCAATTACTGACAGAAGCGGGTTATCAACAATATGAGACTTCGGCCTATGCCAAGCCAGGTTATCAATGCCAGCATAATCTCAATTACTGGCGTTTCGGTGATTATTTGGGGATTGGTTGTGGTGCACATGGCAAGATTTCGTTTGCGGATGGCCGTATTCTCCGTACCGTGAAAACCAAACATCCACGCGGTTACATGCAGGGGCGTTATCTGGATCAACAAAATCAGGTGGATAATGCAGATCGTCCATTTGAATTTTTTATGAACCGTTTCCGCCTGCTGGAATCGATGCCACGTCAGGATTTCAGTGATTTCACTGGGTTACCAGAAAGTGTCATTCGCCCAAAAATCGACGAAGCCTTGTCGAAAGGCTATATCACTGAAAGCGATACTCACTGGCAAATCACTAAGCACGGAAAACTGTTCCTGAATTCCTTACTGGAGCTATTTCTTTAGGAAAAAAACTGCACCTTAAAATTCAGGGTGCAGTTTTTTCATACTATTTAATTCTTCCCGACGCACGAGCGTAAGAAAATAGCCCTCCGGCAGAGACAATATTAGCAAGTTCACCAATAGGATCGGTTTGATATTTTTCACCCTCTTTCAGCAAAGTAACGGTCTGGTTTTCAATATCAATCTCAATACTGTCACCTGTGACTAATTTTTCACACAAGCGCTCCTGGGCTGCAACAGGCAATAACTCTCCGGTTGAGACACAATTTCGGAAGAATATACGGGCATAAGATTGAGCAAGAACCGCTTTCACACCTGAAGCACCTAATGCGGCAACCG
The DNA here is from genome assembly GCF_037260955.1 of Xenorhabdus sp. TH1. Taxonomy (NCBI): domain Bacteria; kingdom Pseudomonadati; phylum Pseudomonadota; class Gammaproteobacteria; order Enterobacterales; family Morganellaceae; genus Xenorhabdus; species Xenorhabdus sp. TH1. Next base: position 2,770,716 of record NZ_CP147734.1, read on the forward strand.
CATGTTCACGCGAAGATCCACAACCAAAATTCTGCCCTGCCACAATGATCGGATATTTCGCTTTTCCTTTACTTTCATCAATAAAAGGCAGCGAACCTTCCGGCAGTCCACACATCGCCAGCGAAGCCAGCTGAGCATACCCTTCAGGAGTGGAAGGGTTGACCTTGAGATACTCGGCTGAGAGGATTTGGTCTGTATCAATATTATCGGTCAAGACATACACCTCACCCCGAATGATATTTTCCTTTAACTCACTCATAAAAACTCCTCAGGATTTGTTATTTGACCAGTAATCGCTGCCGCGGCAACAGAATAAGGAGAAGCCAGATAAATGTTGGCACGTTTATGCCCCATTCTGCCGACAAAATTACGATTGGTGGTGGATATCACTGATATTGGATCATTGACACGGCCAAACGTGTCTGGCGGGCCACCACAACAAGCTGCACACCCTGATTCAGAAGAAAGTTTTACGCCTGCATCGCTTAAAATTTGGTAGACAGAAACGCCATCGATTTGGGTAGTAATCGTCCTATGGAAAACTTCTTTTGTTGCAGGCACGGCATAAGTCGGAATAGTTACCTTATGCCCTTTGATAACCCGCGCTGCCGCAACAAAATCCTCCAGCTTGCCCCCCGTACAAGAACCAATATATGCCTGAGAAATGGCGACATTGGCTACCTGGTCAATGGAAACGACATTATCTGGCGAATGGGGTTTGGCAATCTTTGGTTGCATCGTGGAAACATCTATATTTAACACGCGGCTATATTGTGCATCTTCGTCAGGGTAGACAATTTCAAACGGGAGATTATTGCGTTCTGCCAAATAATCCAACGTCGCCTGATTGGGAACCATAATGCCGTTTTTAGCGCCGCACTCAACGACCATATTGCAAATCGTCATGCGTTCTTCTACCGATAACTCATCAATGACGTTACCACCAAACTCAATGGCCTGATAGGTCGCTCCATCAACCGTCAACTCTGACAATACGGATAAAATCATGTCCTTCGCCAAAACATGGGCTGGCTTGGTTCCGGTAAAATTGACCCGAATGGTTGTTGGCACCTTAAGAGGAATTTCTCCCGTACCTAACGCATAAGCGGCGTCAGTAATACCTAACCCAATGGCAAATGCCCCAAAAGCACCCGCGGTCACAGTATGAGAATCTGTGCCCAGTAATACCTCGCCAGGGCGAATATGCCCCCCTTCTGCGAGCCCTATATGGCACACACCCTTATAATTAGGTGTCCCGACATCATAAAAATATTTTATGTTCTGCTCAGCGGCAAATTCACGCATGACCCGAATATTTTGGTTAGCCTGTGGATCCGCTGAATAGACAAAATGGTCTGGAATTAAAATAAAGCGTTCAGGATCCCATATCTTCGCATCTTGCCCGAACTCCTTTTTAAATACACTGGCTACACCCGGTGTGCAGGGATCGTGAGACATCAGAATATCCACTTTCGCCCAAACCACTTCACCCGGAGTGACTTGTGCACGCCCACTTGCCCGTGCAAGAATTTTTTGTGTAATAGTTTGGCTCATCTCACATTGCCCTCTGAAAGATAAAAACAGACTCAATAGATTGTCATCCTAACAAGATTACGCTGCCTTAACGTAGGGAAATACCATCGTATGGTTCACTGTTTCCAGTATGGGACAGTTGTTCACAAAATGGGAAATTCTTACCCATTGAATCTGACCTATCACTACAGGATATGTGATATGTTATAGGGCAGTTCCCACGCGTAAATCATCAGGTTATTGCATGAATAATATTGAAAATCTTACCTCTATGGTGATCTTTGCCCGTGTGGTAGAGACGCTGAGTTTTACCGAAGCAGCAAAATCATTAAGGCTATCCAAATCTTCCGTCAGCCGCGAGATTGCACAATTAGAAGTAAGATTAGGTACTCAATTACTCAACCGCACTACACGTAAAATTCAAGTCACCGAAGTTGGGATGAGTTATTACCAATACTGCCAGCGGCTCCTTACCGAAGCCCAAAACGCTGAACATTTTATACGTAATTTCCATGAACAACCGATGGGAAGTTTACGCTTGATTGCTCCAGTATCTTTTGGCAGCCAATGTATTGTCCCCGCCCTGAATCACTTTGTCGCCGGAAATATTCATATCAGCGTTGATCTGGAACTGACCGACAGAACCATTAATATGGAAGAAGATCAATGTGATATTGCCATCATCATAGGGCGTGAAACGCCACAATATCCACTTGTCATGCCTTTAATTGATATCACTTGGGGACTTTATGCAACCCCAGACTATATCAACCAATTTTCGCCAATAGAGAAACCCGAAGATCTTCCTCGTTACGATTACCTGTTATTTCGTGGTCCTGCGCATACTATTTCCCTGCCATTCCGTAAGGAAAGAAATAAGCTGGATATTGAAGTGCGTAGCCGATTTCGCATCAACAACAGTGTGGCGCTAATGAATTCCGCTCTGGCTGGGGCTGGCATTGCCTATCTACCCGACTATGTTACCCATGAAGCTGTGGCAGAAGGGAAATTAGTACGGCTTCTCCCAGAATGGGACATGGATATTTATCAAGCATGGATACTGTTTAAATCAGAGGATACGCTATCTTCGCGTGTACAACAGTTTGCAAACTCTTTACAACGCAAGCTCAGGCAAGATTTGGAGAGAGGAAAAAAAGCGTAACGACAGATATCAATGCGGGCACAACAGCACCCGCCAAAGATATTATCTGTAAGAGGTATTAATCAATAGTAATTGCCGTGGCGGTAATCCCAGGTAGTGAAAATATCGGACATCATCGCCATGATTTTATGTACATCCAATCCCTTGCGGATTAATACCGGACACGGGGTAATATCACGTTGCCCTTGTTGCAGTGGAACTAATTGACCATTTTCATCGACCATTGAAACCATAACACCTTGTTCATAACGAGTTTGCTCAGTTTCATTTGGCTGAATAGATTTAACATAGTCATTGGCGCAAATAATCAGATCGGCCCGCTCTTCTATCCTCTCACCGATACATTCAACCAAACCGCGATTTCCCTTACCTGATGGATTAGCTGAGCTGGCAAAAGAGAACTTGCCATATTTTTCCCACAATTCTTTTGCCAGGATTTCGCCAGGCTTGCCAAATTTAATCACGAAACAGCTCGTACCACGCTGATCCATCATCAGTTCTTTAGAACCATCATCTGGGATACGGGCTATCGCTTCTTCTTTCCACGGCAAAATACAACCTAACAGGACGTCTTCATCCCAATGTCTTTGATAAAGTTCTTCAATTTCCGCGTTAAGTTGGGCCAGCTCTTTCAACTGTTCCAAAGAACCACATAATACAACACCCGGCTTGTTACGATTACGCTGTTTAGCCTCAAATTTACGTTCCAGACCTTGCGCATCGGATGTCATGATAATGTAGCCAACTTTGGTTGGGCAGACGATCATGCCTCCATTATTAGAAAGGATCTCTACCGCTTCCGGCTGTAATCCATAGTTCCATTGAATTTTTTTGCTGCTCATATTGATACCCCTTACTGGAAACGGAAGAATGATTAATCAGTTAACGCTGGTAGTAGCCGGTAATAGATGCTGTTGCCAGGGTATTGGCCTGGATCATAAAACGCGCAACGGCATTTGTTGTTTCAGCATCAACGCCCGGTAGTTTCTCTACCGATAAAGCATGTACGGTGAAAATATAGCGATGGGCTTTATCCCCCACAGGTGGGCAACAACCACCAAAACCAGACAGACCATAATCATTTCTGCTCTGAGTTGTACCGATTGGTAATTGGCTACCATCACTTCGCCCTGCATTTGCAGGTAAGGATTGTGTTTCAACGGGAATATTGAAAGCGACCCAATGCCAGAAACCACTACCCGTTGGTGCATCAGGATCATAGACAGTTATCGCAAAACTTTGGGTTCCGGCTGGTGCGTCCGCCCAGGAAAGTTCGGGGGAACGGTTATCACCATTGCCATCAAATTGATTAAATTCATGCTCTTTTTTCAAGAAATCATTATTCTTAAATTCAGTTGAACTAATAATCATGTTTATATCCCCTATTGGATGCCTTTTGAAATATCCTAACGTAGATTTTCTGTGTCGCAAGGATAAGTCATGATTTAGCTTGATTGTTTCAATTTAGGAACAATATCAGTTTAGGAATAATAAGTGAGTCGAGTTTACCCTAAAACCTCACTCTTCAGATTTCAGGATAAATTCAGAGAAAAAGGATTTTAATTTACGAAATTACAAGGCATCAGCAACGGCATTGATTTGTCGCGTCATGCTATCCAAACCGCCACCAGACAAGTACCAAAGATCAGGCTGTAAATACACTATCTTGCCGTTTTTATAGGCATTAGTTGATTTGACTTGATCATTTTCAAACTGAGCTTTTTCTAACTTACCGGCACCAATTGCTTCACTACGGTCGATAATAAAAATCACATCAGGATCCGCTTGTACAATCATATCCGCCGTCACGCTCCTGCTTTTGTCTTTATCCGATTTAACCGGCAAGACAGCACGAGGTACTTTAATCACGTTGTAAACAATAGCCTGATTATTGGGATATAATTCCCCTGCATTATGCAGTAATACCAATACCTTGCTGTTCGCTGCTTGCGCTTTTACCTGAGCGGCTGCAAGCGTTTTTTCCAAATCAGCAAATTGCGCTTTCACGATATCCTGCTTATTAAATAACTCACCCAACAATTTAAGATTACTATCAACGGATGACAGATAATTTTTATTGTCCGTGCTTAAATTAATGGTTGGTGCTATTTGTGACAGGCTTTCATAGAAAGCACCTTGACGGCCAGTAATGACAATCAAATCAGGTTTGATTTCCGCTAATTTTTCCAGATTCGGCTCTTTCATTCCGCCGGCATTGTGCATAGTTGCAGGCACACCATTACGCACATATTCAGGTAAATTATTGATGGGTAATGCAATCACTCGATCAGACAATCCTAGTTTTACCATCGAATCGTACGTTCCAAAATCGAACAAAACCACCCGTTTTGGATTCTTTTTAACCTGAGTTTCACCGGAAAGATGTTTTACCGTGGCATAATCACCAGACTGGGCTGTTACTGAATTTGGCATAAATAATTCTGGTGATTGGCTAAATGCAGAGTAACTGGTAGCAGAAAGCAGTGATGCAATAACAATTGGCAGGATTTTTTTCATTAGTGACACCCAAATTAAGTCTATTAATAAAAGGTGACTTGCATTCTAGGTGGCAACGTTAACATGTCAACAAAATAAGAATCAATTTCATATTGATTCTTATTTTCCTGTAGGGTGAAAACCTGTTTCATTTAATCGCATTCATAAGACTAATGCGCTGTTGTTCTAATTGGCTGGCTTTACTACATACTTCCATTTTTAAGCGTTTTAATTCTTGTTCCTGCTTTTTCCATTCTGCATCAAAACCATTTTGCATACCGCCTAACCCGCCAAGAAGAGACATTAGCATCTGTTTGCCATCACCATTTTGCTCGCTATTTTTCCGGCTCATTTCATTAATGCTATCTTGCAAGATACCGCCAAGGCTCTGTTCAATCAGTTTTTTGCCTTCAGGTTCTACCTGCTTGACTGCCTGAGCATTAAAAGCAAAACCATTAGCACGGGTTTCAATCACTTTATCAACTTGTTTACTGAGGCCAGATTCCAATTGAGATAGACGGTTACGGATATTACTTTCCTTACCCATTGTTTCGACCACCACTTTATCCAGTGATTGTCGTGCATTCGCCAAATGACTTAACGCTTCTTTCTTAACCCAAGGTAAATCCTGACGGATCGTCTGTTGATATTGTTGAGCTTTACTACGTTGTCCTGTATCCAGCGATAACGCCTTACCATCTCTGGTTATGGAACCATCAGGCAATATCTTTAAGTTCCCACTCGCCCCTGTGATCTGGACAGAATTTGGCGTGACAATAATGTCATCATTAAGCGTCGCATGACATTCAGAATTCGCCTGTGCCTGAGTAACAATGGCTTGAGACACAAATATCAATGTTGCAGCAATCGTGATCCTGCGTAACATACCTTCTCCTGATTTCTAAAGTTAAAACACTGACAGGTTAAAAGATAGAGCGTCCAATACGCCCGGCTAATTTTTCCAGTGCTGCACAACCTGCCAATGAGTTACCGGATTTATCCAGCTCAGGCGACCATACTGCAACCGTAAATTCTCCCGGCACCACACAGATAATGCCGCCACCCACACCCGATTTCCCTGGCATACCGATCCTGAAAGCAAACTCGCCAGAACCATCGTACATACCACATGTCAACATAAGCGCATTAATCTGGCGAGTTTGTCGAAGACTCAAAATTTGTTGGCCAGAACCCAGCATTCGCCCCTGGTTGGCTAAATAAATAAAACATTGAGCCAATTCAACACAATTCATCTTCAAGGCACAGTATTGGAAATATGTTTGCAAAACGGTAATAACATCGTTCTCAAAATTACCGAATGATTTCATCAGGTAAGCTATCGCGGCATTGCGGTTGGAATGCTCCATCTCTGAGCGGGCAACGATATCGTCATAGCAAATCCTTTTTTGCCCTGTGAGGCTACGGACAAACTCCAGCATTCTATGCTTAGGGGCACTTAAGCGAGATTGCAGCATATCGCAAATAATCAAGGCTCCGGCATTAATAAAAGGGTTACGGGGAATACCCTTTTCCAATTCCAACTGTACCAATGAGTTAAACGGCTGCCCCGAAGGTTCCGTACCCACCCGTTGCCAGATATCCTCTTCCTTATAACGTGTCATTGCTAATGTTAAGCTCAACACTTTAGAAATGGATTGGATGGAGAAGCGTTTTTCTGCATCTCCCGCTTTAAAAATTTGCCCATCGACCGTACAAATGGCCATTGCCAAATTGTCTGCCGGAACTTCTGCCAGAGCAGGAATATAATCCGCGACTCTTCCTTGACCAATCAAAGGGCGCACTTCTTCTAAGATATCCGCCAACAACGAATTAGAGAACCTTACCTTCACCACGTTTTCTCCAGACAAACAGGGGCCCCTAAAGAGCCCCTGCATACAGCGCTATTTTTACGTAATACGCTTTTTCTTAATGCAACAGCGAATCAATCCCACCACACATCAAACAGTTCTGATGTGATAACGTCTTCCATACCGCGATCTTTCAGCCACTTCTCAACCAACTGGCGATGTTCTTCCGTACATTTGCCGATTTTTTGCAGACAGACAATACCTTCCCATTGCAAATAACCGCTGGCATCCAGAGCAAGGCCATTTGGCTCGATCAGTTCTTCAATCAAGGCATCAACCGTGCTATCAACAACCTCAACGGAGGTATCAGCCGGAAAATTCCACTTTATTGAAAAACCCAATTCCTGAAACTCATCAATACGCAATTTTTTACGCAGACGACGACTACGGTTTTTAGCCATTATTTTACCCTCTCAAACATTAGATCCCATACGCCATGACCTAACCGCTGACCACGCGTCTCAAATTTTGTGACCGGGCGCGACTCAGGACGTGGCACATAATCACCGTTTTCCGATAAGTTGCGATACCCTTCTGCTGCGCTCATCACCTCCAGCATATGCTCTGCATATGGCTGCCAGTCGGTCGCCATATGGAAAACACCACCGATTTCCAGCTTACTTCTCACTAATTGAGCGAATTCAGGCTGCACAATTCTACGCTTGTTATGACGAGCTTTATGCCACGGATCAGGGAAGAAAAGCTGAACCATTGCCAGGCTCTGATCTGGGATCATGTTGTTCAATACTTCGATAGCATCATGGCACATCACTCGCAGATTACTGAGATTTTCATCTTCTGCGGATGCCAAACACGCTCCAACTCCCGGCGCATGAACTTCGATTCCCCAAAAGTTTTTATCTGGATTTTCGCTTGCCATTGTGACCAATGATGCGCCCATACCAAAACCGATTTCCAGCACAACAGGGGCTTTACGGCCAAAGATCTCTTCCATATTGGACAATTCTGCCTGATAGTCCACGCCCATCTCTGGCCACACATTATCAAGCGCTTGCTGCTGGCGACTCGTTAACCGCCCCTGCCGACGCACAAAACTGCGGACACGGCGCAACGCCCTGCCATTTTCATTATATTCCGGTGAAATTACGTTATTTATCATGGTACTTTCTGTCAGTTTTAAAGACATTTTTTTCAGGCGTCCGGGACTTTATATACCGCAGGAGCGCCCAAAGAGAGCGCAATTATGCAAAGATGGCTGAGTTTATCAAGTTCAGTGTCTATAAGCACAACTTTAATGCTATGTTTGCGTAAGATATAGAATTACTTACTTAACCTATTGATATTAAATATTTCTACTGTTTTTGATTCTACACAAACTCCTATACAACTTACTTTGTGCTAACAAAAAAATTTTCTTTTTCATACATTGCATTCCCCTGTCAGCTTCTCTACCAATATTGTGTAAAAAATTTATAGGCGGTTTCTATACAAAAAACTATGCAATAAATTGCATGGATTTAGAAAGATAATACTGGACTGCTAGAGAATACAATGGCGTGATTCACTTGATTTTAATGTGATTAATGGGTTTTTATAGACGGTGAGATAAGTATGTTGACAGTTTGCGTACTACTTTGAAACAAAGTTCGGGTTTACACTGAGGTTACACTATGTTGCAATCCCGTTCACGAAACAATTACCAAATATAAAGACAATTATTCTAATGATGGAAGCTGAGCAATTTTCACAAGTGGTACTTGAGTGGTATCACCGCTACGGCCGCAAAACTCTGCCGTGGCAGTTAGAAAAAACATCCTATCATGTCTGGCTTTCAGAGGTGATGCTGCAACAAACCCAAGTTGCGACGGTCATTCCCTATTTCCAAAAATTTATTTCACGTTTTCCCAATGTTGCCTCTTTGGCCGCAGCCCCCCTGGACGAAGTTCTCCATTTGTGGACTGGCCTGGGATATTACGCCCGCGCCCGCAATTTACATAAAGCCGCACAACAAATTGTGACATTGCACAATGGCAAATTTCCGACCACCTTTGACGATGTTGTTGCACTGCCTGGTGTAGGGCGTTCAACTGCCGGAGCCATTCTCTCATTGTCCCAAGGCAAGCATTTCCCGATCCTTGATGGTAACGTGAAACGTGTTTTGGCTCGCTGCTACGCGGTTGATGGCTGGCCGGGGAAAAAAGAAGTCGAAAACCAGTTATGGGATATCAGCACGCGCGTAACTCCCAAGCAAGGTGTCGAATATTTCAATCAGGCGATGATGGATTTGGGTGCGATAGTCTGTACCCGCAGCAAACCAAAATGTGAAATTTGTCCACTTAATACGGGTTGTATCGCTTACGCCAATCACAGTTGGGCAAACTATCCGGGGAAAAAACCGAAACAAAGCATTCCTGAAAAAACAGCCTATTTTTTATTAATGCAACATGGCGATATGGTTTGGCTGGAGCAACGCCCACTTTCTGGTATTTGGGGTGGTTTGTTTGCTTTCCCCCAATTTGCTGATCAAGTATCACTGGAACAATGGCTGAACAACTCAGGTATCTCGCACAGCAAACTTGAACAACTGACAGCATTTCGCCACACATTCAGTCATTTTCATTTAGATATCGTTCCTATTAAAATCGATATTTTAACTTTTGATTCTTGCATGGATGAAAGTAAGGGACTTTGGTATAACTTACGTCAGCCAGCAACCATTGGATTGGCAGCTCCCGTTGAGTACCTTTTGCAACAATTGGGTTAAGTTGCCCACTATTTTGAGGATTAATTATGAGCAGAACTATTTTTTGTACTTTTTTACAACGAGAAGCGGAAGGCCAAGATTTTCAGCTCTATCCAGGGGAATTGGGCAAGCGTATTTTCAATGAGATTTCAAAAGAAGCATGGCAACAATGGATGACTAAACAAACCATGCTGATTAATGAAAAAAAACTCAATACCATGAATCCAGAAGATCGCAAACTGCTTGAACAAGAGATGGTGAAATTCCTGTTTGAAGGACATGATATTAAAATCGACGGTTATACACCTCCGGAACAATAATATTACTATTCGATTAATATCGATTGGCAAAATAAGAGCCATTTTGTATGGCTCTAAACATTGATTGAAACCTCAATATCCAACAGTATTAATATCCAACGGCATTGTAAAATGAAAAGACTGCTGGCCCTGATCCTCCTTGCTCCACTTTTAATTTCCTGTTCTAGCAAAAAAGACGCTGAATACAACGAAGAATATATAAAAGACACCAATGGATTCGATATTTTGATGGGGCAATTCGCCCACGATATTGAAAATATTTGGGGTTTGCAAGAAGTGTTAATCGCAGGCCCAAAAGATTACGTTAAATATACAGATCACTATAAGACCCGCAGCCATATTAATTTTGAGACGGGAAACATTACGATTGAAACCATTTCCCCCATTGAACCCGCTGAACATTTACGCAAAGCGATCGTTACAACTTTGCTGATGGGAGATGATCCAGGAACTATCGATCTTTATTCCGACGCCAACGATATTCAGATCAGCAAAGAACCCTTTCTATATGGGCAGGTTTTAGATAACACTGGTGAGCCCATTCGCTGGGAGTGGCGCGCACGTCATTTTGCCAATTATCTGATCCAAAATAAATTGCAAAAACGTCAATCGGGGTTACACATCATTTGGTCAGTTACCATACAGTTGGTGCCTAACCATTTGGACAAACGTGCCCATAAATACCTTCCTATCGTTCGCAAAGCATCCATAAAATATGGCGTTGATGAATCTCTCATCCTTGCCATCATGCAGACTGAATCCAGTTTTAACCCTTATGCCGTCAGCCGCTCTGATGCCTTGGGGCTTATGCAGGTAATGCAACACACTGCCGGACGAGATGTTTTCAAGATGCAAGGAAAATCAGGCCAGCCTAGCCGCAATTATCTCTTCGATCCTGAGAACAACATCGATGCCGGCACTGCTTATTTGTCGATATTGCAAAATACCTATTTAGGGGAAATCAAAAACGCGACCTCACGCCGATATTCCGTTATCACAGCTTACAATGGCGGTGCTGGCAGTGTATTGCGCGTATTCGCCATCGATAAAAAGAAAGCGATTCAAATCATCAACTCAATGGAACCTGGTGAAGTTTATTCAACCCTGACCAATAAACACCCTTCTGCTGAATCACGTCGCTATTTGATGAAAGTGAACAATGCACAGAAAAGTTATCGCAGATAGTTGATAATCAATGAGCGGATAGTAGGGAAATAACAAATGGAGAGGCGATTGTTTCTCCATTTTGTTTAGATTTATAGCTTATTGTGTGAATTAAAAGCATATAAATAAATTTATGTAGAAAGTGTTTGACGGATTGGGCTGAATACGGTTTAATGCGCCCCGTTAGCCCGGATAGCTCAGTCGGTAGAGCAGGGGATTGAAAATCCCCGTGTCGGTGGTTCGATTCCGCCTCCGGGCACCACTTCAACTTCCTGTGAAGTCCAGCCCAGTCAAACAATTTCTCTCGAACCCAGCAAAATCAACACTCTTTCTTATTTTTAGGTCTAGTTTCGTCTGTTGCAATCAAGAGGCAGCGAAGGGCATAATTCGGGGCACTTACCATTCGATTACCGGAATGCCCTTAATAATGAAACTAAACGCACGACAAATCGAAACTGCAAAACCCAAAGAAAAAACCTACAAACTCGCCGATGGCGGTGGTCTCTATTTAGAAGTCACTGCTCGCGGCTCAAAATACTGGCGTATGAAGTATTACCGCCCCACCGATAAGAAAGAAGACCGTCTGGCATTTGGTGTTTATCCCGCCGTATCATTAGCCAATGCCCGCGCTAAACGCGATGAAGCCAAAAAGTTGATGGCTCAGGGGATCGATCCCAAAGCTGAGAAAAAAGGCACACCATCGCCCACCACAGTCAACACCTTTGAACAAGTCGCCCGTGCATGGCACGCCAGCAACAAACGCTGGGGCGACAACCACCGTCAAAAAGTCCTGCGCAGTCTTGAACAGTACATCTTCCCCCATATCGGCGCCCGCGATATTACCACATTACGTACCAGCCAGCTTTTAGCGCCGGTCAAAGCCATTGATGAGCAGGGCAAACATGATATTGCTCAACGTCTACGGCAGCGCACCACAGCTATCATGCGCTATGCAGTTCAGAATGATATTCTGGAGTCCAACCCAGCTAATGATATGGCCGGAGCACTCACCACCACAAAATCCCGTCACCATCCCGCACTACCCCATGAAGACTTGCCTGACTTTTTAGCTCGCTTATCTGCCTATCGTGGTCGCCTGCTGACCAAGATTGCGGTAGAACTGGCGCTGCTGACATTTGTCCGTTCCAGTGAGTTGAGATTTGCCCGCTGGCAGGAAATCGATTTTGAAAACGCGGTCTGGAAAATTCCCGCCACACGAAAACCCATCAAAGGCGTTCGTTTTTCTGAGCGCGGCATGAAAATGAAAACGGAGCATATTGTGCCCCTGAGCCGTCAAGCGGTCTCGTTATTCAAAGACTTGCACGTACTAAGTGGCAACTACGAAGTGGTGTTTCCCTGCGATCACGATTCCGCAAAAGTCATGAGTGAAAACACCGTCAATAGTGCGTTACGCAATATGGGCTACGACACCCAAACCGATATCTGCGGGCATGGCTTCCGCACAATGGCGCGCGGTGCAATGGGCGAATCCGGCTTGTGGAGTGATGACGCCATCGAGCGCCAGCTCAGTCATATCGAACGCAACAACGTTAGAGCGGCGTATATTCATACCTCCAAACATCTGGACGAACGGCGGCTGATGGTGCAGTGGTGGGCAGATTATCTGGATGCGAACCGGGAAAAATATATCGCACCGTATGACTTTGCAAAGCCCCTTCGTGACAGAAAAAACCGCTAGTACAATTTGCAACCCATTAATTCTCATCGGGAGAAAAACAATTAACGCTGTTCATTAAGTCTTGCTTTTTGGAATAATCCGCCTGTCATCAAACAACGTCCACGATGAGCGCTCAGGGACTCGGTAACAGGAGAATTAACATGACAATGACAGCATTGAAAGTAAGCCTGATCCGCCTGCCGGAAGTGCAACGCAGAACAGGTTACAGCAAGGCGTGGATCTACAAACTGATTAGCGACGGAGCATTCCCAAAACAGGTCAAAATCGGCCCACGCTCAGTCGCCTTTATCGAAGCAGAAATTGATCACTGGATCGCACAACGTATCGCCGAATCACGGGCGGCATAACACAGAAAAGACTATGACATAAGAAACGTAACATAAAACACAACGCCCCAGCGTGCTGCAACACATCTGAGGCGTTTAACCAATAACCATTCGTAAGGTAAAAAATGATGGCTGATACACAGCATACCCAAACTCGCCCTGAATTTACAGTTCAAAAAACAACTGTCAACCAAAAACCCCTTGATCTAATCCAGACCGTAAAAACCTCTGCCATGTATTCCTGGGCAAATCTGCTGCCTGCGTGTGGTATTGATATTCCGGCAAAGGGTAAACATGGTGCTTGCCCTATTTGCGGTGGTACTGACCGTTTCCACTTTATTGACGATCATCATCACGGCAACTGGCACTGCCGCCAGTGTGATGCCCCGAACTATGGTGACGGGCTGGATTTAGTGGCAAGAACCAAAGGGATCTCGATTACGGAAGCGGCTAAAGTGGTTGCAGATGCGCTGGCATTACCTTTGCCCGAACCCAAGCCCGCCAAAGAAACCCATTATCCCACACAGCCGATTGCTGAAAGAGTGGCGGCACTGATGGCGCAAACTGTCGCCGGGCAATCGCCCTATCTGACTGTAAAAAGATTGCAATACCCTAATCAGCGATTATTAGAAGATGGTTCGTTGCTATTGCCGCTGATAACACTGGATAAAAAAATCACGGGTGCACAGATTATCAACCCCGATGGCGAGAAAAAATTGCTGTCCGGCAGCCAGAAAAAAGGGGCGTTTATTGCATTGTCAGCGCTGAACGAGAATCCCGACATGCTGGTTATTACCGAGGGTTATGCTACAGCGCTCACTGTTTACCAGTTCTATTATGGTGCAGTTCTGGCAGCCTTGGATGCGGGTAATTTGCTTTCTGTTGCTCAATCAGTTCGCGAACACTGGCCTGATACGAAAATTATTATTGCCGCAGATAACGACTGGCATCACGCCGACGAACTGGATAAAATCGGCAAGCCAAAAACGAATGTCGGCAAGGTTTCGGCAGAGAAAGCCGCTCTTGCAGTGAATGGCTGGGTTACGTTGCCACCAACTGAGTGCAAAGCTGATTGGGACGATTATCGCCAGAATCACGGTATCGAGGCAGCAAAACAGGCTTTTGGTGAGGGGCTTTATCAACCGACATTGATCAAGAAAAAAGCAGTCACGCAACCCAATGATACCGAATCTTCAAAACTGACATTATGCCAGATGGGAGCCAGCCAGCGCGGAGAGGTGTTGTTGGCGCGTTATGACGGTGATTTGGCGCTGGATGGCGCTTCGGAAACCGTTCATCACTATGACGGCATTGTCTGGCGTCCGGTCAGTGACCGCGATTTAAAACGGGAAATGGTGGCGGCCTTTATGGAAGAAAAGCTGCCGTACTCCCCGCATGGTATTAGCTCTGCCGTGGATGCCCTGAAATTACAGCTTCCTATGATGTTTCCGCCAGAGCGTCATTTAATTGGGTTCAGTAACGGCGTGTTTGACCTGAAAACGTGCCAGTTCCGGCCTCATCGTAAAAATGATTGGCTATTGCTTGCCAACGATGTTGAATTCAATTCCCCTGTTTCGGGGGAAACCCTGAAAAATCATGCACCGCAGTTCTGGCAATGGCTTAACCGAGCAACAGCCAACTGTGGGAACAAATTTGATCGGGTACTGGCAGCGTTATTTATGGTGCTGGCGAACCGTTATGACTGGCAGCTTTTTCTGGAAATCACCGGCGCCGGAGGCAGTGGCAAAAGTATCTTTGCTGAAATTTGTTCCATGCTGGCAGGTAAAGGCAACACGGTTTCCGCGAGCATGGCCGCACTGGAAAACCCACGGGAACGGGCGCTGATTGTTGGCTATTCGCTGATTATCCTGCCAGACCAGACTCGCTATGTGGGCGATGGCTCCGGCATCAAAGCGATTACAGGTGGGGATGAAGTGGCTATCGATCCGAAGCATAAGCAACCCTATTCAACCCGTATTCCTGCCGTGGTGTTGGCGGTAAACAATAATGCCATGAGTTTCAGTGATCGCAGTGGTGGTGTCTCGCGGCGTAGAGTGATTTTCAACTTTGCCGAAGTGGTGCCGGAAAATGAACGTGATCCGCAGCTAAGGGATAAAATCGCAGCGGAATTGCCCGTGATTATTCGGCATCTCCTGCATCGGTTCGCTGAACCACAAGCCGCAAGGCGTTTACTGGCAGAGCAGCAGAAATCAGAAGAAGCATTAGATATCAAACGCGGCACCGATCCACTGGTCGATTTCTGCGGCTACCTGATTGCGTCTAATGAAACTGACGGCCTGTTAATCGGCAATGCGGAGATTATGCCGTTCAATCCCCGTAAGTATCTTTATCATGCCTATCTTGCCTATATGAAAGGCAATAACCTGAATAGACCCGTTTCCGTAACCCGCTTCGGGATGGATATGCCGGGCGCACTGGCAGAGTACGGACAGCATTACCTGCGCAAGAAAAGCAAATACGGCATTCGCAGTAACCTGAGCCTCGATATTGATACCGCCATCGAATGGCTGCCAAAACTGATAAGGGATAACCTGCCAGAAGAATAATTTTTTCTTTATTACAGATATTTTTCGAAGAAAAATAAAAAGTGTTCACCACTGTTCACTCTATAATTTAAAACAGATATATCAAGATATTATGGGGTGAATAGTTATTTTTAAACTGTTCACAAGTCTTCATCACTATTCACCTTTTCCTGATTTGAAGGTGAACTGTGGGTGAAGAGTGGTGATGAGTCTGATTTCAACTCATCATCATTTAACAATATGAATTTAAATGAAAATAATCAAAGGTGAATAGGGTGAACAGTTTTATTACTAATTCTTTAATAGGGTAGGGCAGGCTGTGAAAATGTTTTTTCTGGCTGGCAGAGTGTTTTCAGACTCTCTGGTTTGTCAGGTTAATGTATTAGCCGGACAAATCAGAGAAGACAAGCGCAGCGCGTCAGTCACGTTTAACCAAGCCAAAATGATTATCCGTTTTATTAAACGAGAAGCTCTTTTAAGATAACAAATAATTTTGTTCCACACATTGCGTACATCTCCCCTGATTTGAAGATCTTCTGGTTTCCTACAACTTCCCCTTTGGCAATAAAGCCATTTCGCTATTCCAGCTGCGATGAGGACAATATGCAAACATCCCATTCAGTTTTTATAAATCAAATATTTTCAGTAATGTATTAGGGGCTGCTGACGTTTTTCGAGGGATTATTAGACAGCATGATGATTTGGTATAATTACTTTCGCCAAAAAACAACCAGACCTCACCATCATGCCACGAGTTATGTTAACAGATCTCTATTGGAATAAGTTATAGGCATTAATGCAACATACCGGTTGGGTTTATGACAACCTGAACACCGTTTGACTTTGGAAGGAATTCTTTACCGAATGAGAACGGGCATCCCTTGGCGCGATCTCCCTCTCGAATTTGGTCAATGGAATAGCGTATTTAAACGCTTCAATGCGTGGTCAAAAAAGGGTGTATTACAGCTTATTTTCAAATGGTTATCTTGCATTTCTGATCCGGAATGGTTGTTTATTGATGGCAGTGTTGTCCGTGCGCATCAGCACAGTTCGGGGGCAGTGACACGGGACGATGAGACTATCGGAAAAAGTTGTGGGGGACGCTCAACCAAAATTCATTTAGCTGTAGATAGTCATGGCTTACCCGTGCATTTTGAGCTGTCGGGCGGTCAAATTCATGACATCACCCATGCTGAAAGCCTCGTGATAAACGCCCCTGATCCAGATTTTGTCATTGCTGATAAGGGCTACGATAGCGAACATTTCAGGGAAATTGTCAAACAAGTAGGTGCAACTCCCGGTATTCCTTACCGGAGAAACAGCCGAAAATCAGATAAACAGATAGATAACTGTTTATATCGTTATCGTCATTTAGTGGAAAATGCATTCGCCAGAATGAAACATTATCGAGCAATAGCAACGCGATACGACAAGCTTGAACGGAATTACGCCAGCATGTTGACACTGGCATGTATCATTATCTGGTTACCCATGTAGGTTGGATGAATTATGACCTTAAAAAGTCAACAGGCCCTAATTTCATCACAAATAAATTTGATTTCATTGGTTGTATTTTAAATTAATGAATATTTCATGCGTTAATATTGCAGGGTATATTATCCTTTAAATCTTATGTGAATCTATATAGTTTATATCTATACAATTTCGAACCATTGGATATATTTACTTGTATTCACATGATTTATATAATTAATAAGTTAATCAGATAAATTATCTGCATTACTGTTATAATCAATAATCCGATAACCCTATTTTCCACCTATTCTTATGAAATCGAAGATAACACTTTCTGAGCCTGAACGAATTACATTGCAACAACTGGCCTTGAATCACCCACACCGGGACATCCGTACGCGAGGAACGGGTTTGCTCATGCTTGCCAGAGGCGTCAAGCCGTCCCAGATCACCGCTGAGATAGGATGCAGTCTCCGGGTTATCTACAACTGGGTTCACACCTGGCACAATTGCGGGATAGCGGGATTATTAGGGGGGCATGCTGGAGGCCGGTATCTCGCCATGACGCCTGAAATGATTGCCACGGCGGTCGAAGCGGCCAGCGCAGAGTCCCTAACGCTCGCCCGAATAGCCCAGTGCGTTGAGGCAAAACATGGTTCCCTGCCCTGTACGCTTGAAACGCTGGCGAATACCCTGAAAAAGCAGGGGCCCACCTATAAACGAACCCGCCTGTCGCTTAAAAAAAGCGAAACGAAACGGAGTTTGCGAAAAAATCCGCCTTGCTGAGCAAAATTAAGGCCGGAGCACAGTCAGGCCATTACCGTCTGGTCTATTTTGATGAGGCCGGTTTTGCCGCGTCTCCTCCGGTGCAATATGGATGGAGCCCACGGGGTAAACCCCATGAGACGGAACCTCAAGACCATGACAGACGGTCAGTTCTGGGGGCGTTAAATTACACGGACAATACGCTGTTTTACCAGACAATATCAGGCAGTGTGACGCGAGCTGATGTGATTGAATTTTTAGAGCAGGTCGCCAAACAAGGGGACAACCGCCTGACATTTTTAGTGTTGGATAATGCGCGTATCCACCATGGGATCGAGGAAAAAATCAGAACTCGCTGGTTACGAGAACATAACCTGCTTTTACTTTATCTTCCTGCCTACAGCCCAGAGCTGAACCTGATTGAAATCGTCTGGAAACAAGCCAAATATCACTGGCGACGTTTTATCACCTGGACTCAGGATACAATGGAGTATGAGCTAAATACGTTATTGGAAGGTTATGGTGATCAATTTGCAATTAATTTTTCTTTAGCACTTAAATTAAGCTCTCTTTACTTAACTTATATATTGACAAAGATATTTTTCTTTATGTACCATTTTTAAAAATCACGATCAGTTATGAAAAAGGTGTTGGATTGTCTCAATCGCTAATAACAAGTCTTGTTCTAATCGCAGGATATCATGGTATTAATTTAGATAGCTCTGCAATAAAACATCAATTTTCTGATAAAAATGGCTACTTTGGTATAACTCAATGGATACTGGCAGCCAGAAATAATTTACTTCATGCTAAATTAGTGAAGAAAAAAGCAGACAGACTTAAATTTGTTTCTTTTCCTGCCATGATTTTAAATGACGAAGATAAATCATTTATTTTATTGAAGGCTGAAAATAATAAATATCTCATCTATGACATAGAAGAAAAAAACAACATAGTTCTTGATGAAAGTGAGTTTAATAAAATTTACTCTGGTCAAATCATTCTAGTTTCTTCAAAAAGATCTATCAGTGATAAATTACAGAAATTTGATTTCACATGGTTTATTCCTTCCGTCGTCAAATATCGACATATATTTATTGAAATCCTGTTATTATCTATTTTCATTCAAATTATATCATTAGTTACACCATTTTTCTTTCAGATAGTAATGGATAAAGTTCTTGTTCATCAAAGTTACAATACCTTAGATGTTATTGCATTTGCTTTTATAGTTGTTGTTTTATTTGATGTTATTTTAACCGGATTAAGAACGTATCTTTTTTCTCATACCACAAATAGAATAGATATTGAATTAGGTTCAAAATTATTAAATCACATAATAAATCTACCAATTCGTTATTTTGAAATCAGAAGAGTTGGAGATACCATTGCCAGAGTTAAAGAGCAGGAAAACATTCGACAATTTTTAACTGGACAAGCATTTACGTCTCTTTTAGATGTAATGTTTTCTTTCCTATTTATTATAGTAATGTGGTATTACTGTCCTACATTGACACTAATTGTTTTAGCATCTCTTCCACTTTACATTGCTTTATCTGCGATTATTAGTCCTATACTAAGAAGACGTTTAAATAGTCAGTTCTCTAGAAATGCTGATAACCAAGCCTTCTTAGTTGAAACGGTAAACACGATCTCAACATTGAAGTCATTAGCTGCTGAACGCCAAATTATAAACCGATGGCATGAATTATTGCCTGCGTATGTTTGTTCAGCTATGAAAGTCACTCGTTTAGCAATTTTAGGCCAGCAAAGCGTCCAATTAATCCAAAAAGTAGTATCCATTCTAATTTTATGGCTTGGTGCACATTTAGTAATTAAAAATGAAATAACGGTTGGTCAGCTTATTGCTTTTAATATGTTATCTTCTCAGGTAACAACTCCCATTATTCGATTAGCTCAATTGTGGCAAGATTTTCAGCAAACAGGCATTTCCGTTGCACGTTTAGGAGATATTTTGAACACGCCTGTAGAACATAATCAAGGTAGTTTAAATTTATCTTCATTACGTGGAGAAATTACATTTGAAGATGTTTTTTTTCGTTACCAAACTGATGGAAAATGGAATGTAAATAATTTATCTTTTAATATTAAAGCGGGAGAAATTATTGGTATAGTTGGTCGTTCTGGTTCGGGAAAAAGTACATTAACTAAGCTAATTCAACGTTTTTATTCTCCTGAAAAAGGCAGAATAATGATTGATGAATTGGATATTGCATTAGCTGAGCCAACTTGGCTACGAAGTAACATTGGCGTTGTTCAACAAGAAAATGTATTACTCAATAAAACAATAAAAGAAAATATATCACTCACTCATCCATCAGCCTCTTTAGAACTTATTATTCATGTATGTAAACAAGCTGGCGCCCATAATTTCATTATGCAATTACCTAAAGGATATGATACAAAAATAGGTGAACAGGGAGTGGGTTTATCGGGTGGCCAAAGACAGCGTATCGCTTTAGCTAGGGTTTTATTAAATAATCCCAAAATACTTATTCTTGATGAAGCAACAAGTGCACTTGATTACGAATCCGAAAAAGCTATTTTGATGAATATGCCATTGATCTGCAAAAATAGAACTGTGATTATTATTGCTCACCGGTTATCTACAATAAAAAACTCAGATCGCATTATTGTGATGGATGAAGGAGGAATTGTAGAACTGGGAACACACAATCAATTAATGAACATAGAAGATGGTATTTATAAAAAGATGTCTCAGCTAGTATAAATTTCATGAGGTTTTTGTGAAAATATTGATTTGGTTAAAAGGCATTATTGATTTTTTTCAACGTTATAAGCTGGCCTTCTTCTCTGCATGGAAAGAACGTCATCAATTGACCTCACCAAAACGTTTGAAGGATGAATATGAATTTTTACCTGATAATTTACTGTTAACTGAAACACCAGCATCACCTATAGCTAAATGGACAGCTCGTTGTATTATTATTTTATCTGTGCTAGTAATTTCTTGGTCATATTTTGGTCAGCTAGATATAGATGTAGTTAGCCAAGGTAAAATAGTAAGCCATGGGAGAAATAAGGTTATACAACCATTAGAAACAGGACAAATAAAAAATATTCTGGTTAAAGAAGGACAATACGTTCATCAAGGGGATGCTTTAGTTGCAATAGATGTTCTGGGGGCAGAAGAACAATATCAGCAGAATATATTGACTTTAAATACGGCATGGCTAAATTATCAGATTGGTAATTCTATATTAATATCAATTTATGAACAAAAAACAGAATTGGATTGGAACACTTCATGGCCTGACGATGATAAAAATCGTATAGAAGTTTTTATTAATTCAATTGATGAAGAAAAAAAACAACAAGCAAAAAAAATAGCATCTTCTTTATATGAAACATGGGTAAACAAGAATAAACAGTTTACAGAAAAAAAGAATCAGTACCAGTTAGAGTCTAAATCAACAAAAGAAGAGATTGCATCTTTGAACACTTCAATTGAAATTGAATCACAAAGAATGGAATCTTATGAAAGTTTATACAAAAATAAATATCTATCACGCCTTGAGTGGTTAAATCAGAAAGAAAAAATATCCAGATTAAAACATCAACGTGAGATTATTCAAAATAAGCATATGGAGCTAGCACATAAAGTAAATGAATTAGAACGTGAGAAAAAAATAAACACCCAAACGATAATAAAAGAAACTACTGAGATGAAAAGAAAAGCGTATGATGATATTGAACGATTATTGATTGAGGTTAATAAATCTAAAAAACGAACTCAGACAACTATACTACACAGTCCTGTAGATGGAAGAGTTCAACAATTGGCTTTTCATACAATAAATGGGGTTGTTTCATCTGCTCAGCCGATGATGGTTATTGTTCCTGATGAAGAACCACAGGAAGTAGAGATAAGAATCGAAAATAAAGATATGGGATTTATTCATGAGGGACAATTAGTTGTAATAAAAATAGACTCTTTTCCTTATACAAAATATGGTTATTTGACAGGTAAAATTAAAAACGTGAGTTATGATTCAGTAGAAGATGAAAAAAAAGGTTTTGTATTTCCCGCAATTATTGAATTAGATACCAATAAAATTAAAATTAATGAAAATTTAATTTCATTAAAATCGGGAATGACAGTAACTGCGGAAATAAAAACAGGAAAACGTAGAGTGATTGATTATATACTCAGCCCTCTACAAAAAAAGATAGATGAAAGCTTTTGGGAAAGATAAATTAGCTCATAATAAAAAGGGTCGACATGAAAAGAACATTCAGTATATTTGTTTTTTCTATAACTATATTGTTAAGCGCTTGCACTAGCGATAAAGATCATCTCACCTTAAATGAAGATGATTTACTTAATTTTGCTATTAAATTAGAAGAAAAAGGAAATTATAAAAACGCTTTTAAATATTATTTACTAGCGGCTAAAAAAGGGAACTCAACTGCTTTAAATAATATCGGATTTTTTTATGAATTTGGTCAAGGAGTCGATAAAGACTATTCTAAAGCTTTAAAATATTATAATAAATCAATTAGGATAGATAATAACTCAACAGCTTTACATAATTTATCCAGATTATATTTATTAGGGTTGGGAGTTAAAAAAGATAGAAAAAAGGCATTATTTTTCCTTAATAAATCTGCTGAGTTAGGTAATAAACATGCTTTAAATGATGTATATTGGCTAACACATCCTAAATCAGGAAGTTAAACTAAAAATGAATAAGTGAGAATATATGAGCCATATAATAAAACCACTAACACCAAATGGGGAACTTGACCAAAATTTTGTTAAAGTCAATATAGTTCCACGAGGAACAAAAATAACATATCCTAATGGCAGAACTACTCATTCTACTACTGGACATGTTTGGATGACAGTTGAAATAGCAAGAAGAGAACCACTAGATGTTGGATGGTCAACGGGTGATTCTTTAAAAGAGGGAGGATATAATAACATCACCCATGATGATGGAATAATATATGATAGAAACGTAATAAAAAGCTATGAAATACAAATGAGATATGAAAATGCGGAAAGACTAGTCGAATTTATAAATAAAGCTCCCTTAGGAGAAATAAAGGGTTTTTCGAAAAACTATAATCTTTTTACTAACAACTGCATTGATTTTGTACAGCGCGCCTTGAATTATTCTAACTCTAATTCTGGTAATAAATTATTACCTTATTATACCCCTAATGGTAACTATGATAACTTCGGAGAGATGTTAGAAAAAAATTATGAAACTGCTGATAAATGGGGTGAGGAATGGGCTGAGGAAAATAATGAAGTATTACCATCCCCATTGATTATTGACTTAAATGGAGATGGTGTTGGTACGATATCTGAAGGTGAAGTGTACTTCGACATTACTAATGATGGAAAAAAAGAGTTTACAGGATGGGTTGATAAAAATGATGGTTTTCTTGTTTTAGATAAACATGAAGATGGTAAAATAGAATCCGGAGCAGAACTTTTTGGCGATCATAGTGTGATTAATGGAAAAACTAATTTTAAAAATGGATTTAATGCGTTATCAGAACTGGATACCAATAATGATTCCATTATTTCAAAAGATGATAATGAATGGCATAAATTAAAAATCTGGAAAGATGAAAATAGCAATGCTATTGTTGATGAAAATGAATTAGTAAGTTTATCAGATATGGGAATAAAGGAAATAAATCTAACATATGAAAATAAATTTCATATAGATGAATCTGGAAACAGGCATAAAGAAACTGCCACTGTTACATGGGATAATGGTAATGTAACAGATATTGTTGATGTCTGGTTCAAAATTAACTCTAAATCGACAAAGGAAAACATTAATGCATCAACTCAGCAAGAGATTCATAAGATAATTAATTCTATGGCCGAATTTTCTATTGAAAATACAGGATCATCAATTAATCATATAGCTCCACGTCAAGATAATCCAGTTGCTGTATTGAGCACACCACTCATAAGTTAATAGAAGATAGAATTAATTTAACAAAGATAGAAATGAGCCGCTCATCTACTTGTTATATAGAGTAGGTGATCGTGCTCGTTTGTTCAGTCGTGCTAGAACATGAGTATTTTGTTACTAAAATTCAGTTTGTTACCTACAGAATATTTTACGAGCATGCTCATATTAATCCACATGATATTTAGATCGGAATTTATGTATTAAGCCGGTTTAAAATAAACATACTTTTGTTAATTCAAATCGCAATGTGTTAATTATCTGATTGATTTAAAATCAATTTATTTATATTGTTAAAATTCAATCAGTGGTAAAAGCATACCGAGTTAATAGCTACAATCAGCATAAAATCTGGATTATATGACGAAATAAACTGCCGCTGGATTAATATTGTAATTATTGTGTTCCTTCACAAACTATCGAAAAAATTTGACCCTGCTAAACTCAATCGATACAGTAATAAGCTTGGAATTACCAATGATCCATCGCCTGTCAGGATCACCTTCGGGTGGCGAAACAAAACTCCCGTAGCCTGAAAGGGAGAGCAAGCATTGCGGTACATCTGCGCACTTTTGGAAGCAGATATCGTCGGATAAATAACCAATGTATCGACGATGAAAGTTTCCCGGTTTCTTTATGCACCGGCTTATCACACACATAGAGCAGTAACCTTGCCACGTTCACCTTAACCATTTTACCTTGCACGATCTTTACCCACGATTTAATTTACGCACGAAAAACGTCCCGAAAACTACGCGGCGTCACTTGCGTTAAAGCGCAGCGATTACCAAGTGACGCTGCCAAGCGTCAACGTCCAGAGTACGTCCGGTCTCCCCGCATTACTCAAAGTCACCCGTTATTACGGGCATTTTTCTGCTTCTCATTCACTTTATTCGTTTGTTTTTAACCCCACGCCTGACAACAGGCTGATGCTGTAAAAAAGGAGAAATTACACCACGTCACGAATAATGAGGCGTTCATCCTGACTGAGATCAGGCGCTGAACGGGGAGTACACCACCGCCGTGCTGAGCACGTAGCGAACTCCTGCAAAAACTTACCGAAACCCTCGCCCTGTATACACATTATCTGACGTACCACGGAACGGTGAACCTAACCGACACGCAGGGAAAATGTTTCAAAATGAGTAAAATTAGTCTGAAAAACACAGGGGAAATACGGATAGCAAAGCGATCACGAACGAGAACAAACAACAAAGATTGATTTAGTCGTCCGTATTCTTCCCTGAGTTTGTGTGCTCTTGAGAGGAATTATAGCCGTTAAACTTAGTCGTCCGGTTATTGAGTTAGATAAAACAATCAGTTAAAGTATTCCCGCCATTAGCCAAATCTAATGGTCGAGGTTTAGCAGCCTTGTGCGCTTATACACTGGTAAGAATCTTTACCAGTGTGCCTGCATACGCCTTTTCTATGGTGGTTCAGGCAGGGGAGACTCACGTCTCGCCGGAGTAAGCGCCGGTCTGCTAACCCTGCTTTGAATCACCACCATCAATATTAATTAATGGAAGGGGTAGCAGGAATGAATAATAACAATGTTCAAAATGACTGGCATCAGGCCGATATCATCGCAGCATTACGTAAACGTGGTACAACCTTAGCGGCGCTCTCCCGTGAGATGGGACTCAGTTCATCAACATTGGCAAATGCACTCAGCAGACAGTGGCCTAAAGGTGAATGGATTATCGCGAACTATCTTGAAATCCACCCTTCAGAGATCTGGCCTAGTCGCTATTTTGATAAGCAGGGTCGGTTAATTGAGCGTAAGATTCGCAGTAAACCACAGGAATAACCCGCTATAATTTGTGATCGATGTCGTAAAAATGATAATTTTTTATCTCAAGCCCTGAGCGTAAAATGACAGTCAGATTTGACCATTTTTAACCCTCACGGCTTTTTTGCTTTAAGATGATTAAAAAGAACGCAATAAGTAAGATAAATAATTAAAATCAGTAAGATAGGAAAGAAAAAGCAAGGAAAAAAACTTAGGGGCATTAAAAGGGGCATAAACTGAATGAAAGGTAATAAAATTTAACTATTCAACAAGTTATAATGTTTTTCGATTCCGCCTCCGGCACCAAGATTTTAAAGCTAATTTGTTGAATATTATCAGATAATTAACAAATAAGTTAAAATTTATGGCTGTTAAGAAAATGTTAAACAATTGGTATCCTGATTTGCATACCCAATGTTTAAAAAGCCAAATAAAGAATACAGGGTGCCTGCGTTTGCAAGCACTCTTTTTTCGTTAGAGGTAATGATTTCAGTAATTGATTCTGATGTCAAGTGAGGTGTAAACTTCGCGGGATGCCAATCCGGTATCCATTATCTTTTTATACCATCTATGTTGATGCAGGGCAAACCCATTCCATCCTCCTAAACCCTGATTGAAACGCGCCCTGTTTTTTTCCTGATGCCCTGCTTTACACTGACAGATCCAGATATATCGCCAGCTCGCTTTCCAGCGTTTTACCCGCGATTTCCATATCAATGTCAATGTATTCCATCGTGGTCGCCAGACTGCGGTGCCCCAACAGGCTTCTGACCAATTGCAGGTTACGGTCGGGGGCTTTCATCAGCTCCGTTGCCAGGGTATGACGAAAACGGTGGGGGGAGACGGCAAAACCACACTCTTTCGACAAGCGATTGAAGAAAGAACGGATATGCTGCCTTTCTTTATCGTGATCATACTGGTAACAGGTCATCCGCCCGTGATAACGAAAGCCCAGGCGGGTTAAATCAAACAGCGGATCATCCTCTTTCGCCCCACAGGCTTTCGCTTGTTCAAGGAGCTGCGCCAGGCGGGGCTTGAGTAACGGGATCATCGGAACCCGCCACTCACTGTGATTTTTACTGCCTTCCGTACGCAATTCAATAAAGTTGCCTGCCAGATTGATATCCCGCAGCCGCAGGTGTAACAACTGGTTCTGGCGCATGCCTGTTAACCGGAATGTATCCAGCACGGTCAACCAGTACCCGGTAGGATATAACGCACAGCGCCCTCCGCGGGGGTTCACCCGGGCTTTTTCTTCCTGCTCATACTGCTGCATGACCAGGTAAATTCGGG
The DNA here is from genome assembly GCF_037260955.1 of Xenorhabdus sp. TH1. Classification (NCBI taxonomy): domain Bacteria; kingdom Pseudomonadati; phylum Pseudomonadota; class Gammaproteobacteria; order Enterobacterales; family Morganellaceae; genus Xenorhabdus; species Xenorhabdus sp. TH1. The sequence goes on from NZ_CP147734.1 coordinate 2,797,835, forward strand.
TCAGCTGGGGTTTGCTCAGGATTTTCTTCTTTTTCTTCCCTTTTTTGACTGCCGCATCCAGAAACGGATTTTTTGTCTGGGGTAATAATTTTTGCGCTATCCCAAAATTAAAAATAGCCCGGAGATGTGTCACCTTATTATTCCAGGTATGGCAGGATTGTTTTTTTTCATTCAGTAAACAACGCCGCCAACGGAGCACATCCCGCCCGGTGACGCTTTCCGGCCGTACCTCTTCGCCTAAAAATTGAGAAAAACCCCGGGTCACTTTCTTATAACTCCATTCTGATGCCGGCCGTAATACATGCGAGAAAAAGTATTCCTCCAGTAATTCATCCCAGCCCCATTTTTCTTCTGTTCCGTGCATCATCTCTTTCCTGTTATCAACAACATGACAATACGGCTTACTGATCTGGTAAGCCGCCAATAAATCCCCAGAAAACCCGTCACCTATCGAAATTATTTCACTGTTAATATCATGACGACTGACTCCCGGTGGGCGCAACCCTTTCTGGCTGTCTTCACGAATGTTTGTGTAATTTCACATCGTTATTGTTCTCATTGGCATCCATTAACAATGCAACTTCATCATTGGATTGAAATAATGACAATAATGTCTGGGTGTCATCAGATGTGGGTTGCTCAACGGATGATAAAGCCGCTGATACGGGAAGCGGTGCCCCCCCCTCAGAAGCCGTTGGTGGTTCAGAAGGCGCCGCCGGTTTCAGTAACGGAGACTGCACTTGTGTGGCGGCCTCCTGAAGCAGCGAATCCACTGACGGCACGGTAGATGGGTGCCCACCCAGTTGTAAGGCCAGGCAGTGCCAGGCTTCCGGAACCAGAAATAACCAGCTCACCGCTTCCTCCGGCAGTAAGCGGGCAGCGATCATGGCCACCTGTGGTACAGGCAGCACAGGATGAGGCGATCTGAACCGGAAACGGAAACGACGCGCGGGCATCCACAGCCCCGGTTGCCAACAATGCCCGTCTTCCAGTTCCCCTTCGAGCTGCCGCAACAACGGCAGGTGGTAAAACAGCGCCGCCCAGAACACCACCGCCTGCCATAACAGGCTCTGGGCGGCCTGCGTTTCCGGTGCCGCGCCCGGCGGGAACAAATGCCCTTTTGCCAGCCGCACGGCACAGGTGGTAAATTGCAGTGTCAGGTCAGCAAATCCCCCCAACCTGGACCATTCACCCGCCGGAACTGCGGGAATTTGCTGCACACTGCCCAGCAATTGCTTCACCGGCGCAAGATAAAAACGCTGATACAGCCCTTCCGGCAAAGCGCTGTTTTGCCATAATTGCTGAAGACACTGACGGCGCAGGGAGGTGGCCAGTAACTTATCCACTGATTGCGGCCGGAAATACCCCCCGCTGTCACGCATGGCTTCCGGTAGTGCGGATGATTGTTGCGGTGTGGCAGACTGGCGGACAAAATGCGATTTAAAACGCTGAAACATGGCTTTTCCTCTTTGGGTTCAAATTGAGCCCAGTGTCAGTGAATCCCAGCCTGAAACAAGGAAAAACTCTTTACGCGAAAATGAAAATTAAACTGACTCGATTCATTCATAAATTCATTTATCGGATCACCTTAATGTTAATTATAAATCAATGCATTAACACCCCTCAAAAATAAGAAAGCGCCCCGAAAGGCGCATGAGAACAAGAGAATAGAAGCTGAAAAAATTCAGGTTGCCGGGGACTGTTGATGCGCCCGTAAACGGCTCGCCCAATTACCCAGATAATGGGCTGGTGTATAACGTGTCCGTTTGCTGCCGTCATTATCCAGCGCATTGCCGATAGTGACCGCGGCCGGAATGCCGGTCAGGGCAAGCTGGATGTAGGCCATCACCGCGGCCAGCGGGTCAATATCAATCGCTGACACCCACAGGCTGCATAACGGGTCATGCCCCAGCTCTCTCAAAACGTCGGCAGCGGCCAGTGTCATACAGCCCGCCCCACAAGCCGGCTCGTACAGGGTCACAAAGGGTTGCGCCTGCAAACGTGCAGAGATATCCTGCAACTGCATCTCCGCCATCATTCTGGCCACGCTCCAGGGGGTAAAAAACTGGTTAAGGGCTTTATCGCCCAATCCCAGCTGCATAAACACACTGCCGAGAAAATCACAGGGTTCCTGCGCCAGTCCAAGCACAGTATAGGAAAACAGCTGCACAATCCGGTCAACATCTTCCCGTTCGTACTTGTTGAGGGTTTTCAGGTAATACTGCTCCAGCGCCTCACTGTAACAATACCGGTTATGTATTGCTGCCATCGTGCAATTGCAAAAATCCTGAAAAACCTGATAACGACCGTGGTAACGCGCCGTCTGGTTAAACAGGGAAATAAAGGCTTTCTGGTGATTGGGTTGTGATGCCATCACGTGTTTTCCTTGCAAAAAATAAAAAGAAAACACGTTCCGAAAGGGGAACCTGTTTTCCCCTTTCGGTTGAAGTGAAGATAAGACAATCAATGAATGATGGGTTAAATAACGCGTTATTGCCCGACCGCGATGGCCGGCACCGGCAGGTTTATATCCCGCTGTTCCTCGTTGACCAGATAAAGCGCCGGCCGGTTTTCCCGTCCTGACAGTCCATTACCGCTGTCCACATGCTCGCCCTGGTCATAGCAATCGTAACCGATGACCTGACCCGATAGTGCGCTGTACCCGTGGCGGATTTCACAGTCAAACACCAGTGACAGTTCCCCCATCAGTTCAGCTGAAGGCGGAACCCAGGGAGAATCAAAGCGCACAGTTAAGCCGCTGACATGGCGGCGCTCCCAGCGGACATGGTGACCCAACGGCCATTCCATACCGTATTGCGCGTCGTAAAACTGCGCCGCCGTCGCAATCCCTTTTAGTAAGCCACTGTTACCGTTAATCTCCGTCGCCAGCCGGGTTGGCATTATCATCAGCATATCGCAGGGCTGCGCCGACTCTGGATAAACGTTCAGCTTATCCCAGCACGCGCCGATATCGGGTGTCTCAGACCAGCCCACCATCCCAAACCAGTCGGCATACTGGCGGGTCAGGAGACGGGTGATAATATCACGCGCCGGCGCCGGGATGTTTTCCCAACGCACCAGGCTCAGACTGGACTGGCGATACAAGTTATCTATCCGTTTAATGTTGTCGCTGTTTAGCGGCACATTATCCTGCAACAATGTCAGCCACTGGTCAAAAGCCAGGTTCTGCGCTGTCGGTGCCGCTGTCCCACGCACTAACGCCGGATACGGTGTATAGGTTTGTGGTTTGGTGGGTTTCAGTATCCCCGCACAGCCGGCCAGAAATAACCGCAGGCTTTGCAGCACGGCCTGACGGTAGCGGGGAATTTCTTCACCGCAGACCCATTGTTGCATCACGTCAATACACACCGACTTGCCGGTGATGTCCAGTTGATTGGTATACCATTCTGCCATGGTCAGGCTCCTCATTGGATTGATAAACATAAACCGGAGGAAGCGCGCCATCAGGGCACGGTTCCCCCGATGGGTGGTTGAAAAATGGGTTTATTCGGACGGTGTCTCGTTGTCCTGGCTGAGCAGTGCCTCGGTAATCCCGCAGTCGAAAAGCACCCTCAGCTCATCATAAATCCCCAGGTACGGTGTACTGCCCTGCATACCCTGCGCATTCAGCCGGGTTAAATCGTATTTATCCACTAACGCGTTGATAGCTTCAAAAGGCTGAACGCCACGGGCCATCAGTTCCGCCACCGTGTCCGCTTCACACAGGGCCGTATCAGCCAGGTTCAGGCCAAAATGCCGCTTCAGCAACAGACCGGCAATCACCTGCCAAGCGGTTAAACGTAAAGGTGCCATCGTCATACCTCACGCATTAACGCTGACTGTCGTGCCATGCCGGAGAATATCCTGCACTTCACGGCACTGTTGATAACCGGGTGAAACCACATGCAGCGACAGTAAGTGCGCTTCATGCCACAATACCCAGGCCGCCTGCGTATTCTGCCAGCCCTGCTCAAGTGCGGCTGACTGGCATAACTGCTGCTGTCGCTTTTCCAGTGACAGGCATTCTGAGGCCAGCGTCACCGGCTGCGCCCAGACAATCTCGTCATAAAACCGGCCACCGAGCACTTTTTCATCCCGGGCGTCATAAATCATGACGGTCAGTGGGAAAAAAATGCCCTTCGTTTGATGAGATAACGTTTCCGGCACCGGCCAGTCGCCCAGCAAATGGATAACTTTCAGGCGCTGCACCGCTTCGGTGACCGAAGCCGCTTCGCACACGGCCAGGGTTTCTTCCCGCAGGGACAATGGCCTTTGTGGGTGCTGCATCAGGCCGGTGACCTGAACAGTAAAAATGTCTTCACGTAATTCAACACCGGTGTTATCCGGTGCCGGTAAAAAAATGGGGTTCATTTGTATTTCCTTGATTTGAGGTCAAATAAAGAAAACACCCGCCCGAGACCGGGCAGGTGTTTTCGGCTCCCTGGTCAGGCGCTTAAGAAAAGGGTTAACAGCAACATGGGCTGGTAACGTCAGTGGGCGTGATTATTTTGATTTTCGATTAATGACGGGCTGATAAAGTCCTCGTGGGATCCCAATGTCATGACTGCCCCTATCAGACCGTTTTCCGGATGTTGCTTCGCATATTCCCGCAATTCGCAAAACCGACAGGCATCCCGTTCATTCAGCGCGGCGATACGGGCAAGCACGATTGACGTCACCGCCAGCCCGAAGGCATCGGCCGACAGCGTGAGGGTTAACGCACTGTCCGGCAAATAAACAGAATACGTGGCGGCGGATGTCGGCACCAGATAAGTCAGCTGTTCAGAAACATCCCGCTTGTCCCAATATTCATACTGATATTCACCACATAACTGTGAGGCAGTATTGGCAATCAGAAACCCCAGAAACAACCGCTCCAGCGGTTTTTTGCCGGGAAACGCCGCAGACAGCGCGGGACTGTCCAGCAAGATAAGTTCACTTCTTTGCATGTGTTCTCCTGTCAATAAAAAAGACGGAGAACACCCTGCCCGACGGGAAGCATGTTCCCCGTCCGGGTGACTGGCATCGTGCCAGGGTGGATTAAATAACCTTCATCATCAACAACGATGATATCTGCTTCCAAAGGTGCGCAGATGTACCACACAGTGTGTACTCCCTTGCAGGCTACGGGAGTGTGGGTGTCGCTGCCCGAAGGTGATCCTCACAAGCGACCGGATCATCAATAAACTTTTCTACGCTAATCCATCGAAATCATCAGGTCAATGGGGAATTTATTTTCTCTCGGCGGAAAATAACGCTATTCCGTTTCCCCGTTCTGATAGTAGATCTGTTTGATATAACGCCCGCGCCCGTCACCGTGCCCCAAATCCATCGCGACCAGCGCCAGCACCTCTCGAGTGCTGAACCCCTGCGTTTTGTAATGTTCGCCGGATTGTTGGGCAAAGTGGTAGCGCATACTGTGTGGCGCTTTATTGCCGTTCAGCCCTGCACGTCTGACAACATACCGGTAACGATCGATGGCCTGCGTGATCGTCGGTTTATCGATCAGTTTGCCGCTGCGTGGATTCATTTCGCGTTCAGCGTAGGCAATGGCGTGTTGCAGCGCGGCCCGATCCAGTATCACCGTTAGCCTCGGATGCCCGCCTTTGGTGCCAAACACCACTCGTACAGACTCATGACCCTTTGCCAGCGCTTTTTTCCAGGTGGCTAAAGATTTATAGGCTTCCACCGCTTCTTTGGTCCGCAACCCCAACACGTACGCCAACTGCATGACCGCCGCGACACTACGATCTTTTTGTTCGATCTGCTGAAAGATTTCTCTGAATTCTACCGGAGTCAGTGCTATTTTCGTTCCCTTACGGCTGCTACCCGCAATGCCCAGCGCCCGGTTGTTCAACCGCACATTGTCGGTGGAGGCCAGCTTGTGTTTTCCGGCCCGTGCCAAAATCATGCGCAGTGCCGACATCTCATTTTGCAAAGTCCGGTGACTGATATGACGGGTTTTACGTTCAGCAATATAGCGCTCAATATGCTGAGTTTTCAGGCTGTCCATCTGCCGGAGCCTGATGCCATTGTCTTTCAGAAAGTTAAGAAACTGTCGGGCAATCCGCTCACGATCGGCCACCGTGGCAAAACTCCCGCCCGCTTTCCGGGCGTGGGTAATAAATTCTTTTCTGAACCGTTCAATTTTCGAACGTGCTGATTTCTGCGCCATGCCCGCCTCTCCTGCTAATTTGCCTGTTTTTCATATTTTTTAAAACAAATCCCTGCATGTCGGTTCAGGTTCACCGTTCCGTGGTGCGTCAGACAATGTGTAGCAGAGCGAGGGTGATGTTAAGTTTTTGCAGGAGTTCGCTACGTGCTCAGCACGGCGGTGGAATACTCCCCGTTCAGGGCCTGATCAATCAGGATGAACGCCTCATTATCGTGACGTGGTGTGATTTCTCCTTTTTTACGGCATCAGCCTGTTATCAGGCAATGGGTTAAAAAACAAACGAAACAAATCGATTTCGGCAAGAAAATGTCGGTGAAAAGCAGTGACTTTGAGTAATGCGGGGTTCAAATCGGTCGTGAAGGCAGACCAGACGTGTTCTGGACGTTGGTCGCCTGGCGGCGTCACTTGGTAATCGCTGCGCTTTAACGCAAGTGACGCCGCGCCGTTTTCGGGACGTTTATCGTGATAAATGCAACATGTAAGTGAATGTTGTACCGGTTAAAACGGTATCGATTAGTGTGAGGCAGAACATGTTCTGCCTTGTTATGTAGGTAGCCGGTGAAATAACACCGGGAAACTTTCATCATCGAAACTGGGTTATGTGTCCAATGATACCTGCTTCCAAAAGTGCGCAGATGTACCGCATGAAATGCACTCCCTTTCAGGCTACGGGAGTTTTTACTTCGCCGCTCAATGCTGATCCTTACAGGCAATGGATCATTGGTAACAGAAATACTTTACCGATTGGGTTGGGCGAGGTCAAATTTTTGTTTGATGACGAAATGTGGGGAAAATATCATTATTTTTTTGATAAACAATGATATTTTTCTCTGTTTATACGTAGACAGGCTTGTGAGATGCCCGTAATTAGAAAGTATAAAATCTATGGTCGCCCTCGTTTTTGCAACACTCATTTTGATGAATTTTGGGCTTGCTTAAATCTATCCGGCGTCATTATAGGCAAGGAGCCTGCGCCTCGATGAGTTCCGCGCCTGATGAACCTTAAAAGTGTGCCGGCTTCAAGGAGCCAATTTTTATGCTAGGTTTCTCATCAGGCCGGTAGGCCGTTCATGTCATCAATTATCAGTCTTCGCAAAACCAGTGGGGTCTCGTTTCAAATTTGTTCACAACAGGCTTGATTTAGGCTTCAAATACCGTGTGTTGTGTCGTCATAGCCCACGCTATCCGGGCGAGTTTATTCGCTAACGCACAGGCCACAATATTAGAATGCTTTCGTTCAAGTTGCCGTTTAACCCAGTCAGCCAGTTTGCCCTTTCTATGCTCAATATGCATTATGAACGTTCGGGCACATAGCACCAACAGTTGCCGGAGTGTCTTATTACCCCGTTTACTGATCCCTAATAAGGTTGTCTTCCGGTACTGTATTGGCGGGGAACCAATCCCGTCGAGGCTGCAAAATCCCGGCTGTGTGCGTATTGCTTCCCATCGCCCAGTTGTGAGGAAAGCACACTCGCCGTGATGGGGCCAATGCCGGGGATCGTCATCAGCCGTTGTCCGGTATCATCCTGAGCAATCTCCTGTGACAGGGCAGTTTCAATCTCGGTGATTTGTTCAACCAAATAGTGATAATGCGCCTGTAACCGCAGTAATACACCAGATAAGGGGGAAGTTCATGTTCAACCAACACAGTGGTTTGCCGAGATCGATGCCAATCAGTGCGATAGTATTCATGATGGTAGCCTCTTAAAAAATAAATCACACGCTGTCAATATATCGCTAACAGGGTGAGGGCGGCCATCTCATTAGTGTGGGGCACTTTGTTCAATCGGCGATAGAATGAGCAATTCAGCATATTTTTATCAGACACCTCACCATGAAAATTAATTTGTACCCTGAATCCCAGCATGTGTTCGACTGGTTTCATATCACGATGCGCCTGACTGTCAAGCCACCGCGCTGTTTAAAGAAAGCCGGGAAAGCTTAGGCTATCGGGTATTGGCGAAAAAATTACGCAAAGAAGGCTTTACTATCAGTGATTATCGAACCCGAAAGCTGATGAAACAGCTCGGCTTATCCGTCAGGCAGCGTAAAAGCTACCGGGCTCCACGCAAAGGGAAAGCTGTATCAACGGCCTGTAACCTGCTTAACCGGAACTTTAATCCGTTGGCCCCGAATGAAGTCTGGGCAGGCGATATTACCTATCTCAAAACGCCTGAAAGCTGGTTATACCTGGCCATCGTGATGGATTTATACTCGCGGCGTATCGTGGGATGGCAGATGTCAACGGAGATAGATACGACCCTGATCAGCCAGGCCTTAACGAAAGCGTATCACTTACGCCAGCCGTCAAAAGGCTGTGTTTTTCACAGTGATAGAGGCAGCCAATATACAAGCCAGCCATATCGGAATCTGCTCGACAGTTATGATATGAGAGCGAGTCAGGGGGATGTGGGGGCCTGTTGGGATAATGCAGTCGTTGAACGTTTCTTTGGCAGTTTAAAACATGATTGGCTCTTCAAAATTCATCATGAAAATCAGGCGGAGATGAAAAAAGATGGGCTGGATTATCTGCATTATTACAATTTAACGCGATTACACACGGCTAATAATGATTTAACTCCTGTGGAATATGAAATGGCCTTCGTAAAAATGCCCGATTTTTCTTGAGCAGAACAGTAGCCGGTGGGGAATAACACCGGAAAACTTTCATCCTCAGACGGAGGGTTAGGTGTCTGGGGATATCTGCTTCCCAAAGTGCGCAGATGTACTGCAATGCTTGCACTCCCTTTCAGGCTACGGGAGTTTTTTTGCCCCTTAGAGGTGATGGGCACTTTGATAATTACTAATGGAGATGCTAACAGTTATACATGAAACGAGCAAATTTTTGCTCTATCATACTCATCTCACGAATTTTCTTCTGAACAAATCGACTAAGGCTCATGATATTAGTCTTCAAATGAAAAAACTATTGCACACATAAGCCAGACCATGGAAATAAGAGCTATTGTAGTGTCGAATAATGTTCCATTTTTTCACTATCAAAATTATCTATCTGTTGCTGAATTAATTTCCTGATAACTAATAGGTACGTTCCATCTTTTTATATCTTCTTTATTGAAGGCAATACACCATTCAGCGTCTTCCTGAAGCGCTTTCCTAACCTTATTATCATAATCAGTATTGCCCGGAATAAATTTCCAACTCTCTTTATATGCTTTAGTAATTTCTGAAGGACACATAAGCTGAAACTCACCAAATGAAAATATAGAAACCGCTCTGATAGCAATTTTCCCTGTATCCTCAACTTTCCAACTTATCCATACACCTTTATCAAAAAGGTTCTGAGGATATTGTTTTTCATCTACCAAATAAGTATGAGGTGTAAAATCACTGATCCCTGAAAGTTTCATTACAGAGTGAACAAACATAACCGGGATAACAGTAATAAAGTATGACATCACTAACATTATGGCAAATGCCAGCGCGATCGGAACAGTAACTTTCTTGACTAATTTTTCACCATTGTTCATTCGTATAAAAACAACCCCAGGAAACATAGTAACTATATAAAAAGCATAAGAAATAGCCACAAACCCAATAACTTGATAAGTATCTCCCATTAAATCAGAAAATTTCATTGAATCAGAAAACAATGATATAGGAATAATTTGACTATAAGATAAAACAGAAATAAAAAAAGGAATCAATAAATAAATTCTAAATTTATATTTGTTTTTTATGGTATTTGATTTGATTCTTAGCTCTTGATTTAATATTTCTTTATTCATAAAGTAAGACACAATTGATATACTAACTACCAAAATAAAAAATGAAGAAAGAATAATTATGTGAAAAACACTACTAGGATCATCAAAGATAAATACACTCAATGCAATAATTATTGGAATGAAAAACCCACTTACCATAAGTATCGTTATGAGATTATTTTTTATATTATCATAATAAATAAAGTGTTTATTTTCTGCCGGTATGAAAAGAGATAATAGCCAAGACCCCATGAAGAAAATAATCAAAAAAAACGCCATGTTAATAATAAAAGAAAACACAAGAATATTAAACATATTTTTGAAACTGACAGATTCGTTAAATATGTCCAAACGTCCCATCCTATTAAGGAAAAACCAAATAATAACTATTGATATGATAGAGGAAATTGATGACATTGGTAAAACTGAGATGCCAATTTTTTTTAGAAGTTTATTACATTCCATAATTTAAAATCCAATAGTGTGAAACGACTCACAATGCGTTAAAAGTAATAAGTAAATTTATTAGATTAATATAACATAAAACACAATAATATTAGTTGATATTGTTATTCATTCCAAACAAGATGATTTTATAAAAGACATGATAGCCCCAGTGAAATATAAATATTCTCGAAAAAATATTCCTGCTCCAGATACAGAAAAAACGGCCTCACAATTTTATTTTCCTTTGGATATCATCTTCTGCATCACCAGCTGCCCGAACATCCCGGCTGATTGCCTGACCTGCCCCCTGACTCATCATGCCGGCCACATCCCCCATTCGCACCCCAGCCCACGCTAATGCGCCCTGCCAGACCATCGGCAGCACAATAAACAGTGTCCCCATCACCAGCCCCATGATTAAATCATCCGAGGTGTTCTGAATACCCACCAGATTAAACAGGCTGTGGGTATCTGAGCCGTACAGCACTTCCAGTAAATGGCTGTCCAGCCAGCGCGCCAGCTCCCACCAGAAGGTCAAAAAATTCAATGCGAAAATCACAAATGTCAGCGTAAAGATGGTCTTAAATTCATAGGCCGCAAACAGCACAATCAAGGGGATGAGGATATACAACGCCATCAGAATCACCGCCTGCATCATCGGCAACGCCTGACGTACCGCATCGAACATCGGCATACTGAGTAATCCACCCAATAAAGCCCCTGCGGAAGTGCCGATTCGATTAGCGCCATCCAACAAGGTGGGATCGGCATTACCGCCATAGCCTGCGTAGACATAGCCCTCCTGAGAAATCGTCAGATTCACCGGGCTGACCAGACGGCGGATCACCGCTTCCTGATAAGCCGGCGTGTTTTTACCCAGTATTTTCAGTGTCGCTGACAAACGCAACCACAACCCCGGGTCGGCCTGCGCCAGTACCCGGTCTTTCAGACCGGGGGAGGCGGGATTGCAGCGTCCGGTAATCCCCGGCTAAAAACGTCCGGCTGCCCAGCCAGCCGATATCATTCAGGATAATCGGGTCAGTCGTGTGTTCCCGATCGCGTTGTTTCCATTGATAAAAGCAATCGTGGGTAAAATCCTGCAATTCTGCGGCCAGAGCCGGGTGACTGATGCGGGTGTGTTGCACGTCAAAGCGCAGTTGCCGCAAATCCGGCCGGCAGGGAATGGACGCCACCGCCGCCTGTGTCAGTCCCTTAGATAACCGGTGCACCACCGCCCACCAAAGGGGCACAGCCGCGGTCTGATTGTTCAGGCTGGACATCACCGGCGCATAACCACTGTTATCCGGCATTGTCGGGGTCCAGGTGCCACAGCTTTTGGCACGGGAAGTATCGTACTGAAGGGTGGTCAGGCTGACATTGACCAGCGGCACACAACACACCACCATCATGAAGAACGCGCCATACAGGGTGTTTTCAATCCGGGCCAGCGACTGTAACCCGGCCTGTCCGTCTTCTTCGCCACACTCCCTGACTTTCAGCCAGACCGCAATCACTTTTACCACTAACGGCAGCGTAAACAGTCCGGTCGCAATCAGGATGTGCCACAGGCCATTGTTGATGACCCAGCCGAGTAATGTCAGAAAATATTCCAGATAGCTGTTGGCTGTCATCGTATCTCCTCAATAGTGCCTGACAAGGCATACTCACCCAGCAGGATAAACAGCAGGCTGGCCACCATCATTCGTATCAACATTGCGCGGTATTCCGGCAGATGTTTCACCCTTTGCCAGATTTTCTGACCTCCCCAGCTCAGTACCGCATACAGGCCTAACCGCCAGACTAACCAGACTCCCCCGGTTTCGGTCACCCAGTGGTGAATGTGGTGAAGTTTTTCTGCTTGATGCCCCCCTATCCAACTGGTCGCTACTGTGATGACCATCACCAACACGTTTTGCGGATGCATGTTGATGCGCTGGGTATCCCGGTCCAGTGCGGCAATCCGGCGTTACCCTTCGGCCAGCGCTTCTGACTGTGCTGCCGCATTGGGTTCGGACATGCCGGTGATAAGCATGCGCCGCATCAGTAACGCCGTTTCCACGGTTTCCGCCATCGCCAGCTCCCCCGCTAAACGTCCCGTCAGGGCAGCTTTGTCCGGGTCTCGCTGCAACGCCTGAATGACACCTTTGGTTACCGTCAGACTGCCGGTTTTCAGTTTCGCCAGATTGACCATCGTCGGTTTTTCCGTACCGCTGACCGACGACTGGCTCAGCACCGGCAACTGATTCATCATATTAAAACCCGCACTGGCTAAATCCCGGGTCGGGCGAATGGCATGTTGTCCCTTACCGCCCTGCCGCTGGCCGCCAATCCACGGATGTCAGCCGGCACCGGTGGCTTTGCTGCCGGCGTTATTGACACGCACCGCATCCCCATCCCCGCCGTTAACCAGACTTTTGTACTCCTGCAAAGCAGCCGACTGTGTCCATTTATTATTCTGCGCAAAATCCATCATTTTATTGGCCATCGCCTGACAGTTGAACTGGGCTTTGTCGAACGCCACATTGGCCTGTAACACCCCGTTGGTCAGCATGTCATACAGCCCCGGATTGGCCCGCTGGATAATCATCGCCGGCAGGCTGGCCACGGCACCGGTTGCCCCCTGAATCACATCGCTCATCAGGTTCTTGAACCCGGCCGTAATCCCGTTCAACTGATTGCTGACCGTGGCTTTCAGGTCAAAATTGCCGCACATCAAATCCGAACGCCAGCCCAGCTCCAACCCGCCAAGTATGGCAGAGCCACTGCGACTGGCCGGTTCAGAAATCACCGAGCCGCCTCCCAGGGTATAGAACAGAGTATCAGACACTGCACCACTGGCGTCTGCCCCATAACCCAGTGCACTGCGGTTCACCTGCGGTAATATCAGGGATAATCCTGTGGCGTTAGCTTGCGCAGACGCGATGACCAGTCCACCGACCATCAGCCATAACATGTTTATTTTCATCATGATTTATCCCTTTTTCAGATATCCGTACTGCTGAGAAAACGCTGTCCACGCCGCTGGCAACAACTGTAGGGCTGCCACAGGGCATACTCCTGATTGCCATTACTTGCAGCAGAGTGTTCACCGTCCGGAAACACCGCACAGGACTGACTTAACGTCGGTGATAACCGCTGCCATTGATGATTTTTGATGCCGGTATTTTCGGTGACCGATTCGGGTGGCCAATAGCCATCGGTGCGGGTGCCTTTCAGGGTCTGATAAACATGGGGTTGCCCGACACGGGTAATAATATCTGCGACCCGGAGCGCCACGCTACCGAATCCAGTGTGCTGAGAAAATAAGGCATCAACGGGGTGACGGCACTGCGACAGGAATAACCGGGGATTTGTCCGCCTATCAGGTTAGTTGCGGGATGCCCGATGGCATCGGCATATTTGAAACGCAGACTGGTACGCCGTTGCCCGGCAATCTGGACATTGTGATCCCCCCCCACCGGCATTCAGGTGAGAGAACGCGCCGGTCACGGTATTTTCCACGCCACCAGAGAGTTGACTGACCTGCGCCATTTCTGTCCACGGATTACCCCCAGAGGCGTGATAGGTAGACACCACCACTTCGGAGAGATAATGGGTCACCTTCACCGAGGTTTTCACGGTACAACCGTGCAGGCCACAGAGCAGCCAGTAACAGATGCCACTGACCCGCCACTGAATACAGGAGGGCAAAAGACTGCCGGCGACAATCTGGGCTGTATTGATTGAGGCCTGTATCACCGGGGAAAATGCCGTTATCAGGGTAATGAGCACAGGAAACGTCACACGTTGAAGACTCATGGTTGATGTTGCTCCCTGAGTGCGCAGGCTTTTGCCACATCCGCGGTGCCATACACCACCTCCCTATCATCAAAGACCACGGCCGGATACTTCTGCACACCTGATTGCCATGCCTGCACCACAGCGCGATACGCGATAAGCCTTGATGAGTTGTTGTTCCTGCTGATGCCAGTGGGATGATTGGAGTATTGCTTGTGCCTGAATCAAGGCTTGCTGCGGATCGAAGGAAAGCTGAGCGAAGAGTGGCTTTTGATGCTGCTCAACAGCATCCAGCCAGACTATCTGTGTTTCAGAAGAAAGGTTAATGGGTGGATGTTGGCTGTCGGTATAAACTACCGTTCTCGCATTGGTAGCGGATGCTGCCATCCATACTAGCCAAAATAATAATGTATTGCGTTTTCTCATCACCACCTTCCCGTCTCTGAACATCAACGGGAAGCGTGCGGGAAAAAAACAAAGAAGTCAGCTGATAACTCATTTTTGCAAAATACAAAAAACGGCATAAATTGCAAACGTCAGAAAATAACCATCCTACTATCAGTAAGAGTTTATCCAGATTCCAAGATAGGCTGGTACAAATTTCCTCCAATACGAATAATTAGCGTCCCAATGTCCTCAGGTTTAACTTTTTGATAATAAAACGAAATACAACGTAGTATATGCAGAAAAAGGCCAAACCTTGTAAGAGCAACATATGCCATTGTACTGCCAATGGATTCTGAGAAGAGAAAAACATATCTATAAAGCCAGCGCTAAATCCAAACCCTGCAATCCAGTGCATTGATGCCGCAATATAGACAGAAATTCCCGTCAAGATAGCATGTAGAACATAAAGCACAGGCGCAACAAACATAAAAGACAATTCAAGCGGTTCAGTGATCCCAGTAAAGAAAGCCGCAAATGCACCAGCTAACATGACCCCACCAACCATTGCCCTGTTTTCAGGATGAGCACAATGATAAATCGCCAGTGCTGCCCCCGGCAAACCAAACATCACTATAGGGAAAAAACCCGCCTGATAACGCCCAGTGATCCCGGGGATTGCCGTACCTGTATCAATCGCTTGTTGCCCCGCCAAAAAATTGGGAATGTCATTAATTCCCGCCACATCAAACCAAAATACTGAGCTTAAGGCATGGTGTAAGCCAAGTGGTATTAATAGACGATTAAAGAAGGCATAGATACCTGCACCTGCCGAACCGAGACTAGTAATACTCTCTCCAAATGTCACCAACCAACCGTAAATAATGGGCCAAATAAACATCAGAACAAAAGAAACCACAATCATCAGAAAAGAGCTAAGGATAGGAGCTAAACGCTGTCCACTAAAAAAACTCAATGCCTGCGGCAATTCTACTCTGCTATAGCGGTTATACAACTCCGCAGACAATACACCGACTAATATGCCGACAAATTGGGTATCAATTTTCTTAAATGCTACCGGAACATCATCAACCGAAATCCCTTTGATCACTGCAACAACTTCAGGAGAACACAACTTGATCACAACAAGATATCCGACTAATCCTGTCAATGCCGCTGCACCATTTTTGTCTTTCGACATACCATAAGCAACCCCAACTGCGAATAACATGGCCATTTGGGAGAGAATTACATTACCAGAAGTCGACAACAATGTGACTACCGCATTCCCCGAACCTCCAACGGAGCTAATCCAATATCCTACCCCTACCAATATTGCCGCTGCTGGCAATATCGCTACAGCCACCATCAGTGCTTGCCCAATCCGTTGTAAGTAACCAAGAATACTCACTTGCTCCCCTCAAGTTCCATTACTGAAATCTTTTAATTAAGTTAATTTTCGATAGCATAAATGATCTATTTCTTGAATTTTACTTAAACATAGCTGGCATTTTTGTATAGTCTTCGTAGACAGCGTATACAGTTATACTTTCACCTTCTGGGATCTCTGACATACCAATTCCGATACATTTTGCTCCGCTTCGATTAGCGGCTAATATACCGCTTATGGAATCTTCGAAAATTAGGCAATCTGATGGAGCGACTCCCAACCTCCTAGCGCATAAAATAAATCCTTCTGGGTTTGGTTTTCCATGCTCGACGTCATCTCTACAAATAACTTGCTCGAAATACTGATGTAACTGATGTAATTTGAATATATACTCGATCCGTGAAGGCCAACTAAATAAGCTTTCAAAATAGTAGATCACTTGAAGGGAACTCAGTCCAATTTTTGCGATCTGATTAATCGCCAAATCAAAAAAATCCCAAAATGGACTGAGTGATGCGAATCATAGCACCAATACCCCGAAATGAACGACGTCAGATGAAAAAATTTATTCATAAAACCCGGGATAAAGATTACGCCCGCCGACTCATGGCACTCTTGATGTTACATGAAGGTCAGACCGTTTCTTACATCGCCAGAACCCTTCATTGTTCACGTTCTTCCGTCCATCGTTGGATAAATTGGTTAACGTTATATGGGCTGGAAGGATTAAAAAGCTTACCGAGAGGAAGGCCTACTCGATGGAATTTAGCCCCGATTTTTAGCTTGTTGTCGTTCTTATTATCACACTCCCCGCAGGATTTTGACTGTTTGCGTTCACGCTGGAGTATTGAACTTATCACTCAGATAATCAATGAATTATTAGGGGTATCACTGTCGAAAAGTACGCTTTATCGTTACTTTTGTCAGGTGGGTATTGTCTGGCGAAGAGCGGCGCCTACTGTCAAAAAGCCTGATCCGGAGTATGACGAAAAAATGGCAAAAATCACCGAAGCCTTAGCCAACGCATCAGAGCAACATCTTGTTTTTTATGAAGATGAAGTCGATATCGATCTGAATCCTAAAATCGGGGCAGACTGGTGTCTAAAAGGACAACAAAAACGCGTGATGACACCGGGGAAAAACCAAAAGCACTACCTTGCAGGCTGCCTTGATGTCCGAACAGGTCAAGTGACTTATGTCGGTGGTATAAAGAAAAACGCTGATTTATTTATCAATATGTTAGAGAAAATTAATCGTCAGTATCGTCAAGCCAAAAGTATCACGTTGATTTTGGATAATTATGGTATTCACAAAAGCCATAAGGTCAGGGAATGGCTAAAACAAAATCCTCAATTTAACCTGTTATTTTTACCGGTCTATTCGCCATGGCTAAATAAGATTGAACGCTTGTGGCAATCCTTGCATGAAACCGTCACCCGAAATCATTGCTGTCAGTATATGTGGCAACTCTTAGCGTGCGTTGAAGAATTTATGATTGCATTTTCATTCGGGCAACAACCGGGAATGAAAAAAATGAGTGTATCGTTATTATGAAAGTTTATTTAGCGGTAACTAAACCAACTTTTATTCCGCTTTGCTTTAATGTTTGCAATACCTCTAAAGCACCAGGCAATAAGTCTGTATCAGATCTCTCTTCAATATCATCGACACGAGATTTGATCACATTGCGTTCTTCTAATGAGAATTTACCGAATAAGTGATTGAGTGTGTAAGAACCACTTCGTCCATGGATGTGGAGTTCTATGTCTTCTGATGAAAGTTCTATCCCATATTCTATTGCAACTGTACACCATGCCTTTTCTATGATTGGCTTTGAATCGATTAATGTACCATCCATATCAAAAAGTACTGCTTTATACTTATGAAACATGAGTTGACTCCTTTCTCCCCATTAACTCTAAGATTTCCGAGTTACCTTCCACTTTTTCTTTGTAGATTTCCATAGCTCTTTTGCTATTAGGGGCAGAACACGTCACTGGGAGAATAATAGCTTTTTGTTTTAACGTACTGGACAAGACAGTACCAGCTTCACAGCTATCAAGATCCTGAGCAACAATTACTCCAGAACAAGAGATAAATGCAAACGTAGAATTAGCCATGCAATAACTCCCCTAATTGAACATTTTTACTATTCCATACCAATAAGTCTTCGTTAAACACTAAGATATCAACAACACCACGATCAAGATTCGCAAGTGCATGATGCATGTTATTGATAATCGGCTCTTCATGTATGTTGAATGATGTATTGATTAAACTAGGTTCTCCAGAGCTTGCTTCCCATTCGACCAATATTTTGAACATAAATGGATCTGAGTGTTGTGTAATTACTTGAGGTCTCGCAGTGCGGTCTATATGAGTTACTGCTGGGCATCGTAAAGCAAAATACTCAGTACAATCATATGTAACAGTCATGAAATGAGATGCGATATGTTCACTTTTCCATCCGACAAAGCAATCGGATGCAAACACATCTGCTGTGATTGGTGCAAATGGCATAAACTCGGTCCGATTCATCCGCTCATTTAGCCATTTGTTAATTGTTACATCTTTAGCACTACATACGATACTACGACTGCATAGTGCTCTTGGACCAAATTCCATGCGTCCTTTAGCAAATCCTAAAACTTTATTATTTTTTAAAGCATTAATAATTTTTACAATCGTATGAGCCTGATCCGATTTAATACAGGCATATTGGGAATTAGACTCTATTTGGGTTATAATTTCCTCTGAGGTTTCAATATTTGGGCCAATCTTCATAGAAGGTGTTTTTACTCGCAGCCCTGTCCGGTTATAAAGCGCACAAACTGCAGATCCCAGTGGCAATCCATCATCACCCATTGAAGGCAGTACATAGATATTTTTTACTCCATCAAGCTCACGCAAGCGCTGGTTAAGCTTTACATTACCAAATACTCCTCCAGCCAAACAAAGATTTTGAGGATTTTTATTGCTCACATATTGTTTAACGATTGCAGTAAGAATATTTTCAAGGTGTTGCTGTGCTGCTGCTGCAATATCTTCTGGCTTTTCGTTTGCGAAACGGGCTTGTAGTACATCATAATCATTATGATATGAAGGAAGATACCCTGTTCCAAATTTAGCTCGGATCCGCCCTTCTTCGTTTATATCGATGAACTCAGCCATTAATGGAAGTAGTTTTTTGGGATCACCATAAGATGCTAGGCCTGTTATCTTACCCTCATGTCTATTGGGCTTAAACCCTAGTAATTTGGTAATTCGTCCATAAAAATAACCGAGGCTATCAAAAGTTGTTTCACGGTGAAGTACGTTGAACTGACCATTAGTATACTCACTTACAGTAAGTGACTGGAAATCACCTCGCCCATCGCATGAAATGGTAATTCCATTACTAAAAGGTGAGCACAAAAAAGCAGCATTAGCGTGCGCTTCGTGGTGATCGATATAGACAACTTTGGAACCAAGTGCATTATCTTGAATATACCTATCAAACTCTTGTCGTTTTTCCGTATCGTTGTGTATTTCATCGTATAAACGATGTCGAAGGTAGGGAAGACTTTGAGGCTCTCTGATACTAGCTTCAGCGATGCGATCAAAATATAGTTCTAAGTGTTTGTACTCATTAAAACCCGCTTTCCATCCGTATGCAATTAGATCTATATCGTCCAATTTCAAGTTGTTTTCCGATAGCACATAATCAATTGCTTGTTGTGGAAAGGTACTGTGGGCTTTAATCCTAGTAAATCGTTCCTCATGAGCAGCAGAAACTATTATACCATCAATGATTAAACAAACACCTGCGTAGTCATTATTTGAAAGACCTAAAACGATCATGCTTCATTCCCTATAGTATTATTTTTTAATCAGAAAAGACTAAAAGATATCGCCAAGTCAATTGGTTAATTTTTTTATACTTTAAAGAACATAATTGATTTCATATAATGAAAATAATTCAGTATCAGATGAGAGATTGGAATGGATATTGACTTGCTAAGGGCATTTTGTGAACTGGCAGTTAAAGGAAATTATGGCGCTGCTGCAGATAAATTATTTATGACTCAGTCTGCCTTAACAAAAAAAATTCAACGGTTGGAAAATAGTATCGGATGCAGTCTTTTTACCCGATCACGCACTGGAACTAAGTTGACTCAAGTTGGAAAAACTTTATTCCCAGAAGCCAAGCGACTAGTCGCGAGATTTAATGAATTCGAACTACTTTGCTCTCATGTTATCGACGGAACGGTAGGATATCTAAAAATAGGTTATGGAATTTCTTCTTATAAACTTGCACCTGAGTGTATTGCTGCATTTAAAACTAAATGCCCAAATATTCATGTCACTCTAAATGACATACCATCATATAAACAATTTGATCTCTTGAGGCAAGATGAGTTGCAATTGAGCTTCAATCGATTACCTGTCTCTTTACCACTCAAAGGTATTCGAGTTATGAGTGATAATTTGGTGATTGCCGTTCATAATTTAGTTGAAATCGATGAGGACAACATTTTTGAAAGTTTGACCAACATTGATTATATGCGTTTAAATCCGAAACGGGGTCCTGGTGTATCGAGTTTAATAGAACGTTATTGCATTCAATCGGGCACTATTTTAAATCCTGCTCGCGAAGCGAATGACATATTAACCTTACTCTCAATGGTATCCTCAAATTTGGGCTATACAGTGCTCCCAGCTAGTTCAAGTTGCTTAGGGCATCACCAAATTCGCTATTTACCGTTACCAAGTGTAGATACATCATGGGATGTAGGGGTGATTTGGAATGATTCAACCGCAGATCCACTTCGGGATCAGTTTATACAGTTCGCAGTGAGTTTTATCTAGATTATTGGGCAATGGATTGTGCAAAGCCAACAACTCTGCCACTAGGGGCTATAATGAGCAACTGTCTTTCGCTTTAAACCGTGTGGAAAGATTCATCCCACGGTTTATTTGTTTTTATCATTGCATTGAGAATGACCAATAACTTACGCATACAAGCAACGATAGCGACTTTATTTGTCTTGCCTGCTTCGGTTAACCTCTTGTAGAAAGCGCAGAGAACGGGGTTAAATCTAATGGCTGTTAACGTAGCCATATAAAGCATTCGACGCACCATTGCTCTTCCTCCAAAAATTGTTCGTTTTCCCCGGAAGAACCCAGAATCCCGATTAAACGGTGCAACGCCAACTGTTCTGCTCAAGAAAAATCGGACATTTTTACGAAGGCCATTTCATATTCCACAGGAGTTAAATCATTATTAGCCGTGTGTAATCGCGTTAAATTGTAATAATGCAGATAATCCAGCCCATCTTTTTTCATCTCCGCCTGATTTTCATGATGAATTTTGAAGAGCCAATCATGTTTTAAACTGCCAAAGAAACGTTCAACGACTGCATTATCCCAACAGGCCCCCACATCCCCCTGACTCGCTCTCATATCATAACTGTCGAGCAGATTCCGATATGGCTGGCTTGTATATTGGCTGCCTCTATCACTGTGAAAAACACAGCCTTTTGACGGCTGGCGTAAGTGATACGCTTTCGTTAAGGCCTGGCTGATCAGGGTCGTATCTATCTCCGTTGACATCTGCCATCCCACGATACGCCGCGAGTATAAATCCATCACGATGGCCAGGTATAACCAGCTTTCAGGCGTTTTGAGATAGGTAATATCGCCTGCCCAGACTTCATTCGGGGCCAACGGATTAAAGTTCCGGTTAAGCAGGTTACAGGCCGTTGATACAGCTTTCCCTTTGCGTGGAGCCCGGTAGCTTTTACGCTGCCTGACGGATAAGCCGAGCTGTTTCATCAGCTTTCGGGTTCGATAATCACTGATAGTAAAGCCTTCTTTGCGTAATTTTTTCGCCAATACCCGATAGCCTAAGCTTTCCCGGCTTTCTTTAAACAGCGCGGTGGCTTTTTGGTGCAATGCGCGTTGCTCATCGGAAAACAGCCGAACGGGTTTTGCCTGCCAGGCATAAAACGTGGAATGACTGACTTTCATCACGCGACATCACTGGCAAATGGGAAATTGCTCTGCATGTTCTTTGATGAACCAACACCTTACAGCAGTTCTCTCGCAAAGAAGGCGCTCGCCTTTTTTAAGATCTCTTTCTCCATTTTTAGCGGTTTGTTTTCTTTACGAAGCTGCAATAACTCCTGTCGTTCCTCAGGGGTTAACGCTCCGGGTTTGGCTTGCTCCACAGCCTGCTTTCGCCATGTATACAGGAGTTTTGTTGAAATACCCAAAGTTTCAGCCGCCAGTGGGACTGGTATAACCCTGTTCAACAACCAGATTGACAGCTTCTCTTTTAAAGTTATCAGTAAATTTTTGGGGTGATTTTCGTTTCATAAAGACACCTTAATTAAAGTCATTCTATTCCTTTACCAAAATGTCCGAATTTATTAAAGCACAACATAACCGACTGAGATCGAAAATCGGATCGTTGCCTTCTGCCCCGGCAGCCACCGCCCTTGCCACGAGTTGTGCCAACCGGGGTTTGAGTTGCGGGATAATCGGTATATCCCATTCGCTGTGGTTTTTACTGCCTTCCAGTCCCAGTTCAATATAATTGCTTTCCAGATTAATATCCCGCAGCCGCAGGTGCAATAACTGGTTCTGGTGCATCCCCGTAAAGCGCAATGTCGCCAGCACTGTTGACCAATACCAGGTCGGATACAGGGCACAACGCCCTCCCCGTGGCATCACCCCAGTCCGTTCTTCTTCAGCAAACTTTCCCATCAACAGATTAATCCGGGTTATCTGCAATTGACTCAAAATCTTCTTCTTTTTCTTCTCCTTTTTAACCACCGCATTGTTAAACGGGTTTTCAGTGTGGGGCAGCAGTTTTTGCTCCATACCGAAATTAAAGATCGCCTGCAGGTGAGCCACCTTATTATTCCAGGTGTGGCTCGACTGTTTTTTCTCCACCAGAAGATGGCGCCGCCACCGCAGCACATCCCGGTGAATAACCTGCGCCGGTGAGGCCGCTTCCCCCATAAACCGGATAAAACCCCGTGTGACCTTACGATAACTCCATTCGGTATCCGGTCTCAGGATATGTGAAAAAAAGTATTCTTCTAATAGCCCTTCCCAACTGAGGGTTTCTTCTGTTCCGTGCATCAGTTTTTTCCTGTTATCAACAACACAACCCAGCGGCTTTTCAATAGAAAAAGCCGTTAATCATTCCGTTAAAAATCAATCACAAATTGAAATTATTTCATTATTAATATCATGGCAACGTCTCCCCGGCAGGAACCCTATTTTCTGGCAGCCTGCCTGTGCGTTTGCTTGTTTTTAAATCGTTATCATTCTCATTTGTATTAACAGACAATGAAAATTCACCATTTGATTGAAATAATGACAATAACATCCGGGTATCGTCGGCTGTCGATGGAGAGGAACTTTTCATTTTATTTGCGGCAGCAGCCGATTGGGTTTCCGGCCTTGTGCTGGCTTCGGAAACCAGAGCCGTTTCGGCTGCCGTTGGCAAACCCACTTGTTTCACCCACGGGGAATGCACCTGCCCGGCAGCGTCCTGAAGCAACGCGTCAATCAGGGGGACGGAGGAGGGGCAACCATTGAGGTGCAACATCAGGCAGTGCCAGGCTTCCGGTACGGAAATCAGCCACATAATGGCTTTTTCCGGTAATAAACTGGCAGCCAGCAGCACTTCCTGCGGAATCGACGGTATGTTCTCCGGTGTGCGAAAACGGAAACGAAACGGTTTGTCGGGAATACCAATACCCGGTTGCCAGACATGCCCGTCTTCCAGCTCCACTTCGAGCTGCCGCAACAACGGCAGGTGGTAAAACAACGCCGCCCAGAACACCACCGCCTGCCATAACAGGCTCTGTGCTGCCTGCGTTTCCGGTGCCATACCAGGCGGTAATAAATGCCCTTTCGCTAACCGCACGGCACAGGTGGTAAATTGCAGTGTCAGGTCAGCAAATCCACCACTCCCTAACCACTTCCCTTCTGGTAAGGCACTGTTTTACCATAATTGTTGCAGGTACTGACGATGCAACGAGGAGGCCAGCAATTCATCCGCCGATTGCGGCTGGAAATAGCCCGACGATCACACATGGCTTCCGGTTTTTGTCCGGACGATTTTTGCAGTGTGGCAGACTGGGGAGCAAAATGGGATTTAAAACGTGCAAACATCATTTTTCCTCTTTCGGTCCAAATTGGGTTCAGCGTCAGTGAATCCCAATCTGGAACAAGGAAAAACTCTTTATGCGATGAGGAAAATTCATCTGACTCGATTCACTCCTTATTTCACTTACTGAAAAGACTTATTTTTATAATTATATCAAAATGTTAATTCAATTTTATGGGAAGGTTTATGATTCTCTTTATCCACACAATCATACAGGGTGGTTCAGTTGATATTTCTTGCAAGAAATAAAAAAATCAAGTCAATCATAACTGCTCATAATTACTTCAATTAAACTAATTTATATTAGTTATTTTTTCCATTGTTTTTTTTCGGAATTTATATATATTGCTGCACGATTTATACAATAAAGAGATAATTATCATGAAAAAAGTGCTATTGACCTCAGCGATTGTTGCTGGATTATCTATTGCTTCATTCACAGCAAATGCAAGTGGCAAACACACCATTTCAGTAGGCTATGCCCAAAGTGATGTGAAAATGAAACTTGAAGGCGATAAACTGGATAAAGATCCAAGAGGTGTCAACCTGAAATATCGTTATGAAT
Organism: Xenorhabdus sp. TH1; assembly: GCF_037260955.1. NCBI lineage: Bacteria > Pseudomonadati > Pseudomonadota > Gammaproteobacteria > Enterobacterales > Morganellaceae > Xenorhabdus > Xenorhabdus sp. TH1. The sequence continues at coordinate 2,822,465 of NZ_CP147734.1, forward strand.
TTAATGATAATTGGGGCGTGATAGGCTCGTTCACACTGACCAGAGAAGGCGAAAACCAAACCCTAAGTTCCCCTACCTATGGCCATCTGGGAAAACTTACCAGAGATATTACTTACAGGTCATGGATGGTAGGTCCAACCTATCGCTTTAATGAATATGTCAGCACTTATGCTTTGATTGGTACAGCTAATATTGACGATCATCAAACTGGATCTGGTCTAGGAGTATTTACGATACATAACGAAAATAAATCTGCTGTTGCCTACGCTGCAGGATTACAATTTAATCCGATCTCAAATATAGCTGTCGATGTTACTTACGAATATTCTGATTTAGGTGATAAAGCTAAAGTAGGAACATTTGTAGTTGGCGTTGGCTACCGTTTTTGATTTGATTCATTAAATAGCTATCCCAAAACTTCACCCTGAATATCAAACTAATGTACGAATGTTTAGGGTGTTATTCTATCTATACCCTAAGCTTTTAGGATATCAAACAGATTGTTCAATCATATTCCTGTTTACGATACCATGTAATTACCATATGACAGTTTATGCCATATCTTTAAACCTGTATGGTATTGCTCCACTAAAAGCGCCCCGAAAGACGCCAAAGTGAAAAGGGAATTTATGCCGCTTGTAGCTAATGATGGGGTAAACAACGCGTTATTGCCCAACAGCGATGGCCGGCACGGGCCGGTTCATATCCTGCTTTTCCTCGTTGACCAGATAAAGTGCCGGCTAGCTCTCCCAGCGGACATGGTGACCCAACGGCCATTCCATACCGTATTGCGCGTCGTAAAACTGCGCCGCAGTTGCAATCCCTTTTAGTAAGCCACTGTTACCGTTAATTTCCGTCGCCAGCCGGGTTGGCATTATCATCAGCATATCGCAGGCTGCGCCGACTCTGGATAAACATTCAGCTTATCCCAGCACGCGCCAATATCGGGTGTCTCAGACCAGCTCACCATCCTAAACCAGTCGGTATACTGGCGGGTCAGGAGACGGAATACCAATCGGCTGATTACAGTAAGCTGTTTTTTGTAAAGCCAGACTGAATAATGTCAACAATGTAATAAATGGCGTGACATTATTTTGTTGAGAAAAAACTGATGTTTTATAGCGATAATCGTCACAGGCTTCATCCGTGATTTTGATATGAATTTGGCGACGATTATCAGATCACAAATGAAGCCTTTTTTCTATCTAAAATATACAGTTAATGTTTAAGATCCTGTCTATGATGACCAGCTAACCGAGTCTGAACTCGTCGGAAATTTTGCAGGCCCAGCATGGGAACCGTCCGAAGTTTAACATTAAAGTGATCCTGTCCAATCAGGTTATTGAAATATTTACCTTGCCGGATAAAAACAATTATATCTTTTATTTTCAATAAGTTAATTCAATAACCCCCGCTTTATTAGCCCCACTTTTACCCATCATGACGATATCCGGTTGGCCATGTTGACCCATCGATTTTTTAAAGAAATGCAAGGGCAGCTGTCTTATCTCTATGCGAGGTAAACACACAATCAACGATGTTGCTGTCTGAGTCTACAGCCCGATTTTTTCCTGTATTCTGTTCGTCAAACTCAAGATAAGAGCAACCTACATGAGTAGACAACTGGAATGAAAAAAACTTACGTGAGTGACATCAGTCAAAAAGTATTTCAGGAGATTTAACTTTTGTTACTCATCAGCAGAAAGAGCACTCGCCCCGGATTATTCTGTGCGTTGTTATATATTATCTTAGAATGAAGGAAACCGGTTATGAAATCGGAAAAGACAATTCATGCGCAATTTATGGCGCAGAAAATGAAAACACTTCACGCCGTAGCGTTGAGAATTGATAATTCATCAATAAATTATGAGGAGTTGGACAATCGCTTAACAGCTCTGGCTGGTTATTTAATTAAACAAGGTGTCAATCCGGGCGATAAAATTGGCGTATATTTCCATAAAGGTGTTGCACTAATTGTCAGTCTATTAGGAATAGCAGGAGGATTTGCCTGATAGGATACGGCTATTCTTTCCACCCTCTACGTTAATCATGCGTGGATGCATGCCAAACAGATCCAATCGACGATAACTTCCGATAGCGATACGTTTAATCGCTACGTGGATAGCGTCAAAGCGCTTTTGATCCATCACGGTGGCTCGCTAAATAACCTCAATGTTCAACAGACCGCCTATGCAATATTAATTAAAGACATTAAGTTGCAGGCTCAAATCATCGCGTTTAATGACATCTTTTATGTGATGGGCGGGATGATGATGGCCACAGCGATCATGGCATTGCTCGCAACAAAGAATTTCCGGTTATTCCAGTCCTCACAGGAGAAATAATAAAATGAGCCAGAATACCCCTTTTACTTTTCTGCATTACCTGCGCTCTCGTACAGCGTTACTGAACATCATCATTCCGTTAGCACTTTATTATAGTGCGCTGTACTTATTTGGCATTGGTACGGCGTTGCTGGTCAGCGCGGTTTGGGCCGCATTTCTCGCGCTACAAAGCAAAAATCGTCAGGCGACGCTGGCCGTTGTGCTGATGATCCTGCTTTCCGGTCTATGCCACTATTTATTCCTGCGTCATCCCGCGTGGCTGCCCGTTCAACGGGAGGATGTTTTTCTGTCGCTAAGTGGCGCATTAACGGTTGCGGTGGTTTTCCTTTTTTATTCGCTGCGCGGTGAGTCCGTTATCCAGATCTTAGCCGAACAGGCAAGACCACAACTTAGGACACTGAACATATACGGCTCACCCGCCTATTTTCGCGTCTGGCGAGAAATATCACTGACGTGGATAATCGTTTATCTGTGCAAAGCAATCCTAGTCTACCTACTGTATCACTTACACAGCCCATTATTGAATACATTCCTGCTAGTGGTTGGCTGGCCGCTAACGTTGGCGATGATATGTTTTAGTGTTCGCTGGCCACGTTATCGCTGGCAGGCAAAAACGAAGCAGTCTTGAGCTTTTGCCTGACACCGAGAGAGTCACCCATAACCTACTAGTTTAAAGGTAAGCAGATCATGACACATTACGAAAACAAAGCCATCGTACTGGCTAGTCACCCTGAGACCCCATTCAACCAACTGATTTACAACGATAATTATGTAATCTTCGTTATTGAGTTTCGGGATATAAGGCTGGACGTAATAATCATCAAGGTATCTTTCGTTTTGCCGAACCCAAGCAGACAGTTCCTGATATGAATTGAGCTTGAAAAGGCCGCGCCCGCAGGCTCCATTAACAGGTTTGGCTACGAGGGGAAAACCGATACTTTCCATTTCTCCTTCAGCAGGCAAAGAGGGGAATTTGAAATAAGGCAGGTGCCTGACGCCTTTTGCTGCGTTCAGCATTGCCGAGGAAAGATCTTTATTTTGCACGCAGAACAATGTGTTTCCGTGACGTTCCTGAAAGATTTCTACCTACGCAAAAAACGACGTATGACATAACGACTGGATAAATTATGCCGAGCGTCATTCCGTATGGTATTGCTCCACTAAAAGCGCCCCGAAAGACGCCAAAGTGAAAAGGGAATTTATGCCGCTTGTAGCTAATGATGGGGTAAACAACTCGTTATTGCCCAACAGCGATGGCCGGCACGGGCAGGTTCATATCCTGCTTTTCCTCGTTGACCAGATAAAGCGCCGGCTAGCTCTCCCAGCGGACATGGTGACCCAACAGCCATTCCATACCGTATTGCGCGTCGTAAAACTGCGCCGATCCCGGGTAAGTATTCAGCTTATCCCAGCACACACCGATATCGGGCGTCTCAGACCAGTCGGTATACTGGCGGGTCAGGAGACGGGAGTGTGGGTGTCGCTACCCGAAGGTGATCCTGACAAGCGACTGGATCATCAATAAACTTTTCTACGCTAATCAATCGAAATAATAAGGTTAATGCGTCATTCATTTTCCGAGACAAAGAAATAATGTCAGAAGCGTGATGGTATTATTTGCATTGATTCGGATGCAATCTACCCGTTCCAATTTTATGGTGTGACCAAATCAGGTAACTTGCTCTAACTCACTTCTGGATAAAAACGAGTTAGTTGTACCTACTAAAACTCGATCTGACACTATTGATGATTTGATCGAGACCTAATCAAACAGTCGGCTTTGTGCCAGATATAGTCATTTACACCACGGTGACAGGGAGCAAGCCAGCGGTATTGATACTTAGAAAAAACATAGTGAATAGCTTCAACTCAAAAGTGTCTGAACTCCCCGTAGCAATTCAGGTTTCTTTTTAATAAAGTCAACTTGAAACTATATTTATAAAACAGAATGCATTGTTTATCGCAAATACCAATAAAAATAATCGATTAGTCCCATAACTTACATGGAAGCAATAATGGATTTGAAGTAATCTGGTTTTGAATTTACTGATTTTATTAATAATTTTTTACAAGGAGCCCAGAAATGCCTCTTCCGGAACGCATGAGACCTACTAAAGTTAGTCGTAAAAAGATAAAAGAGCTGGCAGAAAAAGCTGAGGATATTCTTTCAAGAATTGATGAAGGTATAAGTGAAGAAGACGACACATTAAAAACGATGATTTCGGAATGGAACAGTCAGGTTGTATGCCCCTGTAAGTTTTCAGATTTTAGGGACTACTCTTCCTGGACCAGCGCTAAGGAATTTACTCGAATGGCTTTCAACCAAGAAAAATTCTATAAAGATTTTACCTGGGAAGAGCTTGTTCAAACGATCAATTGTTTGTATAACGCGGAAGGGAAAGAATCAGAACAAAATTTTGCTCTTGCACTCCTTGAAAAAAATTTCGATGGCAATCCATCAGATCTTATCTTTTGGCCAGACGAGTGGTTCCAGGACCCTAATATGTTTCATGTCGAGCTGACAGCTGAAGAAATCGCTGGGTATTTAATGGTTAGATCAGGCAGGCAACTGGCTGATGCACCGGAGATAGAGCTGAAATACCCAATCCCCGTAACTGATCCTGAGTAATAGAGGGCATTATACTGTCTCAAAATATTGTTCCATTCTTTCTCCCCTCACCCTGTCTCTCCCCAAAGGGACGAGGGGATCGGTACAGTGCGGCCTTTGGTCTTCCAGGTCGGGTTAGCACAACGCCACCCGCCATTGTAACATGCTGAGCGGAATACCTTTTACCAATAATTCAGTGCAGGAAGTCCTTCTTTTCAGTGAAAGATTTAAGAGGCTCTAGCACCCTGCACTGCGGCAAGCCTGCATTATACACTGTAAAATTATCGTAGCCTGTTTGAGGATAAAGATTACTGCTGAGCAAAATAACACCTACGCACACAACAAATTCAGTTGTAGTGGCTAACACTTAACCTGGTAGTCGGTTTGCCAGAAACGGACAGCCAGCCAGACCACCGCAATGAATCTGGCGCTGACGTTCAGCCATGACTAATGAGCAGCATCCGCACAGCACACTGGGATACCGTTCGCCACGGGAATACCTGTTGCGTCGAACCAGTAATAGGGTAAGTAATAAAAGGTGTATGTCAATATAGGGGCAAATCCATTTCGATTCAGCCAGACATGGCTGAATCATTTTTGTACCAAACTGTCGTGAGATTAACAAACAATGATTATCTGGCTAGATGTTAACACATTGTATTTTTAATAGTTTCCTATAACGTCGTTTTATTCATGTGTACGCAGTATGCGGGGAAGTCTTCTTTCAAACTTCAAGCTAGATAGCGAACTAACATCAAACTGCTCAAAATCGAACTCCTCATATAACTGAGTAACAATTTTCTTTCCTTGTTCATCATTACCAGTAAAAGGTAAAGCTCGTCGATTATTTTCACCCCTAGGTAAACCATCTTGCTCTAATTGCGTCATCGGAATAGCATTAAATGCCTTTGTTATATGTGAAGTTGGTATTAACCAGGCGGCTATTTATATCTGATATACTGTGTCAATGAAAATAGATGCACGCAAGCTCACGATTGAGCAACAAGAACTCCTCAGACAGTAAGTTATCCGGCTTCGTTTGGAAAAGAAAACCTTTCGCGAAATCGGTCAACTACTGAGTCTTCATCCCGATACTGCCGGGCGCTTGTACAAACGTTATCTGGTTAAAGGCCATGCTGCCATTGTCGCCAAAAAACGCGGCCCCAAAAATAAAGTGGGGCGCCTGAATGCCATTCAGCAACAGAAAGTCATTGAGGCCATCCGAGATCATATGCCGGAGCACTATCACCTGGGCTTTTCCCTTTGGACACGCCGTGCGGTTGGGGCTTTGATCAAGCTGTTCTGGCGCCTCGATATTCCCGTTCGCACGCTGGGCGATTATCTGAAACGCGGGGGATTTACCCCGCAAAAACCGTTGAAAAAGGCATGGGAACAAGACCCGGTTCGAGTGCAAATGTGGCTGAAGGAGGAATACCCTCGCATTCAGGAACGGGCTAAAAAGAAAAAGGCACACATTTTTTGGGGCGATGAAACCGGTATCCGAAATACAGAGCAACATGGCCGGAGCTATGCGCCAAAAGGCAAAACACCAACTCAGCCCATCCCCGTTAAACGCCATAGCCTGAACATGATATCCGCCCTCTCTCATCAGGGAACAGTTCGCTTTATGCTGTATGAAACCCCGCTGACGGCAGACACCTTGCTGAAATTTATGCGGGCACTGCTCGCGTCCAGCGAGGGTAAGACCTTTTTAATTCTGGATAATCTGCGGGTTCATCATGCCCAAAAAGTTAAAGACTGGCTGGAACAAGCGTCAGTGAAGCATTGCCTGGAAGTCTTTTATCTTCCCGCTTATTCGCCGGAACTGAATCCAGACGAATTGTAATATCAAAGGGATGATACATAACGGCCCGGCCATGCGCAGTGTCGAAGAGATAAAAAAAGAACACGTTCTTGTATGTGAAAATTACAACGTCGACCAGAGTATTTCAAATCACGGTTTATTAAATATGCATAACAGATGTATTTTTCCACCGGGTTAATAGATATTTCTTACAAAGATAATGGTGTTAGACCAGACCGTTTTTCGGTAACCTATCAGATAGGCAATGAAAAGCCGATAAGAGAAAGATTTGAGAATACACCAGGAGGTAAATAATGGTGAGTGATGATGAACTTTATTCAGAAATTGGTCGTATATTGTATGAATCTGCGCCTGATAATGCACAGAAAATTTTACTGGATGTAGAATTATCTCCTGAAAATGATCATGCTAAGTTTTTATATGACTATATTGATGAAGACGGAAGTAAAAAATGGTTTTTACCCCCATCTCCAAAAACATATGATGATGTTATCGAAAATTTAATTATGCTGCGTAAATACTACGCAGAAAATAATCTGACCAATGGTCAACCTGTATGGTATGGATGCCTAGTCACTGTTGATCTTGAAAAAATGAAAATCAATATAGACTTCAAGTACGAAGAATAGCAATAAAACGATCCCATCCCAGCCATAGCACTGGGATCTCCCGTCTTTATTACCAGTTCTCAATGATATGAATTATCATTTAGTTACGCTTATAGTATGACGTTCCAAAGAAGTCAGTTGTACTAGTCGCGACTTGATCTGATGAGATGGACGTCCCGTATGGCGTCAATTGTACCAAAATGAAATAAGCATATTCATTTTATGGGAGCGTCCATCATGTATCATAAAATTCTCGGTATTGATCTCGCTAAATCTGTTTTTCAGCTTTGTTTGCTTAACGATAATCACATTATATTTAATAAAAAAATGACCCGAAGTCGATTACTGGATGCTGTTAGACAAATGGAATCCGGGACTTTGATTGCTATGGAGGCTTGTAGTACCGCCCACTATTGGGCACGAACGATTGAAAATCTAGGTTTTAAAGTTTGCCTTATTCCCCCTCAGCATGTGAAAGCTTTCGTTAAACACCATAAAAATGATGCCATTGGTTTGCGGTGACATCGCCTTTGTCTTGGTATGGTCGATATCATTGACAGCCAGATACAGTTGGTAATCATGGTGCTCAACACGCCCGCAATATTCGGTGCCTCTGTCTGTCAGAATACGTAACATCGGCAACCTATGAGCGCTGAAGAACGGCAGCACACGGTCATTCAGTAAATCCGCCGCCGTAATGGGCGTTTTACTCGTATAGAGTTTCGCGAAAGCCACTTTACTGTAAGTATCGACGAAAGTTTGTTGGTACAAGCGTCCCACGCCTTTAAGATTACCGACATAAAAGGTATCTTGCGACCCTAAATAGCCAGGATGAGCGGTTTCAATTTCGCCACAAGCTTCGTCATCATGCTGCTTACGTTCAAGGGCGGCAACCTGCTCGTCAGTCAGGATAATGCCTTCGTCAGCCACTTTCTTTTCAAGGGCTGCTAGACGCTTTTTGAAGTTCTCAAGATGATGTCTGAGCCAGATAGAACGGACACCACTGGCAGACACAAAGATGCCTGCTTTTCTGAGTTCATTACTTGTTCTGGCTTGCCCATAGGCCGGGAATTCGATGGCCGAGTTGATAACGGCGTGTTCAGTCTCCGCATCCACACGGTTCTTCAAATTAGGGGTTTTTCTGCTTTGGTTGATTAACGCATCAATCCCGCCTGTTTCAACGAGTTCCTGATAACGATAAAACGTATCTCTGGATACCCCCATCACTTTACAGGCTCTTGAGACATTACTGAGTTCTTCAGCCGCCTTGTGTTTGATGATTGGATTGCTAGTATAAAGCATGAGAGTTACCTCTTAGTCTTTGATTATGGATTCATCACCTTTAATCAAAGTCGGTAACTCTCTTCTTTTCAAACCGAAGTGTCAGATCTAGTCTGAACTAATACAATTTAAATGTTTGATATTTAAAACGCTGCTCTGTTTCTTGTTGTGGTGCTTTTGAGGTTTCTTTTTTTAATTTTGATTTCAACTTAGCTTTAAATCTATTTTCATACTCAACTGTATAATCTGTTTTTTTCTTTATGACGTCATGAGTAATCTTTTCTTTGTTCTTAGAGGCTATGATTGGTTTCTTTATTTCTAATCGTTTTCTTATCTCTTCGATCTTAGCTGCTCTACTATTGATGCTGCTACGGTCTTTGAATCTAAATTTATTGGTTGCCATTTTAGCTGTTTCTGCATGATCAAGTATCCTACCAACGGACGCTTTCTGACCAAGATCACGGTAGAGTTGGCATTGCTAACGTTTGTTCGCTCCAGTGAACTACGTTTTGCCCGCTGGCAGGAAATCGACCTTGAAAATGCCGTCTGGAAAATACCTGCCACACGGAAACCCCTCAAAGGTGTTTGCTTCTCTGAACGGAGCATGAAAATGAAAACCGATCATATTGTGCCCCCTGAGCCGTCAGGCTGTTCAGCTTATCAATGCGTTACACAAACTGGGCGAGAACTGCGAAGTGATGTTCCCCAACGATCATTCTCACCTCAACAGTTCGGTTATGAGCTCTCTCACTGGAGCCTTGAGCTGTTTATGATACAACTCAAAGAGTTAACTCAGATAAAAACTTCGAGTTATATCAAGACATACCATGAAAAATGGTTAGTGGTTCATGTGTACCTGGTCGTGCTTTTATATAAGGAGGACGAATTAGTTGTTCTTCAACGCAATTAAACATGTTTGAATACTCCATTGTTACGGTGGAATGATGAAAGTACTAAACCTAATAGGCTAGAGAATATACAAAATGCGCATAGACCACCCCATCCAAAGTTAGCCCATACAAAACTTCCAATAGCCGCGCCAACAGCCATGCCACACATAGCTCCGGTCATTAGCAACCCATTAAGTCTGCTACGAGCATTAGGTTCAACAGTATTAACGATATATTGGTGGGATACCAAGGCAGCCATAACGCCTAAGTCAAATGTCATCGCTCCTATAGCAAGGGTGATTAATGAACTTGGTAAAAGCCACATATATATAAATGAAATAGCTACCAAAACACACCCTAACCGTATGATTAGCAATGGGCCTTTTTTATCAGCAAACCGTGGTATGTGCGAGTCCACAATATTTAAAAAAATATGGCTATCCTCGCGTCGTAGATGATTTGGCAAAACATCAATGTATCACGTTTGGAAATAGGGGCATGTCCTTCCTTGGTATTTTATTGATGAAAAAGGTGAAAGCAAACCTATGTACGTTCAAGGAAATATTAATTCTAACCACAGTGAAACCATATTAGATATGGTGCTACGTGGTCATGGAATAGCTTTGTTATCAGATTGGTTAATTTCTAAATATGTAAAAGATGGCAAATTAGTAAAATTACTCCCTGATATCAAAACACAAGGATTTCCTATATATGCGATATGGCCTCAAAACAAACACTTGTCTCCAAAAGTACGCGTGGTAGTAGATGCATTAGTTTACAATTTCACATCACAATCTCCTTGGGATGAATAAAACTAGATGTGCATGAGATGATTTACATTCACTCTTTTGGGGTGTATATGGGCAAGGTAATGACGTGAGTATTTTATGAACTCTGGTTATATGTAATGTACACATGCCATAAACAAAAACACGATCAACTTAACCTTATTTATGTTTTGAAAAGTTTTTTTATCTGAACTAATTGTTCAAAATACAACCTTTCACACTTTCGCCCTATGTATATGGAAATATGTTTTTTGTTTAGACGAAACTATTACTATGTAATATTTTTCATAACGCAGTGTTTCGTCATAACATATCAGGGCACAGTCATCTAAGTATTCTAATGCTTTATCCTCGGGCTTTCTTCACTAATGCGACAGAACCGAATCACCACGCATCCGGCCCAACCCACAGAGATGTAATATAGTGATTATTATCACATTCGGCATAAATTTTTTGGCCACTAGAAGCAGCAAAAATGGCTGTTGAAAGCAAGGATTTTCCTGCATCAGTATTGTTTAGATGAGCTGCCCAGAACCAGTTCTGACCACTTTTATTTTTAACTGTAAAGGCCAACCAATTTTTATTTCCCCTATACCCTGTGGAAACGGAAATAATATAGCCTGTAATAGATCCATTGCAGTTTATTTCATCATTCCTACCTGTAGAAATGGCGATATTTGGCTTCAATTGGCTGCCAGTTATCTTGTCTCCATTCCCCTCTGCTGACACACTGCAAGCAAAAAAACAAAATAATACGAACAAATAAATTGATTTCATAGCAATTCATTCCTTTTTAATTAATGTGTATTCACATACAGAAAAATAAATAAGAAATATAAGAGTTCCACTATTATGAAAAACTTTTTAAAACAGTCAATTCGTCTAACCAACTCTTGATACAAAGTATTCTCGGATCCTGAAAATTTCTAGCTGTAATTATTATGTTATTGCCAGTTTTAGTTAATTTATTCATATGTAATGTATTCAATTTTCCAGCTTATTATTTTGGGTTGTGATGTACAGCCACTAAAAAAACCATTATTAGTTTCTACGGTAAACGCACGATCAAGATCTGGTTTAATTTCCATGAAAGAGGGACCCGTACTATAGTAACATCTTGAATCAACATATGAAATTTTGGCTATTCCACTACCTTTATTTTCAAATTTCATATTATTAGTTGATGAGAAGTTTATTATTCTTAACATTGCATCGTTTTTTTCTGCGCCTCTAGCACTTATAGTGAGCTTCTCGTCATTGATTAATTGGTCATCATATATGATTAATTGGAATTTATTATGTGACGAATAGTCTCCGCTGGAACAGGCGCTTTCACTGCCATCGCATTTTAAACTCAGATTGACCTGACATCCACCCTTTCGGGTAAAGGTGGTATACCACTGACTATAAAAGAGAAGCTCTATCTCGTCTGTGGTCTTAAGTTCAACTGTACAAATCTTAACTTTGGGTTTTGGCTTAGGTGTGGAATTACTCAGCAATATATTGACAATGGGCACCATTGTTTTTGCTAATGGGTAAACAATATTATAATCACAGTCTGCATTATTTGAACGATCACAAAATCCAGAAACCTGATTGAATAACAATCTTCTTTCATGTTCTGATATAGCAATATTATTAATATTTAATGGCCTATTAAGCTGTTGATGCAAAGTTAGTAAAAAAGCAATTGGATATTCAAGCATTACTGGTGCTTGTGGAACACTACTCTCTAAGTCTCTGTATACAGCTAAATTATCTAACCTACTAAACATCGGGTGAACATCTGTACTCGTAAGATTTACCCCTTGGAGTACATTATCAGGATGACCCAACCCTAAAGCATGACCTATCTCATGAAGTACAAGCGCATATGTATAAATTTCTGCATACCTACTTAAATCAAGATCATCCCCCATTATGGTTTCCCAAGTGTCGTAAAGCCTGTCAGATACAGCAATGGTAGGCACAAAAAATATTCCTGGTGACGTAATGCCATAGTTAAATCTCATCTCATCATATTCATATTGAATAGGCATAACAGTTATTGCATCTAAATCTCCAAGATAGTAATCAGGCCTGGTTCTATCTAGCATAGTAGGCAACATAGTTTGTAGAATAAAATTAGGTTGTTCTCCCGCTTGAAATTCCCTGATAGTAAAATAAGGATTCAGCACATTATTCCAATATGCTGCAGCACGACGCATAAGTGGAGCGATCCGAATATTAACTCGGAAACCGTCATATTTATATTGTATCGATAAATTTGGGTCGGCCAGTCTATATCTTATTGTATTTCCGTAAACCATTATGGGATTATAAACATTACCTTCTGTATCAAAAAAGAAACCGACAACCGAACGCCTTGGATCACCTTCGGGTAATGGCTGGCCAAATGCCATGAAAATAGATAGTAAAAATGATAACATTGCAATTATGGCAATAAATCTTTTCTTTATTAAGTTCATAATATGCTCCCATTATCCTTCTACCAAGCATCTGGTCCGACCCATAAGGAGTTAATATTTTGGTGATCTCCGACCGCCTCGCACTCAGCAAGAATTTTTTGCCCACTAGCGGCAGCATATGACGCCAGAGCTTGTATAGATTTACCTGCATCTGTATTAGCATCATACTGTGACCAGTACCATTCGGGATTTTTCCTATTTTTATCAACTACGGTAATAGCAATATAATTTTTTATCTTCGGGTCTTTGTTATACCCACCATACCCAATAGCAACAGAGACAACATAACCGAGGTAGGAAGACTGAGCGGTACATTTTTTTCCTTGCGCAAGTTGAGATGATTTTTCGTTGGCGTGAGATTTTATTTTATAAGTTTGGGTATATGTTGCTGAAAAAAAACTTAGGGTGAATAAAATAAAAACGCCTGACAGTACTTTTTTCATGATATTCATAAATAAGTCTCCGTTTTAATTTTATTAAAAATTTGTGTTATTGGCTTCACCTCATGGTCTTTGTAAAAACTGGAACGGAGCAAGTGACAAGTGAAATACGAGCGTTACCATATTTTGTATATTCAATATAATTGAGTAAACCCCGAAGATAATTCGGACTATATTTGTGCGAACTGCCAAGGTGAGACAAAGGTGTCGAACGAACCTGTAATTCGTGTAATTCCTGCCTCCAGGTGTGAACCGATAGTTGCATTTGACACCTCTTCTTATGTTGAGGAAGAAAAGAAACCTATCATAAAACATAAATACGAATAAATATTGAATGTTTTTTAATGTATATATAATGAAGAGTGAATCACTAAACTGGCTCAATTTTCCCATTGTGTTTAAAAACAGGTTCTGTTGCATTAAAACAATTATCTGAAGTGGTCAGTTGAAAGTGGTCACTACATTCACGTTTTTCTAGAATCGTTATAACGCCCTCGCCCATCCCCCAAATCCATCGACACCAGTGCCAGCACTTCCCACTCACTGAACCCCTGTACTTTGTAATCAACTTAGTGACGGAACGTTCCTATCTTGAAGATTACATATTTACTAACTTCATGTTGAAAGCAGGTTATATTAGTAAATCACTTCATACGGCATATATGAATCTATGGGAGGAAATAAATTACATTATTCCTGTGCCGGATATCATCGTTTTTATTGATTATCCCGTAGAATACTCTCTGCAACACCTGCATTATGATGAAATTCGCGGAATTCGTCCTGAGGAATTCCCTAATGAAGCTACAAAAATTAAATGGATAAAAGGCTGGTATGATGAGTATCAGTGTCTTCTTAATAAACTTCCCGAAAATATCCGTGACAAAGTTTTGATTTGTCAGAATCCGGATAAAATTAATACATTTTTTGACACAGTGATCAAAAAAATAAACATGCCACGGAGATGATATGCGTTAAAGAATAATTGTCTGTCCTGTAATGAGGAATTTCAGGAAATTACTTGGGTGTCAACCTGAGACCATGAAAGGTATGGATTTGAATGAGGCAACACGGGTTACTTTTGCCCAGAAAGGAATATTTTGACAAATTTTATCAACCTATCCCTGCTGTTTATTGGTAGGGGTAGAGCTTGTTGAATATAGAAGGATTATTTTTGGAAAGACTCGATCCTGTTTCTTATTTTTTACTTCCAAATTTACCTCGCTATTTTCTAAACTTTAATCTGGATTAACTCTGTATTTTTTTATGCTTTTCTAGCACTGCCGGCAAAGTTTGCTTTTTAATCAAAAACATTGCAAAGATATTATTTTTGTAATATCAGAAGGGTATATTATTTCCTGTGTTTGAATCAGCTCTTTAAGCCCCCACCAATGGTAGCGACGGATAACTGATTTTTCGTTATCAGTCCACCCACTAGTATTGATCTCGTCCTCATCGGATAAAACTATAAAAAAACGCTCTTTTGCCAGAACTATTTCTCCACTAGGGAGCTTCATTTCGAAAGTTCTCTGTGCAACATATTGCCCGACATCATCCCGAAGAATGCCAGTTTCTTCTTTCAGCTCTCTGACAGCAGCCTGTTCAAAAGACTCACCATGTTCAACACCACCACCGGGGGTAGCCCAGTAAGACTTACCCGCCAACGCATCGTTTGTGTGAACAAAACGAAACAACAATACTTGCCTAGATGGGTTGACGATAAGCAACCTGGCTGAACACCGAACATGCATACCTTACTACCATATTCCAACGAAGAGAAATATTTAGTTTAAACAAATAATTATGAATGTGAAGTAATATTTACCTGCATCCACCAATGATTCATACCTAAGAAAACTATGGATATTTCAACTCATTATCGCATTTTAAAGCTGTTTTTTGGTGTACCGATAAATTCAAGGTTTACAACTTATTGTCCACAGATAAACACCTCATCGGAAAAAGTTTTACGCAGTGTATTGAATGTGAAAACCTCCCCCTTAGAAATCGAATTAAGCGACTGAATCGTAAAACATTAGGTTATTCAAAATCACCGGGAATACATGACAAAGTCATCGGGACTTTTATCGAAAGAGAATATTCTATTTAAAACCAATCAACATGTTGAATGCGTGACCCAAGTTGCAATTTACAACACTATATGAAACCTGATTTTTCCCCGCTTAGCGGAAATAAATCACACGCATTTTGAAATTAGATTAGTATATTACCCAAATTCAAAGAGTTCAAACCGTAAAGAAAAGATGAAATTATACCCAAAAAATAATAATTTTTTCCTAAACTTTCAATAAGATGAGTTATTTTTCCAGCCATTATATATAATGGAGAAGCTAATCTCAGAAAGACGGCAAGCAGTTTATGTTAAAACTGTACCTGTTTACAAAAGTAAAGGTGAGAGTAAACTTCCTAAAAGCTTTAACGTAACATATTCTATTGATGGTGGTAAACCAATAGTGAAAGATATTAACAATGCTCCTGGAGATAATGGAAAATGAAGGAATTAGATATGCTTCATAATAGAATTGGCCAATTACTTGTTGATACAGGGCCAGAAGATGCGCAGAAAATACTAGTACGTGCAACATTATCCCCAGAAGGTGATACTTGTGAATATGAATACGATTATATAGATAACGAAGGGCACGAAGACTGGTTTCTCCCTGATGCCCACACCAGTTATGACCTTAGATTACTATTAGTAGAATTAAGGAAGTATTACGTGGAAAACAATTTGACTAACGATCATCCCACATGGAATGGCTGTTTGCTCACTGTTGATCTTGAAAAGATGAAAATTAATATAGAATTCAAGTACGAAGATTAACCTGAATGAGATCTCAGCCATCGTGCCAGGATCTTTTTTCAACCACTACCCCATCAATTCCATTTTTCTTCAGCCTACACGCCAGCAGCAGACAAGGCTGGCTCCCACAATTAATACTTGTTGATAATGGCTTTTCATTGGAGTTCTTCATACTCACTCACCGCTTTGCGATTCATGACTCTCAGGCGCGCCACAAAAAGTATCCAGCTAATTAACAGCAATAATCCGCCCCCCACCACTGTCACCCGGATATTAGTGGTATCAAGGAAACCACCCACTAACATAACCAACAGCGTGGCCAGCGCCTGTATGGAACTGATAGAACCCATAATTTCACCCTGCTCATTCTCCGGCGCAAGATTTGAAATGCTGCTTATCAGGCCGGGCAATGCAAAGCCCATAGAGGTGACAAAAAGAGTAATTAATATATGCAGATAAATAACATTACTAACTATTGGAATTGCTATGACAGCAAATGATGACACCACAAGTGAATATCGCACCATATTTTCAGGTTTAGCGAATTTGGCAACATGTCTAACTACGAGATATTGGAATAATGCGTAGGTTGCCCCCATTGACGCGAGGAATGTACCAATCTGAAACGAACTGAAACGGTAAATATCCAGCAGGTAAGCGGGCAGGAAAGATTCAAACAGCCACCAACCCGCAACGAAAATCGTCCAGATAGCAAATGCTGTTCTTAGTTCAGTGTGGCTGTAGGCTTTCGCAATTTGTACCAGACCAGAAAAGACATTTATTTTTTCCTGAGTATGCTTTTCCAAAGTATCGGGGTACGCAACCAACGTGTAAATAAATAACAGAGTAAAGATGGCAGCCATAATAACAAACGGCGTCATATATCCACTGAATGACCCCAGAGAGAAATTGGTTAGCCAACCTCCGGTCGGTGGTCCTATTACCCAGGCCAGGCCCAATGCAGTCTGGATCATGGTGAGGTTTTTAGTTTTATTGCCCGGTGCACTGATATCAGCCATGCTTGCCTGTGCAATCGCTACGTTACCCGCCATCATCCCGGCTAGCAAACGGCTAAGCAACAGTAGCCCTGCCGAGGTTTCAATAACCGCATAAGCACTGATGGCAAAGGCTATTGCAGTGCCCGCCACCGTCATTAGCATCATTTTTCTGCGGCCATAAATGTCCGACATTTTACCCAGTATGGAGGCACCAAAAAATTGGCCAAGGGGATAGATTGCAAGGAACACTCCCAACATAATCACCTTTTTTTGATGATCCCAACCGTCCGGGAATAGTGAAGCCGCATCGGAAATCATCATGTGTGGAAATATCGCCACCACCATTCCTAAACCGATAAAATCAAGTAGCGCAACCAACACCAAATACCAAATAAGTCCCGGTTTTTCTCTCATTTTTGTACTCCTCAAATTTACTGGTTCAATGCAGATGGCTGAGCAATTTTGCTGCCATCTGTTCTGAGATATCCTCTGTTAATTGCGCTAAAGTTAACGGTAACGCACAGACATACAGTGCTGTTCTACATTACTGTGATAATACATTCAGCGGTAAATCCCTTTTAATCCTCGGCGAAAATGCCTGATAGTCATTTCCATACTTGATAAAACTGGATTTCAATGGAGGATGTCCATGTAAGACCTTTCGTGAAGTCATATAAAATATTAAATCCATTTCATATGTCTATATAGGATATGGCATTATTCCACTCTATATTAAAATCAAACATTAATTGGAGATACAAGTTTGTGGACTCTTATTTTTCACGATAACTCATTGATAATGGAATAAATTAATGAAGTGTCATCAATTGATGTCAACTATATAAAAACCCTATAAATAAAGTTTTTATTTCCAAAGGGTTACTTAATAGACCATAAATAAGTTGAGAAAATCCATAGAAAATAAAAACATAACTATTGCACTTTGTACGTTAGGTTCACTAACATTTTAATAACTCTTTATTTTATTCAAATCGGGAAAAAATACATTAACACTATGAATAATACAGAATAAAATTTATTTTTCATAGAAAGTTAACCAGTTGATATAGAATGCACGTATGTTATAGCCAAAAGATCATAAAAAAAATAAACAGTCACTCAATGGAAATAAACATCCCACCCCGCAATTTGGGTTATTGATGATTAATTTTCTTCAAACTGGAGGAATTCGCATTATTTTTTTCATTGGATACCGCTTTCTGCCAACATAATTGAGAAATACGCAAGGCATTCCTGCATCAATGCTTCATTTTCTGCTATTTGACCATCTTACTGAATGCAAAAGCAACATTGGTGGACTGTAATTTTGGACTAAGGCGTAATCTAGCTGTAAAACCGTATCCAACGCTAAATATACTGGATATAGTTTCATATATTTATCAATGCATTAATATTTTCCTAAATTTAATATCTTCGATAAAAAAATAACACTATTCTCATATTCGGCAGCTTAAAAAAGCACCTGATGCCTCAATACATAAACAATGTTATGAGCCATATGTGTGTTACTGCTACAGCTATCAAAGCATTAGAGTTGGGGTATGAAAACTTTGTTTGTGCTGATGCTTGCACCAGCCGTGACTTGAAATATATTGACGGTTCATTAATTGATGCAGATTCCGTACATAAAGCGGCGATGGCTGCTTTAAATGATCGATATGCAACGCTGATCAATTGTTCTGATGTGATCAGCTAAAGACACTGATAGAAGACAGGAGAGGCTAAATACCTCTCCTGTTATTTCTCGTTCTTATCCTATGACAGAGTTGGAGTTAGGCAACAAAAGTGGTTGTTCGGCCTTAGCCGGTTGTATATTTTGCCGTAAATGCTCGTAAGCCCCTCCCATATCAGGGAATGAAGCCATAGCTTCGCTCAACTTCACCAGACTCGGGCTTTCTATCGCTGAAACAGTAGTGACGGCATGAGCGGCAATATTGGGTTGCCTGCTGGCCCAGGATAGCTCCATCAACATATCTCCTTGCTTACTCATGTTCTCGACTAGATGGGCCACATTAATCGCCGACGAAGTTCCCTCCAAATTAATATGCAAATGTTGATGAGATTTGGCCTGATTACCAAATACCTGACGTACCACCAATGCTGTTCCTGTGCCAGAGTCGGTCAACATCAAGTCATCATCATGTCGGTTCACAAGAACACTTTTCAGATTGGCTATCGGTAAGATCAGACGATCTAAAGACTGTCTCGGATCGTTATTGTCGATGATCACTGTACGGTAGTGAGTCCACATCTCTTTACTGAATCGATAGGTATCGTGATTGGCTCCACCATACAGCACCAGACTATCGACACCATCGATGATCGGCAGCATTAGATTATCACTGGATTCGCCTCCTTGAAGTAATAAGGATGACTGGATCCGCTCCATTCCAATGGATTTATTGAGTATTTTTACCCCACTGCTATCGCTCTGGTATAACTCCTGCGTCACCTGGTTATACACATATGCCGCCTTATTTTTGGCATTGATTCCCAGAAAGCGCAGATTGCCTGAAACGGGAATGCCATTACCTGAAAAGACCTGACCGCTGCCAATATCAAACCAGTCTTGCATATTGTTATTTTGCAAGGTCAGTACCCCTTTGGCGTGCCATTGGATAGCAAGTTCAGTGAGTGCCTGTGATAAATTAGCCGCATTGTTCTGGTGCCAATCTTTATCAACGCCAACTAACCGCAATTCACCCGTATTAGCTCGTACCAGGATCTCACCCTTGGCTGTGATCAGACGTATTCCCGTATCAACTTGTTGTGCCGCCTTAAGAGACAACTCAGGTGTCAATTCGCTAGCAACGGGAAGTTGTGCCGAAGCATTAAGTACAAGATCAGAACCAAAGGCAGTAGCCAATGCATTCGTGGCCATAGCGGGTTGGCGATATAATTTACCACTTTCAGGTGCAAAGAGCCGCGCAGAGGTGCCATCAGCTTCGAATCCCAGGAATTGCAGCGGCTTATCCTGTAGTGTTGCTGAAGCCACGACCACTTGTCCATTGTGATACCACACGGGCAACACGCTTTTGCCATCGCTGCCCTTGACGCCAAATACCGCCAGAGTGGTTCCCCCATTTGTGACACTCGCCAGATCCTGCCACCAGTGGGTACGCCCCTTGAGCCAATGCTCGTTAACTGCTTCGTAGTTAAGCTGCCCCAATGCATCAAGTTGCGCTACGCGCCCATCCTCAGTGATGGCAAGCAGGCTACCATTCAGGTTGACTACATTGACTAACGGTGGTGTGTTGATACGCAAGGCGGTGGGTTGATTAGCGTCAAGAACAGCCTGACCAGGGCCTTCCTGACGGAACAAAGCATTCTGCTCTTTACTGTAGAAGAAGAACACTTCCGTACCAGCGGGACGGGAAATGCTTCCCGCTAGTACAAGGTCAGCCGGGAGCTGCCAGGCACTGCGGATCTGTTCGTCCTCGTTAAAGTGTGAGGTCTGTTCCTTCGGGGGTGCCAGATTCGGTTTAATCAGTGTTCCATCGCTACGTATCCAGTAACGATGTGCCACACCGGCCGCATCCGTACCGAATAGAGTGACCAGCTCGGCACTGGTCGGTTGGATAAGCCGCGCACCCAGTGTATACACCGAAGTCTCACGTTGCGTGCTATTGCTCTCGTAACCTCGCAGTACAGTCTTAAGTGCATCACCGTGCCGATCTCTGTTTGCCGAAAGCTGGAGTAACTCATCATCACCCACCGCACTGACTAACTCCATGCGGTCACCGGTGATCCGGTAGCTCAACTCAGCTTCTCTCTCCTTCAACTGATAACGGCGCGCCAGGTAGACCGCATCACCTTCTTGCCATAGCCGACTGATCTTGCCTGCATTCTGGTTGAACCATGGTTCAAACTGCGCGTTGACTTGCCCAGTGGCAATGTCTACCCGCCATGCCACCGCATTATCGGCATCGTAGAAATAAGCATGGTCGTCCATTACTGCACCCAATTGGGCATGTTTAGCTTGTTCGTGAGTCGTATCGGTGAACAGCATTCGTTTGTTGGAGACATCATAGAAAGCCCGGCCAACATCATGCCCGTTGTGATTGTAGTTCTCCACTACCACATACTGCCCGTGCAACTGATGTGCCTTGGCCAGGTCATTTAAGTGTTGCTCAATTTGCTGGCCGGGCACTTGCCACTTGCTCGCATCTTCGCTTATCACCTGTGTTGTCAAATTGGAAAAATCGACTTCGCTCACTTCATTTTTGCCGTTGACTACCAATATCTGGCCGTTCTGAGTGGGATCGAGTTCGACCACAACACCACCAATTACCAATCGGTTCTTCGAGACGCTGATAGTATTACTGGCGAGTTGGCTGCTATCGATGATCCAGCGCGACGGTACAGGGTTACTGCCAGCCACGACGTCACTTATGAGCTTCACGCTGGTGCCTTCATTCAACCCGATCAGGTATTCACCTCCTGCCCCCTTGATCTCGTAATGCAGATAGCCGTGCAGTTCTTTAGGAAGCTCAGGCACGATCAGTTTCCTGTTGCGTTGATCGAGTACCACTTCAATCGGGGTTGCTACATATTCCTGATGGATCCTGCGGATCGTCGCCTCACCCGGGAAAATGTAAAAATCATAATCAAAGCGTTTATCCTTTTCGAGTCTGCGAATGACATCGAAACCCGTGTCATGACGCGTAGTTGCACCAGGAAGTTGCATATATTCGTACCTGATAAAGGATTTGGGTGTCCCCGGCAGGATTAATACGCTACTGTCACTGTGATCGAGTTTATGAGAGGCATCCTTGTAGCCGATCCCGCTACGTATCTCGATCGCCTGGCTGCGGTCATGAACCATCTTGGGAAAGTCGCCGACCCAGAAGAAATAATTGATTTCTCCTGAACCAGTAGAGCCTGAATGGGTGCGATAAATGTACTGACTGTCAAAGCCAATCTGGTTATTGCGCAGATCCAGAGTTTTAATCACAGCGCCGGCTAATGGTATCAACACCTTCTTCTCGCTGTCATACCGATAGCCATTACCCTTGTAAGCCTTGTCGAGCATATCGAAGTAACGACCCACCTCTTTAACATCGTCAGCAACGGCACCAAACGCTTGCGCCAACGCGGTAAAGCCCACGGCGAGTCCGCCAAGGAGCACTCCTGCGCCACCCAGTACAGCGGAGGCCGTTGAAGCACCAAGCAGCCCCGCACCCACCCCGGCAGTACCTGTAACAAAGCTGGCCGAATCGAATGCGAGCTGGGTTCCGAACACCGCCTTCTGTGTATCCGTTTCGGCATGGGCGAGTTCATAGGCATCCAACCCAACCAAAGCTCCACCAAGAAGCACGCCTATACCTTCATTAGCGGTATGAGCCAGAGTTGAAGAAAACTGATTGAGCGAGGTTTCAGCAACCACCACTTCACCACGTAATGCCGTGCGCACCAACTCGATAACGTTGGTGGCATCGTTCACACCAGCGTGAATCATCTGGGCGTAATTAAGGTAACTGTGGATTTTGAGTGCGGTGGCCAGATCAGGCGAAACATTCTCATGGGCCGCATCATTGCGATTTTTGTCGGCAAACCATTGGATTAGCGTCTGTACTGCAAATCCAGCATTCAGCCCATCAACCGGAGCTACCTCACCACCAACGCCATTAAACTGTAACTTGCCGCGTTCAAGATCAAAATGTTTACCCAAAGTGAGTATATGTTCATCGACAAAGCGGCGGAATTCGAAAACAGTGGCATCGTTACTGCTCACCAAAAGCGTCTCCTCAAGCTGATCGCGATTGATGAATTGGACACTATAACGGCCTTCCTCCTGTTCCTTAATGCTGCCAAGTACTGGCATCCAACGATGATCAAGCTTATGTTCCTGAGCCAGCGCTGTAATGGCCTTATCAAATTTTGCGCCCCACTGTTCGGTATCAAGAGTAGCCAATGAGGTGCGTAACTGAGCATCCTCGGCAATTTTCACTTGAGCATTGACTGCTTGCTTGACCCACTGTCGTTGTTCTATCACAGTGGCAAGTTCGTCTGGGCGGGTTAAATCGGCAACATCTAAGCCATTGCCTACGGGGACATTTGCCATTTTGACGGGATCAATCTCCACCAGATTGAAGGTAGGTGCAGACTGGCTACCAAACGCGCTATAGTGAACAGCCAGGCCACGCTTCACTAAATGTTTTTCCATCGCACGTAAAAAATTAGCTGAATTATCGAATGCAAATATCCCGAAATTTGGATCATAGAAATAGTAACGACGCCCTTTAGCGCCGACAGTGCTCCCCACCATCATGGCATGGTTTTGGGTATTGAGAGCGAACGTCGAAGTTCCAGTCGCTTCCTGCAACAAAGAAACCACCTTAGACAAGGTAACCTTCTCTTCCAGCACTTTTGACGCCTGGCTAGCCTCAACATTAGAGTGCAGTCTTGCCAGACTATTTTTTAGCAGTGTGGAACTACCCGCTTGGGGGGAAGCGGCGGCAAAGAAGAGTTTTTCCACCAGACTATTGATACTTGTTTCACCACCATTGGCGAGTGCTACCGCCATAGCTCTGACCAAGGGATAACAGCGGCCACCAGATGCGTCCCCAACCAACGACAGATAGAAATCTTGTGGTATCAGACGACTGAAGCTGCTACCTGCCCGCTGAAAGTCTTCACTGAACACCGCTGTCTGTTTCAATACCTTGTCGATATATTCAGCCCGACTAACTTCGGTAATACGACCGCTCAAAGCTCCTCGTTGTTTAGGGGTAAGCGGGCTGTCAAGAAACAGTTTTTTCATCTCCAGGATTGACATTCCATCATTAAAACCTGGAATAGTGATATCCTGAAAGTTCTGTAATCCATCAGAAAATTCAGTGCTTCTCGGCCCACTTCGCTGATAAGCTTCGACAATAGCATAACGCTCACCCACGTTATAATCGTGTTCCTGCCCACCTTGAATAGCGGTATCATCAATCCGCACTACTGCATCTGTACCATTTTTGGACTTGATCTGCTGCCACAACCAGCTTTGTTCCACAGAAAACACTTCGCGCAAAACTGAATCGTATTTCTCCTTGTAGTGATCCAGCGTGATATTGATATACCTTATCTTTTCATCAATCCGAGAAATCTCAGAACTGTCTCTGGTTTTTCTTCGCTTTTCATAGAGTGTACTGCGGGTATCCACCAACGGCTGGGTTTCTGCTCCGATCGCAGCCTGAACCTGGTCACGCAACTTAAGCCACCCAGTAATTGCCGGATGATGAGGAGAAAATTCCCCTTGTTCATATACACCATCCGAGATCCCTTCAACTGACACACCAAACTGCTCAGCAGCCTTTTTCAGTTTTTGATGGATCTTCTCACGATAAGTGGCGAATTGGGCCTTGCTACGCTCAGTCGCTTGACTGTCAGCTTCCTGAATTAATATGGGTTCCTCACCACGACGCAATGTCGGCCAAATATTCTGACCTTCTCGCTGATACTCCTGACGTTGGAACACCAATTGCCATTTACCCTCAACATATTGCATGTAGGCCGCGGCGAGACCTTCAGCGGTGTTTGCTACCTGATAATCCTTAAAATCCACTGCCATGACCACGTTATCATAGAGCAGCGAACTGTTGACGCGTCCGTCGTGATAGACTCGGTAAGTATCAGCATCAAGGTCGGTTACCACCAGTGAACATCCCGATAACGATCCCGTGAACAGAAAACTTCCCGGAATGGGATGCTTAGGAATATCTACATAGGCCGGCAACGCATTAGCCTGGTTTGCACCGTTATAGCCAAGGAAATAGGCTGGCACGCTGTTAGCATCACTACCGGCTATCTCATTCGGGCTTCGATCAGCATATTCAATCTCATATAAGCCTGACTTAACTTTCACCAATTTGGCGTTTCCTTCTGTCGGAAGTCGCCCTGCTCTAACCAGAGTCTCGGCACTGATAGTGTTGGATTTTGCAAATAATTCAGGATTGATAGCAAACTGCTGGATATCAGCACTGCCCTGGCGGGATACCGCCTGAGCGGGCGCAAGCAGTGATGGGTAGCTGTTATTGGGCATGAACACTTCTCCTTATAAAAAAATCCTACTGATGCTCTTTACGGGGTTACTTTTTCTTTCATCTGCAAGGCCCACAACCGGGCATAGAGTCCGCCCATGGCAAGCAATTGCTCGTGGCTGCCCTGCTCAACGACTTGCCCCTGATCGAGTACCAAAATTCGATCAGCATGGCGCAAGGTATTGAGGCGATGAGCAACACTGATCACAGTGCGACCTTGAGCAATGTGCTGCAAGTTAGCTATCACCGCCGCTTCCGATTCATAATCCAAGGCACTCGTGGCCTCATCCAGCAGCAGAATACCTGGATTAGTCAGCAAGGCTCTGGCCAGAGCAATACGCTGACGCTGTCCACCAGACAGAAGCACGCCCTTCTCACCCACCTGAGTGTTGTATCCCTGTGGCAGGTGGCGAATAAATTCGTCTGCCCCAGCCAAAGTCGCTACCTGAATCACTTCAGCATCACTGGCTTGCGGCCGACATTGGCGGATGTTTTCTGCCACCGAGCCTGAAAACAGTAAACTCTCTTGTGGTACGACACTCATGTTGCGACGCAGCTCCACCGGATCTGCAATCGCCAGATCGATCCCATCCACTAATACTTGCCCGTGTTGGGGGATATAAAGGCGCTGTAACAACCGCGTCAGGGTGGATTTGCCCGAACCTGATGGCCCTGTAATACCCACAAATTCACCAGGTCTAATTTCGATATTGAGGTTACGTAATACTTCCTGACCTTCCTCGCTATAGCGAAAACGTACACCTTTGAAGCTCACTCCACCTTGTAATTTGGGGATTGAAGCCAGACCTCCGCTACCGTTTTCTCCCTCTTCATCAAGGATGTCACCGAGCCGGTTCAATGAGATTAACGTGTGTTGAAAGTCCTGCCAGACCTGGGCTAAGCGCAGGATCGGTTGGGTAACGTGCTCCGATAGCATATTAAAGGCCACCAGCTCCCCCAAACTGAGTTTTCCCTCCATCACCATAATAGCTCCCCACCACAGTAGCAGGGCGGAGGTCAGTTTCTGGATCAGCCCTATCCCCTGTCCGGCGAGGAGTCCTACCACTTTGGCGCGAAACGAGGAACGAACAAACGCAGATAGCTGCTGCTCCCAACGACGCGCGAAACCCGCCTCAGTCGCACTGGTCTTAATCGTTTCAATGCCGGTCACTGATTCGATCAGGAAAGCAGTGTTGTCAGCCCTTAACTCATATTCCCGCAACACCCTGGCACGCAGCACAGGTCCAACGATCATCCAGAACAGGAAATAGAGCACCAGAGAGCCGAGTACCAGCCATGTTAGTTCAGGGGCATAGAAGAACATCACCGCCACAAACAAGCCGACAAAGGCCAAATCCAGTACCATCGTCAGTGCTGAACCGGTAAGAAACTGTTGTATCTGGCTCATTTCACGCACTCTGGCGATGATTTCTCCCGTCTGACGCTGCCGGAAATAGTCCATTGGCAGGGCAATTAAGTGCTGATAGAGACGACTGGAAAGCTCAGCGTTGACTTTACTGGCAAGGTTCGCGAACAGCCAGGAGCGGAGAAAACTATAAACAGGCTCGCACACGGCCAAAATAAGCATGGCAAATCCGAGCACCTGTAAACTTGACAGACTGCGGCTGACCAGCACCCTATCGATCACATTCTCGAACAACATAGGGGTGACTAAGGCAATCAACTGTAGCATCAAAGACACGAGGAGCACGTTTCTGAACTGGGCGACATGCTTACGAATGGAAGGTATAAACCAGCCAAAACCGAATTTCTGTCGTTTCGGTTGCTCGGCCGCCTCCGCCAGTAACACAACCCTGCCTTGCCAATGGTCGGCGAGAAGAGTCCGGGGATAGTGCTTCTCTTTACCCAAGTTTGGCTGATACAAGACAACAAACTCGCCTTCAACCCTTTCCAGTACTAACCATCCCTGTTCTGTATCCAATAAGACAGGCAGGGGAAGATGTTCGAAACGGCTCATCTCTGTGGTGATATAGCGAGCCTTTAAGCCGATCCATCGGGCACAACGGCAAAGATCTTGGTAGTCCGTGCGCCCTTGAGTGTGTCCGAGACGGTGACGCAATAACTTCGGCTCCACCGCCACATTGAAATGGCGGGCGGCGTAGGCCAGAGCCAAAAGACCACTATCTACGACGGTAGACTCGTCTCCGCCAGATGGCTCTAATAGGGTAGATTCGATAGCTGGCATTAGCGTTCCTTCAATGCTTCGGACTGGTACTGTTGCAACGGACTGATCAGGTAGTCAATTACCCGTCTATCCCCGGTACGAATTTCGGCGGTAACACTCATACCTGCTTGTAATGGGACTTCACTCTCATCCACTGCAATAGAGGTTCGCTCCATTCGAACCCGAGCAGGGAATACCAGCCCCAGCTGCTCATCCTTAACTGCATCCTTAGAGATATGAGCCACCTTGCCCCGTACAGTGCCATAGCGGGTATACGGGAAAGCATCGACCTTAATTTCTACCGACTGACCTGCGTGCACAAATCCCACATCCTTGTTCAAGACCATCACTTCGGCTTCAAACAGAGTATCATCAGGGACGATCACCATCAGTTGTTGAGCCGATTGCACGACGCCCCCCAACGTGTGGATCGCCAATTGCTGCACCACCCCATCAACGGGTGCCCGCAGGGTATACAACCGCAACTTTTCGCGAGTTTTAATTAACTGCTGCGCCATGACAGCGATTGCGGTCTGTGCTGCGTTCAACTGGTCATAATATTCGCGGTTGATCTTCGCCAGGTAGCGCTCTCGGCTTTCCTGCAATCCTTGATATTGCTCTTCAAGGACAACCAATTCGGCATGTTGTTGGGAAAGAGAACGTTCTACCTCCAGCCTTTCTTTCTCTTGCCCCAGTAGCTCAACTTTTGATAGCAAATTTTTGGCAGCTAGGATCCGGTGCGCTTCAAGACGTACCTTGATATTGGCTGCAAGATCCGCCAATGCGGAGATATCGGCACGACGAGCGTACTGGTTCGCCTGATTAACCTTCATTTCGCCATCCAGACTGTTTAGATTGGCAACCACTTCTTTCCAGATACTCGCCAAATGCTCTCTCGCTTGCATGGCCTGTGCTGGTGGCGTACTTTGCGGAACCACGAAATTTTCGATAGGAGCATCGGTCAACAGGGCCTGCAATCTCGCCTGTTCCAACTGTTTGAAGTTAAGCTGCTCCTGCAACTCCTTCAACTCAGCTTCAACGCCTAAGGTGTTGAGTTTGATAAGTACATCTCCCGCTTTTACTCTCTGTCCATCGCGAACGAATATCTCTGCAATTTCACCAGTCTCAAGGGGTTGAATTACTTTAGAATTGCTGGATACAAGTAATTTCCCCACAGCATTGGCATGGATATCCAGCCGACCAACAATTGACCAGATCAAAGCGATTAGTAATAACAGAGTCAGTGCTCCCGCAGTGAGCCTTGCCCAAGGTGCTGGAGGACGTTCAATGATCTCCAGATAGCCAGGCTGAAACTCGTACTCGTCACGGGTACGCTTTGGTGCCTTGGGTGCATAACGTTCCTGACGCCAAGCCAAAAGTGCGGTTTTCAGATGCTTGAACGACATCACACCACCTCCTGCCGCAATTCCTGTTGCAACTGCCACAGTCTGGCGTAGCAACCGCCCTTAGCCAGCAACTGGTGATGGCTGCCCGATTCAGTGATCTGGCCCTGTTCTACCGTGATGATGCGATCACAATCACGCACCGTAGACAGGCGGTGAGCAATGGTGATAACGGTACGTCCCTGGGAAATCTCAGCCATGTTAGCCTGGATTAAGGCTTGAGACTCATCATCAAGGGCGCTTGTCGCCTCGTCAAAAATCAAAATCTTGGGATTAGCCATCAGCGCCCGAGCGATAGCAATGCGTTGGCGCTGCCCTCCAGACAGAGAACTACCTGCTTCAGCCAGCACAGTGTCATAACCCAGAGGCAACTGGAGGACAAAATCATGAGCACCTGCTAATTTGGCAGCAGCTATCACCTCCTCCAGCGAAGCAGTAGGCTCCTTGAGTGCAATGTTATGGCGCACACTGCGGTTAAACAGGTAATTCTCCTGCAATACGACACCGATCTGGCTACGCAGGCAGGTAGGATTGAGTTGATGCAGAGGAATACCATCGATCAAGATCTCTCCTCCATCTGGAGCATAAAGTCTTTGTAGCAGACGGGCCAGAGTGCTTTTCCCTGAGCCGGAAGGACCAACTATTCCCAAAGACTCGCCGGCCTTGATATGCAGAGTGATCCCTTTCAGTACAGGCTCTTGATCGGGTTGATAACGGAACACCACATTACGCAGCTGTAAATCACCGTTAAGCGGCGTCTGGGGATAAATATCCCCTTGCGCCTGCTCAACAGGCAGATTGAGCATGTCGCCAAGTTTGTCAACAGCGACTCTGGTCAGGACAAATTGCTGCCACAGGTCGATCATCTTAGCGATAGGTTGGCTGATGTGTGACACCATCATATTGAACGCGATTAGCTGACCAATGGTAAGCTCCAGAGCAATAACCTTGTTCGCTCCTAACCAGATAATCCCGACACTCGTTACCTTCTGTAGCAACATCACCCCGTGGCTGACGAAGCTATTAAGAACCTGAGTACGGAAACTGGCTTCAACCATATTTGCGGTCTGAGACTCCCAACGCCGCTGCATATTAGGTTCCACCGCCAGACTCTTGATGGTTTCGACACCGCTAACGGATTCGTTCAAAAAAGAAGTATTGCAGGCCGCAGTCTGGAACTGCTGTTCAATCCGTCGTTGCAGCGGTTTTGAACTCAACCAGGCCAGCAAGAAATAGAGAGGCAATAACGCCAGTACCACGCAAGTCAGAGGCCATGACAGCCAGGCCATGACTCCAAAGAAAACAAAAGTGAAGGCAACATCTACACATAAGGTCAGCATAGAGCCAGTCAAAAAGTCACGAATACTATCAAGCTCTTGCACCCGAGTGATAATAGAGCCTACCTGACGGTGTTTGAAGTAGAGCAGAGGCAAACCCAGCAAATGCCGGAAGAGTTTAACGCCCAAGGTAATATCGATACGGTTAGCGGTATGCGCAAACAGGTATTCACGTAACCCTCGAAGTATCACTTCGAACACCCCTACCACTATTAACACGATCACCAGCACATCCAGGGTGGACAATGCCCTGTGTACCAACACCTTATCCATCACTACCTGGAAAAGCAAAGGAGCCACAAGCGCGAGTAGTTGCAGCATCAGGGAGAAAATCAGCACCTCACCGAGGAGGTGACGGTGATGAATAAAGGCAGGAATAAACCAGGAAACATCGAACCTGTGGCAACCCTCCCGCAACTGGATCACTTCACAACTCCACCTGGCTTCAAGTTCATCAATAGGAAGCACTTCAGGTGAAGCAGAATAAGGAGACTGGATCAGCGCCTGATTAGGAGAGAGGCGTACTAATACAACAAACCCTCCCTGTTTGTCCCGAAAAGCCAAAGGTAACTGTTTTGGTGTTAGCTTATGGAATTTTAAACGGCATAATGCCATATCAACATTATGTACTTTACCGTATTCTTTTACTGCAAATTTCAGCTTGCTATCAGAGGACAAAGAAGGCGTTTCTTGAGCTTCACCTTTAATCAACTGCAACAATAATCGGCAACAGTTAAGGGCAGAAGACAACGTATCGGTAGATATATTGTCCTTATCAATCGTAGTACCCATCATGTGATTCCATTCTCATGTTATTGGAAAAAAGCATATTAATAGGATGGTTAATCCACATTAACTAAGGATATCTGTATGGCTGTGGAAAAATTTTTTCATAGTTAAAATAACTAAAAGGTATGATCACAAATAATGATAATTACAAATACTATAATTATTACCAACATCAATCCAGAAAAATAATCACCATTAAAATCAATTACTTAAATTAAAATAGCAATATTTGTTATTGGATTGTTTTTTATTTCTGCCTGTTTTGTATCTATATAAGTTGCAATTGACAACACGATATGAAACCTGATTTCTCCCCGCTTCGCGGGGAGAAATTACACGCATCTTGAAGTTGGATTGGTATAACTCAGCAATAATCATCATGTTCTGCTACAGGAAACTAAATAACATCGCCTTGTACCAGATAGGTTGGATATATGACGATGATTAAACAACGATTGGATGCCCTTCTTCATTACATTGATGAACATATCGATACACATATGGATGGAGAAAGTTTGAGTAACATTGCAGCTTGTTCTAAATATCACTTTCACAGATTGTTTTCCGCAACTTACGGTATTGGTGTTGCTGCATATATCAGGCAAATTCGATTGAAAAGAGCTATTTATGAATTAGCGTACAACGATAATTCAGTCATAGATATTGCTCTTGCATGTGGATATGAAAGTCCTGAAGCATTCTCCAGGGCGTTCAAAAGTTCGGTTGGTCAAAGTCCTATTGAATTCAGAAAAAAACCTGATTGGTCTGTCTGGCATACCCACTACCAAATCATAAATAATATTAGGACTAAAATGATGAGTGAGAAATTATCTCCTGTTGAAGTAAAAATCGTCAATTTTCCAGAAACCACCGTGGCAGTAATGGAACACAAAGGCTCACCCTCAAATATTGGTAATACAATTAGAGAGTTCAAGGCGTGGAGAATAAGCAATAAATTATCCCCAGAGCGTCACCGAACTTTTAATTTTGTTTATGCAGATCCTGCAAACGTTGAACCACAAGAGTATCAGTTTGATTTGTGTGTAGAGATCTCGCCAAAGTTTGAGGTTAAGAACGAAAAAATTGCATTAAAAACCATTCCATCAGGAAAATATGCTTATGTTAGATACACGGGCTCAGATGAGGGAATCACCCCCATAGTCAATTACTTATATAGAAATTGGTTATCAGAGCATAATCAGGAAGTTCGGGATTTCCCACTATTTTTTGAACGAGTAAAGTTGTTCCCAACAGTGACTGAAGCCGAAGCTGTCACTGATATTTACCTGCCTCTGGCGTAAAGTTTTGCTACGTTAGCTTGTAGCATATTAGCTTGACGATAGTTCCAGTCTCTTAATCAGATCTCTTCGATTAAGAGACTGGCTACTATGTTTATAGTTCAAAAAACGAACTAAAATTGCCCTGGTGTGGGCGAGTAACATTTTAATTCAAAATAATGAAAATAATTTGTCTGCGTAGAAGGAGAAGTATCTTCCTACTTTAACATCTAAACAAAATATAAATTTTATCTTATGTTTTGATAATGAAATTAATACACCAGACAAATATCAAAATCAACATATAAAAAAACAAATGTTGATTTTAGGGATGAATAAGTGTGTCATTATTTAATGATGAGTAAACAAAAAAACAAACAAATAAATTTAACTTTATGATATTCCTTAATAACGTGATATATCTGTTGTCAATAGCAAAGCGAAAACCAAGAGTATTATTTACCTCACATACAGTATGGCTATTAACCTCTAAGTTGTATAAATATTCATATGATACATCTATGTGATAAGGAAGTTTTCTCTATATCCGAACCTTTCTTCCATTATGTCTCCAATAACTATCCAATTATCCAAACTCTCTCTATTCGATTCTTTGATATGAAACTGCTGCTGTTTTGGATCGAAACATAGTTTTGGATTGTTACCCTGGTAGTTACCTCTCCTGATTATTAATAAATCACCTGAATTATGTTGACCTGATAAATCATCCTCAAGTAAAACGGCAACAATATTAGGCCCTGTGCCAAAATAATAAGTCAGCTGCCTTCCAACAATCAGGGAACCTATCTTACCGTCCAGAAATTCGGGAGTAACACATTCAGATTGCATAAATAATGGAACAGCACAGGGATTCATGTTCCCCTCATAAGAAACGATCCCATCCAAACGCTCTTTTTCTGCGATATCAGTTGATTCTATTTCACTATATGATACGCCAAAGAAATTAGAGATTTTCTGTATTGTGGAAGAGTGAACGTTTTGAACCCTATCTTCTAAGATATTATAAATAGTTGTACGATTAAGACCTGTTTGCTCACAGAGCGATACTCTTGTCTCTCCTCTGGAATCGAGTAAATATTGCAAGTTTTTTCTCAGGTGTTCCACTTTTTGCTTCTTATACATACTAACGCCCAGAAAAATATATAACTAGTTAATTTATATGATTTTTTAGACTAAACGCTTTTTATAAGGGGAGGAAAGGGTGAAAAACACTCTTGTTATTTAACGGTAAAAGTGATAATGGTTTTTTCTTAGATGTAATTATTTTATATAGAAAATATTAATTGAGTAAATTATATCTTTGAATAGACTAGCAAAAATAGATAATAAATAGCATAAAAGCAGATAAAAATAGATAAAATATGGCTTTCACCGATATCTTAAATTTCAATTTTCCAATTACCTTGGAAAATTAACCTTGATGAATATCGAGTCAATACAAGTAGAAAAATAAATACAAACGTCCTTATTTACAATGAATAAACTAACAATTATTTGAGATAGAGATGAGTTTATCCTATAAAAATAATGAACCCTATTTCAAGGGACTAATTGCCATGATGGAACATCTCAGCGATCCTTGGGGTATTAAGGATCTGGATTCCAGGCATATCTATATGAATAAAGCAGCTTATCTTTACACCAACACACCAGAATATTTTGACATTGAAGGTAAGTTAGACTGTGAATTTCCAACTGATTGGTCCGATGACGAATTTTCACAAGATCTCAAAGAGCATGATCGGAGAACTGAGGAAGCAAAAGATAGAGTTTCCATTATCGAAACACATTATTGGTACGGAAAAAACAGTTTGGCCCCTTTCATCAGTGAAAAATTTCCCGTGTATAACGATGAAAAAGAGTGTATTGGAATAGTTTGGAATGCTAAACCGTTAAGTAGCTTCTCTCCCTTAAAATACATTAATCGCCACAAACCCAGCATACTCACTACAGAAGCAACCACAGACCTGTTTACTCGTGGTGAGCTGGATATTATCTTCTTCATGCTGCAAAGACGCTCAAATAAGGAAATTGCCCAAATATACAACGTTAGCCACAAAACGATAGAAAATAGAGTTTATAACATCTATCAAAAAGCGAACGTTCATTCACTCCAGCAATTTGAGGAGTTTTGCAGACACTTACAGTTAGACAGCTACATACCAGAACGCCTCATTGAGAGAGGCATTCTATTTCTCTGAAGAAGCCAAATATTGCTCCCCTAAATGGGAGCAATACCTAACGGCTGGCATGTTTCTCCGCATATTCTTTGCCATTAACCCATTGATGATCTTTTTCCCAGGTAAATAACCACTTGCGTGTCGGACCAGCCATAACATTGAGGTAGTAACTGTCATAACCCGCAATGGTAGCCACAGGATGATACCCTTTTGGCACCATCACCACATCCTTGTTATAAACCGCCATTGTTTCATCCAACGAGCGGTCGTCGGTATAGACTCGCTGGACACAGAAACCCTGGGGTGGATTAAGGCGATGGTAGTATGTCTCTTCCAAGTAAGTTTCTTGCGGCTCATTGTCAGTATCGTGCTTGTGGCTAGGATAAGAACTGGTGCATCCTTCATCGGTATAGACTTCAACAACCAGCAGACTATCCGCCGGTTGATCATCTGGCAGGATATTATGGACATAGCGTCGATTATTACCATTGCCGCGCTGTTCAGCCCCAATATCTTGTGGGGCGATTAAGCGGGTGGGATAACTGCCTTTTCCTTTCGCCTGACATACCGCCAGTTCCAGTTGAGTCTCGGCAACGATTTCCATCATTTCATTAGGTGCCACATAGACGGCATAAGGCTTTTTACGCTCAAATGGATCCATGCGCTCCCCAATTTTTTCAAACCGTTGCTGAGGTGTTACTACCGTGGCTTTTCCTGCCACCAGTACCAAACACGTCTCATTTTCTGAAGCGGGTAACGTGATGATTTCCCCTACATTCAGTTCATAAACCGCAAAATGAACATATCCCCAGTCTGCTGTTTCCGGCGTAATATGCTGCGTTCGTTTGCCCTGATTTGGTGCGTGGTATTTTGACAGTAGTTTAGACATTTAACCTCCCCTCAATCTCCGCGTTTAAATCAATCCCGCTTCTTTGGCAAATTTATGCAAATTACGATACCCCAGCGTGGCATAAGTCAGTGGGTGGGCAACAGCAGGATCTTGCTCTGCTTCAACCACCAACCAACCGTGATAGTTATTCGCTTTCAAGATCGCAAAAATAGCCGGATAATCGACGCAACCATCTCCTGGTACGGTAAAAACACCGCTCAATACCGCATCCAGAAAACTGGTTTTGCGATTTTTGATATCTTTTAACACGTCTGGACGAATGTCTTTGCAATGCACATGATTAATACGTGTGCACCAACGTCTTGCCACCGTTAACGGATCATCCCCCGCAAAAGTGAGATGTCCGGTATCCAATAACAATCCCACTTCCTCACCCGTATTTTCCATCAGGTTATCGATGTCTTCGGCACTTTCAATCACCGTTCCCATGTGATGATGATACGCAATCTGTATGCCTTGTGACTGAGTATAACGGGCAAATTCTGTCAGTTTTTCACCATATTCCTGCCAACGCTCTGCCGGAAACAGTGGACGAAGATACACTGGCTTATCCTGATTGCCATGAATGCAATGAGTCACTTCGGCAAACACCATCACAGTAGCCCCCAATTCCCGCAACAGGGTTAAATGCGGTTGAACAGCAGCTATTTCTTCTTTAACACTGCGTGTTAATAGTTCAGCAGAATACCAGCCAGATACGAGTTTTAAATCATGAGCGGCCAAAATGGGGCCTAAAATCTGTGCCTGGCGAGGGAATTTATTACCCAACTCAAAACCTGCAAACCCTGCTTGTCGCCCTTCTGTCAGGCAAATTTCTAACGGTGTTTCTGCCCCCAAGGACGGCAAGTCATCATTGGTCCAGGTCAGGGGGTTGATGCCAAGTTGAACAGCCATGAGGTTCCTCCTGTAAGGTGAAAAAAAATGATGTTCTATTTGCTTTTTTATTCAGTTAGCTACGCTGATTCCAGTAGTCAATCAGGTTGTGATAATTAGTTTTTATTTTCTGGATAAGCGTTTCATCATCTATTTCTTCCGCCAGCCATTGCAGTGAAGGCTGACCAAATAGCGTTCTGCCAACAGCAAAACCTTTGACGATAGATTTACCCGCTGCTGCATTGAAACTGGCTTTTAAGATCGTTTCCGGTGCATCAAGGCCAAGGATCACAACCCCATGACAATAAGGGTCACGCTGTCCAATTAATGCAGCGATTTGGTCCCAGGTTGCAGATTGCATCGGTGGCAATTTCCACCAGTCCGGTTTAATACCAAGATTGTAAAAACGCTGGAGCGCCCGTAGATAAAGCTCATCAGAATGGGGCATATCGACTGGCAAAATCACTTCCAGCAACAATTCATGACCAGACTGACAACAGGCGGCATAAACTTCTTGTACGGTTTTTTCCTGTTCCAGACGCAGTGGGTGGCGATCTTCTGGATGAAAGAAAACTAAACATTTAACAATATGTTCCCGCGGCCAACTAACTAGCTGGGAACCAATATCACCATGTTCGAGGCAAAGTGGTCGGGAGCCAGGCAGTTCAATCGGACGACCAATCCATAACCCTTTCCCTGTTGCAGCATTCAGTACATCTTGACCAAAACTGCTGTCACATAATATCCCCGCTCTTCCTGCCAAATAAGCTTCTGTGCTGACTTCCTGACTGGCACGGAACAGGAGTTGTTTCAACTGTGGAATTCGCTCAAGACCAGCATTCACCTCGCGCGCCATTTCGACAAACTGGATACGATGATCAAATGCCATGACACATAATTCATCCCATTGTTTATGACGATTGCTAACCCGATGCAGGTGATTGAGATGTGGATCTAAATCTGGGGATCGTACTTCTGTTGCTCGCCTTAAATAGTTATCTAACTCCGTCTTATCTGGCATAGCGGGCGCACACCCATGACGGGAAACAACCAACGCTCCACAAGCATTGGCATAAGTGCAAGCCTGTTCCCAACTTTCGTTATTAAGGTAGCCGCGCAATAAACCAGACATAAAGGCATCCCCAGCCCCCAAAACGTTCAAGACTTCTACCTTGACGCCCCGTACAGTGATCCCCTCGTCTAAGGTATCGGGAATATTGGCAGCAAATACCGAACACCCTAATGCACCACGCTTACAAACCAATGTTGCCGCCGTTAATGTCCGTATTCGACGCAAAGCTTCGACAGTATCCGTAGTGCCACCCGCAATATGAAATTCCTCTTCGGTTCCCACAATCAAGTCAAACAGGGAAAGCACTTCTTGCAATTGTGCTGTCACTGGTTCAGAAGCGATATAACGAGTTTCACCGTCACCTAATGATGTCAATCCCCACAGTACCGGACGATAATCGATATCAATAACAGTCCTGACACCATTGCGGCGGGCGTAAGTCAGAGCAGTCAAAACAGCATCACGAGTTTGTGGATGGGAAAGGTGAGTTCCGGTGATCGCCAGACAACGGGCAGATGCAATATAATCTTCACTGAAATCATCTCGGGAGATCGCCATATCAGCGCAATTATCACGGTAAAAGATCAGCGGAAAAGTTTCGTTATCTTTAATGCCGAGTAAAACCAAAGCCGTTAGCCGCTCTTTGTCGGTGATCAAATGGCTGGTATCACAACCCACCCGCTCCAGTTCTTCACGCAAAAATCGGCCCATGTGTTCATCACCAACCCTTGCCAGCATTGAGGATTTTAATCCTTGACGTGCTGTTCCATAGGCGACATTACCTGAAGAGCCACCTAAGTATTTTGCAAAGCTTGTCATGTCTTCCAGACGGGAACCAATTTGTTGACCGTACAGATCAACCGCAATACGTCCCATGCAGATCACATCCAACTTTCTATGCTGTTCCATTGATTCACCTCTTACCGGATACGCTATTTTGCTGAACGCCTTATATTGTTCGCTTTCGTTACCCCTTTGAGCCTGCCGGAAACCAGACTTTAGTTAATTTCAGTGGCATTAACCCAGCGTTTCTCTTGGTGGGAGCACAAGATAGCGTCCAAAATGCGTGAAACTTTCCAACCTTCAGTAAAATCAGGCCACATATCTTTTCCCAAAGCGATACCCTCTATCAGGTCTCGAATTTCCACGGTTTTTTGGTCATTGAAGCCGATGCCATGCCCTGCACCATTGCAGAAAGGGGCATAATCGGGATGCTCAGGCCCCACTAGAAGAGTTTTAAATCCCTGGCGATTTGCAGGCTCGTCATGACGATAAAGCTGCAACTCTGCCATCCTTTCCTGCGTAAAACTCAGTGTGCCTTTAGTGCCTGTGACTACATAACTCAACCCCATTTTGCGGCCACACGCGATACGGGATGTTTCAATGACTCCCATTGCTCCTGTATCGAAACGCACCATTGCATGTGCCTGATCTTCATTTTCAACCGGGAGCATCACAGAAGAGCCTGCTTTTTCAGGGCGCATTTTCACTACCGTTTCCAGATCACCACAAACAGTCACAATATCCCCCACCAAATAGTGCGCCATGTTGATAATATGGGCTGCTAAATCTCCCAAGGCTCCCAATCCTGCATGTTCTTTAAAACAGTGCCAGTGGATTGGGCTAAGAGGATCAGCCATATAGTCCTCATTATGAGTACCGTAAAAATGCACAATCTCACCAATTTCACCATTGGCAATAATCTCTTTCGCCAACTGTGCTGTAGGGTTTTTCATGTAGTTAAAGCCAACCAGAGTCTTAACTCCTGCTTGAGTGGCAGCTTCTACCATCTGTTTTGCATCATAAGAGTTCAATGCCAATGGTTTTTCACAATAGACATGCTTACCGTGCCTGATAGCTTCCAACGCCATTTCTTTATGCAAAAAATTAGGCGTGCAGATATCAACAACATCAATTCTCGGATCAGAAACTAATTCATGCCAGTCGCCTGTCGAGCGCTTAAATCCAAGGACTTTTGCCTGTTCACCAGCCTGCTTTGCCGTCACATCAGCAACCATTTCACGTATCAATCGCCCCTTTAGCGGAAATACTGTAGGCGCCTGGGCATAAGCAATGGCATGAGTTCGGCCAATATAGCCTGTGCCAATTAATCCGATACGGATCTCTTTCATGCAATTGATCCTCTACGCTTTTAATCTTTGGTTTCACTATCTGGGTTCTTAGTTCTTAGCTTTGTTCTCCAGCTAACCAACTGAGATTGATTGCAATTCCT
This sequence comes from Xenorhabdus sp. TH1, assembly GCF_037260955.1. Classification (NCBI taxonomy): domain Bacteria; kingdom Pseudomonadati; phylum Pseudomonadota; class Gammaproteobacteria; order Enterobacterales; family Morganellaceae; genus Xenorhabdus; species Xenorhabdus sp. TH1. Next base: position 2,861,874 of record NZ_CP147734.1, read on the forward strand.
TCTGATTCCACAAGAAACATTTATTTTAAATAAAATTGGGAACATAAATTTGACATCGTGATCCAGTAAGGACTTTTCTGCTAATTGCGCTCTTATTTTTCTGATATCCCTGTTTTTTCTGATGTGCTCGCCACCACCGGACGTTTAAATAACACCCTGCCTATCTGGTAGAAAACATAGCCCAATATACTAGCGACAAAGAGATAGTAGAGCGCCATCACATAAGCCGGCACGTTCTCAGCAAGGAAAACATACATGGAGACAACAGCCAGTGTAATTAAGCATCCTGCCGGTTTAACCATCGACCAAGGGGTAATATCCACCTGTTCTGTATACACTTCCTGATAAGATTCAGCTGGGAAAAAATACCCAATCGTCAACATGAAAATGATATTCAGGACAAACAGAATGCCAACCAGATGGAAGAAATGAATATTGAAGTTCAGGATAAAGTGACAAATGATGTAAGCCGACATACCAAACAACAATCCCAGCTTTGCTGCAATCGGGGGAACCCGTTTTGTCATCAACCCAACCAGAACGACACTGAGGATCGGAGCATTGAAGATCCCTTGTAGCTGTTGAATCAGGTAGAACAAGCCATCAGGTGCGTTAGCGACAAATGGGGCAATGAGCATCGTTGCCAGTGCAAGAGCAATGCCTAAATATTTACCGACTGTCACAGCCTGTGCTTCAGTGGCATTCGGATTAATCCGTGGCTTGTAAATATTGACGGTAAATAATGTCACGGAAGAGTTGAGACCACCGCTGAATGTCGAAAATACAGCTCCCACAACTACCGCGGCAAAGAAACCAACCAACACTTTGGGCAATACCAGTTGCACTAATGCAGGATAGGCATTATCTGGGTTGTCTATTTGGCCATTAAAAATATGGAATGCAATTATTCCTGGTAAGATAATAATGGTAGGAATAATGAGCTTAAATAAAGCACATAACATTACGCCTTTTTGCCCTTCCGCCAGATTCTTAGCGCCCAATGATTTCTGCACAATGGATTGGTTAGTACACCAAAAGAACATGTTGGAGATAAGTAGTCCTGTGAACAGGGTCGAGAATGGCACAAGTGAATCTTCACTGCCGATGGAATTAAACTTCTCTGGATGGGTCTGGTAGACATCAGTTAACCCTTTCCATACACTGCCATCTCCCACATACAACAGGGCAAACACCGTTACCATCAAGCCGCCCACAATCAAGCCTACGCCATTAATGGTATCGGCAACTGCAATCGCTTTGATCCCACCAAAGATGGCGTAAATTGCCCCCAATCCCCCCACTCCCCAAACCATGATCCAGAGTGCCGTGGTTTTATCGACTTGAAAAACTTGGGAAACCTGAAACAGACTTTCCAGAGCAATCGCTCCTGTATACAGAACGATAGGTAATAATGAGATCACATACATCGCCAAAAATAGGATTGATGTAATTAACAACGTGTTTTTATCAAACCGGCGTTCAAGATATTCTGGGATGGTTGAAATTCCTAATTTCAGATATTTTGGCAAGAAATAAATAGCAAATAGGACAATAGTTAAAGCCGCAATCACTTCCCAGGCCATAACAATAAAACCAGTCCTGAACGCCAGCCCATTCAAGCCGACCAAATGTTCTGTAGACAGATTCATTAGCAACATGGAGCTGCCGATATATATTCCTGTCAAGGAACGCCCGCCAAGAAAATAGCCTTCAGTCGAATCACTTAATTGTTTGTTGTGCGTTTTATAATAAGCAAACCCGGCTACCAATAAGGTAAAACCCATAAAAGAAAGAAAAGCTAACATATACCCTCCCCCCTGATTAACCGTTTAGAGCCATATAGTTACCTCCGCTGAGGATTAGCTCCTTTGCCACCGCCCTCAGAAATCTATTGGGTACAAAACGGCCTGCCGCAGTTATGGCTGCCGGAACAGATATGTGATTTTTATGAAATAAATGTTCCAGTAATGTTTGTTATTGAATATTATCGTTATAGTTTGATTTCTTTACCGGATTGCAAGGATTCGAGTGCCTTGTCTGCGAGATATAAAGCCCGTTCTCCATCAATACCATTTGTCTCAGGCATTACCCTGCCAGCCATGACATCAACAAAATGGCTCCATTCTGCGATGTATGCGTCACGGTAACGTTGCAAAAAGAAATGTTCTGGTTTCGCGGCGGTACAACCATTTTCTCCCCAGAATTCCACACTGTTTTCCTTTATATTTCCGGCAGTCAGAAGCCCTTTTTCGCCATGCAGTTCCAACCGTTGGTCATAACCATAACCGGAACGACGGCTATTGGTGATGGTTGCCATTACCCCCGATGGAAATTTTATGACAATAAACGCAGTATCGATATCACCCGCCGTACCGATAGCTGGGTCAACCAGATTGCTGCCCTGGGCATAAATAGCACATGGCTCTTCACCAATGATAAAACGAGCCATATCTAAGTCATGAATGGTCATGTCCCTGAACATACCACCAGATACACGCACATATTCAGAAGGTGGGGGAGACGGATCACGGGAGATAATAAGCAGAGATTCTGCCTTGCCAATGGTTCCGGCATTAAACAAGTTTTTCAGCTGCCGAAACTGCGGATCGTAGCGACGATTAAATCCGACAAACAGAGGAACCTGACACGTTTTTACCGTAGCAAGGCACTGGCGAACCCGTTCAAGATCAAGGTGAACCGGTTTCTCGCAGAAAATCATTTTATTGTGTCGGGCGGCCAGTTCTATCAGATCGGCATGGGTATCCGTTGCTGATGCAATCAGGACACCATGAACATCAGGATCTGACATCGCTTCTTCAGTGGCCTGTATTTTTGCTTGATATTGATGTGCCAATGTCTTAGCACTTGTCAGATGTGGATCTATCACAGAATAGAGGCAAGTTTCTTTGTGGTTGGCAATGTTGACAGCGTGAACCTGCCCAATTCGTCCAGCGCCAAATAATGCAATATTGAACATAAATGCTCCTTGATACCTTGGTATCTGCTTTTTGGTGTGGATGAAAACATATCAAATAAAATATTTATTTCAATTTTTCTTTATTTGAAAATTTTATTTTTTAGAGCTGGCTCATAACTTTCATCTGGCGTGCATCTTGCCGGCAATGTCTACGCTGCCTGACCGTTTCCATATCTTATGAGCAAAATCGCGGGACAATCTGCCTGTTATCACGTGTGATATCACCAGAAAGCGTGTAGTGACACAAACACAGAATTTTAACAACACCTAGACACATTAAACTCCAAGTTACAATTACAACACGCTATGAAACCTGATTTCTCCCCGCGAAGCGAGGGAGAAATCACATGCATCTTGAAGTTAGATTGGTATAAACAGAGTTGAATGGTGTTATTTTATAAATTTATAAAAAAGATATTAAAATGAGAAATATTTTTAATTTATTAATTAGTGGTAAAAAAATAGTTTTCCTGATTTTTATTCCTTCACTCATCAATGCATGTGCTCAAAATAGGGTAGAAGAGAAAAAATCCGATATATATGATCAGTCTCATGAAGTGAACCAATGGATATGGCCGACATCAGGAATAAAATTGGGCTTAATGAAAAAGAACCGGAAATCGATATATTTGGTGAGCGTGATCAAGCTATTTTGGCTACCGAAAATGGTCAGGTAGTCTATGCAGGAGATACTCTCAAAGGCTACAAAATCTGATTGTGATTAGATACAGTGATACTTTCTTAAGTGCCTATAGGAACAATAATACTATCTTGGTTAAAGTAGGGGGCATCGTTTTACGTGGAAATAAAATAGCCACTATGGGAGAAAATGTTTCTTCGGCATACTTACATTTTAAGATAAGAAAAAATGGAAATTCTATCGATCCGCGAAAATTTTTACCGTTAAATTTTGGATCAGCTCACAAAATGAAAAAAGCGCACTATAAAAGCATCTTCGGATAGTCAACATCGATTTATTTTTTTAAGCAATTCATCATTGAAGTTAAGGAATAAAACTATAGTACTATAAGTGGTCTTTATGAATCGATTTTAGATTCTAACCCTGACAAAAGACACCATGAGGTTCCCGTTTGCTAATAGCCAGAATGAGTTACAAACATTCCTCATGGCGTCTACCCCTTTAACATCAATGTTTGCAGTTATGAAAAGATAATAAATAGAAATTGACTCATTGATATTATTCATGGGTAATACAAATCTTTCCGGTATGCTTGGCACTAGCAATGTAACTATAAGCTTTAGTAGCTTCAGTAAAGGGAAATATCATATCAATGATCGGTTTAATATTGTGCCGAATCATAAAATCAATCATATTTTCAAAATGTACGCGCGAACCCACACTAATTCCACAAATTGTGGCATTGATTGATTGCAGACGCATAAGATTAGTTTGCGCACCAAAACCGGTTAAAACTCCAATTTGCAAAATATAACCGCCAGCAGAGAGGCAATTCAACGATAGAGAAAAGGTATCCGGTCCCCCAAGTTCTAGGATGTGCGTGGCACCTACCCCTTCAGTCGCTATCTTAACTTCTTTATCCCACTCTGGAATTTTCTGATAATTTATAAGCACATCTGCGCCCAATTTCTGCGCAAATTGGAGTTTCTGATCCGAAGATGAAGTTATAATGACTTTCGCTCCTACCGCTTTAGCAAATTGCAGGGCAAACAGTGCGACCCCACCTGTTCCTTGAATAAGTACGGTTGAATTTTCATTTAAATTTCCACGAACAAAAAGTGCTTGCCATGCAGTTACTGCGGCACAAGGTAACGTAGATGCCTCTATGGCAGAAAATTGCTCGGGTATTACGACAACTGATTTTTCGTCGATAACAATCTGCTCGGATAATACGCCAGGGAAACTGCCACCTAATGCAGACTGAATATCGGTTTCCTTGAACGAGCCTGTTCTCCAGTCATGGAAAAAAATAGGACAAACACGTTGCCCAACTTTAAGGCGACTAACATTTGTACCAACCTCTACGATAATTCCGCTACCATCAGAAAGTGGTACCAGACCTTCGCGTGAAATGTCAGAATTGAAAGCAGAAATCAGCAGATCGCGATAATTTATACTCCAAGCATCCATTGCGATTCGAATCTCACTAGGTTCAAGCTCTGGTAATTTAGCATCTACCATCACAGGAATATATTTATCCTTATGAATTTTCAACTGGTACTGTTTCATTTTTTTCTCCTTTTCTTAAAGTATTTTTTAGCGTCGACATTATATTTTGTGCCGTTTCAAAACTTTCAATATAAGAATCCGGCCGCACAAGCATTACCCGATTATCAGAAGAACCGCACTTCTGACATAAAGCTTTATAATAAGAATCAGGTAATACACTTATCTGACAATTCTCAGATATAAACATGAAGTCATAGATATGGCCTCCTTTTGTTCGGTTGTCAGAAATAAAATGTAAATGACTGCCGGGATAATCAATCCCACTCTTGATATATTCTGGACTTATAAAACCTAGGATAGTCCCAGACTTGTCCTCTAATTTCATGGGATGATCAATGAATTTTGCATAAATAGGATTCGTATATGGTGATTTCTGCTTAACCAGAGTTCGGTAGTTCAATGTAGAATATGTACCATGTATTTTTACTGATATTTGATGTTTCAAATGTCAGTTCAGGAAAAAATGTAGTAAATTTTGCATAAGTTGCATGGTCATCATTATTGGAAACAATAGGAACACCATCATAGGGTATTTTATAAACTTGTCCATCTAATAATATTAACTCACCTGAAAAAGAAGAAAATCCACCTAATCCGAAATTACCACTTTCTTTCAGTTTTTTTACGCTGACGTTACTATAGAGATCACCATCCTTGATCGACCCCATAAGGAAATACCATTCAAGTGGATATTCCTGTGCTATAGTGGAAAATGTAACCATTATAAAAATAGAAAATATTTTCTTGCGCATAAATTTTTTCTTATCTTTTTCAAAAAGTCTGAAGTTGAAAATATTCAGACTAAGAATATTATAAACCATACTCTCTTAACATAGTATCGGAGTAACGCTTACCAAAAATTTCATAAACTGAAAGAATATCGTTTATACTTTCAAAAATATTTTTCGGTAATACCATACTATTAACCGCGCTGTTTTCCTTTAGATATTTAAGAGTCTTTATTCCTGGAATAGTGATGATATTCTCTCTTCTATTTATCACCCAAGAAATAGCAAGCTGTGTTGGTGTGATACCTACTGATCTTGCAATTTCTTCAATTTTCTTAAATATTACGTAGTTTTTTTCAATAGCTTCATCAGAAAAACGTGGAAGTGTTCGTCTAAAATCATTATGACCAAGATCAGCGCTAGTTTTATATTGTGCAGATAATAACCCTCTGCTTATAGGACTATAAGCAATAAATACAATGCCGTTAGTTTCACAGGTATTCAAAATTCCGTTATCTTCAACATCCTTCCTTATTTAATATATATTATTTTGTGAATAGTTCTCTTTCTCTCAATATCCTCAAATTGAGATTATGCTGTTCTTGCACTGTATAAACATTTTCTACAAGATAATTTCCTGATTCAGTTTTTCTAGTATAACGCCCATAATCATCGGTCGTCATGAAACAGATATTAAACGAAGATAATAAATCGAGCATTTGCGGCAGATTGCCTCAACTCAAAAGTGAAATACATTGGGCTATCACCTGTTTTCTTTTTTATATTAAAAGCATATCAAAGAAAATATATACGCATTAAACTTCAAGCTGCAATTTACAACACAATATGAAACCTGATATCTCCCCGCGAAGCGGGGAGATATCACACGCATCTTGAAGTTAGATTGGTATAGCTGTTTTTTATCACCTACAGAAAAACCATTGCTTATTTATTCCACAAATGAATCTAAAAAGCATAAGGATATCAAATTAATACTTTGGAAGCGTGAAAAAAAGAAGTAGTAATCCTGTTTCTCTGGGTATCAGTGACAAAACACTGTATATCTGGGTGACTATGCACATAAACAAAATGAAGTCGGACGCAATGATAATGGCTTTTCCCCCTAATTTGGCAATAACCAACCTGGTACAAATAAAGAATAACGTGGCCGTTTATCGGCAAATATTTTAAACACGGGCTGAGCACAGAAACCACAGCGTCTATATAACACATGGATTTTGCGCTCAGTCTTGATCAATGCTATCCAATATCGGCTAATACTTAATACTGACGCACTTTTTTCTCCACATATTCCCTGATTTTTTCCGCTGATGCAGCAATGTCTGGATTATCAGCAACCTGCGCAGTTCCTATTCTCCACCATGATTCATAATCATGCGTCATGGTTTTTGGTAAAACTTTAATGTCGATTAACGTTGCACATGGCTGCTTCTGCGCATTCTGCAAAGCGGCAATTAATTGTTGTTCATCATGCACCCGATAACTTTTACAGCCGTAGCTTTCCGCATTCCTGGCAAAATCCACCGGTATTAAGGCGCCATCCAATCTGCCGTTTTGCTGATTGCGATAACGATTCTCCGTAGCAAAACTGCCCATACCTTGGCTCATCTGTAAGTTATTGATGCAACCAAATCCCGCATTATCAAACAGCAGCACAGTGATCTTAATGTTTTCCTGAATAGCCGTTTGTAATTCACTGTGCAACATCAAATATGAACCATCACCAACCATTGCGTAAACCGGCTGTTCAGGACACGCGAGTTTTGCCCCCAATGATGCAGCAATTTCATATCCCATACAGGAATAGCCATATTCAAGATGATAAGTATCAGGCACTTTCGGTTGCCAAACGCGCTGTAAATCGCCCGGCAGAGAACCCGCAGCCCCCACAATGATGGCATTGGGTTCCAGATACTGATCCATCAAACCAAGTACACGGGTTTGGGTCAGACTGGTTTGTAACGTTTCACTGTACTCTTCCAATTTTTCATCCAAATGTCCGGCAATCTCTGGCTTGATTCCGGCCTGATATTGAATGGAAAACAATCTTTCCAATTCCTGCTGCCAAGCTGCCTTCGCCTGAAAAATTTCTTGCTGCCACGCCGAACGCCATGCTGTTTTTGATAATGCCTGTGCAATGGCATTGAGTCCTTCTCTGGCATCCGCCAGAACGCCTACAGCATCCAGTTTGCAGGCGTCAAATTCTGCAACATTGATGGTAAGAAATTCCACTTCTGGGTGTTGAAACAGTGACTTTGAGGCCGTCGTAAAATCGGTAAAACGGGTGCCAACGCCAATAATCAAATCGGCTTCTTTAGCTAACTGATTCGCCGCCAAACAACCTGTCGTGCCAATGCCGCCACAATTTAGGGGATGGGCAGCCACAATCGCACTTTTTCCCGCCTGAGTTTCAGCAAATGGGATATGGAAGATTTCAGCAAAATGGCGTAAAGCGTCATGAGCTTCGGAGTAACGTACGCCACCACCACAAATCAACAGCGGCTTTCTCTTGCGCTGAATCAGTGCAATTGCCTGTTGAATTCGCACCTGAGAAGCAGGACGACGTTCAATATGGTGAACTCGTTTCTGGAAGAAGTCATCTGGATAACCCCACACTTCTCCCTGAACATCTTGCGGAAGACAGATCGTGACCGCCCCCGTATCTGCCGGATCCGTCAATACCCGCATGGCGTGGAGCATGGCTGTCATCAATTGCTCCGGCCGCGAAATGCGATCCCAATAACGGGATACTGGCCGGAAACAATCATTGGTACTTATGGTGCCATCGCCATATTGTTCAATCTGCTGTAAAACGGGATCAGGCTGACGACAAGCAAAAGTATCTCCCGGCAATAATAGTAATGGGATACGATTCGCTGTTGCTGTTGCGGCGGCCGTCACCATATTGGCCGCGCCAGGCCCAACAGAGGAGGTGACGGCAAAAATCTGCCGACGTTTTTTCTGTTTGGCAAACCCCGTCGCAATATGTGCCATCCCCTGTTCATTACAGCCTTGATAAACGCGAAGATGCCCAGGCTCCTGCTCCAATGCCTGCCCTAATCCCACCACATTACCGTGACCAAATATGGTGAACACACCTCGAAGAAAAGGATATTCTTCCCCATCAACATTGATATATTGCTGGTTAAGAAATTTGACCAAGGCTTGAGCCATCGTCATTTTCTTGGTCTTTATTGCTCCGTTTTTCATGACATGGCTACTCCATCGTTGGCATCACAAAATGGCTATCGTGATGTTCTAAACGCACACTGGCGGGCCAACGGCTGGTGACGGTTTTCATGCGGGTATAGAAGCGCACCCCGTCATTACCATGTACATTCAGTGGCCCAAAAATGGAACGCTTCCAGCCACCAAAACTATGAAATGCCATCGGTACTGGAATGGGGACATTCACACCAACCATACCCGCTTGAACGTCTTCACTGAACTGACGCGCCGTTTCACCATCACAGGTAAAAATTGCCGCTCCGTTGCCATATTCATGCTGGTTAATCAAGTTCAATGCTGTGTCATAATCCGGTACGCGGACAAGGGTAAGCACCGGGCCGAAAATCTCTTCCTTATAGATTTTCATATCCGGCGTGGCATAATCAAACAGCGTTGGCCCCACGAAATAGCCATTTTCATGGCCTGCCACCGGATATCCTCGCCCATCAACCAATAATTTTGCGCCCTGTTCTATTCCACTGCAAATGTAGTCACAGATTTTTGCCCTGTGCTGCTGAGAAATCACTGGCCCCATGTCGTTTTCTTTTCCATTGGAAATACCAGGGCCCACCGACATTTGAGCTATTTGTTGCCGGAGTTTTTCTACCAATCTATCTGCAACTTCATCCCCAACCGCGACGACAACCGACAATGCCATACAGCGTTCCCCTGCCGCACCGAATGCCGCCCCCATGATGGCATTTGCAGCCATGTCCATATCCGCATCTGGCATCAAGACACTGTGGTTCTTTGCACCACCTAATGCCTGACAACGTTTGCCGTGCGCTGAAGCAGTGGCATAGACATACTCTGCTATCGGGGTTGAACCGACAAAACTCACTGCCTGAATGCGCGGATCGGTCAGTAGTACATCAACAGCTTCTTTATCCCCTTGCACAACATTAAACACACCATCCGGCAAACCGGCTTGTTGCAATAATTTCGCCAGTTCAATCGAAAGTGAGGGATCTTTTTCAGAAGGTTTCAGGACAAAGGTATTTCCCGTCGCTAGTGCGATAGGAAACATCCACATTGGCACCATGGCAGGAAAATTAAATGGCGTGATACCGGCACAAACACCCAAAGGTTGCATCAGGGAGTGACTGTCAACTCCCGTTCCTACATTGGCAGAGTGCTCCCCTTTTTGCAGATGCGGGATACCACAAGCAAATTCGACCACTTCGAGGCCACGAGTTAACTCCCCCACCGCATCAGAATAAATTTTTCCATGCTCTTCAGAAATCAACCTTGCCAGTCTATCCTGGTTTTCTTCAAGCAATGATTTGAATTTGAACAAAATCCGTGCACGTTTCAACGGCGAGTTTTTTGACCACTCCTTAAAGGCCAGATGGGCAGATTCAATGGCATGTTCAGCCTCATGGGCTGCACTCAAGGCAACCGTTCGAATCTCCTGTCCTGTAGCTGGATTGAAAATGAGTGAAATGCGATCGCTTTGGCTATCAACGAGTTGCCCGCCAATAAAGTTTTTAATCTGTTCCATTCTGAGCCTCTCTAAATTCAATTAAGATTGAACTGGCAAGTTGCTATTGAACTATACGATTAAACTTCAAGTTGCAATTTACAACATTACACGCATCTTGAAGTGAGATTGGTATATAAGCGTTTAATCACGATGCTACAGATATATGAAATATATATTTCATTTTCAATTGAATTTGAAATGCGCTTTAATTAATGTGATCAACACGCTATTTTTATGCAAATGGAGGGCCTGATGTCTGCTGCATCTAATCTGAATGAACTTCAAGAACAAGTACGATCCCGTTATGGTGAGTTGAGTAAACGGTTACAACAAGTTGCAAGATATGTACTGGATAATACGAATAGTGTCGCATTTGATACTGTTGCCGTTATTGCCAAAGAAGCCAATGTTCCACCTTCCACTTTGATCCGCTTCGCCAATGCCTTTAATTTCAGTGGATTCAATGAAATGAAGCAACTGTTTCGCCTGAATTTGGTGGAAGAGACCGCCAGCTATACCGATCGGGCACGGCTGTTTAAAGAGCTGGATAACGATCATCAGATACCAGAAGATCCTCAGCATATTTTACAGGAGTTTGCTCATTCCAACGCTCAAGCCATGCAGCAACTCGCAGCCCGTACTCCCGCAGAGGATTTGGATAAGGCAGTGAATTTACTGGCGAATGCCGACAATATTCACATTATCGGCCTGCGCCGCTCTTTCAGTGTTGCCTCATATTTTGCCTATGCCCTCAGCCATCTGGAATGCCGCCCCCTGCTTATCAATGGCTTAGGGGGGATGTTCCACGAGCAGATGAATATGATTGGCCCTCAAGATATCGTGGTATCTATCAGCTTTACGCCGTATGCCGAAGAAACGGTGATGGTCAGTGAAAAAGCGGCACAGGCGGGTGCGAAGCAAATTGTCATCACGGATAGCCAAATTAGCCCACTCGCAAGTTTCAGCGATATTTGCTTTGTGGTGAAGGAAGCCCAAGTTGATGCCTTCCGTTCTCAATCTGCCACCTTATGTTTGGTGCAATCTTTAACGGTAGCACTAGCGTATCGGCAGGGATAATAGGGGTCAGGTAACACCGTTTTCATAAAACCGGAAATAAATGTCAGCGTGATCATATGAGATTAAAGCATATTGATCACGCCTACCATGATCAACACAGCCATTAAATAACTGCCACTAAAATTTTAGTTCTTAATATTTTATGGATATTGATTTACTTAAAATAGTCTTTAATCGTTTCCGAGCTATAGGTATCCTTTTCAAACACATATACCAATCTAACTTCAAGATGTATATGATTTCTCCCCGCTTCGCGGGGAGAAATCAGGTTTCATAGAGTGTTGTAAACTGCAACTTGAAGTTTAATGCGTATAACTTAATAATGGCAAAACTGCATCAATGAATAAGTTTTTTATAAATCAATGCACTGACAAAAAAATCCCCTTCTTTGCCAGACAGAAGAATCAAATTAAGAAAATGTATAATGTCATAAAGCGGTAATATTAAATATCAATAAATTACTTCCTGCGATAACGATTAATTTCATTATTGGAGTAGATTTAATTCACTGTTCTTTTCATTTAACAAATGATACGGACTAAATATGCTTAAAAACAGTTATCAGTCTGTATTGAATATAATTTATAATCATAGCGGAGTATTCACATGGACAAGATTTTGGCTTCTCCATTTATTCATTTCTTTTGGAAATCATGGGTTCTCGAACCTCACTCACCTAAATACAATATTGTTATAGAACAGAATATTAAGGGAAATTTAGATGAAAGTAGATTAAAATGGACTCTGCAAGAATTTATTAATCTTTATCCTTTATTCAAATATCGGATTGAAGAAGAAAATGATGAGTTATATTGGATATTTGGCTCAGATGATATTGAGTTTACATACCTTTCTAATAATGAAGAACAATTGAATCAGTTTGCTCTGCGCCCATTTGACCTCAGAAAAGGGCCAGTAGTTCGTTTTGGTTTAATCAAAGAGACAGAACAGCAATTTCACTTGCTCATTGTACGGCACCATATCATCTGTGATGGACAAGGTATAGAAGAGTTTTTTCACAATATCGCTGATCTGTACAACCAACGTCCTCTGCGCCATTCCCCCATGACGCTGCAACAAGCATCAGAGAAATTTGAACAAGATCGTCAACTTTTACAATTATTGGGCAAATATAACCCCAAACAATACTGGAACAAATATTTGTCAAAAATAACGACCAGTAATCCATTGCCCTATTTACCTCAACAAGCGATAGGTGAGCCTGAATTACCTAATGAATTTCGTTTCAACTTGCCATTGGAAGATTGGAATAGTCTCACAAAATCTTTATCCCCTTGTAAACCGTTCCTCGTATTTAAAACGTTATGGGCAACATTAGTGGCCCAGTATACTGGAACTGGTGTCGTTCATCTTATTTATCCTATTGCAGTCGCTGGCGGGGCATCCGTTTCGCTCGGTGCACAAATCAATGCGACTATTTTCTCCCTACATTTTAGTGAGATGGATAGTTTTAATTCTCTCTATCAGGCTACGTTAAACTATAGCGCATCATTGAAGGCTCAGCCTGATTTGCGTTTTTCAAGTTTGCCTATATTCCAAGCCGTACCCACCGATCTTATCAATAAGTTCAATGTCGGTATCAATCAGGCCAGTTTTAAGGATCTCAATCTGGAATTAGACGGATGTGAGGTCCATTACGGTAATCGTTTCAATAACGATTTAGCCGTCACAGAATGGATATTAGAATATCATCTGAAAGAAGGTCATTGGGCTTTTCGCATCCGCTATCATCCTAACCTTTTCCATGCAAAACAAATCAAAGCGTTAGGTGAACAATTCCAGCAATTGTTGGTTAATGCCTTGTCTCATCCCGAAACGCCAATATTACAGTTTCCTTTACTAACGCCTGCTCAGATACAGACATTACTGGAATACGGTAGATCAAAACAACCCGATCCTCTATTGTTTGATTTGGTACGGAAACATTATCAACAGGCAATTGGACAATCACAATCTGCTGAAATATCAGATATCCAAGCCTATGTGTTGAATGAACGATTACAAATGGTGCCTATGGGGTTAGAGGGCGAGCTTTATCTCTCTGGGCCAGGATTGGACAATAAATATTGGGAGAAATCAGTATTGGCAGCAAAACAGCTTATTGCCAACCCGTTTGTTCAATATACCAAGCATAAGTGGCTCTATCGCACTGGCGAGCAAGTACGCTGGTTGCCAAATGGAGAGCTGGAATCTCTGGGAGCAAAAAACTACGATTTTCTGAAAGAAGCAAGTAAAATTAACAACTGTTGACATCCTCCCCGCCCTAAAGGACGGGGATTCCTACAGCGTTCAGACCGAAGCCTGACTCACCTCGGTGGGTTCCTGCTTCAACGGGCGGTCTGACTGCACCATCCCTCCACAGGCAAGCACGGCATGTCCTGCCGCTAAAATATTACGTGCGGCGTTTACATCCGCGTTCGCGGTGTAGCCGCATACCTGACACACGAATTGACTTTGCGTCTGACGGTTTTCTTTCGCCGTATGACCACAGCAGGCACACCGCTGGCTGGTGTATGCCGGAGGTATCGCCACTACCTGACCACCGCGCCAGAGCTGCTTGTACTCAAGCTGACGGCGCATTTCATGCCAGCCTTGATCCCGTATCGAGCGGTTCAAGCCTGATTTGCCTCTGACGTTTCTTCCGTGCTTCTCTGCCGTGCCTTTTGCCGATTTCGACATGTTACTGACCTTCAAGTCTTCAATGACGATCATCGCGTGGTTTTTGCTGATTTCACTGGTGACTTTGTGAAGGTAGTCGCGCCGGATATTGGCAATGTGCGAGTGCAAACCCTGGATTTTCCGTTTTTGTTTCTGCCAGTTTGCGCTGAATTTTACTTTGCGACTCAACTGCCGCTGGAGTGTTGCCAGCTTACGTTGGTTTGCTTTGAAGCTGCTTACTGGCTGATATACCGTGCCATCTGAAAGCGTGGCAAGTTTTGTTACTCCGGCATCCAGTCCGACCATTGATTCTGCATTGTGAGCAGGGTCAGTCACTTCGTATTCAGTCTGGATACTGACGTACCATTTGCCGCATGACTGGCTGACCGTGACGTTTTTCACTTCGCCAATGACTTCACGGCTGTTGCGATAGCGTATCCACCCTAACTTTGGCAACGAGATTCGACTGTTGGGCTGATCGAGCTTCACGCCCTGCGGGTAGCGGAATGAGTCATGTTGACCACGTTTTTTGAAGCGGGGGAATGCAGCCCGCTTCTGGAAGAAATTTTTGTAGCCGCGCTCCAGATCTTTCAGTGACTGCTGCAACGGTTGCGAGGGAGATTCTTTCAGCCATTGTGTTTCAGGTACGGATTTCCACTCAATCAGCCATGAAGCCATTTTGGTGTAGGGGAGATATTTATTCCCTGCTGCAGGGTTCTCATTCTGGAGTGCCAGTGCACGGTTAAAAACGAAGCGACAAGCCCCTGCGAAGCGTCGCATATCGCGCTCCTGCTGACCATTTGGTCTTAACTGGAATTTGAAGGCTTGAAGTCGTATCATGACTATCATTATACTTTGGTCTATGACAAAAGAAACTGATATTCGACGCGGAAGACACGGTGTTTTCCTGATGCAAGTCCACTTGGTATTCGTCGCCAAGTATCGACGAAAGATATTCGATCTTGATGCCATCGAAAAGCTACGCAGCTACTTTAGCAGCGTATGTGCTGATTTTGGGGTTGAACTGGTTGAAATGGACGGCGAATACGACCACGTGCATTTGCTGATCAACTCCCCGCCAAAGCTCGCAGTATCGAATCTGGTCAACAGTCTTAAAGGCGTTTCCAGCAGGCTGCTTCGGCGTGACCGTCCAGATATTGCTCTACGCTATTACTACAAAGGCGTTCTGTGGACACCGAGCTATTTTGCAAGCAGTTGCGGAGGTGCGCCGATCTCGATCATCCGGCAATACATCGAGCAGCAGAAAACACCAGGTTAGTCGGAAAACCGCGCCTTATATCCCGCCCTGAAGAGGGTGTCGTAAAAGGGGGGAGGTCATTTTTGCAACGCGTTAAGTTGAGATCCTCTCCCATTTTTCAGTGCCTGTTATTTGAACCAATAACAGGCTGAAAATCATCCATAATATCAGAGCCACTGCTCTTGATAAGTTATAGGCCATCGCATGCAGGGTAAATTCCAGCTTTACCGCTGATAATCCTCTACGCCGAAAGCGCTCCAGTCCCTGAATTCCCCGCAAAGCTGAAAATACCGGTTCTACTCTGCTCTTTCGTTGACTCAATATCCGTTTTGACTCAGGGTTAGCCATATGCAAACGCAGTTCATCCCGCTTTTCATCTTCCCGATAGCGTTTTATTTTTCTTCCGCCTTTGGCCCGTGTACATTGGGTTTTTTGCCGACATTGGGGGCAATTGGCACGGCTATAGACCCGATAACCTCGCGCTTTTTCTGACGCGGCCACGGGGCTTTTCAACGATAATGAATGATGGGCAGGACAGAGATAAGTGTCTTTCTCAGCCTCATAGATAAATAACGATTTGGGGGAGATTGTTCGGGGGCTCTGCCGGGTTGAATTTTCAGAGCAAAACAGCGGGATCTGATATTTTTGTGCCTCAGCCATCACCGCGTCATGGAAATAACCGGCATCCAACAACAATTTGTCCGGATGATATCCCGATCAATTGAAATTCTGCACCAATAAATCCGCCATTACCCGTGTCTCACTGGATGGATCTACGGTTTGGGCGACGATAATACGTCCTGTGTTGACTAAAACAGACGGTTTATAGGCTGTTGAAAATCCCTTTCCCCGCTTGAGTTTCTGGACGACAGCGTCTGGCTCTGTGGGATTAATACGTAACTGGCTACCATCTTTCCCCTTTTTTTCCCGGTTTTCTTGCCGGCGTCGTAATACTTCTGTGCCCTGTTCCAATTGCTGAAGACGTTTCTCTGTCTGCCCCGTGGCAGGCGCTGCACTGAGGGGCTTTTTTTCGCGGGAAATGGCTGCCTGAGTCAAAAGATGATAATGAGAACACATGGCCTCAATCACTGTCCCGTCACCAGCCAGACACGAAATACCGGATTGACTGCGGCGCAAAACAGATAAGGCCAGCTCTTTAAAAAACATCCCCGTCAGGACAGTTTGATGCTGATAAATGAAACGTCCAAGACTGGCATGATCAGGGGTAATTCCCTGACTGACCCAAATACAGCCCAAATCTAAACGCGCCAAGCGTTCAAGTGCTCTGAGCGAACGCTGTCCTTTCATGATCCCATAAAGCAGGATCCCCATCATGGAGCGGGGAGAATAAGGAGCCCTGCCTGTTGAAGCATAATGACGTTCGAAAGGTCCCCAGTCTTGTTCATCCAGGCTCTCCGCGACAATAAGTGCACTGCGTTCTCCCATTTGCTTGAGATAATCCCCAAGGGAAAGAGAGCCATCCAATACAGGTAAATGCTGCGCTTTGACAAATTGACGTTGGGTGTGAACAGACGATTCCAGTTTTCGGGTGAATAAGGTCATAAAAGATCGGCGCCTAAAGGAAGAGCGCCGATCTTAATGGATAACATGAGCTTTTACGACACCCTCTGAAGGACGGGGTTTTACGGCGCACCTGATAAACAAACTCTACTTTACGGCTGACTCTGGGAAGCACGCTGAAAATCGAAAATGTTTACATCTGCTAAACTTTAAGCAACAGATAACGTCAATCGTGTGCTCTGGATTACTGTCATTCTTAACACCATAAATCACAACCATTACCTGTGAAGGGGGTTATATGAAAGCACTTGTTTATCATGGAGCCGGAAAAAAACGCTGGGAAGAAAAGACTCTACCCCAACTCATTGAACCAACAGATGCTATCGTCCGTATCGTCAAAACCACCATCTGTGGTACAGATCTGCATATCCTCAAGGGCGATGTTCCTACTGTCGAGCAAGGCCGAATATTGGGCCATGAAGGTATTGGGATCGTTGAATCAACTGGGGAATCGGTACGCAATATCAAAGTCGGTGATAAGGTAATCATTTCCTGTATCACCGTCTGCGGCAGTTGCAACTATTGTAAACGCCAGCTTTATGCGCACTGTAAAGATGGTGGCTGGATCCTGGGACACAAAATTGATGGTACACAGGCAGAAAAAGTGCGTATTCCCCATGCTGATAATAGCCTGCATCGCCTGCCAGAAGGCGTCGATGAAGAAGCAGCATTAATGCTCAGCGACATTCTGCCAACTGGCCTTGAAATTGGTGTTATCAATGGCAAGGTCCAACCAGGCCAGACTATCGCTTTAATTGGTGCTGGGCCAGTTGGGCTATCGGCGTTACTGGCATCACAATTTTACTCCCCGGCACATATCATCATGATAGATACTGATGATAACCGCCTTAGCGTCGCCCGGCAGTTTGGTGCTAATACGGTTATCAACCCGGCAAGACAAAACGTCGTAGAAGCTATCAATAAACTGACTGACGGCATTGGTGTAGACGTGGCTATTGAATGTGTGGGTATCCCTGCGACCTTCAAAATATGCCAAGACATCATTGCAGCAGGTGGATTCATTGCCAATGTTGGTGTCCACGGCAAATCTGTTGACCTGCATCTGGAAAGCCTCTGGATCAAAAACATTACCATTACCACTGGACTGGTAAACACAAGCAGTACTCCCATGCTGCTGAAAAGCGTTCAATCCGGCAAAATTGCACCTGAAAAGCTGGTCACTCATCATTATCCATTGAGTGAAATAGAAACCGCTTATGAAATATTTGGTAATGCGGCTCAAGAAAAAGCACTGAAAATTGTCTTGTCAGCTTAGTGGGTATAGCAAAAAGAGGGCAATCCGACTCCCTCTTTCTGCTAAATTATGAGCTATACGTTTCGACTGATACAGAAAAGCCGCCGCAATATACTGCATCAATACTCTTGTGCAATTCATTACGGCGGCCTTTATACTGTACCTGGTATTAAACTTGATTTTTTGGTGAGTTAACTAATTCACACATTAATGAACCTTCAAGCTACAGTTCGCATTCTTCATCCAAATCTTGTTGAGAAAGGTTCCCAATAGCAATAAATTCATCCAATAACCCTAAAAGTTGGACCAATTTTTCTGGAGAAAAAGCGTCCTCAATCGCCTTATATCCCTCAGCAATCTGTCCTTTTGCTTGCTCATAAAGCTCTTGCCCAGCCGGAGTCAAAGAAACATACAGCTTACGCTGATCATTCATAGGCTTCAGGCGGAAGATAAGCCCATCACGCTCCATACGTGTCAAAATGCCTGTCAGACTTGGGCGTAAGATACAAGTGAGACAAGCTAAGTCATGAAAATCAATAGAACGGCTACTCGCAAGTACACGAATAATACGCCATTGCTGTTCAGTTAAGTTATAGCTCTTCAAAATAGGTCGAAAAAAACCCATAGCGGTTTCTCTCGCTTGAAGCAATGCAATTGTCAAGGATTCATGCATAAGTAAAAGTGACTCTTTAGTTAATCGCTAGTCATTCTCTATAAGTTTAAAGCCCATGCTATTTATTATAGACAACATGAACACCAAAAAGCCTAACACGCTCAAAATCATCCACAAAGGGGAAAGACTTCAATATTAACAAATAAATAAAATCATCCCACCCACAAAAAGTTAAATAAAAGTTAAATTTAATCTCAAATGACCTTGATTAAAAATATAACAAGCTGATCTTTATGTAGTAAAAATGATCAACAATAAAGTGTTGTTACATAGATCACAATTAAAATTAACAATGCATTTAACATATTGAAGATTGTCCACACATGATTTATTAATATATTAATAAGTGATCTTGCAACACGTCATCCAGGTTTCAAGGAGCTGTTCATGAAAGGCACTGTCTTCGCCGTTGCCCTCAACCATAGCAGCCAGATCAATTTCTGGCATGAGGCATTTAACAAAGAACCTTATAAAACACCACCCAAAACACCTATTTGGTTTATCAAACCCCGTAATACCGTGATTAGTTCAGGGGATGTTATTCCTCACCCTGTCGGGGAAACGGTACAGAGCGGTGCAACCCTAGCGCTATTTATTGGAAAAACAGCACGCAAAGTTTCAGTTCAGAATGCCGAACAGTATATTGCTGGTTACGCATTGGCAAACGAAATTAGCCTGCCTGAAACATCATTCTATCGTCCTGCCATTAAAGCAAAATGTCGGGACGGTTTTTGTCCGATAGGTCAAATGATCAAAGCCAACTCGGTAGCATCACTCGATATTGTCACTGAAATCAACGGCCAGGAAGTTGATCGCTGGTCTACCCAAGACCTTATTCGTTCAGCAGCTGAATTATTGGCAGCATTGTGCGAATTCGCCACCCTAAACAAGGGTGATGCCATTCTATTGGGAACGCCCCACCAGCGCGTTACCCTTCATCCTACCGATAAAGTCACAATCAAGGCCAACGGCTTCCCTAACTTAGAAAATACGGTTGTATTGGCAGGAGGTCAGGCATGAGATACGCCAAAATTCATTATCAGGGACAAGATCTCAATGTCACCGTTGACGAACAAGAAAATGTCTTCTTACCAGATGGAAATATGGTCAGCGGTGAAGAAGTTATTTGGCTTCCCCCTGCCAGCGGAACGCTGTTCGCATTGGGACTAAATTATGCCGATCACGCAACAGAGCTGGAATTTAAGCCCCCAGAAGAACCACTGGTATTTATCAAAGCAGCCAATAGCTTAACTGGGCACCGCCAGGTTTCTGTCCGTCCTGATAATGTGGAATATATGCATTACGAAGCAGAATTGGTTGTCGTGATGGGTAAACCCGCTCACAAAGTTGCCAGAGAAGAGGCCATGAATTACGTTGCGGGTTATACCGTTTGTAACGATTACGCCATTCGTGATTATCTGGAAAATTACTATCGGCCTAACCTACGGGTAAAAAGCCGCGATACGCTTACTCCAATCGGTCCGTGGATCATAGATAAACAACAGATCGCTGATCCGCACAATCTAACATTGCAAACATGGGTGAACGGTGAACTCCGTCAACAAGGTACAACCGCCGATTTGATCTTCGATATTCCTTTCTTAATCACCTATCTCAGCGATTTTATGACATTGCAACCAGGCGATATGATCGCCACCGGAACACCTAAAGGGTTGTCCAATGTTGTTCCTGGGGATGAAGTCATCGTAGAAGTCGAAGGTGTTGGGCGCTTAGTTAATCGTATTGTCAGCCAGCAAGAATATGAGGAGAGTTTGTCATGACCATGATTAACCATTGGATCAACGGCAAGAATGTCGGCAGCAAAACCTATTTCACAACGACTAATCCTGCAACAGGCGAGGTGCTGGCTGAGGTTGCATCAGGCGGGCAGGAAGAGATCGCCCAAGCTGTTGCGGCAGCCAAAGAAGCGTTCCCAAAATGGGCAAATACCCCAATGAAAGAACGCGCTCGTTTGATGCGCCGTTTGGGTGAATTAATCGACCAAAATGTTCCCGGTATTTCTGCGCTGGAAACCAAGGATACGGGCCTTCCCATCCATCAGACACAAAATGTCTTGATCCCACGGGCTTCGCAAAATTTCAATTTTTTCGCAGAAATTTGCCAGCAGATGAATGGGCGCACTTATCCTGTTGATGACACAATGCTCAACTACACATTAATCCAGCCTGTTGGTGTTTGTGCATTGATTTCCCCATGGAATGTGCCTTTTATGACGGCGACGTGGAAGGTTGCGCCTTGTCTGGCTCTGGGAAATACGGCTGTTTTGAAGATGTCCGAACTTTCCCCGCTGACAGCCAACCGCTTAGGCGAATTGGCGTTGGAAGCCTGCATTCCGGCTGGGGTATTGAATGTGGTACAGGGCTACGGTAACACCGCAGGCGATGCACTGGTAAAACATCATGATGTGCGGGCAGTCTCTTTCACCGGTGGAACTGCAACAGGTCGCCTGATCATGCAAAATGCCGGACTGAAAAAATACTCTATGGAATTAGGCGGAAAATCCCCTGTCCTCATTTTTGAAGATGCAGATATTGAACGCGCACTGGATGCCGCTCTGTTTACCATTTTTTCCCTTAATGGCGAACGTTGTACGGCAGGTTCCCGCATTTTCATCCAAGAAAGTATTTACCCCGAATTCGTCAAACGCTTTGCTGAACGCGCTAATCGGTTACGTGTCGGTGATCCCCAAGATCCGCAAACTCAGGTTGGCAGCTTGATAAGCCAGCAGCACTGGGAAAAAGTCTCCAATTATATTCGGTTAGGGATCGAAGAAGGCGCCACCCTACTAGCTGGAGGCCCCGATAAACCTGCCGATTTACCTGCCCATCTAAAAAATGGCCACTTCTTACGTCCTACTGTCCTGGCAGATGTGGATAACCACATGCGCGTAGCACAGGAAGAAATCTTCGGCCCTGTCGCTTGTCTGCTGCCATTCAAGAGTGAAGAGGATGGGCTACGCATGGCTAATGATGTGGAATATGGCCTTGCTTCTTATATCTGGACACAGGATGTCAGCAAAGTTTTGCGTCTGGCACGTCATATTGAGGCCGGCATGGTGTTCGTTAATTCCCAAAACGTTCGCGATCTACGTCAGCCATTTGGTGGCATAAAAGCTTCCGGTGTGGGGCGTGAAGGCGGGGAATACAGTTTTGAAGTGTTTGCTGAAGTGAAAAACGTCTGTATCTCAATGGGAGAGCACCCTATACCTCGTTGGGGTGTTTAAATAACGGCCATCCTGATTCCAAGTGAGGGTTTATGGGAAAGTTAGCGTTAGCAGCGAAAATTACACATGTCCCTTCTATGTACCTGTCTGAATTGCCAGGCAAACATCACGGTTGCCGCCAAGGCGCTATTGATGGACACAAAGAGATCAGCCGGCGCTGCCGTGAAATGGGTGTGGATACGATTGTTGTCTTCGACACGCACTGGCTGGTTAATAGCGCCTACCATATTAACTGTTCCGACCATTTCTCCGGCATCTATACCAGTAATGAATTGCCACATTTTATCCGCGATATGACCTATGAGTATGACGGCAACCCAGAGCTAGGCCGGATGATTGCACAAGAAGCACGCCAGATGGGTGTTCGTGCCCAGTCACACGAGATCCCAAGCCTGAAACTGGAATATGGCACGCTGGTCCCCATGCGTTATATGAACAGCGACCGCCATTTCAAGGTGATTTCAATTTCGGCCTTTTGTACTGTCCATGCGTTTGAAGACAGCCGCAAACTAGGAGCAGCGATTTTACGGGCAATTGAGAAATACGATGGTACGGTTGCGGTGCTGGCTAGCGGTTCGCTGTCACACAGTTTCATTGACGATCAACGTGCCGAAGAGGGCATGAACAGCTATACCCGTGAGTTCGATGAGCAGATGGATCGCCGTGTCGTGCAGCTTTGGAAAGAAGGCAAGTTTGAGGAATTTTGCAAAATGTTACCGGAATATGCGCAATATTGTCGAGGAGAAGGCAATATGCATGATACCGTGATGCTGCTAGGGCTGCTTGGATGGGACAAGTATGACGGCAAGGTGGAATTTTTAACGGAATTATTCGCCAGTTCAGGGACAGGACAGGTTAACGCGGTTTTCCCGCTGCCGGATTATATTGTGAATCAAAATAAAACTGATGCCTGATAGGAGAAGACCGTGCCACATTTTTACGCTGAGTGTACTGAAAATATCCGTGAAGAAGCCAGGTTGCCGGAATTATTTGCCAAAGTGAATCAGGCGCTGGCAGATACGGGCATTTTTCCGCTGGGCGGTATCCGTAGCCGTGCCATTTGGCTGGATACCTGGCAAATGGCGGATGGTAAGCAAGATTATGCCTTCGTTCATATGACACTGAAAATTGGTGCCGGACGCAGCCTTGAAGATCGGCAAAAAGTCGGAGAAATGTTGTTCGGCTTAATCAAGGCGCATTTTAGTGAGTTGATGTCACAGCGTTATCTGGGTCTCTCTTTCACCATGGAAGAACTTGATCCGGTGCTGAATTATAAATCCAATAACGTTCATAGCCTATTTAAAGTAAAAGAGTAACGGCGATAGAGCATTCCAATGCTATACCAATCTAGCTTCAAGATGCATGTGATTTCTCCCCGCGAAGCGGGGAGAAATCAGGTTTCATAGCGTGTTGCAACTTGAAGTTTGAAATCGCGGTCAACAAAGTTATGGCTTGCAAGATGAGGGATATAATTGGAGGACACTAAATTTATTCGCCTTTATTTATTGAGAGGAAACTATGACAGATCATCTGGATACAACTTTGCTGCGT
Source organism: Xenorhabdus sp. TH1 (assembly GCF_037260955.1). Lineage (NCBI taxonomy): Bacteria > Pseudomonadati > Pseudomonadota > Gammaproteobacteria > Enterobacterales > Morganellaceae > Xenorhabdus > Xenorhabdus sp. TH1. Next base: position 2,885,838 of record NZ_CP147734.1, read on the forward strand.
CACCAGGCCTATATCAACGGTCAATGGGTTGACGCGGAAAATAAAGCAACTTTTGAAGTTATTAACCCTGCCAATGGTAAAGTCATTGCTAATGTCAGTGATCTGGGAGCCAAAGAGACACAATCTGCCATTGAAGCTGCCCAGAACGCCCTTCCTGCATGGCGGTCACTGACAGCAAAACAACGTAGCCAAAGGCTTAAACAATGGTTCCATCTGGTGATGGAAAACCAAACTGCCTTAGCGAAGATACTAAGCACAGAACAAGGTAAATCTCATACCGAAGCAATGGGGGAAATTGCTTACGGTGCCAGTTTTATCGAATGGTTCGCAGAAGAAAGCAAACGCACTTATGGCGAAACATTACCGTCCCCAATACCGGGTCGCCGTCTCGCTACGATCAAACAACCGATTGGTGTCGTTGCAGCCATTACACCGTGGAATTTCCCTAATGCAATGATCACCCGCAAAGTTGCACCTGCGCTAGCGGCAGGATGTACAGTTGTCCTGAAACCTGCCGCTGAAACCCCCCTTTCTGCACTGGCTTTAGTCGTCCTGGCGGAACAGGCGGGCATTCCAGCTGGCGTTTTCAATATTGTCACGGGAATGGATGCTAAAGCGATTGGTGAGGTGCTGACCTCAAGCCCTATCGTGCGCAAACTTTCGTTCACTGGCTCTACGCGGGTCGGCAAGTTATTAATGGCACAAAGCGCCGATACTGTGAAAAAACTCTCCCTCGAACTGGGTGGCAATGCACCTTTTATTGTGTTTGATGATGCCGATCTTGATGCTGCGGTAGAGGGTGCCATGGCGGCGAAATTCCGTAATAGCGGGCAAACCTGTGTTTGTGCCAACCGTATTCTGGTACAGGAAGGCATTTATGAGGCTTTTGCAGAACGTTTGGCACACGCGGTAAAACAGCTTCGTGTTGGGCCAGCCACTGATAGCTCATCACAACAAGGTCCACTGATTAACCAAGCAGCAGTAGAAAAAGTACGAACACATATCCGTGACGCGGTTTCCAACGGTGCGCACCTGCTGGCAGGAGGAAAATCCCACGCGCTGGGTGGGTTGTTCTTTGAGCCAACAGTGCTGGCAAATGTGACCGATTCTATGTTAGTTGCCCACGAAGAAACCTTCGGCCCGCTGGCACCACTGTTCAAATTCCGTGATGAAGAAGAGGCTATCCGTATTGCTAACAGCACTGAATTTGGCCTGGCTGCTTATTTCTATTCCCGTGACATTGGCCGAATTTACCGTGTGGCGGAAGCGTTGGAAAGTGGCATGGTAGGTATCAATGAAGGTTTGATTTCCAATGAAGTCGCACCATTTGGCGGCATTAAACAATCGGGGCTGGGACGTGAGGGGTCACGTTACGGTATTGAGGATTATCTGGAAGTGAAATACCTCTGTTTTGGAGGGTTGGAAGCGAAAGGAGCTTAACCCCTATGCTACAGCAAGAAATCGTATCACGAGTCGCACGCCGTTTACATCAGGCAGAACAAAGCCGTGAGCAAATCCGACAAATCTCACTGGATTATCCAGAGATAACGATTGAGGATGCTTACGCCATTCAACGTGAATGGGTAGATTTAAAAATCAGGGAAGGCCGAATTCTGAAGGGACATAAGATTGGCCTGACATCCAAGGCCATGCAAGCCAGTTCACAGATTAATGAACCGGATTATGGTGTCTTGCTGGATGATATGTTTTTTCAGGACGGCGGTGATATTCCTTGCGAACGCTTTATTGTGCCCCGCATTGAAGTTGAACTGGCCTTTGTGCTGGCAAACCCCCTGCGAGGCCCGAACTGTACGCTGTTTGATGTGTATAACGCAACAGATTACGTCGTTCCTGCATTGGAACTCATTGATGCCCGTTGCCACAACATCGATCCCGAAACCCAACGTCCACGCAAGGTATTCGATACGATTTCTGACAATGCCGCCAATGGCGGTGTGATTATTGGGGGGCGGCCGATCAAGCCAGATGAATTGGATCTGCGCTGGGTCAGTGCGCTGCTCTACCGCAATGGCGTGATTGAAGAATCCGGCGTCGCCGCCGCGGTTCTCAACCATCCCGCCAATGGTGTGGCATGGCTTGCCAATAAACTGGCACCGCATGGTGTTCAACTAGAAGCAGGCCAGATTATTCTGGCTGGATCTTTTACCCGCCCTGTTCCTGCGCGTAAAGGCGATACCTTTCATGTGGATTATGGCGTGTTAGGTTCAATTAGCTGTCATTTTGTTTGAGTCTATTGAGGTAACACCATGGATCAGCTAACAAATAAATTTAAACATGCCCTGAAAGCAGGGCGTCCACAAATCGGATTATGGCTTGGGCTATGCAGCGGGTATAGCGCGGAAATACTGGCAGGAACGGGGTTTGATTGGTTGTTGATTGATAGTGAACATGCTCCCAATGATATTTCCACCATTCTTGCCCAATTACAGGGGATCGCCCCTTATTCAAGCCAACCTGTTGTTCGTCCGGCATGGAATGATCCCGTGATCGTCAAACAGTTGCTGGATATTGGTGCACAAACGTTATTGTTCCCGATGATTCAAAATGCCGCGCAAGCGCGTGAAGCTGTCAGGGCAACTCGCTATCCTCCCGCGGGTATTCGTGGCGTAGGCAGTGCCCTGGCACGTGCTTCTCGCTGGAATCGTATTCCTGACTATCTGTCCCGTGCTAATGATGAAATATGTGTATTAGTACAGGTAGAAACCCGTGAGGCTTTGCAAAACCTACCGGAGATAGCGGCTGTCGAAGGTGTTGATGGCGTGTTTATTGGCCCGGCCGATCTCAGTGCGGATATGGGACACCTCGGTAACCCGCAACATCCTGAAGTTCAGGCTGCCATTGAACAAGCTATTGTTCAGATCCAGTCTTCCGGCAAGGCCGCTGGCATTTTGATGACCAATGTCGATACAGCTAAACATTATCTTAATTTGGGTGCGCTGTTTGTTGCCGTAGGGGTTGATACCCTCTTACTGACCGGAGCAGCCAATGCTTTGGCAAAGCATTTCGGCAAATAAGCAGCCAATCATCAGCAATAAACAATGCCCCAGAATGGCTGATGTTGATCGCGACACCAGCCATAACAATTGAAGTTCCTAATCTCTGTGCAAACAATCACATATAGCCAATAGATTTCAAATCCCCGCTCGAAGGAAAATCAAACCACTAACAAAACAAGGAAACACCGATGAGCATTTCACCTGACACGATACCAAAATCCGAAAATCCCTCTCAACAACCTAACAAGCTGACCGCCCAACAGCAAAGTGTTATCAATAAATTATTCCGGCGCCTGATCCTCTTTCTCTTTGTCCTGTTCGTTTTCTCTTTTCTGGATCGCATTAATATTGGATTTGCGGGTTTGACGATGGGAAAAGATATTGGTTTAACATCCACCATGTTCGGTTTGGCCGCTACGCTGTTTTACGCTACTTACGTTATTTTCGGCATTCCCAGCAATGTGATGTTGAGTATTGTGGGAGCGCGTCGCTGGATCGCGACCATCATGGTGTTATGGGGAATCGCTTCTACCGCCACAATGTTTGCCACTGGTCCCACGAGCCTGTATATCTTGCGGATGCTGGTGGGCATTGCAGAAGCCGGCTTTTTGCCGGGTATTTTGGTTTACCTGACTTATTGGTTTCCAGCCTATTATCGCGCACGCGCCAATGCGTTGTTTATGATTGCCATGCCCGTAACGATGGCGTTTGGTTCACTCATTTCCGGTTATATTTTGGCAATGGATGGCATCTGGGATTTGCGCGGTTGGCAATGGTTGTTTTTGCTGGAAGGCTTCCCTTCTGTTTTGCTGGGTTTTGTTGTCTGGTTTTACCTGGATGACTCACCAGAAAAGGCCAAATGGTTAACTCGTGAAGATAAGCAATGCCTTCAAGAGATGATAGAAAACGATAAACTTTCTATCACCCAGCCCAATGAAAAGATTCAACAGCAAAAAACCAACTTATGGCGCGAGGTTTTTACCCCAATTGTATTGATGTACACCTGCGCTTATTTCTGCCTGACCAACACCTTAAGTGCTATTAATATCTGGACGCCACAGATTATGCAGAGTTTCAATCAGGGCAGTAGTCATGTAACCATTGGCATTTTGACTGCCATTCCACAATTCTGCACGATTTTGGGTATGGTTTATTGGAGTCGCCGCTCAGACCGTCTGCAAGAACGCAAAATGCACACGGCCTTGCCCTATCTGTTTGCTGCCGCTGGATGGATTTTAACTTCACTGACGGATAACAGCATAGTGCAACTGTTGGGGATCATTATGGCTTCCACCGGATCGTTTACAGCTATGGCGGTATTCTGGACAACGCCAGATCAATCGATTAGTTTGCGCGCCCGTGCCGTGGGGATCGCTGTGATCAACGCTACCGGCAATGTGGGATCTGCCGTCAGTCCTCTGCTAATCGGCTGGTTAAAAGATCAAACGGGAAATTTTAACGCTGGACTTTATTTCGTAGCCGGATTACTAATCATCGGTGCATTAATCGTTTTTCTGATCCCGATGAAACATTCACAGCCACAGGTAAAATTGTAAATAACGAGCAATATATTGATATACCTTAGCCAACAATAAGATACAGGAGGAAATTGATGACTGTATCCAATGTGCTCAAAGCCAATAAATCCATCATCACTAATATTGATATCAGCAAGGACTATGATGAAACCCGGGGATCGGATGATGTTCACTACCAAACCTTTGGTCGTATGGCGGCATTTTTCGGGCGTAATATGCAGGCGCATCGCCATAATGGGTTTTTCCAACTCCATTATCTGGTGACAGGACGAATCGAACTGCAATTAGACGCACAGCATTATTCCGTACAAGCCCCTCTATTTATCCTGACTCCACCTTCCGTTCCTCATGCTTTTTTTACGCAGGAAGATACGGATGGTTATGTACTGACCGTCCGTCAGGAGCTGATTACATCCTTGCTTAATTCTCTTTATCCCACCCATCGAGAACTCGCTGACATTCCGGCTATCTGTCTTTCCGTCGCGGATAAATATGATGAATTGGAAACATTCAACCATTATTGGGCACTGATTGGGCGTGAGTCTGCCAACCAATTTACCGGACGAGAACAAGCACTAACTTTCCTGGCTCAATCTCTGTTTACCTTTTTGCTACGTAGTATTCCCCTTGACGATCATCATTGCGGTAGTGTCAGAGGAGAATTGAAACTATTTCAACATTTTAACCAATTGATTGATCAACACTATCATCAACATCTTGCCGTGCCAGAATATGCAGAAAAATTGGGAATTACGGAATCACGGCTAAAGGATATGTGCCGACGCTTTGCCAATCGGCCACCAAAAAAGCTGATCTTTGACCGACTATTGAGGGAAGCAAAACGGTTATTGCTGTTTAGTGATAGCCCCGTATTTGAGGTAGCGTATCAGCTTGGATTTAAAGATCCTGCTTATTTTACCCGATTTTTTAATCGGTTAGTGAGATGTTCACCGAGTGTTTGGCGGGAAAGAAATGTAATCAGGGGGGATAAAATAGAGTGATGAAATTATGGATAGCCCACCAAGAAAAAAGTGAGAACACGTCTAAATTCAAGTTACGTATTCAACGCGTTGAATATACGACTGCCAAAATTATTGGCATACCAGTTATCACTTTAGTACTACAGACATCACTAAAAAAACAATACGTTAATGCTGAGAAAATCTCTTACGGCTGTAGTACTAAATGTCTGAAATCACGCAGGCAGCAACTGTAAAATAGTGGGTATTGTTACCAGTGCAATAAGCAGAGAAATGATAATAGAAAAAGAAACAATTTCCTGTTTAAAACCATACTTATTAGCAAAATCCGCCGTAAACCCTCGCCCAATGCGAGGGTGTGCAGCCATGACAATCGCGGTAATCAGCCAAATATTATTTGCCTGCTGCATACCGAATAAAATCAGGAATAGATAAAAATGTACGTTCAGTCAACCGTGCGGCATCCAATACAAGGGAACTATCAAGATATTTACCATTAATAGAAATTGATTTCTCTTTGAAAATAAAATTTAGAATTTCAATTACAGGCAATCCAGATTTATTTCCAGTACCAGCAAATTCTCCTTCAATTAAATTGAATCCGTTATAAATAGATACTAAAGCATTCTGTAATCCCAAACCTCTATCATTATGGGCATGCAGGCAAAAATTAACTAAAGGGTAATCATGGCGTAGGTTAGTAGCCAAAAAAGTGCAATAGCATATGGATTAGGGAATAGATTTCAAATTGCAGATCTACGACCAGGAAAAGGGCTATCAGAAACATAGCCAACGATGTAACTGGGATAAACGAGCGAGCAAAAAATAATTATTACCAAAACACAAAGTCGGTCACATTTACGCAACAAACTATCGGTTTTTATCGAAAAGTACCAGTAAATCCTCCGAAAGTCTCTTCTAAAAGGGCCGTTTAATCGCTTCAATCAAACAATGAAATAAACATAAAATTAACACCCTTCCCCCCATATGGATAACAAATCAAAATAAGGGGATTTTTTGGAACATGAGGTTGCTATGAGACTAGAAAATTTGCGTGCTGATAATAAACGCCCATTTACCAGTAAAGAATACCTAAGTTCACTTCAGGATAGCCGCGAGATTTACATCTATGGTGAACGGGTCAAAGATGTTACAACACATCCAGCTTTCCGCAATGCGGCTGCTTCAATCGGTCAACTGTATGATGCCCTTCATGCCCCAGAAACCCACGATGTACTCTGTTGGGATACCGATACTGGAAGTGGTGGCTACACGCACAAATTCTTCCGTTTCGCCACCAGCTCTGATGATATCCGCCAGCAGCGCGATGCCATTGCCGAATGGTCACGCCTAAATTATGGCTGGATGGGGCGTTCACCCGATTATAAAGCGGCATTCTGCTGCTCGTTGGGGGCTTATCCTGAATATTATGGACAGTTCGCTGACAATGCCCGCATCTGGTATAAGCGCATTCAGGAAAGCTGCATCTATTTCAATCATGCGATTGTTAATCCACCAATTGATCGCCATAAGCCCGCCGATCAGGTCAAAGATGTTTTTATCAAGATAGAAAAAGAGACAGATGCTGGAATTATTGTCAGTGGCGCTAAAGTTGTCGCAACCAATTCAGCCCTGACTCACTATAATTTTATCGGTTTTGGCTCTGCACAAGTTATGGGAGATAATCCCGATTTTGCCCTCATGTTTGTTGCACCAATGGATGCCGAAGGTGTGAAATTAATCTCCCGCGCCTCTTATGAATTAGTGGCCGGTGCTACTGGTTCACCTTTTGATTACCCCCTTTCCAGTCGGTTTGATGAAAATGATGCCATTTTGGTCATGGATAAGGTATTAATTCCGTGGGAAAACGTGTTAATTTATCGCGATTTTGATCGTGCCCGTAATTGGGCGGTGCAAAGTGGTTTTGCGCGACTATTCCCCATGCAAGCCTGCATACGCCTTGCCGTTAAACTCGATTTCATTACGGCACTGTTGCAAAAAAGCCTTGAATGCACTGGCGTGGTGGAATTCCGCGGTGTTCAGGCCGATTTGGGAGAAGTCGTTGCGTGGCGCAATCTGTTCTGGTCACTGACAGATGCGATGTGGGCAGAAGCCAAGCCGTGGGAAAATGGTGCTTACCTGCCTGATACTCAAGCGATTCAGACTTATCGCGTGATGGCGCCCATGGCTTACACAAAAATCAAGAATATTATTGAAAGCAATGTCACCAGCGGCTTGATTTATTTACCATCCAGTGTCCGTGACATGAATAATCCTGAGATCAATAAGTATCTTGAAAAGTATGTCCGTGGCTCTAATGGTATTGACCATGTAGAACGAATCAAGATCTTGAAATTAATGTGGGATGCCATTGGCAGTGAGTTCGGTGGTCGCCATGAATTATACGAAATTAATTATGCCGGCAGTCAGGATGAAATTCGCCTACAATGTCTGCGTCATGCCTATGGCTCCGGCAATATGAAGAAAATGACGGAATTGGTTGATCGTTGTCTTTCTGACTATGATGTGAATGGTTGGACTCGTCCCCACTTACACAATAACTATGATATTAACCTGTTAGATAATCTACTGAAATAAATCAGTAGCAGAGGAGGCCTATTATGTCTGTAGAAAATAAACATCGCTTGCGTTTCAGGGATGCGATGGCAAGCCTTTCCGCTGCGGTGAATATCATCACCACGGATGGTCCTGCGGGGCGCTGCGGTATGACTGCAACGGCGGTATGCTCTGTGACAGATACGCCTCCGACTTTGATGGTATGTATCAATCGCAATAGCGCCATGAACCCGATAGTTCAAAAAAATGGCCACTTGTGTGTCAATATCCTGAATCATGAACAGGAATTGATGGCACGCCATTTCGCGGGTATGACGGGTATCAGCATGGAAGAGCGCTTTAATTGGGATATCTGGAAAACGGGAATACTGGGACAACCCTTGCTACAAGGGACACTCGCCAATTTAGAGGGCTGTATTAAGCAAGTACAAGAAGTCGGTACTCACTATGTATATCTGGTAGAAATAAAACAGATTATTGTTCGTGAAGAAGGCCATGGTCTTATTTACTTTAAGCGTAATTTTCATCCAGTGATGGATGAAAATATGGCAACCGTTGTTTAAAACAAGCACATTAAAACAGAAAGATTCTCAATATCGCCTCCTAACATGAAGGTTCCTTAACAAAGAGCCTTCATTTCTAAATTCTTATCAATCTCTTTTTAATTGATATTTAATAGGATTAGTACTGAATATCAGCCTGAAATTTCAGTCTAAAGATCCACAATCCTATCTCAAAATACATAACAAAAACTTTACATATAGATTAAAATGATTCAATTTCATCCTCATTTTTATTTAATCTACCTCTTTTCAACAAACAATAAACGAAAGGGATTAAATAACAATCAAATTGATTTTTTAGTGAGCACAAATCCACTTATTAACAATTTTTGATATTAATTTAGTGAATATCCTGCCAGATCCGGCATTACTTTTTTTCGTTAGTGTGATCAACCATCGAGAAGATACCATACCAGTATATTAACCTACCTCACCTCACAATCACTTTGAATAAATAAACAAAATAACAACTTTTTCGATACATTTAAGTTAAAAATATATTAACAACAGTATAATTATCTGAATATATATTTAGTTGAGTGTACTGCCCATCTAATGATAGCAAACAGAGGCATCACTATGAGTAAAACCGCTCCGATAGGTTTATGGGATCAACCCAAGCCTTTCTTCATGATATTTTTTGTAGAATTGTGGGAACGATTTGGCTACTACGGCGTTCAAGGTATTCTGGCTGTTTACTTCGTTCAACAGCTCGGTTTTTCAGAAGCACAATCATTTATCACTTTTGGTGCATTTACTGCGCTGGTTTACGGCCTGATCTCCATTGGTGGTTATGTCGGTGATCACTTACTGGGGACAAAACGTACCATTGTTTTGGGAGCTATCATACTAGCAATAGGTTATTTTATGATTGGCCTTTCCATCATAAATCCTGAGTTGATTTTTTATGCCTTGGGAACCGTCGCTGTCGGTAATGGCCTTTTCAAAGCTAACCCAGCCAGTCTGCTGGCAAAATGTTACTCGCCGCAAGATCCACGTTTAGATGGTGCATTCACACTATTCTATATGTCCATCAATCTTGGCTCTCTGGTTTCCCTCTCTCTTGCCCCCGTTATTGCTGAAAAATATGGTTATGCAGTCACCTACAATATCTGCGGTATCGGTCTGATTATTGCTTTGCTGGTTTATATTGCCTGCCGTCGTATGGTACATAGCATCGGTTCAGAGCCAGATCATGCCCCTTTGAACTATGCCACCTTATTTTTGGTTCTGGTGGGTGCAGTAGCTATGATTGGCGTCTGTGCATGGTTATTGCACAATATCAAAATTGCCAATATTGCCCTCGTGGCAATCTCAACCATTGTTGTGATGATTTTTTTCTGGCAGGCATTCAAACAGGATAGAGTCGGCCGCAATAAAATGTTTGTGGCATTTATTCTGATGCTTCAGGCTATTGTGTTCTTTATCCTGTATAACCAGATGCCAACTTCCCTCAACTTCTTCGCCATCAATAATGTTCACCACCAGATCCTCGGTTTTAATGTCAATCCCATCAGTTTTCAAGCACTGAACCCATTCTGGATCATCGTCGCTAGCCCTGTTTTGGCCGTGGTTTACACCAAACTGGGTAACAAAGGTAAAGATTTTTCCATGCCAACCAAATTCACCTTCGGCATGTTCTTATGCTCCCTGGGTTTCCTGACCGCCGCGGCTTCTGGCTTATTTGCCGATCAGAATGGTATTACATCGCCATGGTTTATCGTACTGGTGTATTTGTTCCAGAGCGTCGGGGAGTTAATGATCAGTGCGTTGGGATTGGCAATGGTGGCAACGTTTGTTCCTAGCTACCTGACAGGTTTTATCCTGGGCATGTGGTTCCTGTCACAAGCCGCAGCATCAGTATTGGGTAGTTATGTAGCGACCTTTACTGCTGCACCAGAAGGCGTGACGAATCCACTGCAAACCCTGCCAATTTACACTAGTGTATTTAGTAAAATTGGGATTACCACCTTGATTGTCGCCGTGATTATGGCCTTTATGGTGCCATGGTTAAACAAGATTATGAAAGCGTAACCCGCTTAACCCTGTTTGATTAAGCAAATATTCTACTGATTGATAAGCCAAATAACGGGAGGGAAAGGCTGGCTAATTCAAGAAGAACTTAGCCAGCTTTTACATGTGCTGAGTAATAAATTTTATCTAAATAACAATGTATTACAGCACATCAATCGCATTCAGTTCTTTAAAGGCCTGCTCCAGACGAATAACCATAGACGCCTGAGCAGCACGCAGCCAAACACGTGGATCGTAGAACTTCTTGTTAGGCTTATCTGCGCCTTCCGGGTTACCCAACTGGCCTTGCAAGTAGCCTTCGTTCTTTTTGTAGTAGTTCAGGATACCTTCCCAAGTTGCCCACTGGGTATCAGTATCGATATTCATTTTAACTACACCGTAACTAACGGCTTCCTGAATCTCTTCTGCGGTAGAGCCTGAGCCACCGTGGAAGACAAAGTCCAGGCTATTGTGTGGCAGGTTGAATTTTTCAGAAACGTAGTCCTGTGAATTGCGCAGAATTTTTGGTGTCAGTTTTACGTTACCTGGTTTGTATACACCGTGGACGTTACCGAAAGATGCTGCAATGGTGAAACGCGGGCTAATGGCGTTCAGTTTCTCATACGCATAAGCTACATCTTCCGGCTGAGTGTACAGGGAAGAGCTGTCCAGATGGGAGTTATCAACACCATCTTCTTCACCACCAGTACAACCCAGTTCGATTTCCAGTGTCATGTCGATTTTCGCCATGCGTGCCAGATATTGGCTGCAAATCTCGATATTTTCTTCCAAAGATTCTTCTGACAGGTCGATCATATGAGAAGAGAACAGAGGCTTACCCGTTTGTGCGTAGTGTTTCTCACCTGCTTCCAACAGTCCGTCGATCCATGGCAGCAGTTTACGTGCGCAATGATCGGTATGCAGGATAACAGGCACACCATAATATTCTGCCATCTGGTGAACGTGGTGAGCACCAGAAATAGCACCGATAATCGCTGCTTGCTGACCTTCTGTTTTCAGACCTTTACCGGCAATGAAAGAGGCACCGCCGTTAGAAAATTGGATAATGACCGGAGCACGTACTTTTGCCGCCGTTTCCAACACTGCGTTGATAGAATCAGTACCAACACAGTTAACTGCTGGTAACGCGAAATTGTTCTCTTTAGCGACGGCAAAGACTTTTTGAACATCATCACCAGTGATGACACCCGGTTTTACGAAATCAAAAATTTTAGACATGTTACGTGGTCCTGTATTGACATTGAACAGGCAGCCAATGCTGCCTGTTATTACAACTTAATTACTTTTAGCACGTTCTTCCAGCATCACAACGGCTGGCAGTTTTTTGCCTTCAACGAACTCAAGGAAAGCACCACCACCAGTAGAGATGTAAGAGATCTTGTCAGCAATTTCGAACAGATCGATTGCCGCCAAGGTATCACCGCCACCGGCAATTGAGAAAGCATCGCTTTCAGCAATTGCGCGGGCAATAATTTCGGTTCCTTTACGGAAGTTAGGGAATTCAAAAACACCTACCGGACCATTCCACAAAATGGTCTTGGCGCTTTTCAGGATTTCAGCCAGACGTTCGGCAGAAGCATCACCCAGGTCAAGGATCTGCTCTTCATCTTTAATTTCGCTGGTGGATTTCAGCGTTGCTTCTGCAGTCTCAGAGAACTCTGTCGCAACACGAACATCGGTAGGAACCGGGATGTCACAACTTTCCATTAATTTTTTCGCTTCCGAGATCAAATCATCTTCATACAGCGAACGGCCAACGTTATGCCCTTCTGCGGCAACAAACGTATTAGCAATCCCACCACCTACAATCAGCTGATCGGCAATTTTGGACAGTGAGTCAAGAACAGTCAGTTTAGTTGAAACCTTAGAGCCTCCTACAATCGCCACCATTGGACGGGCAGGATTGTGCAGTGCTTTACCCAACGCTTCCAGCTCGCCAGAAAGCAGAGGGCCAGCGCAAGCAATTGGGGCAAACTTAGCAACGCCGTGCGTTGATGCTTGCGCACGGTGCGCCGTACCAAAAGCATCCATGACATACACATCACACAGTGCAGCATATTGCTTTGATAACGTTTCATCGTCTTTTTTCTCACCTTTATTGAAGCGAACGTTTTCCAGCACAACTAATTCGCCTTCCGCCACTTCAACACCATTCAAATAGTTTTTTTCCAGACGAACAGGAGAAGAAAGTGCTTCTTTCAAATAATCAACGACAGGTTGCAGTGAGAACTCTTCGTTGTATTCTCCCTCAGTTGGGCGTCCCAGGTGAGAAGTAACCATGACCTTGGCTCCCTGATTCAACGCAGCCTCAATCGTCGGCAAAGACGCACGGATACGTGCATCAGAGGTAACTTTACCATCTTTTACAGGCACATTCAGATCAGCACGGATCAATACGCGTTTACCCGCTAGATCTAAATCAGTCATCTTAATTACAGACATGGTGAATCCTCTCATTGATTCTTTATAAAATTACTCAATCTTCTGCTGTGGGCCGTTTGTGACACAACAAATGATTATTTGAAACCGGTTGCGGCCATTGCCAGCGTCGTATCAATCATACGATTGGCAAAGCCCCACTCATTGTCACACCACACAAGGGTTTTAATCAGGTGCTTACCGCTAACCCTCGTTTGTGTACCATCCACAATAGCACTGTGGGGATCGTGGTTAAAATCCGTTGAAACCAACGGTAAATCAGTGTAATTCACTATACCACGAAACTCCCTGGCCGCTGATTTTTGCAGGAGCCGGTTCACATCTTCCACACTCACAGCCGAACAGACTGTTACGCTCAAGTCAATGGCTGTCACATTGATAGTGGGTACTCGAACAGAAATCGCCTCAAACCGATCATTAAATTTAGGGAAAATACGTGTGATCCCCGCCGCCAGTTTTGTATCAACAGGAATAATGGATTGACTGGCTGCCCGGGTTCGACGTAAATCACAGTGATAAGCATCAATCACGGGTTGATCATTCATCGATGCGTGAATGGTTGTCACCGTACCAGATTCAATATTGAACGCATCATCCAACACTTGGATAATTGGAATAATGCAGTTTGTCGTACAGGATGCATTAGAAACAATACGATCTTCGGCAACCAATGCGTGGTGATTAACACCATATACGACAGTTGCATCCAGATTATTTCCTCCCGGATGTGCAAACAGGACTTTCTTGGCTCCGCTGGCGATATGAGACTCTCCGTCTGCCCTTTCACCATACTTACCTGTGCAATCAAGAACAATATCAATACCCAACTCTTTCCACGGCAGAGCCGAGATATTCGGTTGATGAAATAACCGGATACTGTCGTCCCCTACTTGCAGTAAATCATTATTCAGGCGTACATCCCATGCAAAACGCCCATGACTGGAATCGTATTTCAATAAGTGAGCAATGCCTTGTGCATCTGCCAACTCATTGATAGCGATCACTGAAATTTCAGCTTGACGCCCTGATTCGTAAAGAGCACGCAAAACGCTGCGCCCTATCCTTCCGAAACCATTAATCGCTACCCTGATAGTCATGTTACTCCCTGAATTTCTCTGTAGTTACGCAACCGCTTAGGATAACTGAGCAATGTCTACTTGTACTGATAATTCATCATAAAATTAACCAGATTGTGACAGACAAAACATTTTATTATCTAATTTATGCACCTAACTGAAACGGTTCAGCAACTATAAAAAGCAGATTACGAGAAAAAAGGAATGATGGCAAGCGCCATTCGTCACATTATGGAAGAAAAGTTGAACAAAAAAAGAGCGCACTCGCTCTAAAATTGATACGAATGCGCTTATATGGATTATTTGCCGATTATTTCAGCAAAGCTGTTGCCTTGGCTACTACATTTTCAACAGTGAAACCAAACTCTTTGAACAGAACATCAGCAGGTGCAGATTCACCGAAAGTATTCATACCAACGATAGCGCCATTGATACCAACGTATTTGAACCAGTAATCAGAAATACCCGCTTCGACAGCAACACGAGCAGAAACTGCGGCTGGCAATACTGCTTCACGATATGCAGCATCTTGCTTATCAAAAGCATCGGTTGATGGCATAGAAACCACACGAACCTGACGACCTTCGGCGGTCAGTTGCTCAGCCGCTTTCACTGCCAATTCCACTTCGGAACCCGTAGCAATCAGGATCAATTCAGGCTGGCCTGCACAATCCTTCAGGATGTAAGCCCCTTTCTCGATATTCGCCAATTGCTCAGTAGTACGCTCCTGCTGTACCAGATTTTGACGAGAGAAGATCAGTGAAGTTGGGCCATCTTTGCGCTCAATGGCATATTTCCACGCAACCGCAGATTCAACCTGGTCACATGGACGCCATGTGCTCATGTTTGGTGTTACGCGCAGGCTAGCAATTTGCTCGACTGGTTGGTGAGTTGGACCATCTTCACCCAGCCCAATAGAATCGTGGGTATAAACGAAAATGCTACGCACTTTCATCAGTGCCGCCATGCGTACAGCGTTACGGGCATATTCCACGAACATCAAGAATGTTGCGCCATAAGGCACAAAACCACCATGCAGTGCGATACCGTTCATGATGGCAGACATACCAAATTCACGTACACCATAGTGAATGTAGTTACCATCCTGAACTTCGTTCAGAGGCTTAGAGCCAGACCACATAGTCAGGTTACTTGGTGCTAAGTCAGCAGAGCCACCCATAAATTCGGGTAGAACTTTACCGAACGCTTCCAGTGCATTTTGTGATGCCTTACGGCTGGCAATGGAAGCTGGGTTCTGTTGCAGCTTTTCAATAAATGCCTTGGATTCAGTTTCCCAGTTCGCTGGCAGTTCGCCACGGGTACGACGGTTAAATTCAGCAGCCAATTCTGGATAAGCTTGCGCATAGGCAGCAAATTTTTCTTCCCAAGTAGCTTCCTTACTCTTACCTGCTTCTTGGGCGTTCCAGCCAGCGTAAATGTTCTGAGGAATTTCAAACGCAGGATGTTCCCAACCTAGCGCTTTACGGGTTGCTTCAATTTCAGCATCACCCAACGGCGCACCATGACATTCTTCTTTGCCTGCTTTGTTTGGTGAACCAAAACCAATGATGGTTTTGCACATCAACAGGGATGGTTTGTTTGTTTCTTTGCGTGCTGCTTCAATGGCTGCCGCAATAGCGTCAGAATCATGACCATCTACGCCACGGATAACATGCCAGCCATAGGCTTCAAAGCGTGCTGCGGTATCATCAGTGAACCAACCTTCAACTTCACCATCAATAGAAATACCGTTGTCATCATAAAATGCGATCAACTTGCCCAGTTTCAGTGTACCCGCCAAAGAGCAAACTTCATGGGAGATCCCTTCCATCATACAGCCGTCACCCATGAACACATAAGTATAATGATCGACGATATCATGGCCTGGACGGTTGAACTGCGCCGCCAGTGTACGTTCTGCAATCGCAAAACCAACTGCATTGGCAATACCCTGTCCCAATGGACCAGTAGTGGTTTCTACGCCTGGAGTATAGCCATATTCGGGATGGCCTGGCGTTTTAGAGTGCAGTTGACGGAAGTTCTTCAAATCATCAATAGAAACATCATAACCCGTCAGGTGAAGAAGGCTATATATCAGCATGGAGCCGTGGCCATTAGATAACACGAAACGGTCACGATCAACCCAGCTAGGATTAGAAGGGTTATGGTTCAGATAGTCGCGCCACAGCACTTCAGCAATATCGGCCATTCCCATTGGTGCGCCAGGATGCCCTGATTTTGCTTTCTGCACAGCGTCCATGCTTAAAAAGCGGATAGCATTAGCAAGGGTTTTACGAGTGGTCATTCTTTACTCCAAGTCGGATAAAAGCGTTAGTGAACTAAGGACTAATTTTCGCAGCGCAGCATACAAGCCGCAATCATTAATGTCAGATAAGGAGAACTATCTTAATTGTTCTCAGACAATAATTCTTTGATTTACCCTGTCGTTTTGATCCTCTTCAAAGTAATGCATACAACGAAAGTTACTCTTGCGCAAATAGGGAGTCATTTCCTTGTTTGATTTGCGCAATAGAAAGCCACGTATTAGACACGATATTCAATAGGTTAATCAAGGCTAAAAAGGTGAGTTTTTCGGCCCAATTAGGTTTATGATGCAAAAGTAATACATCCTCTAATTCCGAACATTTACTCACTTCAAAGAACAGTAGTTTTGATAAATTCACTTGTAATATAATGCATTAAACTTCAAGTTGTAATTTACAACACGCTATGAAACCTGATTTCTCCCCACGAAGCGGGGAGAAATCACACACATTCTGCTTCATTTTATTATTGACATATGCATTTATTTTCATATACATGGCAAAAATATTATTGTACGGTATTTAACTTTCCTCTTACTCTAAGATCAATAATAAATGACAAGACCTATACCTGATTCAATATTAACTCCAGCCATCATACAATTAGATTCCATCAATACAAAACGCGATGAGCTTATCCAATTACTCCATAACTGTGTCGAAAGTAATGCCTCTATCGGCTTTATTGCGCCATTGAAAGAAAACGAAGCAGAACAATATTGGCAAGATGTCGAAGCAGATCTTATATCAGGTCATCGATTACTGCTTGTCGCGCTAGCAGGTGAAAACATCGCAGGTTCAGTGCAACTTTCCCTCTGCAAGAAAAAGAATGGACTGCACCGTGCCGA
This sequence comes from Xenorhabdus sp. TH1, assembly GCF_037260955.1. Lineage (NCBI taxonomy): Bacteria > Pseudomonadati > Pseudomonadota > Gammaproteobacteria > Enterobacterales > Morganellaceae > Xenorhabdus > Xenorhabdus sp. TH1. The sequence goes on from NZ_CP147734.1 coordinate 2,903,234, forward strand.
CGTGGAAAAACTGATGGTACATACCGCTTACCGCCAGCGTGGGCTTGGTAGAAAGTTGATGAATGAACTTGAACGCCTGGCGAAACAATATCAACGCCATTTATTGGTATTGGACACGCGCACTCACGATCCAGCTTCTACACTGTATCGAAAATGTGGTTTTATTGAAGTCGGGCAGATCCCCAATTTTGTTATCGATTCCAACGGAGAATTTTCAGGGACAACGTATTTTTATAAATGGATTGAAGATGTTCTGTAAAAAAACAAAAAACCCTGAGTTAAAAAAACTCAGGGCTTATAAATTCTGGCGGTGCGGACGGGACTCGAACCCGCGACCCCCGGCGTGACAGGCCGGTATTCTAACCAACTGAACTACCGCACCGCATGGCGTTCTGGTTGAGAACGGGGTGGATAATACGGGCTACGATAAAATCCGTCAATCGCTTTTTATAACAAAATAGTTTATTTGCGCAGTATTTCGCCGCAATTATGCATTTACCCCTATTTTGCGGCTGTTTCTCAATGTATCTGTTCAGGTTTTATACGCCAAAGACAGCTTCCCCCCTTCTTTTCCACCAAATCCAAACGAGATTCATGCTGAATTAATTCTTCATCGGAAGCATAAACAATTCTCAGCCCTGACTGTGGGCGAGTAATCTTCTGGATTTCTGCAACCTGCGTACTGCCTGACGTTTCCCCTTCCATCGAAAAAGCCAATGATGTCTGACCACCTGTCATTGACAGATAAACATCAGCCAGAATCTCGGCATCGAGCAACGCCCCGTGGAGGGTACGTTTTGAGTTATCAATATGGTAACGATCACATAACGCATCGAGATTATTGCGTTTGCCGGGGAAAAGTTTCCTCGCCAATGCCAAAGTATCTGTAATAGTACAAAACTCAGCAGTGGGTGGAATATTGCGATTCAGTTTACTGAATTCATAATCCATAAAGCCAATATCAAACGTTGCGTTATGAATAATCAACTCAGCACCACGGATAAATTCAATGAACTCATCAGCGATATCAGCAAATTTCGGTTTATCCTGCAAAAATTCATCACTAATGCCGTGAACTTCAAACGCTTCGGGATCAACTAAACGTTCTGGCTTGATATAAATATGAAAATGGCGTCCAGTCAGACGACGGTTGATAACCTCCACGGCACCAATTTCAATGATGTTGTGTCCTTCATAGTGAACCCCTAGTTTGTTCATACCGGTTGTTTCAGTATCGAGGACTATTTGGCGAGTAATAGCAGTGCTCATCATGTTTTTTTGTGTCAGACTTAGATTTTTGATTAAAGACAATATAGGAAGAGTCTACCAAAAATGAACAAACAGGTAGAAATTTTCACCGATGGTTCTTGCCTCGGCAATCCTGGCCCTGGCGGATATGGCGTTTTACTCCGCTACCAACAGCAAGAAAAAACCTTGAGTGGCGGTTATTTTCGCACAACCAATAACCGTATGGAATTAATGGCAGCCATTATAGGATTGGAGGCTCTTAAACGTCCTTGTACCGTGATCTTGACGACGGACAGCCAGTATGTACGTCAAGGGATCACCCAATGGATCCATAACTGGAAAAAACGCGGCTGGAAAAAAGCGGATAAATCTCCCGTCGTCAATGTCGATCTCTGGCAGCGGCTCGATCAAGCTATCTCACGGCATGACATTGATTGGCGCTGGGTAAAAGGCCACGCTGGACATCGGGAGAATGAACAGTGTGATGAACTGGCTCGCACAGCCGCTAGTAACCCGACTCAAACGGATAATGGCTATATAGAAAGCGAAAATTAACCCGTCAATTAATAGCGTCGGTGAATATTTTTTGCTGCCCCCAACGCATTACTGAGTCTTGGTTTCATCAATGTTGCCCGCATGGGGTTCAATGTCAACGGTATTGTCCGTTTGCGGGCGATAATCACATTCAGACAACCAAATATTGACATACAGGAGTTATCAAAACGCTTTCCGTTTTGCCACGGTAAAACATGGAAGTTGGCGTGGTGGATAACTTCGTAATTAAGAAGACGCAGCCAATCCAATTGGCGCAGCATTGTAAACATTTGAGCTTTGCAAGATTGCCGACGATATACCGGAGCAATCATTTTCCTGAAACCTAATATACTCATTGGATTAAAACCACTGATAACCAACCAACCATCGTCTATCATGATCCTATCAACTTCTCTCAAAAGCCAGTGTGGATCAGTACTATAAGTCAACATATGCGCCAACAAACAGGCATCAACAGATTTAGTTGCAAAAGGGAGATAATTGGGATCAGTAATGACATCCATATTTTGCCCTTGTGATCCTATATTGACTTGATGGCTGACCAAACAGGAACGAGTATCAATTTCGGCACTTAAGTTACCAATTTTCACTAAATGAAAACCAAAGATTTTGGGCCACCATGGTTCCAATTGACGTTCCAGAGCGACACGGTAATATTCTCCCCATGGTAACTCGGCCCAAGAAGCAGGGAGGGTTATTTGCTTGATTAAACGTGCTGATCGCATGTCATCTTCCTTTCAACCTACTTATAAACCTACTATGAAAATGAGGCATATAATGGAGCTTATCAGGATACCGGCCCTTTCAGATAACTACATTTGGTTACTTTGTGATGAAAACAAGCATTGCGCTATTATCGATCCTGCTGAATCACAACCTGTGATTGATATTTTAGCAGCAAATCAACTTACTCCCGCTGCGATACTGCTGACGCACCACCATTATGATCATGTTGGCGGGGTTCCTGGACTACTCAAACAATATCCTGAGTTACCCGTATACGGCCCTGAAGAGACAAAAAACAAAGGAACAACTCATATTGTCTATGAAGATAACACGGTTGAAATAGGAAATTTTTCTTTCCGAGTCATCGCGCTGCCAGGACACACACTTGGCCACATTGCATTCTATCAGGCTCCCTATCTGTTTTGTGGAGATACTCTATTTTCTGGTGGTTGTGGGCGATTATTTGAAGGTACAGCTGAACAGATGTTTTCCTCTCTGGATAAAATTTCATCATTACCTGATGATACATTGATCTGCTGTGCTCACGAATACACGGCGGCAAATATGAAATTTGCAACAGCAGTATTACCCAATAATCAGATTATTCATGATTACTATCAAGAAATTCTTAAATTACGTAAAAATAACCAAGCAACAGTCCCAACAAATTTACAAACAGAGAAAAAAATTAATGTTTTCTTAAATTGCCACGATACTGATTTACAAAAAAATATCGGAATCAAATCTAATTCAATGTCACTTCCTTCTATTTTTCAGCAACTAAGGGCTTATAAAGATCGATTTTAACTTTATTGGGTTGTCTTCTACATAATAGGCCAGTATTATTGCTCGCCTTTTAGGCAAGCATCAGAAAAGAACATGAAGGCAAAAGTGATCTTGTTCAGCTCTGTTCTTCTTGCTGGGTGTCAATCGAGCCTACAGACAAAGGCTCCTTCCCAGCAACAAGCACAGAAGATGTTTTCAACGAACCAGAAAACGGACGGTATTGCAAAACCAGATGATACTGCAAACTGGAAGATAAGTCCGACAGCCCAACAAGATTTGTGGGGACATATTCGCGATGAGTTGAAAATGGAAGTTCCTGATAATAGCAGAGTGAACGAACAACAAAGTTACTACTTGAAACACAAGAGTCATATCCAAAACGTGATATCGCGTGCAGAACCATACATTTATTGGATAGTTGAGCAACTTGATAACCGACATATGCCAATGGAATTGGTATTGCTACCTGTAGTGGAGAGTGCTTTTGACCCCCATGCTACTTCCTACGCCAAAGCGGCAGGATTATGGCAGATTATCCCAAGTACCGGCCATCATTATGGTCTGAAACAAGATAAATGGTACGATGCTCGTCGTGACATTGCTGCATCAACAACCGTCGCTCTTGATATGCTTGAATCCCTCAACAGACGATTCAATGGTGATTGGCTTTTAACTATTGCCGCTTACAACAGTGGCGAAGGCAGGGTCATACGTGCAATCAAAGATAATAAAGCACAAGGAAAACCAACTGATTTTTGGTCGCTGTCACTACCACGGGAAACAATGCATTATGTTCCTAAGATATTGGCACTGAGTAATATCATTCACCATAATCAAAAATTTGGTTTCAAACTCCCTAAGCCTAACAACCAACATGCGCTGGCGAAGGTTGAAATAGGGCAACAAATAATGTTGTCACAAGCAGCTGAATTATCTGGGCTATCGTTGACATCAATCAGGGCATATAACCCAGGCTACAAACAAGGTATGACATCTCCTTATGGACCGCATTACATCATGCTACCAAAAAAGAATATCAACCAATTTAAGGCGTCTTTAGCAGATAAGGACATCTTGAACGACATCCGATTAGCAACTGAATACAATACACACAAATTACAGCAACGAAGCCACTATACCGTTCGTGCTGGAGACACATTGTCAACGATTGCAAAACGTTTCAAGACTACCCATCAAAAGTTGCAAAAACTAAATAGCTTAAAAACGGTAGATCGGCTCAAGATCGGTCAAGTGCTAAAAATCGATAACAATAGCCCGGTTACTTATCATGTGCGCAAAGGTGATTCATTCTTCAGTATCGCTAAACGTCATGGCGTGAATCTTAATGATTTGATTAGTTGGAATAAAAACTTAAAAATCAAAGAGATAAAACCTGGCATGGCGTTAACGCTTTATCTTAATTAACCCCAATTCCGTTTAAGCCATCATTGAAAAATCTTCTTCTGAGTAGAAGACTTCCAGTGATGGCTTATTCAATTTAAGGTAATAAGCAATCAATTAAAATACACAACAGAAGGCCTTTTATACTTCGGGGACGCGGATGCTCTATTTAAGACTAATCAACATCTTGAATATATGACTCGAAATACAGCTGATGGTTATTCACGATGGGCCGGAATATGCCTCCTCCGGCAAGCTTATGTGCGATCAGTGCGACTGATCCGGAAAGTGGGTTTACGAATCTCTCATTGGTAAAACCCACTGCATCCAGTCATATTACTGAACTATTACGGTACTATCATTCTTGATAAGTAGTCGACCATTTTCCAGCTTAATACAATGGTCAGCCAAGTGGAAAAAACGATCGTCGTGTGTAATAGCCAGTACTGCTTTACCGCGTGCGGCTAATTCGGGCAATAGTTCCTGATAGAATACCGCCTTAAACAGTGGATCCTGATCAGCCGCCCATTCATCGAACAGGTAAAATGGCCGATCTTCCAAATAAGCGACCACCAAGGCGAGGCGTTTTCGTTGTCCCAATGATAAGTCACGGGTTGAGAAACAACCATTTTCAATCTTTACCTTGTGATCTAAATGTAGTTTAGCGAGCAATGCGTTAGCACGTGCATCTAATGTCGAACCTGCATCACCCAAGCCTACCAATGTTTCGAAAAGGTGAAAATCAGAGAAAATCGCTGAAAATAATTGTCGGTAGTTTGCTCTGTTGCTGTCAGTGATTACCTGTCCATCAACAGTAATGACGCCGCTTTCTGGTGTATAAAGACCCACTAATAGCTTGGCAAGTGTCGTTTTACCACTGCCGTTACCACCAATTAGAAAAGTAATTTCTCCCCTTTTAAGTTCCATATCAATGGAACCGAGTTGGAATACTTCATCTTCTCTCTCTCGATAATAGCTGTGGGTAATGCCAGACAAGTGTAGTGAGTGAACTTCACCGAATTCGTTAGCACAGATTTGTGGGTCAAAGCGATCTTGTTCATTCAATTCAGAAAGTACATTTCCGATGCGATTCAGCGATACACGAGCTGCATTCAATGCTGGGATACTGTTGAGTAGCCCATCCAGAGGCATCAGCATAAAAAGAAAGATAATCAAATAGCCAGCCAGAGTCGTTGTTTCAAGGCCTGGTATCACAGTCGGGGCAAATATCACCACGCCTAAAAACACATAAAATAAGAAGAGGATCCAACCAGCACCAAAAGCATAAACACTAAAAGCACGGGTACGATGCTGACGTACCGCATCAATCTCGCTGCCAAGCGAGTGGGTAAAAAAAGATTGAGCACGTGAGAAGTGTAACTTCAACTCTTTCGCACCAGAAAATAAAGCGTTGAAATGATTGAAGAGACGGTCTTGTGCTTTACCCGCTTCCTTGAATGAATTAATCGCTCTGATTCCACCAAGGCTGTAACCGAGTGAGCCAATGATGACCACAGCCAATGCTAAGAAGAATACGGGCCAGGATAACCAGGCCAGATAACCCAGACAGCCTAGTACGATCGAACCCTGCATTATGATATTAGGTAAGGTGAAGAATAACATTGATACATTAGTTGCATCATCTGTGATGATAGATTGACCTCGAGAGGAACCCAGCAGTTCAATCTGGCGAAAGGGGGCACGTGCAACGCGTTCTGAAATAAGTTGTCGCATCTTCGCCATGGTATTCTGGCTTAATTTAGCGAAAATCACGCCACTGAGTATGCGACAGGTAATAGCCAACACAGCCAAGATACCAAAATACCAAGCGAGAGAAGAATAGTTATCACTGGGATTTGTCACAGCTCTATTAATTAGAGTGATCAAAGAGACGCTGGAAATACCATTGGCTATACTAGCAAAAATAGCAATGGCAAGTGCCCAGCGCGAACGGTACAAAAGTGAGAGTAAGATCTCATGGGCGGTTTTTTTTATTGTCGACGTGTTCATTTATAGTCCATAGATTATGTACATAACTAGCTGGTGTACTTATTGGTTAGAGCGATAAAATGCCAGCCCTGTAAGGCTGGCTAAAGTCATCGGGTTGAGTCACTTTACTTCATGAAATACCTTTCAAAATTAGGATTATTTACATAATCCAACTTTTCCCATAACCAAGCGGCAAGCTGTTTAACTTGTGGGTTGGACAGCATAGTCATGTGATTACCAGATACGATCATCGTATTTAGCTGAGTGACATGTTTGGACCACATATTTTTGCGGGTTTCTGTTTCATTCAGGTCTCCTTCTTTGGCGTTGACCAGGTGGACGAGGCCTTCATAGCGGGCAGAAGGTGTATAATTTGCGTTCAGGTTGGCGTGCATAACCTGAACGATACCTTGCAACAGTGACATTGATGCTTGCGCAGGGAAAATACCGGCATTCACCAACGTTTTCAGCAGGAACTGAATTTGCTCATCTGATCCCTGGTTTTCAAAGTCTTGTCTCGTAAACGACAATGGTTGAGTCAACACCATGTTGTAGATATCGATCAACTTCATGAATGTTTCAACACGGTCAATCGCTTTAGGAACACTATCCTTTCGGTCAGGGGCTCTGCTATCAACGAGTATAAGATCGGTCACTCTTTCTCCTTGTGCCTGTAGTTGTAACGCAATCTCAAAGGCTATCCAACCACCGAAGGAATGACCTAACAGGTGATAGGGGCCATGAGGTTGTATTTGACGGATCGCTTGAACATAAGCATGAGCCGTACCTTCAACACTGATATAAGGAGGAAGCTGTGACTCTATTAGGCCACGAGGCTGCAAAGCGTGTACAGGTAGCTGGGGCGGAAATGACAATGCCAACGCAATAAAACTAGAGGCACTGGCACCTGCACCCGGAATACAGAAAAGCGGGGGAATCGTTGTAGTTCCTTTTTGGATAATGACACCCGGAGCATAAGAAGTAGGCAACAAGTGCTCAGTGATCGCATCGACCAATTGATTGATCAAAGGTTGTTGCATGATAGTGCTATGAGTTCCACCAATAGGATAAAGCACGGAATGCTCTGCAACAATATCGCGCCAACCACGCCAAGAGTCGTACCCAGAAGGTAACTGATCTGCTGTATAGAGAGAGATGGGTAGCGATGATGCGGGAGCAATATAGCTTCGACCAAATTGTAAAATGGTTCTTTGGGTATCGATACGAAGGAGGACATCCTCTTTTGTAATACCCGTTGGCAACCACTGACGTTCTTCACAAAAAGTAAGAACTTTGTTCAGGTCATTGATATGATAAAGTTTATCAAAATCAGGCTCATTAGCAATGTCCATATGATCACGTAAGTATTTAATAACCATATCGATATCTTTCTGCGTATCATTTATCGATCTGTTGGCATCAATACCAGTTTCACGGCTATACCCACTTTCAATATCAATTTTGAGGCCGCTAAAATTATAGGAATCGATCATCCCAAGGTATTTGATTTCTTCACCACTGTTAATCAATTGTAAAGCCATCTCGTAAACAATCACCCCCCCGATTGACCAACCTGCGAGGTAATAAGGACCGTGGGGTTGAACCCGACGAATAGCCTGGACATGGCAAGCAGCAAGCTCTTCAATAGACGTCGGAGGATTTTCTATTGTGTGGAAACCTAGTGCCTGTAACCCATAGACAGGTAATTCTGACGGTAGCAAAGTGGCTAGTAGCGAATAAACCAGCGGATCACCTGTGGTCTCGTGTACCAAGAATAATGGCGGTAAACTGCCTGAAGGGCTTAATGGCACAGGATTCACGTCAAAAGGCGAATTTGGTTTGATTGAGGCATCGCTACTATCGCTAATAGCGAGAGCCAAATCACATAACGTCGGATAAGAGAATAAAGTAGCCAACGAAATCTCCATACCTTGCTTACTCACGTAATTCAGTAATTGCACAGCTAACAGCGAATGACCGCCTAGCTCAAAGAAATGGTCATGACGGCCGACACGCTCCAGCCCCAGCAGGTCTTGCCAAATCTGCACCAACAGGGTTTCAACCTCCCCCTGTGGCGGCTCATAGCCACGCGACACAATAGCCAACTGGTCAGGGGCGGGCAGGGCCTTGCGGTCGAGTTTGCCGTTAGGGGTCAGCGGGAAAGTGTCAATCACGACAAAGGCGCCGGGCAGCATATACTCAGCCAAATGCTGTGCCAGCTCCTGACGCAGGTCAGCCGGGACCAGCTCAACCCCGGACTGGGCACGGAGATAGGCCACCAAACGGATATCACCGGCAGTATCTTCGCGGGCGATAACAACCGCTTCGCGCACGCCAGTACATTGAACCAGACGCGCTTCAATTTCCCCCAGTTCAATACGGAAGCCACGCAGCTTGACCTGAAAGTCGTTACGGCCGAGGTATTCGATACTGCCATCGGGCAACCAACGACCGAGGTCACCGGTTTTGTATAACCGGGCACCAGCCGTGTTGGAGAACGGGTCAGCCATAAAGCGTTCCGCCGTCAGTTCCGGGCGGTTAAGGTAACCACGGGTGACACCCGCCCCGCCGATATACAGCTCGCCCGTTACCCCAATCGGGACCGGCTGAGCATGGTGATCGAGGAGATAAGCACGCAGGTCAGGTAATGGCTGACCAATCAGGCTGCCACATCCTTCGGTGATATCCTCCCCGGTCAGTTCCCGATAAGTGGCATGGACGGTGATTTCGGTAATGCCGTACATATTCACCAGACGGGTCTGCTGAAGTGGGTTATTAGCAATCCAGGGGGCCAGCATCGGCAAGTCCAGTGCCTCCCCACCAAAGATAATACAACGCAGGGAATGCGCCGTGTCATCCTGTGCAGGGATAAGCTGACGGAAAGCACTGGGGGTCTGGTTCAGCACGGTCACACGTTCCTGACACAACAGCGCATAGAATGCCTGCGGTGAACGGGCACAGGCCGCCGGGACGATAACCAATCGACCACCATAGGATAAGGCGCCCCATATCTCCCATACCGAGAAATCAAAAGCAAATGAGTGGAACAGCGTCCAGACATCGTTGCTATTGAACTGGAAATCCCCTTGTGTTGCCGCTAACAGGCGAATGACATTCGCGTGTTCAACCATCACCCCTTTGGGCTGACCGGTGGAGCCAGAGGTGTAGATCACATAGGCCAGATGGCGTGAAGTCAGTCCCCGTGCCCGGCTGTCAGGATTGTTGGCCGGTTCTCTGTCAAAGACGCCTGGTGAGCGGGCATCAAGCACAACCGTAGGTAAGCGGCTGTCCACCCTTTCCACGAGCGCAGTCTGGATAAGTAATGCGACGGGAGCGGCATCCTCAAGCATATAGGCGAGCCGTTCAGTAGGATAGGCCGGGTCGAGTGGCAGATAGGCCGCGCCGGCTTTGAGTATCCCCAACAAGCCGACGACCATTTCCAGACTGCGTTCCACACAGATAGCAACGCGATCATCAGGCTGTACACCCAGTGCAATCAGATGATGAGCCAACTGGTTAGCCCGCTGGTTCAGTTCACCGTAACTGAGGGATTGTCCTTCAAATACCACGGCGATGGCGTCTGGGGTCAGCTCAGCCTGTTGCTCGAACAATTCATGGATCAGGGTTTCTCGTGGGAAGTCAGCCTGTGGGGCGTTGAAATCGACCAATACCTGCTGGCGTTCGGCGGCAGGTAGGATCGGCAGGCTCAAAACAAGTCGCTGAGGATCATTGATCAGAGCTTCAACCAGACCGCTAATGGCTGTTATCAGATAGTTAGCCACTCGGGTAGGATCGATTCCCGAAACGCTCTGGGTTAACAAACTGAATCTTTCTCCTAAGTCATCCACCGAAAGAGTCAATGGATAGTTTGTGCGCTCTTCTGCTGTCAACATGCGCATGCCACTCCAAACACTATCATCTGCTGCACCTGAGTGGCTATGACGGTAATTGAACAGAGTACTGAATAATGGCATTGGTAACTTCACCCCACTACAACGCTGGGCTAATGCCAGAGGAGCCTGCTCATGCTCAAGCAGTGCCGTTAAATCATGATAGGTGGCCTGCACCATTTCCAACACGCTACGATCTGCAAGAGATACCCGTACTGGCAGGGTGTTGATAAACATCCCCATCACCTGATCAGCACCAGAATAACCTTGCAGGCGCCCGAGCAGCACAGAACCAAAGACGACATCATCACGGTTGCTGGTCTGCGCCAACACCTGTGCCCAGGCGACATGGAACAGTACACTCGGGCTAATGCCCAAGCGGCGTGCCTGACTGCGGATCGCCTGTCCCAGCGTGATATCCAACTGCAAATAGGCTTCAGTCACTTCTTCACCGTCTCCCTGTACGTTAAGCAGACCAAAGGGAGCTGTTGGTGTATCAACGTCGGCGAAGCGGGCACGGAAATAGTCTTCGTGCACTGATTCCGGCACACTCAGGATTTGGGCAATAAAGTTACGGTACGGTAGTGGCACAGGAAGCGCTTCTGCATGTTCCTGTAACAGTAAGGTGATTTCGGATACGATAAGTTCCAGTGTCAGATGATCGCTGACTAAATGATGGAAACTCAGTGCCAATAACCATTCATGGTTGACCGGGTCATAGGCGATATCTGCAGCGAACAGCGGTGCCTGATTCAGGTTGAGACGGCACTGGCGTGGATCTGTGTGTACTTGTAACTGAGCCGGAACATTGTCCTTTGAAATCGGAACAAAGGTGTTCACTGGCAGCGATGCTTGACGCCAAACGACCTGAACAGGCTGTGTTAATCCTTGCCAACAGACGGCAGTACGCAAGATATCGTGGCGATCGATCACTTTTTGTAAAGCATTAAGGAAAGCATCAAGACGCTCACGGGTATCGAAAGCCACCATACTACGTAATAAATAGGCGTCTCCTTTCTCCTGTAATTGGTGATGGAACAGAATCCCTGCCTGCAATGGGGCAAGTGGGTAGATATCTTGTACATTCGCAGCTCCGCCGGGAACGGTGCTGACAATAATATCGATTTCCGCCTGAGAAAGGGTCACCAACGGTAGCAGATCTGGAGTAATCGCAGTGCAATCTTCGCCAATGAGATTAGGTGGTACGTTAAAAGCAGATTTACCCGGATTCGTTTGTATCATCTGAGCCATTTCAGCAAGCACAGGTGCGGAGAATACACTACGGACATCAAGTAACCAGCTAGCACTACGCAATCTTTCAATCAGGCTGACGGCCATTAATGAATGACCGCCGAGTTCAAAGAAGTGATCATGACGGCTGACGCATTCCAATCCCAACAGATCTTGCCAAATCTGTGCCAATGTAGTTTCCATCATACCCACAGGTGCTTCATAAGCACGCGTTGCCACAGCTAACTGGTCAGGAGCGGGAAGTGCTTGTCGGTCAAGTTTTCCGTTAGGCGTAAGCGGGAAGGTTTCTAGCGTGACAAAAGCACTAGGAAGCATATATTCAGCCAGATATTGTGCAAGATGCTGACGCAAATCAGTCGGCACAAGTTCAAAATTGGGCTGAGGCCGGAGATAAGCGACCAGACGTTTGTCACCAGGGATATCCTCGCGGAGGATAACAATAGCTTCCCGTACACCCAAACATTGAGTAAGACGCGCCTCGATCTCACCCAGTTCAATACGGAAACCGCGCAGTTTGACCTGAAAATCGTTACGGCCCAGATATTCGATGTTGCCATCGGACAGCCAGCGGCCGAGATCCCCGGTTTTATACATTCGAGAGCCAGAGACTGATGAAAACGGATCAGGAATAAAGCGGTCTTTCGTGAATTCCGGACGATTCAGATAACCACGGGCTACACCCGCACCGCCGATATAAATTTCACCCGCTACGCCAATCGGTACAGGTTGTCCCTGCGTGTCCAGAATATAGATCCGAGCATTGGCGATAGGATGGCCAATGGGAACATTAAACTGACTGTGAGAAATAACCTGATAAACAGATGCCCATACTGTCGTTTCTGTCGGGCCATATTCGTTATAGAGCGCAATAGGTAACTCTAATTGTTCAATTCGAGCATGAAGTTCAGGTAAGCAGCGTTCACCAGCGACAATGAGGGTCTGGAGAGATGCCACATCTTCTTTAGTCGCAAGTTGCAACAGATTCAGTGCCAATGAAGGAACACATAATAAGCAACTGATGTCATTCCGGCGTAGAGCCTGCAAAATAGTTGCAGGATCAACGGCACTCATTTGTTCTGGAAGGCACAAACATCCTCCACAAGTAAGCGTGCTGAAGATGCTGGCGAGGGAACTGTCAAATGCGATTGAAGACAAAAGCAAAAGCCGTTCAAGATGTTGATACGTCAAGTGGCGAGCATAGGTAGAAGCAACAATATTCCTATGTTCAACCATCACTCCTTTGGGCTGGCCGGTGGAGCCAGATGTATAGATGATATACGCCAAATGGTGTGGCGTTACCCCCAGTGTTTGAGCATCGGGATTATTCTCTGCGTAGATACTGAAAACTGAAGTATCGAGAAACACAGCAGGCAGGCTACTGTCCAGAGTCTTACTCAGCGCTGATTGGGTGAGAAGGGCCACAGGTTTAGCATCTTCAAGCATATAGGCCAGCCGTTCGGCCGGATAGGCTGGATCAAGTGGCACATAAGCACCACCCGCTTTAAGAATAGCCAGCAGCCCTACCACCATCTCCAGACTACGTTCAACACAGATAGCTACTCTATCGTCGGGCTGAACGCCCAGTGTAAGCAAATAATGAGCTAGACGATTGGCGCGACGATTCAGTTCACAGTAACTCAGCGACAGCCCCTCAAATATCACAGCAGTGGCGTCAGGGGTAAGCTCAGCCTGCTGTTCAAATAGTTCATGGATCAAAATATTCCGTGGGAAATCCGTCTCAGTGTCATTGAAATCCGCCAGTAACTGCTGACGTTCTTGTACAGGCAGGATAGGCAGGCTCAGAACAGAACGCTGGGGATCTGTTACCAGAGAATTCACCAGTCCATCAATCGCTGTCATCAAATAGGCGGATACTCGTGCGGGATCAATTCCTGCGATAGCCTGAACTGTCAGATTGAAACCTTCACCCAGATCATCCACGGAAAGACTCAGCGGATAGTTGGTGCGATCTTCGGTAGCCAGCACGCGGATACCGTTCCAGGTTGTATCAGTTTCACTTGTTTGACTATGACGGTAATTGAGCAGTGCACTAAACAGCGGCATTGGTGGTGCCACGCTACTACAGCGTTGCGCCAGCGTCAGAGGGGCTTGTTCATGTTCCAGCAGTGTCATTAGATCATGATAGGTATTCTGCACGACTTCCAGCACACTACGATCAGCGAGAGATATTCTTAATGGCAAGGTATTGATAAACATCCCCATTACCCGATCGGCACCAACAGAACCTTGTAGACGACCGAGTAACACGGAACCGAAAACCACATCGTCACGACCACTGGTTTGTGCCAACACCTGAGCCCAGGCAACATGGAACAGAACCCCAGGACTGATACCCAAACGGCGAGCCTGGCTGCGGATCGCCTGTGCTAGTACTGGGTTCAGAGGTAAACTGGCTTCAGCAATATTTTCTCCATTATCCTGTATATTAAGCAGACCAAAGGGGGCGGTTGGAGCATCAACATCGGCAAGCTGAGCGCGAAAATAATCCTCATGCACCGAAGCTGGCACGCTCAGAGTTTGGGCAATGAAGTTACGGTACGGCAGTGGATTGGGCAAATCCTCAATACGTCCCTGTAATAACAATTGAATTTCATCAACAATAAGCGCCAGAGTCATGTGATCGCCAATCAAATGGTGAAAATTCAGCACCAGCAGCCATTCGTGGCTAGCCGGATCATGGGCGATGTCTGCTGCAAACAGGGGTGCCTGACTAAGATCAAGCCGGCGTTGACGCGGATGAGTGTAGGCCTGCAATTGTGCCAACACATTGTCCTCTGAGGCTGGCACAAAGGTATTTACTGATAGTGTCGCCTGTCTCCAGACTACCTGAACAGGTTGGGACAGTTCTTGCCAGCAAGTGGCAGTGCGCAAGATATCATGGCGATCAATAACTTGTTGCAGAGCGTTAAGGAAAGCATCGAGACGTTCACGCGTATCGAAAGCCATCAGACTGCATAATAGATATGTATCCCCTTGTTCTTGCATCCGATGGTGGAACAAAATGCCTTCCTGTAACGGTGCAAGCGGATAGATATCTTGCACATTGGCGGCGCCGCCAACCACGGTCTCGACAACACGATCTATTTCTGGCTGGGACAAGGTTACCAGTGGCAGCATATCGGGGGTAATAACAGTACAGCTTTCAGGAATTCGGTTAGGTGGCACAACAAAGGTTGATTCAGCCTGAGTAGCCCGGATAGTTTTAGCCATATCGGAGAGCACCGGTGCTGAAAAGACACTGCGGACATCAAGCAACCAACCCGCACTGCGTAACTGTTCAATCAGACTGACAGCCATCAATGAATGGCCACCAAGTTCGAAGAAGTGGTCATAACGACCAATGCATTCCAGGCCTAACAGATCTTGCCAGATCTGTACCAGCGTGGTTTCCAGCTCACCCACTGGTGCTTCATAGCCACGTGTGACTACCGCTGACTGATCAGGAGCCGGTAATGCCTGACGGTCGAGTTTGCCGTTAGGCGTAAGTGGGAAAGTTTCCAACACCACAAAAGCACTGGGCAGCATATAATCTGCCAGATGCTGTGCTAATTCTTGGCGCAAGTCAGCCGGCACCAGTTTGATATCAGGCTGAGTTCGAAGGTAGGCCACCAAACGTTTGTCGCCGGGGGTATCCTCGCGGGCGATAACAACGGCCTCATCTATTTCTGGGCATTGAACCAGACGCGCTTCAATTTCACCCAATTCAATACGGAAACCACGCAGTTTAACCTGAAAATCGTTACGCTCGAGGTATTCGATATTACCGTCCGGTAACCAGCGACCGAGATCACCTGTTTTATAAAGGCGAGCGTCTGGCACTGTTGAGAAAGGGTCAGGAATAAAACGCTCCGCGGTGAGTTCAGGGCGGTTGAGATAACCACGAGCAACGCCAACACCGCCGATATGGATCTCTCCAGCCACACCGAGAGGGACTGGCTGGCCTTGCATGTCCAGAATATAAATTTGAGTATTAGCAATAGGTCGGCCGATAGGCGGCACTTTCTCATCTTGAGCATTGCACAGATAAAGCGTTGCACAGACCGTACTCTCCGTTGGGCCATAAGCGTTGAACATCCGTCGTCCTGTTGCCAATCGCTTGATCAGCGTTGGTGAACAAACTTCACCGCCTACAACCAAAGTCTGTAATGTCGCAGGTACTGAATCCAATGCAGCCAATGCTGTCGGCGTCAAGAGCATGTGGGTAATGGCATTTTCCTTCAGGGTATGGAACAGTTCAGCCCCCGGCAAAAGGTTAGTACGTTGGGCGAGATAGAGACAAGCACCTGTCAGAAGTGCCATACAACATTCCTGCATACAAACATCAAAGCTGAAAGAAGCAAGCTGCAATAGACGGCTATCAGCGGTAATGTCGAGAGTTCTTGTCTGAGCATCAATCAGATTACATAAGCTACGGTGCTCAACCATGACGCCTTTCGGTTGTCCAGTGGAACCAGAAGTATAAATTACATAGGCCAAATGGCGTGAGGTTAGCCCCAGTGTCTGAACATCAAGGTTTTCTTCTGATTCTTTATCAAAGGCAGTTGATTCCTGGGAAACAGAGAGTCCTTGAGCATCAAGCACCACAGTAGGCAGATTGCTGTCAAGTATTTCAACGAGTGCGGATTGGGTGAGCAGAGCAACCGGTGCTACATCATCAAACATATAGGCCAGTCGTTCGGTCGGATAGGCGGGATCAAGTGGAACATACGCACCACCAGATTTAAGAATAGCCAACAACCCTACTATCATTTCCAGACTACGTTCAACACAAATAGCGACTCGATCATCGGGTTGTATCCCCAAGGCAAGCAAATAATGAGCCAGACGATTAGCGCGACGGTTCAGTTCACTGTAGGTAAGCGCCCCCCCTTCAAACACCACAGCTGTGGCATCAGGAGTACGATTAACCTGTTGCTCAAACAGTTCATGGATAAGCACCTCCTGCGGGAAGTCTGTTTGTGTCGCATTGAAATCTACCAATAACTGTTGACGTTCTGTGGCAGGCAGGATTGGCAGGCTCAATATCGGCCGCTGGGGTTCAGTTGCTAACGTATCTACCAATCCGCTGATAGCAGTGATCAAGTAGTTGACCAACCGTAACGGATCAACACCCGCAACGGTCTGGGCAAGCAAACTAAAGTCTTCCCCTAAATCATCTACTGATAGGGTTAGCGGATAGTTGGTACGTATTTTTTCGTTCAATATACGCATACCATCCCAGACGTTATCAACCGTACCTGGCTGGCTATGGCGGTAATTGAGCAAGGCACTGAATAGCGGCAGCGGCGGATTTACGCCACTACAGCGTTGTGCCAGTGTCAGAGGGGTTTGTTCATGCTCCAACAGTGCCATCAAATCACTGTAAGTAGCTTGCACAGCTTCCAGCACACTACAGTCAGCAAGCGTTATCCGCACTGGTAGCGTATTGATAAACATTCCCATGACTTGATCGGCTCCGGCCGAGCCTTGCAGACGACCAAGTAGCACAGTGCCGAAGACCACATCATCGCGGCCGCTGGTTTGAGCCAACATCTGAGCCCAGGCAACATGGAACAATACACCGGGGTTGATCCCCAGACGACGAGCCTGAGTACGTATCGCCTGTGCCAGAGTGGTATCCATCAGCAAACGGGCTTCGGTAATATCCTCACCATCACCCTGTATATTAAGCAAACCAAAGGGAGCAGTTGGGGCATCAAAATCAGACAATCGCGTGCGGAAATAACTCTCGTGTACTGAGGCGGGTACGCTCAGGACTTGAGCAATAAAGTTACGATAAGGCAGAGGGATCGGCAGGGTTTCTGCCTGCCCCTGTAATAACTGGATAATTTCGGCAATGATAAGCCCTAATGTCATATGGTCACAAACCAGATGATGTAAACTCAGAGCCAACAGCCATTCATTGTTGGCTGAATCGAGAGCAATATCGGCAACACATAGCGGCGCTCGACTCAGATCGATCTGACGCTGACGTGGATCGGTGTGGGCCTGTAATTGGGCCGGGATATTGTCTGCGGAGGTTGGCACAAAAGTTGTTACAGACAGTGGTGCCTGACGCCAGACCACCTGCACAGGCTGTGTTAATCCCTGCCAGCAAACAGCGGTACGCAGGATATCATGACGATCGATTACCTGTTGTAGCGCCTTAAGGAAGGCGTCGAGGTGCTCACGAGTATCAAAAGCAATCAGGTTATTTAACAGATAAGCATCGCCTTGTTGCTGTAGCCTGTGGTGGAACAAAATCCCTTCCTGTAACGGTGCCAGCGGATAAATATCCTGTACATTAACGGCTCCGCCCGCCACCGTGTTGACAACCGTGTCAATTTCCGCCTGAGACAATGCCACCAAAGGCAACAGGTCAGGTGTAATCGCTGTACAGCCTTCGGGGATCCGATTAGGCGGCACCAGAAAGGCCGGTTCCCCCTGATTCGTCTGGATAACCTGTGCCATGTCAGTGAGCAGAGGCGTGGAAAAAACCGTGCGGACATCAAGCAGCCAGCCGGCATTACGCAGTTGTTCAATCAGGCTGACCACCATGAGTGAGTGACCGCCAAGCTCAAAGAAATGGTCATAACGGCCGACGCGTTCCAGCCCCAGCAAGTTTTGCCAAATCTGTGCCAGTGTGGTTTCCAATTCCCCTTCCGGTGCCGCATAGTCGCGTGTAACAACCGCTGACTGCTCAGGGGCAGGCAGGGCTTTGCGGTCAAGTTTGCCGTTAGGGGTCAGCGGGAAGGTCTCCAGCATCACAAAGGCGCTGGGCAGCATATAGTCAGCCAGATGCTGTGCCAGTGCCTGACGTAAGTCAGCCGGCGCCAGTACCACACCGGACTGGGATCGGAGATAGGCCACCAGACGGGTATCCCCCGGCATGTCTTCACGGGCGATAACAACTGCCTCATTCACGCCGGAACATTGAACCAGGCGCGCTTCAATTTCCCCCAGTTCAATGCGGAAACCGCGTAACTTAACCTGAAAGTCGTTACGGCCGAGGTATTCGATGCTGCCATCCGGCAACCAGCGGCCGAGGTCCCCGGTTTTGTATAACCGGGCACCAGGCGTGTTGGAGAACGGGTCAACCATAAAGCGTTCCGCCGTCAGTTCCGGGCGGTTAAGGTAACCACGGGCCACCCCCACGCCACCGATATGGAGTTCACCGGAAACCCCCATTGGCACGGGCTGACCCAGAGTATCCAGAATATACATTTGGGTATTGGCAATCGGGCGGCCAATAGGGACAAAGTGACGCTTATCGTCAGGCTGGCAAGCCCAATAGGTGACATCAATTGCCGCCTCAGTTGGGCCATACAGATTGTGCAGTCCAGCATGAAAACGGGCGAAGAAGCACTGTTGCAGCTCTGCTGACAAGGCCTCACCGCTGCAAATCACCCGTTTAAGGGTGGCACAGGTGTGCTGGGGTGCAATCCCCTGCACAAACTGTTGCAACATGGACGGGACAAAATGCAGTGTCGTGATACCTGCGGTATCAATCAGCCGAGCCAGATAATCCACATCTTTATGGCCTTCGGGACGGGCCATCACCAGACGGGCACCATAAAGCAGAGGCCAGAAGAACTCCCAGACCGACACATCGAAACTGAACGGGGTTTTCTGCAAGACCCGGTCATGGACGGTCAGGCCATAAGTTTCCTGCATCCAGACCAGACGGTTACAGAGGGCACGATGGCTGTTCATCACCCCTTTCGGTTGCCCGGTGGAACCGGAGGTATAAATGACATAGGCCAGGTGATGTGACGTCAGCCCCAATGTCCGGGCATCAAGGTTTTCAGCCGGCAAGCTATCCCAGACAGATAATGCCGGGGTATCCAGCACAACGACAGGCAGACGGCTGCCTAAGATTTTCACCTGGGCGGCCTGAGCCAGCAGGGCCACGGGGGCGGCATCCTCCAGCATATAGGCCAGCCGTTCAGCCGGATAGGCCGGGTCGAGGGGCACGTAGGCCGCACCGGCTTTCAAGATAGCCAACAGCCCGACGACCATTTCCAGACTGCGTTCGGCACAGATAGCCACCCTGTCATCAGGCTGGACGCCCAGTGTCAGCAGATGATACGCCAGTTGGTTGGCACGGCGGTTGAGTTCACGGTAACTGAGGGATTGTCCTTCCAACTCCACCGCGATGCTTTCAGGCGTGCGTTCCACTTGTTGCTCGAACAGCTCGTGGATCAACGCTTCTTGCGGGAAATCCGCCTGCGTCGCATTGAAATCCACCAACAGTTGTTGACGTTCAGCAGAAGGCAACACTGGTAAACTCAGAATAGAGCGCTGGGGTTCAGTTATCAGCGCATTAATCAGACTGCTAATAGCGGTGGCCAAATAGTTTGCTATCCGTACGGGTTCGATACCTGTAATGGTTTGAGCGACTAAGTTGAAACCTTCTCCTAAATCATCTACCGAAAGAGTGAGTGGATAGTTGGTACGCTCCTCAGCGGTCAGTAGACGAATGCCGTTCCAACCGCTATTCGCCGAATTTGATTGGCTATGACGATAATTGAACAGCGTACTGAATAACGGTAATGGTGGAGTCACTCCACTACAGCGTTGCGCTAACGTCAGGGGAGCTTGTTCATGCTCCAGTAGTATCGTCAGGTCACGGAAAGTGGATTGCACCACTTCCAGCACACTACGATTGGCAAGAGCTACCCGTACTGGCAGCGTATTGATAAACATCCCCATTACCCGATCAGCTCCGGCCGTACCGTGTAGGCGACCTAGCAGCACGGAACCGAAAACCACATCATCACGGCCGCTGGTCTGTGCCAACACTTGAGCCCAGGCGACATGGAACAGCACACCTGGGCTAATTCCCAGACGGCGAGCCTGATCGCGGATCGCTTGTGCCAGCGTGTGATCCAAAGGTAAACGGGCTTCTGTGATATCCCCACCGTCACTTTGCACATTAAGCAGCCCAAATGGAGCGGTTGGCGCATCGACGTCGGCAAGTTGGGCGCGGAAGTAATCCTCATGTACCGACATGGGTACACTCAGGTTCTGGGCAATAAAGTTACGATAAGGCAGTGGTACTGGCAGAGCGTCTGTTTGCCCCTGTAATAACAGGTAAATCTCATTGATGATAAGCTCTAAGGTCATATGATCACCCACCAAATGGTGGAAATCCAAGCCCAATAGCCATTCATTATTATTAACCGGATCGTAGGCAATATCGGCGGTAAGCAATGGTGCTTGACTGAGATCGAGCCGACGTTGGCGTGGATCAGTATGCGCCCGCAATTGAGCCTGCACATTATCCGTGGAAGCAGGTACAAAATTAGTTACCGCCATCGGTGCTTGACGCCAAACTACCTGTACGGGCTGCGCCAGTCCTTGCCAGCAAACAGCCGTGCGTAGGATGTCGTGGCGGTCAATGATTTGTTGCAAGGCGTTAAGGAAAGCGTCGAGCCGTTCACGGCTATCAAAGGCAATCAGGCTGTTTAACAGATAGGAATCGCCTTGTTCTTGTAGCCGATGATGGAACAAAATACCTTCCTG
Organism: Xenorhabdus sp. TH1; assembly: GCF_037260955.1. Taxonomy (NCBI): domain Bacteria; kingdom Pseudomonadati; phylum Pseudomonadota; class Gammaproteobacteria; order Enterobacterales; family Morganellaceae; genus Xenorhabdus; species Xenorhabdus sp. TH1. Next base: position 2,924,605 of record NZ_CP147734.1, read on the forward strand.
TAGTGGTGAAAGAGGATAAATATCCTGCACATTAGCGACTCCACCTGCCACGGTTTTAACGATAGTGTCAATTTCTGTTTGAGACAGTGCCACCAATGGCAGTAGATCAGGAGTAAGTTCAGTACACCCTTCAGGAATCCGGTTAGGTGGTACAGTGAAGACAGATTCACCCTGATATGTCTGAATAATCCGCGCCATATCAGAGAGGATCGGTGCTGAGAAGACAGCACGGGCATCAAGTGCCTGTCCCTGTCGGCGCAGTCGTTCAATCAGACTGACAACCATCAATGAATGACCGCCAAGCTCGAAGAAATGGTCATAACGACCAATGCGTTCCAGTCCCAACAGGTCTTGCCAAATTTGCGCTAGTGTTATTTCCAGCTCTCCCTTAGGAGCCTCATAGCTTCGTGTTACTACAGCAGACTTTTCTGGTGCAGGCAGAGCCTTCCGATCGAGTTTACCGTTAGGCGTAAGCGGGAACGTTTCCAGTGTCACAAAAGCACCAGGCAACATATATTCGGCTAGATGTTTGGCAAGTTGTTGGCGCAATTCGGCTGGCACCAGTTCAATATCAGGTTGAGCCAACATATAGGCCACTAAGCGTTTATCGTCAGGCGTATCCTCACGAGCTATAACAATGGCTTCACGTACTCCCGTGCATTGTGTGAGGCGCGCTTCGATTTCACCCAGTTCGATACGGAAACCGCGCAGCTTGACTTGAAAGTCGTTACGGCCGAGATATTCAATGTTGCCATCTGGTAGCCAGCGGCCGATGTCACCCGTTTTATACAGACGAGCCTCTGATATTGCAGAGAATGGATCAGGAATAAATCGCTCCGCCGTCAGCTCTGGACGGTTCAGATAACCACGGGCTACACCAACACCGCCGATATGAATCTCTCCAGCCACACCGAGCGGAACTGGCTGACCTTGGGTATCCAGAATATAAATTTGCGTATTGGCGATAGGCCGGCCTATCGGTGGCACTCTCTCATCTTGGGAGTCGCATGGGTAGAAGGTTGCACAGACTGTACCTTCCGTCGGTCCATAAGCATTGATGAGGTGCCGTCCTGTTGCCCAGCGCTTAACCAACGATGGTGGACAAATTTCACCGGCCAGAACCAGAATGGCCAGGTCAGGCAATTCAGCATCAGATCTTAAGGTACTGGCTGCAACAGGTGGCAGTGTTACATGAGTGATCGCCTGAGTTTTCAGTGTATTAATCAGCGCCTCACCAGGTAACAGAGCTTCACGAGATGCCAAAACAAGGCAGGCACCTTGACACAGTGTGGTCGCAATTTCAGAGATGCAGGCATCAAAGCTGAAAGAAGCAAACTGCAATAGTCGGGTATTCGTTGTGATATGGAATGCTTCAATTTGTGCCTGAATCAGATTGTACAGACCACGATGCTCAACCATCACCCCTTTAGGCTGACCGGTGGAGCCAGAGGTATAGATAACATACGCCAGATGGTGTGAAGCCAGCCCCAGAGTTCGGGCATCAGGATTACTTGTTGCGTAGGCATCGAAGACTGGAGCATCAAGCAGTACAGTAGGCCTGTCGCCGCTCAGTGTTTTAACCAGTGAAGTCTGGGTTAGCAGTACCACTGGCGTCGCATCATTCAGCATATAGGTCAGCCGTTCGATCGGATAGGCGGGATCAAGCGGCACATAGGCGGCACCTGCTTTTAGAATACCTAGTAATCCCACTATCATTTCCAGGCTACGTTCAACACAAATGGCGACACGGTCATCAGGTTGGACACCCAGCGCAAGCAAATGGTGCGCCAGTTGGTTGGCACGATGGTTTAGTTCAGCGTAACTGAGGGTACGCTCTTCAAACACCACAGCCGTAGCGTCAGGGGTACAGGCTGCCTGTTGCTCGAACAATTCATGAATGAGAGCCGTCTGTGGGACGTTCCGTTCAGTGGCATTAAAGTTCACCAGTAACTGCTGACGTTCTGAAGCAGGCAGTATATCCACACTCAGGGCTGGAGTATTCGGTGCGTCTGCTAATAGCAATATCAATTGTTCCAGCGCTCTGACCAAATAAGCGTTCACTCTGACCGGATCGACCGTGTTGATGGTTTGGGCTGATAACGCAAAAGAGTCACCATCATCGTCAATCGAAATCCCCACCGGATAGTTAGTGCGTTCGCGTCCACCCAGACTTGTCACGCCAAATTGATCGAGATTAGGTGAGTCGGCATTCATATCACTCATATGCCGGCAATTTAATAGAGAACTGAACAACGGCATATTACCGAATCCACTATAACGCTGCACAAGAGACAAGGGAGTCTGTTCATAACGCAGTAAATTGGCACATGTGTCATTCGCTGTTCTGACTAGTTCCTCAACACTGATCCTGTTCAGTTTCAGTCTGACAGGCAGGGTATTGATGAACATTCCCAGCGCACTCGGACTCCCTGCCAAGCCCGACATACGGCCTGACAAGGTGGTGCCGAATACGACATCGTCATGGCCACTGGTACGGGCGACAACCAGTGCCCAACCTGCATGGAACAAGGCCGCGGGGCTAGTACCCAGCCTGCGTGCTGTTTCACGGATCGTACGTGAGAATGTGGCAGTAAGGTACTGACGGGCTTCTGTAATATGTTCGCCCCCTTCCTGAACATTAATCAGGCCAAAAGGTGCTGTCACTTCATCGAAGTCCGCCAGATATTCCCGGAAAAAAGTTTCCGCTGCCTGAATGTTGTCTTTCTGGCGTGTATAAGCAACAAAGTTCCGGTAAGGTACCGATGGCGGTAAATCGCCCCCCTTCCCCGTTAAGAAAGCGGCCGTTTCTGTGAGAAAGTTCCGCAATGAGAGGTTATCGTCGATGATGTGATGGAATTGAAGCAATACATATAACTTGGATGAACCTGGGTCAGCCGCGATTTGTAAATGTATCAATGGTGCCTGGGTTAAATCCATGTACGAGTGTGATAACGTCATACGCGCTTGCAGACTGGCAACCACGTCATTGTCATCTTCAACTGTCAGGTAATAAACAGGCAAAGGGGCGTGCCGATGCACAACTTGAACGGGTTGAGGCAGTTCATTCCAATGGATAGCGGTACGCAGGATATCATGCCGGTCGATGACTGCCTGTAATGCCGCTGTAAAGGCTTCAAGATCTGTCTGGTTTTCAATGCTCAATAGTGACGAAATAACGTATGGATCTTTGGCCGGTTCTAGCAAATGGTGGAACAGGATACCTTCCTGCAATGGGGCAAGCGGATAAATATCCTGCACATTGGCGGCTCCACCAGGAACTGCATTGACGATGGTGTCAATTTCCGTCTGTGACAGCGCTACCAAAGGCAACATGTCGGGAGTCAATACTGTGCAGCCTTCAGGAATATGGTTAGGCGGCACAATGAAGGCCGGCTCCCCTTGATATGTCTGAATAGCCTGAGCCAAATCAGCCAGAACTGGTGCAGTGAATACCGTGCGGACGTCCAACTCCCAACCAACGTGGTGCAGTCGCTCGATAACACGGACAATCAGCAATGAGTGACCGCCGAGTTCGAAGAAATGGTCATAACGACTAACGCGTTCCAATCCCAGCAGGTCTTGCCAAATCTGCGCCAGCATAGTTTCCAGTTCACCCATCGGTGCCACGTAGTCGCGTGTAGCCACTGCTGACTGGTCAGGGGCCGGCAATGCCTTGCGGTCGAGCTTGCCGTTAGGGGTCAGCGGGAACACATCAATCATGACAAAAGCGCTGGGCAGCATATACTCTGCCAAATGCTGCGAAAGTGTCTGACGCAACTCAGCCGGCACCAACTCAACACCGGATTGTGGCCGAAGATAGGCTACCAGACGGGTATCACCCGGAATGTCTTCACGGGCGATAACAACCGCCTCCCGCACGCCTGCACATTGAACCAGACGCGCTTCAATTTCCCCCAATTCAATGCGGAAACCTCGTAGTTTGACCTGAAAGTCATTACGACCGAGATATTCGATACTGCCATCCGACAACCAGCGACCGAGGTCACCGGCTTTATACAACCGGGCTTCGGGTGTGCTGGAGAATGGATTAGCAATAAAACGTTCCGCAGTGAGTTCAGGGCGGTTGAGGTAGCCACGGGTGACACCGGCACCGCCGATATACAGCTCACCCGTAACGCCAATCGGGACTGGTTGAGCGTGATTATCGAGGAGGTAAACGCGCAGATCGGGTAATGGCTGACCAATCAGGCTACCACGTCCTCCGGTAATATCCTCCTCGGTGAGTTCCCGATAGGTGGCATGGACGGTGATTTCGGTAATACCGTACATATTCACCAGACGAGTTTGTTGAACAGGATTATTAGCAATCCAAGGCGCCAGCATCGGCAATTCCAGTGCTTCACCGCCGAAGATAATGCAGCGCAGGGAATGTGCCGTTTCATCCTGAGCAGGGATAAGTTGGCGAAAAGCACTGGGGGTCTGATTCAGCACGGTCACACGTTCATGGCACAACAGCTCATAGAACGCCTGTGGCGAACGGGCACAGACCGCCGGGACGATAACCAGCTTGCCACCGTAAGACAAGGCTCCCCATATCTCCCACACCGAGAAATCAAAGGCAAATGAGTGGAACAGGGTCCAGACATCATTGTGGTCAAATTGGAAATAGTTTTGTGTTGCGGCTAACAGGCGAATAACATTCGCGTGTTCAACCATCACCCCTTTGGGTTGACCAGTAGAGCCGGAGGTGTAGATCACATAGGCCAAATGGCGTGAAGTCAATCCCTGTGCGCGGCAGTCCGGATTACTATCCGATTCTTTGTCAAAGACGGATGAGGAATGGGCATCAAGCATAACAGTAGGCAGTTGGCTGCCTAAGATTTCCACTTGAGTAGTCTGGGTCAGCAAAGCCACGGGAGCGGCATCGTTAAGCATATAGGTCAACCGTTCAGCCGGATAAGCCGGATCGAGCGGCAGATAGGCTGCGCCGGCTTTGAGAATACCCAACAGGCCGACGATCATTTCCAGACTGCGTTCGGTACAGATAGCCACCCGATCATCGGGTTGTACGCCCAGAGCAAGCAGACGATGGGCCAGCCGATTAGCGCGGCGGTTCAGTTCATCGTAGCTAAGGGATTGTCCTTCAAACACCACGGCGATAGCGTCAGGGGTCAGTTCAGCCTGTTGTTCGAATAGTTCATGGATTAGCACTTCTTGTGGAAAGTCAGCCTGTGGGGCATTGAAATTCGTCAGCACCTGCTGGCATTCTGTAACAGACATCATGGGCAGAGATGAAATAGTCTGTGTCACATCTGCGACCATTGCCTTTAGTACGTTCTCAAGGTAACCCGCTATACGAATGACAGTATCCTGATCGAACAAATCAGTCGCATATTCCAGTTTCCCAATCAAGCCAGAGGTAGTTTCTGTAAGTAACAGTGTCAGGTCAAATTGGGCATTGCGTTGTGGTTGCTCAATGAGTGAAACTGCCAGATCTGGCAGTTTCATCTCCTTCTCTGGGGTGTTGTTCAGCGCCAGCATGACCTGAAAGATGGGATTGTAGCCCAGACTGCGCGCTGGCTGCAGAGCTTCCACTACCTGCTCGAAAGGTAAATCCTGATGTGCATAAGCGGCGATCGTCCGTTCACGAACCTGTGTAAGTAGTTCGGACAAAGTACTGCATTGGCCGGGTTCAACACGCAAGGCCAAGGTATTGGCGAAAAAGCCAATCAGACCTTCCAATTCTCTGCGTGTGCGATTGGCAACGGGAGTACCGATGACGATATCGTCCTGACCACTGAGGCGAGCAAGGACAACCGCCCAGGCTGAGAGCAGAGTCATAAACAGGGTCGTATCCTGTTTTTGGCTCAGCGCTTTGATGGAGGCGAGTACTTCAGCGCTCAGGTGGACAGGCACTTGACTGCCGGTATAACTCTGTACCGACGGACGTGGCCGATCAGTAGGCAATTCAAGCAGGGCCGGTGCTCCTCGGAGTTGGTGGCACCAGAAATCACGCTGCTTGATAAAGTTGTCTCCTTGCAACTCGCGGCGTTGCCAGTCGGCATAGTCAGCATATTGAATAGGCAGCGGGGGTAACAAAGCGTTGTGGCCATCAAGAGCAGCGTGATAGAGCGCAGTGAGTTCACGAACCATGATGCCGATGGACCAGCCATCAGAGATAATATGATGCTGAGTCAGCAACAACACGTGCTCATCATCGGCCAATTGCAGCAATTGACCACGAATAAGTGGGCCTTGGATGAAATCAAAAGGCGTGCATGTCTCATCTTCGGCAAGTTCGGCAACCCGATTATTGCGGGCGTTTTCGCTTAAAGAACGCAGATCCAAACAGGTGAGTGAGAAACCAATGTCTACAGGAGCGATCTGCTGACAGGGCTGACCATCAACCAATGTAAAGTGAGTGCGCAGACTCTCCTGGCGGGCGACAAGGCTATCAAGCGCTGAGGTGAGTGCCTGCGGATTCAGCTTACCTGAAAGCCGCAAGGCCACAGGTATATGGTAGGCCAGACTGGCGGCAGAATCGAACTGTCCGAGGAACCACAGCCGCTGTTGAGCAAAGGACAATGGTAAAGGTTTATGGCGATCGGCTTTCCTTATCGATAAATGCAATTGGCGATCTCCGTGTTTTTTTAACTGTTCTTTAAGTTTTTTCTCTAAAACGGCCCGCTTGAGCATCTCGATATTCATGTTATTTTTGGTCATTGATTAGTATCTCCATCTAAAATCGCCATTAACTCTTCTATCGACATTGAATCGAGGTCACTCTTTATTGATTCAACACCATTCCCCCATGCAGAACTCATTTGCGCAGAGAGAATGACTTCTGCTAATTCTGATAATTTTGGGGATTGGAAAATTGAGACGATGGGTATGTCTATTAAAAATTCAGTTTGTATATGCGTTATTAATTGCACAGCGATGAGCGAATGACCGCCTATCTCAAAGAAATGGTCATAACGTCCAACGCGCTCCAATCCCAACAATTCTTGCCAGATCTGAGCCAGAGTGCTCTCCACTTCTCCAACAGGTTCCTCATAACCGCGTACTGCCACGGCTGACTGTTCAGGAGCAGGCAACGCTTTACGGTTAAGCTTGCCATTAGGAGTCAGCGGGAAAGTTTCCAACGTCACAAAGGCACTGGGCAGCATGTATTCTGCTAAATGCTGGGCGAGTTGTTGGCGCAATTCAGCTGGCACGAGTTCAGCGTCAGGTTGAGGAAGCAGATAAGCCACAAAGCGAGTAGCCCCCGGACTATCTTCACGGGCGATGACAACTGCTTCGCGCACCCCTGAACACTGAGAAAGACGTGCTTCGATCTCGCCAAGTTCAATGCGGAAACCACGCAGTTTGACTTGAAAGTCATTGCGGCCCAGATACTCAATGCTGCCATCCGATAACCAACGACCGAGATCGCCAGTTTTATACATTCGAGCACCCGTGACCGATGAGAATGGATTAGGCATGAAACGCGCTGCCGTCAGGTCTGGACGGTTCAGATAACCGCGCGCAACACCGGCACCACTAATATAGATCTCACCGACAACACCGAGAGGGGCTGGTTGGCCTTGTTTATCCAGAATATAGACCTGGGTATTGGCAATAGGATGACCGATGGAAGACGACATTCGGGTCAGGTTGTTTAACGTGGACCAAACTGTCGTTTCCGTTGGCCCATATAAATTCCAGAGCATAGGAACCTGTTGGAGCAACTGCGTTGCTAGTGTTTCCGGCAACGCTTCCCCACCGCACAACACTTTAAACTTAGCTGGCAGAGTGAAATTCGGTAGTTGCAACAACATACGCCACGTTGAGGGAGTTGCCTGCATGAGTGAAACATCATGGCGAATAATCAAGGCGGCCAATTGCTGTGCATCTGCTGCTTGCGCCTGAGTCGCCAGTATGATTCGTGCCCCTGTCAATAACGGCAGGAATAGCTCCAAAATGGAAATATCAAAGGAGAGAGAGGTCACACTTAGTATAATATCCTCTTCCGTAATACCGGGTTCCTTGCTCATCGAACACAGGAAGTTAACAACATTACTGTGTTCAACCATGACTCCCTTTGGTTTCCCCGTCGAACCCGAGGTATAAATCACATAGGCCAGATGATGGAAGGCCAAGCCTAATGTCCGGGCATCAGGATTACTTTCTGTGCAAACATTGCATAGAGGAACATCAAGCAATACAGTGGGCAAATTGCTGTCCAGTATCTCCATCAAGGCAGTTTGAGTCAGCAATGCCACGGGAGAGGCATCATCAAGCATATACGCCAGTCGTTCGGCCGGATAGGCTGGATCAAGCGGTACATAGGCTGCACCTGCCTTGAGGATACCCAGTAATCCCACTATCATTTCCACACTGCGCTCAACGCAGATGGCTATCCGATCATCCGGCTGCACACCAAGTGTGAGCAAATAATGGGCCAGCCGGTTGGCACGTCGGTTCAACTCGCTATAGCTTAGAGATTGCCCCTCAAAAACTACCGCAGTGGCGTCCGGCGTGCGGACTGCTTGTTGCTCAAATAACTCATGGAGCAGAGACTCTCTTGAGAAGTCAGCCTCGGTGGCATTAAAGTCCACCAATAGCTGCTGGCGTTCAGTAGCAGGCAAGATTGGTAGACTTAAAATAAGTCGCTGAGGTTCAGTTGCCAGTGCTTCAACCAGACCGCTGATAGCTGTAGCTAAGTAGTTCACCAATCGGGGGGAGTCGATACCTGTAATAGCTTGGATCACCAAATTAAAACCTTCTCCCAAATCATCCACCGAGAGAGTCAACGGATAGTTATTACGCTCTTCTGCCGCTAACAGACGCATACCATCCCAGGCTGTATCATCTACACCTGGCTGGCTATGGCGATAATTAAGTAGGGCACTGAATAATGGCATCGGTGGTATCACACCACTGCAACGTTGGGCTAATGCCAACGGAGCCTGCTCATGCTCTAGCAGTGCAGTCAGGTCACGGTAGGTGTTTTGCACCACTTCCAACACACTATGCTCAGCAAGAGATATTCGTACTGGCAAGGTATTGATAAACATCCCCATTACTCGATCAGCACTGGCAGAGCCTTGCAAGCGACCCAGCAGTACGGAACCAAAGACCACATCATCACGATCACTGGTTTGCGCTAATACCTGTGCCCAAGCGACATGGAACAATACTCCCGGACTGACACCCAAACGACGGGCTTGGCTACGGATCGCTTGTGCCAGTGTGGTATCCAGAGGTACACGAACTTCGGCGACATTATTTTCACCGTTGCCCTGCACATTAAGCAGACCAAAGGGAGCGGTTGGCGCATCGATATCGGCGAGCCGGGCACGGAAGTAATCTTCATGCTCGGAGGTCGGCACGCTCAGGATCTGGGCGATAAAATTGCGGTACAGCGGTGAACTCGGCAGTTCCTCTGCCCGTCCTTGTAACAGCATACGAATTTCGTCGATGATAAGCATCAATGTCATATGATCGCCGATCAGATGATGGAAGCTCAGTGCCAACAACCACTCGTGACTGTTCGGATCATGAGCTATATCGGCAGTAAGCAATGGTGCCTGATTAAGATTAAGTTGGCGCCACCTCGGATCAATATGATCCTGTAACTGGGCTAAGACATTGTCCTCTGAGGCTGGTACAAAAGTGTTCACTGGCAACGTCGCTTGACGCCAGACTACCTGTACGGGCTGAGTCAGACCCTGCCAACAGATGGCGGTACGCAGGATATCATGGCGATCAATCACTTGCTGTAACGCTTCAAGGAAGGCATCAAGACATTCACGGGTATCAAAGGCCACCAAATTGTTTAACAGATAGATATCCCCTTGCTCCTGTAACCGGTGGTGGAACAGAATGCCCTCCTGTAATGGAGCGAGTGGATAAATATCCTGCACATTGGCTATTCCACCGGGAACAGTATCGACAATGGTATCAATCTCGATCTGGGACAATATCACCAATGGCAATAGATCAGGAGTTAGGGCAGCACAATCTTTAGTAATGCGATTAGGTGGAACAATGAAGGTTGGTTTCTCTTGGAGAGACTGGATAGCCAGAGCCATTTCAGAGAGCATTGGCGCGGTGAAGATACTACGGACATCAAGTGTCTGGCCTAAATTACGTAGCCGTTCAATCAGGCTGACCGCCATCAGTGAATGGCCACCGAGTTCAAAGAAATGATCATGTCGGCCGACACGCTCCAGTCCCAGCAGATCTTGCCAAATCTGTGCCAGTGTTGTTTCCAGCTCTCCTTCTGGTGCTTTATACCCACGCATTGCTATCGCAGACTGTTCAGGGGCGGGTAGTGCTTTACGATCGAGTTTACCGTTAGGGGTCTGTGGGAAAGTTTCCAACGTGACAAAGGCACTGGGCAGCATATATTCGGCTAAGTATTGTGCCAGTTGCTGGCGCAGTTCAGCCGGTACTAATTCAATGCCGGCATGAGGACGAACATAAGCTACAAGGCGTTTGTCACCAGGAATGTCTTCACGAGCAATAACAACGGCCTCATCTATTTCTGGGCACTGAACCAGACGCGCTTCAATTTCACCCAGTTCAATACGGAAACCACGGAGTTTGACTTGGAAATCATTGCGACCGAGATATTCAATATTGCCATCAGAACGCCAGCGACCGAGGTCACCAGTCTTGTACAGACGAGCATCTGAATCTACTGAGAATGGATCGGAAATAAAACGTTCTGCCGTTAATTCCGGACGGTTGAGGTAGCCTCGAGCCACTCCAGCGCCGCCAATGTAAATCTCCCCGGTCACACCAAGGGGAACCGGCTGATCCTGTGCATCCAAAATATAAATCTGGGTATTGGCTATCGGTTGTCCGATAGGAATATTTTCGGCGGTACTATTCTGATGATTAGTATCAAACACGACGCAACCCACTACCGTTTCGGTTGGGCCATACTCATTGATAATGCGTGATTCAGGAGATAGTTCATGCCAAAGTGCTACGATCGATTGAGGGAGTGCCTCCCCACCGACGATGAAACAACGTGCAGGACAAGTTTGCTTTGCAGCGCGTAATTCCTGGCCAATTGCAGCAAGATGAGTAGGGGTAATCTTAACCAGAATAGTCGGTTCCATCGGTATAGATAACAGTAAGGACACCAACTCAATAAGTTCCTGGCCTTCACGGATCAGGTGCATTTTGCCCCCACAAATCAGAGGCAAATAAATACTGGTGACTGTGGCATCAAAGGCAAAAGGTGATGACACGATGCTGTCTATCTGTCCGGCAGTTGCATAATGACTGAAAGCCCACTGCAGGTAATTTCTGAACCCACCGTGTTCAACCATCACGCCTTTGGGCTGACCAGTAGAGCCGGAGGTATAGATGACATAGGCCAAATGATGCGAAGTCAGCCCCAGTGCTTGGGTATCCGGATTACTTTCTGCATCATTGTCGAAGGCCGGGGCATCAAGCAGCACGATAGGCAGGCTACTGCCTAGTCTTTCAATCAGTGAAGTCTGGGTAAGCAGTACCACTGGCGTCGCATCATCCAGCATATAAGCCAGACGTTCGAGTGGATAAGTTGGATCGAGTGGCACATAGGCGGCACCCGCCTTGAGCGTAGCCAATAATCCCACTACCATCTCCGGGCTGCGTTCAACACAAATGGCGACGCAGTCATCGGGTTTAACGCCCAACGCAAGCAAATGGTGCGCTAGCTGGTTAGCACGGCGGTTCAGTTCAGCGTAGCTGAGGGTACGCCCTTCAAACACTACAGCCGTGGCATCAGGGGCACGTTCTACCTGTTGTTCGAACAGCTGGTGGATAAGAGCCTCTTGTGGGAAGTGCCGTTCAGTGGCATTAAAGCCCAGCAGCAATTGCTGGCGCTCTGAGACGGGCAGCACATCCACTTTCAGGGCAGAGGTACTCGGTGTGTCCGCCAATATCGAGACCAATTGTTCCAGCGTCCTGACCATATAGGCATTCACTCTGGCCGGATCGATCGTGTTGACGGTTTGGGTGGATAACATAAAAGAGTCACCATCGTCATCGATAGAGATCCCAATCGGGTAATTGGTGCGTCCGTAGCTAGATAGACTTGTCACGCCAAACCGCTCCAGATTAAGCGCACTAGTGTCTTTGTCTCTCATGTGTTGGCAATTTAACAGCGAACTGAACAACGGCATATTGCCGAACCCGCTATAGCGTTGCACAAGAGACAATGGGGTCTGCTCATAACGCAGTAAACTGGCACATGCGTCATTCGCTGTTCTGACAAGTTCCTCAACACTGATCCCGCTCAGTTTCAGCCTCACAGGCAGGGTATTGATGAACATTCCCAATGCACTTGCACTACCCTCAATGCCTGACATACGGCCTGACAAGGTGGTCCCGAATACGACATCGTCACGGCCACTGGTTCGTGCAACGACCAGTGCCCAACTTGCATGAAACAAAGCCGCGGGACTAGTGCCTAGCTTGCTGGCCGTTCCACGGATAGTGCGTGATAATTCGGCCTTAAGAATTTGGTGTTTTTCTGTCGTATTTTCACCTCCTTCCTGAACGTTAATCAGGCCAAAGGGTGCCGTCACCTCATCAAGATCTGCCAGATATTCCCGGAAAAAGGTTTCCGCTATCTGAATATTGTCTTTCTGACGTGTATAAGCAACAAAGTTCCGATAAGGCACCGATGGTGGTAAATCGGCGCTTTTTCCCGTTAGGAAAGCAACCGATTCTGCCAGAAAATGCCGTAATGAGAGGTTATCGTTGATGATATGGTGGAACTGAAGCAAGACATACAGCTTGGATGAGCGTGGGTCAGCCGCAGTCTGTAAACGTATTAGTGGAGCATGGGATAAATCCATGTGTGAATGTGACAATGTCATATGGGCTTGCAGACTGGCAACCACGTCACTGCTCTCTTCCAATGTCAGGCGATGAACAGGTAATGGGGCATGTCGGTGTACAACCTGAACCGGTTGGGATAACCCGACCCAATGGATAGTGGTGCGCAGGATATCGTGCCGATCGATGACCGCTTGTAATGCGGTTGTGAAGGTTTCAAAATTTGCCTGGTTATCGATACATAACAGCGACGAAATAACGTATGGATCGTTATGCGGATCAAGTCGGTGATGGAATAGGATACCTTCCTGCAATGGGGCAAGCGGATAAATATCCTGTACATTTGCAGCCCCACCAATAATTTCGTTAATAATAGTGTCAATTTCCGATTGTGACAGTGTTACCAGAGGCAGCATCTCAGGGGTAATTACCGTGCAATCATCAGGAATACGGTTGGGAGGTACAATAAAGGCTGGTTCCCCCTGATACGTCTGAATAGCCTGAGCCAGATCAGCCAGAATCGGTGTAATGAATACCGTACGAACATCCAGCTCCCAACCAACGTGGCGCAGCCGTTCGATCACCCTGACGACCAGCAACGAGTGGCCGCCGAGTTCAAAGAAATGGTCATGACGGCCGACACGCTCCAGCCCCAGCAAGTCTTGCCAAATCTGCACCAACAGGGTTTCAACCTCCCCCTGTGGCGGCTCATAGCCACGCGACACAATAGCCAACTGGTCAGGGGCAGGCAGGGCCTTGCGGTCGAGTTTGCCGTTAGGGGTCAGCGGGAAAGTGTCAATCATGACAAAGGCGCCGGGCAGCATATACTCAGCCAAATGCTGTGCCAGCTCCTGACGCAGGTCAGCCGGAACCAGCTCAACCCCAGACTGGGCACGGAGATAGGCCACCAAACGGATATCACCGGCAGTATCTTCGCGGGCGATAACAACCGCTTCGCGCACGCCAGTACATTGAACCAGACGCGCTTCAATTTCCCCCAGTTCAATACGGAAGCCACGCAGCTTGACCTGAAAGTCGTTACGGCCGAGGTATTCGATACTGCCATCGGGCAACCAACGACCGAGGTCACCGGTTTTGTATAACCGGGCACCAGCCGTGTTGGAGAACGGGTCAGCCATAAAGCGTTCCGCCGTCAGTTCCGGGCGGTTAAGGTAACCACGGGTGACACCCGCCCCGCCGATATACAGCTCGCCCGTTACCCCAATCGGGACCGGCTGAGCATGGTGATCGAGGAGATAAGCACGCAGGTCAGGTAATGGCTGACCAATCAGGCTGCCACATCCTTCGGTGATATCCTCCCCGGTCAGTTCCCGATAAGTGGCATGGACGGTGATTTCGGTAATGCCGTACATATTCACCAGACGGGTCTGCTGAAGTGGGTTATTAGCAATCCAGGGGGCCAGCATCGGCAAGTCCAGTGCCTCCCCACCAAAGATAATACAACGCAGGGAATGCGCCGTGTCATCCTGTGCAGGGATAAGCTGACGGAAAGCACTGGGGGTCTGGTTCAGCACGGTCACACGTTCCTGACACAACAGCGCATAGAATGCCTGCGGTGAACGGGCACAGGCCGCCGGGACGATAACCAATCGACCACCATAGGATAAGGCGCCCCATATCTCCCATACCGAGAAATCAAAAGCAAATGAGTGGAACAGCGTCCAGACATCGTTGCTATTGAACTGGAAATCCCCTTGTGTTGCCGCTAACAGGCGAATGACATTCGCGTGTTCAACCATCACCCCTTTGGGCTGACCGGTGGAGCCAGAGGTGTAGATCACATAGGCCAGATGGCGTGAAGTCAGTCCCCGTGCCCGGCTGTCAGGATTGTTGGCCGGTTCTCTGTCAAAGACGCCTGGTGAGCGGGCATCAAGCACAACCGTAGGTAAGCGGCTGTCCACCCTTTCCACGAGCGCAGTCTGGATAAGTAATGCGACGGGAGCGGCATCCTCAAGCATATAGGCGAGCCGTTCAGTAGGATAGGCCGGGTCGAGTGGCAGATAGGCCGCGCCGGCTTTGAGTATCCCCAACAAGCCGACGACCATTTCCAGACTGCGTTCCACACAGATAGCAACGCGATCATCAGGCTGTACACCCAGTGCAATCAGATGATGAGCCAACTGGTTAGCCCGCTGGTTCAGTTCACCGTAACTGAGGGATTGTCCTTCAAATACCACGGCGATGGCGTCTGGGGTCAGCTCAGCCTGTTGCTCGAACAATTCATGGATCAGGGTTTCTCGTGGGAAGTCAGCCTGTGGGGCGTTGAAATCGACCAGTACCTGCTGGCGTTCGGCAACAGGTAGCATAGGCAGGGACTGGATAACTTGTGTGGCATCTGTTGCCATTGCTGTCAGAATGTTTTTGAAATAACTCCCTATACGAATCACAGTTTCCTGATCGAACAAATCAGTTGCATACTCCAGTTTACCAACCAAACCGGCGTCGGTTTCAGTAAGCGACAGTGTCAGGTCGAATTGGGTACTGCACTGTGATTGCTCAATAAGGGTGAGTTCCAGACCGGACAGCTTCAGTTCCTGAGCCGGAGTATTGTTCAAAGCCAGCATGACTTGGAAAATTGGGTTGTAACTCATGTTGCGGGCGGGCTGTAATACTTCCACCACCTGTTCGAACGGCAGATCTTGATGAGCATAGGCAGCCAGTGTGCGTTCGCGAACCTGGGCAAGCAACTCCGCCACAGTATTGCACTGACCAGATTCGATACGTAAGGCCAACGTGTTGACAAAGAAGCCAATTAACTCCTCGGTTTCTCTGTTCTGGCGGTTGGCAACAGGAGTGCCAATAACGATATCATCCTGACCACTGAGGCGAGCAAGGACAATAGACCAAGCCGCGAGCAGGGTCATAAATAAAGTTGTATTTTGGTGCTGTCCAAGTGCCTTAAGTGCGGTTAGTAATCCTGCGTCGAGATGGAAAGGCACCTGGCTGCCAGCATAGTGCTGTACTGATGGTCGTGGCCGATCCGTAGGCAGTTCCAACAGGGCTGGCGCTCCTTGAAGCTGAGCACACCAGAAATTACGCTGTTCAGTAAGTACGTCGCCCTGCAACTGGTTGCGCTGCCAGACAGCATAGTCAGCGTACTGGATGGGCAATGGTGGTAAGGCAACATCGTGACCGGAAAGGATAGCCTGATAAGACGCTGCCAGCTCACGAATTAAAATACCCGTGGACCAGCCATCAGAGATAATATGGTGCTGGGTAAACAGCAGCACATGCTCCTCGTCAGCCAGTTGCAGCAATTGACCACGAACCAGCGAGCCTTGAGTAAGATTGAAAGGCGTACGAGCTTCACATTCAGTGAGTTCAGCAACGCGATGGATGCGAGCCGTTTCGCTCAGGGAACGCAGATCCAGATGGGAAAGCGTAAAACCAATATCTGCATGGTCAATCTGCTGACAAGGCTGACCGTCAACCAACGTAAAGTGAGTACGCAGGCTTTCTTGACGGGCAACAAGAGTATCAAGAGCGGTGGTAAGCGCTTGATAGTTAAGATTACCAGAAAGTCGCAATACCACCGAGATATGGTAGGCCTGACTAGCGGCGGGATCGAGTTGGTCAAGGAACCACAACCGCTGCTGAGCAAGAGAGACAGGTAGCGGCAGGCTGCGATCGGCAACAGGTATCGCAGTTTGGGTGGTTACGGAAGTATCAATAAGCGTTCGAGCAAGATCAATAAGCACAGGCTGGGCAAAAATCTGAGCAAGCGGCAGATCCCGTGCCAACATCTGGCGTATACGTGTCGTGCATTGAACCGCAAGTAACGAATGACCGCCAAGTTCAAAGAAATGATCATAACGACCCACGCGCTCCAGTCCCAACAAGTCTTGCCAGATCTGAGCCAGCACCGTTTCTACTTCACCAACCGGGGCTTCATAATCGCGTACAGCCACGGCAGACTGATTAGGTGCGGGCAGTGCCTTACGGTCAAGTTTGCCATTAGGCGTAAGCGGGAAGGTTTCCAACATCACAAAAGCGCTGGGGATCATGTATTCAGCCAAATGCTGAGTCAGTTGCTGGCGCAGTTCAGCCGGGGCCAGTTCAACGCCGGATTGCGGCTGGAGATAGGCCACCAAACGGGTATCGCCCGGAATATCTTCGCGCGCAATGACAATAGCTTCATTGACACCCGGACACTGAGTAAGTTGTGCTTCGATCTCACCAGGCTCAATACGGAAGCCACGGATCTTGACCTGAAAGTCGTTGCGACCCAAATAGTCAATATTGCCATCGGACAGCCAGCGACCGAGGTCACCGGTCTTGTACATTCGGGCATTAGGTGCGGCTGAGAACGGGTCGGGAATAAAGCGCTCCGCTGTCAACTCTGGGCGGTTAAGATAACCGCGGGCAACACCGACGCCACCAATATAAATCTCACCAACAACACCAAAGGGCAGCAACTGGCCTTGTTTATCTAGAATATAGATATGGGTGTTAGCAATTGGCCGGCCAATGCTGGGTTGCGACAATGATAAATCAACCGGACAGAGAGTGGCGTCTACTGTACATTCTGTTGGTCCGTAGACATTGATGAAACGGGTAGTTTTTATATATTGCAGTCTGAACCACATTAAAGGCGAAATAGCATCCCCACCAATCAGCGCCAATTTGGGTTGATAATCGGCACGTGTTCCCAGCCCAGCGTCCAACAGCCACTGTAATTGAACCGGCGTACAGTCGAACATGTCCACAACGTGGCGTGCAAAATAATGCCAAAGCTGCTGACCATCGGCACGAATATCTTCAGGAACGATGATCAATGTATGACCTGAAAGCAATTGGAGCCAGATTTTCACCGAAGCGTCGAACACAATACTGGCGTTCATCGCTATGCGACACGGTTGTTTGAGGGCGAGCGCTGCATTCAATCCAGTATAAAGATTGATGACATTCCTGTGCGCCACCATCACCCCTTTGGGCTGTCCCGTGGAACCGGAAGTATAAATCACATAGGCCAAATGGTGTGGGGTGAGTCCCAGTGTTTGAGCACCGGGATTGTTTTCAGATCCCTCATCAAAAACAGATGGCGTCTGATCGAGTAATATGCTGGGTAGGTTGCTGTCTAGCAGATCAACGAGTGTGGACTGCGTAAGCAGGGCTACCGGTGCAGCATCATCGAGCATGTAAGTCAATCGTTCGGCTGGGTAGGTTGGATCCAATGGCACATAGGCCCCACCCGCTTTGAGGATAGCCAGCAGTCCCACCATCATCTCCAGGCTACGTTCAACACAGATAGCCACCCGATCATCCGGACGTACCCCTATAGAGAGTAGATGATGAGCCAGACGATTGGCTTGGCAGTTCAGTTCACTGTAACTGAGAGACCGATCTCCAAATACCACAGCAGTGGCGTCAGGCGTGCGCGCTGCTTGTTGTTCAAACAATTCATGGATCAGCGTTTCTTGTGGGAAGTCAGTCTCGGTGTTATTGAATCCGATCAATAATTGCTGGCGTTCATAGGCAGGCAGGATTGATAGATCCAAAACAGACTGCTGGGGTGCGTTTGCCAAAGATTCAACTAAGTTGTTGATAGCTGTGACCAGATAATCAGCTATCCGGGCAGGGTCAATTGTAGTGACGGATTTAACGACGAGGCTGAAATCTTCCCCAAAGTCATCCACCGAAAGGGTCAATGGGTAGTTAGTGCGCTCTTCAGCAGACAACAGACGCATACCCTCCCAGACGGTATCATCTGTCTCTGGCTGGCTATGGCGATAATTGAGTAAGGCACTGAACAATGGCATTGGTGGCATCACACTGCTGCAACGTTGGGCCAGAGCTAAAGAAGCCTGCTCATGTTCAAGCAATGCCGTCAAATCATGGTAAGTGTCCTGCACCACTTCCAATACACTGCGACCGGCAAGAGATATCCGCACTGGTAGCGTATTGATAAACATTCCCATCACCCTATCGGCTCCGGCGAAGCCTTGCAAACGGCCAAGCAATACGGTGCCGAAAACGACATCCTCAAGGCCGCTGGTTTGTGCCAGTACCTGTGCCCAGGCAACATGGAATAATACACCCGGACTGATACTCAGACGGCTGGCTTGATTGCGAATTTCCTGTGCCAGTGCCAGATCTAGCGGGAGATTCACTTCGAGTATGCCTTCACCATCACCCTGTACATTGAGCAGGTCGAATGGAACCGTTGGTGTGTCGATATCGGCAAGTCTGGAACGGAAATAGGTCTCATGTGCCGAGTTTGGCACGTTTAGTGTCTGGGCAATAAAGTTGCGGTAAGGTAATGGAACTGCCAGGGTTTCTGCTTGCCCCTTCAACAGTAAGCGAATTTCGTCAGTGATAAGTTCCATCGTTACATGGTCGCCTATCAGATGATGAATACTTAAAGCAAGTAGCCACTCATTGCTGGTCGGATCAAGAGCAATATCGGCAGTGAACAATGGCGCCTGATTCAGGTTGAGCCGCCGCTGACGCGGATCGGTGTGCGCTTGTAACTGATCCAACACATTGTCTGAAGAGGTTGGAACAAAAGTGCTGATCGACAACAGTGCCTGACGCCAGACAACCTGTACAGGTTGAGACAATTCCTGCCAATAGACGGCGGTACGCAGGATATCATGGCGATCAATAACTTGTTGTAGGGCACCGAGGAAAGCATCAAGACGTGAGCGACTATCAAAGGCAATCAGGCTATTTAACAAGTAGACATCGCCTTGTTCTTGTAACTGATGATGGAACAGAATGCCTTCCTGTAACGGTGCGAGCGGATAAATATCCTGCACATTAGCGGCCCCACCAACCACGGTCTCAACAATGATGTCAATTTCCGCCTGAGATAATGTTACCAGCGGCAGCATATCTGGCGTAATAGTGTCACAATCAGTGTTGATAAGGTTGGGTGGCACGTTCAGGGCAGTTTTACCAGTCGCCTCTGTTGTCAGGCGCGTCGCCATCACCTCCAGAGTCGGCGAAGTGAAGACAGCTTTGACATCAAGTGCAAGATGTCTTTGGCGCAGTTGTTCAATCAGGCTAACGACCAACAGCGAATGACCGCCTAGCTCAAAGAAATTGTCGTAACGGCCGACACGCTCTAACCCCAACAGATTTTGCCAGATTTGAGCTAATGTCGTTTCCAGTTCGCCAACAGGAGACTCATAGTCACGGGTTACCACCGCTGATTGGTCAGGGGCGGGCAGTGCCTTGCGGTCAAGTTTGCCATTGAGTGTAAGCGGGAACGCTTCTAACATCACAAAGGCGCTGGGCAACATATAATCTGCCAAACGGGTACTCAGTTGTTCTCGCAGGTTAGTGACATCCAGCGTGACATTAGGCTGTGGCACAATGTACGCCACCAGACGTTTCTCGCCATTATTTTCTTCACGTGCAATAACGACGGTATCCTTGACACCTGTACAATGGGTCAATTGTGCTTCGATTTCGCCCAGCTCAATACGGAACCCGCGGATTTTAACCTGAAAGTCATTACGGCCGAGGTAAACTATCGTGCCATTTGGCTGCCAGCACCCCAGATCGCCGGTCTTATACATTCTGGAATTTGGTTGCATACTGAATGGATCGGTGACAAATCGCTCTTCTGTCAGTTCTGGACGATTCAGATAGCCACGAGCCACCCCCGCACCGGCAATATAGATCTCTCCGGTGACACCGAGTGGTACAGGTTGTCCTTGTGTATTGAGAATATAAATGCGGGTATTGGCAATCGGGCGACCAATCGACAATGTTTCGGCTGCATCCAGTACCTCACCGCTGTCCAATGTCATCGCGGTGGTAATGACCGTAGTTTCGGTTGGTCCATAGGTATCGATCCAGCGGCAGTGCCGGGTTTCAGGCATGGATTGCCAATCGATAAGATGGCGGGATTCAGCTTTTTCACCGCCGACAGTGATTGAGCGCAGAGAAGAGCTGAAATCACAGCGGCCTGCTTTCATCTCTTGTACCCACTGGTGCCAGAAGGCAGTCGGCAGATCTACTACGCTGATAGCCTGTTCCTGTAGGAAATGGCTGAAGTTAGTATCCGGTATCCGAATATGCGCTGGGCGCAGGATTAAGGTGGCTCCGACAGACAATGTTGGGAAAACTTCAGACACTGCGGTATCAAAGGCAATCGTGGCGAATTGCAGGACACGATCAGTAGATTTGAGTTCACTGATCTGACACTGGGTATGGATAAAGTTCACCACATTGTGGTGTTCAATCATCACGCCTTTAGGTAATCCAGTGGAACCGGAGGTATAAATCACATAGGCCAGATGACGTGCTTGTAACCCCAATTGTCTTGGATCAGGATTGGCAACAGATTGTTGGGCAACTGAGTTCAGATGTTTGGCATGGTCTAATAACCATACAGGGATATCGGCTATCGGTAAATGCGCGTGTAAATGTTGCTGAGTGAGCAGTAATTTGGGCGTACTGTCAGACAAAGCATGTGCCAGCCGTTCATTTGGATATTCAGGGTCGAGCGGAACATAACCCGCTCCGGCTTTTAATATACCCAGTATACCAATCACCATATCCAGGCTGCGCTCGACACAAATCGCCACCCGATCATCGGAGCGTACACCAAATTCAATCAGAGCATGGGCTATTTGGTTGGCACGCTGATTGAGTTCGTCATAGCTAAGCGACAGTTTCTCAAACACCACAGCTGTAGCATCAGGTGTACGTTTAGCCTGTTGCTCAAACAGTTCATGGATAAGCATCTCCTGCGGGAAATCCACTTGTGTCGCATTGAAGTTCACCAGTAGCTGCTGACGTTCTGCAGCAGGCAAAATTGGCAGGTTCAGAATAGGCCGCTGTGGCTCAGTTTTCAGCGCTTCAATTAGTCCGCTGATGGCAGTAACCAGATAATTGACTACCCGGACAGGATCAACCTCCGCAGTACTTTGAACTATCAAATTAAAACCTTCCCCTAGATCATCCACGGAAAGATCAAGTGGATAGTTGGTGCGTTCTTCTGCGCTCAATATACGCATACCATCCCAAATCTGGTTCACCGTATTTGGTTGGCTATGGCGGTAGTTAAATAGGGCGCTAAATAGTGGCAATGGTGGATTCACACCACTACAGTGTTGTGCCAATGTCAGAGGAGCTTGTTCATGCTCTAGCAGTGATGTCAGATCGCGATAGGTAGCCCGTACCACTTCCAGCACACTACGATTCGCAAGAGTGACCCGGACTGGTAGCGTATTGATAAACATCCCCATCACCTGATCGGCACCGGTGAAACCTTGCAGGCGACCAAGTAGTACAGTGCCGAAAACCACATCGCCACGGTCACTGGTTTGCGCCAGTACCTGTGCCCAGGCAACGTGGAACAGTACGCTGGGGTTGATACCCAAACGACGAGCCTGAGTACGTATCGCCTGTGCCAGAGTAGTATCCAGCAGCAAACGGGCTTCGGTAATATCCTCACCGTCACCCTGTATATTAAGCAGACCAAAGGGGGCGGTTGGCGCATCAACGTCGGCAAGTTGGGTGCGGAAGTAGTCCTCATGTACAGAGGCAGGTACGCTCAGGGTTTGAGCGATAAAATCGCGGTAGGGTATTGCAGCAGGCAGCATTTCTATTTGCCCCTGCAACAGCAAACGGATCTCGGCAACGATAAGCTCCAGGGTCATATGGTCGCCAATTAAATGATGAAAGTTCAGAGCTAACAACCATTCATTGTTGGCTGGGTCGTGAGCAATGCTGGTGGCCAGTAATGGTGCCTGACTCAAATCAAGATGACACCGACGTGGATCGGTGTGCGTCTGTAATTGGGCCGGGATATTGTCTGCGGAGGTTGGCACAAAAGTTGTTACAGACAGTGGTGCCTGACGCCAGACCACCTGCACAGGCTGTGTTAATCCCTGCCAGCAAACAGCGGTACGCAGGATATCATGACGATCGATTACCTGTTGTAGCGCCTTAAGGAAGGCGTCGAGGTGCTCACGAGTATCAAAAGCAATCAGGTTATTTAACAGATAAGCATCGCCTTGTTGCTGTAGCCTGTGGTGGAACAAAATCCCTTCCTGTAACGGTGCCAGCGGATAAATATCCTGTACATTAACGGCTCCGCCCGCCACCGTGTTGACAACCGTGTCAATTTCCGCCTGAGACAATGCCACCAAAGGCAACAGGTCAGGTGTAATCGCTGTACAGCCTTCGGGGATCCGATTAGGCGGCACCAGAAAGGCCGGTTCCCCCTGATTCGTCTGGATAACCTGTGCCATGTCAGTGAGCAGAGGCGTGGAAAAAACCGTGCGGACATCAAGCAGCCAGCCGGCATTACGCAGTTGTTCAATCAGGCTGACCACCATGAGTGAGTGACCGCCAAGCTCAAAGAAATGGTCATAACGGCCGACGCGTTCCAGCCCCAGCAAGTTTTGCCAAATCTGTGCCAGTGTGGTTTCCAATTCCCCTTCCGGTGCCGCATAGTCGCGTGTAACAACCGCTGACTGCTCAGGGGCAGGCAGGGCTTTGCGGTCAAGTTTGCCGTTAGGGGTCAGCGGGAAGGTCTCCAGCATCACAAAGGCGCTGGGCAGCATATAGTCAGCCAGATGCTGTGCCAGTGCCTGACGTAAGTCAGCCGGCGCCAGTACCACACCGGACTGGGGCCGGAGATAGGCCACCAGACGGGTATCCCCCGGACTGTCTTCACGGGCGATAACGACACTTTCCTGTACCCCTGAACATTGAGCAAGACGCGCTTCAATTTCCCCCAGTTCAATGCGGAAACCGCGTAACTTAACCTGAAAGTCGTTACGGCCGAGGTATTCGATGCTGCCATCCGGCAACCAGCGGCCGAGATCCCCGGTTTTGTATAACCGGGCACCAGGCGTGTTGGAGAACGGGTCAGCCATAAAGCGTTCCGCGGTCAGTTCCGGGCGGTTAAGGTAACCACGAGCCACCCCCACGCCACCGATATGGAGTTCACCGGAAACCCCCATTGGCACGGGCTGACCCAGAGTATCCAGAATATACATTTGGGTATTGGCAATCGGGCGGCCAATAGGGACAAAGTGACGCTTATCGTCAGGCTGGCAAGCCCAATAGGTGACATCAATTGCCGCCTCAGTTGGGCCATACAGATTGTGCAGTCCAGCATGAAAACGGGCGAAGAAGCACTGTTGCAGCTCTGCTGACAAGGCCTCACCGCTGCAAATCACCCGTTTAAGGGTGGCACAGGTGTGCTGGGGTGCAATCCCCTGCACAAACTGTTGCAACATGGACGGGACAAAATGCAGTGTCGTGATACCTGCGGTATCAATCAGCCGAGCCAGATAATCCACATCTTTATGGCCTTCGGGACGGGCCATCACCAGACGGGCACCATAAAGCAGAGGCCAGAAGAACTCCCAGACCGACACATCGAAACTGAACGGGGTTTTCTGCAAGACCCGGTCATGGACGGTCAGGCCATAAGTTTCCTGCATCCAGACCAGACGGTTACAGAGGGCACGATGGCTGTTCATCACCCCTTTCGGTTGCCCGGTGGAACCGGAGGTATAAATGACATAGGCCAGGTGATGTGACGTCAGCCCCAATGTCCGGGCATCAAGGTTTTCAGCCGGCAAGCTATCCCAGACAGATAATGCCGGGGTATCCAGCACAACGACAGGCAGACGGCTGCCTAAGATTTTCACCTGGGCGGCCTGAGCCAGCAGGGCCACGGGGGCGGCATCCTCCAGCATATAGGCCAGCCGTTCAGCCGGATAGGCCGGGTCGAGGGGCACGTAGGCCGCACCGGCTTTCAAGATAGCCAACAGCCCGACGACCATTTCCAGACTGCGTTCGGCACAGATAGCCACCCTGTCATCAGGCTGGACGCCCAGTGTCAGCAGATGATACGCCAGTTGGTTGGCACGGCGGTTGAGTTCACGGTAACTGAGGGATTGTCCTTCCAACTCCACCGCGATGGTTTCAGGCGTGCGTTCCACTTGTTGCTCGAACAGCTCGTGGATCAACGCTTCTTGCGGGAAATCCGCCTGTGTCGCATTGAAATCCACCAACAGTTGTTGACGTTCTGTTACAGGCAGCATAGGCAGGGAAGAAATAGCTTGTGTGACATCCGTTACCATCGCCGTTAATACGTTCTCAAAATAGCCTGCTATGCGAATTATCGTTTCCTGATCAAACAAGTCAATCGCATATTCCAGCCCGCCAACTAAACCGGCATCGGTTTCGGTAAGTGACAGTGTCAGGTCAAATTGAGTACTGCGCCGTGGTTGTTCCAGAAGAGTGAGTTCCAGACCGGGCAGCTTCAGCGCCTGAGCCGGAGTGTTGTTTAAAACCAACATAACCTGAAATATCGGGTTGTAACTCAGGCTACGATCTGGCTGTAGTGCTTCGACCACCTGTTCGAAAGGCAGTGCCTGATGCGCATAGGCCGCAATGGTTCGTTCGCGAACCTGAGCCAGCAGTTCCTCTACGGTCTTGCACTGACCGGATTCGATACGTAAGGCTAGCGTGTTAACAAAAAAGCCAATTAATTCTTCGGTTTCTCTGTTCTGGCGGTTGGCAACGGGAGTACCAATAACGATATCGTCCTGGCCACTGAGACGGGAAAGAACGATAGCCCAAGCTGCGAGCAGGATCATAAATAAGGTAGTATCCTGACCTTGGCTAAACATCTTGAGGGAAGCGAGTACGTCAGTGTTCAAATGGAGCGGTATCTGTTTGCCGGCATAGCTCTGTATTGGCAGACGTGGTCGATCTGTGGGAAGTTCAAGTAAAGCAGGTGCCCCTTGGAGTTGGGTATACCAGAAATCCTGCTGCTCTGAGAGCACATCCTGTTGTAACTCATTGCGTTGCCAGACGGCATAGTCAGCGTACTGGATGGGCAGTGATGGTAAGGCAACATCGTGATTGGAAAGGGCTGCTTGATAAAATGCAGCAAGTTCCCGAACCATGATGCCAATGGACCAGCCATCGGAGATAATATGATGCTGGGTAAACAGCAGTACATGTTCCTCATCAGCCAGTTGCAACAACTGACCACGGACCAGCGAGCCTTGAGTAAGATCGAAAGGCATTTGGGCTTCACATTCGGCGAGTTCGGCAACGCGATTTGTACGGTCTGTTTCGCTCAGGTTACGCATATCCAGATAGGAAAGAGTGAAACCAATGTCTGGGGGAGCTATTTCCTGACAAGGCTGACCATCAACCAATATAAAGTGAGTGCGCAGACTCTCCTGGCGGGCGACAAGACTATTAAGTGCCGAAGTAATCGCCTGATAGTTTAGTTTACCGGAAAGTTGTAATACTGCAGAAATATGGTAAGCCTGGCTGGCCGCAGAGTCGAGTTGATCGAGGAACCATAATCGTTGTTGGGCAAAAGAAAGTGGCAACGGCAGGCTGCGATCAACAGCAGGAATAATTGCCTGAGTGTTTACTGAGGCATCCGTGAGCGTTCGGGCAAGGTCAATAAGAACGGGCTGGGCAAAGAACTGAGCAAGCGGCAGATCCAAAGCTAACACTTGGCGTACGCGTGTTGCGCATTGAACCGCGAGTAATGAATGACCGCCGAGTTTAAAGAAATGGTCATAACGTCCGACGCGTTCCAGCCCCAGTAATTCCTGCCAGATCTGCGCCAGTGTTATTTCCAGTTTGCCAATGGGCGCTTCATAAGCATGGGTTGCTGTGGCTGATTGGTCAGGTGTGGGCAGTGCCTTACGGTCGAGTTTACCATTAGGCGTCAGCGGGAAGGTTTCCAACATCACAAAGGCGCTGGGGATCATGTACTCAGCCAAATGCCGGGTAAGCTGCTGCTGCAATTCAGCCAGTACGGGTTTAACACCGGATTGTGGCCGGAGATAGGCTACCAAATGGGTATCACCCGGCATGTCTTCGCGCGCAACGACAACCGCTTCATCTACACCCGGACATTGAACAAGTTGTGTCTCGATTTCGCCAAGTTCAATACGGAAGCCACGAAGCTTGACTTGAAAATCGTTGCGACCCAAATACTCAATATTACCATCAGGCAGCCAGCGACCGAGATCGCCGGTCTTATACATCCGGGCATGAGGTATATCTGAGAATGGGTTGGGAATAAAGCGTTCCGCTGTCAATTCTGGTTGGTTCAGGTAGCCACGGGCCACACCAGCACCGCCGATATAGATCTCACCGATGACACCAAGAGGAACGGGTTCACGTTGTGTATCTAAAATATAGATTTGGGTGTTAGCGATAGGGCTGCCAATAGGAACATTACCAGTGATATTACTCAGTTTATGGGTATCAAATGTGATACAGCCAACCACCGTTTCAGTTGGGCCATACTCGTTAACAATACGAGATTCAGGGGAAAGTTCACGCCAACGTGCTACGGTTGAACCAGGGAGCGGCTCCCCACCTACAATAAAATAATGTGCAGGACAAGTTTGTTTTGTCGCTAACAGTTCCTGACCCACTGTCGCAAAATGAGTGGGAGTGATCTTGACCAGAGCAGCAGTGTCCATAGACAACAGAGCGGGTATCAACTCAGTCAATTCTTGCCCGTCACGGAGCAGTTGTATTTTACCACCACAAAGTAAGGGCAGATAAATACTGGTAACCGTTGCATCAAAGGCCACTGGTGATGATACGATACTGTTTAGTTGACCTGCACCAGCATAATGTCCAAGAGCCCACTGTAGGTAATTTCTGAATCCACCATGCTCAACCATAACGCCTTTAGGCTGTCCGGTAGAACCTGAGGTATAAATCACATACGCTAAATTGTGTGAAGTCAGTCCTGGTACCTGAACATTGGGATTTTCTGCCGATTTTTTGTCAAAAATGGATATTTGGGGGGTATCAAGCACCACGGTAGGCAGTTCGCTCCCCAATTTCTCTCTCAGGACGGTTTGAGTAAGTAACACGACTGGTGCGGCATCATTAAGCATATAAGTCAGCCGTTCGACCGGGTAGGACGGATCCAGTGGTATATAGGCGCCGCCAGCTTTGAGGATAGCCAGCAATCCCACTATCATTTCCGGGCTGCGTTTAACACAGATGGCAACTCGGTCATCGGGTTTTACCCCCAGAGTCAGTAAGTGATGAGCCAGGCAATTAGCACGACGATTGAGTTCTTCGTAACTGAAAGTGTGTCCTTCGAACACCATCGCAATAGCGTCAGGCGTGCGTTCAACTTGTTGTTCAAACAATTGGTGCACGAGAACATTTTGTGGAAAGTCAGTTTTGGTAGCACTGAAATCCATCAGTAGTTGCTGACGCTCGTGGTTGGGTAAGATCGATAAATGACAAATGGGTTGATGAGGATTCGTTGTTAACATGTTGAGCAGATTAACAATAACCGTAGTCAAGTAGTTCGCTATTCTGGCTGGATCGATCTCCGCAATACTTTGAATCACCAAACCAAAATCTTCACCCATATCATCTACCGAAAGAGTGAGTGGATAGTTGTTGCGTTCTACTGTGGTCAGCACACGGATACCGTCCCAAGCAACACCAACGGAGCTTGATTTATTGTGGCGGTAGTTCAGCAAGGAGCTAAACAATGGCAATGATGGGGCGACACCGCTACAGCGCTGGGCTAATGCCAGCGGAGCTTGTTCATGTTCCAGCAGTGATGCCAGTTCACGGTAGGTAGTTTGCACCACTTCCAATACGCTGCGATCAGCAAGGGATACCCGTATTGGTAGAGTATTGATAAACATTCCCATTACCCGATCAGCACCCGCAGAACCTTGCAGGCGACCCAGTAGTACTGAACCGAAAACCACATCATCACGACCACTGGTTTTTGCCAACACTTGCGCCCAGGCAACATGAAACAGTACTCCAGCACTGATTCTTAAGTGACGAGCCTGAGTACGGAGTGCCCCAGCCAAATTTCTATCCAGTAATAAACGAGTTTCAACAATATCTTCAACGTTATTCTGTACGTTAAACAGACCAAATGGCACTGTTGGTGTATCGACGTCGGCGAGTCGAGCACGAAAATAGTCTTCATGCACTGAAGCCGGTACATTCAAGGTTTGAGCAATGAAATTACGGTACGGCAACGGATTGGGAAGTTCGTCAGTGCGCCCTTGCAACAGCAGGCGGATTTCATCGACGATAAGCTCCAGAGTCATGTGGTCACAGACCACATGATGATAACTCAGCGCCAGCAGCCACTCTTGGCTGACTGGATCATGAGCGATATCGGCGGTAAGCAACGGTGCTTGATTCAGATCGAATCGACGTTGACGTGGATCTGTGTGCATTTGCAACTGAGCTTGTACATTATCAGCTGAGGTTGGCACGAAAGTCGTCACTGACAGCGGAGCCTGTCGCCAGACTACCTGTACAGGTCGCGACACATCTTGCCAGCAGATGGCTGTACGCAGAATATCGTGGCGGTCAATGACCTTTTGCAGGGCATCAAGGAAGGCATTGAGATATTCACGATTATCAAAGGCAATCAGACTATTTAACAGGTAGGTATCACCTTGTTCTTGTAGCTGGTGATGGAACAGTATGCCTTCCTGTAGCGGTGCAAGTGGATAGATATCCTGCACATTGGCAGCGCCACCGATTACAGTCTTGGCAATAATGTCGATTTCCGCCTGAGATAGTGTCACTAGCGGCAGCATCTCTGGGGTAATAGCCGTGCAACCTTCAAAAATACAGTTAGGTGGTACAATAAAGGCGGAATCATTCTGGTTCGTCTGGATAGCTTGAGCCATATCGGCAAGCACAGGTGAAGAGAAAACGTGGCGAACATCAAGCAACCAACCAGCGCTACGCAATTGTTCAATTAGGCTGACCGCTGTTAGTGAATGACCACCAAGCTCAAAGAAATGATCGTGGCGACCGACACGTGCCAGTCCCAGCAAATCTTGCCAGATCTCAGCCAATATGATTTCAAGTTCCCCTGAAGGTGCTTCATAGTTACGCGTTATTACCGCTGACTGATCAGGGATCGGCAACGCTTTACGATCGAGTTTGCCGTTAGGGGTAAGAGGGAAGCTCTCTAGCACGACAAAAGCACTGGGCAGCATATAATCAGCCAAATGTTGTGCAAGTTGCTGACGTAATTTGGCGGGTATCAGTTCACTATCCGGCTGAGTCTGAAGATAGGCTACCAAGCGTTTGTCACCGGGGATATCCTCGCGGGCGATAACAACAGCTTCATCTATTTCTGGACACTGAACCAGGCGCGCTTCGATTTCACCCAGCTCGATGCGGAAACCGCGCAGCTTGATCTGGAAATCATTGCGGCCGAGATATTCGATATTGCCATCCGGCAGCCAGCGACCGAGGTCACCTGTCTTATAAAGTCGGGCATCTGGCACTGTTGAGAAGGGATCTGGAATAAAACGCTCTGCTGTCAACTCTGGGCGGTTAAGATAACCGCGGGCAACACCGACGCCACCAATATAAATCTCACCAACAACACCAAAGGGCAGCAACCGGCTTTGTTTATCCAGAATATAGATCTGGGTGTTCGCAATTGGCCGACCGATGCTGGGTTGTGACAATGATACATCAACCGGACAAAGAGTGGCGTCTACCGTACATTCTGTTGGTCCGTAGACGTTGATAAAGCGGGTCGTTTCTATTTCTTGCAGTCTGGACCACATTAAAGGGGAGATAGTGTCACCACCAATCAACGCCAACTTGGGTTGATAACCGGCACGTGTTCCCAGTCCGGCATCTAACAGCCATTGTAATTGCACTGGCGTACAGTCAAACATGTCCACAAGGTGGTGTGCAAAATAGCGCCAGAGTTGCTGACCATCAGCACGGATCTCTTCAGGAATGATGATCAATGTATGACCTGAAAGCAATTGAAACCAGCTTTGCACCGAGGCATCGAACACAATACTGGCGTTCATGGCTACGCGACACGGCGAGTTGAGGACGAGAGCTGCATTCAATCCAGTATGAAGATTGATGACATTCCGGTGTGTCACCATCACGCCTTTGGGCTGTCCCGTAGAGCCAGAGGTATAAATCACATACGCCAGATGGTGTGATGTTATCCCTAGAGCTTGAGCATTGGGATTTTCTTCCGGCTCTTCATCAAAAACAGATGGGGATTGGGTATCAAGTATCACGGTAGGTAAGTGATTATTCAGTCTTTCAATGAGTGAAGACTGAGTAAGCAACGCTATCGGTGCTGCATCATCAAGCATGTACGTCAGTCGTT
The DNA here is from genome assembly GCF_037260955.1 of Xenorhabdus sp. TH1. Taxonomy (NCBI): domain Bacteria; kingdom Pseudomonadati; phylum Pseudomonadota; class Gammaproteobacteria; order Enterobacterales; family Morganellaceae; genus Xenorhabdus; species Xenorhabdus sp. TH1. Next base: position 2,955,530 of record NZ_CP147734.1, read on the forward strand.
CGGTCGGGTAAGCTGGATCTAACGGCATATAGGCACCGCCGGCTTTTAGGATAGCCAACAGTCCCACTATCATTTCAAGACTGCGTTCAACGCAGATGGCGACGCGATCATCGGGTTGGACACCCATGGCAAGTAAATGATGAGCCAGTTGATTGGCGCGACGGTTAAGCTCATCGTAACTAAGGGAGTGTGTTTCAAACACCACCGCAGTGGCATCTGGAGTACGTTCAGCCTGTTGTTCGAATAGTTGGTGTATCAGAGTGTGTTGTGGGAAATCAACATCGGTTGAATTAAAATCCACCAACAGTTTCTGGCGCTCTGCCGTTGGCAATAAGGGAGCGTTTCCAATAGGCATATCCAGAGATGTGATGGCAGTTTCCACCAATAGAGCCAAACGAGATTGAAGAGCAACAACTTCCTCGTGATTCAAGTAATTAGTATCGTAATTGAATTCGATTGTGGCAGGTTGGCTTATATTCTCAAGGTGAGTAAACTCGTATTGGTAGATGGCTATCGTGAGAGGGAACATGGCACCACGATGTGATTGTTTGAGTGTTGTGACGGTGCCTTGCATACTCATATCGGCTTTGAACAACTCAAGCGACAGTATGATATCAAACAGTTGAGTACGCCCTGTTTTCTGTTTGATTTGTGTGTGCTGGTTTATCTCTGCGATTGGCAGCCGCTGATGCTTATAGCAACGACGCAACTCCATTGCTGCTTTGCGCATGACATCAAGGAAAGAATCCTCAGAATGAATAGTTACTCCGATGGGAATGACTGACGAGAACATTCCCATAGTACCCTTTTGTTTTGCATTTCTGCGATTGTGTACAGGAGTACCAATAACAACATCCTCCACGTCTGTACTACGTGCGAAATAGCAAGCGAGAACGGCATACATAAAATGGAGGACGGATAGCCCATGAGCGGCCACTGTATTTTCAATCTGTTGAAAAAGTGTTTTGTCTAATTGCCAAAGAATGGGTTTTGCCTGTTCATGAGTGACAGATGTACTTAGATTTGAGGGTGGAATTAAGGCTGGGGGCAGTTTTTTATAGCGTTCCAACCAAAATTGCAGGTCACGTGTATACAATTTAGAGTCAAGATAGGCGCGATCTTCAACAATGAAGTCGAGATAGGAAGGAGCAGCGTCTGCCAGTGCTTCCCCCTTGACCAGACGATTGTAATTATCTGCAAGATCTTTGATAACCAGTCTCAAACCCAAACCATCTGAGATTAAATGATGACAACAAAATTGCCAGTACCACCGTGTCTCGCTAACTCGCAGCAGTTCAGAACGCCACAACTCTCCATACAAATCGAACGGACGTATGAAAGTAGCATAAGTTTGCTGCGTCGCCTGAGTTTCTGCGTCAGGATATTGCGAAAAGTCGTGTATGGATAGAGATACAGGGAGAGTATCGACAAGTTTTTGACGGGGTAATCCATGGGTATCTACGAGCCGTAAACGCAATGCATCATGACGAGAAACAACAGATTCAAGAGCCTGAATGAACAATACTTCATCCAGCTCTCCCTCCATACAGACTAGTGTACTGATATTATAATTGGGGGTATCAGGATGAAGAATTTGGTCAAGCCAAACAACTTGTTGAGTAGAACTAAGCGATAATTCACGAGAGGAAATCAAATGATTCTCTAATGAGGATGTATGGTTACGTGTCATATTCATTTTATAGTTCCAAAGTTTCAAATTTTGATCTATTAGTTAAATAATCGTTCTAATTTTTAATCTCTTAGGATCTAATTCCCCCACCACTCATGGCGTAAACTTAATGGTTTTCGATACCCCTCTGCTTGCTATAGGGTTCTTCATTTAGAATTGAATTATTTGATAATAGAAAAATGTAGAATTATGCTTATACTTAGTTCAGATCAAAAATAATATAAAAATAACCCGCTAGATATTTGTCACCGATCTAGCTGACTAAGTATGTTATTTAAACGTGAAATTTAGGTTAGGTAATATCTCAAAACATTAATCACAAAAAAATTCACAATTACTTAATGTATTTATATATGTGAATAAATTTCAACTCCAAGATATTACAATGTAAATACATAGTAAAAATGCCAGAAATGATATTCAAATTATCTTTACTCTCTTGATAGCGATAGATGTCAAATGAAAAAATACAGTAATTTCATTATCTTACAAATAGATATATTTATAACAGATAACTGAGAAGGGGTTAACCAGCTATGAATATACTATTGATAAAATCAATTGAAATTTAATATTAATCCTACCTCTTTATATACATCATATATCATATTTATTGGTAAAATAAATATCTATTATTATCTAATGTATTTAAATAGACATAAATGGTTATATTAAAAAATATTACACACTTACTTAATATTAGTAATGATAAACTCATTTGTTTCATATTTGTGAAATTTATTAAAATATCAGATAGATCGTGTAATATAAATACGATATAAAAATTTTTATTGGAAATGTATCTAAACTTTTATCTACCTATTGAAATTTTCCATAAAAATAATAAGAAAATTCATATTTCATGTTCATCTTTCTTTTCAATATATGGCGTACTATATCAACAGGTTTGTGAAATATTGTAGAATTTCAAATACACAGGTCAGGAAGTGTTACTATATTCTTTAGATAGCATAAAAATCTATGGTCTGAAGCGGTCAATAAAAATTGGTCACAAACTTAGCATTCCCCCAAATAATCGCTCTGATTCCTTGGGTGTCAACCCACTGTTATACCAATGGAGCCGGAACTAACTATAATAACCCGCTATATAATTTGTGATTGAGATAAAGGCAAATTCTGGGCTGAAACTTTTTTTCATTATGTCACCTGTCTGATTGTTGAGGTCAGAATATTACCTTTACGACAGTGACCAAAATCAGTGCGCCACTTCATCAATAAACATGTTGCTATTGAGTTAGCTGGCTTCAGCTATAACCTCTCAAAGCAATAAGGAAGTCTTCTATCGGATCATTACCATCCGATAGCGTCCGCCGCGCATCATTTCTCTTGGTTCGAACTTCGGCAAGGGAGATTTCAGGATATACCCCTAACGCGAGCAATTTTTCTTTGCCTGCGATCCGATACGTTAACCTCCAATAGCGAAAGCCATTAGGGTTAACCAATAGATATAATCCGCCACCATCTGCAAGTTTAAGGGTTTTTCTTTCGGCTTTGCAGTGTCCACCTGTCGGGCTGTTAGCTTCACTTGGGGGTATCTCACTTCATTGAACCTGAATGTACCCCTAAATGTGCCCCTGATCGTAGATTTCAATATACCTTACTAGACTACAGGAGAACGGGAAAAGGCTAATACTGCGGATTTACTGGGGTTTTGTAGACTTTGGAAGACGTTACGATATGAATGGATGGTACGCCCTACAGGATTCGAACCTGTGACCTACGGCTTAGAAGGCCGTTGCTCTATCCAGCTGAGCTAAGGGCGCATTAGGGGATATAGAATAAGGAACATTATTAATGCCTTAACGCAGCACCGGATTATACGGGCATAATGGAATGAGTCAATGCCCTTTTCGCTCATATGTTCATTTTATGGTTATTAATAAAACTGACAGGCGGTTCATGTTCTGACAAAATAGTCCCCATTCCTATACTTGATAGTGGAATCTTAAATACATGTCAGCAAAAATTATTGATGGGAAAACGATTGCGCAGACAATCAGAAACGAAGTTGCAGAAAAAGTCAGGCAGCGCGTTGCCGCCGGAAAACGAGCACCAGGTCTTGCCGTCGTTTTAGTGGGAGAAAACCCAGCTTCTCAAATTTATGTCGCCAGCAAACGCCGCGCCTGCGAAGAGGTCGGGTTTATGTCCCGCTCTTATGACTTGCCTGATACTACCAGCGAGGCCGAATTACTCTCCCTGATAGATGACCTGAACGCCGATGCGCAAATCGATGGTATTTTGGTTCAACTCCCTTTACCTGCCGGCATTGATAATGTCAAAGTACTGGAACGCATTCATCCCGATAAGGATGTGGATGGTTTCCATCCTTATAATATCGGCCGTTTGTGCCAGCGCGCCCCTAAACTGCGCCCTTGTACTCCCCGTGGAATTGTAACTCTGCTTGAACGATGCAATATCAATACCTATGGGCTAAATGCCGTTATTATTGGCGCTTCTAATATCGTTGGGCGCCCTATGAGCCTTGAATTGCTGTTGGCAGGCTGTACAACTACTGTAACGCATCGCTTTACCAAAAACTTACGTCAGCATGTTGAACAAGCGGATTTACTCGTCGTTGCGGTTGGTAAACCCAACTTTATTCCTGGTGAGTGGATTAAGCCGGGCGCAATTGTGATTGATGTTGGTATCAATCGGCTGGAAAATGGCAAAGTCATTGGTGATGTTGATTTCGATAAGGCGTCCGAACGCGCAAGTTGGATCTCCCCCGTACCTGGCGGTGTCGGACCAATGACCGTTGCAACATTGATTCAAAATACCTTGCAAGCTTGCGAGGAATATCATGATGTGGATATAACTGAAGGTTATTGATGGAAATTTTTTATTTAGATGGTCACCCTTATGTCGAGTTATGTGATTTGCTGAAATTTCAAGGCTGGTGTGAAAGTGGTGCTGCGGCGAAAACCGTGATTGCAGAAGGTTTGGTTCAGGTTGATAGCCAACTCGAAACGCGTAAACGCTGTAAAATTACTGCCGGTAAGGTTGTTGCCTTTAATGGCGAATCTGTTCGCGTTGAAGCATAACTCAATAGGTAAACATTACCACTAATACTTTTCAGAAAAACAGTACCTTAATATACAAGGTACTGTTTTTTTTATTTTATATATACCAATCGTCTTTCAAGATGCGTCTTATTATTATCTCCCCGCTACGCGGGGAGATATAAACAATCACATTGAGTTGCAATTTACAACACGATATGAAACTTGATGTTTCCCCCGCTTCGCAGGGGCAATCATACGCATCTTGAAGTTAGATTGGTATAAACCAGTACAAGGTGATATATAAAATTAAATAATATGATGTCAATAATAACATCAATATTATTGGCAGATATTGTTTTTTCTGGCTACGGATTTATCTGTTTTTATTCGAAAAATATGTGACATTGACGATATATTGATAAACAATCATATCAATTTTTTAATAAGTCGCTATACTGGGAAACTTATGTACAACTGAAACGGAGTTAATTATGTTAAGTAATAGAGCTGCAAGAAGGTTGTTAGGTTTGCCTTATAAATTAAGTAATTCTAAACGCAGAGTAAAAATTTCTCTTCTTAATCCTGCTTCCAGTGATAACACTCATCAAATACCAGAACATCTGAGCCATTCTTCTTTCGTTGCCATGAAACGAGATGCGGTTTCTGGAAAAGTCACGTATCACGCTGGAAATGCTTTCTATCCTAAGCACTTAAGCAGTCATCAATAAATTTGTCGGTTTTATTCCGCTCATTTATACAAACCAAAACTACAACTAAAAAATCTCGCTAAGAAAGCGTAAAGACATTAAAAACTGAACCGCCCATCTAAGGGGCGGTTCTGGTGATCAAAAAAGCAAAAATCGATTATTTACGGCGCCATGTTGTTCCTTGTGGGCCATCTTCTAGCTCAATTCCCATTTCATTTAACTGATCGCGCGCCGCATCAGCCAATGACCATTCTTTGTTTTTACGGGCATCGTTACGCTGTTTGATTAATGCTTCAATTCGGGCAACATCGTCGTCCGCCTGTGCTCCGCCTTGCAAAAAGTGTTCTGGATCTTGTTCCAACAGACCAAGGATCCCTGCTAATTTACGTAACCTTGCCGCCAGACCATTAGCCGCAACCATGTCTTCGGTCTTCAAACGATTAAGCTCACGCGCCATATCAAACAAGACTGAATACGCTTCTGGTGTATTGAAATCATCGTTCATTGCTTCAACGAAACGAGCTTCAAACGCTTCCCCACCAGCAAGTTGGGCGAATTTATCCGTGCCACGCAGAGAAGTATACAAACGTTCAAGGGATGTGCGCGCCTGTTTCAGGTTCTCTTCCGTATAATTCAACTGGCTGCGATAGTGGCCGGACAACAAGAAATAACGCACGGTCTCAGCATCGTAATATTCCAGCACATCACGGATAGTAAAGAAGTTGTTCAATGACTTGGACATCTTCTCTTTATCCACCATGACCATGCCGGAGTGCATCCAATAATTGACGTAAGGACCATCATGGGCACAAGTGGATTGGGCAATTTCATTTTCATGATGCGGGAACATTAAATCAGAACCGCCACCGTGGATATCAAAGTGGTGACCCAGCGTCTTGCCGTTCATGGCGGAACATTCGATATGCCAACCCGGACGTCCTGCTCCCCACGGAGATTCCCAGCTCGGCTCGCCTGGTTTGGACATTTTCCATAATACAAAATCCATCGGGTTACGTTTTACATCTGCCACTTCAACACGGGCACCCGCTTGTAATTGCTCCAAATCCTGGCGGGAGAGCAGGCCATAATGAGGATTGGTGTCGATGGAGAACATGACGTCACCATTAGCGGCAACATAAGCGTGCCCGCGCTTAATCAGCTCTTCCGTGATGGCAATGATCTCTGGGATATGCTGCGTTGCACGAGGCTCTAAATCCGGGCGCAAGATATTCAATGCATCAAAATCGCTGTGCATTTCTGCCAACATGCGTGCGGTCAAATCGTCACAACTTTCATTATTTTCGATGGCGCGTTTAATAATTTTATCATCCACGTCAGTGACGTTACGGACATACGTCAGATTATATCCCAGATAACGCAGGTAACGAGCAATCACATCAAATGCCACAAATGTTCGGCCATGACCAATATGACACAAGTCATAAATGGTGATACCACACACGTACATGCCCACTTTTCCTTCGTGAATCGGCTTAAATTCTTCTTTTTGACGGCTGAGAGTGTTGAAAATTTTTAGCATCAGTGGGTTTCCGTAAAAATTAATGTACGTGTAATAAAATCAAATGAATTGGGTGATTATAGGCTTCTTTATCAGCAAGATAAATAAATGAGAATATAGAAAAGCCAGACGAGTATTTCACCTTGATATGCAATGCTTTGCAAGTGCCATAAACCGCCTTGTTCTGATACGTCTCAGAATACTGACTCAAAATCTGAGATATGATATAACAACGGTTGTTCCGAATCCCCTAAATACAGGGTCAATCAAAACTATTACTAGGATTTCTATTATGGTGACTTTCCACACCAACTTTGGCGATATCGTAATCAAAACCTTCTCTGATAAAGCACCTGTAACTGTTGAAAATTTCCTGAGTTACTGCTCGGAAGGTTTTTATGACAACACTATTTTTCACCGTGTTATCAATGGCTTCATGATTCAAGGCGGTGGCTTTGAACCAGGTATGAAGCAGAAAACAACTAAGGCTCCTGTCAAAAACGAAGCCAACAATGGACTGAAAAACAGCCGTGGCACTATCGCTATGGCACGCACCAATGATCCACACTCTGCAACTGCCCAGTTCTTCATTAACGTTGTCGATAACGATTTCCTGAACTTCCGTTCAGAGCGTCCAGATGGATGGGGTTACTGTGTATTTGCCGAAGTTGTTGAAGGCATGGACGTGGTTGATAAAATTAAAGGTGTTTCCACCGGTCGCAGCGGTATGCACCAAGATGTACCACATGAAGATGTGATCATTGAACGTGTCACTGTTGGCGAATAATTACTGTTAGACGCTACATGAGTACACTGTTTATTGCAGATTTGCATCTCAGTGAACAAGAGCCGGCAATTACTGCCGGTTTTCTGCGTTTTTTACGTGAAGATGCAATCCACGCTGAAAGTCTTTATATTCTCGGTGATTTTTTTGATTACTGGATTGGTGATGATGATCCCAACCCATTGCATACCAAAATCGCCCAGGCCCTTAATGAACTGAAACAACAAGGTATTCCCTGTTATTTCATGCATGGCAATCGTGATTTCTTGCTCGGCTCCCGTTTTGCCAGAGAGAGCGGTTTGATTCTGCTTCCACAGGAAGAAGTGCTGGAGTTGCATGGTAAACGTATTCTGATTTTGCATGGCGATACGCTATGCACCGATGATATCAACTATCAGCAATATCGTAAGCGGGTACATACTCCGTGGATACAACGGCTATTCCTGTTTCTCCCTTTATTTATCCGTTTAAAAATTGCAGCCAAAATGCGAGCAGGTAGCCACTATGCCAACAGCCAAAAATCCGCGTCTATTATGGATGTCAACCAAGAGGCTGTTATTGAGCATTTTAATAAATATCAAACAGATTGGATCATTCACGGGCATACTCATCGTCCAGCAATACACGATATTCAGATTGGCGATAAGACCGTGCATCGCGGTGTATTAGGGGCCTGGCATGAGCAAGGTTCGATGTTCAAAGTTACAGAAACGGCTATTGAATTGATATCCTTCTCTTTCTAAGCAACTTGCTTATTTTGTAAAAATCGATAAATCAAACGACGCAAACGTTTTCCTCATGCTATTGGCATGATATGATCCGCCATCTAAAATTTCATCTTTGTTCTGGTAGACACCCAATACAGGAGCATCCGATTTATGACGTCCAGCTCTGATCCCACACTAGCTATTACTCCTACAATGACTTTTCCAACAGAAATAGAATCCCAAAACCACGCCAAAGTCGCCATTGTCATGGGTTCTAAAAGTGACTGGGCAACCATGCAACATGCAGCCGATATCCTGACCGATCTCGCCATTCCTTTTCATGTTGAAATTGTTTCGGCACACCGAACGCCAGATAAACTTTTTCGTTTCGCAGAACAAGCGAAAGAAAACGGTTTTGATGTCATTATCGCGGGCGCAGGTGGGGCAGCACATCTACCAGGAATGTTGGCAGCCAAAACTTTAGTGCCTGTGTTTGGGGTTCCTGTACAAAGCGCTGCGCTTAGCGGTGTTGATAGCCTGTATTCTATCGTCCAAATGCCAAAGGGCATTCCTGTTGGTACACTGGCTATCGGCAAGGCTGGAGCCGCAAATGCCGCATTACTGGCTGCGCAAGTGCTGGCGTTGCATGACAGTGCACTGTTTCAACGTTTATCAGATTGGCGCAGTGAGCAAACCCAGGCTGTTCTGGATAATCCAGATCCACGGGAGGATGCATGAAGCCCGTTTGTGTATTGGGAAATGGTCAGTTAGGCAGAATGCTGCGTCAAGCCGGTGAACCGTTGGGGATCGCTGTTTATCCTGTCGGGTTAGATGCCGAACCAGAGGCAGTGCCTTACCAAAGCAGTGTGATCACCGCAGAAATTGAACGTTGGCCCGAAACCGCATTAACCCGCGAACTGGCTCATCATCAGGCTTTTATCAATCGTGAGATTTTTCCGCAACTGGCGGATCGTTTGCCACAAAAACAGCTCATGGATACGTTGGGTCTGGCAACCGCACCGTGGAAACTGCTTTCCTCTCCCGAACAATGGCCACAACTATTTGCAGAATTAGGCGATTTTATTATTGTCAAGCGACGGACTGGGGGCTATGACGGGCGTGGTCAGTGGCGTATCCGCCCAGGTGATGAAACAACGCTTCCACCTGAAATTTACGGTGAATGTATTGTAGAACAGGGTATTCCGTTTTCGGGAGAAGTCTCGCTGGTGGGAGCCCGTAATGCCAAAGGTGAATCAGTCTTCTATACTCTGACTCACAATTTGCATCAGGAAGGTATCTTACGTACCAGTGTTGCTTTACCTGATAATAGTGCCGATAAGCCATTTCAACAGCAAGCAGAGCAGATGCTATCCAGCATCATGAATCACCTGAATTATGTTGGTGTTATGGCGATGGAGTGTTTTATTATTGGTGATAATTTGCTGATCAATGAATTGGCTCCACGGGTTCATAATAGCGGCCACTGGACGCAAAACGGTGCTTCTATCAGCCAGTTTGAACTTCACCTGCGGGCGATCTTGAATCTTCCTATGCCACAACCAGAAATCTTTGCACCATCCGTTATGATCAATCTGATCGGCACAGAGGTGAATCCCGCATGGCTGAATTTGCCGCTGGTTCGTTTACATTGGTATGAAAAAGATGTTCGTCCTGCACGTAAGGTAGGTCACTTAAATGTTATCCATGCAGATAAAGGGACATTGGAAACAACGTTGCAAACATTAGCCTCGCTATTGCCAGCAGAATATCAAAGCAGTCTTAAATGGGCACAAGATAAATTAAGTTAATCGGTTATTTTAGGAAGTGGTAACGATTAACATAAACTACCACTTCCCATTCCAGCCCGGTCAGCGATTATCGCATTCTTGATAGCGTTCGGGACAGTGTATCCACGATAGTTCTTGTCGTTTGATCTATTTCATAATTAAGGAAATCACCGACCTTAATCTTACTGAGATTGGTCATTCTTAATGTTTCCGGGATCAGGTTTAAAGCAATTGTCTTATTTTCTTCATCAATGCCATTAATGGTTAAACTACAACCATGTAATCCAATAAAACCTTTCAGGAAAAAATAGTTAATATTGTCTTGAGGTATCCGAATAACTAACCGATAAGTTTCACCAGTCACAGTAAACTCTACCACTTCTGCTATACCTTCTATATGCCCATAAAGATTATGTCCGCCATTTTCTTTATGCATCTGATGTGAGCGTTCAATGTTGACTTCATCTCCCATGGAAAGCAACTTTAATGTGGTGGTATCGGCAGTAAAGTCAGAAATATCAAAAGAAACGCTATCGCCACTAAATTGGGTAACAGTCAGGCATGTACCATCAATCGCAACACTGGCCCCGACTGTAACATCATCAAAAAAATGATTATTATTGCTAATAATCAGTGTGCTAAACCCATTATTTTTATTGAGCGATAATACCCTTTCTTTTCCTTGTACAATACCTGTATACATAATTACCCTCTTCTACTTTATATCAAATCATTTCAATCTTAATACTTTTATCATAATTTAATTATTTTATTTAAAAGCAATTAAATAATTGTGATGAATATCGGCATATTAATATACCAATCTAACTTCAATATGCGTGTTATTTCTCCCCGCTTAGCGGGGAGAAATCAGGTTTCATTTAATGTTATAAATTGCAACTTAAAATTGCATTCGTATATATTCAATAACATCTTAGGTAAATTAAAAAAATATATCTATTTTATAAGGAAAAATTATTTACCTTCCCATTTATATGAAAAATAGCTTCAATTTGTTTTCATTCTCGAGAGAGAATTTTTTTGACAAAATTACCCTGTTAAGAGGATGCTATTATCCATCGCCAAGTCATAAATGTGAAAGGAGAAATCACTTGCGATTTACCAACAACTTGAAAGACCTTATGATTAGGATGGCTTTATCTCCGATCTTATTGTTATTTGTTGTCAGTTACGCCCACGCAAACAACTTTGTCAATTTTCAATCAATTGATACCAGCCTTTACTTCCAATTTGAGAATAAAGTTGCCCCTCAAAAAACCCTTTCCCCAATTGTGGAAGCGTTTGGTGATTACAAAATTGGCGATATGTATGTTTACAGTATTTGGCAAAATTCGCTGCAACACGATTACCAAGGCGACAAAAGTACCTATTACTATAAGTTTGTACCAAGGCTTAGTGCCAGCAAAATCACAGGGTATGACCTCTCCTGTGGCCCATTAAAAGATGTCTTGTTTGCCCAATGGATAGCCAAAACCAAAAACGTAAGATACGACTATTTCCCTGGTATCAGCTTTGATTGGCAAGTCGGCGGATTCAATTGGTTGCGCACTATCTTTTATTTTGAAAATAATGCTAAGGGAAACTGGAACGATCAGCGTATCCATATTGATTACGGTATTCCTTTCAGGAATCAATTGGGCGATTTCCGCATTGTAGGCACTTTCGATTATACACTGGGATTAGGTGATAACCCTGAAATGATCGATTTCAAACCCGAATTGCATTATGACTTAGGCAAAAAATTAGGCTATCAAACCGGCCATCTGTGGACTGGGGTTGTCGTGAATCCCGTCAAAAATAAGTACAAAATAAAAGATACGCCTGGCTTTCATACCAATCAATTTAGCTATGGTGTGTTTATTCGATACAGCTTTTTCTAATAAACACATAAAATAGTGCCGCTTTTAATCGTTTATATCCTTGATGGAGTCACAATGTCCATTCAACATGACAAATTCGGGCGTACTTATCAGTGGTTTTTGCTGATACTTTTAGGCATGGTCTATTTTCTATCCACAGCAACAACCTTTACGTCATTAGGTGTTGTCCTGCCGAGTATGATTAATGAACTGGGCTGGAGTTGGACAAATGCGGGGTTAGGGTTCACACTGCTCGGCCTGACTTGCGGGCTATCCAGTTTTCTGCCAACGATATTTATTCGTAAAATTGGTGTTCGTTTTACCCTGTTTACCGGCCTGCTGATTTTTCTGGCGGGTTTCTATAGCCTTTATCACACATACGCTATTTCATCCTATTTTATCGGTACGGCTTTAATGGGTATCGGTTTTACTTTTCTGGCGACAGTACCGGGCACTTATGTGATTTCACGGCTATATGAGAAACAATCCCTTGCGTTTGGTTTCTACTTCACAATCGGTGGGCTAGGTGGGGTAATTGGCCCGTGGATCTACTTTCTGGCAACTCGTATTTGGGGAACATGGCGAATGCATTGGATGATTTCCGCGATTATCCTCTCCATTTTCGTCATCCTGACGATTATTATTCTTCAGGAAGGTAAACGGGAAATCGCCCACGCCAAGGCAATAAACCAGAAACATAACAATCAGGATACACCCAGCATTTATCGCACTAAGCAACGCTGGACTGCACATCAAGCACTGCGGACGTGGCAGTTCTATGTGATTGCTGCCACTTATACCGCATTTTTGTGGTGTGGCATTACCGTCAACAGTTTTGCAGTTGCTCATATCATCGAAAATGGTTTCAGCGAAGCTATCGCCGCAGGGTTACTGAGCACGATGGCTTTTATCAATGCCTTTTCCCGCTTAGCCGGTGGTGCTGTTGGAGAGTGGGTAGAACCGAAAAAGTTACTGATTATCAGCCTGTCTATTATTATACTTGGCTTGATTGCACTGAGTATCGCCTCGTCATGGCCATTCTTGATTGCATTCACACTGTGTGTCGGAATGGGATATGGCATGACTTTCCTTGCATCCAGTGTATTGCTGGCTAACTATTTTGGCCGCAAGCCTTATCTGGAACTGTTTTCTATCATGAACCTGATATCCACCCTGGCTTGTCTGGCGCCTTTTTTCGCCGGTGCCATCAAAGATTATTCAGGCAGTTTTACCTCTGCATTCCTGATTATTGCTATTCCCGTATTTGTTGTTCTTATCGTAACATTAATGATGAAACCACCTGCTCATAAAATGAGAAAACCCGCGGTTGAAAACACCCAATTTACTCAATAAGGTAAATATGAACTGAAATAACGTAGAAACAAGGAAATAGCGATGTCAAAGAAAGAGTTCGGTGTATTTCTACCCATCGCCAAAGGTGGGTGGATCATATCCAAAAACACACCACTACTGGATGCGTCTTATAAACAGAACCGAGAGGCTGCTATTTTGGCCGACCAGATTGGCCTTGATTTCATTATGTCCATGGGAAAATGGCGCGGGTTTGGTGGTGAAACCGATCATTGGGGCTGCTCGCTTGAATCCGTCACCATGATGGCGGGCATTGCCGAAGTGACCCACCGCGCAAAATTAATCGCAACGGTTCATGCCGGGCTGCATAATCCGGCGGTTACAGCCAAAATGATCGCCACGCTGGATCATATTAGTCAGGGACGTGCGGGGCTGAATATTGTTTCCGGTTCATTCCAAGATGAATTTGAACAAATGGGTGCATGGGATGATAGTTTGAACCATGACCAGCGTTACGCCATGACTGAAGAGTGGACTCAGGTGATCAAACGACTTTGGCGTGAGAAACAAGTCAATCATGAAGGCACTTATTTTCATTTAAGACAGTGCGTTTCTGAACCCAAACCCCTTTCCCTTCCTTACCCTTATCTCGTTTGTGCCGGCCAATCCGAACAAGGACTGCGTTTCAGTGTACGTCACACCGATGTTTGTTTTATCGGTGGCAAAGATGAGACTGAAACGCGCAATATCAGTTTAACCGCAAAGCGTATCGCTGCTGAATACAACACAACCGCTAAGACATTCTGCATGTGTACCGTCATTTGCGCTGAAACAGATGCCTATGCTGAAACCCTCGCCCAGTTCTATCGCCAAGGCTTGGATGTGGAAGCGGTCAAAAATATGATGCATAGTTTTGGCGTCGATACGGATGGGAAATGCAATGCGATGATAGAACGCTCCCAAAACGCCTTTATGACTCATACTGCCATCGGTACACCAGATACCTGCTACAAGCAAATAACAAATTTAATGCGTACTTGTGAGTTGGATGGCGTTATGTTGATTTTCCCCGATTACATAAAAGGATTAAAGATTTTTGGCGATCAGATCCTGCCCAAGTTAAGAGAAGAATTTGCCTGATAATATCTGGTCAAATGACCGCTGATATACACATTAAACTTTAAGTTGCAATTTATAACACGATATGAAACCTTGATGTCTCCTCCGCAAAGCGGGGAGACATCGCACGGATCTTGAAGTTAGATTGGTATAAACCTCGTTGGTTTAAGCGAGATTTATCAAAGAGATGAAAATTATTCCGGCAAGCGCCGATATTGCCCTGGCCTCCGTAATAACCTGACGCCCAACCAGCCACCACATAGTGAAAGCAGTAAGCTACTGATGATGGGAAGCAGAAACCACATTTGCCATTGTGGTTGCCACGGAAAATCAAAGACCTGAGTCTGTAACAACCAAAGTGCAATTTCTGCACCCAATGCCGCGGCCAAACCAGCCATAAAACCAAGCAGGGCAAATTCACTCCACAATGTACGACGCAAAAGTTTTTTGCTTGCCCCTAATGTGCGATATACCACCAGTTCAAGTTGTCGCTGGCTCATGCCGACCTGAATTTGTGCCAATAACAGCAAGCCACCACAAATCATCACCAAAACGACCATCACTTCTAATGCCTTGCTAACTTGCTGCAAAATGCCTTGTGCTTGTTTGATTATCGAACCAATATCCAACATGCTGATGGTTGGGAAATGACGGTTAATTTCCGTTAGTAGCTTTCCATCACCGTCATAATGAAAGCTGGTTAACCACATTCTGGGCTGATTTTCCAACGTCTCTTTGGCGAAAATAAAAATGAAATTCGGATTTATGCTCTCCCAATCCACTTTGCGAATGCTGCTTACCGTAGTATGAAATGTTCGAGTATCTCCGGTGAATGTGAGCCTGTCTCCAAGGTTGATTTTCAACCGCTCAGCGACGCCTTGTTCTATCGAAACTTCATTCGGTTTCGGCGGCCATGTTCCCGCAATCAAGGTATTAAAAGGCGGCAATTCCGCTTTCCATGTTAAGTTCAGTTCACGACGTACCGTAGTACTATTAGGGTGTTTTTCATTTGCCCATTCCAGCGCAGATTGTCCATTCACTTCCGTCAAACGTGCCAATACTACGGGATAAAAATCAGTAGGCTCTACCTGGTATTTAGCCAATAAGTCATTAACTTGAGCAGTTTGTGGTTGGGTCATGTTAAGCAAGAAATAATTAGGGCTATCCGGCGGTAATTGCTGTTGCCATTGGTTCAATAAATCTCCCCTTGCCATAATCAGCAAAGCCAACAACATGAATGACAGGGAAAATGCCGCCAATTGGGTCATGGTCTGAAATGGCCGACACAGTAACCGATTGACTGCCAGACGCAGGCTTAACTGACGGAACGTCACACGGCGCAATAGCCATAATCCTCCCCATCCCAATAATGCCAGGAACAACGCGACAACCGGTACTCCCGCTAACAGCGACCATAATAACGGCTGAGTACCTGCCAGTAATACTAATCCTCCCGTTATGATGAATGCCACCGCAGGCAAATAATAACGCAAGGGCCAAATGGATGCTGTTACGTCACTTCTCAATACCCGTGAAGGCTGGGTAGCCATAAGTTGGCGATAAGGGCGAACACCCACTAATATGGCAATCCCAAACAGCGCAGCAACCGCCCATACCCACGGCCATATTCCCGCAGCCGGTAACATCTTAGGTAACATTCCAGCCAAAATTCGAATCAGTGCAGATTCAAAAGCCAAACCTAGAATGGAGCCTACCACTATGGCGGCCAGTAATATCACTAGCCATTGCCCAATGATCCATTGACGCAACGCCCAACGCCCTGCCCCTAATGTCTTCAAAATGGCAATCAGGTTATGTCGGCTACGGCAATAATGCGCCATAGAAACCGCCATCGCCGCGACGGCAAGGAGTAATGTCAACAAAGCTGACAGCAGTAAAAATTGCTGGGCACGCTCAATAGATTGTGCCATGACACCATTATCCTGTTTCAAGGTCAGCCAGCGTTGATCGGCTTTTAGTTGTGGCTCCACGAATTGCTGGAATGATTGGATGGCGGCAGGAGAGCCTGCAAACATATAACGGTAAGTCAAGCGACTGCCGGGTTGAATCGCTCCGGTTGCCTGGGCATCATCAATATTGATTAAAATTCGGGGAGAAATCTGAAAAGGATTGAAACCGCTGTCAGGCTCTTGCAACAGCTCCCCACGGATCTTCAACGTGGTATCCCCCACGTCAATATTACCCCCAACCTTGACACCTAATAATGTCAACAATCGTGGTGCCACCAACACAGAACCTTTTTCCGGCTTTAACCCATGCGGATTGGTTTCCAGTTCGCCATACAGCGGATAACGCGCATCTGCCGCTTTCACCTGAGCCAGTTGCGGAATATCTCCTGCATATGTCATGGTCGAAAATGAGATCTGGCGACTTAATGTCAACCCCTGTTCTTGTGCCTTTTGCAACCAGGTTTCATCAACGGGATACGAAGCCCTTAAGACAAGATCACCCGCCAGAAAATCACGGCTTTGATAATGCACACTTTGATCAATACGATCACTAATACGCCCTAATGCCAGTACACAGGCCACCGCTAAGGTCAGGGATAACCAAACAATCAAGAGAGAGGGTGTACGCCATTCACGCCAAAACCAGCGCCAGATCATGCTTCCTCCCGCAATTTGCCATCTACCAGACGTAAACGACGCTGGCAACGCGCCGCCAATTGGTTATCATGCGTGACTAAAATCAATGTGGTGGCGTAATCATGATTAAGGGAAAACAGCAAATCAGCGATGCGATCTCCTGTTTGGCGATCAAGGTTACCTGTTGGTTCATCAGCAAACAGAATTTTAGGACGAGTACAGAATGCCCGCGCCAAAGCCACCCGCTGTTGTTCTCCCCCCGAAAGCTGGGCTGGCATGTGTTTCAGGCGTTTTCCTAACCCTAATAATTCGAGTAGCTCAATGGCTTGTTCACGGCTTTGGTTTTCCGATTCACCACGCAATAGTGCCGGAAGCTGGACATTCTCCAATGCATTCAATGTGGGGATCAACATAAACGACTGAAAAACAAAACCTACATTTTCTGCCCTTAACTGCGCACGCTGCTCTTCATTCATGCGACTGATATTTTGCCCCAATAGATGAACTTCCCCTCCACTGCCATCATCTAATCCGGCAATAATGCCCAGAAGCGTTGATTTGCCTGATCCTGATTCACCAATTAATGCAATTGTCTGTGCTGGCTCGACAACCAACTCAATACCTTGCAATATATTAATTACCTGTTCCCCTTGACCGACATGTTTAGTGAGATGATGAACTTCAAGAATACTTTCTACAGCCATGTATTTTTCCTTTTATTGTTGGTGCTATGCAGTGCCAGAGCAGTGGCGGCAGATACCCTGCTTATATTAGGCGATAGCCTCAGTGCCGGATATCGTTTGCCAGTTGAGCAGTCATGGCCTGCCCTGATGGCAAAACAGTGGCAACAAGCCGGCAAAAAAACAGTCATTGTTAACGGCAGTATTAGTGGCAATACTGTAGCGCAAGGGCTTGAACGTTTGCCTGAGTTATTGAAACAGCACAATCCAAAATGGGTTTTGATCGAGCTTGGTGCTAATGATGGACTGCGTGGTTTTCCCATTCAAAACATAGAACAAGATTTGCAACAGGGCATCAATCTGATTAAACAAGCCGATGCGCAACCACTGTTAATGCAAATCCAAATTTCACCCAATTATGGAAAGCGATATACCGAATCTTTCGCCAAAATTTATCCTGTGCTTGCTAAACGTAACCAAATTCCTTTGCTGCCATTTTTCATGGAGCACGTTGCTATCAAACCAGAATGGATGCAAGATGACGGGTTGCACCCCAATCAAGCCGCACAACCCTTTATTGCTGATTGGATGTCCAACATATTGTCGGCATATATCAACTATCCTTAAGTAAAAAATATTTCTTAATAGTAAATCATTTATTTCCATAAATTGATGCAGATGGACAGGTAAAGTTATGCAAAAAGCCATTTTTATTACTGGGTGTTCTAGCGGGATCGGGTTAGTCGCGGCCAAAACCCTCCACCAACGTGGTTACCGCGTACTCGCAGCTTGCCGCAAGCTCTCTGATTTGGCACATATGCGTGAGTTGGGGTTCGATCCCATCGAATTGGATTTAGATGATAAAGAAAGCGTAGAGCGCGCAGCCAGGAAAGTTATCGAATTAACCAACGGGCGTTTATTCGGGCTATTCAATAATGGGGGATTTGGTGTTTACGGTCCATTGGAAAGTATTTCCCGCGAACAGATGGAAAAACAGTTTTCCACCAATTTCTTTGGCACCCATCAACTGACGTGCCTGCTACTGCCAGCGATACGCTCTTATGGCGCCGGGCGGATTGTCCAAACCAGCTCTGTGATGGGATTGATCTCGACGCCAGGCCGTGGGGCGTATGCTGCCAGTAAATATGCCCTTGAAGCCTGGTCAGATGCCTTACGTGGCGAATTGGCAAAAACAGACATTAAAGTCAGCCTGATAGAGCCTGGTCCAATCCATACCCGTTTTACGAAGAATGTTAATCAAACGCAGCAGGATCACCCGGTTGAAAATCCAGGTCTTGCTCGTCGTTTTACGTTAATGCCTGAAGATGTCGTTTCTAAGCTCATTCATGCGCTGGAAAGTCCTAACCCAAAATTACGCTATTCGGTTACGTTATTGACCCATACAGTAAAAGTGATGCGGCGTCTACTTCCTGAGCGATGGATCGATAGGATCTTACGCTGGCAAAGTAAATAGACATTGAAAAACGGACAAACAAGTCTTATTTATTCATGTAATCACCTTACAACGACTCAGAGAAAAATCCCATGGAACCAACCGCAAATACAAACAACAATACTGCCTCTATCATTAATATTGATGAATCGAATATTGCCCAGGTTGTGCAGCACTCTCTCACCCAGCTTGTCGTATTCTACTTCTGGTCCCCACAAGACCTACATTGCCATGAGTTAGAAACCACGCTTGATAAAATAGCCCATGAATATGCCGGGCTATTTACCCTGGCTAAAGTCAATTGTGACCAACTTTCTCATATCGCTGCACAATTTGGTGTGCGTAGCTTACCTACTGTACTGTTTGTAAAAGAAGCTCGCCCTGTTCAAGGTTTTGAGGGGATACAGACAGATGAAGCCATCAGAAAAATTTTTGCCACTCTCCTGCCCCAAATGGAAAAATCACCATTAGAGCAAGTTAACGAGCTACTTGTAGAAGGTAAAAATCAGGAAGCATTGCCTTTACTAAAAGAAATCCATCAAGAAAATCCACAAGATACAGAGATTACCCTATTGCTAGCCCAAGTGAATCTTTCACTCAATCATCTTGAAGAGGCCCAAAAAATACTGGATACCGTTCCATCAGAAGCACAAGATGAATACTATCATGAGTTACTTGAATACCTTAAGTCACAGCAAGAGGCGGCGGATTCGCCGGAGATTCGACAACTACAACAAACGTTGGTAACTCAACCAGAGAATGCAGAATTAGCCGTACAACTGGCTGACAAATTACACGAAGTTGGCCGTAATGCAGAAGCCCTGGAATTGCTATTTAGTTTTCTGAAAAAGGATCTTTCCGCTGCCGAAGGTGCAGTGAAAAAGACGATGATGGATATTCTCTCTACACTGGGTACTGGAGATGCTCTGGCATCTAAATACCGTCGTCATGTATACTCTTTACTCTACTAAGTAGAGAAGATTTATATATTCCATAATTAACTTTAATAAGGGAATTGTTATGGATTTACTCTCTTTTGGTGCTGTCCCGATTTTAATCGTTATTGCGATTGCTATCGTCTTTACCTGTGTCAAGACCGTTCCACAAGGCTATCAATGGACTGTTGAGCGCTTTGGACGTTACACTCGTACATTAACACCAGGCCTGCACATTATCACGCCATTTGTTGATCGTATCGGTCGTAAAATCAATATGATGGAACAGGTTCTGGATATTCCATCGCAGGAGGTCATTTCTCGCGATAATGCCAATGTCACCATTGATGCCGTCTGCTTCATCCAGGTTGTCGATCCCGTACGTGCTGCCTATGAAGTCAGCAATCTGGAACTGTCCATCATCAACCTGACCATGACCAACTTCCGTACCGTGCTAGGCTCCATGGAGCTGGATGAAATGCTGTCCCAACGCGATTCCATCAACAGCCGATTGCTGGCAATCGTCGATGAAGCGACTAACCCGTGGGGCGTCAAGATCACCCGGATTGAGATCCGTGATGTGCGTCCACCAAAAGAGTTGATCTCCGCCATGAACGCCCAAATGAAAGCCGAGCGTACCAAACGTGCAGATATTCTTGAGGCAGAAGGTATTCGTCAGGCCGCCATTTTGAAAGCGGAAGGAGAAAAACAGTCGCAAATTTTGAAAGCAGAAGGTGAGCGCCAATCAGCCTTCCTTCAGGCTGAAGCCCGTGAACGTGCCGCCGAAGCAGAAGCGCGGGCAACCAAAATGGTTTCTGACGCTATTGCAAATGGTGATATGCAGGCAATTAACTACTTCGTTGCCCAAAAATATACCGATGCCCTCACCAACATCGGTGCCTCAAATAACAGCAAAGTGATTATGATGCCACTGGAAGCCAGCAATTTAATGGGAGCCATTGGTGGTATTGCTGAATTAATTTCCGAAAGCAAGAAAAGCAAGCAAGATAATAAATAGCCATACAGGGTAAATTGTTATGATTGAACAGATCGCCGCTCAGCCAGCCTGGTTCTGGCTCTGTTTTGGTGGCCTGCTTCTGATTGCAGAATTGCTGGGAACAGGAGGATATCTGTTGTGGACAGGAACCGCAGCCATCGTTGTTGCCCTGCTCACATGGATTTTCCCTACTATGGGCTGGGAATTGCAAGGTACTCTGTTTGCTGTCTTAACCTTGCTTTCTGCTATTGCATGGCGTAGCTGGCTACGCCATCGCCCACGCCTGACTAGTGATAAGGCGCTCAATCAGAAAAACCACCAGCTGATTGGAATGCGTACCCGTTTAATCACGGATACCGAAAACGGTTTTGGGCGAGTCAAACTGGCCGATGGCAGTTGGCGCGTTCATTGTAACCAAGCGCTTCCAGCCAATACCGAAGTTGAGGTTATCGCCGTTGACGGGATCACATTAAAGGTGAAGCCAGTTTCCCATTAACCATGATGCTTACAGCAACCAGATAAATGCTCAATGATGGGACAATCAGCCCCATCATCTCCTGGGCATTCAGCCACCAACACCAGCAATTTTTCCTTTATCTTTTGCAATTCCAACATCGTTTTTTCTATTTCCGCCACTTTTTGCAGGGTTGCCATTTTTACATCAGCACTGTGGCGGTGAGGATTGCGAAATAATCGCAACAATTCGCGACACTCCTCCAACGTAAATCCGACTTCTTTTGCCTGACGCAAAAGCATCAGTTCGTCAATATGCCTTTTCTGGTAATGACGATAGCCATTATCTCCCCGCGCTGGTGCGGTAATGAGATCTTTTTCTTCATAAAACCGAATCGCTTTGCTGGTTAAACCGGTCTTACGGGCAATTTCACTGATATTCATTATTTCCCCTTGACCTTCCCCTTGCAGGAAGGTTTAGCCTTAATGATAAGTATATCACTCTGTATCAGGAGATATTGTTATGTCCACAACCACCATTCTCGCACTTCAAGGCCTGACTTGTATGCATTGTGTCGGCAGGGTTAAAAAAGCGCTGGAAAGAATACCTGGCGTTGAGCTGACAGATGTGAACCTCAATTATGCCAAAGTTATCAGTAATGTTTCACCTGATGAATTGATTGCGGCCATTGTTGCCGAAGATTATCAAGCCTCTGTAGCCACCCAACCCGATGTTGTATTACGCCTGTCAGGTTTAAGCTGCATGAAATGTGCAAATAAAACACAAAAGGCATTGGACGCGGTAGAAGGTGTTATCGCCACAGAAGTTGATACCCAAACTGCAAAAATCTATGGTAAAGCAGAGAACAGCGCCTTAATCTATGCAATCGAACAAGCCGGATATCACGCTGAATTAGCAACGGAAGCCGAGTACCCAAAAACTAAGCCGCTGGCAATACATGTTCCACAGACTCCGGAGTCTTTGGCAGCGGCAATATCTTCGACTCCGGTAAAAACCGTTTCTGTTGAGCACAGCAACAAAAATGATGTGAATGGTAATGACAGTATTCAGCTCCTGCTGGATGGCATGAGCTGTGCAAGCTGTGTCAGTAAGGTACAAAAAGCCCTGCAATCCGTTGATGGCGTGGAACATGCCAGAGTCAATCTCGCGGAAAGAAGCGCATTGGTCACAGGCCACGCCTCACCAAATGCCTTAGTGGAAGCCGTCATCAAGGCCGGTTATGGTGCGGAAATCATTCAGGATGAAACAGAACGCCGTGAGCGTCAGCAACAAGTAGCACAGGCCAATATGCGCCGCTTTCGCTGGCAATCGGCTCTTGCGTTAGTGGTTGGGTTGCCTGTCATGGTGTGGGGTATGATAGGCGACAATATGATACTCACACCAGCAAACCACACCATTTGGCTGACTATTGGTTTGGTGACGCTGGCTGTAATGATATTTGCAGGCGGGCATTTTTATCGTAATGCGTGGCAAAGTCTAAAAAATGGCAGTGCGACAATGGATACCCTCGTAGCTCTGGGTACTGGTGTCGCATGGCTCTATTCAATAAGCGTCAATTTATGGCCAGAAATTTTCCCCCTCCAAGCCCGCCATCTTTATTATGAAGCCAGTGCCATGATTATTGGTTTGGTCAATCTCGGCCATGCCTTAGAACAACGTGCCCGCCAACGCTCTTCCAAGGCTCTTGAGCGATTATTGGATCTCACGCCACCAACCGCGCGGCTAGTTACCTCTGAAGGTGAAAAAACAGTGCCACTGGCTGATGTCATGCCCAATATGGTACTGCGCCTGACAACAGGAGATCGTGTTCCGGTTGATGGTGAAATTACTCAAGGTACAGTTTGGCTGGATGAAGCCATGCTGACAGGTGAACCTATTCCTCAGCAGAAAACAACTGGCGATACCGTCCATGCCGGCACTGTAGTCCAGGATGGTACGGTATTGTTTAAAGCCAATGCCGTTGGCAGCCAAACAACCTTGGCACGTATTATTAAACTTGTTCGTCAGGCACAAAGCAGCAAACCTGAAATCGGCCAATTGGCCGATAAAATATCTTCAATATTCGTGCCTGTTGTCGTTGCTATCGCTCTGATTGCGGGCGCGATTTGGTATTTTGTCGGCCCTGCCCCACAAATCATGTACGCACTGGTCATCATGACAACCGTCTTGATTATCGCCTGTCCTTGCGCACTTGGGCTGGCAACTCCCATGTCCATCATGTCAGGGGTAGGACGGGCAGCCGAACTAGGTGTATTGGTGCGTGATGCTGATGCCCTGCAACATGCCAGTCAACTGGATACGATTGTCTTTGACAAAACAGGAACCTTAACTGAAGGTATGCCACAAGTCACAGAGATCCACACCTTTAATGGTTTCACCGAAGAGCAAGTATTACTGTGGGCTGGTGCATTAGAAAATGGCTCTAATCACCCCTTGGCAAAAGCTATTTTATTGCAGGTTGAAGGGCAAAAATTACCCGAAGTACAAATATTCCGAACCCTCGCAGGACTGGGTGTTAAGGGAGAAATTGGAGAGGCTACGCTATTATTAGGTAACCAAAAATTACTTGAGCAGCATCAGATTGAAACAGCAGAATTAAAGCCATTTATTGCGGCACAGGCAGAAAGAGGCATTACTCCCGTTATTTTGTCGGCCAATGGGAAAATCGCAGCCCTGTTTTCTATCCGTGATCCCTTGCGCCAGGATACCGTTTCTGCCCTGCAACGCTTACATCACCAAGGCTATCGTTTGGTTATGTTAACCGGAGATAATCCCATCACAGCGAATGCTATCGCCCAAGAAGCAGGTATTGACCAGGTGATTGCCGGTGTTTTGCCTGATGGCAAAGCCGCAGCCATTCAGTCACTTCAATCAGAAGGCAGAAAAGTGGCGATGGTCGGCGATGGCATAAACGACGCCCCTGCATTGGCGCAAGCGGATGTCGGCATCGCAATGGGAGGCGGTAGCGATATCGCCATAGAAACCGCAACAATTACCCTGATGCGCCATAGCTTGCATGGGGTTGCTGATGCAGTTGAATTATCCCGCGGTACATTGCGTAATATGAAACAAAACCTATTTGGTGCATTTGTCTATAATACTTTAGGCATTCCAATTGCGGCCGGCATTTTATACCCATTTACGGGCACTTTATTAAATCCTGTCGTTGCAGGTGCGGCCATGGCATTGTCTTCTATTACTGTTGTCAGTAACGCCAATCGCTTATTACGCTTCAAACCTAAGTCCTGACCTAATTTATTTTTTCCATGAAAAGCTAAACCTATTCCGTTTAGCTTTTTATCCCGCATTTTTCCCTCTTTCTTGTTGGCGATTAACAGGTTAGCATACCGACCAATGCCAACTATTGGAGGATGTAATATGGGAAAATTACTGTCATATTTCAGTAAAATATTGGGACTCAATTCCCAACGACATTACCCTTATCCTGCTTTTGACATCAATTTAAATAACAACAAACAGTTACATATTGTTGGCAGCATTCATATGGGTACTAAGAACATGTACCCACTTTCTGAAGTATTGTTGGAACAGCTAGAGCAAGCGGATGCTCTGATTGTCGAGGCAGATATCACGCAGGCCAATTCCCCTTTCAAAGAAACATTTCCTGAACAGACCGAGTTATCACAACGTTTATCTCCCGAACATTTTGCCTGTCTGCAACACTATTGCCGAGAAATTCAACATCCTGTCACGTTGCTGGATCCATTGCCATCGTGGCAAGTCGCATTGATATTACAGGCCGCCCAAGCCCAATATTTGGGGTTACAACCCCAATATGGTATCGATTGCCAATTACTAAACAGTGCACAAGCACTCAATAAACCCATTATCGAGTTGGAAGGCACTGATGCACAAGTTAGCCTTCTCACCAACTTGCCAAACGGTGGGATCTCACTATTGGAAGATACCATCACCCATTGGCATACTAATGCCCGTGCTTTACAGACCATGATTAGCTGGTGGATGAATTACAAACCGGAGAAACAAAATCAGGTAATACCCATGACATTCTGCGAAGAGATTTATCAAACCTTAATGGCTGAACGCAACCGTCAATGGAGTGAACAGTTACATAGCTTACCAGCAGGACAATATTTGGTTACAGTGGGCGCTTTACACCTTCACGGTGAGAACAACTTACGCCAGATGCTGGCAAAACCGCAAACATAACAACTTCATCTGCTTCATTCTGAAAGTCAACCATTACGGATAAGCAGTGATAAATTGATCTTTATAGGAAAAAATATGACTCCCGCTGTTGTCTTGCTGGAAAAACAAAAAATTAATTTCAAACTTCATCCTTATGACCACGATGTCAATGAACATAATTTTGGTGATGAAGTGGTGAAAAAACTCGGTTTAGATGCCAATCAGGTTTTTAAGACATTGTTGGTTTCATTGAATGGTGATCCTAAACATCTTGCTGTCGCCGTTACGCCTGTCTCTGGGCAACTCGATTTGAAAAAAGTGGCTAAAGTTTTCAAGGCCAAGAAAGCAGATATGGCCGATCCTCAACTGGCACAAAAGGTAACGGGTTATTTAGTGGGTGGCATTAGCCCGTTGGGACAGAAAAAGCGTCTACCTACCGTGATTGACAGTCAGGCGCAAACCTTACCAACCCTATTTATTTCGGGTGGTAAACGTGGTTTAGATATTGAGTTGTCCCCCATAGATTTATGTCAATTACTTCATTGTTCATTTGCTGATATTGCTAAAATTTGAAAATCAATTGCAATTCTCGCTGAATTTTTTCGAGCTGGCTCTGTTTTCTTTAAAACAGAGCCTTGTGATAAACAATAATGCCGATATACTTTCCTCACAACGAAAAATCACTAATTACCATTTCAATTAACTTAGTTTATTTAAATGAAAGAGGAATAAAATGGCAACTTCATCATTTTTCCGTCCCATCGTTATCACTGATCCAAAAGCAATTAAAATGCTTAGAAAGGCTAATAGGAAGCCAAGGGAAAATAATTTTGAGACAATCGATTTTGAAGCACAGCAAAAAGAGGCTATAGAGATATTAAAACGAAAATTCTCACTCTAAGTAAAATTCTGGCGGCCTTTGGTAGTGACAGAGCAAGAGAATATTTACTCTCATTTTCTTGTCCCCCTAACCATGATGTAGAATCATTTTTACATTTAAAATCAATTAGATTTGAACAAGCTGATGCAACAAGAACCTATTTAATTCTAGATAAAGAAGGATTATTATTGGCTTATTTTTCTTTAACATTTAAGGAGATATCAACAAATAATCTTGCCATTTCGAAGACAAAGATAAAAAAACTTAACGGTATCAGTAAAAATGCAAATTCTCTAAAAGTTTATTTAATTGGTCAAATAGCTAAAAATTTTTCATTACGTAAAAACCCAATAAGCCTTAGAGACATTTTATTTCATATCAATGTCACCATTGAAAAAGCTCAAGAATTAATAGGAGGGAGAGTAACTATTTTGGAATGCGAAAACAATTCAAAAATTATCACCTTATATGAAAAAAATGGACTTGAAAAACTACCAACCAAAGGAGAAAGTAATTCATTAATTACCATGCTATTTAATCATTAAATTATTATTCAGTTTCAACCGTTCTTATTTATGCATAACACGCCTTATTGCTAATCATAACCACCCGCATAGCGGGTGGTTTGCTCTAGCCCTATAAGGGCATGTTACCGACTGCGCCTAAATGACGCGGCTTTCTCTTCGTTCAAGCTAAGTGTCTTTGCTTCTTTGGCTTACCCCTTGAAGGGGTCGTTATACTCTCGTGTACTTAATTTATCTTGAAGTAAATCTGACTTTTCTTGCTCTCTGATATAGTTACGGATTGTGGCTTCATTCAGCCCCACTGTGCTGACGTAGTATCCTTCCGACCAAAACTTCCGGTTGCCAAATTTGTATTTTAAATTGGCATGTTTATCAAATATCATCAACGAGCTTTTACCTTTTAAGTACCCCATAAAACTGGAAACACTTATTTTCGGGGGGATACTCACCAGCATATGAACATGATCTGGCATTAAATGCCCTTCGATTATTTCGACTCCTTTGTACTTACAAAGGTTTCGTAGAATCTCACCTATACTTGAACGGATACTATTGAAGATGACTTTTCGTCTATATTTCGGCGAAAAGACGATATGGTATTTACACAGCCACTTTGTATGCGCTGAGCTTTGTGCTTTAATTCCCATAAACACCTTTCCTTATTTAAGTTACGGATATTAGCTTGAACATCTATATCGTAACGGAAAGGTGTTTTTCTTGGTATAACCCTTGAACTCCACCCGCATAGCGGGTGGTTTTATGTTTAAGCAGCTGATGCTACTTAAACTGGCTAAAGCCATAATA
The DNA here is from genome assembly GCF_037260955.1 of Xenorhabdus sp. TH1. Taxonomy (NCBI): domain Bacteria; kingdom Pseudomonadati; phylum Pseudomonadota; class Gammaproteobacteria; order Enterobacterales; family Morganellaceae; genus Xenorhabdus; species Xenorhabdus sp. TH1. The sequence goes on from NZ_CP147734.1 coordinate 2,983,581, forward strand.
AGCAAAAGACCATCTGCAAGAACAGATGGTCTTTTTATGCAAATAACTAATAAAGTAATCTATTGCTCAGGGATTAATTATTGATACGAATTTCACCTTTCGGTTCATAATCAGAGGATTTCAATGGAGAGTGTTTTTCAATATATCCTTTCAATACTTCAGCATCGACAAACCCTGTATCAACATAACCAGGCAAATTATCAATCCGTGGATAACCATCTCCGCCAATCGCGTTAAAGTTCAACGTCGCCATGCGGTAAGTTTTATTTGGATCTAATGGCTTACCACCAATTTTTACCTCACTGATATTCTTACCCTCTTTCACGAAGCTCACATTATAAAACTGACCATAAGCGCCAGAATCCTTTTCCATATTTGCAACAGCCGTCAAATAGGTCAAAACTTCGCTACCTTTGAAGTCCACATAAACCAGTTGGTTAGCAAATGGATGAACTTTCATGACATCCTTGTAAGTAATATCCCCTGCTTCAATAGAGTCACGGATCCCACCACCGCTCATCACTGCAAAATCAGCGTTTGTCCGTTCCATCTGAGCAGCTAATACAAGGTGTGCCATATTCGTTTGCACGAAACGTACTTTACTGCGATCACCTTCTAATTTGTTATCTACTGAGCCTATTTTCACATTAAGGATCTTGCTGCCCTTATCTTCATAAGGTGTCAACAACTTAAGCATTTCAGGATTTTGCTTAATTTCATGGGTATAGTAAACACGTTCCGTACTGCCATCTTCTTTTGTTACTTTTTTCTTTAAGTTAATCGGGATCAATTGATAATGAACTAACTTGAATTCACCATTACGGAATTGAAAATCAGCCCGACCTACATATTTCCCCCATTCGTGAGCCTGAACAATCCATGTACCATTTTGGCGATCAGGAGAACAAGGTGTACCCGGAACATAATCCACTTGTTTATAGTTTTTATTCTCCGCAGACATACACACCGGATCTTGTGAGTGTCCCCCCACAATCATGTTCAAATAACCTGCAGGCAAACTACGTGCCATTTCAACATCTCCCGGCGCATTCGTACCATGATGACCATCGTCATAGTGCCCCATGTGGGTTGCTGCAATAATCACGTCCGGCTTTTCATTCTTTTTCAGCTCTTCAATAACTTTTTTGGCTTCTTCAGCAGGAACACGGAATTCAACATCCGGAAAATTAGCCGGATTACCGATTTTCGCGGTGTCATCGGTTGTCAGGCCAAGAACCGCTATTTTCACACCTTGCTTATCAAAAATAACATATGGCTTAAACAAGCGCTTGCCTGTACTGGTTTGGTAAATATTGGCAGAGAGAAATGGGAAGTTTGCCCATTTTTGTTGCTGGAACAAGACATTTAAGGGCTTATCAAATTCATGGTTCCCCAATGCCATTGCATCGTATCCCACCAGATTCATGCCCTTAAAATCTGGTTCAGCATCTTGCATATCTGATTCTGGTACGCCAGTGTTAATGTCACCACCTGACAATAGCAATACGCTACCCCCTTTCTTGGCAACCTCCTGACGAATGGAATCTACCACCGTTTTTTGAGCCGCCAAACCATATTCACCATAATCGTTATGCCAGAAATGGCCATGATGGTCGTTAGTATGCAAGATGGTAATGTCATAGGTTTTATCTTTTTCCCAGGCGTTTGCAATTAACGGTGCCAGTGACAGCGAAACTGCAAGGGCGCAAATTGACGCTTTAAACGATAGTTTCATGGGGTATCTCCATGTATTTCAAAATCTTATTAGTTATATGATGGTAGTGGTTCATCCCTTTCAAACCGCGGCTTAAAAGATTTCACCTTTTTGATATTGCGGCCAAATTATATAGGTATAAATAAAAATTTTGTTAATTATCTAAGATGTATTATGGTGTAAAAATTAAACAGAAATTCAACAAACCTAAAAATTTCCCCCTATAAACTTTGTTGATAATGACATTGATAAGCGAATAGATATGAGTGAAAAAAGTAAAACAACCTTGTTTCCAACTTCACCAACAAAAAAACATCGCACCGTTTTTTCAATTCTCGGCGCCATCAGCTTATCTCATATGCTGAATGATATGATTCAATCGTTGATTCTGGCGATTTATCCACTGCTGCAATCTGAATTTACTCTCAGTTTTATTCAGGTTGGGATGATAACTCTAGCCTATCAGGTAACAGCATCTCTATTGCAACCCCTTATCGGTTTGTATACCGATAAACATCCGCAACCCTATTCACTGCCTATCGGTATGGGATTCACCCTATCTGGTTTGCTTCTGCTAGCTTATGCTGAAAGTTTTTCAATTATATTAATGGCTGCCGCATTGGTTGGTACGGGATCATCCGTTTTTCATCCCGAATCATCACGAGTCGCACGTATGGCTTCAGGTGGACGTCATGGTCTAGCGCAATCTTTATTTCAAGTAGGGGGAAATTTAGGAAGTTCATTAGGCCCGCTGTTAGCCGCCATTTTTATTGCGCCTTATGGCAAGGGGAACGTCGGTTGGTTTTCCCTGGCAGCACTGTTGGCTATCGTAATCCTCTTGCAAGTCAGCCAATGGTACAAGATGCAGCATCGGGTTATCTCCCCCCTGTCTTCCCGTACTAATGCCCTGCCAAAGCTGCCGAGAAAAACCATTATAAATTCTTTTGCCATTCTTCTGTTACTGGTTTTCTCCAAGTATTTTTACCTAACCAGTATCAGTAGCTACTATACTTTTTACCTGATACAGAAATTTGGCTTATCCGTGCAAAATGCCCAGATCCACCTATTTATCTTTTTATTTGCCGTAGCGGCAGGTACCCTGATTGGCGGGCCGATTGGAGATAAGATAGGTCGGAAATATGTCATTTGGGGTTCAATTCTTGGCGTGGCACCTTTTACCCTGCTGTTACCTTATGCCTCCTTATTCTGGACAAGCATATTGACGGTTATTATTGGTATAATATTGGCCTCTGCGTTCTCTGCTATTTTAGTCTACGCTCAAGAGCTTATTCCCGGCAAAACAGGCATGATTGCCGGTTTGTTCTTTGGCCTGGCCTTTGGTATGGGGGGCATTGGGGCTGCCGTACTTGGCTATGTCGCAGATAAAACCAGTATAGAATTGGTTTACAAAATTTGTGCTTTTCTGCCACTTCTTGGTATTTTTACGCTGTTTTTGCCAAATTTAGAAAAAAACACGTGAAAAACACAAGGAATACCCTGGATAAACACCATAATTATTAAAGTATTCTTCTTTGTAAACTAGCGTAAATTATGGCAAAATCTACATAAAATTACATTAAAATAATGTTTATGTAGATCACTCTCTTTTTTGCCACTCAATATATTTTTTTGTAATCTTTAATTATTTATAAAATATATTATTACCTCACCTAACTACACAATTTATATACTCGCTACCCAGAAGGAGCCTTGATGGAGCACTCGACACCTCTTATCACGACCATTGTTGGCGGTTTTGTTCTTGCTTATCTGCTTGGTATGCTTGCACAGCGCCTGAAAATTTCACCTCTGGTAGGATACCTCGTTGCAGGTGTACTAGCGGGTCCCTTCACGCCTGGTTTTGTTGCCGATACATCTTTAGCTCCAGAACTGTCAGAAATTGGCGTGATCTTACTGATGTTTGGTGTCGGTCTACATTTTTCACTTAAAGATTTGCTAGCCGTCAAATCAATTGCCATTCCTGGTGCTATCGCCCAAATTGCAGTTGCAACCTTATTAGGTACCGGGTTATCAGTGCTGCTCGGCTGGGGATTACTCAGTGGCATTGTATTTGGTCTTTGTCTGTCTACCGCCAGCACAGTAGTATTGCTCAGGGCATTAGAAGAACGACAGCTCGTTGATAGTCAAAGGGGACAAATTGCCATTGGTTGGCTAATTGTTGAAGATCTGGCCATGGTGCTAACGTTAGTATTACTTCCTGCAGCAGCAGGAATTATGGATAGTCAAAACGCAAATATTAGTCAATTGCTGTTAAAAATCTCTCTCACCGTTGGAAAAGTCGTTGCTTTTATTTTGTTGATGATTTTCGTCGGACGACGTGTCATTCCCTGGTTACTGGCGAAAACCGCAGGGACAGGTTCCCGTGAACTTTTCACGCTGGCTGTACTTGCCATTGCGTTAGGTGTTGCTTATGGTGCAGTGACACTATTTGATGCTTCATTTGCCCTCGGTGCCTTCTTCGCTGGCATGGTACTAAATGAATCAGAATTGAGTCATCGGGCGGCGCAAGATACTTTACCGCTAAGGGATGCTTTCGCAGTTCTGTTCTTTGTTTCTGTTGGTATGCTGTTTGACCCTATGGTCTTACTCCAACAACCTCTGGCGATTATAGGAACCCTTGCCATTATTATCATTGGCAAGTCATTAGCTGCTTTGCTACTGGTCAGAATGTTTGGGCACTCACGACGCACAGCCCTCACTATTTCAGCCAGTCTCGCCCAAATTGGTGAATTTGCCTTTATCCTCGCCGGGCTTGGTGTCACGTTGGGATTCCTGGATGGGGAAGCCCGTAACCTTGTACTAGCTGGCGCTATCATTTCAATCATGCTGAATCCTGTGCTATTTAGCTTATTGGATCGCTATTTGGAAAAAACAGAAACCATTGAAGAACAGTTACTCGAGGAAACACTGGAAGAAGAAACCCAGATCCCAGTCAATATTTGTGGTCATGCTATTGTGGTGGGTTATGGCCGAGTGGGGGATCAGCTTTGTCAGCGTTTACAAGAAAAAAATTTTCCTGTTGTGGTCATTGAAGATACACGCGCCCGGTTTGAAGAGTTAGGCGAAATGGGTATCAGTGCCGTGATGGGTAATGCCGTCAATAAAGAGATCATGGCCCTGGCAAGGCTCGATTGCGCTTGCATTTTATTCCTGACAATCCCTAATGGTTATGAAGCCGGTGAAATCGTTGCGAATGCCAGAGAAATCAGGCCAGATATCAAGATTATTGTTCGAGCCCATTATGATGATGAAGTCACTTACATTACAGAGCGTGGCACTAACCACATCATCATTGGTGAACATGAAATAGCACGGGCAATGGCTGATGCACTACCCGAATATGAAGAGGGTTGTCCAATAGAGCCGCCATTATTACACTCACCTGCGACTTCATCGCCAACATAACATACGAGTCAAGGAATATCCCCAAAATGAGGGATATTCCCATAAAAACCCCATACTACTAGCAGAGTCAGCGTTCCCAGTAAGACTCTTCCAGACTATCTTCTTTCTCCGGCAACCCTCGGGTTAGACGCGGAGAATGCTGACTCAATACCTGATAACTCACTCTATTAGCGTACTTACATACCTGAGCCAAAGAAGAATAGGTCAAATAAGAGCGCGCATGTTTGCTGGAGTTAGGTACATTCATGCGATGATAACTGTTGGCTGTGATATCATGCAGCAATGCAGATAACGCACCATCCCCAGCACCATTAGTATTCATGATTTTTTCAGGCCCTCCCATATAGGGCTCAATATGGGAATAAACCCGCATTGGGTTTTGGCAATCCACCTTACGCATCGCCCGGCTGAATTCATAACGGTTAAATTCTGCAATCGCACCAGGCAGCAAAGGATGCAATGTTTGGCGCTTTTGTTCTTCCTCAGTGTAACCCGCCATATATAATCCAGCAGGCCCTGCGGTACATAACACCAAATCCACCCAATTTAGCGCCATGTCAGCTGCTAATAAAGGATCACTGAAACCGGTTAATTCACAAGCTTCATCTTCATTCATTGCAACAACAGAAACATTTTCAGCCAGAAAATCGCGCCACCATTGTGGATCATCCGCAATGACGTATTTTGTTCCTAATGTTAATACAACAGGTACGTTATGCTTCTTCGCATATTCAATGGCTTTCATTGTTGCTTCTGGCATTGGCTCACCCGGTTTACAACGCACCAAATAAGCGGTGATCACCAATGCTGACGCTTCCGCAATAATATGTTCAGGGATGCTTTCTGGACGAAGCTGATTCATTAACCCCGGGCTGATCGCAAATGTTCTTTCACCATTTTCCGTCACTAAAGTAAAACAACGGCCAATTGGGCCATCAACGCCCTGAAGATGATTGAGATCCATACGACTGGATGTATTGCAGAGATAACAATATGCATAACTTCCTATTTGGATGTTATTACACATTGCGCCAAGCAGGACGGATTTATCATCAGCCAGCACAGAATAGTTATGCAAAGTATTGCCGATAGTGCCACCCGCAAATTCATGGCTGATGAGATTCTTTTCTGTCAGTTCCTTGTAAAGCGCCTCGGCTACATCATCTTCAATGACTAACGAGTGTCCCTGGCTTAGGTTATAACGCTGAATAAAATCCTCATCAACTTTGGCTTCAATATCAACTAGTGTCTGGTCAATGCCAACAATGTAGGCTTGATTATTTTCAGTATCCATCATCTCTTTGATGGGTTGGAGCAGAGGATCTCTTAAACTGACAGGAAAATAGTGTTTAGATTTACGTTTACCAGGGAATTTCATAATTAATTGTTGCGGTAGAGCCAAAATATGCGGCATGTTAGCATAATATAATGTGCCACAATACCGGAGAGAAACAAAAATATGGAGATAAAAATGAAGACAGCCAATACTGTAATAGCATTGGCTGTCAAAATATCAACTATCAAAACATATTATCTATAACATATTTGAATTATAAACAATATTAAGCCTCTTGTTTTTGGCGACTACGTACCATGTGGCGCAACAGAACATACATGATGGATAAAATAAATCCGATAAAACCTGCTCCAATCAAAATCAGCAAACGCTTAGGTGAATCTTTTGATGTTGGTTCATAAGGTTCCTGCATGTACTTGAATGGTACAAAATCAACTGTACTCACATTCACGTTTTCCAGATTTTTAATATACAACTGGCGGTTACGCAGGTCCGCATCAATTTTTGTTGGATCGATAACTTCTTCAGTAATCTGTAATTTACGTTGCAGTGCATCGGAACCCAACGCAATCGAATAATCTGGGTCATCCTTGATCATGGCTCCGCCATTTGATACTGGCTTTTTAATCCCGGCAGAATCCGCAAGAGAAATCGCATACTTCAGTCGCTCAATATCCACACTGCGCATATTGCCAATACGTTCTAAATCAAGGGAGTAAAGCTTTTGGGAGTAATCCAATTTCTGGTACACCATATCACTCAGTTCCTCTTTCACTTGATCACGAACCACCGAAGAGACAAATTTGATATAGCCATTTAATAAATTGTAAGCATTTTCTGCATTGTCAGCACTGAAAGAAAGTTTAACCTCATTAAAAATGTCATCCTCTTTCTCTTTTTTCTCGTTATGAGGTAAAGATATGGTAATATTTTTATTAACAATTTTCTCGATCAGTTTTCTTTTTTCCTGAACCGAACCACTATGATTCTGAGCTAGCAAGGTCTTAAAGTACTCGGTGCTAACCAAATATTTTTCACGCAATACACGTGAATTATAGTTTTCAATAAACCGCTTATACAGCGATTCTTCTGTCACTTTGGGATCTATATTCAGAACATGCAAATCCGTTAACGCATTTTTCAGTGGCTGGAACTCTTCTAAATCCGGTTTTACTACAGCGGCTGTACTGGTCCATTTTTGCGGTAAAAATGATGCAATACTGAAACCAATAATTGCAAAAACGAAAGATACTGCAATGATCAAATATTTTGATTGGAAGAGAACAGAAAATAGTTCAAACAAATCAATTTCATCCTCCCGCGCTGGAGGATAATAGTTTGTATGCTCTTCGTAAAAATCGGGGTGCTTAATAGGTTTATTACTCATTATCTATAATCCAAATAATTTCTCTTTCCATTGATATGCAAGCATTTTCTCTCGCTTATCGAATTTACTGGTTAAAAACCATATTCCTTAAAATAATACGATGATCAATGTCTGCCATTCACCATACGTGATAATGTTATACAATCAGTAATTGCAAATTATTTCATGAAATTGTTTACTAACTGTTCAAGCAAAGAAATGTGGGCATCATTATCATTAAGTGCAGAGATATATTCAAACTTTTTCCCACCAGCCTCTAAAAAAGTAAGTTTATTCTGTTGGTTAATCTCTTCCAACGTTTCCAAACAATCTGCTGCAAATCCCGGACACACCACTTGAATATGTTCCACACCTTGGCTCGGTAATGAAGCTATGGTCTTATCTGTATAAGGAGATAGCCACGGCAAATAACCAAAACGCGACTGATATGTCATCATAATTTTATCTGCTGGATAATCTAGTACCTGATTCAACAGTTCAGTCGTTGCCTTACAATCCTGTGGATAAATATCCCCCATCTTTGCTAGACGTTCAGGAATACCGTGATAGGAAATAATTAACCGATCAGGCTGTCCATGCTTTTCAAAGCTCTGCTCGATAGTTTCCTTTAGTGCTGCAATATAGGCAGGGTGCGTAGCATAACTACGGACAAAATGCAGGGTAGGAATTGTCCGATATTCCCGTAATATTTTACTGATCCCGTCAAAAACCGCTGCCGAAGTTGTACTGGAGTATTGGGGGTAAAGCGGCAGTACAATGAGAGCCTCAATGTCCTGCTGCAACAAACTCTCTACAGCCTGAGACAAAGAAGGAGAGCCGTAAGTCATCCCCAAAGCAATAGGAATATCCACCAACCTCTCACCCAACAATTTCTGTTGGCGACGACTATAAACTAATAAAGGAGAGCCTTCTTCCATCCAAATTTCTCGGTAAAGCTTAGCAATTCGAGAGACTCGGAAAGGGAGAACGAAAGCATTTAAGATAGGTTTCCAAATCAATGGAGAAATATCAACTACTCTTCTATCACTCAAAAATTTTGCCAGATAACATCTTATTGCTGCTGGTGTTGGCGCATCAGGTGTACCAAGGTTCACTAATAGGACACCATACCTCTTGCTACTCATTCCTCAGAGCTCCATTAAAATGACTGACGATATAGTATAAAGCATGAAAGATAGTTACATGTAACATTTCATGGAGTAAATTTCTCTAAGGTAACGTAATATATAAAAAAACCAGGCGGTATGAAGGCCGCCTGCTATAATAACTTAAGAGCTATCCCCTCTCTTACAAGCAAAAGCCAGAAGTCTCCTCTTGGAGATATCCCTTAAAGGTACACACTAAATCATTAACCCAGAATGTTAGCCAGCTCTGCGCTCACTTCCACTACTTGACGAGTACCATCAAGTTTAAAGTATTTTGTGTTACCGGCCTGTGCTTCTTGCTGATAGTAAGAAACTAAAGGTGCAGTTTGTGCGTGGTACTCAACCAGACGTTTACGGACCGTATCTTCCTGATCATCTTTACGAATAGTCAGCTCTTCACCTGTAACATCATCTCTATTTTCCACTTTTGGTGGATTGAATTTGATGTGGTAAACACGGCCTGACGGCGCATGCACACGACGACCAATAATACGTTCAACGATGATTTCATCAGGAACGTCAAATTCCAACACATAGTCAACCTCGATACCAGCGTCTTTCATGGCATCTGCCTGAGGAATAGTGCGTGGGAACCCATCCAACAAGAAGCCATTATGACAGTCATCTTGTTTGATGCGCTCTTTAACTAAAGCAATGACCAGTTCATCAGTGACTAGCTTGCCATTATCCATCAACTCTTTTGCTTGCAAACCCAACTCGGTACCCGCTTTTACTGCAGCACGCAGCATATCACCTGTAGAAATTTGGGGTATCCCATATTTCTCCATAATAAATTGTGCCTGAGTCCCTTTACCAGCGCCTGGTGCGCCCAGTAGAATAATACGCATTGCGTAAATCCCCTTGCTATTTACTTTTCATATTTTAAAGAAAACGTACTACCATACCATTTGAATGGGGAATGGCTCAAGAAAACAGGTAAACGTTTCCGCACTAACTAAAAAATAAACCACGCCTCATTTTTCTTTGAAGCGTGGTTTTTATAATTATCTCAATAAGTTTAAGCTTTTTCAGCTAATAATAATTGATTCATACGACGAATAAACTGATTTGGATCATCCAATGTGCCACGTTCAGCAAATAACGCTTGATCCAACAGCAACTCTACCCAATCAGCAAATTGAGCATCATCATCAATATCAGCCGCTTTTTTAACCAGAAGGTGTTCTGGATTCAGCTCAAAGTTATAACTGACTTCTGGCACAGACTGGCCCGCTGCCGCAAATAGCTTCGCCATTTGGGTGCTCATCGCATTAGCATCAGTTGTTACAATAGCTGGAGTATCGGTCAGACGATGAGTTAGCTTCACTTCTTTCACGCGTTCACCTAGCAGAGTTTTCACGCGCTCAACAAATGGCTCCAGTTTTTTGTCTGCTTCTTCTTGTTCAGCCTTGTTTTCATCAGCCAGTTTATCGAGGGATTCATCCGCTTTGCTGACTGATTGGAGTGACTTACCATCAAATTCAGTCAGGTAGCTCATCATCCATTCATCAATGCGGTCAGACAGTAACAGAACCTCAATGCCTTTCTTACGGAACAGCTCCAAGTGTGGGCTATTCTTCGCTGCAGCATAACTATCCGCAGTAATGTAATAAATCTTCTCCTGCCCTTCTGCCATACGGCCAACGTAATCTTCCAGAGAAACAGTTTGAGCGGAGCTATCATTATGAGTCGTAGCAAAGCGCAATAACTTAGCAATAGCTTCTTTGTTTGCGCCATCTTCGGCTGGACCTTCTTTCATCACTAGGCCGAACTGCTGCCAGAAGGTCTGATATTTTTCTGCATCGTCTTTTGCCAGCTTATCCAACATTTGCAATACACGTTTAGTCAGCGCGCTGCGCAAGTTACGTGTGATTGAACTATCTTGCAAAATTTCACGGGAAACGTTCAATGGCAGGTCGTTGGAATCGATCAGACCACGGACAAAACGCAAGTAATTTGGCATGAATTGTTCAGCTTCATCCATGATGAATACACGCTGTACGTATAGTTTCAGGCCATGTTTATGTTCGCGGTTCCACATATCCCACGGTGCCTGGGAAGGGATATATAGCAAGCTGGTGTATTCCTGCTTACCTTCAACGCGGTTATGACTCCAAATCAGAGAGTCAGTAAAGTCATGGGAGATGTGCTTATAAAACTCTTGGTACTCTTCATCACTAATTTCAGCTTTATTACGAGTCCACAAGGCTTGGGCTTTGTTGATTTTTTCCCATGTAACGGTAACTGAATCATCTTCTTCATTTTTGGTTTGGGTTTCAATTTCAACTGGCAAGGCAATATGATCAGAATACTTGCCAATGATAGAACGCAGACGCCAATCATTGAGGAACTCGCTTTCCCCATCTCGCAGATGTAAGGTAATTTCTGTACCACGATCTACTTTTTCAACATCAGCAACGGTGTAGTCACCTTCTCCCGTTGATTCCCAGAACACACCTTGTTCAGCAGGTGCCCCTGCTGCACGGGTACGTACGGTGACTTTGTCAGCGACGATAAAAGCAGAGTAGAAGCCTACACCGAATTGGCCAATTAATTGGCTGTCTTTTGCTTGATCAGAACCAATGGACTCAAGAAATGCTTTAGTACCAGATTTTGCAATCGTTCCGAGATTATCGATCACTTCATCACGGGACATACCGATACCATTATCACTGATGGTGATAGTTTTCTGTTCCTTATCAAGAGCCAGACGAACACGCAATTCGCCATCATTTTCATACAGCTCAGGGGCAGACAATGCACGGAAGCGCAATTTGTCAGCCGCATCAGATGCGTTTGAAATCAGTTCACGGAGAAAAATTTCTTTATTGGAATAGAGAGAATGGATCATCAACTGTAGCAGTTGTTTGACTTCAGACTGAAATCCACGGGTTTCCTGATCTTTCATGCTCATTTATTACCTCAATCTAAATCCAGTTCAGATATGTAAAATCGGACGATGGTAATCAAATGGGGATAGATACGGAAAGTTTCAAGTTAAGATAGCAATAAGAATATAAAATTAGTTTAATAAGCGGGTAAGTCAACTATGGATGGCGGCATAATCAGCAGCACCATCCATAAAATTACCCATTAATCGGGAACAAAATCACAAGTTCGTGATTTTTTGCCGGCCAGCCAACGAATGAGACAGTGTCGTACCATCCACCATTTCAAGCTCTCCGCCCACAGGAACACCATGAGCAATTCGGCTGGCTGTCACACCATATTGAGAACATATTTCTGCAATATAGTTTGCCGTTGCCTCTCCTTCGACAGTTGGATTAGTTGCCAGAATGATTTCTGACAAGGTTTCAGAAGATAAACGTTCTTCTAAACGATCTAAACCAATATCCATTGGCCCGATACCATCCAGTGGCGATAAATGCCCCATCAAGACAAAATAACGTCCCGCAAACTGACCGGTTTGTTCGACAGCATGAATATCTGCGGGGCTTTCCACTACACAAATCTGGCCATTCTGCTGACGACGCGGATTGGCGCAAATCGTGCATTGTTCCTGTTCCGTGAATGTCCGGCAGTCCTGACAATGACCAATTTCAGACATCGCTCGTGTCAGTGCCTGGGCCAATCGCATTCCACCACTGCGATCTCTCTGCAATAGATGAAATGCCATCCGCTGTGCAGATTTTGGGCCTACGCCGGGCAAACAGCGCAGGGCTTCCATCAGAGATTCAAGAAGAGGACTGGTTTGCATTAGAATGGCATCTTAAACCCAGGTGGTAACTGCATTCCACTGGAAACACTGGCCATTTTTTCTTTCTGGGTTTCTTCAATACGGCGAGCTGCATCATTGAATGCCGCTGCAATCAGATCTTCCAGCATGTCTTTATCATCGTCCATTAAACTTGGATCGATTTCAACCCGACGGCAGTTATGTGCACCATTAATAGTGATTTTTACCAAGCCTGCGCCAGATTCGCCTGTCACTTCCAGATTTGCAATTTCTTCCTGCATTTTCTGCATTTTTTCTTGCATCTGCTGGGCCTGTTTCATCAAATTGCCCAAACCACCTTTACCAAACATAATTTTCTCTCTTCGCTATCGCCACAGCATAAAATACACTACGGCAGTTAAACAGGCCGGATACTTTCTTCATCCAATTCTGCATCAAATAGTTGCTGAAGTGTTTGAATCGTTTTATCCGAAATAATGGATTGACGCGCTTGTGCCAATTTTTCTTCATAAATGGCTTGTCGCCATTCCAGAGGCGTTTTTACCGCAGGATTATCATCTTCAATGATATTGAGTTCAATAGGTTTTCCATGCAATTCTCTCAATGCTTCGGTCAACACTTTCTGAGCCGATGCTGAATTAAGATGGCGCTGCTTTGAACGTAAATGCAGACAAAGACGATTTTCATCAATCTGTTCTTTAAAAGCATTCAGTGCTACCTGCTGAACCAATTTTGGAATCTGCAGTTTATCAATTTCCGCAGCCCATGGATCCCTTTGTTTCGATTCAATAGCCAGTTTTTCTACCAATTCTGTTGTTTTCTCGTGCTCCAAAGCGGCTTTGATCGCTTTTGGTGTCGTAGTCGGGCGCGGTTTCTCCTCTCCACTATTCGTTGCCCGCCAGCGATAAGATTCCTTTTTTACCGGATTAGCTGGATTAGATTCCCGTGCTTTAGGGATATAAGATTGAGACCGTTGTTCTGCCACCGCCACCAGTCGCTCCAGTGCTGAGCTTGCCGGTTTAGCAGACTCTGCCGGCTCAGGCTTTTTTAGTGGCGTATTTCCTTGACGTGTCAGCGAACTTCTTGCTTGCAATAGCTTCGCTGTAGGACTGTTTGCAATAGGCGATTCACTGCCTATCGATTGGGATATTGTCTGCTCAGCAGGACGCTTATTTTCGTCTTTATTTGAAGTCAATTGCTTTGCAGATAGCGAGGCCGAAGGTGATGCTACAGGGCTTTCCACAGCAGGAGGTAATATTTCCTCAATGACTGTTTTAGGATGAAAAGCCAGAGCACGCAATAACGCCATTTCCACTCCCATCCGTCGTTCTGGTGCATAAGGAAGCTCTTTGCGCCCCACCAGTAGCGCTTGATAATACAGCTGCAAATCCGTCGGGGAAATCGCTCTTGCCAACAAACGCAACCGCCCTTCCGTTGAAGAAGGCTCACTTTCAGGTTGCTGAGGCAATAGTTGGAGCATGGCAATCCGATGCAACAGCGACAATGTTTCAACCAGCAAATTTTCCCAATCGACACCACGAGTTGCCACTTGTTCCACCAATGCCATCATTTGTTGACCATCTGCACGCACCAACGATTCGATCATTGCCAATGGTTGGTCATCATCCAGTGTTCCCAGCATCTGGCTAACAATATCTGATGTCAGCTTTCCGCCACCAAGAGCAATAGCTTGATCCGTTAAACTCAAGGCATCACGCATACTGCCATCTGCTGCGCGGGCAAGTAACTGACGGGCTCGAACATCACTTTCTATTTGCTCCGCATTAAGAACATGTTCCAATTGGCTGCTAATTTGATCCACATCGAGTGTTTTCAAATGGAATTGTAAACAGCGTGAAAGGATAGTCACTGGCAGTTTCTGTGGATCAGTTGTGGCCAAAAGGAATTTCACATGTTCCGGTGGTTCTTCCAATGTCTTCAACAATGCATTGAAACTATGGCGAGAAAGCATGTGAACTTCATCGATAAGGTAAACTTTGAAACGACCTCTGGCAGGCGCATACTGGACGTTATCCAACAACTCGCGAGTATCTTCTACTTTTGTTCGGGAAGCAGCATCGATTTCAATCAGATCAACAAACCTACCCTGTTCAATTTCAAGACAGTTGGTACACTGACCACACGGAGTCTTTGTTATGCCCGTTTCGCAATTCAGTCCTTTTGCCAACAGACGTGCAATAGTGGTTTTTCCCACACCACGAGTGCCGGAAAAAAGATAAGCGTGATGGAGGCGTTGGTGTTCGAGACCATTCGCCAATGCAGTCAACACATGTTGCTGACCAATCACATCAGAAAATATTTGTGGGCGCCACTTACGGGCAAGTACCTGATAGCTCATGAATACCGAGGAAATTGAACATGATTATCTAACATGCTAGCACAGCCTCACCATTAACGGCGAGGCTGATATATTAATATGTATCAATATTGCAAAAAATAGAATAATCAGTGGCCGGGAAATTCAACGATGGTATAGCTGTTAACACCTTGTTTTTGCAAACGTTCAACGCCACCTAAATCCGGTAATCCAATAATAAAAGCCGCTTCAGAAACTTGTCCACCTAGACGACGAATCAAGCGTACTGTCGCATCAATGGTACCACCCGTTGCAAGCAAATCATCAATAACCAGAACTTGATCCCCTTCCTTGATGCTGCTTTTATGGATTTCTAATGTATCTGTACCATACTCCAGATCATAAGTTTCGCTCAGCGTTTCACGCGGCAATTTACCTTTTTTACGAACAGGAACAAAACCAACCCCCAAACGCAGTGCAACAGGAGCCCCGAATAAGAAACCACGAGCTTCAGTGCCAACGATTTTCGTAATGCCTGTATTCTGATAACGAGCTACCAATAAATCTATCGTAGCTTGGTAGGCAACTGGATTATCAAGCAATGTGGTAATGTCACGAAAAAGTATTCCTGCCTTTGGATAATCAGGGATTGTTTCGATACTATCTTTAATTAATTGCAGTTGTTGTGCGTTAGCGGTCATAATCGATGTCAGCCAGGTTTAATGAAGAGAGCAAGAAAGCGGTAAAATTTATTCAAACTACTGTGAAAAAGCAACTGCCAAACAAGTCGTTACTTATATTTTGTTGACTTAAGATAAACCCCACACTTAGCAGGTTCAGTGTGATTGCAACCAAATCTGCGAAACTAATTAAAAGACTTTGACAAACTGATTATTAATCATAATGAGATACTAATGGGTATACAAAATTTATTATGTGTACTTGAAAAACAGGTCAGTATTCTGGAAAAAGAACTCGCCTTACTACCTGATACCCCTTTTTCCAGTGCCCGTTTTGATCAAATGTTGTTTCACCACCGCAGCAATAAACTCGATGGATATATGCAAGAGATCCGACAAAATCTGGAACAACTGAAAGCCTGTGTAAGCGATTCTCGGATTGAACAAGTGAAGTTCCTTGCTGAGCGTTTAGTGGTACAAACCGAAGCACTTAAGCGCGAGATATCAACCCAAGCGCTACGAAAACAGGAAGATAAATTTGAGTACCGCTCACAAAGCCAAGATCTTTATCAACGTCTGGCAGAGCATCAAGATTATGAACGTCGTTTAATGGCAATGATTGATGACCGGGAATTACAGTTAAATAAACAAACTACACTTACCAATAAGCACAAACTGCAAAAAGAAATTGCAGCCCTCGCGGGTAGGCTCGCCCGCTGCCGTCAAGCATTAATGCGGATCGAGAAATCGATAGAAAAGCAAGAACATTTAGATTAATCACAGAGGAAAACTAGCTATGGCCCTAGAACAAGCACCACCTGAAGTACAACTTGCAGTAGATCTTATTTATTTGCTTGAATATAACGAAATTTCACCTGCTATTGCATTAGCAGCACTAGAAATTGTCAAACATGATCTTCAAGGAAAATTAGAAAAACAAGTTCAAAAACCTGATGAATAAGTTTGATTAATGCTTACTCCTCAGATTTCGTGTTTCAACGATAAAACAACTTAAAATGGTTTATCACCAGATAAAAATCTTTTATCTGACTGATTGCCTTCATCATTCAATGGATTCTGTACTTCTTGCAAACTATCACCCTGCCGATTGTGTAAGTAAACTTCTAGCTGATTGAATGCAATATTGATGTCGTTTTCCCGACATAATTTATCAATACTGCGGTTAATTTCATCTACAGTACGGCTACGATCACCCAGTTCTCGGACGTAAAGCCTCAACTCGTGATCCAATGTACTGGTGCCAAAATTCATAAAGTAGACTTGTGGCCCTGGCTCACTCATTACGCGGGCATTTTCGCTTGCCGCTTTTAACAAAACCTCTTTAACCTTATCAAGATCAGAGCCGTATGCGACACCAACCTTAATAATAATCCGCGTAATGGTATCGGAAAGCGTCCAGTTAATTAGACGTTCTGTCACAAATGCCCGATTAGGGATAATTACTTCTTTACGGTCAAAATCTGTAATTGTCGTCGCACGAATACGGATTTTGCTAACAGAACCAGAATAAGTTCCTATCGTTACGGTATCGCCAATCCGGACGGGGCGTTCGAACAAAATAATCAATCCCGAAACAAAGTTAGCAAAAATTTCCTGTAAACCGAAACCTAAACCAACCGAAAGCGCCGCCGCTAGCCATTGTAATTTATTCCACGAAACACCCAATGTTCCTAATGCTGTAATTCCGCCAATACCAATGATTAGGTAAGTCAGTGTTGTTTTAATGGCATACGAAGAGCCTTGTTGCAACTGCAAACGGGATAACACCAACACTTCTAGTAAACCTGGTAAGTTTCTCATCATGACCCATGAGATGACTAACATCGCTATTGAAAGTACCAAATCTTTCAAAGTCACGTGATTTAGAACGTTACCAAGTTCCGTTGCAGTACTGTATTGCCACAAATTGATCCCATCAAGATAAGAAAATACCGTCACCAGATCAGACCAGATCCAATAAAATGCACCTAAAAAGATCAAAAACAGCACCATGGTAGTTAAGCGCAATGATTGCTGATTAATGCGATCTAAGTCCATTGGCGGTTCTTCCATCACTTCACCTTCAGCCCCTTCTTTCGTGAGGGACTGACGCCGGGCAACGGCACGCTGATAGGCAATGCGACGCGCTGCAATACCCAATCCTCGCAAACAGGCTTGGTAACTAATATGCCAGAGAAACAGTAAATACAAACTATAGAGCCAACGTTCTGCTAAACGTAAAGTTGTGTAGAAATAACCCGATACCATCAACACCATCATAATCAATGGTGCAAAAGTTAATGTCGTCACTACGATGGTACGGATCATATGTGAGCTTTTTTCACGCCATACATAGCGGCAGAATGGAAAAATAAACAGGAAGACAAATAACAGGCAGACCAATACAGTGCACTGACCAATAACATCATCAGACAGTCGCAAAGGATATTTAGCCCCCAATGTTATCCAGAATAAAATAGGAAATAACGCAATCGACAGACGAACAAGATTTTTGCGGAATAAACGACAAGCTACACTATCTAGAAAAAAATGCTGCTCTCCAATCCCACCTTTCGCAAGGATCTGGTAGCTACAACTATACATAATCCAAAAAAGCGCCAACTGGCGGGAAAACCCCCAAATCAAATCCCCAAAATCATCACCTGATTTCGAATACCAATAACCTATCGCCAATACGATGAAAGCAAATGGTAATGTTTTTATTAATGTCAGTAACAGTGCCAATGGCGTATGTAGTTGGCTGTCACGGCGAAACTGCCCCACTTCGCCTGCTATTTTTTTCAACTGCTCGTTAATACCTTTGGTTTGCCAACGTAAAAACAAGCCAACTAACACAAGAGGAATGACAAAATGGATAGAATTTTTCAGCCCTGTAATCATGCCATGAAAAGTCAAACGAATATCTAAATGACTCAGTTCTTCTTGAATTAGTTCAGGTAAAGATTTCAACCACACTGCATTCATTGGCTTATTACTGTTAACCCAAAAGATTTGTTGGACAAGGGTCTGCTCCAGTGATGCAGAGACATCCAACAATTGCTGCTGATCCATTTGCAAGTTAATAGCATGAGTAATCTGATTTCCCAATTGATTATTAAGCTGCTCTAAAAGATCACAATGAACGTCTAGGATCTGATTGATAGCATTATGTATTTCATCCATTATTTCATTGGATGCATTTTTTATTTGATTACGATTATTACTCAATAATTTATTGACATAGTCATTCCCTTGACAGAATCGATCTCGTTCCTGATTAATTTCAAATTGCTCCAAGCGCAAGTCTGCTATTTTCGTTGATAAATCTTTTGTTAGAACATCCTGCGGTATTTTCATCTGTTCTTGAAACAAGATACGTGATAACAATAAGCTGCCACGTAACACATTAATTTGCTCTTTAAGGTTACGCTCTGATTGGATGGTTCGCTCCAAGAAGTTCTTAACGCGAATACTTTTCTGCGCCAGTTGGTTATTATCACGTGTTGCTGCAATTAACCGTTTACTCAATTCACGGTTATGCTCAATTTCTGCCTGAACTAATGAATTATCTTGGATATGTAAATTTTTACCATCCTTAGTTTGTGCTTCTTTCGCGGTTTCCTCAGAAAGAACCAGCCGTTTTCCACTCATTACGTTTTGAATAAACTGAACATTGCGTTCCAATTGCTCAATTTGGAGAGCTGTATAATCCCGTTGCCGTTGTAAAAGCACTTGTAACTGAGTATTCGCTTGCAGAGATTCTCTTTGATATTCATTTTGCTGAGTCAGAAAAAGTTGTTCTACCTGCAATAACTCTGTCCGGGTAGGACTCGATTCTGACTGCTCAGTCAGTGCATTATTGAGTTGGTTGCGAATCTGTTGCAATCTCTGCATGTTACGGAATAGCGCATTTTGCACGCGTTCTGGTTGAGTTTGCAGCCCAATCAACTGACTGTTGTAGCTAGCAAGATTTTCCTGTGCCTTCTGCAGGTTATACCATGTGTTATTCAGTTTAGATTCGAGCTGCTTTAGAGACAGTGTTTCCAATGTCTGTTTATATGCATCCTGCTGATCGTTATTTTTCAGATTCTCTAATTCAGTCGTAACCTGATGTGATTTTTGTGGCACATTTTGCACATTTTTTCTGAGTAGATCGAAATCCAGCTTCAGTTGTTCTATTTTGTCAAAGAAAGAGAGCGTCTTTTCCAAATCAGCTATCGATACTTTTTCTTCAACAGTATGCTCCTTACGTTCCGTTAGTATCTTAAGCTGATTTTGAATATCACTACGGGTTGGAATATCGCTACCAAAAGCCGCACTTACCGAACAAGAAAAAGGCAACAGAAGAAAAAACAGTATCGTGGAGAAACATATCGCAGAGAGTTTGTTACACAAACTCTCCTTATTGAGTAAAATACCCAAATATCGGTTAACTAAACCATGAACTTATCTACTCATCATTTACTACGCCATCAACCAATGCCAGTTTACTAATTCCTCTATTAGTTCAGACTTTGCACAATTTAACTTCAACATCTTGTACAGTCAAAATTTCCAGCATTTGTTTTAAATTATAGCCTTCTTTAGGCGTTTACCTGGCCAAACCAGCAACCATAGCATTAAACATTAAGCACAATGGATTATCTCAACGTATTAAAAGGATTCAGCCATATGCTGCGACACTGGCAATCATCAGAACGGCTCTCATTGATATTTACGCCGTATTCAAGATGTATTTTCTTTGCCGTTTCGCAAATGATAGCTGTATTTAAGTGTATCGATGAAACTATCCACTAAATGAACAGATTGTTCTTGAAGATTAAAACTGTCCGGTGAGAATGACCAGTTCTCGAATATCCCAGTCATCAATGCTCTTAACATGATGGCAGAACGCTTGAAATCAAGATCATACGGTAGTTCTCCAGATTGAATACAAGCAAGTAGCATTTTTTCAATCTTCTTGTAATCGGAAATGCATATCTCCCTAATCTCTTCTACTAGTGGAGATATTTCTCCAACAAATTCACATTTATGGAAAAAAATTTCCATTAATTGACGAATCTGAGAATCCTCCATCATCATTCTTAACACGGAAATTAATAAATATCTCAAAGCAATAAGTGGATTATCAGGATATTTTGATTGATACTTTTTCTCTAGTTCGTCTATTTTATGCTCTGGCATTCTACAAACAACAGAAAGTAGATCTGTTTTATTTTTAAAGTGCCAGTAAATTGCTCCGCGTGTTACACCTGCGGCAGTTGCGATATCGGATAATGAGGTAGCAGAAACACCACGCTCAGAAAAAATCTTTATCGCAGCATCTATGATTTGCTGACGAGTTTGATTTGCTTGCTGTTTAGTTTTTCGTGCCATTTTAGTGCCATAAACTTTGTTTTTGACTGAGGCTGATTTACATACATTCATGTATGTTTGTACTATAGCATCCATTAACCAACGAAGTAATGATTTCACTTGTTAGATTAACGAATCAACATTGAAAAATTGAGGTTTACTTATGCGAAAGAACAGGGGAGTTTTGCCTCTGGCCACATTACTGGTAATTTCAGGCAGTTTCATTCTTTCAGGATGTAACGACAATAAAAATACACAGCAAGAAGCTGCTGGCCAGCATGTTCCTGAGGTTGGTATTGTAACGCTGAAGGCAGAACCTCTCACTGTCATCACAGAACTACCAGGCCGTACATCAGCTTATCGTGTTGCCGAGGTTCGTCCTCAAGTCGGTGGCATCATACTGAAACGTAACTATAAAGAAGGGAGTGATGTGGTTGCCGGTGAGTCGTTATACCAAATAGATCCAGCAACTTATCAAGCAGAATACAGTAAGGCCAAAGCAAGCTTAGCCAGAGCACAAGCCAATGAGAATGTTTCCCGCTTAACTGTTGAACGTTATCAATCCTTGTTAGGCACACAATACGTGAGTAAGCAGGAATTTGATAAAGCAAATTCAGAATATGCTCAAGCAAAAGCAGATGTGCAATCTGCTCAGGCCGCATTGGAAAATGCCAGAATCAATCTGGCATACACCAAGGTGACCTCCCCTATTTCTGGGCGGGCGGGTAAGTCTACCGTCACAGAAGGAGCATTGGTTTCTGCAGGTCAACCAACAGCCCTGACAATTGTTCAGCAGTTAGATCCTCTCTATGTTGATATTACTCAATCAAGTGACGACTACCTGCGATTCAAAAATGAAATCGCAAAAGGAACTGTTCAAAAAGAGAGCAAAAAAACCAAAATCCGTCTAATCACTGACACCGGACAAGAATACAATCAAGAAGGTTACCTTGAGTTTTCTGACGTAACGGTTGACGAAACAACAGGCTCCATAACTATGCGTGCCGTGTTCCCAAACCCAAATGAAGAATTACTCCCAGGTATGTTTGTTCGCACCAAGTTAGAAGAAGGAGTGCGCAAAAATGCGATTTTGGTTCCTCAGCAAGCTGTTACCAGAACACCTCGTGGTCAAGCAACCGCGCTGATTGTAGATAAAGATAACAAAGTAGAATTACGCAATATCAACGCTACTCAGGCCATTGGTAACAAATGGTTGGTGACAGAAGGTCTGAAAGCTGGAGATAGAGTAATCGTTACAGGATTGCAGAAAATAGCACCGGGAATAACTGTAAAACTAACGGAAACAGATTTAAATGCTAATCCTACGGCTAATCAAGCTGAGTCTGCAAAAAAGTCTCAATAAGGAGTCGATGATTAATGCCTAAGTTTTTTATCGAACGGCCAATTTTTGCATGGGTAATAGCAATTATCACTATGCTATCTGGCCTGCTGGCAATCATGAAATTACCCGTGGAGCAATATCCTGCTATTGCGCCACCTACTATTTCCATTTCAGCAAATTACCCAGGGGCTGACGCGAAAACAGTACAAGATACTGTAACACAGGTTATCGAACAGAATATGAACGGCATCGATAACCTAGTGTACATGTCTTCGAACAGTGATTCTGCGGGACACATGAATATCATGCTAACCTTTGAAGCAGACACAGATCCAGATATCGCGCAAGTTCAAGTCCAAAATAAACTTCAATTGGCAATGCCACTATTGCCTCAAGAAGTTCAACAACAAGGTGTTAATGTTGATAAAACAACCAGCTCATTTTTGATGGTGGCAGGTTTCATCTCTCAAGATGGTACCATGACTCAAGATGACATAGCTGACTATATCGGGGGGAGTGTCAAGGATACCTTAAGCCGTGTTACTGGCGTAGGTGAAACAGAACTCTTTGGTACGCAGTATGCCATGCGCATCTGGCTCAACCCTGACAAACTACTCAACTATAAAATCACCACTCAGGATGTTATTAGTGCAATCAGAGCTCAAAATAATCAGGTTGCTGCCGGACAATTAGGAGGAACACCACCGGTTCCAGGTCAACGTTTGAATGCTTCGATCATCGCACAAACTCGCCTGAATTCGGCAGAAGAATTTGGCAACATTTTGCTACACATGAATCCAGATGGTTCACAAATTCGCTTGCATGATGTCGCTACTATTCAATTAGGCGCTGAAAATTACAGTATCATTGGTCGCTTCAATGGCAAACCAGCATCAGGTATTGGTATCAAACTAGCAACAGGTGCCAACGCCTTGAATACCTCCAAGGCGGTCAAAGAAGCACTGGCTGAGATGCAACCTTTCTTCCCACATGGGTTAACTGTTGTTTATCCCTATGACACCACTCCATTCGTTAAAATTTCCATTTTCGAAGTGGTGAAAACATTGGCAGAAGCCATTCTGTTAGTGTTTATCGTTATGTACCTGTTTTTACAAAACTTTCGAGCAACCTTTATCCCAACAATCGCAGTTCCGGTTGTCCTGCTCGGTACATTTGCCATTCTTGCTGCGTTTGGCTATTCCATCAATACATTGACCATGTTCGCTATGGTACTTGCCATAGGCCTGCTCGTGGATGATGCCATTGTTGTAGTCGAAAATGTCGAACGAATTATGCAAGAAGAGGGGTTATCACCGAAAGAAGCTACCAAAAAATCAATGGGACAGATCCAAGGAGCTTTGGTCGGTATTGCACTGGTACTTTCCGCCGTATTTGTACCAATGGCATTCTTTGGAGGATCAACAGGCGCGATTTACCGCCAATTCTCAATCACGATCGTTTCAGCAATGGTGCTGTCTGTTCTGGTAGCTCTAGTCCTGACTCCGGCACTGTGTGCGACCATGCTAAAACCTGTTGCTAAAGGCAGCCATGGAACTCACACTGGATTCTTTGGCTGGTTTAACCGTCTATTTGAAAAGAGCACACATCATTATACTGATAGTATCGGCCGTATGTTACGTGGTACAGGACGTTACTTGGTAATTTATGTCATGTTGATCGCGGGTATGGCCTGGATATTTAAGAATCTGCCATCGTCTTTCTTGCCAGAAGAAGATCAGGGGGTTTTACTGGCAATAGTTCAATTACCACCTGGCTCTACTCAAGAACAGACACAAAAGGTATTGGATGGAATCAATAATTACTTCTATACCAAAGAAAAAGATGTTGTTAAATCTGTATTTACAGTTAATGGCCTTGGTTTTAGTGGTCAAGGGCAAAATACTGGTCTGGCATTTATCAGCTTAAAAGATTGGAAACTACGTAAGGATTCGAAAGATAAGGTTCCGGCCATTGTTGCTAGAGCAAATGCGAATTTTGCTCAAATCAAGGAAGGTCTCGTCTTTGCGTTCAATATTCCTTCAATTGTGGAATTGGGTTCTGCCAGCGGATTTGACTTCCAGTTGATTGATAAAGGAAATTTGGGGCATGCAGCACTGACAGAAGCACGTAACCAATTGCTTGGTATGGTTGCACAACACCCAGATATGCTGACGAGTGTCCGCCCTAATGGACAAGATGACACACAACAGTATCGTATTTATATCGATAAGGAAAAAGCGGAAGCCCTAGCTGTATCCACGACAAATATCAACTCGACCTTGAGCACAATGTTTGGTGGTGTTTACGTCAATGACTTTATCGACCGCGGTCGAGTCAAAAAAGTCTATATTCAAGCTGATGCTCCTTACCGTATGTTACCAAGCGATATTAGCAAGTTGTATGTTCGTAACTATCATGGGGAAATGGTGCCGTTTTCTGCGTTTATAGATGCATCAAAAGAGCCTTGGATTTATGGTTCACCACGTCTGGAACGCTACAACGGTCTTCCTTCTATGGAAATTGTGGGCGAAGCTGCGCCTGGTCAAAGTACTGGCGATGCAATGGCTTTTATGGAGCAACTCGCATCACAATTACCTTCAGGAATTGGCTATGACTGGACAGGAATGTCTTATCAAGAACGTCTATCTGGTAATCAGGCTCCTGCTCTATATGCACTATCATTAATTGTTGTATTCCTTTGTCTGGCAGCATTATATGAAAGCTGGTCTGTTCCGTTCTCGGTCATGCTAGTCGTCCCTCTAGGGGTTATTGGTGCATTGCTGGCAACATCAATACGTGGACTGGGTAACGACGTTTACTTTAAAGTTGGTTTATTAACAACTATCGGGCTATCTGCGAAAAACGCCATTCTTATCGTCGAGTTCGCCAAGGATTTGATAGAAAAAGAAGGTAAAGGATTGATAGAAGCGACTCTTGAAGCAGCCAGAATGCGTTTGCGCCCAATCCTAATGACTTCTCTCGCCTTTATGCTTGGCGTTATGCCTCTGGTATTGAGTAATGGCGCTGGTTCAGGTGCACAAAATGCCGTAGGAACAGGAGTATTGGGTGGTATGATTGCCGCTACATCGTTAGCAATTTATTTCGTCCCTGTATTTTTCGTTGTCATTAAGCGGCGGTTTACGAAAAAAAATGAGGAACTTGAACATATCTCGACCCCTCATTAAATTCAACTATGTTAAAAAGGCCACTTATGTGGCCTTTTTAATGGATAAAAACGCCTTCGAACAACAAATTACAAGATGACAATATCTGTGTTAAAAATCACCCATAACCTAATTAAAATAAATACTTATGAATGAACAGGTAGGTTTAAAAGACAACACTTTCTATTTTTTTATAATAAACAAAAGTTAACTTGGTAATTTTCCTTGTTTTTCTCTTAATTACATCTTTAATGTTAAAAAGTGTTCCATCTAGATAGTGACATATGTAATAATGACGCTATATTGATTTTGAAAGTCGCAATACAATCACCTATAATGATTGCTGTGCTATTGCTACAGCATCTACTGTATTAGTATAATTTAATATAATCATGGTATATGTAGATATTGCTATCTTTCATAGTAGAATGTTAGCACATATCAGAAACGGAACTTTTTCATAACCAAACGTAAATGGGGCATTGTTAAAAAAAACCTAGTTAGCAAGATATGTAAAATAGGGCGTTAACATTAATAAATAATAATCATGTTTTGATAGGCTCCATTCTAAAATAATGACTATAATAATTAGCATGTATAAGCCTTGGTTCAAATAAGCTGTGCGTCGTTTACGGAGGTGATTATGGATGAATATTCACCAAAAAGACATGATATTGCTGAATTAAAATACTTATGTGAAAATTTAATTCATGAGGCGCTTTCTGTCCTGAATCGCACTGATAATCATTGGATTCTCGACCTAACCTCCGAGAAAAGTTTAGAACTAAACGAATTGATTGAACACATTGCAGCTTTTGTTTGGAACTTTAAAATTAAATATTCAGACAATCACACTCTGAACACCTTAATTGATGGTTATCTAGATGAAACATATAATTTGTTTGGAAGCGATAAGATAAGCTTCCCTGAACTTACAAAATGGCAAAAAACAAACGAACACTTAACTAACGTTCTGTTACATGATTTGAACGCTTCTCTAAGCAAAATCTGATAAATATATTTCTAACTATTTTTTATACCAAATAAGATAAGGCGATTATGACTAAAACTGACTATCTGATGCGTTTAAGAAAATGCACTTCTATTGAAACACTGGAACGTGTAATCGAAAAAAATAAATACGAGCTTTCGGAAGATGAACTCGAATTGTTCTATTCCGCAGCTGATCACCGTTTGGCCGAACTTACCATGAATAAACTCTATGATAAAATTCCATCGTCTGTTTGGAAATTTGTCCGCTAAGCTGTAATGTTCAGATAGAAAGTGACTTGAGCCGGTAGCTATTATCGGCTGACATATAAGCTCATGATGGGCTAGAATTGGTGAGGGCTCTGCCAGCTACATCCCGGCACACGCATCCCTTGCTATGGCTGCTTCTTTCCAGACCTGACCAAGTTAACAAGTTAACGTTGCGGGAGAACCAACAGAGCCCCCATTGATGTTAGCTTCTCAAATTTTGAAGCGGTGGCCATTATCTTTCAAACATGATGAAATAGCAAGAAAACTTCATTTGAATGCTGCTTTATCATCCATAACGTTGTAAAAAACATCAAAACCCTAATGATTTTACTTAACAGAATATCTTTAGCTTTTTTAAATCAAAAATCATAGTAAACAAACAGTAAACAGACTCAATAAACAATAGATATAGTTAATAACTCTAATGAATCATTGTCATATCATATAAAAATCACATAATTTCACAATTTCAACCTCTAAGTTAAATAACAATCTCCCTATCCTTAAAATTTAAAATAACCATACAAATCAAAAGATAAAATTACAAAGAAGCATATTCGCATTATTCGACAATGCATTGATGAGATTAACAGTGATAATTCACATCTAAAATAAAAACTCATGGATAATTTTATTTACAATTTAATCTATTTATTTTCAAATAAATAAAAACTTATTACCCATAATCTTTCATTTATACTTTTCAAATGCTCTAAAAGTAAAGGCATGTTATGAGTCAAGCATTACAAAACTTAATTAACTTGATACATTTAGAAAAAATAGAAGAAGGCATTTACCGAGGACAAAGTGAAGACTTAGGATTTCCTCAAGTTTTCGGTGGGCAAGTCATAGGCCAAGCGCTATATGCAGCAAAACAAACCGTTGCGGATGATAGAATGATCCATTCCTTTCATAGCTATTTTCTACGTCCAGGTGATAGCCATAAGCCCATTGTTTACGATATTGAAGTATTGCGTGATGGAAAAAGTTTCAGTGCCCGCCGCGTTAGCGCAATACAAAATGGTCATCCTATCTTCTACATGACCGTGTCCTTTCAAGGACATGAAGATAGTTTTGAACATCAAAATACTATGCCCTTGGTTCCTTCTCCGGAAGAGTTAGATTCCCAAGAGGAAATGGTAAAAAAAATGGCTAGCTCCCTCCCGGCAAAGTTAAAAAAAGTTTTTTCCACGCCCCCCTTGGAGATGAAATTCGTTCCTCTTAAAAATCTATCTAATCATTCATCCTCAGTCCCTGTGCGTTATATTTGGTTCCGTAGCAACGGAAAAATGCCAGAAGATCCCGTCATTCATCATTGTTTGCTGGGTTATGCGTCAGATTTCAATTTCCTACCCACGGCACTACAACCCCATGGCGTAAAATTCATGGCGGAAAATATGCAAATAGCCACGATTGATCACTCAATGTGGTATCACCGTCCTTTCAATATGGATGACTGGTTACTCTATTCAATCGAAAGCCCATCAGCATCAGGGGCACGTGGTTTTGTCCGTGGGCATATCTATAACCGTGCAGGCGTGCTTATTGCTTCTGCGGTTCAGGAGGGAGTAATTCGTAAGTTATAATGAATTGACACCGTATGCCGTAATCAATTTTTCTGTTATTACGGCATACCTATTTGCAAATAGATAAAAATGCTCAATTATAAGCACTTTCACCATGTGAAGTAATATCAAGCCCCTCTCTTTCTGACTCAAGATTAATACGTAACCCAACCAATTTATCAGCGATCTTAAATGAAATATAAGCCGCTATTGATGACCAAACTATGCAGACCAATATACTAATAGCCTGAATCCCGAGCTGCCTTAACATTGTCATTCCTTCAGTAAATCCTGTTCCACCTAAAGCGGATGCAGTAAAAACACTGGTCAACAAACAACCAACAATGCCGCATACTCCATGTACACCAAACACATCACAAACATCATCAACATGTAGCCATTTCTTCAGTATGACTACTCCCCATAAGCCAGCAATACCTGCAATCAACCCCATCACCAATGCACCACCGATACCCACTGTTGCAGCAGCAGGCGTAATGACTACTAAACCCGAAATACACCCGGAACATGCTCCTAAAAGCGAAGGTTTCTGGCGAAATAGCCACTCACAGAAAACCCATGACAACACGGCTCCCGCCGTTGCTGCCATCGTATTCACTAGGGCCAGCGCCGAAATAGCATTTACTTCACCAGCGGATCCCACATTAAAACCAAACCACCCAATATAAAGGATCGCTGTTCCAATAAAGGTCATTGGTAGGTTATGAGGTTTAAATGCTTCCCGCCCAAAACCTGAGCGCTTCCCAAGTAAATAAGCACCAACTAAACCTGCTGCTGCCGCATTAATATGAACAACAGTCCCACCAGCAAAATCCAAGGCTCCATCCTGAGCCAGCCAGCCGCCACCCCACACCATATGTGCCATAGGAATATAAGATGCGGTCAGCCATAACACACTAAAAATCAGCAATGCAGAAAAACGAATTCTTTCACATAACGCACCTACCACCAAAGCAACCGTAATACACGCAAATGCACCTTGGAAAACAACATGAATTAACTGATAAAAACTACCAGTTAGATCAGTTATGGATATATTTTTTAACATAACCTGACTAAACCCTCCCCAAAAAGCGTTACCCGTCTCAAAGGTCATGCTGTATCCATAAATAATCCAAAGCACACACACCAATGAAAAACTGACAATCACCTGTGACATTAGTGACAACACATTTTTGCTGCGTAGTAATCCCCCATAAAATAAGGCAATGCCCGGTATTGTCATAAAAAGTACAAGTATCGTATTGATTAACATAAAGACCGTGTCTGCTTTATTGGGATTACTTTCCGCAGCAATCGCAAACGAAGGAAAACTGGCTGCAATACACGCTATGGATAAAAATTTATTCTTCATTTTCCCCTCCCATTTACAGTGCTGCATCATTCGTTTCACCCGTCCTGATCCGGACGGCATGCTGCAATTCAAAAAGAAAGATTTTTCCATCCCCCATTTTTCCGGTGAAAGCCGTCTGCTGAACAACATGGATAATTTCTTCAACCCGTTCATCATTGGTAGCAATATCAATCTTAACTTTGGGCAAAAAATTAACGTTGTATTCAGCACCCCGATAAAGTTCGGAATGGCCTTTTTGACGTCCAAATCCCTTTACTTCTGTTATAGTCATACCTTGTATACCTATATCAGCAAGTGCTTCCCGCACTTCCTCCAGCTTAAATGGCTTTATGATGATGGTGATAAGTTTCATATTTCCCCCGTTTTTCACTACGTTGGTACAAGGAAATATTTGCAAGGGATATGCCAAAAGTTAAAAACGATGTGTAATCAGTCTGTTATCGAAAAACATCTTTAAAGAAGGAATAAAAAAGGGAACAGAAAATACATCTGCTCCCCCTGTACTGCCTAAATATGCACGCTAAACGTGCACTGATTCATTCAACGTCTCACCAACTTGCTGAAGTTGGTACATTTGATAATAGCGTCCACGTTTTTCCAATAGCTGTTGATGCTGACCTTGCTCAACAATTGCACCACGATGTAGCACTAATATGGAATCAGCGTCAGTAATGGTTGAAAGACGATGAGCAATCACCACCAATGTCGTCTGTTTGCGGATCATTCTCAATGCTTTCTGTACTGATTGTTCTGTCCCAGAATCGATATTCGCGGTTGCTTCATCCAAAATAAGGATCTGGGGCGTTTGCACTAAAACTCTAGCCATTGCTAACAACTGTTTTTGGCCGGCTGAAAGTGTATTCCCTTGTTCTCCCAAAACGAAATTCAGACCATCGGGTAAATGACGAACAAAGTCAGCTAATTGAACTAATTCTAGTACTTCCCATATTTTCTCTTCGCTGATATCCCGCCCTAGCGTGATATTGTTGAGGAATGACGCGGCCAAAACAACAGGATCTTGCTGCACCATTGCCACTCCATTACGCAGCACTGAATGAGAAAGCGAAGATATGGAACGCCTGTCAAGATAGATCTCACCGTCTTGCCACGGATAGTACCCCATAATCAAATTAGCCAAAGTGCTTTTTCCACTCCCTGTATGCCCAACCAAGGCCACAAACCCATGTGGAGGAACATGCAAGTTAATATCGCTTAAGACAAGTTTGTCATCGCGATACGCAAAATTTAAGTTTTCAATATCAATTCTGCCACTTTCTAACGCCCGCAGATCATTGCCATATTGCTGTTGTGGACTATCCATCAATTCGAAAACACGTTCTCCTGACACCACCGCTTGCTGCAATACTGATTGCTGTGAAGTTAACTCAATCAGTGGCTCATTTAATCGCCCAAGATAATTAATAAAGGCATACAGTACACCAACGCCAATAACCTCAGTGCCTTTGATACCAAACAATAAGAGCAAACCACACAATATTGCGGCAGAAAAGAAACTCAATAATGGCCTTAATAAGATGCCATCTAACCGTAAAGCCTGCATACGAGCCTGATAATGTGCTCGGTTGGTAGACAACATTTTCTCGCCAAAACGAGCTTGCTGACGAAACTGCTGAATCACACTCATTCCATTAATGGCTTCATTGAAACCATCATTAATGTCAGCCAGATAACCGCGAACCCGCCTAATTATTGGGGTACTAAGACGCTGATAGATCACCATGACAAGAAAAACTGCCGGAAATATTACAATCGCAACACATGCCATACGCCAATCTAAAACAAACATGGCTATCAGCATAGCACCAATTAGTGCAACACAGCGAAATACCATTGGAATCACATTAACAAACAGATCCTTAATGACTTCAGTATCATTTGTTACGCGGGATATCAGTTGTCCAACGGGTTGATTATCAAAAGCGCTTAATGGTTGACGTAATGCTGAATCCATCACATCAGTACGAAGTTTCTGCACCACGCCCACGGATGCTTGATTAAAAAGTAATGTTTGATAGTAGTGTAAAGCGGCAGCAATAAACTGCAAAATCAAGAACATTGTGGCAAGCCCACCGACAATATCGAGCGGTAAGTTTCCCGTTGCAACCATATTGTCGATAAAATAGCTCACAAGCAGAGGTCCGCTTACCTCTGCCAATGCAGCAATCCACAACATCAATACAGCAATGAGCATCGGTTTGCGGTAGTTTTTGCCGTAAGAAAGCAAGCGCTTTAATGACGGCCATAGCTTACCTATATGAGTTTTAGTCATTTTCTCCACCCAATGCAGCTTCTAGTTGTTGGTAATGATACATATCGGAATACCAACCTGATTGGGTGATAAGCTGTTTATGCTGGCCGTGTTGTATAACTGAGCCATGTTGCATAACCAAAATATTATCGGCTTCCGTTAATGCCGACAGCCGATGCGCACTGATAATAACAGTGCGCTGTTGCCGCCATTGGCTAAGATTTTTCATAATCTGGTGTTCCGTGTGACCATCAACGGCTGATAGGGCATCATCAAGGATTAAAATCTCCGTCTCTAACAACAAGGCCCTAGCAATGGATATACGCTGTTTTTGTCCCCCGGAAAGCATCACACCGCGTTCTCCAACTTCCGTTTGATAACCTTGAGGTAATCGCAAAATATCATCATGTACACTTGCTAAACGAGCGACTTCTTCTATTTGCTCTTGGGTTGCATCAGGTCGCCCCAACGCAATATTACCTGCAACCGTATCCGAAAACAGGAAAGGAGTTTGATTGACAATAGCCAATCGTGAACGCCACTCTTCTATTCGAAGCGCCGAGATATTTTTTGACTGGAAAAGAATAGTTCCATCGGTTACATCAAACTGCCGTTGTAACAATGCCAATAAAGTACTTTTCCCTGCCCCCGTTGATCCACAAAGCCCCAATAACTGACCAGGTTCTAGTTGGAAATGGATATTTTCCAAAACAGGTTTATCACTTTGGGGATAGGTAAATGTGTTGATATTTGCCTGCAAACTCCCTCGCTCTGAAGACAAAGACAACACACCATCTTCGGTTACCAAAGGTTCCTGCAACAAACTGCGGATACGTGTATAAGCAGCACTTCCTCTCTCAACAATGTTGAACATCCACGCCAACGCCAACATAGGCCAGATCATCAATCCCAGATACATGACAAAACTGGTCAGTTCACCAAGGGTCATGGAACCATTCACCACCATCCAACTCCCTCCGCCGACCGCTAAGAGGTTTGCAACAGTAATAGCAATGAAAATGGTAGGGTCAAAACGCGCATCTACACGCGCAACATGCATATTCTTACGCCCAGCTTCAATAGCAACTTCTTCGAACTGATTAGATTGCAGTTTTTCCAATCCAAACGCTTTTATCATGCGGATACTCGTCAAACTTTCCTGCGCATGGTTATTCAATACAGAGAATGCGCCTTGCGCAGATTTAAAACGATGATGAAGCTGATCACCATAATGCTTAATCGCCAAGGCCATAATGGGCATCGGCGCGAGGGATAACAAAGTTAATTGCCAACTGATCTCCACGCTCATGACAATGAGGACAGAGCACCCCATGACTAAAGCATCAACCAAAGTCAGGACTCCCTCACCTGCGGCAAAAACAACTCTGTCAACATCATTTGTTGCGCGCGCCATGAGATCGCCTGTTCTGTGACGCAAATAAAACTCAGGGTTCTGACTACTCAGGCGCTTGTAGAAGTCACCACGCAGCTTAACAGCTAGCCGATAAGAAGCACCGAATAGCCATACACGCCAAACATATCGCAGGCCATAGATAACCAAAGCAATGAACAGCATTAACCCCAGCAACATGAAGAGCTGACGAAAAGTCATTGTTTTTGTGCTAATGCCATCAACGATAATCCCAACTAAGTAGGGAGGAATGAGTTGCAGCACCGCAATCAAAACGAGAAAAATGACAGCTCCCAGATAACGCCGCCATTCACGAATAAAATACCAGCTTAATTGTGAAAATAATCTCACACACCTATTCCCAAGGTAAAAAATGAAAGAGTTAGCACCTACCGACCAAAGGGATCTTTATGATGTTATTGAATCTGGTATTGGCAGCGCCGTTGTATATTTGATCTTTTCCATGGCAAAGTTAGAAGTCACATCAATCAAACCAGAAACCCCATTTACCATACGTTTGTAGAAATGATCATAACTCTTCATATCAACAACTTCTATATGCATCAGGTAATCATATTCACCCGCCATGCGATAAAATGTTAAGACTTCTGGCATCTCTTTTATAAAGCTGACAAACTGTTCATACCACTCACTGCTATGTTGCTGGGTTTTAATCATCACTATCACTGTCAAACCCAGACCGAGTTTTTCCCCATTTAACAAGGCAACCCTGCCAACAATATAACCTTCATCTTCAAGTCGCTTAAGGCGCTTCCAGCAAGGTGTCGAAGTCAAATTAACGGCTTCAGCCAGTGCGTTCAAGGATAGACTACAATCCTGTTGGAGCAGTTCCAGTAGCTTACGGTCTATTTTATCTAACATATCTATATCCTATAGAAATATTTCCCAAATATAACGGATAATTACAGAAAAATAACAACCTATTTCTCCAAACGTAAGAGTAATCTATATGCCACTACAGTATTATTATTTAGGGTCAATTTATGTCGTCTTTATGGGCTAAAAATGCCATAAAAGCTATCCAAGCTGATTATCAACGCAGCGCTGATACACATCTCATTCGCCTGAATCTCCCAATGTTTCCGGGTATTCATCTTTATCTCAAAGATGAGAGCACTCATCCCACCGGTAGCCTCAAACATCGGCTTGCACGTTCCCTATTCCTGTATGCACTCACGAATGGTTGGATCCAGGAAGGAACACCTATTATTGAAGCTTCATCTGGAAGTACCGCTGTTTCGGAAGCTTATTTTGCCCGCTTACTGGGTTTACCATTTATTGCAGTTATGCCTTTCTGTACTGCTAAACGCAAAATTCAAGAGATTGAGTTCTATGGTGGTAAATGCCATTTTGTAGAGCATTCTGCCTTGATTTATCAAGAATCAGAGCGCCTGGCAAAAGAGCTTAATGGCCATTACATGGATCAGTTTACCTATGCCGAACGAGCAACTGACTGGCGAGGAAACAATAATATTGCAGAAAGTATTTTCCGCCAGATGCAACTAGAGCCCTTTCCTGAACCAACTTACATCGTTATGAGTGCAGGAACGGGTGGCTCATCTGCGACACTTGGTCGTTATATCCGCTACCAAGGATATGACACTAAACTCATTGTTGTCGATCCAGAGAACTCCGTCTTCTACGATTGCTACCACCAGAACCGCCATGATATTTGCAGAGGTACGGGCAGTAAAATAGAAGGAATTGGCCGTCCACGCGCAGAACCTTCTTTTATTCCTACGGTTATCGATGACATGATCCAAGTTCCCGATCTTGCCACAATGGCTACCATTTATTGGCTTGAAAAACTCATTGGTAGAAAAACGGGAGCCTCAACAGGGACTAACGTCTGGGGAGCTTTACAACTCGCCAAGCAGATGCACGATAACAACCAACAAGGGGCAATCGTGACATTACTCTGTGACAGTGGGGAGCGCTACCTTGATACTTATTACAACCCAGAGTGGGTTCGCAATAATATCGGGGATATCACACAGTATCTAACACAACTACCCAAGTTAAACGGTTATGAGTAACATATCTCCTTCAATTTATTGAGGTAAATATCATGAAACGAGCCGTTGTTGTATTCAGTGGTGGACAGGATTCCACCACTTGTTTAATTCAGGCACTCCACCAATATGACGAAGTTCACTGTGTCACCTTTGATTATGGACAGCGTCATCGTGCTGAAATTGATGTAGCTTGTCGTATAAGCAAAGAATTGGGTGCTGCCGCCCACAAAGTACTTGATGTGACTTTATTGAACGAGCTCGCAATCAGTAGCCTAACAAGAGACAATATTCCCGTACCCGATTTCTGTGAAAGTGAAAAAAGTGGCCTCCCAAGTACTTTTGTACCTGGCCGTAATATATTGTTTTTAACTCTGGCAGCAATTTATGCTTATCAGGTTGAAGCTGAAGTCGTTATTACTGGCGTTTGTGAAACAGATTTTTCGGGCTATCCAGATTGCCGTGATGAATTTGTCAAAGCCCTTAATAAAGCAGTTAGCCTTGGTATCGCTCGTGATATTCGTTTCGAAACTCCTCTGATGTGGTTAAACAAGGCGGAGACTTGGGCATTGGCAGATTATTATCAAAAATTAGATTTTGTTCGCAATAGAACCCTTACATGCTACAACGGTATCCAAGGTGACGGATGCGGTGAATGCGCTGCCTGCCACCTCAGAGCTAAAGGATTAAATGATTATTTAAGCAATACCCAAGCCACGATGTTAGATATGAAATCCAAAACACATCTCAGTTAGTCAAAACATTTTATTTCATTAATATTATCCATGAGAGGTTCCCCGAGCCTCTCATTCCACATTTTTGTCTTATCGTTATTCGGCATTGTTTTTATAAAATTCCATTTTTTCTCGTAATTCGCCTTCTAAAACTAACGCTTTTTGCGTTTTCAAATCAATACAAGCAAATGTAGTTAAAGCATCTACAATAATTTGGTTATCACTTCTACGTATAATTTCCTGGAAAAATGTACCGCTTTTGTTACGTAACTCTCGCATCGAAGATTTCACTTCAAGTTCATCTGTAATCATGGCTGGATGGCGATAATTAATATTGATATTCACCACAACAAAACCAATATTCTTACGATTTAACCATTCCAACGTGTTATTTTCAGTAAGTAAATCCCAGCGAGCGGCTTCCATAAATTCCAAATAACGAGCATTATTCACATGCTGAAAAATATCAATATGGTAACCTCTGACTTTGATAATTGTGCTCATTGCTATTTTCCCCCCACACTCATCCGACCAGATAAAATGTAACAATAGCAAAACAATTCAATTACAATAGTATTTAATCAATTATTCTTGATCGATATCACAGCCCTCTTGATTAAATGACTGGCAATACACAAGAGGGCACCACATTTAGTAAGTCAATTTATCTCTATTTTTTTCTATAAAAATCGGACCAATACCTTGTACTTCCTGTAATTGTTCTATTGCTGTAAAAGGACCATATTTTTCACGATATTCAATGATCGCCTGTGCTTTTTTAGTGCCAATCCCATTGAGTTCTTTCGCTAACTCTTCAGCATTGGCTGTATTAATATTAATTCCTTCTTTTCCCTGTATCTGCTGGCCTGAAACTTGCTCTCCCCCTTCTTTCACCTTACCGTTTTCAACGGTGGTTTTAACAGGTTGTTTCACAGTAGACTCATTAACGGTATCGGCATGGGTTAATGGTATGCTGATACACAATGCCATCATGAGTGAATTAAATAATATCCTTAAATTTTTCATGTAAATCTCTCCATGTTTTGTTGGTGAAAGAGAGATTGCCACAACGATATTTCCAGGCAACAGGCAAAGTTTAGATATGCGAAAGGCCACGAAAGTGGCCTTTTTCAATTACTATTTTGCAAAAACAGATGCGAGTAACTTCGCAAGTTTATTCAAGTTGACCGAATTTAATATCCGCATCATCACGTAAATTCATTATTAGTGACTCCAGCATGATATTGCCGGTCTGATACTGATAACCCGCCATATATTGTTTGAGCAGATCATCTGTAACAGTTCCAAGAACAACTTTATCCAATTGGATAAGCACAGCGTTACCAAGTTCATCTTGAGCTAATCCATATACTGGCTTACCCTCTTTAGGATGAGGTAAAGTGAATGCCACATCGGTAGCCTGATTAGTTTGTGGCAGATGTTTTATCACGGTAGGTTGCTCGAACTGAATTCCCGCGGTTTTCAACGCTTGCTCACCTTTGCCTTCTTTCAGGGCAGCCAGTAGTTTTTCACTTTCAACCTGAATTTGTTTTTCTGCTTTCTGGCGTTTCACCAATTCAGTAACTTCAGGTTTAGCCTGTTCAAACGATTGGACTGTCTCAGGCTTAACACTATCAACACGCAGAATAAAAGCCCTATCGCCTTCAACCGAAATGACATCAGAGTTAATGCCTGTCGCGCCTTTATCATCAATCAAGTTACCAGAGAAAATAGCCTGAACAACTTGGTTGAAATTAATATCAGCGGGAACATGATCGCGATCAAACCAGTCCGTAGTCACAGCTTGATAACCAGCCGCTTTTTCTGCAGCCTCTAAAGACTCATTATCATTAGCGGCAGCATCACTCACTTTCCGTTGTAATGCATAGAAAGCATCAACCGCTTTTTCCTGCTTAACAATTTTTTCTATTTCCGAACGTACATCCGCCAAAGGTTTGACTTCCTGAGGTTTAATATCA
Organism: Xenorhabdus sp. TH1; assembly: GCF_037260955.1. Lineage (NCBI taxonomy): Bacteria > Pseudomonadati > Pseudomonadota > Gammaproteobacteria > Enterobacterales > Morganellaceae > Xenorhabdus > Xenorhabdus sp. TH1. The sequence continues at coordinate 3,021,731 of NZ_CP147734.1, forward strand.
TCTAAACGGAAAATGGCATATCCATTAGACAATTTGACCACATCGGAAAGTTGCCCTTTCTGAGTCAAATTCGCTGATTTGAGCTCCTTAGGCTGAGAACTTTCTTCCATCCACCCCAAATCTCCCCCTTTTTGAGCAGAAAATTTGTCAGTCGATTTTTCTGACGCCAATTGGCTAAAATCAGCCCCTTTCTTTAACTCATCCAAAACCGATTTAGCGGCAGAGTCTGAATCCTGTTGAATAAAACTATACTTCTTCTGTTCAGGTTTAGTGTATTTTACCAAGTTGCTTTTATAATATTTCTCAATATCAACATCAGATACAGTGACATTTTCCAGTTCGTTAGCAGCATCCATTTTGATATAACTGACTTTCACTTTTTCTGGCACAGTGAAATGCTGACTATTTGTGTCATAGTATTTTTTCAGCTCTTCATCGGTAACTGTTTGCTTCTCTTCAATTGACTTCAATTCAAGAGTCGCAAAACGCACTGTCCTTTCTTGCAGAAGTAATGCCACTTCCCGTTTTATTTCTGACGGTAATGCAATTTCCGCATCTATAACAACTTGCTTCAATTGACGATTAATCAGTTCCTGACGAACCTGTTCCGCAAAACTATCAGGACTGATGTTTGAATGGGCAAGCCAGTTTAAATACTCCTGATATTTTTTATTATCAAATTGGCCGTCAGTCTGGAGAAACGGTAGATTACGTATCTCTTGTGCAACCTGATTATCGCTTGCTGATAAACCCAGCTTACGGGCATATTGTTCAATCAAAGTAGCATTGATAAGTCTTTCCAATGATTGGCGCCGAAGCTGCTGTAGCATCTGTTCATTGCTTAACAAAGTTGAGAATTCATCTCCCAGCTTCTCCTGCTGAGCATTTTTTTCTTGCAAAAATGCCTGCTCTAGCTGAGCACGACTAATGGTTTGGCCATTCACTTTGGCAGCATAATTACCCCCTTCGCTTGACAAGTAACCCGTTACACCCGTCACCAAGAAAGTCAGGATAATTAGAGCCAACACAATTTTGAGCACAGGACCGTTCGCCGCCGTGCGTAGGTTGTCCATCATAAAGACGTAAAACTCCGCTTTAGTGAAAAAGAAACTGTCATATTACGACAATTCAAACGCTAAGAGAAAAAAAGCGCACCAATCAATTGATGCGCTTATATTCTAGCCTATCAATACGACCTAGTCAGTTGAAGTTTATTGCAATAACAAAAACTAAGGCCTGTTTTTTGCTCATTAATCATTAACAGCGTCTTTCAAACCCTTTCCAGCCCGGAAAGAAGGTAATTTCGCTGCTGCGATCTTGATTTCTTTGCCTGTTTGAGGGTTACGCCCTATACGCGCAGAACGCTTACGCACAGTAAACGTACCGAACCCTACTAAAGCGACATCATCACCGTTTTTCAATGTACTAGATACGGAAGAAATGAATGCATCTACTACACGTCCAGCTGCTACCTTAGAAATATTGACATCAGCCGCAATTTTGTCGATCAGTTGTGACTTATTCACTCTTATCATCCCCATTTTAGTATTACCATCGTAACGGAACCAACTTACAACGGATAACACGACAGTTCTACTGCCATATCAATCCTTTTCCAGTATTAGCAAGAAATCATGGAACGGCAAAAAATTTAAGCAAATAATTAGCAAAATCCTTGTATCTTAAAATTTGACTACACTATTTCACACAATGGATTGTACGCTTCAGGCTGAGTTAATGGGGTGAATCGTATCATCCTATTAACTCATAAAAATATCGCTTAAGACAATTACTCACCCGATAGGACGAGGAACAGTCACATTAGTCTAACTTGATAATAAAAAAGGCTGGTGAGACTGAATTTACTCACCAACCTGAATTTTATATACAGTTATTATCGAATTAGCTCACTATTCTTGTATTATTTTAGTGATACTACTTCTGCGCCAAATGCTGGTTCCTGCAAAGCAATAGATAAAACATCTTCTATACGCTTAACGGGATGGATCTCCAAATCTTGGATTACGTTCTGCGGGATCTCTTCTAGATCTCGTTTATTATCATCTGGGATCAAAACCGTTGTAATTCCCCCACGATGCGCTGCCAGCAGTTTCTCTTTCAGGCCACCGATTGGCAGGACTAAACCACGCAGAGTAATTTCCCCTGTCATAGCTACATCAGCACGAACTGGGTTACCTGTCAGGCAAGAGACCAACGCTGTGCACATTGCAATACCTGCACTTGGGCCATCTTTTGGAGTCGCTCCTTCCGGTACATGAACATGAATATCACGTTTCTCATGGAAATCAGAACTGATACCCAGTTTATCAGCACGAGCACGAACAACTGTCAATGCCGCCTGGATGGATTCCTGCATCACTTCACCCAATGAACCGGTATAAGTCAACTTACCTTTACCTGGTACACTGGCTGTTTCGATAGTCAGCAAATCACCACCTACTTCTGTCCACGCCAAACCCGTTACCTGCCCAACTCGATTCTCTGTATCAGCACGGCCATAATCCACTTTCTGCACACCCAGATAATCTTTCAAGTTATCCGCGTTAATTTCAATGTGCTTCAGTTTCTTATCCATCAGTAATGCTTTGACCGCTTTACGACACAATTTAGAGATTTCACGTTCCAAACTACGAACGCCAGCCTCACGCGTGTAGTAACGGATAATGCCAATGATTGCACCATCATCGATAGTTAATTCATCTTTCTTCAGTGCATTACGCTCGATCTGTTTTGGCAACAGATGACGTTTGGCAATATTCAGTTTTTCATCTTCGGTATAGCCCGATAGGCGAATGACCTCCATACGATCCAACAGTGGAGCAGGAATATTCATGGAGTTAGATGTTGCCACAAACATGACATCGGAAAGATCGTAATCAACTTCAAGGTAATGATCGTTAAATGCTACGTTTTGTTCAGGATCAAGCACTTCTAACAATGCTGAAGCAGGATCACCACGCATGTCGGATGACATTTTGTCGATTTCATCCAACAAGAATAATGGATTTTTAACCCCTACCTTGGACATTTTCTGGATTAATTTGCCCGGCATTGAACCAATATAAGTACGACGGTGCCCACGAATTTCCGCTTCATCACGTACACCACCCAATGCCATACGCACATATTTACGCCCTGTTGCACGTGCGATAGAACGACCCAATGAGGTTTTTCCCACACCAGGAGGCCCCACTAAACAAAGTATTGGCCCCTTAAGCTTGCTAACGCGACTCTGTACCGCAAGATATTCAAGAATACGCTCTTTGACACGCTCCAAACCATAATGGTCTGTATCCAGCACTTCCTGAGCTTTTATTAAATCTTTTTTTACCTTGCTACGTGACACCCAAGGAACTTGCACCATCCAGTCAATGTAACTACGAACAACCGTTGCTTCAGCCGACATCGGAGACATCATTTTTAATTTCTGCAATTCTGCTTCAGCTTTTTCGCGTGCCTCTTTCGGCATGTTCGCGTCTTCGATCTTGCGTTTCAGCGTCTCATATTCATCAGGTGCATCATCCATCTCACCCAACTCTTTTTGGATCGCTTTCATTTGCTCATTCAGGTAATACTCGCGCTGGCTTTTTTCCATCTGTTTTTTAACGCGATTACGGATACGTTTTTCTACCTGTAGCAGATCGATTTCTGATTCCATCATTGCTATCAGATATTCAATACGTTCAACAACATTAGACATCTCTAAAACTGTTTGCTTGTCGTTGATTTTCAAAGGCATATGTGCAGAGATGGTATCTGCTAATTTTGCCGCATCTTCAATACTGTGCAACGATGTCAATACTTCTGGCGGGATCTTTTTATTCAGTTTGATGTAACCTTCAAACTGATTAATAACCGTTCTTACCAGAACTTCTTGCTCACGTTCATCAACCTCAGGGGATTCAAGGTATTCAACTTGTGCATAAAAATACTCGCCATTATCCGTCAACGTGGTAATGCGAGCGCGCTGTAAGCCTTCAACCAGAACTTTCACTGTGCCATCTGGCAACTTTAACATCTGTAAAACAGAAGCCACTGTACCTACGGAGAAAAGATCATTGACTCCCGGCTCATCAGTAGATGCTTCTTTTTGCGCGACCAACATGACTTGTTTGCCATGCTCCATTGCTGCTTCTAGGCAATGAATCGACTTCTCACGCCCAACAAACAGAGGGATCACCATATGTGGGTAAACCACTACATCGCGCAAAGGCAATACAGGGATTTCTATGCGTTCGGAACGCTCAGGATTCATAGAGCTCTCTCTTCGTTTAGCTTTCGCCAGTTTTAGGAATCTCGTGAAACACGGTTTTCACGAGTTTCACTTCAAAGAATATAAAATATATGGGGACGGGAATCTGACATTCAATAGCCTATGTTTGTAAAAAACAAAATGAGGGAGAACCCCTCATTTTTTTACAATGCATATTGATAATCAGCACTTACTACCCCATTTCTTCACTCACCAGAAACTTGGGCATCCGGCTTGCTATATATCAATAATGGTGCGGAGTTATCTTCAACAACTGTTTCATCAACAACAACTTTCTCTACATGTTCCATCGATGGCAGATCGTACATTGTATCCAGTAAAACACCCTCAACAATTGAACGAAGACCACGAGCACCTGTTTTGCGTGCCATTGCTTTTTTCGCTATGGCAGTCAATGCTTCTTTTCTGAACTCCAGTTCCACACCCTCAAGGTTAAACAGGGCCTGATACTGTTTGGTCAGTGCATTTTTCGGTTCCTGTAGGATCTGGATCAATGCATCTTCATTAAGTTCAGTCAGTGTCGCTACCACTGGCAGACGACCAATAAACTCAGGAATTAACCCAAATTTAATTAAATCTTCCGGTTCAACCTGAGCCAGCAATTCACCTTCAGTTGCTTTCTCCGATTCTCCCCTAACTGTAGCACTAAAACCGATACCTGAACTGACGTTCAAACGCTGGCTGACAACTTTATCCAAACCGGCAAACGCCCCTCCACAGATAAATAGGATCTTGGAAGTATCAACTTGTAAGAATTCCTGCTGTGGGTGCTTACGACCACCTTGAGGAGGAACCGCTGCCACAGTACCTTCAATCAGCTTCAGCAGAGCCTGCTGAACCCCTTCTCCCGATACATCACGAGTAATTGACGGGTTATCAGACTTGCGGGAAATTTTATCTATTTCATCAATATACACGATACCACGTTGTGCTTTCTGCACATCGTAGTCACATTTTTGCAGAAGTTTCTGGATAATATTTTCTACATCTTCCCCAACATAACCCGCTTCGGTTAATGTCGTGGCGTCAGCCATAGTAAACGGAACGTCTAAATAGCGAGCAAGTGTCTCTGCCAACAATGTCTTACCGCTACCTGTTGGGCCAATCAACAGAATATTACTTTTGCCGAGCTCCACACCGTTAGTGGAGTCACCATTACGCAGTCTCTTGTAATGATTATAAACCGCAACCGCTAACACTTTTTTCGCTGCTTCCTGGCCAATAACGTAATCATCCAGATGTTGGCGAATTTCGTGAGGAGTAGGTAATGCGCTACGTTCACGATGTGGTACCAGTTCTTTAATTTCTTCGCGAATGATATCGTTACATAAATCGACACATTCATCGCAGATATACACTGACGGGCCGGCTATTAATTTCCGTACTTCATGTTGGCTTTTTCCGCAGAAAGAGCAATACAGCAGCTTTCCTGAACCGTCTTTGCGCTTATCTGTCATCAGTCAACCTCACTTTATGAACTGTTATCCCAGTCTGTCCGGCATAACAGAAAAAACGCTATTACTCCACCTAGTTTGGCATCAAAATCAAGCTTAGAGAAAAGGCCAGCATTGTTCGGAGTAATAAAGTAACTATTAAATAATTAGCTGCGTTGGGTAAATATACTATCAACCAGCCCGTATTCTACGGATTCTTCGGCTGACAAGAAACGATCGCGTTCTGTATCCTTGACGATCTTCTCAAGTGGCTGCCCAGTATGTTTCGCCATCAATTCGTTCATACGCGCTTTAACCTTGAGTATTTCCTGCGCATGAATCTCAATGTCAGTTGCTTGTCCTTGGAAACCACCTAGTGGCTGGTGAATCATAACCCTGGAATTTGGTAGACAGAAACGTTTCCCTTTTGCTCCAGCAGTCAACAAGAATGCCCCCATTGAACAAGCCTGCCCCATACAAATAGTACTCACTTCTGGTTTGATAAACTGCATAGTATCATAAATAGACATACCTGCTGTAATAACCCCACCAGGTGAGTTAATATATAAATGAATGTCTTTTTCTGGGTTTTCTGCTTCCAAGAATAGCATTTGGGCAACAATCAAGTTCGCCATATGATCTTCGACAGGCCCCGTCAGAAAAATAATACGATCCTTTAATAAGCGGGAGAAGATATCAAATGCACGTTCGCCACGTGCTGTTTGTTCAACCACCATCGGCACCAAAGACATGTTAGGTGCATATTGATCTTGCTTGCCACTGTATGACATTTCCGTCTCCTAATAGAACTCACGCTGGTGCCATTCATAACTGATTCTACTTGAGATAAGCGATGATGACCATGATCCAAAGTTAACTAACAAGGGGCATTCCCCCCCTCTAAAAAGTAGTAAGCTCTTACATAATAGTAAGAAAGGATATGCGGTTAAATCTGTTTTTTTCAAGAAAAATAAAAAAACCCGCAAGCAGAGCCTGCGGGTTTACTTTAGTTCACTTCATTGAGAATCGAGGTTTTATCATCTCAGGTAATCAATAAATGAAACTTATGCCAACTGATTTTGATTCATAAGTTCATTGAAGCCAGTTTCTTTTTCAGAAACTTGCGCTTTACTCAGAACAAATTCAACAGCCTGCTCTTCCAGAGCAATGTTGCGAATATTGTTCATCATTTCTTTATTTTTGCTGTAGTATTCAACAACCTCTTTCGGATCTTCGTAAGCTGCAGCCATATCTTCAATCAACGCAGTAACGCGATCTTCTTCGACTTTCAGCTCATTGCCGCTGATAACTTCACCTAACAGCAAGCCAACAACAACACGACGTTTAGCCTGCTCTTCGAACAGTTCACGTGGCAGTTCCAGGGCTTGTTTTTCACTACCGCCAAAACGCTGAGCAGCCTGGCGACGCAGTACATCGATTTCACTATCAACAACAGCCGCAGGAACTTCAATTTCGTTAGCCTTAACCAGACCATCCAGAACCTGAGTTTTGATGTTGTTACGAACAGCGTTTTTCAGTTCACGTTCCATATTCTTGCGAACTTCAGCACGCAAACCTTCAACAGTACCATCAGCAATACCAAAGCGCTTGATGAACTCTTCAGTCAGCTCCGGTAATTCACGCTGCTCAACTTTTTTCAAGCTGATCGCGAACTTCGCAGCTTTACCTTTCAGGTTCTCTGCATGGTAATCTTCTGGGAAAGTCACATCGATAGTAAATTCTTCACCTGCTTTGTGACCAACGATACCGTCTTCAAAACCTGGGATCATGCGACCCTGTCCCATTGCCAGAACGAAATCAGTTGATTTACCGCCTTCGAATTCTTCACCATCAATGGAGCCTGTGAAATCAACAGTGACACGATCTTCCGCAGTCGCTGCTTCATCGGTTTCTTTCCAATCTGCCTGCTGTTTACGCAGCGTTTCCAGCATGTTGTCAACGTCTGCATCTTTTACTTCAACAACAGGTTTTTCAACTTCGATTTCTTCCAGACCTTTCAGTTCAATTTCTGGATATACTTCAAACTCAACTGCGTAAGCGAAGTCTTCACCTTCTTTAAACTGTTCAGGTTTGTAGCTTGGTGCACCTGCTGGATTGATTTTCTGCTCAATGATCGCATTGATGAAATTGCGCTGCATCAAATCACCCAGAACATCTTGAAGAACAGAAGCGCCATAACGCTGCTTAACGATCTTCATTGGCACTTTGCCCTTACGAAAGCCGTCGATACGGACTTTCTTTGCTACATTAACCAGTTCACTGTCAACTGCTTTTTCGATATCGGCAGCAGGAACGGTGATTGACACACGACGCCCAAGGCCTTGAGTGGTTTCAACAGAAACTTGCATCTTGTTACCTCAAAAAAATCATAGTGCTCGGTCAACTTCAGAACGGCTGCAAGGCTTAAAAAAAGCTGATTGCAGTACTCTTTAAGAACCGGGGCGGTCGCATTTAAAAACCGAGAATCCCTGTGATCAGAAGCGTCCCGAAACCATTCTAAAAATTTAGACGCAGCATTATAGCGGCGCAGACAGTATGAGTCGAGAATTGCAGACAAAAGCCTGCATGATTCGTTGACTTATGTGATAAACGTTGCTCAATGACTGCGTCATAATATTGTTTATGATGATACTGCTTATGCAATATGCATATAAACAAAAATACAGCCCAAAGGCTGCTAGCTAAAATTAAATCCAGATTAATAAAATAGAGACAAACAAGCTATGAGATTAACTCGAAAAATCATAAAGTTGATGTCGTTGTACTTCCGCCTCGACACGCCGGAGAAACCAGAACAGTATCTGCTAATTCTGTCCACTCCTTCTCCGTATAAGTATGAAGAGCCAATGCATGTACACCTTCCTCTAATTCTTTAGCCAAGACACTATATACTGAGCGGTGACGGCTAAGCATTCTTTGTTCAACAAATTCATTGCTTATGATAACAATTTTAAAATGGCTTTCAGAACCCGCTGGCACATTGTGACGATAACTTTCATCGGTCACTTCCAGATGAGAAGGCTTAAATGCCGCCTGTAACTTTGTTTCTATTTCTTGACGAACCATCCCACTCTCCTAAATCACCAAAGGTTATTTATCAACCATATCATTGATTCTAGTTTATTTCCCGTAACTTATAACATCGGGATAACCAAATCGCTTTAACAGTATTTATGTCAGGTATTTCTCACGATATTTCAAACTGTGTTTCAATCATCAGGGATATGCCGCTACCAATGGCGATGCTATGATTACAGCGGTTTAAACTACCTGTATTAGTATTGAATATCCGAATCTTGAATTGAGAAAACCTAAATGCTAAAGAAAATATTTATTCCATTGATCACGCTTTTCTTTTTATCTGGGTTATCTGGCTGTGCAGACTCAGGTAATACATTAGCCATTCAACCCAAAATTACCCTGCCACCAGCAGATCCAACCATGAAAGCGATCACAGTCAGTATTAGTGGGGTCGACCATCGTCAATCTCAAGCCTTGGCCCAAATTAACCGTAATGCACGATTAGTCACCTTGGTTCCTTCCCGTGATTTACGCTTCTTACTACAAGAAGCGCTAGAAAAACAAATGGTGGCTCGCGGCTATATGATAGGCTCTCCTGCTAATGCCAACCTGCAGGTCATTGTTAATCAACTCTACGCTGATGTGAAAGAAGGTAGTCTGCGTCATGAGATTTCAACCAAAGCTGAAATCTCTATCATTGCTTATGCTCAAGACGGTAGTAAACAAATTAAAAACTATCGTACCAGCTACAATGCCCAAGGACCATTAACAGCAACAAACGCAAAAATTGCTGACGCAGTCAATACTGTCTTATCTGATGTAATTGCAGATATGGCTCAGGATGCGTCAATCAGCACCTTTATCAAACAAAACGTCCACTAATAGGATAATGAACAAACTTTCTGCCTAATTCTGACAAAATTAGATAGTATGCAGAAAGTTTTGGGAGGCCCATGACTAACCACCGTTATTTAAACCTGTCTGCATTACGCAACTATCGAACCCTTCTATTACTGGGCTTTGCCTCAGGTCTGCCTCTTGCCCTCACGGCTGGAACACTACAAGCATGGATGACCGTTGAAAACGTCGACATCCGAACTATCGGTTTTTTCACTTTGGTTGGTCAAGCCTATGTTTTTAAGTTTCTTTGGGCGCCCACAATGGATCGATATACCCCCTCCTTTTTAGGTCGCCGACGAGGGTGGATGCTCACTACGCAAATTTTATTGATCGTCAGTATTGCAGCAATGGGGTTCCTTCAACCTTCCCAGCATTTATGGTGGCTTGCTGCATTGGCTGTTGCTATTGCATTCTTTTCAGCTTCCCAAGATATTATTTTTGATGCCTACAAAACCGACTTGTTATCACAAGAAGAACGCGGATCAGGTGCCGCCATTTCCGTATTGGGTTACCGATTGGCTATGCTGGTTTCTGGTGGATTAGCTTTGTTACTTACCACCTATATTGGCTGGCAAAGTATGTATTGGGTTATGGCTGGACTGATGCTGATCGGTGTATATGCCACGTTTAAAGCCAAAGAACCAGAAATCAATATAGCACCACCAAAAACATTACATCAGGCAGTATTCGAACCATTGTTTGATTTTTTCAGCCGTAACAATGCCTGGCTTATCCTGCTATTGATTGTACTGTACAAACTGGCAGATGCCTTTGCTCTCTCACTCAGCACACCTTTCCTTATCCGTGGTGCTGGTTTCAGTCCGGCTGAAGTCGGTATGATCAACAAAACTCTCGGACTTGCGGCAACCATTGTCGGCGCATTGTACGGCGGTTACTTGATGCATCGATTGAGCTTGTTTCGTGCCTTGATGATCTTTGGCATTCTCCAAACTGTTTCAAACTTCGGTTATTGGATACTTGCGGTTACCCCTAAAGATATCTACCTAATGGGTGCTGCGATTTTTCTGGAGAATATCTGTGGCGGCATGGGAACAGCAGCTTTTGTTGCTCTTCTAATGACCTTATGTAATAAATCATTTTCAGCAACACAATTCGCGTTGCTTTCTGCATTATCAGCAGTTGGCCGAGTGTATGTTGGCCCAGTAGCAGGATGGTTTGCAGAATCCTATGGTTGGCCAATGTTTTATCTATTTTCTGTTATTGTCGGATTACCGGGGCTCGTGTTGTTGTTCGTCTGCCGTAAGACACTGACTTATACCGAGAAAAATGATGAGTTTCTACCTCGAACACTATTTAAAAACGCTTATAAATTTGCCTTCACGATAATGATATTGTCCGCCCTGATATTCATAGTTTGGTTAATTATCAATAGCGTACTATTTATCATCATTCATTTAGTGTCTCTGGTATACACGATATCGCCAGAATACATGCTATATCTGCATAAAATCAGTGAGTGGATATCTCCACTATTATCCTGGAGTGTAATCATTGGAACCTTGGGCTTTCTTTTAGGTGGAATACTAGATTATTTGGCTTTGAAGAAAAGTAAGCTCACTTAGGTTACTGTTCCCATTCAACGCCCCTTTCGCACTTGCCTACAGCAGAAGGTTGACACAGCTCAGCCTTCTGTTACCAGTTTATATTGCTGGCTTATCGGGTTTATATAGTGACAAACTTCACAAGAAGAGTAAAAACCTACAATTAGATAGCCTGAAAAACATTTTTTTCAAAGTGAGATTATTTATATTTGAACTAACAAATATTATTATTTGAATGCATATTATTTCGAATTATTCGAAATATCGTTAACCACCTTAAAATTATATAAAGGGAATTTATGAAAAGACGTATTTTGACACTCACCGCAATTGCCGCAGCCTTAGTTTCTGCTTCAGCTAGCGCGGAATACCAGTGGGGATTTGGCAATGTCAGCATGAACTACCTTGACTGGAGCAAACATACCACTCATAAGACTGGACAAACCTCACATAAGGATGATTTTGCTTATTTAGAACTGGAAGGTGGAGCAGGATTTAGCTGGGGCGAACTCTATGGCTTCGCTGATCTAGAGAATCCTTTTAACAGTAAAACAGCTCAGCCGGGTGATAACCAACGTTATACTTTCAAGACAACAGGCCGTTTCTATTTGGGTGATACAGGTTTCAACCTTTATGGTCATGTTTATGGAACCTATTCATTACCAGGAAAAGCAAACGGTGGAAACTTCCATGAAGTTAATACACTCTATGGATTAGGCTATAACGCTAATATTGCTGGCCTGTGGTTCAAGCCTTTTGTCGCATTGCATTATGTTGACCAAACTTTCTATTCAGGAAATAACGGTTATGTCGTAGGCTGGGTTGCAGGATACGATTTCAATCTTTGGGAACAAAAATTCAGTGTTACAAACTGGAATGAAATTGAATTGAATCGCAATGAACGCTACGGTAACGGCGGACGTAAAGGCATTAATGGCGCTATTGCATTATGGTGGACTCCACATCCTTCTTTTACAACTGGAGTACAATACCGCTATGCGGATAACAAACTAGGGGAAGACTTCTTGCAGGATGGTATTGTTTATAGTGTGAAATATAACTTCTAATAATTAGTTTAATCGGTGAGTAGCTTGATGCTGCTCACTAAAACCGATAAATAATAGTTATCTCATCGATAATAAAGCCTGTTTTGAGAGTTTTCATTTGATTATTATCAATTTTTTTCTTTTTAAAATAGAGTGTTATTTGAAATTAATTGTCAATTCTGATTTTTTGGTTAAAATAACCAGCCGAAATTAACGTTTTGTTAAATTTAGAATTACATGTGATCCCTCTAACATAAAAAGCCTACAAGCCAACCTGCTTCTATTACAATTGTTTACACTCCGGTAACCTTACCGTAGAATGCCCGCACTGATGAAACGACAATAAAGCTTTTGTTATCTGGGGTCGCTCAATGAGACTTATGAAATACAAAAAAACTATTGGGTTATCGTCATTACTCGCAGCCACTTTAATGCTAAGTGGTTGCGATATGGTATTGATGAATCCCAAAGGAGCAATCGGCGTCGAACAAAAAACGCTGATACTGACAGCGTTCGGTTTAATGCTGATCGTTGTTATACCGGCTATTGTAATGGCAATTGTTTTTGCCTTACGTTACCGAGAAACCAATAAATCTGCAACTTATCGTCCAAACTGGGCACACTCAAATAAAATTGAGCTTGTCGTTTGGACTGTGCCTATCCTGATTATCATCACTTTGGCAACGATTACATGGAAAACAACTCATGCACTCGATCCCTATAAGCCATTAGACAGTGATGTAAAACCGGTGACGATTGAAGTTATTTCGCTTGACTGGAAATGGCTGTTCATCTATCCGGAACAGGGTATCGCAACCGTAAACGAAATTGTATTCCCGAAAGATGTTCCAATTAACTTCAAAATCACCTCAGACTCTGTGATGAACTCTTTCTTCATCCCACAGTTGGGTGGTCAGATTTATGCAATGGCGGGCATGCAAACAAAATTGCACCTGATTGCTAACTCAGCGGGTAAATACAATGGATTCTCAGCAAGTTACAGTGGTCATGGTTTTTCAGGCATGAAATTCACTGCAACAGCAACTGATGATCGTGCAGGTTTTGAAGAGTGGGTGCAGAAAGTGAAAGCATCACCGAAAACCCTGGATACCGTACAAGCATTCAATGACTTGGCTAAACCTAGCCAAAACAATCCAGTTGAATACTTCTCAAGCGTGAAACCAAAACTGTTCCAAGAGACTATCGCCAAATTCATGGGTGACATGGGCCATGGTGGTATGCATGGTATGGCTGGTCACGGCAAAACAGAACATGGTGAAGCTGCAGATCATAATATGAATATGAGTCAGCCGGCTCATTCAGGTGTTGAGGAATAAAGGCATGTGGGGAAAATTAACACTGGATGCGATCCCATTACATGAACCCATTATTGTGGTGACATTACTTGGGATCTTGATTGGGGGACTGGCGGTTGTTGGTTCCTTGACTTATTTCCGTAAATGGAAATGGCTTTGGAGTGAATGGTTAACCAGCGTTGACCATAAGAAAATTGGTGTCATGTACATCGTCGTTGCCATGGTGATGATGCTCCGTGGTTTCGCTGACGCCATCATGATGCGTGGACAGCAAGCCCTAGCTTCCGCTGGTGAAGCCGGTTTTCTGCCCCCACACCATTATGATCAGATCTTTACCGCCCACGGCGTTATTATGATCTTCTTTATGGCGACGCCTTTCGTCGTCGGTCTGATGAACATTGTTGTTCCTCTGCAAATCGGCGCACGCGACGTTGCATTCCCATTCTTGAACTCTTTGAGCTTCTGGTTATTTGTCGTTGGTGTCGCACTAATCAATATCTCTCTGGGTGTAGGTGAATTTGCACAAACCGGCTGGTTGGCATATCCGCCTCTATCTGGTCTGGAGTACAACCCAGGAGTCGGTGTTGACTACTGGATATGGAGTCTTCAGCTCTCTGGTGTCGGTACATTGTTGACCGGTGTTAACTTCTTTGTGACCATCCTGCGCATGCGTGCACCAGGTATGTCCATGATGAAAATGCCAGTCTTCACCTGGACTTCACTGTGCACCAACATCCTTATTATTGCTGCGTTCCCAATCCTGACAGTAACCATCGCGTTGCTAACCTTGGATCGTTATCTGGGCACCCATTTCTTTACCAACGATATGGGCGGCAACATGATGATGTACATCAACCTGATCTGGGCTTGGGGCCATCCTGAAGTTTACATTCTGGTTCTACCTGTCTTCGGTGTTTTCTCCGAAGTCACTGCAACCTTCTCGAAAAAACGCCTGTTTGGTTATACCTCATTGGTATGGGCAACAATCGTTATTACCATCCTGTCGTTCATTGTCTGGTTGCATCACTTCTTTACCATGGGTTCTGGCGCGAACGTCAACGCCTTCTTTGGTATCGCCACGATGATTATCTCTATCCCAACTGGGGTTAAGATCTTCAACTGGTTGTTTACCATGTACCGTGGTCGTATTGAATTCAAAACTCCAATGCTGTGGACTGTTGGCTTCTTAGTTACCTTCTCCATTGGTGGTATGACCGGCGTTCTACTCGCTGTACCAGGTGCAAACTTCGTTCTGCATAACAGTCTGTTCCTGATCGCTCACTTCCATAACGTTATTATCGGTGGTGTGGTATTTGGCTGTTTCGCAGGTACAACTTACTGGTTCCCGAAAGCATTTGGCTTCACACTGAATGAAAAATGGGGTGTCCGTGCATTCTGGTTCTGGATCACTGGTTTCTTCATTGCCTTTATGCCGATGTATGCGCTGGGCTTCATGGGTATGACTCGCCGTCTGAGCCAGGATATCAACCCAGAATTCCATCCTCTGCTGGTTGTTGCCGCGGGTGGCGTAGTCTTAATCGCCTTGGGTATTCTGTGTCAAGTTATCCAGTTCTACGTCAGTATCCGTGACCGTAACCAAAACCGTGATCTGACAGGTGATCCATGGGGTGGCCGTACTCTTGAATGGTCAACTTCATCTCCACCTCCATTCTATAACTTTGCGGAAGTTCCACACATTCAGACTCGTGATGCATGGTGGGATATCAAAGAAAAAGGCGCTGAATATAGACAACCTACGAAATATGAAGAAATTCATATGCCTAGAAATACCAGCGCAGGTGTGATCATCAGTGCTTTCTGTCTGACCTTAGGCTTTGCTTTGACTTGGCATATCTGGTGGATGGCTATTGCAAGCTTCGCTGGCATCATCATCAGTTGCATCGTGAAAAGCTTTGACGAAGACGTTGATTATTACGTTCCTGTAGCTGAAATCGAAAAAATTGAAAATCAGCGTTATGAAGATCTGAGAAAGGCAGGTGTGAAATAATGTCGACTCAAACCCTTAACAACACAGCCGCCCATGATGCTCATGGGCACCACGATACAGGGGCCAACAAAATATTCGGCTTCTGGGTCTACCTGATGAGTGACTTGATTCTGTTTGCAAGTCTGTTCGCTACCTATGCAGTGTTGGTTAACGGCACTGCGGGTGGTCCATCTGGTAAGGATATTTTTGAACTGCCATTTGTACTGGTAGAAACCTTCTTGCTGCTATTTAGTAGTATCACCTATGGTTTCGCCATGCTGGGCATGAACAAAGGTAAAGTTGGTCAGGTTAATTTGTGGCTATTCATTACCTTCCTATTTGGCCTTGGCTTCGTTTCAATGGAAGTTTATGAATTCCATAAACTGATCACAGAAGGCTTTGGTCCTGATCGTAGTGCGTTCCTGTCTGCCTTCTTCGCACTAGTTGCTACTCACGGTCTGCACGTAACCTTCGGCCTAATTTGGATCGTCATCCTGATGATTCAAGTTTCACGCCGTGGCCTGACTGATATGAACCGTATGCGTCTGAACTGCCTGAGCCTGTTTTGGCACTTCCTTGACGTTGTCTGGATCTGTGTATTTACTGTCGTTTATCTGATGGGAGCTATGTAATGAGTCATCCAAATACTTCTCATTCCGGCGCAAGCCACGGTAGCTTCAAAACCTATCTAATTGGTTTTGTTCTGTCAGTCATACTGACCGTGATCCCATTCTGGATGGTGATGGATGGCACTGCTTCACACAGCACAATCCTGGTGACAGTAGTTGCTATGGCTGTTATTCAGATTTTTGTTCATTTCATCTGCTTCCTGCACATGAATACATCGTCTGAAGAACGTTGGAACCTCGTTGCCTTAATATTCACATTAGTGGTCATCGCTATCGTTGTTGTTGGCTCCCTGTGGATTATGTACAACCTGAACATCAATATGATGGTTGATTAAGGGTTGATTTGAATGATTAAGCAATACCTGCAAGTGACCAAGCCAGGAATTATTTTCGGAAATCTAATTTCTGCGATTGGTGGTTTTCTACTCGCTTCCAAGGGCGTAATAGATTACCCCTTGTTCTTTGCAACGATGGTCGGGGTATCGCTGGTGGTAGCATCCGGTTGTGTATTCAACAACTATATCGACCGCGATATTGACCGTATCATGGAAAGAACGAAAGAAAGGGTCCTTGTGAAAGGACTTATCGATCCGAAAATCAGCCTGATTTACGCCTCAGTGTTAGGTATTGTTGGCATAGTGCTGCTCTATGTAGCAGCCAATGTCTTAGCAATGCAGTTAGCTCTCATCGGGTTTATCGTTTATGTCGGGGTTTATAGCCTCTACATGAAAAGAAAATCTGTTTATGGCACGCTGGTTGGTAGCTTGTCAGGCGCAGCACCTCCCGTGATTGGTTACTGTGCAGTAGCAGGGCATTTCGATACAGGCGCGTTAATCTTGTTGCTGATTTTCAGTCTGTGGCAAATGCCCCACTCTTACGCCATTGCTATTTTTCGGTTCAAAGATTATCAAGCGGCTAACATCCCAGTATTACCGGTGATTAAAGGTATTTCCGTCGCGAAAAACCACATCACTTTGTATATTCTGGCCTTCATGGTTGCCACATTGATGCTGACCATCAGTGGTTATGCGGGTTATAAATACCTTATCGTCGCTGCCGCAGTGAGCATCTGGTGGTTAGGTATGGCATTATCAGGTTATAAAACCTCTAATGACCGTATTTGGGCCCGTAAGTTATTTCTGTTTTCTATTGTCGCTATCATGTCATTAAGCGTCATGATGTCTGTAGATTCAACAGCATCTCCAGAAAACCTACTGACTTACGTCTGGTAATATTTAGATGGCAGGGTAAACCCTGCCATCTTTTTCCTTTCTTTTATCTCTATTCAGTGACAACTTATTTGGTCACAAACGCTTCTTTATGCGTTTGCTCTCACTTAATTGAAATGTCATACCAGATTTTTTTGAGGTATCCATGAACGATAATAAAATGACTCCGCTTGAACTTCGGGCAACATGGGGCTTAGGTTCTGTTTTCTCTCTGCGCATGTTAGGCATGTTCATGGTTCTGCCGGTTCTGACGACCTATGGTTTAGCGTTACATGATGCGACTGAAGCGCTTATCGGAATTGCCATTGGCATCTACGGCTTAACACAGGCAATATTCCAGATCCCATTTGGGCTTCTTTCAGACAAAATTGGCAGAAAACCTTTAATCATCGGCGGGCTACTCATTTTTGCATTAGGCAGTGTTATTGCCGCCTTAAGCGACTCTATTTGGGGAATTATTATCGGGCGAGCCTTGCAAGGTATGGGAGCAATATCTGCTGCTATTATGGCATTACTTTCAGACCTGACTCGTGAGCAGAATCGAACAAAAGCGATGGCATTTATCGGCATTAGCTTTGGCATTACATTCGCCTTTGCAATTGTCGTCGGTCCTATTATCACCCACCAAATCGGTTTAAATGGCCTATTTGGAGCAATTGCAATCTTGGCTTGCTGCGGAATACTTATCACCTTGTTTGCAGTACCCAATACACACAAGCATTTATTAAATCGTGAATCAGGTATCGCGCGCGGCAGCTTCAAACGTGTGCTTTTCGATCCCCAACTCATCAAACTCAATTTTGGTATTCTCTGCCTGCATACCTTATTGATGTCGAGCTTTGTTGCCCTTCCCCTTATTATGGAAAAAGTGGGTTTTCCTCCACAACAACACTGGAAAGTGTATTTAATTACGACACTTATCTCTTTTGTCGCTGTTCTGCCTTTCATTATTTACGCAGAAACAAAACGTCGTATGAAACAGGTATTCTTGCTATGTATAGCTATGTTATTCATCGCCGAAGCTGTTTTATGGTCTCAGGGATCGCATCTTTGGGGGATCTTTGCAGGCATTCAAATTTTCTTCCTTGCATTTAATATCATGGAAGCTATCTTGCCTTCACTCATCAGTAAAGAAGCACCTGCGGGTTACAAAGGCACAGCTATGGGCGTTTACTCGACCAGTCAATTCCTTGGCGTTGCATTGGGAGGCTTCCTTGGGGGGATACTTTACGAATGGCAAGGCGCATCACTCGTCTTTATGGGAGGCATCGCGCTGACCGCACTCTGGTTTATTATCAGCCTGACCTTACAGCAGCCTCCCTATGTCAGCAGCATCAGGCTTATTTTGCCAGAACAACTAAGCAATGCTGAGATTTTAGAGAAAAAGATATTAGCGCAAGCGGGTGTAAAAGATGTTGTCATCGCACCAGAAGAACTTAGTGCATATATCAAAGTCGATACTAAACTAACTAATCGCAAGCAGTTAGAACAACTTGTCTTATCCCATAAATAGCTATTTATAACAAGTACGGTGTTACCAGACACCGTACTATGATTAATTATTCACTCTTGGTGATAATGACGGAAATTAATCGCGGAAATTAGTAAACTGGAAAGGCTGCCCCAATTCTGCACCACGAACCAATGCCATGACACTTTGCAAATCATCGCGCGCCTTACCTGTTACCCGCACTTGCTCACCCTGAATTTGGGCCTGTACCTTCAGCTTACTGTCTTTAATCAGCTTCACTATCTTTTTCGCTAACGGCGTATCGATACCTTGCAGCAAGGTTGCTTCTACACTGTATGTTTTACCGCTATGAACCATATTTTCAGGAATATTAATTACAGAACCATCAATTCCACGTTTAGCGAACTTTTCACGCAGAATATCGACGAGTTGGTTCACCTGAAAATCAGATTCGCTGGCAATTTTGATCGACTCATTCTTTTCGTTTAATTCAAAACTCGCAGGAACATTACGAAAATCCCAACGATTGCTTAACTCACGCTGTGCGTTTTCTACTGCATTACGCACTTCTTGCATATCAACTTCAGAAACAATATCAAATGATGGCATTACCCGTCACCTCCAGCTAATCAATAAATCGGCATGATAACCGCTTTCCATTATTGGCAAAAGCTCTATACTCGGAAGCCCTACGCTCTTTTTGTAATTGTCCTATTTTCAGATCAGGAAGAAATATGAAAATAACCGTTCTTGGCTGTGGTGCTATAGGCAAACTCTGGCTTGCTGCCTTATCTCAACAGGATCATAGTGTTCAAGGATGGCTAAGGGTTCCACAACCTGTTATTTCCGTCCAGATTGAAAACTTTAATGGTCAGGCTTTTAGCCAACAATTTCCTGCCAACGACGAAAAACATCTTGCTGAAAGCAAGTTACTCCTCGTTTGTTTAAAAGCATGGCAAGTTTCTGACGCGGTCAATCACCTTGCTGACAAACTTCCTCCCCATTGTCCAATCCTGTTATTGCATAATGGAATGGGAACCCAGACAGAATTCGCGCCCCTATCAAACCCTATTTTACTTGGCGTGACTACGCATGGAGCCTATCGGAGCAATGGCATTGTGCATTATAAATCACAAGGGATGACTCACATTGGCGCCATAACAGCCAATGCAGCCAAACTCAGCGATCTGGCCGATATTTTACACAGCGCCCTGCCCGATGTAGCATGGCACAATGAAATACATGCTATCAGTTGGATGAAACTTGCCGTCAACTGTGTCATTAATCCCCTCACCGTCATTTATGACTGCAAAAATGGTGAGTTACGGCATCATCAGGCACAAATTCAGGCATTATGTGGTGAAATTTACCAGGTTATGGAACATGATAGTATCCATACAACCAAACAAACATTGATTGATTACGTCATGGACGTGATTGAGCAAACCGCTGAAAATTACTCATCCATGCTGCAAGATATACGGGCACAGCGGCATACAGAAATAGATTACATCACTGGTTTTTTAATGCGTAGAGCTCGCATTCACGGCTTACCAATCAAAGAAAATACGGCTGTTTATCATTATATTAAACGCAAGGAGGAAGAATATGAGCGCCTCAGCCCTTATTTGTCTCGCCCACGGTAGTGAAGAAATCGAGGCTGTCACGACAATTGATTTACTTGTTCGGGCGAGAGTTAAGGTTACTGTAGCCAGTACGGAATCCGATGGTTCCCTCACTTTAACCTGCTCACGTGGCGTCAAAATCCTTGCTGATGTTCCCTTAGTTAATGTCGTTGATGAAGATTTTGACGCCATCATTCTGCCGGGAGGCATAAAAGGTGCAGAATGTTTTCGTGACAGCTTACTCGTAGTGGAAAAAATTCGAACCGCCCAAAGTCAGGGCAAAATCATTGCAGCAATCTGTGCGTCCCCAGCGATCGTATTGGAATATCATCAACTTTTCCCTGTCGGAAATATGACTGGCTATCCCAGTATGCAGGATAAGATTGCACCAGAAAAATGGATTAATAAACGGGTTTATTTTGACGAAAGGGTTAATTTACTGACCAGCCAAGGGCCTGCTACTGCTTTTGACTTCGCCTTGAAACTGATTGAATTGTTGAAAGGAAAAGAAAAAGCCGCAGAAGTTGCTGCACAACTTATCTTACCCCCCGGCATTAATAATTACCAAAACATCCAGTAATTACCCCATCCTATAAAGGGGGAAGAAGATACAACATAGGCTGCCTATCGGAATCAATTCCATAAGCAGCCTTGTGCTTTCACAATAAATTAAGGCCGATACACCTTCACATTGCCGAAACCTTGTTCACGCAGATAAAGCGCCTGTAAACGGCTCATCACACCACGCTCACAATAAAGCAGATAAGTTTTTTCTTTCGGCAGATCCCCAAACTGGGTGCCCAGTTTATAGAAAGGCAATGACTGAATTTCAATACCCTCTATATTTAACGGACGGTTATCCTGCTCATCGGGAGAACGGATATCCAATAACACATCATTAAGGGAAAATGCAGATACCATTTCCACTTCCACCACTTGCTCACTGGATTGTTCTGCAATTTGGCGGATATCCAGATTTTGGGCTTCACTAACCACACGTTCTAAGATCTCAAAGTCAAAATTGTTTTCCTCTGCTTCAATTTTGGCTTTAACAGCTTTCACTGTTGGGCTTTTTGAGATAACCCCACAAAATTCCGGCATCGTGCGGGCAAAATCTTCGGTGCCAATCTCACGAGCCAGCTTAATAATGTGTTCTTTATCATGGGAAATCAGGGGACGGAGGATCAACGTATCTGAAACATTGTCAATCAACCTTAAGTTAGTCAAAGTCTGGCTAGACACCTGCCCCAGAGCCTCTCCGGTTACAATCGCCTGTACACCATAGCGTTCCGCAACTTTAGAAGCCGCTCTGACCATCATTCTTTTCAGCACAACCCCCATCTGCCCGTCATCGACTTTTTCCAGAATTTCAGCAACGACAGGTTCAAAATTGACAGCAACGAAACGGACTTTATGCGAGCTGCCAAATCGGTTCCACAAATAATGGGCAACCTGCTTTACGCCAATTTCATGGGCTGCGCCACCGAGATTAAAGAAACAGTAGTGCACACGGCAGCCACGACGCATCAACATATAGCTGGAAACACCGGAATCAAATCCACCGGAAATTAATGACAGGACATCTTCCTGCGTACCGATAGGAAAGCCGCCAATCCCTTCATGACGGGCTTTAACCAGAATCAGCTTATCCTGATCAATTTCCAGACTCACAGTGACATCAGGCTTGGTCAGTTTCACCTTGGCTGATTCAATATGCTGGTTCAAGCCGCCACCGACATAGCGTTCAACTTCATTGGATGTAAAACTGTGTTTACCACGGCGCTTTACGCGAACACAAAATGTTTTACCCTGCAATAAATGGCCGTAAGTTTCGTAGGTTTGTTCAAAGATATGATGTAGATCACGAAAATCCCGCTCTTCTACTTGCAGGATATGGTGAATACCTGGAATACGTGTCAGCGCGTCACAAATTTCCGCACCGAGGTTATCATCCTTAACCCGAACTTCGATATTATCCCAATGGCGAACCACAGCAATGCCTTCTCCAAAGGTCTTCAACACATTGCGGATATTGCTGGCAAGAATTTTAATAAAGCGCAACCGGACGGTCTGGCTCTTAATCGTAATTTCTGGGAATAATTTAATGATAAACTTCATAATAAGATATAGTAGTTATTCAATATTGAACTCTCATCAACAACATCAATGATTGTTCTTAAGTGTTCAGTTGGATAGGGCGCAGAGTATAACACCATCTGGCTTATCACCTGTAAAAAATCGACTGCAAAAACCGACTATAAAAAAATAGTGGTAACACATGATTTATTTTTCTTGGTGTAGTAGGGTACTCAGCAATTCTGTCACAAACTTGCTTTGCTGTAATTCATTAAATAACCATATGTTAAGTCATTATGCCTAAAGCAAATCAAACATCAGCAACCGAACAAATGCCAGCATTCGAAACCGCTCTTAAAGAGTTAGAGGAAATTGTTATTCGGCTGGAATCCGGGGAACTCCCATTAGAAGATGCGTTGAATGAATTTGAACGTGGTATTCAACTTGCAAGACAAGGACAGAAAACGCTTCAACAGGCGGAGCAACGAGTGCAAATTTTACTAAACCATGATGCACAATCGCCTCTTGATGAATTTTCGTCCGACGCTGAGTAAATTTATGTCTGAACAATATAAGGCTCTTTTTGAAGAGCAATCTTTTGAAGAAAGGCTGAGTGCTTGTCAGCAACACATTAATGCCAAACTGATGGCAATATTTTCTTCATTGCCCTTTTTAAACAGTCCATTAGGTACAGCAATGCAATATGGTGCTGTACTGGGTGGAAAACGGCTACGTCCATTTTTAGTTTACAGCGTGGGAGAAATATTTGGCCTCCCTAAAACAAGTCTTGATGCCGCAGCCATCGCGATAGAGTGCATTCACGCCTATTCATTGATCCACGATGATTTACCCGCAATGGATAACGACGATTTACGTCGTGGGCAGCCTACCTGTCATATCAAATTTGGTGAAAGTCAGGCTATTTTAGCCGGTGATGCCTTACAATCACTGGCTTTTGAGATCCTGGCAAAACAGGATATGCCCCATGTGACCTTATCCGATCGCCTTGCTATGATCGCTGAACTGGCAAGCGCCAGTGGCTTTGCCGGTATGTGTGGTGGACAATCACTGGATTTGGAAGCTGAAGGTAAGCAGATCGATCTTGCTTCACTAGAACAGATCCACCAACATAAAACAGGCGCATTAATACGTTCAGCCGTCCGATTGGGCGCTTATAGTGCGGGACAACGTGGCCGCGAAGTGCTGCCTTTGCTGGAGCAATATGCCCAAGCCATCGGCCTGGCATTTCAGGTACATGACGATATTTTGGATGTCATTGGCAATACTGAAGTTATTGGTAAGCGTCAGGGCAATGATCAGCAACTCGGTAAAAATACTTACCCTGCATTATTGGGTTTAGAGCAAGCCCAACAAAAAGCCAGAGATCTGTATGAAGAAGCGCTCGCCGCCCTTACAGAGCTGGAAAAACGGTCATATAACACCGCAACCTTGAAGAAATTGGCTGGTTTTATCATTGAGAGAAACAGCTAAAAAAACCGATAAAGCGCCTTACGGGGTGAACCCAGAAATTACACACTGATAATAACAGGGTTCGTAATATTCAACTTCTAACGGATATAGCATTTTACACAGGCATAGCATGAGCATTGATATAGCGAAATATCCAACATTGGCATTGGCTGAAACTCCAGAAGAGCTTCGCCTGCTACCCAAAGAAACCTTGCCAAAGTTATGCGATGAACTGCGTCAATTTTTGCTGAACAGTGTCAGCCGCTCCAGTGGTCACTTTGCTTCCGGCCTTGGCGCTATCGAATTAACCGTCGCACTTCACTATGTTTATAAAACCCCTTTTGACAATTTAGTCTGGGATGTTGGTCATCAGGCCTACCCACACAAAATTTTAACTGGACGTCGTGATCGCATTAATACCATTCGGCAAAAAAATGGCCTTCACCCCTTCCCCTGGCGAGAAGAAAGTGAGTACGACACTTTATGCGTCGGCCACTCATCCACATCAATCAGCGCTGGCTTAGGTATGGCTATTGCTGCCGAACACGAAGGTCAAGGCCGCAAAACGGTATGCGTCATTGGGGATGGTGCCATTACTGCGGGCATGGCTTTTGAAGCTATGAACCATGCCGGCGATATCGATCCCGACATGCTGGTTATTCTCAATGACAATGAAATGTCTATCTCTGAAAATGTGGGAGCATTGAATAACCATCTGGCACAGATTCTGTCAGGCAAACTGTATACAACTCTGCGTGAAGGCGGCAAAAAAGTTTTTTCCAACCTGCCGCCTATCAAAGAGTTGTTGAAAAAAACGGAAGAACATCTGAAAGGCATGGTGGTTCCCGGAACGCTGTTTGAAGAACTTGGGTTCAACTATATCGGGCCTGTTGATGGTCATGACGTACTGGCGCTAACCCAAACGTTGAAAAACATGCGCGAACTGAAAGGGCCACAATTCCTGCATATTATGACTAAAAAAGGTCGTGGTTATGCACCAGCGGAAAAAGATCCAATCAGCTGGCATGCTGTCCCCAAATTCGATCCTTCAACGGGTTCTTTGCCGAAAAGTGCTGATACTCGCCCGACATTTTCCAAGATCTTCGGTGATTGGCTGTGCGAAGAAGCCGCATATGATAAAAAACTGATGGCGATCACTCCAGCCATGCGGGAAGGTTCCGGTATGGTGCGCTTTTCCCGCGAATATCCTGAACAATATTTTGATGTCGCGATTGCCGAGCAACATTCGGTCACTTTTGCCGCAGGTCTAGCTATTGGCGGCTACAAACCTATCGTTGCCATTTATTCGACCTTTCTGCAACGCGCTTATGATCAGGTGATCCACGATGTCGCCATCCAAAACTTACCAGTCTTGTTTGCTATCGACCGTGGCGGCATTGTCGGTGCAGATGGTCAAACCCATCAAGGTGCTTTTGATCTTTCTTTCCTGCGCTGCATCCCGAATATGGTAATTATGGCACCCAGCGATGAAAACGAATGCCGCCAGATGCTACATACCGGCTATCATTATCAAGCAGGCCCTGTTGCTGTTCGTTATCCTCGCGGTACAGGGACAGGTGCTGAACTCCAACCTTTGGAAACATTGCCAATCGGCAAGGGCATAATCCGTCGTCAAGGAGAGCGCGTTGCGATCCTTAACTTTGGCACATTATTAGACTATGCGCTGCAAGCGGCTGAAAACCTGAATGCAACTGTTGTGGATATGCGTTTTGTCAAACCACTGGATAAAGCGCTGGTGCTGGAAATGGCAGCCAGCCACGAGTTGCTGGTGACTTTAGAAGAAAATGCCATCATGGGTGGTGCAGGCAGTGGGGTTAACGAATTAGTGATGCAGAAAAAATTGTCAGTTCCTGTATTAAATCTGGGTTTACCCGATAACTTTATACCACAAGGAACACAACAAGAGCTTCATACTGATTTAGGGTTGGATGCGACAGGTATCCAAAATAACATCGAGAAATATCTGGCTGAATAATTGCTAATAAAAAATGGATGAGTGTTTTTATTAAATATTCATCCATTTTACTTCCTATAAAAAATTTAATCTTGCTTCGCCCATTTTAGTATTTTTCCTCAATAAAGCGCCGCCCTTGCTACACCCCGCACTGGAACATTTTCTTGAAACACTCGCAATAAATGATAAACGACTTTATCATCGAGCAAGCGGTATTCGACAAGTATCTCATACAAACACAGAATTTCGGGATCTATTGCTGGTAACTTTCCGACAATTCCCTAAATAATAAGTGAGCGAATAATCATGCCAAGCCAGGAAAATAGTTTGGTTTTGCGTTGGTCTAGCCTTAATGCCTTATTAATCGTTAGTGCTCGATTCGTTTCCGATTTTGGTGCATTCCTGAATATGGTAGCACTCTCCACTTATGTTTATCTGCTCAGTAATAGCGTCATGCACGTCAGTATTTTTCTTGCCTGTCGTGTTGCTGGCGGTATCATTGCCAGCTTGATCGGAACCCCTTTTTTCAGACGATTTACAGGCCGATGGCCGCTGGTCTTTTTTGATCTGGTACGTGTCATTGTACTCTCCCTGTTATTGCTGCTCCCCACATCACAGCAGCTACTGATTTTACCCGTGATCGCCTTCGGCATTGGCTTAGGCAATTCAATGTTTGCTATCGGGCTAAACAGTCAACTGCCATATTGGGTTCATACCTCCCAACGTATATCGACTAATTCCTGGCTTACCTCTGTCGCCGCCACGGGAGCCGTATTTGGCAGCCTTGTATCGGGACTTTTGGTCGCAAGCAGTGGTTATGAAATAGTATTTACCGTCAATATCATGACTTATCTACTGGCTGCGATCCTGATTATGCCCCTTCGTTTTCTCTCCTTGCCAGAGCTTAAAATATCGAGAGAACTGGGTAACGAGTGGCGTGAATTGCGCCACGGGTTGCGCGGTACGCCCATGCTGGCAGGTATGCTATTTCTCAGTCTGGCAGATACATTGGGTAGTGCTGCCCATAACGTTGGTTTTCCCATCATTTCGAAACTCCTTACCCCCAATAACGCCAGTACCACAATGGGATTATTACTGGCAACATGGGCGATAGGAAAATTCGCAGGCGCGCGATTGGCGAGTTACCTGCTACGTAGCCGCAACCTGTTGAGGATGGAGAAACTATTCTTTATCGGTGTCGCTCTGATGTCGACTGGGTTTATCCTCACTTTCCAACAAAACAGCGTATTCTGGCTACTGCTATTCGCCATCTGGGCAGGAATAGGGGATGGGATCGCGGAAGTGAGCCTAATATCACGGGCACAAAGTGAACCGGAAAACTTACGTCTGCCAATTTTCAGTTTACTGACGCTGTTACAGATGACGGGCTTTGGGATAGGAATGTTGCTGGTTGCCCCGTTTTATGTTTGGCTACCACCTTCCATTGTCATTCTGATATTCCACGGCTTTCCACTGACAATATTAGTACTGATCTTGTTGTGGGTACGGCGTTTTACTACAAGCAAAGTGTAATTATTGCAAATTAAATAATCAGCACTGATTGGTAATGTAATTCTACGGTGCTGATTTTTTCCAGTGATAAATAAGGCAAAAAAACAACGAAAGTCACATTTTTACACTCCATGAAACCGGTTACATGAATAGCAAGCTCTTCTCACATTCCATTTGAAATAAATTCGTTACATTTTCCATAACGATCAATTCAAAAGCACACAGATTACTAGAATGAATTGTAACCTTAAAGCATCAACAGCCTCTACTATGCTATGTGATTAGGGAAATTGTGATTAGGGAAATTGTGATTAGGGAAATTGTGATTAGGGAAATTGTGATTAGGGAAATTGTGATTAGGGACATGCTTGAGGGGTGAGTGGAGCTAACCAAGCAGTAATTTGAAAAATAAAGAAAATATCATTATTGAAGGTTATATATGAGTCAAATCACTCCTCAATTAACAAATATGTGGGATAAAAGTCATGAATCTTGGTTTGTAAAAGATCATAAACTCCGTTTTATATATGCAAATAAAACGTTTATGACGTTAAATAACTTACCTGAACAGTTTGATGTTACAGGATATACGGAAAAAGAGTTACAGACACCATTTAATCATCTTGTTCATCTGTTTGAAGAACATGATCGTAAGGTTTTACAATCGATGCAACGAGTATCATCTATTGGAGCTTATTTTCAACAGAGTGATCAACAACTCAAACCCTATTTCTGTGAAAAATACCCATTAATGGATGAAAATAATCAGTGCATCGGAATAATTGGCCATGCCAAAGAAATGAATCATTTTTCCGTACATTATTATATCAAAAATGATATTTCCACATCTATTAACCTTAACCCGCCTAACAATATATTGACAGAGAAGGAATGGTTGATCATTTTTTTGTTTTGCCGTGGCGTTAGTAATAAAGACATTGCTAATGAGCTGAAAATCTCATATCGTACCTTGGAAAGGTATTTTAATGTTATCTATGAAAAATTCTCAATTAGTTCAGTTATTGAATTGAAAACTCTTTGTGAAAAAAATAATTATGATCTCTATATTCCACCCAACTATTTAAAATCCATAGACCATGCTTTGCTATATTAAGGGGGATATCTGCGTGCTAAACCCTCTGTCGCTTAATCAAAAAGGTGATTTAAGCCTTCATACAAGCTTAAATAAATGGGGATATGATCCCACTTCATACTTATCTCACATAATTGCCGAGGAAATAACATGGCCACTATGAGAGATGTAGCACATCGAGCTGGCGTGTCTGTAGCCACGGTTAGCCGTGTTATTAATGATACAGCTTACGTCGAGCCGGGTACCCGTGAACGGGTAGAAAAAGCGATGCGTGAATTCGACTACCGTCGTAACTCTGCCGCGCTTGCATTGGCAAAAAGATGTGGGAATATGCTGGGCTTACTGACGGGTAATTTGGCTGATCCTTTTTTCTCCCTTTTGGCTCGTGGAGTTGAAAAAATTACGCGAAAAAAAGAAGCCAAACTCATGGTTTGTAGTGGCGGGCATCAAGCTGAACTCGAAAAATCTGCATTGAACTTTTTAATCAACCAAGGATGTGAAGCAATCGTTGCCCATATCAGCAGAATGAGTGATGCAGATGTATTACGTTACGCAGCCCATACTCCAGGATTAGTGATTATCAATCGATATATCCCGGCCATCGCTAACCGATGCATTTGGTTAGATAATATCAGCGCTTCCCAAACTGCAACCAACTATCTTCTCCAAAATGGCCATCGCAAAATTGCTTGTGTAACGGCAAATTTACCTATCGATGATAGAAAGCTCCGCTTAGAAGGATACTATGCCGCAATGACTAATGCGGGTATCACAGTACCTAGCAATTGGATTATTAGCGTTCCATTTAATGAAGAAGGTGGGGAACAAGCAGCAGAAAAACTCTTAAGCAGTGGCATCAACTTTACTGCGGTAGTGACATTCAATGATGTTATGGCTGCCGGTATGATGAAATACCTGCATCGGCGGAAAATCAACTTACCTGAACAACTATCAATCGTTGGATTTGATGATGTCGTTACAGCCCGGTATCTCTACCCTACCTTAACGACTGTACGCAACCCAATCGAACAAATGGCTCAACGGGCAGCGAACCTCGCATTACAACTCAGCGCCAAAAAAGAACTACCTCCACAAATGAATATGTTCTCAGCGGAACTGGTCATAAGAGATTCCGTATTTTCAATTAAATGACTTTTTATCTCAATAAGCTACATAAAGCTGGAATTTTTATATGGATGATAAGAAAAAACTAAACCTAGGACTCGCGATACTGCCAATTGCAGCAATGCTCCTTCTGCTAATTATTGGCTATGGTCAACTCAGTCTGCGCATCGAAGCCTTATTGCTCTTTTCAGCGGCAATAGCAGCAACCTTGGCATATTGGCAAGGCTATCGCTGGAATGACATCATTGATGCCATTGTGGCAAAGCTAGCCAAAGCAATGCCAGTGATTATGATACTAGTTTGCGTTGGAGGCTTAATTGGCACCTGGATGTTCAGTGGAACCATACCTTATATGGTTTACTGGGGCTTAAAACTGATTAGTCCTCAATACATACTCATTGCCGCCTTCTTTATCACAAGCTTAATTTCAGTTTGTACTGGCACATCATGGGGATCAGCCGGAACAGTCGGCGTTGCCCTAATGGGAGTCGCTGCTGGCCTTGATGTGTCTTTAGCGGCGGCAGCGGGCGCGGTTGTCTCAGGGGCATATTTCGGTGATAAAATTTCGCCGTTATCTGACTCAACTAATTTTGCTGCAATCGTTGCCGACACTGATCTTTACAGTCATATTCAACACTTAATGTACACCACTATCCCAAGCTTCATTTTGGCCACCATTGTTTATTTTATTGCGGGTCATACAAGCTTAACGGATAACGTAGCAACCCCCGAAAAAATTACAGAAATCCTGTACTCTCTTGAAAATCTGTATCACTTCAATTTATTGTTGATCTTACCTCCAATACTGGTGTTGTGGGGAGCAATAACAAAACGCCCAGTGATACCAACCATGTTAGCGGCTTGTGTATTGGCTATTGCCATCGGCATAGGTCTTCAGGGGTTCACGCTTAAACAAGGCCTTAATGCCTTAATTGATGGTTTCAACCTCTCCATGTTCTCTGATCAAGGACACAATATCACCGGGATCGTTAGCGATGTCCCTCGCCTACTCAATCGCGGTGGTATGTTCTCAATGATGGGTACTATACTGCTTGTATTCTGTGCATTCGCGTTTGCCGGTGCGTTAACGCTCACTGGCGCTTTAACCGTTATTATTAATCGGCTTCTGCAAGCTGTTCGCACAACCGGGCAACTCATCGCTGCAACCCTATCCACAACCATTCTACTCACTGGCGCAACCTGTGATGGCAAGCTGGCCCTTCTCATCCCGGCAGAGCTATTTAAGGGAGCTTATTGCCGGATGGGACTAGATAACAAAAATCTATCACGCACCATAGAAGATGGCTGTACAGTCATCGAACCCCTGATCCCTTGGACGTCTGCGGGCATTTACATGGCGACGACATTAGGTGTCAGTACGCTTGATCTACTGCCTTGGGCAATCCAATGTTATGCAGCCGTCTTTTTGGCTCTCATTTATGGCTTTACTGGTTTCGGTATTGCAAAAAAACCATCGGAAAATGCCCTAAAGAAAAAGGAAATTTAACGTGGAATCACCTGATTTCAACCAGATAATCGATCGCCATAATACAGGTTCTGTTAAGTGGGATTTTTTAGATCGTTACCTACATTTAAATAAAACTGATCTGCTACCTATGTGGGTTTCTGACTTCGATTTTCAATGTCCCAAAGAAGTCCTGCAAGCCCTATCCTGCCGAATTGATCATGGTATTTTCGGTTACAGTGAGCGCGACGATCTCTACTATCAAGCAGCAATAGACTGGTTTTCAAGGCGTCATAAACTAACTTTACACAGGGATTGGTTCACCTCAATAGAAGGTGTCATACCTGGATTAGCTTTACTGATACAAATGCTGAGTAAACCAGGTGAAGGGGTCATTATACAGGGGCCTTATTATTCTTCGTTTGCCAAAATTATTACTATGAACGGCAGGGCAGTTATTGAAAACCCACTTCTCGAAGATCCCAAAGGCTATAAAATTGACTATGCTCATCTAGAACACATATTGGAGCAGCACAAACCACCTTTGCTGTTGCTATGCAACCCGCACAATCCCACTGGCCGCTGTTGGGATCGTGACGAATTGCTCCAGCTATTGGTACTCTGCAAAAGATACGGTACGACGATAATTTCCGATGAAATTTGGGCTGATTTAATTTTGCCTTGGGGAAAATTCACCTCAATATTGCATCTTGGGAGTGAATGGCATAGCCACGTGATTGCGGCGACCTCAGCCAGTAAGACGTTTGGGCTTGCATCGCTGCGTATATCAAATTTCCTTATCCCAGATCCCACTCTCCGGCAAGATTTTAATGATCGGTTAAACGCTCACGGGTTAGATATATTTAATTCATTATCTATGACTGCAGCGACAGCAGCCTACCAGCATGGAGATAGGTGGCTTGATAAACTACAAGATTATCTGGCTGAAAATCGTAGCTGGTTCGAACAGGCTTTGGCGTCTTCTGTCCCCTGGTGTCGCATGATCAAAGCGGAAGGCACATATCTGGCCTGGCTGGATTGTCGCGATTTAGGTTTAGATGATAATACCTTGCAACAGCTATTAATACAAAAAGCCCAAATTGCCGTTTCGATGGGATACAGTTTTGGTGATAGAGGAAAAGGATTTATCCGAATAAATTTAGGTTGCCCTCGTCAATACCTCGAAAAAGCGATTAATGGTTTGGTTCAGTTAAGAACATAAGGTTAATACATAAAAATAAAAAGGTAACCGAGAAATTGTTCCTGTTTTAATTCTATAATCGTACCTGAAACTTTTCACCAGAAAAGTTTCAGGTAATTAACCCTAGCTATTTACTAAAATACATATCCTTCTTTTCCCTTATTTTAGTTATTAAAAGCACTATGTTTATACGCATTAAATTTCAAGTTGCAATTTACAACACGATATGAAACCTGATTTCTCCCCGCTTTGCGGGGAAAAATCACAAGCATCTTGAAGTTAGATTGGTATATATCCTATTTAAGGTTTATTTTTATATTATTACAGGTTGTTCCCTGGAGATGGCGCTCGTGAAAAATACTAATAATAAAACAAAAGATATTCGTATAGATTTTTATAACCGATAACACTCTCAAATAGTTTAGTTATTTTTTGGAATGTTGGAAGCGTATGAAATACTTTAATGAACATCTTTTACCTTAGGGCAAATAAATAGTACTAAGCACTTATCCTCAATTAGATAACATTAAAATGTTAATATTGCGTTAATTAATGGTGAAGGCTTTATAATGCTATCCATTTTCTTCAATTGTAACGTAACATACATTGAACCTTAACCTTATAAAATACTATTTTTCATGTAAGTAATTAATATATTAAAATTAATAAACACCCAATCTTTGGCAGGCTAATTGTTGTACCATATCATGTGGTCAACTTATTTCAACCATAATCAATCAAAATAATAAGTTAATAGTTAATAGTTAATAACATGAAAAAACAAAATAATATCACCTAGAAATTAATTTAATTTACCAGTATCTCTTTGAAAGAGTTGCCACGATTGGTAATAGAAAAATAATCTTATTCTATATACCCAAAATATAAAAAAGGAATAATAACATGAGTAATAAACCTATCATTTCACCTCAAATAATTAACACGCTAGCAATAAGTCACGATCCTTGGGGAATAAAAGATAAAAACTCATGCTTTATCTACGGTAACAAAGCGTTGAGTTCCATTAAGGGATTTTCTGATTCTTTTGATTTTGAAGGGCTTTACGATGACGAACTTCCCTGGGATGGTGCCGAGTTTGCAAAAGCATATGTTCATCATGACCAAAAAGTCATGCAAGATGAAAAATCATATATTTCTCTCGAAACGCATATTTGGGGAAATACCAAAACATTATCCTCTTATTTTTGTGAAAAATCACCACTTTATCATGAAAATGGGGAATGTATCGGAATTATATATCACCTATGGAAAGCTCAGGATTATTCATTGACTCGCTTATACTATGGTAAACTCCCTGCTTCCATTATGTTTCAACCACCAACTCAACTATTTACCCAACGAGAATGGGACGTCATTTTTCTCTCCTTGCACAAATATACCAGTAAGCAAATTGGTAGAATATTAAATATTTCTTATCGTACTGTCGAAAACTATACAGCTCAAATATATAAAAAGGCTGGTGTTAGCTCTGCTCAACAATTGGAAGAATATTGTCGCTTTAATAATTTCGATATCTATGTGCCAGAAAGATTT
Organism: Xenorhabdus sp. TH1; assembly: GCF_037260955.1. Classification (NCBI taxonomy): domain Bacteria; kingdom Pseudomonadati; phylum Pseudomonadota; class Gammaproteobacteria; order Enterobacterales; family Morganellaceae; genus Xenorhabdus; species Xenorhabdus sp. TH1. Next base: position 3,055,736 of record NZ_CP147734.1, read on the forward strand.
TTACGTCCTGAAAGCAGGCTTTTTATTTGAATCTCAAATGTTGTAGTAACCCACGTTAATACCGATATTTAATGCCCGTACGGTATCATGGATATCGGTTTTATCCCTTTTGGTCTCCAATTCCCTTTTCATCCAATAAATGTTTTTCATCCAAGATTACCATCGATGGCGGAACAACAAGCTGAAAAAATAGCCACTGGTATTCAGTGGCTATTTAATTTAGAAAGGTAACAGTTGGTAGAAATTCAGTAACCAAATGACAACAACCGCAAAAATTGCCGCGATAATGTCATCCAGCATGATGCCAATACCACCTTTTACATAGCGGTCAAACCAGCGGATCGGCCACGGTTTCCACATATCAAAAATACGAAATACCACAAAGCCAACCAAAATCCATTGCCAGTTGAGTACAGGGATCGCCATCAGTGTAATCCACATTCCGATGAATTCATCCCAAACGACACAACCAGGATCTTCCACATTCATGGCATCGGCAGCTTTCTGGCAAATCACACAGCCAATGATGGTTCCCAACACAATAACCAACCAGATTCCCCATGCCGGTAGCTGCGCCAACAGTAACCAGAAAGGGATCGCCGCCACTGAACCCATTGTGCCCGGAATAATCGGCGATAAACCACTACCGAATCCCGTAGCCAATAGATGCCATGGATTCCTCATTTTTAAGTGGCGTTTTGCGTCATCCATGCGTTCCCTCTGTTTGATCATTTTCTTCTTGGTGTGCAGCCGGACAAGGTACTACCGATTTTTCATCCGTTTTAAAGTGGTCAAAACCGTTCAAATCCAGCTCAATTTCTTTGTTATTGTTAAAATAGCGGATACCTTCTGATTCAGGCCTGATTTGCCCAATACAGCAGAAACTTGCCCCTGAATGGGCCAATGCCATATTTAACGCACCACGGTTAAGCTCAGGTACTGTGAAACACAACTCATAATCTTCCCCACCACTCAGCGCCCATTTCAACGCCTGCTCAGCGGGAATATATTGCTGCATCGCTTCCGAATACGGCAGTGCATCCAGATTAATACGCGCACCGCATTGGCTGGCCGTCAAAATATGGTTGAGATCAGAAATCAACCCATCCGACAGATCAATCGCGGAAGAAGCCAGATCACGCAGCGCCTGTCCTTGTAAAACGCGTGGTTGTGGACGGAGATGACGCTTAACCAGCCAATGGTGGATAGCAGGATCCTCCACGGTCAGATGCTCTTGCAACAAGGCAAGCCCTGCGGCACTATCACCCAGTGTTCCGGTGACATAAATCCAATCACCGTTCTTCGCACCAGCACGACGCAACGCCCTGCCAGCCGGCACCAGTCCATGTACGGTTAACGTCAAACTCATGGGGCCTTTTGTTGTATCTCCACCAATCAACTGCATACCGTAATAGTTCAGTTGTTCAAACAGGCTATCACTAAATCGTTTTAACCAATCCTCATTGACGTCAGGCAACGTTAACGCCAACGATGCCCAGGCAGGATCTGCCCCAACGGCAGCCAAGTCACTGATATTGACAGCCAGTGCTTTATAAGCCAAATCTTCCGGTGAGATATCAGGAAGGAAATGAACACCGGCCACCAACGTATCCGTTGTTACCGCTAATTCTTGCTTATCCGCAACGGTCATCAGTGCACAATCATCACCAATCCCTAGGTTTACATCACGTCGGCGGCTGAGAGGGCGATTGAAGTAACGTGCAATGAGGTCAAATTCACCACATGCCATAATAGAATTCCAAAAAGTGACCAACGATGAGCACATGAGGCCGGATTTCCGGCCTCATGTGTAAAATCATTGAGTTATAATGGGGAACTCCTGGCAAGCAATCACTTTTTCTTACGTGCTGCCGGGCCAGCTTTATCCAACACCCCATTGACGAATTTATGGCTATCTTCAGCACCAAACGTTTTTGCCAGTTCGATACCTTCATTAATAGCCACTTTGTAGGGGACATCATCACGAAAGCTTAGTTCAAACATCGCAACGCGCAAGATGGCTTTTTCTACCTGACCTAACTCTTCGAGCTGGCGGGAAAGATAAGGCGCCATCAAGGCATCCAATTTTGTAGCATTGACTGCTACCCCGGACAGCAATTCACGAAAATAGGTGATATCAACACCGGTTACGTCCTGCTCTGACAGAAACTGCAATTCAACATCAGCAATGCTGTTTTTGGATAATTGCCATGAATAAATTGCCTGAACAGCACACTCACGAGCACGACGACGAGCAGCAGGTTTCACAAAATTCCCCTTAATTAAAACTAAAAAATTCAGCCTTTAATGGCTTTGATTACATTGATCATTTCCAACGCGGTCAAGGCAGCTTCCGCACCTTTGTTGCCCGCTTTAGTCCCAGCGCGTTCAATCGCCTGTTCAATATTTTCTGTTGTCAAAACACCCAATGTAACAGGAATGTTGCTGGACATTGCCACGCTGGACAAACCTGAACTACATTCGCCGGCAACATATTCGAAATGGGCGGTTCCACCACGGATAACAGTACCTAAAGCGATAACCGCATCATATTTTTGGGACTCAGCCAACGCCTTGACCGTCAATGGCAGTTCATAAGCACCCGGTACCCATACTACGGTGATATTGTCTGAAGAAACCTGGCCGATGCGTTCTAACGCATCAACGGCCCCTTCCAGCAGGCTGTCATTAATGAAGTTGTTAAAGCGGGCAACTGCAATGGCAATGCGGGCTTCAGGAGCTGCAACAACACCTTTGATTACGTTCATAGCCTTCCTTATACTTTATTCATATCCGCAGGGGCGCGGATCTTATCACATTATTTTTGATTTAGGGCTATCCCAAAATCAAAACACTTAACACGGCCGTAAGCGGAGACGCACATCAGGACCAATCTGTTGAACATCAAACAGAGTAAATTCAGGAGCATCCGATAATTTTTGCAATTCAGGGATATCGAACAATCCACGGGCACTATTTCCCAATATCTTAGGCGCGATATACAGAATCAATTCATCGACCAACCCTAACGACAATAAAGCCCCAGCCAAAGCGGAGCCACATTCCACCCACACAGAATTTACCTGACGCTTTCCAAGTTGCATCATCAGCAACACTAAATCAACACCAACACCATGTTCTGGCAATAAAATCTGTTCGGTATTATCAGGCCATTTTTGCTGATCTTGCTTAGTACGAGCTAACCAACATTCCCCTGGTTGCTGGACAACTTGATGCTGTGGAGTTACACGATTTTGGCTATCTGTAATGATACGGATTGGTTGGCGAAGCCATTCTTGCGGATAAACCGCTTGGGTTTCAGCATCCAGTTCATTCCAACGGACAGTCAGGGAAGGATCATCTGCCAGTACCGTTGCGCTAGAACTCAAAATAGCACTGCACTGCGCCCGTAGTTTCTGTACATCCTGGCGGGCTTCCGGTGAGGTAATCCACTTGCTTTCCCCTGATGCCAACGCAGTTCGACCATCCAATGATGCGCCCAGTTTCAATTGCAGGTACGGGAATCCTGTACGCATACGTTTAAGAAACCCCTTATTCAAGGTTTCCGCCTGTTCCATCATTAAACCATGTTCAACTGCAATTCCGGCCTGCTGCAATTTATACAAACCACGCCCAGCAACTTGAGGATTGGGATCTTGCATCGCTACCACAACACGGCTTAAACCTGCGGCAATTAAAGCATCAGCACAAGGGGGGGTTTTACCGTGATGGCTGCATGGTTCAAGGGTAACATAAGCCGTAGCGCCTTTCGCTTTTTCACCGGCCATACTCAGAGCGTGAACTTCTGCGTGAGGTTCGCCCGCCCGTAAATGAAAACCTTCCCCGATTATCTGCTCATCCTTAACGATGACGCAACCTACATTCGGATTTGGGGATGTTGTAAAACGTCCTTGATACGCCAGTTCCAGCGCTCTGGACATATATATTTCATCAAGTGTCATAGCGTTTAATCAGTGTTCTGGTTTTTAGTAAGAGTAACAGCGTTTAGTCTTGTAATCTGGCGATCTCTTCACCGAATTCGCGAACATCTTCAAAACTGCGATAAACAGACGCAAAACGGATATAAGCCACTTTATCAAGTTTCTTCAGCGCATCCATGACAAAATTTCCGATCATTTTGGACGGAATTTCACGCTCTCCTGTAGCCCGAACCTGTGATTTAATGTGACTAATTGCCATTTCTACATCATCAGAACTGACAGGACGCTTTTCCAGTGCTTTCTGCATTCCACGACGCAATTTTTCTTCGTCGAAAGACTCTCGAATATCATCACTTTTAATGACTCGTGGCATTACCAGCTCTGCAACTTCAAACGTCGTGAAGCGTTCATGACATTCCAGGCACTGACGGCGACGGCGCACTTGTGAGCCATCCCCTACCAAGCGGGAATCAATAACTTTAGTATCAACGGCTGCGCAAAATGGGCAATGCATATCGTTTCCTGACAGTTAACCGAAGGGATAACAGTTTACCTTGAAGTGATGACGAAAAACACCCTGTCAGTAAGTACTCACAGGGTGTTTAAGCGATATCAGTGCTCGATCATGCAAAATAATTAAGGAAGAATGGAGGGTTGATCTGCCCCTTCTTTCTCAACTTTCTGCTGGATCAGATGATCACGCTTCATACCCAATTTCAAAGCCAGGGCAGAAGCAACATAGATAGAAGAGATTGTACCGATAGAAACACCGATTAACATGACCAGTGAGAATCCCTTCAGCATTTCGCCACCGAAAATATACAGCATCAATACAACCAACAATGTGGTTGCGGAAGTCATGATGGTACGGCTCAGGGTCTGAGTCAGGGAAATATTGGTGATTTCATACGACGTACCACGGCGTATCTTACGGAAGTTCTCACGGATACGATCCGACACTACGATACTGTCGTTCAATGAATAACCGATAACGGACATCAATGACGCAACAATAGTCAGGTCAATTTCGATGTGGAACAACGACAGAATACCCAATGTAATAATCACGTCATGCGCCAGTGCAATAACTGCCCCTAATGCTAGACGCCACTCAAAGCGGAAACCAACATAAATCAGGATACAGATCAGTGCAACCAGTAATGCCATCGCTCCGGTTTGTGCCAGTTCGTTCCCGACACTGGGGCCAACGAATTCGACACGTTTAACCTTGGCATCTTTATCAATATCCTGGTTAATCACCGAGATAATCTTATTGCCAAGCTCTTGCCCTGCATTACCAGCCACAGGTGGCATACGAACCATAACATCACGGCTGCTGCCAAAATTTTGCAAAAGAGGATCAGCAAAACCATTCTGGCTCAGGCTCGCACGCATCTTGTCCAGATCCGCAGGTTGACTCAGCTTCACCTCAATGACCGTACCACCGGTAAAATCAAGCCCCCAGTTAAAACCACGAGTGCTTATCATGACGATGGAAGCGATCAACAGCAGGAACGAAATCCCAAAGGCAACGTTGTCCCAGCGCATAAAGTCGATAACTTTACGCCCATAGTTTAATTGTTCAACAGTATAATCCTGTGCCACAACGTGCTCCTTAAATTGACAACTTATTGATACGCTTGCCACCATACAGCAAGTTCACGATTGCACGTGTTCCCACAATAGCAGTGAACATTGAAGTCGCCACACCAATACTGGTGGTGATCGCGAAGCCCTTGATAGAGCCAGTACCCACTGCATACAAAATAATAGCCGTAATCAGCGTAGTCAGGTTTGCATCGATGATACTGGAGAACGCCCCTTTATAGCCTTCGTGAATTGCCTGCTGTACCGTGCGGCCATTACGCAATTCTTCTTTGATACGTTCGTTGATCAATACGTTCGCATCCACGGCGACGGCAAGCGTTAAGACGATACCCGCAATTCCCGGCATGGTCAGAGTCGCTCCCGGCAACAGGGACATAATACCGACGATCAGCACTAGGTTAGCCAACAACGCAGAACTCGCAATCAAACCAAACTTGCGGTAGTAAATCACCATAAAGACGACAGAAGCAATCAACCCCCACAAACACGCTTCAAGGCCCTGCTCAATATTCTGCAAGCCCAGAGTTGGCCCAATCGTACGCTCTTCTACAATCTGGATGGGCGCAATTAACGCCCCTGCCCGCAGTAACAGTGATAACTGACGAGCTTCTGTCGGATTGCTAATGCCGGTAATACGGAAACTGTTACCCAAGCGTGACTGAATAGTGGCGATGTTGATAACTTCTTCTTGCTTAACCAAAATCGCACGACCGTTGGCATCTTTCTTACCGCTGTCCTTATATTCCACAAACAACGTTGCCATTGGCTTGTGCAGATTATCTTTGGTGAAATTAGACATGGCCGTGCCGCCAGCGCTATCCAGGGAAATATTCACCTGTGGATAACCATTTTCATCAGCACTGGAAGTCGAATCGGTGATATGGTCACCCGTCAGGATAACGCGCTTATACAGTACAACCGGATTACCATCACGGGTATATTGCACTTCTGAATCAGCCGGAATACGGCCATATTGCACAACATTTTGGTCAACATTGGTATTGACCAGACGGAATTCCAGTGTTGCGGTTGCCCCAAGAATTTCTTTTGCGCGGGCAGTATCCTGAATACCAGGCAGTTCAACCACAATGCGGTCTGCACCTTGGCGTTGAACCAGAGGTTCTGCAACACCTAATTGGTTGACACGATTACGCAAGATTGTGATGTTCTGTTGCACTGCATAAGAACGAGCTTCACGCAGACGCTCATCACTCATCACCACTTTCAGCGTGCTGTTGGCTTCATTAGAGAACACCAAATCACGGTGACGAGGTTCAAGATAACTTTCCGCTTTAGAGCGTGCATCGTTATCACGGAAACGAACTTCGACGCCATAATTATCCGTTTTACGGATAGTCGAATAAGGGATACCCTGATCACGCAGTTCAGAGCGCAGGCCATCAATATTCTGTTCCTGCAATTTACCCAGCGCGGTTTCCATATCCACTTCCATCAAGAAATGAACACCACCACGCAGGTCAAGCCCCAGTTTCATCGGCTCAGCACCGACGGCTCTTAACCAGACAGGCGTTGCAGGCGCAAGGTTCAATGCCACAACATATTGTTCACCCAGTGCAGAGACCAAGGCTTCACGCGCACGGAGCTGCACATCCGTGCTATTGAAACGAGCAAGGATTACCCCATTTTCCAACGCAATGGACTTGCTCTTGATTTGATCTTTTTCTAAAACATTACGGACTTGGTCCAGCGTTTTTTCACTGGCGGCGATACCTCGCGCGCCAGTAATTTGTACAGCCGGATCCTCACCATAAAGGTTGGGAAGTGCATAAAGCAAACCGATGAGGATCGCAGCGATCAGCATCAGATACTTCCACAAAGGATAACGGTTCAACACGGCAGTTCCCTTCGGGAAAATCGGAAAATTAAATAGCCTTCATTGTACCTTTCGGTAAAATGGCAGCAACGAAGTCACGTTTGACAGTTATTTCTGTGGTGTCATTCAAGGCAATAACCACGTAGCCGGTATCAGACACTTTAGAGACACGCCCCACCAAACCACCAGAAGTCAGCACTTCATCCCCTTTGGAGATGGAATCCATCAGTTTTTTATGTTCTTTGGTGCGTTTTTGTTGTGGACGCAGGATCATGAAATAGAAAATCAAACCGAAAACAACCAGCATGATAATCAGAGAATATGGGCTTCCCTGAGCTTGTGCTGGTGCGCCAGCAGCTGCCGCAGCTTCAGAAATAAAAAAACTCATCAAATTTCCCTCATTGTTATCGAAAATATGCCTGCCGAAAACATTACTATTGAAAATCGACAGTGGCTCGATCAAAAACCAGCCCAATATGCTACACATATTGAGACTGATTAGTCACGATAAATTATATATTTAACGGCGGAACGGGTTTACCGATCTGCTGATAAAATACTTCAACAAACTGTTCCAGCTTGCCTTCTTCAATGGCCTGACGAATTCCAGCCATCAAACGCTGATAATACCTTAAATTATGTATCGTATTCAGCCTTGCACCAAGAATTTCGTTACAACGATCAAGGTGATGGAGGTATGCCCGGCTATAATTGCGGCAAGTATAGCAATCACAATGCTCATCCAAGGGAGATGTATCCTCTTTATGTTTAGCATTGCGGATTTTAATAACTCCTTCGGTCACAAACAGGTGACCATTGCGGGCATTACGTGTTGGCATCACGCAGTCAAACATATCGATACCACGGCGAACACCTTCAATCAAATCTTCCGGCTTGCCGACTCCCATCAAATAGCGAGGCTTATCCTGTGGGATCTGAGGGCAAACATGCTCCAGAATACGGTGCATATCTTCTTTCGGTTCACCGACGGCCAGTCCCCCTACAGCGTAGCCATCAAAGCCGATTTCCACCAGCCCTTTTATGGAAACATCACGCAAGTCTTCGTACACACTGCCCTGAATAATACCAAACAAGGCATTTTTATTGCCTAGCTCATTAAAACGTTGACGGCTGCGGGCAGCCCAGCGCAATGACATTTCCATGGAACGCTTGGCATAATCCCAATCCGCAGGATATGGCGTACATTCGTCAAAAATCATGACAATATCGGAACCCAAATCATATTGGATTTCCATCGATTTCTCTGGGCTGAGAAACACAGGGGTCCCATTAATTGGGTTACGGAAGTGAACCCCTTCTTCTTTGATTTTACGCATGGCGCCGAGGCTGAACACCTGAAAACCGCCAGAGTCAGTCAGAATAGGGCCTTGCCACTGCATAAAATCATGCAGGTCACCATGCAATTTCATGATTTCCTGCCCCGGGCGCAACCAAAGGTGGAAAGTATTCCCCAACAAGATTTGCGCTCCGGTTTCTTTCACCTCTTCCGGTGTCATCCCTTTTACCGTGCCGTAGGTTCCCACAGGCATAAATGCCGGCGTTTCCACAACGCCACGATCAAAAATCAAACGACCACGACGGGCATTCCCATCCGTCTTTTGTAACTCAAATTTCACTTAACCTCCAGACATCAGAAAAACAGTCTGATGCTATGTTTAGACGCCATTCAACTCAACGAAGCTGAAATGAAGAGTATTTTGATTTTAAAATCTTTTATTGCAAAGCATTTAATTTTATATCAGCACCGTTTCTTGCGGTATTTACTCTTCTGATACCCGTTCTTTGGCTGCCATTTTATTGCGATTAATAAACATTGCATCACCATAACTAAAAAAACGATATTCTTCTGCTATCGCTTCTTTATAGGCATTCATCGTATTCTTATAACCGGCAAACGCAGAAACCAGCATGATAAGTGTGGATTCTGGCAGATGGAAATTGGTGATCAGTACATCAACAACCTGATATTCAAATCCAGGATAGATAAAGATTTGGGTATCATCAAAAAATGGTGCAATAATCCCATCCTGACAAGCTCTTGCGGCACTTTCCAGTGAACGAACCGATGTTGTTCCTACAGCAATCACCCGATTACCACGCGCTTTACATGCCAGAACTGCATCCACAACATCCTGTGGCACTTCCGCATATTCGGCATGCATCACATGGTCTTCAATGGATTCCACTCGCACAGGCTGAAAAGTACCGGCCCCAACGTGCAGGGTGACAAAGGCCATTTCAACCCCCTTTTCACGTAAGGCAGCCAAAAGCGGTTCATCAAAATGTAATCCCGCAGTCGGTGCAGCCACGGCTCCTGGACGTTCACTATAAACTGTCTGGTACAATTCACGATCCGCATCTTCATCAGGACGAGCGATATAAGGCGGCAAAGGCATATGACCAATCTGCTCCAAAATGGTCAACACATCACGCTCATCATCAAAACGGATTTCAAACAACGTATCATGACGCGCCAGCATCGTTGCCTTAATGCTCTCCTCTTCACCGAGGATAAGTTCAGCGCCTTCTTTCGGTGCCTTGGAAGCCCGAACATGAGCAAGTACTCGCTTATTATCCAGCATCCTTTCGACTAAAACTTCCAACTTTCCCCCCGTCGCTTTGCGGCCAAACAGGCGCGCAGGAATAACGCGGGTGTTATTGAAAACCAATAAATCTCCAGCTTCCAGCTTATCCAGCACATCAGTAAAAACACCGTGCGCCAGCTTGCCTGTTTCACCATCAAGGGAAAGCAGGCGGCAAGCACTTCGCTGTGGCTGGGGATAGTGAGCAATCAGCTCTTCTGGCAGTTCAAATGTAAAATCAGCGACACGCATTTTATCTGTATCATTCAAAAAAACAGGCGGACTAGTCTAGTGCTGCAAGTGCAAGGGTGCAACAAAGAAGCATCGGGTTTAACTATTTACGCTGCATTCTTTGCGATATATTCTCACTATGAATTTTCTCGCACACCTTCATTTAGCTGCCTTAGCGGAAAGTTCCTTACTAGGGAATTTGATGGCAGATTTCGTCCGCGGCTCTCCAGAAGGCGCATTTCGTTCTGACATTGTAGCGGGTATCCGTATGCACCGTCGGGTAGATAGCCTGACGGACAAGCATCCGCTTGTCCTGGAAGCACGCAAATTATTTCGTCCCGAATATCGGCGCGTTGCCCCCATTACTCTTGATATCATCTGGGATCACTTTCTCTCGCGACATTGGAGCAAATTTGAAAAAAATTATTCCCTGCCCGAATTTGTCCATCTTGCCCGCAACACTATAGAACCTCAGCTTGCTTCAACCCCTGAAAAATTTCAGGAATTGAACAACTACCTCTGGTCACAAAATTTATTTATCCGTTATGCCGATATGTCATGCATCGCCAATGTCTTGCAGAGCATGGCTCGCAGGCGCCCCAAATTATCCGCACTGGCCGGCTCGTATCAGGATATAGAAAATCATTACCTTGATTTTGAAACACTATTTTGTCAGTTCTACCCAGAAATGATGACGCTGGCAACAAATAAGCATCTACTTGAGTAGCAACTATCTTGAACTTTTCATAAATAGTTTTATCTTATGTAGTCTAAAAGGAATTAAAAACAGTTTATCGATAGGTAAAATCTATTATAACAATTGGTATTTTATCCTTTATTGCTATAACCTAATTCCTTATGCTGTAACCCGTTTTTACATAACACCTTTTAAAATCACAGGAGTCAATTATGGTTTTAGTAACCCGCCAAGCCCCTGACTTTACAGCTGCTGCAGTTCTCGGTAACGGTGAAATTGTTAATAACTTCAATCTGAAAAAACACCTGAATGGCCGTGCTGCTGTTATTTTCTTCTGGCCAATGGATTTCACTTTCGTTTGCCCTTCTGAGCTGATTGCTTTCGATCATCGCTATGAAGAATTCCAGAAACGTGGGGTTGAAGTCGTTGGTGTCTCCTTCGACTCTGAATTCGTTCACAACGCATGGCGTAAAACTCCAATCAGCGAAGGTGGCATTGGCGAAGTCAAATATCCAATGGTTGCTGACATCAAACGTGACATCATGAAAGCTTACGGCATCGAGCACCCAGAAGCAGGTGTTGCTCTGCGTGGTTCTTTCTTGATTGACAAAAATGGCGTTGTACGTCACCAAGTCGTTAACGATCTGCCACTGGGCCGTAACATCGATGAAATGCTGCGTATGGTTGACGCTCTGCAATTCCATGAAGAGCACGGCGAAGTTTGCCCTGCACAATGGGAGAAAGGCCAGGAAGGTATGGGCGCTTCACCGGAAGGCGTAGCAAAATACCTGACCAAAAACGCTGACAAGCTGTAATCCCGTTAGGATTCAATCTGTTCATAACTTTAACGCGATGCTCGACTTTTATGGTGAGTTGAAATGACATAGCCGCTCCTTTATAACTTTAAGTCGCCAAACTGAGAGAAATAAAGGAACAAAGGCTATGTCACAGCAAGATTTTATCATTTGGGTGTTTTGTTGGGTAGACGATAATTTAACGGCGTTACAGCAAAGCTCTCGATTCAGAAGCCGGGGATACCCACCTAAGCTGAGCGATGCGGAAGCCATCACGATGGAAGTGGTGGGTGAATTCTTAGGCTTTTCAACGGATAAAGGAATTTGGACGTACTTTCGTGATCACTGGTGCGAGTGGTTTCCGGGACTGGGTTCACGCGCCAATTTTGCTAAACAGGTTGCGAATCTTTGGGCTGTTAAACAAAAGCTGCAAGAAAAGCTGGCGAGGTTATTGGGTGCGTTCGATAGGCCGGTACATATTGTCGACGGATTTCCGTTGCCCATCTGTGGATTCAAAAGAGCGAAAGGCAGTGCCAGCTTTAAAGGACAAGCTGATTATGGGTACTGCGCCGCCAAAAACGAAACTTACTACGGCTTTAAAGGGCATCTCATGATAGATGAAATTGGCGTAGTAACGGGATTCACATTGACGCCCGCCAATGTCAGTGAGCGTGAAGCGGTCTGGGACTTGACTAGCCCAATAAAAGGCTGTTTGCTCGGCGATAAAGGTTATTTAGGTTTTGAATTTCAAGAGGAAATGAAGCAGTCGGGTATTGAAATGATAGCCCCGGTGCGTGCCAATATGGATGACCCAGTCCCCAGAGAAACAAGAAAGCGCATTAATGCCAAACGGCGCTTAATTGAAACCGTCATTGGTCAACTCGCTGGGCAATTTGCTATCGAGAAGTGCTGGGCACGGGATTTGTGGCATTTGAGTAATCGAATAGCCAGAAAACTGCTTTCTCATACACTGGGTATTTTTGCCAATTTTAAACAAGGTAAAAGTCAACGCGACTGGCTTCAACAAGCCCATGTTATAGGGAGCTAAAGTTGAGCATCGCGTTAACTTTACGTTATGAAGCATTCCAAACCAGCCGCTCAATCGGCTGGTTTTTTACTTTCCAAAATCCTGAGCTTTCGATAAGGTAAATTACTTATTCGCAACAAAAGCACCACAAATACCCAAATCAATTAACAGTTGACCTATCCTCAGGAGAACAACACATGTTCAAGGCATGGAAAATACCACTTATCGCTGTATCCCTGCTCATTTCTACTCCTCTTTATTCTGCCACTGAGCCTGCGGTTGAAGCTAAACAAGGCATGGTTGTCAGCTCACAGCGCCTTGCTTCACAAGCTGGCATAGATATTCTCAAAATGGGTGGTAACGCCATTGATGCTGCTGTTGCCGTTGGATATGCCCAAGCCGTGGTTAATCCCTGTTGTGGCAACATTGGCGGTGGTGGCTTTATGACCATCCATCTCGCTAATGGAAAAGATACTTTCATCAATTTCCGTGAAACAGCCCCTGCCACGGCTAACGCTGATATGTATCTGGATAAAGATGGAAAAGTGATCAAAGGTGCCAGTCTGTATGGTTATAAAGCGATTGCTGTACCAGGTACAGTGATGGGATTTGAAGCGGCACTGAAAAAGTACGGCACTTTAACCCGCGAACAAGTCATGGCACCCGCTATCAAGCTGGCGCGCGAAGGCTATATACTGACCCGTGGCGATACCGATATTTTGGATACCACAGTCAAGCGTTTCGCCCAAGATCCAGAAGCTACCCGTATTTTCCTGCGTAAAGATGGTACGCCATTCAAACCAGGGGACAGGCTCATCCAAACCGATTTAGCCAACACGCTGGAAATGATTGCCAAACAGGGACCTGATGCTTTTTATCACGGCAAAATTCCCCAATTAGTTGCACAAGCATCAAAAAAAGCAGGCGGAATTATTACCGCAGCCGATTTCGCCAATTATCACATCACAGAAACGACGCCTGTTACCTGTAGTTACCGAGGCTACAAGTTTATCTCTTCTCCACCTCCCAGCTCTGGCGGGGTGACGTTATGCGAGATATTAAACATCGTTGAAGGCTATGATCTTAAGTCTATGGGATTCAACTCTGCTGCTTATATTCATACATTGACAGAAGCCATGCGCCACGCCTATATGGATAGAAATACCTATTTGGGCGATCCGGCATTTATCAACAACCCACTTGATCGACTGTTGAGTAAAAGTTACGCTGAATCGATCAGAAAAGAGATTCAACCAAATAAAGCCACTCCATCGGTAAATATTCAGCCAGGCATTGGTCCCCATGAAAAACCGGAAACTACCCACTATTCCGTGGTAGATAAAGAAGGAAACGCAGTATCAACAACTTACACCATCAATGGACGCTTTGGTGCTGGCGTCATTGCCCCAGGAACAGGCTTTTTCCTCAACGATGAGATGGATGACTTTACAACTAAAGTCGGTGAGAAAAACCTGTATGGGCTAGTACAAGGTGCAACCAACTCAATCGCCCCTGGTAAGCGCCCACTATCATCAATGAGCCCAACACTTGTGACCAAAGATAATAAAATCTTCCTGGTGTTAGGTTCTCCAGGAGGCTCACGCATTATCTCCATTACTTTACAAACGGCGCTGAATATCATCGAATTCAACATGCCACCACAAGAAGCCGTCAATAGTCCACGGTTCCACCACCAATGGCTACCTGACGAAGTCTATTATGAGCAACGTGGTTTGTCGAAAGACACCCTAAACTTACTGGAAAAAATGGGCTACAAAATGGTGAAACAGACACCTTGGGGAGCAGCAGAATTAATTATGATTGGATTACCGGGGGCTGCTGGAGTGACTCCACAATCATCAGGCAATGATTCTGCTGTATCAGGTGTTGTCCGTGAGGGTTACATTTACGGTGCCAACGATGCACGACGACCTGCCGGTGCCGCCATTGGTTATTAATCCAGCATAAATCAACAAAAAAGGTGGGCTGTTTTCAGCAGCTCACCTTTATTGTTTTATAACATCACTTATCCATGTTTATCATGAACAGACTTTATTCCTACTTTTCTTCAGCCTGTACTTCATACTTTGGGAGCTTTACGCCTCCTACGACGCGGTCATAAATAGCGCACACAACAACCGTCAGTAAAGTAGGCATCAACCAAGCCAAACCTTGATCCGCTAATGGCAGATGCTTTGCCCACTCAGGCAGCAAATGGTACAGGTACTCAGAAGCTTTTATTGCATCCAAAATCCCAAACAGCAAACTGACAGACATGGCCGGAGCCAAAATGCGGATGAAATTATTCCACCAACGAATTGTAAAGCTCAATAATATCAGTGCAATACAGGGTGGATAAATGGCCGTCAGCACTGGAATTGAGATCTTAATCAAATGGCTTAAGCCCACGTTAGAAACCAGCATGGAGAATGTGCCTAAAATCAGTACCAGAGCACGATAAGATAATGGCAAATAACGGCAGAAAAATTCAGAGCAAGCACAAGTCAAACCGACAGCAGTCACCATACAAGCAATGAAAATCAGTATCGCGAGGAAGAAGCTGCCGTAGTTACCAAAAATATTTTGGACATAAGCGTGCAAAATCACAGCACCATTATCTGCGGTAGGCACTAATGTGCCACTACCTTCCCCAAGCTTGAACAAAGAGAGGTACACCAGTGTCAGGCCAAGACCAGCAATCAGGCCGGCCCACATAGCATAGCGCGTCAACAGGGAAGAAGCCTCAACCCCTCTGGAACGGGCTGCATTGACAATAACAATGCCGAATACCATTGCGGCCAGTGTATCCATTGTCAAATAGCCATTGACAAAGCCATTTGAGAACGGAATTTCCTGATAACTTTCAATAGCAGGAACAGAGCTACCTGCCGGCCACAACACCGCCGCAATTCCTAAAATGGCTAATGCTACGATTTTGATTGGAGCCAATATATGGCCAACACTATCCAGTAGTTTGCCCGGATATAATGAAATCAGCACCACGAGTGCAAAATAGATCACACTATAGATAAATAGAGGAAGATCACCTGTTCCGGTAAGTGGAGCAATACCCACTTCAAAAGAAACCGTGGCAGTCCTAGGGGTTGCAAACAGAGGGCCGACCGCTAAATAGCAGACAGTTGCCAAAATGAGACCCGCAGTTTTTCCAATCGGCGCACTGAGTGCTTCAATGCCCCCACCCACTTTTGCCAACGCAATGACAGTAATGACTGGCAAGCCAACAGCGGTTAGCAAAAAGCCGGCGGCTGAGATCCAAACGTTCTCTCCTGCCTGCAAGCCAACCATAGGCGGAAAAATAATATTTCCCGCACCAACAAACAAGGCAAAGGTCATAAAACCTAATGCCCAAATATCCTTAGATGATAAACGGTATGCCATAATGATTGTTAATGTATTATTGTCAAAAGAGATGCATCTGCGACAGTAACTATCGCAAGTACTTGAATTTTCACTGGCGAGACCGGATTCTGATTTAACAATCAGTGACCTGCATGATACTCACTGATAGTCGTAAGATACAGAATGATAGTAATAATAACAGCTAGAATCGCCAACAACTGCCCCCAAGTAAAACTTTTATAGCGCTAAAAGGCAAGCGGTAAACCAAAAACCAGAACAATATTCTGAACTGTTTTTTAAAATCAGTTATTATTGTTATCTATCATTGAATACACACTATATGATTTGTGTATTTTTTTATTCGCGCGTGTTTTTTGCTCACATCTGTCAATAAATCATTTTGTTATAAAACTATTTTTTAGCAGAAACAATAAGCTGAGACGCTAATAAAAAACTAAAAACTGAACCCTTTCCTAAAGTGCTCTCAATATCGAGATGGGTATTGTAGTGATGCAATGCATGTTTCACTATCGCCAAGCCTAACCCATTCCCCCCCGTCTGACGCGAACGGGCGCGATCAACGCGATAAAAACGCTCAGTCAGGCGTGGCAAATGCTCCGCACTAATCCCACCCCCATTGTCTTTCACTGTGAACAACGCACCTTGGGAAACATTTCGCCAACTCACCTCAATCCTTGTGCCCGGAGAAGTATGTCTGATGGCATTATAAACAAGGTTGGTCATTGCACTGCGTAGTTGCTCTTCATTACCAAACACTTTCAGCTTTTCATCAATATCAAACACAATATCGTATTGCTCATTTCCCAAGGCCAACGCCTGCCGTTGTAATACCTCCAACAGGTTGGGAACATCCACAACTTCATTCATGTCCACTTGCGCCCCCCCTTCAATTTTGGAAAGATGCAGCAGTTGTTGCACCAAACCATCCATCCTTAGTATTTGTTCCCGCATCGTACCGATAACCTTTTGGTTCATCTTATTGTCGAACGCCTGATCTTCCATCATTTCCAGATAACCTTGCAGGACAGTGAGGGGGGTTTTAAGTTCATGACTTACATTGGCAAAAAAATCCCGTCTGGCATTTTCCAGCTGCCGTTTTTGGGTGATATCGCGTGCGACCATCAATAATTGCTTCTCAGAATAAGGCATAATGCGAAACTCCATCATATTGCCATTATTCAATTCGATGGACAGAGGGTGGGAAAAATCATTCGCGGTAATATAACGGCTAAAATCAGGGTAGCGAAGCAAGTTGAAAATATGCTGGCCATTATCCTCAGGCCAGCGGAACCCGAGTAAACGTTGTGCCAGGCGATTACACCAAAAAATATTGCCTTCCGTAGTCATGATCACAATAGCATCCGGCAACGATTCAGCCCCACTACGAAAGCGTTTGATGAGTAATGCGAGTTCACGACGTCGTTTGCGATTGCGTTGTTGCAACTGATAAATACCATAAAAGATAGGTTCCCAGCCGCCACGACCGGCTGGCGGTAACATATTGCGATCCAACCATAACCAATCGGATAATTTCAGCAAATTATAGCCATGCCATACCAAAGCCAAAAATAGTGCGATAACCAGCAGCCATGCCAAGTGACCGATAAAAAGAGACAAAATGACAGCGGGCAAGCAAAAAAGCACAAGCCCCCATACCAACTTTTTCCAAGATAAACGCTCAAGCACGCGACTTTACTCCAAACAGTCAATAGCGGGTAGAAAAACGATAACCTGTACCACGTACCGTCTGTACCATCCTGGCGTGATCCCCTATCTCCAACGCCTTACGCAAGCGTCGAATATGTACATCAACCGTACGATCTTCCACATAAACATTTGTTCCCCATACATAGTTGAGTAACTGTTCACGACTATAAACACGCTCAGGATGAGTCATAAAAAAGTGGAGAAGTTTGAATTCAGTTGGCCCCATTTCCAAATCTTGTCCATGACTGGAAACACGGTGGGATGATGGATCAAGAACCAATCCATCCATATCAATAGAGTCTTCCAACGCTACAGGTGAAATGCGACGCAAAACAGCCTTAATCCTGGCAATCAATTCCTTAGGTGAAAAAGGTTTCGTGATATAGTCATCTGCACCGACATCTAAACCACGTACCCGATCTTCTTCTTCCACCCGAGCCGTAACCATAATGACAGGGATCGCCTTAGCGTTATTATCCCGCTTCATTTGCCGGATAAGTTGTATCCCTGAACCGCCTGGCAACATCCAGTCCAATAATACCAAATCAGGATAAGGCTCAGACAAACGTCTTATTGCTGTATCGTAATCTTCGGCTTCAATGGCTTCATAACCGTTTTGTTCCAGTGCAAAACACACCATTTCACGAATCGGCACTTCATCTTCAACTACCAAAATGCGTTTAACCATGGTTAATTCCGTTAATATCATTAAGGCTAGTGACTTTTACTGCAAATATTATGCGTCAATTTTATGACACTTTTATGAAAATCCTTATTTCTCAATTAACAAGATACAAACTGGTTCCCAAAGAAAATCTTGCATCTTTGTTATATTTCACTACGGATGCGAAGCAGCTCGAAAATTCAGTAAAGGAAATCGAATTGCACAGGACATCCCTCACACTGCCATTATAATTAGCACCTGCAACAGATAAGAAAAGCATTCAAGCAACGGCGGGAAAATCATGCGAATTATTCACACATCTGACTGGCATCTTGGCCAATATTTCTTTACTAAAAGCCGTGCCGCTGAACATAAACACTTTTTACAATGGTTGATTGAAAAAATCGTGCAGCATCAGGTTGACGCATTGCTTATTGCCGGCGATATTTTTGATACCGGTTCTCCTCCCAGTTATGCACGTGAACTTTATAACCAATTTATTGTGGCTCTACAGCCCACAGGCTGCCAACTTGTCATTCTCGGTGGAAACCATGATTCCGTCGCCACACTCAATGAATCTAAATCCCTGCTTTCTTACCTGAATACTACTGTCATTACCCAAGCTGAACCCGAAGATATAACACAGCAGATAAAGATCCTGAATAACAGAGAAGGTCATGCAGGAGCGATCCTCTGTGCCATTCCCTATCTGCGTCCACGGGATATCATCACCAGCCAGGCGGGGCAATCAGGCGCTCAAAAACAGCAGGCCCTACAAGATGCCATCACCAAACACTACCATAGTCTCTACCAGCAAGCCTGTGCATTACGGGAACAGTTCGGCCAGACATTACCAATTATTGCCACTGGTCACCTCACTACGGTGGGTGCTTCCACAACAGATTCCGTTCGCGATATTTACATTGGCACATTAGAAGCCTTCCCCGCTCAATCATTTCCGCCTGCTGACTATATTGCCCTGGGGCATATTCACCGCCCGCAAGTCATCGGTAAATCAGAGCATATCCGCTACAGCGGTTCCCCTATTCCACTCAGTTTTGACGAATTGGGACAGGAGAAAAGTGTCTGCTTAGTGGATTTTAAATCAGGCAAACTCGATAACATCACACTGTTACCGATCCCACATTATCAGCCAATGCAACTTATTCGCGGTAATTTGAAACAAATCGAAGGGCAATTACACTCTTTTAGGGAATATCAAGGAGAACGCCCGGTTTGGCTGGATATTGAAGTCGCAACTCAAGACTATCTGCCCGATATCCAAAAACGCATTCAGGCCCTAAGTGAAAGCCTGCCTGTCGAGATCATCCTGCTACGCCGCAGCAAAAGCACTCGCCAACTGTCACTGTCTGCACAAAATAAAGAAACCCTTACTGAACTGAGCGTCAATGAGGTCTTTGAACGTCGTTTAGCGCTGGCAGAAATCGACGATCCCGTGCAAAAACAACGCCTAACCACCCTGTTTAAACAAACGCTGGATGATATTTCTCAGCAATAACTTGAAGAGAACACGCCATGAAAATTCTTAGCTTACGGCTGAAAAATATCAATTCCCTGCAAGGTGAATGGAAAATAGACTTTACGGCAGAACCCTTTGCCAGTAATGGATTGTTTGCCATTACCGGCGCAACGGGTGCAGGAAAAACCTCCTTATTGGATGCTATTTGCCTCGCCCTTTATCATGAAACGCCAAGGCTCAACACCATTTCAGCCTCACAAAATGAGCTAATGACCCGTCATACCGCAGAGTGCCTTGCTGAAGTAGAGTTTGAAGTCAAAAGTATTGTCTATCGGGCATTTTGGAGTCAGCGTCGTGCTCGCAACCAGGCAAATGGCAAACTCCAACCCCCAAAAGGAGAATTGGCCCTCAAAAAAGGGGGAAAAATTCTGGCTGATAAAATTCCAGAGAAAAAAGAAAAAATTGCCGAAATAACTGGACTGGATTTTAGCCGTTTTACTAAATCCATGCTTTTGTCACAGGGAAACTTTGCCGCATTTTTAAATGCACAGGATAAAGACAGGGCCGATCTACTGGAAGAGCTAACCGGTACAGAAATTTACGGCATTCTTTCCCAGGAAATTTATCAACGCCATAAAGAGGCACAATCAAAACTGAATATCCAACAGGCCAAAGCCTCTTCCATTGAATTACTCACGCAAGAACAACAACAGGCATACCAAAACCAGCAACAACAACTTATTGCAGAAGAAACCCAACTTAGCCAACACATGAAGGCATTACAAACTGCCGATCAGTGGTTGTTGCGCCGGAATGAATTACAGCAATCCCTGATCAGCAATGCTTCACTTTTGCAACAAACTGAGCAAGCTATTCAAGAAGCACAACCTCAGTTACAACAGATAACAGCTAGCGAGCCAGCAGAAAAAATTCGTTCATTATGGGATGCACAAAACCGAGCTATTCATGAAAAACAGCGGCTCACGGAGCAACGCACTAAAATAGAACACGAACGCCGACAACAACTGGCAATGTTACAACCTGCCGAACAACAACTAACACTGCTGGAAAAAAAGCGAGAAGAGCACCAACAGCATCAAAATCAACAAGAAAAGCTCATCTCAGAGCAGATTATGCCGCTCGATCATAAAATTGATATTCAATCCAAAGATCTACTGAAACTTGGACAAGAGATCGCAGAACAAGAGCGCGATCTCACAGAGATTTTATCCCAATACCAAGCCACACAGGATCGAACGGTAACCTTAAATAGTGAACAAAAGGCATTGGGATCCTACTATGAGCAGCATCCTTATTACTGCAATTTGGACAGCAAACTGCCTGAATGGAAACAACTATTCACTCGCCAAAAAGAGCGACAAGAAAAAATAAATCAGCTTACTCAAAGCACCCAACAAATTACCTCAGAGCTTGCTCATACAACCCATTATTTACATACCTTGAATGCAGAATTAGCCAAACAACAAGAACAGAGCCGAACACTGCATAACAACCTTGCCGCTGCTGCAAACCAACTCACAACTTTGCAGCAAAAGCATCCATTGGAACAATTGCAGAAAAATTTAGAAAATTACCAGAAACAATTGGTGTCACAAAACCAACTGGAGATTTTGCTTCCGCAGAGCCAGCAGTTACAAACCGCGCTCTCAGCCGATCAAAACCAATTAAACCAATCTCAAGCATGGGTAAAAGCCTTACCTGATCAGATCGCAATCCTCAATCAACAGTTAGCAGATAAGCAGCAACATTATGACGATCTCAACAATCGAATTCGTTTGGAACAACGGATAGTCAGCCTGGAAAAAGAACGGGCACAATTAAAAGAAGGGGAATCTTGCCCACTTTGTGGTTCAACTCACCATCCTTTAATCAACGAATACCAGGATATTGCCTTACCACATTCAGAAGCGCGCCTGAGAACCTTGCGCCAACAGATTGATCAACTGCAAGAAAAGCGTACAGCCCTACAGCAGAAACATCAGCTTCAACAACAACATAGTGAGCAATTGCAGCAAAATATTGCACAATACAATGCTAAATTAACAGAATTAGTTAAACAGTGGGAATACCATTGCCAGCAGTTGCAAGCTACCGAATTACCGATGGAGGCAGAGGCGGTTAATCACTTTATCAGTCAGCGACAATCTGCTTATCACCAATACCAGGCTCAACAAGAAGCACTTTCACAGGCAGAGAAAAACTATCAAGCAGCCGAAAAAGCACTTGCTGCTAACCGAGAACACTACCAATCTTGTGAAAAAAATATTGAATTGGAAAAATTCAAACAGGATTCAGCCCAAAAACAATTAGCAGAAAAGACGGCAGAAGTTCAACAAATAGGGGCTGACTACGCGACGACAGCACAACAATTAAACACGCAATTACAGCCGACACCGTTCATACTTCCTGCCCCTGATGAAACAGAAAACTGGCTACAACAGCGTGAACAAGAATTAAAAAACTACCACGATTCACGGGAGAAATTGCTACAACTACAAAAAGAACAAGCAGCCTTGCAAAGCAAACTGAGTGAACTAGACAAACAAAAAAATAAGCTTTCCACTCATCTCCATGCTTTGAATGAACAGCAACAACAAAAAATGCAGTTATTGGAACAAACACGTCAGGAACGCCATCATTTATTTGGCGAACAATCCATTATTACCGTTCGTCAGGCTTTGCAACAAAAAACCCATGAATTAGAAGTCGCCTACAAACAGGCCGTTTTCCATCTGCAAACACTGCAAAACAAAATGAGCCAACTAATCGGTGCCGCCAGTGAAATAGAAAAAAGCCACACCACCGCCGAAGCAAACTACAAACTTGCTGTCAGCCATTTCCAGACAGGCTTAGAACAGCAAGGCTTTCCTGATCAATCATCCTTTGAACATGCCTTGTTAGAACCGGAACAGCGGGAAAAGTTACAACAATTACAAGAAAAACTTGAACAACAACAATTGCAAGCCAAAACACGCCATCATGAATCAGAAGTGGCCTTACAACGACATACGGAAACACAGCCGCAATTGCTTAACCAATATGAACCTCAACAATTATCCGCCCTATTGACTGACGTTACGGCTAAGTTGAAACACAACAACCAACAACAAGGTGAAGTCAGAACCCTATTGAACAGTGATGCAATTCGCCGCCAACACCAACAGGAGTTACTGGTACAGATCGCACACTTACAGCAAACATATGATGACTGGAGTTATCTTAATAATCTCATTGGTTCTGCCGATGGCGCTAAGTTCCGCCGTTTTGCCCAAGGCCTGACATTGGATCATCTCGTGCATCTGGCAAATATCCGATTAGAAAAACTACATGGCCGTTACTACTTGCAACGCAAAGATGACAGCGGGTTGGAATTACAAGTCGTTGACACCTGGCAAGCGGAAGCCATGAGGGATACCAAAACACTTTCTGGAGGAGAAAGTTTTCTTGTCAGCCTGGCTCTTGCCCTCGCCTTGTCTGATCTAGTGAGTAACAAGACACAAATAGAATCCCTGTTTCTTGATGAAGGATTTGGCACGCTTGATCCTGAAACCCTGGATATCGCTTTGGATGCACTGGAACACCTTAATGCATCAGGAAAAACTATCGGAGTCATTAGCCATGTAGACGCATTAAAAGAACGAATTCCTGTTCAAATAAAAGTAGAAAAAAAGAATGGATTAGGGTTCAGTCAATTATCTGCTGAATTTCGGGTTTAAACATGGAAATCAAATAGTAACAATCACATTGATACAAAACATCCTGAATATGGAGCCTCGCTTTACCTGCCCGTAAAACACTACAATAAACTATGGAGAGCCTGCTTAAGCAGGCTCTTTAATTATGGCTTTAGCCAGTTTAAGTAGCATCAGCTGCTTAAACATAAAACCACCCGCTATGCGGGTGGAGTTCAAGGGTTATACCAAGAAAAACACCTTTCCGTTACGATATAGATGTTCAAGCTAATATCCGTAACTTAAATAAGGAAAGGTGTTTATGGGAATTAAAGCACAAAGCTCAGCGCATACAAAGTGGCTGTGTAAATACCATATCGTCTTTTCGCCGAAATATAGACGAAAAGTCATCTTCAATAGTATCCGTTCAAGTATAGGTGAGATTCTACGAAACCTTTGTAAGTACAAAGGAGTCGAAATAATCGAAGGGCATTTAATGCCAGATCATGTTCATATGCTGGTGAGTATCCCCCCGAAAATAAGTGTTTCCAGTTTTATGGGGTACTTAAAAGGTAAAAGCTCGTTGATGATATTTGATAAACATGCCAATTTAAAATACAAATTTGGCAACCGGAAGTTTTGGTCGGAAGGATACTACGTCAGCACAGTGGGGCTGAATGAAGCCACAATCCGTAACTATATCAGAGAGCAAGAAAAGTCAGATTTACTTCAAGATAAATTAAGTACACGAGAGTATAACGACCCCTTCAAGGGGTAAGCCAAAGAAGCAAAGACACTTAGCTTGAACGAAGAGAAAGCCGCGTCATTTAGGCGCAGTCGGTAACATGCCCTTATAGGGCTAGAGCAAACCACCCGCTATGCGGGTGGTTATGATTTAGTGCTTAAGCACATAAAGATCTTTCGTTGATATTCTCCCCAAAAGATCAGCGTAATAACCACCAATATAAGGCTTAACCAATATCGCAGTAACATAGTAATAAACGGGAATAATCGGCGTATCTTTTGTCATAAGATCGAGTGCATGTTGAAAATCTTCTTGTTTATTTGTTTCTCCTGCTTTACGAATCCAATTATCGAAGTCTTTATTAGAATAAAATGAGGTATTATTGGTTTGATTTGTTGTAAATATATTAAAAAAAGCCATCGGATTATTATAATCGCCAACCCATCCACCTCTAACGACATCAAATTTCCCTTGATGTTCGTTCTCCAGCATCACTTTCCACTCTTCAGTTTGTATATTGGCAATGACACCGAGATTCTTTTTCCACATCGAGGTTGCAGCAATAGCAACTTTTTTATGTAAATTTGATGAGTTGTAAACCAAATTAAATTTAAGGGGATTATTTTTATTAAAGCCCGCTTCGTTCAATAATTGTTTGGCTTTTTCATTTCGTTGATTTTGTGTCCATGATGCATAATCAGGTTGTTTAAATTTAAAACCACCAATTCCAGGAGGTAAAATTGTGTACGCAGGTATTTGCCCTTGAGCAAGGACTTTATTAGCAATGATATTTCTATCCAACGCAAGACCTAGTGCTTGTCGGATCCTACTGTCTTTAAACAGTGGTTTTTTATTGTTAAATTCATAGTAATATGTGCTAAGCATCGGTGAAATATGAACTTGTGAACTCATATTTTTCTTTAATGAGGCAAACGATTCTAATGGTATCGTAAATGTAATATCTATTTCTCCAGCCAGATAACGGTTTAAATCTGATGTATCTGATGAAAGTGGAAGATAAGTGACTTTATTAATAGCGGTATTTTTATTATCCCAATAATAAGGATTTCTTACACCAACAATTTTTTCATTCACTTTCCACTCTGCTAATTTAAATGCACCACTAGAAACAAAAAATTCAGGCTGAGTCCATTTATCCCCATATTTTTCAACTACTTTTTCGCTAATCGGCGCCGCAATATTGAATGCCAGCATCTGTAAAAAGTACCCAACCGGTTTTTCTAACTTGACCTCCAATGTCGAATCATCCAAGGCTTTAACACCAAGCTCCTCCACTTTTTTCTTTCCGGCTAAAATATCTTTGGCATTAACCACTGAAGCATCAACAAAATAGCTGCCATATGGAGAAAGTGTTTTAGGATTTGTCAGCCGTCGCCAGCTAAAAACAACATCATGAGCGGTAATCGGTGTACCATCAGACCATTTGATTCCCTTCCTTAAATGGAAAATCCACGTTTTATTATCCTTAGTTTCCCAGCTTGCAGCCAGTCTAGGTATGATCTGGCCTTGTTTATCCATTCCCACTAACGTATCAAAAAAATCATTGATAATGTTTAATGCAATATTACCTTCAACTTTATCGACATCCAGTGATGCAGGTTCGGCACCATTATTACGAACAATCTCTTGTTTTTCCGCCAATTGTGTATCAGGTGGAATAACTGCAGCATAAGACAGTGTTGTACTACCCAATATCATACTTATAGAACAAATTAATGTTTTAACCGTTTTTTTGCTGATTTGATTTAACATATCATGTCTCCCCATAGCTGTGCTGTAATTATTTATTCTTTGTCCTTTATTTTAAATCCATGTTACAGAATGACATGCTATTTATTACTCAACAAATCATTTAGTGCAACAATAATAAAATTTTCAAATACTGTATTTATAGCTATGTATTTATACACAATAGTTTTCAAATTTCAGCATATACCAATCCAACCTCAAATTGCAGCTTGTAAATCAATGTGATTATTTATATCTTCCCGCTACGCGGGAAGATATAAGACGCATT
Organism: Xenorhabdus sp. TH1; assembly: GCF_037260955.1. NCBI lineage: Bacteria > Pseudomonadati > Pseudomonadota > Gammaproteobacteria > Enterobacterales > Morganellaceae > Xenorhabdus > Xenorhabdus sp. TH1. The sequence continues at coordinate 3,082,178 of NZ_CP147734.1, forward strand.
TTGAAAGGCGATTGGTATATACTAATTTAACTTCAAGATGCATGTGATTTCTCCCCCACGAAGCGGGGAAAAATCAGGTTTCATAGCGTGTTGTAAATTGCAACTTGAAGTTTAATGCATATAGAGGCAAAAAAGGTGATGAATAGGACTTGATCTCAGAAACTCAAATGACAATATTGATGCATCAATTCAAGGAATTATTCCTGGGTTAGTGTCAGATGGGTTCTCATGATCTAACTTGAATAATAAACAAACATCTCAAATGATGACGAGTATCATTTATACATTATTTAAAAGATTATCTCAGATTTTATTGTGCATTAGGTCGAGGTTATTGTATAAGAAAGAGGAGTAAAGAAAATAAAACATAAGGTTGTCTAATGAATAAGGCCGAAACAGTTAATAAAAAGAAATTTAAATTTGGGCTTGGCTGGCAAATTTTAGCCGCGCTAATATTGGGAATTATTGCAGGAGCAATTTTACATGACAATGAACACAAACAGTGGTTAATTGTTAATGTACTTTCTCCTGCCGGTAAAATATTTATTCAACTTATTAAGATGATTGTTGTTCCGATTGTAATTTCAACATTGGTTGTTGGTATTGCCGGTGTTGGTAATACTAAACAATTAGGAAAATTAGGCTTAAAAACAATTTTGTATTTTGAGATTGTCACAACAATTGCAATAATTGTAGGCATTTTTTTAGCAAATACATTTAAACCTGGTGCAGGTATTGATATGTCTACTCTCCATCAAATAGATATATCTCAATATGAACGCACAACACAGCAGGTTGAAAGTCATTCACACGGTATTGTTAATACTATTCTATCATTAGTGCCTAATAATATTTTTGCGGCGATGTCCAGTGGCGAAATGTTGCCCGTTATTTTCTTTGCCGTATTATTTGGTTTAGGTTTATCATCACTACCAAAGGAAAAAAAAGAACCTTTATTAACGGTATTACAAACATTCTCTGAAACCATGTTTAGAGTGACTCATATTATTATGATGTATGCTCCAATCGGGGTATTTTCGTTAATTTCAGTAACAGTGGCTAACTTCGGCTTTAGCTCATTATTGCCATTGATAAAATTAGTTATTTTAGTTCACTGTGCAATTTTATTTTTTGCTATTGTCATTCTTGGTTTGATTGCCCGCTACTGTGATATCAACATCTTTATACTCTTTAAAATCCTGAAAGATGAACTACTGTTAGCTTATTCTACTGCCAGCTCAGAAACCGTATTACCCCGTATCATGGATAAAATGGAACAATATGGTGCTTCAAAATCAGTGACCAGTTTTGTTATTCCAATTGGCTATTCATTTAACCTTGATGGTTCAACGCTGTACCAGAGTATCGCCGCCATTTTTATTGCTCAGCTCTATGGAATTGATTTATCCCTTTGGCAAGAAATTACGCTTGTCCTCACATTGATTATTACCTCAAAAGGGATTGCTGGTGTTCCAGGGGTTTCTTTCGTTGTTCTGTTAGCCACATTGGGTAGCGTGGGTATTCCATTAGAAGGTTTAGCCTTCATTGCGGGTATTGACCGGATTCTTGATATGGCTCGTACCGCATTAAATGTAGTCGGTAATGCACTCGCTGCACTTGTTGTGGCTAAGTGGGAGAGACAATTTGATCAACAAAAAGCTAAGCAATATGAAGAATCTTTGATTTCTGAATAATATTTATTTTTAATTGTATTCCCCGGAAAGGAAAAGCAAGGATTGCTTTTCCTTTGAATAGATATCACGAACCACTAGGGTTATCAGAGTGCAATAATATAAACATCTTTTGTAAAAAAGATAAGTCATTTAATTGTTTTCATTATTAAATAACCAATACATATACGCATTAAACTTCAAGTTGCAATTTACAACATTATATGAAACCTGATTTCTCCCCGCGAAGCGGGGGAGAAATCACACGCACCTTGAAGTTAGATTGGTTGCAACGCAGAGTAATTAACATTGCACTTCTGATCTGGATCAAACCGCCGTTACAGTACCTTTGATCTATTGATTTTATCTACGTTATCTTTTATTCCCATCACATCATTTTGTACCAATATCTATAATCCGATCTTGTTTTGGATATTGAATTGGAGATTTTTCAGTAAAATATTTCACCACGGCATCCACATCCGGCATGCTATACACCGGATCTGTCCCCTCTTTAAATACAGAGAAGCTACTTCCACCTGTTGCCAAATAATCATTGGCTGCCACACGGTATTTCGCTTGCATATCAACAGGCTTGCCATTGATTTTCATTGAACTAATAATCACGCGATTACCCACAGGTTTGGTGCTATCCCATGCATATTGAAAGCTATGTGATACCGCCAAAACCTGTGGCCGTGTGCGACTCCATTGCTGTTCCAGCAGCCGTTTGATCTGCTCACCCGTCAATGTTTTGGTCACCATCATATTAGAGAAAGGCTGGACGGTATAAATTGCGTTATAAATCACTTCTCCCGCATTTATAGGCGCACGGATACCACCATTGTTTACAAATGCAATCTGGGCGCCACCATTTTCTTTGGCTGCGGTTGCGTATAAATGGGCATCGGCTATCACTTTACCTAATGTTGATTCTCCACCTGCATTAGCTTCTTTGGTTAGATTCTTTTCCAATATACCAATCACGCGGTTTGCCAATGGCGTGGCTATTTTTTCGTAGGATGACAATAATTCAGTGATTTTTGCATCTTTGGTATATTTACGGTTATCAACCCAAATATTTTTAGCCTTGAAATCCACCACGTCTTTCGTGGTTTTATCCAATTTTAGATCTAATTGAGTAAGCAATGCTCCATTGGATTGAGCAGAAGTGACAGATTTACCATTAATGACGCAATTATAAGCCTGGTGAGTATGGCCACTGATAACAAAATCCACTTCTTTATCCAGCTTGTTAACGATCTCCAATATTTTGCCTGTTATGTCATTACAGGCGTTGACATCTATCTGGCCTCTATTACGTTTTTGTTCAGCACCTTCATGGATCAAAACCCCTATAGCCCTCACCCCTTTTTTCTGCAATTCCGCTACCAAGGCGTTAATAGTTTTAACTTCGTTAGAAAAAGTCAGCCCTTCTGTCCCCTTGGGTGCCACAATGGTAGGCGTTCCTTCCAGCGTCAACCCGATAAAAGCAACGGGAATACCATTAAATTCTTTGATGACATATTCAGGGAAAAGTGTTTTACCCGTTTCATTAACTGTGACGTTGGCAGACAGGTATTTGAAATCCGCGCCTTTAAAGGGTTTTGGCCCCTGACAGCCTGTCACCGGATGGCAACCACCATTTTGCTTACGCAATAATTCATCCTTGCCTTTGTCAAATTCATGGTTACCGACAGAAGTCGCTTCTAATCCAGCCAGAGACAATGCTTCAATAGTGGGTTCGTCATGGAACATTGAGGAAAGCAGCGGGCTAGCACCGATCATATCCCCAGCAGCAACGACGATATTATTCGGGTTTTCCTGTTTCAGTTCCTTAATCAAAGTAGACATATATTCAATGCCCCCCGGTTGATTAGAGCCGGGTGCTTTCAGTGCTCCATGAAAATCGTTCAGCCCCAGAACTCGTACATCCACAATATTTTCTGGATCATAAGCTGGCTTGGTTGCACACCCTGCTAACAATACAGTACCAATCGCAATCGGAAGTAATTTATATTTATAATTCAATTTATTATCTCTTAATGTTCAGGATTTGCCTGCCCTTTAGCCAAGTATAGGAGCAGGCATTAATACAATTAAGTTCAGTAAATTTTACTTTTTCTCTGTTAGATCAATTTGATAGATGGCAAAACCAGTATCGTCATTTTCTAAGTATTTCATTGGGTATTGGGCATGTTCTTTAATGAATTGCGCCGCTTTTTCTGATGGTGAAGTTTCAAAACGGATATCTAATTTTTTATCTGTTTTGATTGGCAAAAATGACCAATTGTTTTCAGCCTGAGTTGATATTACGCCCTTTTCTTTGGTCATTCTGGAAATGTAAGAAGCCAAAATGGTACGGTTTTCATCCGGTGAAGCGAATGCAATGTGATCTTCCCCAGTTCCGGCAAATTTACCGCCGTAACCACGATAGTTATTGGTGGCGATCAGGAAAGTGGCTTTTGGATCAATCGGCTTACCCTGATAAGTAACGTCTTTGATGCGGTTCGCCCCTTTATTAATAAGCTGGCAATCAGTATCGTATTTAGCGGGTTGTGTCAGATCTATCTTATAGTTGACACCCGTAATGGTGTCGAAGTTATAAGTACGGAAACCCTCCCAGTTCAGCAATTCTTGCGGTTTGGTGGAGTTTGCATCAATTTGGTTAAACATGCCCGCCGAACATTCCAGCCATTCAACCACATCCGCCCCCATTGCTTTTACCACCACCAATGTATTTGGGTAGAGGTATAAATCAGCCGCGTTACGGAAAGTTAAATCACCTTTTTCCACTTCCACAAAATCAGCCGGTGCATTTTTACGCCCACCCGCTTTGAAAGGTGCTGCGGCCGCCAAGACAGGGAGTCCATCCAAATTTGGATCACCCTGAATAAAATGTTTGGTGTAATCTATCTGCGCATCATTGACGATCTGAACGGTGGGATCGCTTTGGATCAAAGCCAGATAGCTGTACATGTTGTCAGTGGCTTTACCTATGAATTTACTCACGAATTCGCGAGTTCCCAGGTGATCTTTTTCGATGATAGAAGCCAGTTTATTATCGCGTTCAACCAAGGCTTTTTTATGGATTTTATCATAGATAGGACGAGCCTCCGCTTTAGCAGATTCGACTTTCCATGCACCACTGTCGTTATTGATCACCATATCGACAACCCCCAGATGATCCCCCCACTGCCCCGGCATGACGGCAGGAATACCATTAATCGTGCCATTGGTGACATTAACACCTTTGATACCTGTATATTCCTTGCTTGGGAACACGCCATGAGCATGACCAAACATAATGGCATTAATGCCAGGCACTTCACTCAGATAGTAAACCGAGTTTTCTGCCATCGCTTTATAAGGATCTTGGGAAAAACCGGAATGGGGAATGGCAATAATCAGCTCTGCGCCCTCTTTCTTCATTTGAGGGACAAATTTTTTCGCGGTTTCTGTGATGTCATTAACAACCACTTTGCCATTGAGATTGGCTTTGTCCCAAATACTGATTTGTGGTGGCACAAAGCCGATATAGCCGATCTTAATGGTGTGCTCTTTGCCTTCACGATCTTTAACTGGAGTATCAACGATAATATAAGGCGTAAAGTAGTTTTTGCCGGTTTTGGCATCAATGATATTCGCATTGATATAAGGGAATTTGGCACCAGAAATTGCCTGTTTCAGGTAATCCAATCCAAAATTGAATTCATGGTTACCAAAGTTACCGACGGTATAGCCCATCGTATTCATCAACTTGTAGGCTGGATGAACCTCCTCTTGTTTCAATCCCTTTGCCACCATGTAATCTGCAAGCGGGCTGCCTTGAATCAAGTCACCGTTATCTACCAAGATCGCGTTAGTTGCTTCCGCTTTGGCCGCCTTAATTAAGTTCACAGTACGAACTAAACCAAATTGCTCAGTGGATTTATCTTTAAAATAATCGAAATCCATCAGATTACCGTGAATATCCGAGGTTTCCATCACTCGTAAATCAACGGTCGCCGCGTTCACATTGAATGCCACCAGCATTGCTAAAGTTGACATTTTCAACACGTTCTTACTTTCCAACATACTCTTCATCATGCTATGCCCCTTTATAGAAGGATACGGGAGAACTCAACTGAGCTCTCCCTATGAAAGACTTAAAAAGACAAACGAGCCCCTGTTCCCAGAATGGTCTGTTTTTTATCTTTGTAAGCCGGATTGTCGCTACGGGCATCATCATATGCCGTTTCAACAAATAGGATCAGGTTATTGTTATTAGATACTGCAAAACGTTTATCTAAACCGACGGTGTAAGTCTGTTTTTTATAGTTGAATGTATTGGCATCACCATCACGCAAGTAATATCCCGCGTACATGCCGCTACCCAGTTTGTCCCAATGCCATTTACCAGCCAGACCATACAAGTTTGCTTTCCAGTCACCTTTGACCGATTTTTCCTGCAAACCGGTACTACTTCCTTCTTGATATACTAACCCTGAATTTTTGGAGCGCGCCTGGCCATAATCCAAACCAATGGAGAATTCACGGCCAGGGAAATAATATTCCATACCAATAGCCATCAGGCTGTCTTGTGGAGAAGCCAGTCCAGCGTCTTCCGTGCGCTTACCCTTACTTCCATCTGGCTGTGTCATCTCTATAGTTACCGGCTTTTTCCTCTCTCCCGTTGCCTGAGAGTAACCGGCATTAATTTCCAAACCGAAGTCTGATTTATAAAAACCTACCACCGAATAAGCGTGGCGAATATCACCATGATTGCGTTCGTTATCTGAGCCGGATTTACCACTGTAGGTTGCAGCAAGGCTGAAGCCCTGATAGCTATTGGTTTTAGCGAAAATCGTCTGGGGCAAGCGGGTAAGGAAATTATTTTTGCCAACGCCTTTGCCATCATAACCGGTTGCACGACCCAATACGTCACCGAAATAAAACACTCCCGTATTGCCATAGCCATAACTGGATTTTTTCACCCAATCGATAGGAATATAAGTACGGCCAATGCGTATTTCACCAATATCATGATGAGAAGCCCCGATATAACCAACACGGTTATATATCTCAAAACCCGTTTTGGCATTATCGCTATTCGTTCTTTGGGTATCAGAACCCCATTCCATTTTGCCGAAGACTTTGATCTCGGGGGTCAGTTCGTGGCTAGCATTAATTCCGAAACGACTGCCATCATCTTTAATTTGAAAATCACGATCATCGCTGGTCACTGTCGTTTTCATACGAACCTGACCGGTTAAATCCACCTTGCTTCCCTTATCGTTGTATACTGTAACCGCATTGGCACTGCCAGACATGACCAATACCCCAATTAAAGCAGCCAACGGCTTCATGCTTCCCATAATAAGACACCCATAAAAGATTAAATTTAATAATTTGATTTTCTTTCAGGCAAAAACTCACCCTATCGCAGAATAATCTGCAATATATTTAGAGCAATAAATATCCATCACGATTTTTCATCGAAAAAAAATCGCTCAAATCATGATAAAATTTATAAGTTATTTAAAATTGTCTAATTTCTATTACATCTTCCCGTTGAGAACTATATAAGCATTAATATGGAGTAAGTAATCAAAATGAACCGCAGCAATATTTCACTTTATTTCCAATCAAATTTCATAGTTGGAAAACAGTTTGTTGCATATGCTAATAATAACCTAAAAAAACTGTATGTTTCGTGAAGAAATCCACATTAATACAAACATATAGAAAAAATATCGATCTTTATTCACTTAAATTTTCTGTCTTTTTTATCACCTAACAATTAATAAATTTAAAGTTAAATGTGATATTTTATTCACTAGTAAACAAATATATTTTTATTATTATAAAAAAGTGCCATTCATAAATACAATGAATAAACTTATTTATTATTCCATTATTACTCTTAATATGGAAAGACAGTTAATTCATTAGATTAAAAATTTAACTTAAGCCAATCTTTAATAATTTTATCTTGTTATTCATCTTTCAAGTTGCGGTTTATTAGCGCTTTCTTCACTATGACACGCAACTTGAAATTTTCTTAAATAGATGAGCGTTTAAGATTGCCCACTATCATTGGCAGAAATACAGTGTCATCGCTGAGGCCATAACCAGGCTGCCCCACGCACACCACTGGAATCCCCATGTACTGCTTTTCTAATCGGTGTTGCACACTCGCCACCAAAAACCCACTCTTTGACTAAATCAGGCAACGTTTGGTAAAGGCGATCAACATTGCTCATTCCACCGCCAAGTACAATCACATCCGGATCCAATAAATTAATCACCTGTGCCAACGCTCGCGCCAAACGCCTTTCATAACGACGCATCGCTAATTCCGCAAACTCATCTCCCTGCGTCAACGCCTCTATAATTTCATGGCCTTTTTTCTGCACTCCGCTCAAGCGAAAATAATCTGTCATAAATCCAGTGCCTGACACAAATGTCTCAGTACATCCCGGTTTGCCGCAAAAACAACGTACTTCATCCTGATACACGCGATCATCTTCATCCATCCACGGTAATGGATTATGCCCCCATTCCCCTGCCAATCCATTACCACCGGCATGAACCCGCTCCTTAAATGCAATACCTGAACCACAGCCCGTTCCAATGATAACGGCAAAGACCATTGGCATCCCTTCACCTGCACCATCAGTGGCTTCTGATACCGCCAGACAATTTGCATCGTTGGCGATACGCACTTCACGCCCTAACAAAGCAGCAATATCCTTATCCAATATTTTTCCATTCAACCAAACTGAGTTGGCGTTTTTTACTTTTCCGGTAAAAGGCGAAATCGCGCCAGGAATACCAATCCCCACTGTTCCTTGCTGTCCAGTTGCCTGTTCCGCATCGATAACCAACCCAGCAATGGCAGCCAATGTTTTTTGATAATCATTGCGGGGAGTATCCACCCGTTTGCGGAATAACGTTTCCCCCTGATCGCCTAATGCAATCACTTCAATTTTGGTTCCACCAAGATCAATGCCTATACGCATAGCTTACTTTTCCTATTTAGCGTGACGACACTTTTTATTATCCAGTGCGCCGTAACACCCCGTCTTTCAGGGCGGGGATATAAGGCGCGGTTTTCCGACTAACTTGGTGTTTGCTGCCGCTCAATGTATTGTCGGATGATCGATATCGGTGCACCACCGCAACGACTTGCAAAATAATTCGGTGTCCACAGAACGCCTTTGTAGTCATAGCGCAGGGCTATATCGGGTCGGTCACGGTGAAGCAGCCTACTGGATACGCCTTTAAGACTGTTGAAAATCAGCGCATACACTTGCAAAGTCGCTGCATCACTTTTCGATGGCATCCTGATCGAATATCTCCCGTCGATATTTGGTGACAAACACCAAATGAACATGCATCAGGAAAACACCGTGTCTTCCACAGCGAATATCAATATCAGTTTCTTTTGCCATAGACCAAAGTATAATCGTCGCCATGAAGCGCGTTCAAGCCTTTAAATTTCAGTTAAGACCAAAGAGTTAGCAAGCGCGCAATATGCTGCGCTTCGCGAGGGCTTGACGTTTCGTCTTCAATCGCGCACTTGCGCTTCAGAAAGAGAACCATGAAGCGGGAAACAAATATATTCCCTATACCCGAATGGCTTCATGGCTCATTGACTGGAAATCTAAGTCAGTCGTTTTTGATGAATAGAAGATAACAATATCAAAATGTTACATATGAATAGTCATCCCTTGTGTACAAACCTTATTGTTCCCGCACAACTATAAAAGCTCCAATTGATGAATTAGTAAAGCGTATCAACGAATCAAAGGGTGTTGACCGAAAGGTGGGAAGTAATCCCATTGGAGGATAGATTGGTTTCATTGAGACACTTATTTCGCTTAGAAGAATGTGAAGCTGAACGTTTACAAAGTGACTTGAGATGCCAGAGATACACTTACTATTTAAAGTAAGATATTTTTCCTCATGCAAACAATATGCATTAGAGTTTTCAGCATAACATATTTGTCTATAAACGCGTTTGGTGATACTGTATTGGAGATTGTACGATTAAGTTAAGCCACATTACCAAAACCATCAGAGTGCGTATGAATCAGTGCACCTTAATATTGCACTTCGTCAATCCGTTAATATTCTATCTTTACATTTTATTTTTTTAATACATGTAGGTTATTTCTTTTGTTTTTATTATTTATTTTTTATTTTTTATAATATAAAAAAGTAATTTTTACTTTAAATTAAACAATTGTGTTATTTAAATTGTTTGCAATTGTCGCCAGAGGGAATATTTATTTCAGATGTTATATTGACAAGGCATTAAATACAGTAATATTTTTTCTTTATGTATATTGACATTTGTTTTTTTGAATGTAACCTGATACGCAGAACTTAGTAATAACAATCCTCCAAGAAAGTTATATTGATTGTATTATCAAGTAAGTCATATATATACACGCTGTCATTTTTGTTACTTTCTATTTATTTTAAAATAAAATTTATATTTTGAAAGGATAATATAATGGCTGGAAAATTAAATTTAATTCCCCCAAGCGGTAACATTATCAAAGGGCAACCATTCCTTGTGGCTGTTTCGATAACCGATGAAACAGGAATTACGGATACTACAAAGATTGACGTTGTTCTTCCACAGGGAGTGACGCTAATAAAGAAATTCCCCGGCTCAGTTGCTAGAGGGGTATTTAATCAGCAAATGGTATTTCAGGCAGACGAGAGTGCCACAGATCACGAAATCATATTTACCGCGGATTCGACGAGCAAGCCAACAAATAAGGCAACCTATCATCCTGTCGATAACCCGGTTCTGAAACCAGAGACTTGTGTACTGAGAGGAGCTTCGGCCTATCTGTACGACTCAAACCCCGCTAAACCCGGGGCTGATATCACAGGTCATCCATATGTTTCAGCATCAATTAATCCGATGACAAGACTGAATAAACCAATTTCAAGCTATGATATTCCGCTTCGTACAACGGCCCCTTTGCGCATAATCCCCGAAGGTCAGAATGAAGTTCAGCCATATCAAGTGGAGGGGGAAAATCAATATTATTACTATTTGATTAATAAACCATCAGAGACTGCTGTTAACCTAAAAATATACGCCACTGAGGGACTCAGCCAGTTCGTCGCGATTGAGACGATCTTCAGTGAAATAGAATATAATCAAAAAGAAACCATATTTGTTAATACCGATACAATTAATACATCCAGCAGTTTTGAACCACCCACTATTGAAGAAACATACTCGTCTTCGACTTTAACAAGGCAGGATCAAACGGATAATTTTCATTTTATGATCCCGAATTATCCGGGAGCTAAACCTGGTAATTTCATCATCGGTTTTGTGAGCGACGATCAAACAAACTTTTATAAAAAACAGCTATGTATTGGACAGTTAAAGCATGAACATAACGGATATTATAAAATACCAGCCGATTACGGCAACCTATACGATGGTGATAATTTTATCAGCTATGTTGGGCTGGACCAATATGGTAACACAATAGGGTCTAAGCCTAATTACATAAGCTATGATAGCGGTGGCAATAACAGTCCAGATCCCGATGATAAAAACCGGACTTTAGTTGCGCCGGAATTATATGATCAGTTCAAGCGATTTATTGGCATATATCAGTCAGTCAATATCTATAGTATCGGTCAAAAAGGGCTTGAGGTTCGATTGCCAATCGATCCAACTCAGCAGAATCAGGACACCATCGTACTTGGTGACATGATTATGATTAAAGCCTATATTTCGTACTGCATTGATACTACCTCACCACCACGTCCTTTACCTATTATAGTTGCTAATAGCAAAACCGTGAAAAAGTCTGATGTAGACAGAGGTTATTTTAAAGCTACCATCAAGCCCGAACAACTGCTGGGTTATGATTCGTCAGATGATAATGACGGAACTATTTCAATCGATTATCTCCGTGTTGCTTCAGGCCAGAAATCGAAACTTTTTATCAGGAGTATAGGTACAGTTGCACCTTAATTAATCTGAATATGTGATTGCTAATAGTTCTATTGGCAATCACTTTTTATAAAAAGAATTATTCAGCCAGAGGTTATTGTATGTCTATAAGCGGCAGCCTAACGGCTCCTTTTTTACCACAAAGTAATAATGGCTTTATTGATGAATCAGAACTAAGTCAACCCATATTGGTGGTAGTAATAAACCAATATGAACACGCACATGTAGATGATTATATTACTGTTCATTTGAATAACGAGATATCGTCAAAACGATTTTATATTACAGAGAAAAATATCCATCGTCCAAGATATGTAATATCAATACCATTCTCTGAGATTCCTCTTGATAGCTATGATGTTTTCTATACTATTACTGATTGGACAGAAAATTCTGCGTCATCTGCAACTACTCGTGTCACAATTAAAAAGTCAGATTATCCACAGCCTGCGGTAATTTCTTATTTAGAAACAGAGAGTTTGGCTAATGGTATGCCAGCCAATGGTTACACTCCGAATTCTGTACTCATTACAGCCTTAGATGAAAAAAAGATGGCTGTTCCCGGAGCACCAATACACATTGTTGCTAATGACAATACACATATTACACCCTCTTCTGGTGTTACAAATCAGGATGGGGAAGTCGTTTTTTGTGTAACCTCAGATGTTGGTGGGATTTCTTCAATACAAGTAGCATCACGAGATGGAAATATAAAAGATAAGGTTGAACTGTATTTTTCCCCTGTTAATGAAGCAATATTAATAATAACCGGAAGTGAACAAATTGGTGAGGAATACGAAACAATTACACTTCAGTTTTTCGATAAAAATACAAAAGAACCAATTAAAAACTCTATTGTTTATTATAAATTAGATCAAGCTATAAATATAAATAACATATTAGAAATCTCTTTAAATCCAGATACAATACGGTCAGTGATTACAGATGAAATAGGACAATTCCAAATAAACCTGAAAGGCCATTCGAATGGAAGTTGTCTTATAATGGTAACTGCCAACAATTATGTTGGCAGTATAAATTATACTATGGGACAACAGTAAGGAGATATTAATAATGGCAAAGAAAATACTTTACTTCACAGGTGTAGAAAATAATTGGCATGTATCGTATTACTTTCTGACGCAAGCTGGTTATGATTATACAGTGACATTATTAGATAAAGATACCGAACAAATTTACGATACTTGGAGAAAACCAGATGACCCATCTGGCGATCCTCACAGTAAGGCTGGTATCATTCTCTTCACAGGAAAAACTGGAAATCTTATATGTAAAGTTGATTGTCCCGAAAGCTCTAGGCTTGACGTTGACATGAGTAACAGTGATATAACTGCTAATGCGGGACAAATAACTTTAGGAAAGACCTATACCGCTGCCTTTGAGGATAACGGTGGCTCAATCGATTTTAATGATTTGTTTATTTCTATAGCAGGATGGAAATATTACGAATAAATTCAAGAAATGATTCTCTGTCTGAAGATATATTTTAATAATTATAACTGTGGGATATCACTCCCACAGTTTTTATTCAATTCCAGTAAGTAGATATGTGAATTAAAGAACTTTTTATTCTTCTATGGAAGGATATTAATCACCATATCACCCTTAGCCCAACTTTGGCACTCAGTTCATAGCTGTCAAAATTATTCAGGCTGGTGTTGACGGAAGTCTGACCATAGACGACAGACTGGTTATCCTTCCAACTGTAGGAACCCCCGATTCCTGTTTCACCCCAAGTGCGGTCATTCCCCCTGTGGAAGGCAACATTTGCAACATCAACCGCGTCATTACGCCCCAGCAGCTCTTGGCGAAGATTGAACAGGCCGTAAAGATTAGCGGCTTTTTCAGCCTTGCCCTGATCTTCGCTCCACTTTTGGCTGTAGTCTATCGTCGCACCCACGCGCAATTTCACGTTCCTGCTTTGATCAAAGCGGACTTTGGCTCCAAATGTATCATGGAAGTCATTCATATTGATGGCAGAATGCACAAGCTGTACTTGCGGAGTCAGCGACCATTTTGGGGTCAAATCAAACCGTTGCCCTGCTTCCAGACCCAATGCATAGCCCAGAGCGGACTTATTATTCCCCAGTTGCCGACTGGCCGTCTTTGAATCCAAGTCATTTTCAAAGTAGGTAAGCTGCGTTAAGCCATCCAGATAAAACCCATTATTGCCATACCATGTACCTGTCACACCTATCGTGTAACCATTCGCACGGATTTTACCTTCACCATGCACGGAGTCCACGTTTGCATTAATATTCGAATATTGCAGGAAACCACCACCAACCACTGAGCCGTGGTCATTTTCATACAAACGGCCGTCTATGCCGATTTGAGCACGAACCATGTTATAGGTGATATCGCCAGCTCCAGATGTGGTGATACGGGGCGATAATCTGCCGTAAGAAGCTGTCATCCGTCCCCATGTGCCACTGGGCAATGATGGGTTTGTGCTATCATCTGCGCTATCCTCGTCAGCAGTGGTTCTGAAGCTATTCACACCCCGCAGTTTGTCCTCACGCCCGCCAACTCGTCCATGCAAAGACTCTGGCATATTCAGGGTCTGTAAAACTCGTCCATAAGCCTCGTAAACGCTAACGCCAGCATGATAGAGTTGTTGTGGCTTTGGTAGAGGATCTGGGTTGGGTTTTGGACTGGTCAGCGACGAGCGCAGATACCAATTTCCATCCAAATTATCAATACCATTCTTATGAAGCCGGTAAGCATAGGCACCGATCACAACGGCTTGCTCTCCCTTATAACTATAATCACCGACCAAACTGAAAATGCCATCCGACGTGCCTTTCACATCAACAACCTTGATGCCTTCAGTCGTCGGTGCCCCCGCGCCGCCGACATTTTTGATAACGAGATGAGTTGTGCCAGATGTATTGCCGTTCACTACCAGTCTGTCAGTCTTTGAGTTATCGCCTTCCAACACGGTCGATAAACTCACTATACCGTTATTACCGCTATAGTTACCTGCGATCACCAGTGTACGCCCTACGGCTTTGTCATCTCCGCCAGCCAAAACTGTGCCACTGTTATTTAAAGCGGAAATAGTCGTATTAAATCCCCCCATATCAAGCTTACCATGTTGCCCGATTGTATAAGACGAATTTGCACTGAAAGCCCCTTCTGATCCTTGGCGAAGCGTCCCTTTCTGTACTTCCGTCATGCCTGTATAGTTGTTAATGCCGGTCAGAAGGGTTGTACCGTTACCCGCCTGCACCATTTGCCCTTGCCCTTTTAGGGAACCGGAAAATGCCATTTGATCAGCACGGTTGAAAACCAGTTTCGTACCGACCCCACTTTCGACCAATCCGGTAAGAGTTCCTCTGTTATGCCCGTCACCGATCTGCAAAGTGCCATGACGAATTACCGTGCCGCCCGAATGCGTATTTGTGCCGGTAAGCGCCAGCGTCCCTTTACCGTTTTGAATAAGTTTGCCTTCGCCAGTGATATTGCCGCCAAATGTCACAGCATCTGCGCGGTCAAAAGCCAGCGTCCCTTTACTGCCTGTGACCACATCACCGGAAATACTGCCCTGAGTACCACCGTCCCCTATCTGGAGGACACCCCGCGTCACTTTCGTGCCGCCGGTGTACTTATTCTCACCTTTCAAAACCAACGTCCCGTCATCCGTTGTCTCAAGTGTAGCAAACCCTGTCAGGGTTGATTCAATTGTGGCAACCCTACCAGCAGTTGACTTATTACCCGTTCCAACACGAATTTTGGCGCTGCCTGTTTTATCATTCTCTAAGACCAGAGAATCGCCAGTGATTTTATAGCCATCGGCGCTAAACTGCATACCATTTACAGTGACATTGCCGCCGCTATTATCTACCTGCACTGTTCCGGCGATCCCTGAGAAAATGGCAAACTGGTCAGTACTTTTCCAACTGGCATTGGGATATCCTGTTTTTGACGTCCAGTTATTATTTCCACCGACCTGCCAAATACCATCACCACCATCAATGGCATTATTGTTGTGTTCACGGGTATTACCACCATCCCAATAGTTCAGGAGCATACCGCCAGTATTGATGAGATAGACTTCATGGTTTCTGCTTGTACCGAGAGAGAATGAGTCCGGTTTTCCGCCAGTGAACGTCATTCCGTTATCGATTAAGGTGCCGCCATAGTGAAATATATCGTATTCACCTGCTGCTAATCCGCCAAGATCCGTGACATTCAGTGTTCCTGCCAATGTCAGATCACCATGAACATCAAATAATGCCGGCGCGGAGACATCCTTTGCCCCAAGCGAAATATCCACATTTGCGCCGCTATTGAGAATAAGATCTTTGCTAAATGTCAGAGTATCACCTTGTTTGCCTGTAAGGTGACCGCCGCTTTCAATCGTTGTTTTACCTCCAACTATGCCAGTACCATTAACAACACCACCATTTTTAACATTGAAGGTTGAGGTTTTTGTACCTAGCTGGCCGTCAACGACAAGGGTTCCCTCCTTAACACGCGTTGATCCTGTAAAAACCGAGGAATCCGAACTGAGCCTCGTTACGCCAGTGCCAATTTTATCGATATGACCACTTCCAGAAATAACTCCCTCAAAATTGGTTGTTCCACTCAGATTAAACGCCAGAGTACCTTTGTTTAAGATATCGCTTTTGGTAAGATTTCCGGTCGCTCCACCATTGCCGAGTTGTAACGTTGCGTCATTGCCAATAGTGGTCTGACCCGAATAGGTGCTATCATCGGTTACGATCGCCTTACCACCAGTAATTTCCAGGATCCCTGTTCCGTTAATTTTACCATCAAGTGTAACCACACTATTAGCAGCACCGGCAATGATAACCGCGCCATCATTGTTAATTCCGGAGAGCGAGAGCTTGCCGATTGTAACACCATCGCCAAATTGCAGTTTGCCTGATACAACTGATACTGGCTTACCTGTGGTCACATTACCGGTCAGAGTTAAATCACCTATACCCTGTTGGCGAAGGGAACCGTCGCCTTCAATATCAACGGCAAAGAGAGTGGGATTTGTTCGGTCGAAGGCCAGTACACCGTCCTGCCCGATTGTAACTTTGGAAGTATTATCAATGCTTCCCGCTGTTCCTTTATCACCAAGTTGCAAAGTACCCGATTCGATTTTTGTCTCACCTGTATAGGTGTTTGCCCCCGTCAAAATGGTTGTACTGCTACCCATTTGGTGAACAGCACCTGTTCCGCTGATAATGTGGCCATAAATCGCTTTGTCACTAGGATTGAAATAAAAGTTTCCCTCATTATCAATATTACTGGAAACACTTCCTGTTTTATGTCCGTCACCCAGACGCAACGTGCTGCCGGATAATATACTGACCTTGCCAATATTCATATGGTGGATATAGGTAAGATCCAGATTTCCCGTTTTAACACCTTTTCCCCCTATAGTGACAATTGAATTTTTCGTCCCAGACACATTGCCCTTCAAGGTTGCATTTGAACCAGACATATAAAGGTTGGCACTGCCAAGCTCTACATTGCCATCAATTACGCTTGAATTCTGAATACCGTTAGTAATAGTGCCATCATTCTTTATAGAGAATTCGTCTCCCTTTATTACTCCTCCGTCCAAATTCGTGATGGTATCAACAACACCTTTATCATCGATATAAATGCCATTTCGCTTTCCATATATCAAAGAAGCATTGGTAATCTGTTTGATTTTGGACGGCCTAATGTGAGGATTAACATCCAATTGGGCCATGCCTTGACCAGTGACCTGAATGCCGTCTTGGTCAGCTGTTATGCCCTTACTTTCAGCTAGGTTATTCAAGTTTTCGAGGTAGCCACCATCTTGAATCAGAACGCTGTGATTGGGTCCTGCCACTGTTCCATAATTATGGAACTTTTTAACATCACTACCAGATTCAATAATAACTGTCGCGTTAGCAGAGTTAGCAATTTTTCCCTGAGATAATGTTCCATAATTATAAAGAGTCTCAAGTATTGACGTTGTAACAGATATCCCATCAATCGAGCCGTTTTCCCTATTCAGGATGGTATCTACGTGTCCATATGGACCATTATTTGAGTTAATCGCCCGCTGGATCATTATTGAATTGAATGCATTAGGATCATCATTGGCTGTAATTGCACCATAATTATCTAGCATGTTCATTTGACCAGAAACCCATACTGCTCCGTTCCCTCCACTTATTGTTCCACGATTAAGCAACTGCCCAACAGAACCATCGGGAGTTACAGTGACTCCACCCGTTCCTCGCAAAATTCCGTTATTATTAATGTCATTGACTAAAATTATTTGTGTCTGATTATTATTGTTAGTTCCGACATTAACCGCACTGTGTGTTAGATTGTAGAGATCATTTAGGTTGACACCTTGAGGAACATCAATTGATGCATTCTGATTGATAGTAAGATTTTCACACTGTGAGAGATTATAGGGTTCGGTTTTATTTCCAGAAATGAGAGTGGTCTTCGTATTCGAAGAGTCACATGATGAGTCTGCTATTGCATCAACACTTATAAATAAAACTACTCTGAGGGCTATTGGGAATACCATATGGTTGTATATTTTCATAAGAGAAACTCCCTAAGCAACCTGATTTTCATTTAAATATTTAAGTAGAAGACTTCACTAAGGTATTATTACTGTAGAATAAATTTACCACAGTGTCGATTATTCCATCAAAAAGGTTATGTGGAGTTTAGCATTCAGGTTTGAACGGGGGGTCATGTGCCCAATGATTAGATGTTGTGATAAACTTCCCGTTTTTTATTATGGGTGAAAGATGGCTAAAGTTGATGTGATTTGTCGTTACTGTCACAAGACGGAAGAGGTAAAAGGACATAGAAAAGAACGTACTGGACATCCCCGTTATCGCTGTTATGCCTGCCGTAAAACGTTTCAACTGACTTATACCTATCAAGCCTGTAATCTCGGCATGAAAGAATGGATTTGATATGGCAATCAATAACGCTGGTGTCAGGGATACCGTTCGCGTTCTGAAGGTCGGTATTAACACTGCCATTCGCACACTAAAAAACTCACACCAAGAAACGTAACCACGCTGCCGCTGGTAGGGAGTGACATGCAGATTATTGTTGAAATAGACGAGCAATGGTCGTTTGTCGGTAACAAGAAAAATCAGCATTGGCTCTGGTATATTTGGGAACCGAATATGAAGTGGGTCATCGCACATGTCTTGGGTGATCGCAGCAAGGAAACGTTGGAAAAATGGCTGGCTCTTCTACCTCCTTTCAACATCCAGTTCTACTGTACGGATGATTATATCGTTTACGATTGTCTTCCTGAAAAAAAACATTTCATAGGAAAGAAATTTACTCAACGTATCGAGAGAACCAATCTCACCCTACGTATTCGCATCAAGAGACTGAATCGAAAAACGATAGGCCACTCTAACTCTGAAGAAATGCACAATAAAGTGATAGGCATGTTCATTGAGCGTGAATACTACCTTGTTTAACCGATCTAACTATTGGGAACATAACCAACTCATGAAGTTCTAGGGCTTCGTCATATGATTCGTTATCATGCCCCCTTATGTTTTAAGATGACCTTTGTCACGATGCGCAACAATATGGGGTAACTGCATGTTATGGTTCAAAAATTTAATGATTTACCGTTTAAACCGAGAGATTTTCCTTTCGGCGGATGAACTGGAAAAACAATTAAGCCCACTGGCATTCACCCCATGCGGTAGCCAGGATATGATGAAAACAGGCTGGGTTTCGCCAATAGGATCTCATGGTGAAGCATTAACCCATGCTTCCGGCAATCAAATTCTGATCTGCGCACGCAAAGAAGAAAAAATGCTGCCTTCTCCGGTGATTAAGCAGGAATTACAGGACAAAATAGCCCGTTTGGAAGGCGAACAACATCGCAAACTGAAAAAGACAGAAAAAGATTCGCTGAAAGATGAAGTCATTCATACGCTGCTGCCAAGAGCATTTAGCCGTTTCAGCCAAACCTATATTTGGATCGATACCGTCAATCATTTGATTATCGTTGATGCCGCCAGCGCAAAACGAGCCGAAGATAATCTGGCACTGCTGAGAAAAACATTGGGATCACTGCCCGTTGTTCCTCTTACTTTCACCAATCCCATTGAATTGACGCTAACCGAGTGGGTACGTTCAGGTGATCTTCCTGCCGGCTATGCCTTGATGGATGAAGCCGAACTCAAAGCCATTCTGGAAGAAGGTGGCGTGATCCGCTGTAAGAAGCAGGATTTGGTTTCAGATGAAATTGCAGCACATATTGAATCTGGTAAATATGTCACTAAATTGGCCTTGGATTGGGAAGAGCGCATTCAGTTTATGCTGTCAGATGATGGCGCTTTCAAACGGATTAAATTCAGCGAAACTTTACGTGACCAAAACGATGATATCGATCGTGAAGATGTCGCCCAACGATTCGATGCTGATTTTACCTTAATGACGGGTGAACTCAGTGCACTAATCAAAAATACAATTGATGCGCTGGGCGGTGAAGCCGAAAGGTAATGGCAAGCGGACTGCCTTAACAGTTGAATCCATTAAGGCAGTTCGGCAAGAAATAATAATTAGAAGCGATAAACTAAACCAACGCCAAAGACGTCGTCAGTACTGATCTTCGCTTTCTTGATGAAATCATTGTCTTTCAATAAGTTGAATTGATATTCAGCATACGTGCCCATATTTTTGTTGAAATTATAGTAGGCACCGACTGAAACATATTTCACCAAATCTTCAGATCCCTTGTCTGTCAGTATGCTCTTATCAGCCAGGTCATTACCCAAATCTTTACCTTTGGAATAAACAAAAGCGACAGAAGGACGCAAACCAAAATCAAACTGATATTGAGCCGTCAACTCAATGTTTTGGGTTTTATTGGCAAACATCGTGTAGTTATTCACAGAGCTGCCAAATCTGGTCATATTACGGGTTTCACCATACATAGCAGCCAGATAGACATTATCTTTGTCATACTTGGCAGAAACGATCCATGCCTCGGCTTTGTTCCCTTTTGCCAGAACCTTAGCGGCATCAGAACCCAGTTTCTGTACCGAAGTACGGTTAGAGTTGCCGTATGACGCCCCAACATTGAAGCCATTACCAAAGTCATAGGTACTGGAAAGGCCAAAACCATCACCATTCTGCCTTGCAACATCGCTGCGACTGTTTTTAGTACCATCATCATTTTTAGCCTGATACTGCAAGGCAAAATTCAGGCCATTTGCCAAACCAAAAAAGTCAGTGTTACGGTAGGTTAACAACCCTGTTGAACGCCCCATCAAGAAGTTATCGGTTGCGGACATAGAATCACCACCAAATATCGGCAATACATCTGTCCATGCGTTGGCATCATAAACCACACCATAATTACGCCCATAATTCAGCGCACCGTATTTGCCAAATTTCAACCCAGCGAAAGCCAAACGGGTTTTGGTGTTTGCCCCACTCTCCGCTTCTGTTCCATTGGCACCCATATTGTATTCCCACTGCCCAAAGCCAGTGAGTGTATCCGTAATTTGAGTTGAACCTTTAATACCTATACGGCCGACAGAACCATCACCAGACTGGCTATCTGATTTGGAGAAAGTTCTTTGTACATCGGCCTTTCCATATAAATCTATTTTATTGCCATCTTTATTATAAATTTCAGCAGCATTTGCTGCTCCCGTAATAAGAAGTACCGAAATTGCCATTGCTAGTGTGTTGTGTTTTATCATTATCATAATCCTCATGGGTTTTGTTATATTTAGCCACCGCCAAAAGAGCCATATCCCAAGAACAGCTCGCTCTGGAATAGTCAATAATCAGGTGGACGGAGTATCTTACTTATCTAAGTAAACAAAATGTTAAATCCGCAATAAGTAATAACAATACTAAGATCCAGTAAAACATTTTTCTAACAATAATTAGCAAAAAATGCTATACCGTGAAGAATATCACATTATAGATATGTACCCTATAATTCAACAATATTAACCATGAAAATAAATCATTAAAAACAGTCAGTTATAAATAATGAATGGGCAACAAAAAGTGCGATGGTTGAATAGGAAACGTATTTCGGCGATACAGGTCTAATCAACTTGACCAGACTAATAAGAATAAATATCCTAAAATTGTGTACATTAAAACATCAATAGGTAATGCTATGGAACAAATTAACATCTACGATGCAAAAACCAACCTATCCAGAATTGTTCAGAAAGTCGCCCGCACCGGAGAACCGGTGGTGATCGCCAAAAATGGTCATGCACTGGTTAAAGTGATTGCATATAGAGAAGAGCAGCCCAAACGCAAATTAGGTTTCCTCAAAGGCAAGGGTAGTGTTCCCGCCAATTTTGACGATATGAACAGCGCCGAAATTGCTGATATGTTCGAAGGGAAATATTCATAGTGGAATTCCTGTTAGATACCAACATCTTGCTGTTTATGGCATATGAACCGGAAAAACTGAAAGCGGATATTGCTGATCTGCTGGAAGATACCAGCAAAACCCTGTGTTTTAGCGCGGCGTCTATATGGGAGGTGGTCATTAAAAGCAATTTAAACAAACCTGATTTTTCCATAGATCCCGAACAGTTCAGGGATGGGCTGTTTGACGCTGGTTTGATTGAAATCCCCATTAAAAGCGATCATACGCTCATTGCATGCGATTTACCGGAACAGTTACATAAAGACCCATTTGATCGGTTAATTGTCGCTCAGGCAAAACACAACAAGATTCCACTCATCACGAATGATAGCAAGCTAATCGATTTTGTCAGCGATTATATTACCGTCATCCCTAATAGATGACACTGCTATTTCATGACCGGATAATCACGCTTTGATAGGGTTGACAAGCACCAGCGAGTTGCGTATCAGTCTGTTCTGTTTATTAATGAGATCACGCCAACGCGATACAAATATTAATAACTTATTAAGGTGCTAAAATGGCAGAAAATCATCCACGTCCACGAGGCCGCCCCACCATTCCAGAGCAAGTCATACGCCAAAAAATTCTCGACGTTACCTTTCTACTTCTGATTAATCAAGGTTATAACAAAACAACCATGGATGTGGTTGCCAAAAAAGCCGGCATTGCTAAAAAAACGCTCTACCGTTTTGCCAAAAACCGAGAAGATCTGCTTGAACAAGTGGTTATGGGTTGGGAAGATAATTTTATTCCCGCTTTTAAGAAAGACGCTAATAATTTTCAACAATTGATGAAGTCATTGAAAATATTTCTGATTGAAATAGCAGAGAAAACTTTATCTATGGAAGCGGTAGGATTATTTAAATTATTACAATCTGATTTTCCTCATCGTGAAGTATTATTGGATAAATATCAACAAAGTGGAATTGAAAAAAGCAGAAATATATTGGCAAATTGGCTTGAGCGCCAGTATCAAAAAGAATTACTAAAAAAAATGGATTTTCATATTATCAGTGAACTTATCATCTCGATGGTAATTGCAGAACCACTCAGAAAAATGGCACTGGGTATTCTTCCACCATTGCCAGAAACGGATATGACACCTCGGATTAACGCAGCGGTTAGTTTACTTGAATATGAGTAATATTTATTATTAAGGCTGAGAAATAAATTCCCAGCCTTTTATTTATCAGAATATTCATTGAAACGTTATTTCGTGATCTCAATGCAGGCGTCTGAATACACGAGCCATCAGTCCAAGCGCAACTATAAATTACAAATCACAGATGAAATGCCACACGCTTACCGGTTTTTAGTAGCTTGTGACTGGAAATTGCTGGAATCGACGCCAGGTGGTTCAGGTGGTTCAGGTGGTTCAGGTGGTTCAAAGGATATTATGCTGTCTTTCGATCTCACATTAGGGACTGCTAAAAATGGGGAGGATATAGAATATTGGGGTTATACAAGTGACAATCAACCTAATATTGGTTCTTTAACTGGATTGCAACCTAATACAGATATTGAACATATTTCGGAGTTCCTTTTTGAGGATGGGAAGGGTGGAACTCTGAAGGGAGGTAAAGTTCCTAATATAATTCCTACCTCACTGTCTTTGCATATATCCTCGAATCTGAATAGCTATCAGAAAGTAATGGCACTTCTTAATAAAACTCTTTATGTCACCGTTGATAATGTAACTTATAATCTTATGATTGACAGTCCTAGTAGTATACTAGGAGACAGTGCCAATTATACGTGTAGCGTCGTTTACACAGAATACGCTGAAGACTCTGATATATACAAATTAGGTAACATATTGAAGCAACAAATAGGCCAAACCAAACATTTTAGTCTCAAGTGGAGTGATAATTAATTTACCAAAATCGATACTCTAAATCAAAGTATATGCTTAGTTTTTTATAATATTCAATGTGTTAATCAATACATAGTTAAAATCATAACCGAATTCAGTGTTAGTCATATATACGCATTAAACTTCAAGTCGCAATTGACAACACGATATGAAGCCTGATTTCTCCCCGCTTCGCGGGGAGAAATTCACACGCATCTTGAAGTTAGATTGGTATAGCATTAAGCGCTGAAATAATTTCACTTCTTGATAAAGTAATATTACAAATAAAATCTGATTTATTGATTTTATTTGTGTCCAAGAAGGTGATAGTTAATCATTTTGAATAATAATATTATACGACCAAAACCTGTTTTTTTGGTCGATGGGTTACGGTATATGTCAAATTATTGCGGCATTACAAGCTCCCAAAAAATTCATCTTCTGAGAGCATTCCCGCTTTCATCATGAAGATATTCATAGCCATACTTTCTCGACCAATGAAGCTGTCGGTATACGTTAGTGTGACTACTCTACACCCTGCTGAGGGTTTGGCGACTTTTAGCTAAGTCCTGATCAACTTTAGGCTTTAAAGAAAATATCCTACTACGCATTTTTAATGATAATCATCAATAGCCATTAATAAAAGTGGTACAATGTATTACTTTTTTACTGGAAAGTGGTACGTTGTACCACTATACTATCAGCACGGAGAGAGGATACCGTGGATTATTTGGAGTTTATCGAAACTACCACATTCAGTAAGGTACGAATCGAACTAATGGAAGATGATGAGTTCCAAGAACTCTAAAGTTACTTACTGAAATACTATGAGAGTGGTGACACGATTAGTCAAACTGGTGGATGCAAAAAAATTCGCTGGCGTCGTAAAGGGATGGGCAAACGTGGTGGGATAAGGGTCATCTACTATGTCAAGACATTAAGTGGGCGAATATATTTGTTACTAGTTTACCCTAAAAATGTACAAGCTGACCTAACACAAGAACAGAAGGCTCAACTTAAAAATGCTATTCAACAGATGAAATAAACATCGTCTTCAGCGGTTAATCTATCTATAACGAGAACGAGGATAATTCTATGGAAAATAATTTATTTAATAATCTTCTTAGTAGCGTAGAGGAGATGGTTGCGATCGAGAATGGTGAATATCACCCTAAACCTGAGCATACCCACCGCTATGCTATTCCTAATGTTAAATCTATTCGCAAACATTTTGGCATGAAACAATCCGAATTTGCGGAAATGATAGGAGCAAGTGTTTCGTTGGTTCGGAGTTGGGAACAAAAGCGTCGTATACCATCAGGAACGGCACTAAAAATGTTATTTTTGATAGAGAAAAATCCAAATATCGTAGATACGTTAAAGTCTCTTTGACCCTTTAAGGCTTTTACTCCAAATCGAGTACCCTAAGGCGCCGTATTCCATCGGGAACGGCGCGTTTTTACCCCATCACATACGTCCTTCAATTCATCACATTAAACAGTGATGATTGACGAAGTTATCTTAAATTTTCGTAATAAAACACACAGCATATATGACAGGAAAAAAGCCAGTAATGAATACACTATTATATAAATATATATATTTACGTAATAAAATTCCCTTAACAAAAACTCGTGGATAAATTCATTATGTATCTCAACAACAAAAATATTGTGAACGAGATATATCCCCAGTATATTTTTGTTTATATCTTTTGTTATATTTGATATTTTACTTACATTTAAATTAACCAAGAATAAAAATAAGCATACGGAAGACACCTGAAGGAATACATTATAAAATTTCCCATAAAAGAAGGCCATTCCTGTCCTGACTGAGATGAATGATAACAATATCAATGAGATAATGGATAACGCCAACAGAGTGATGTGGTTAAAGGAGAAAGTTTTTATTGTAGGATTAGTCAGTCCTATATACCCACCTATCAGAAAACTAAGAAGCCCTTGAACCTGGAATGGAAGTAAAATATTAAAGGGCACAATGGAAAAGTGATATTTATAATCTGTCAATGCATTCAACAAGGTAAAATTAGAAATAATAAACATTATGATTATTATCTTTATAAGCCCCTTAGCATTCTCTAAATTAAATGAACTTCGTATTAATGGGGTTAGTATGTAAAGAGCAATTATTGCAAATAAAAACCATAAATGCGTGGCATCGGATATAATATTGCTAACGTTAACATAATTTAAAAAACTGACAGAAGGAATTTCTGTGAATTTACTAATAAAGAAATTATCATAACAATAATAAAAGACCAACCAAAACAATAATACAATGAGAATTTTCTTTACTTTATTAATTGCATAAGCTGTTTGGTTTTCATGTTTGTTATTCAGCAAAAAATAACCACTGCACATAAAAAATAACGAAACACCCAGCTGACCTGCTTGCCTATACAAATATAAAATCACGTCATTATCATGGCGTGACAAAAAGAACAATGTGACGTGGGATACGACAACGAAAAATATAGACATTATCTTTAATAAATCTATAGTTAGGATCCTCATTTAAAATCCCTTTTAAATTGATAACATGAAATTTGCAATTTTAGGCGCTATTTTTGCCATACCTATTTTTGATGGATGCAATCCATCGGACACAGTACCTAAGCTATTGCTCGTCATGATATCGATATTTCCTTCATTAAAGCCGGAGTTTTTCAATAAATCCAGATACGGGATGGAATATTTTTCGCAAACTTCCCTGCAAACATGGCAATAATCAGACAAATAGTATCCTTTCAAATTTTTTTCGTTCATTCCTCTTTGTATTGAGAGAGGCGTTGTTATGATGAATCCTATCCGTGATAATGGGTATTGTTTTGTCACTCCTGCCAGCAATAAATTCATGGCGCCAATAAATGTTAATGAGGTTTTATCTTTACTGTCACCTATTTCTATCCCGCCATGAGAACCAAAATCATAACCAAAATCGTTAACCCCTCCCCATATAGTAATGATGTCTGGATTATTCCCCATTTCTTTATATCTTAAACATATAGCAGAACTATCATCTTTATCTTTTTGAGCTATACATGTCCCGCCAATACCGTAATTAACAAATTCTTTTAAGCCTAATATTTCAGTCACGATGGGTTGATACCACCCTCTTTCTGTTATGCTGTCGCCGAGTGAGAACCAAACTTGCCCCGCCAAATGAGATTGAATATAAGACATTTCTTTTCCTTTGTTTGTTCTGGAATGATAATCGGGGCGTTCCTGGAGGTATCCTTCTTAGGAAAAGATAACCACATCACAGTATTTGCCCGCATTAAAGAAATTAAATTAACAGTTAAATTCGTAAAATATTGTGTGTCACCTATCATTTTGTCATTATTTATAAATATTATTGGAGATTCGTATATACCAATCTAACTTCAAGATGCGTTTGATTTCTCTCCGCGAAGCGGGGAGAAATCAGGTTTCATAGCGTGTTGTAAATTGCAAATTGTGACTGCGCCTTCGGGTTGCATATGCGGCCTTATGCTCAAATTTTGTCAAAATTTACAGTGGCAAAATTGAAATTGTCAGGGAAGATAAAAGCGCAAATCTAAAAAGTATGTTTAAAGTGATGTCAATGGGAATCAAAAATGGCATGGAAGTGATTATTCGAGTTGAAGGCGACAATAAGAAGGAGATAGCACAATCGGTTATTGAGTTTATTCGTAATATAACAAACTGAGCTATCTATACCAATCTAATATTCCCAACTCAATTAAATAAATATTTAAAGAAACAATATTGGTGTTTCCCCAAAACTGCCCGAATCGTTAATCGGGCAGTTCATATTTTAGGTAATCCAAGAAACGTTATTGCGCGGAAACTGCTTCCATCCCCACTAATCCCACTTTGAGATAACCCGCTTTACGTAGAGAATCCATGACGCTCATCAGGGTTTCATAATCCACGGTTTTATCAGCCTGGAAGAAAATTGTCGTGTCTTTGTTGGATTGCGTGGTTTGATCCAGTACCAAAGACAAGTTATCACGATCAATGGCTTGATCTCCCACATACAACTGCTTATCTGCTTTTACCGTCAAAAATACCGGTTTTTCTGGTCGTGGTTGCGGCTTAGCGGTTGATGCCGGTAAATCAACTTTAATATCTACCGTTGCCAATGGTGCTGCCACCATGAAAATAATTAACAGTACTAACATCACGTCAATAAACGGCGTAACGTTAATTTCATGCAGTTCGCCGCTATCGTCCAAATCTTCATTAAGACGTATTGCCATAATTTATTACCTTGCTTCTGCTTTTTCTGTTTTGCTTTCAGCCAGATCAAGATCACGCCCCAGCAACAGGATTGCCTTAGCGGCCATGTCACCCACCTGACCACGATATGATGAAATAACGCGAGCAAAGACGTTATAAATCACAACCGCAGGGATTGCTGCCACCAGCCCCAATGCGGTCGCTAACAGTGCTTCCGCAATCCCTGGTGCAACAACGGCCAGGTTAGTCGTTTGTGAATGAGCGATGCCAATGAAACTGTTCATAATCCCCCAAACAGTACCAAACAGCCCCACAAACGGAGAAATTGCACCAATGGTCGCCAGATAACCGTTACCACGCCCCATATGACGGCTAATTGCTGCGACAGCACGTTCCATACGGAAAGAAGTTCGCTCTTTAGTTCCAACCTTGTCAATACTGTCAACAGACAGGGTGCGCTCAGACTGTGCTTCACTTAACAACAGGCGACTGACGCTGCGATTGCCAAAATCTGCTGCAACTTTCACTGCCTCATCCAGATTGGCAACGTCAACCAAAGCCAATTGCTCTCTACGCAAACGACGGCGAGCCATTAAGAGTTCAGTACCTTTGGAGAAAAATAACGCCCATGTGATGACAGAAGCGATCACCAGTCCCACCATAACCGTTTTTACTACCGCATCTGCGTTTTGGTACATGCCCCAAACAGACAGATCCGTTGCAAAACCACCAGACTGGTTGCCAGAAACTTCTTTAATGGGTGCCACAACGGTTTCTTCCGTCGTCACCGTTACATTTTCTGTGGTATCAGCCGCCACGGTTTGCGCATCTGGGGTTGATGGTGCATCAGTTGTTGGTTCAGCCGCTTGCGGAGCTGAGGAAGATACTGGTGTTGCCGGAGCGGCTACCTGAGCAGCAGCCTGATTTTCTGGCGTGGCTGGTGTTGTATCAGCCCATGCTGAACTTGTTAATCCGAGTGCCAATAGAATAGAAGCTGTCAAATTACGCATCAGTTAGCCTTACTCTCTTTCTTATAGATTCTGTTACTTAGCAGTGAATCACGTTTACTCATCTTGCTAATCCTAATATGTCCTGAGTCATGGCTCACCTTTCAACCTTGTATCTTCATCCTCTCACAGCTTGATAGCTGCACTACAAGGTAAATTCAGGAAGATGCAGGTCTCGTTTGAACCCTAATCCAGGCCTCTTACCTCGGAAGAGGAAAAAGTCCGCTACAAATGATATCAGACATTTGGCGATTTGATAGTAATTATCATTACTATTTAATAAAAAAGTCCCACTTAATGATATTGCTTCGTTAATCAGTCTTGATCGACCATGCCAGCTCACCTTGAATTTTCGTCAAGTTGCTCGAATCTCTTTGGTAAAACTCTCCCAAATCTTTTAACTTGCTAATCATTATTTGAACAATTCTATTTAGATATATACCAATCTAACTTCAAGATGCGTTTGATTTCTCCCCGCAAGGCGGGGAGAAATCAGGTTTCATAGCGTGTTGTCAATGGCAACTTGAAGTTTAATGCGTATAGGCAGGAAATAACTTGGGGAAAGATGCCATGACAGAAAAAGAACTAGAAACTTTATTGGTTAATACAGGGAGACAAAAAAGATATACGCAAAGTGCCGTTAACCCACTGATTCAACGCACTTCGTCTGTCATTTTTGATACCGTTGAAGACTTAAAGCATGCTTTGAAGAACCGCGCCAAGGGCGAATTATTTTATGGACGCCGTGGCACTTTGACTCACTTTTCATTTCAGGCAGCGATGGCTGAGCTGGAAGGCGGGGCTGGCTGTGCACTTTATCCTTCCGGTACGGCAGCTATTGCCCATTCAATTTTGGCATTTGTGGCAACCGGTGATCATGTCTTAATGACAGGAACAGCCTATGAACCTACACAGGAGTTTTGCCAGCATGTTCTAAAAAAAATGGGGGTTTCCACCGATTATTTTGACCCCATGATCGGAGAAAATATTGCTTCGCTGATTCAGCCTAATACCAAAGTTATCTTTCTGGAATCACCTGGCTCCCTGACGATGGAAGTACAAGATATTCCTGCCATTGTGCGTGCTATTCGACAAGTCAATTCTGAGATTGTGATTATCATTGATAATACATGGGCGGCTGGCGTACTGTTTAAAGCCCTGGATTTTGGCATCGATATTTCTATCCAATCCGCCACCAAATATATTATTGGTCATTCCGACGGGATGCTGGGTACAGCTGTCGCCAATGCACGATGTTGGGATCAGCTTAGAGAAGGATCTTACCTGCTAGGACAAATCGCCGATCCCGATACAGTGTATATGGCAAACCGAGGGCTGCGAACGTTAGCGATTCGTTTAAAACAACACGAAGAAAACAGTATAAAAATTGCCAAATGGCTTGCACAGCGGCCGGAGGTTGCCGAGGTTTATCATCCTGCCCTACCTTCTTGCCCAGGGCATCAATTCTTTCAACGCGATTTTACTGGCTCCTGTGGGCTATTTTCTTTTCTCCTGAATACTCAGCTTACACACCAACAATTTGCTGATTATCTCGATAACCTGAATCATTTTAAGATGGCCTTTTCGTGGGGAGGTTTTGAGTCATTGATTTTAGGCATTCAACCAGAAACGCTGCAACAACTGCGTCAATATCCTTCGCCGAAAAAAACTGGCACTTTATTCCGCGTCCATATTGGACTGGAAAATCTACAAGACTTGATTGATGATCTGGAAGCAGGTTTTGCTCGTTTGGCAACTCGTTAACTTTCACCTTTAAACTATGGCTATCTCTTTATTTTATTGCGTATTTGCAGATAGCCGTGGTTTCCCCTGATGCGGAACAAATCACCCTCTATCTCATCATTTTGCGGTACACTGGGGTAGATCTGTCTGTTAATTATGTTTACTCGCAAAAGTCACAGGATAAATAATGGAAACGTTAAGCGAGATTGTTCATGCACTCTGGCATCATGATTTTAACCAACTTGCCAACCCTGATGTCATCTGGGTGATTTATGGCGTTCTCTTTGTCACGTTAGTGCTGGAGAACGGGCTACTACCAGCCGCCTTTTTACCCGGCGATACTCTGCTGGTGCTCTCCGGTGCCTTAATTGCCAAAGGTGTCATGAGTTTCATCCCCACGGTAGTTCTACTCACTATCGCGGCAAGCCTGGGTTGTTGGCTGGGTTACTTACAGGGGCGCTGGCTCGGCCATACCCGTATTGTCAAAAACTGGTTGGCTCAACTTCCTTTGCAATATCGCCAACGTGCCGATACGTTATTCTCTAAACACGGTCTGTCTGCCCTACTTATCGGACGCTTTTTAGCGTTTGTTCGCACTCTTCTACCTACATTTGCCGGTATTTCTGGACTAAATAATAAACGCTTTCAATTTTTTAACTGGTTAAGTGGCTTTTTATGGGTCATTATTATCGTGGGTTTTGGCTATGCCTTGAACCAGATCCCTTTCGTTAAGGCACATCAAGATATGGTCATGAATATTTTGGTGATTTTGCCTATCATTCTGTTGATCAGTGGGTTGTCAGCTTCTGTACTGATGTATTGCCGTCATAAGAGAGGAGCAGCAAAGAAAAAAAAATAACGGGCTTATCGTCTTAACACGATCGCAAAAAACCACTATTTTTTCTATTTACTTGATTTTCTATTTACTTGACTATCATCTTACTGGATTATCAACTCAATAATTGAACAACCAGAGTCCATTCCAACAGGTACTGTTACTGCTAACTATTTAAGCTGTGCTCAAATTTAACGTGCTGAATAACGCCCCCTGCATGGGATGGACAACCTCATTAACCAACCCACATCGAAATTAGGTTTAGGCGTAATAGGAGGTAATAATGGGTCAGCAAACAATTATTAAACTCGCTGATGAAAATCACATGCCACAATTGGGGCTTGGCGTTTGGAAAGCGAGTAATGAACAGGTTGTTAAATCTATCCATACCGCATTAGAAGTCGGCTATCGCTCCATTGATACAGCAGCAATTTTTCATAATGAAGATGGTGTGGGAAAAGCCTTGCAGGAAACTGATATCCCACGCGAAGAAATTTTCATCACCACCAAACTTTGGAATGATCGCCATCTGGATGCTCGTGCAGCACTACAAGAAAGCCTAGATAAACTACAGTTAGATTATGTTGATCTCTATCTCATTCAATGGCCAATGCCTGAACAGGATCATTATGTTGATGCATGGAAGCAACTGATTGAACTGAAAGAAGCTGGCCTGACCCACAGTATTGGAGTATGTAATTTTCATATCGAGCACTTACAAAAAATAATACAGGAAACAGGTGTCGTTCCCGTGATCAATCAAATTGAATTGCACCCTTTGCTGCAACAGCGACAACTTCACTCATGGAATGCCACCCACCACATTACAACCGAGTCCTGGAGTCCGTTATCACGGGGTGGAAAAGGCGTTTTTAATTCTCCACTGGTTGAACGTCTAGCACTTAAATACGGCAAAACCCCAGCACAAGTTGTGATTCGTTGGCATCTTGAATGCGGTATGATTGCCATTCCTAAATCTATTACGCCTTCCCGTATTAAAGAAAATTTTGATGTATTTGATTTCAGACTGGAAAAAGAAGACTTAACAGCTATGGCTGAACTGGATATTGGGAAGCGGATAGGCCCAAATCCCGATAATTACAATCAATTCTAGCCACACTGCACAGGAACAATAGAGCTTGTTCCTGTGCAGTCAGATCAAACTATACCTATGTTAATAGAGTGACAAAAATCATTGAATCCATACTGGTGCTTAATTTGCCAGTTTTAAGCTCGCAGCCTATTACCTCCTCATCTGTAGGAGTACTTCACCCCATTGAGCATAAGTATTTCCATATTGTTTTTGATGGGCAGATAATGTTTGTCATGCAGGAAAAATATCAAAAAAATTGTCGGGTTTTAACCCGACTTTAACCAAATAACCTAAGACTTTTTTATTTTTATGTTTTATAACGTTTATAGGATATACCAATCTAACTTCAAGATGCGTCTGATTTCTCCCCGCGAAGCGGGGAGAAATCAGACTTCATATCGTGTTGTAAATTGCGACTTGAAGTTTAATGCGTATATAAAAATATTATTTTATAATTAATTTAACTGGATAACTCTAATGACAATAATTTTTATTTACTGAGGTTCTATGCCTATTCATCTATCTGGACTAACCCTACCATTATTGCTTCACCAAAACCATAATATTGCTAACGGTTGCAATTTGTAAATCGCAATTATTATCAATTATTGAATGATAGGCCAATCTCCTTCCATTATTTAATCCGTAAAAATGACTAACATCAACCTCCGCTAACCAGGTATCTCTAAAGAACTTTTTCCATATAAATCATCATCAAAAACAGAGACCAAATAACTATCGTTTTTTCATATAGTGATGTTATGTGCAATATTTCGAGCAATACCACCTGACGTATATTTTGTTTTCCCTGGGTTGGAGTCTTTTTCATAATTAAATCGAAACAAAGCTAGTGATAACTACTTTAGAAAAACCAACTGTTACGATCTAATTCACTCTAGAAAAAGAGTAATTTCAGGATAAGAAGAGAAAAGGATTTTTCCTGAGATTTTAATACGTTAAACTCCAGGTTATCCATTTTTCTCATATCATGTCCTTCAAGTTTTCTATTATTTTTAGACATGTTTTTATTCTATTGAGTCATGCCAGTAAAGCGTATTTTTATACATTATGTCTGTAGTGAGAAAGAGATCGTAAATCTAATGATATGTAACGTGATATAACATTAAAAATGTGATCTCGATCTTGAATTTTATACTTATATCCCTATCCAATTGGGCGAAGGTTTACGGCGAGAAAACAGGGCCTGAACTCCGTTTTTCAGCCAGACTTAGGCCATAAGAACCTGAATAGTATCCTTCCCATAAAACACTATAATTTATCAATTAAATTAAAAATATTAATAATAACTATGTTTACTATTTATATATAAATCATGTTATAGACTTACTTCACAACGCTAAATAACTGGCATATTAGACAGATAATTGAAACATGCCACATGTTTATGACAGCGTTCAATCTATCTATTTACATCAACGTTCCGAATAAAAACTTAAGGAAATGATAATGGTTTACATAGTTATTTCTTTATTAATGCTTATCCCTTTTTTCTTCATCTTAAAGCGCTTCCTGTTGTCACGCCGGATCCACCATAATGCAGCGGGGATCTTACTTGCAATCGTAGCTATGGCCTTTCATATGTATGTCTTTCGTTTTAACAATATTCCGATTGTACATATTAATGTTTCCAACCAGCCGATTGTGTTTTACGGCGCAGTAATGATTGCGCTTCTACACGGCATACTCTATTCCATTTGTTTCAAGCGGTACTATGGAAAGGATATTGATAATGAGGAAAATCATCAGCACGATCCCCAACCGTAATGTTACCGTTGGGGATCATCACCTTGCTCTTTACTATCCGCTTCATCAGAAGGTCTAGTATTGGCAGTCAGCAGATAAGGGGATTGTTGCCAGCGACTAGGATACAGTTTCAGCAAGTTATGAGCCAAAATAAATCCAATAGCCAAAGATAACAGGAGCATTACTCTAAGTAAGTTAGTTGTGTTATCGACCTGTTTAGCCTCAGTTGCCAATCGATGCGTATCCAGTGTCAGGCGAAGGAAACCTTTTGGATGATTTTTTCCTGGTATCGGCACAACAATTTGTTGGTTGAAATAACCACTGGATTTTTTGCCTTCCAACGATAATCGTTCACGAACAGAAACCGGTTCACCACTTCGTGCTATCTGTGTGCCATTCTCCAAATAGACACTGGCATCCAAAATGCGACTGTTGCGAGTCAAGTAATCTAAGCTAGCAACAATCTTTTTATTATTAAGATCTTTGCTACCATTATCCATATAATCAGACAAGCTGAATGCGACCTGTTTTGCCAATGTTTTCGCCAGATCTTCAAATTGATCCATATGCGCTTGTTGTTGAGAACGGCTGAAATAGGAAACACCCTGCATCAGCAGTACTAACAGTGCTATACATATTAATATAATCGCCGTCTTGTGCAGTCTAACTTTTAGCTTTGCTTTTATCATGATTATCTCATCCCATACTTAGAAAGCACATGTTGCCAGATGCAGTAATGATAGGATAGTTTGAAAAGCGCTTTTTACCTGCACCAAATTATATGGAATTACAGGAGTCGATGTTCATGTCTAATAATCTGGCCTATCGCTACTTACCGGATGAGATCCATAAATGGCCCGGATTACCCTTATCCCTCAGCGGCGATGAAGTCATGCCACTGGATTACCGGGCAGGAGATAGTGGTTGGTTGCTGTATGGACGTGGTTTGGATAAACAACGTATCAGCGAATTCCAGCACCGATTGGGGGTAGCCATTGTGGTCGTCTCTTCATGGCGAATCGATGATTATCAGGTTGTCCGTATTGCCGGTAGCCTTTCACCTCGTATTAAACGACAGGCAGATGAATGCCGTTTAGATGTCGTTCCCTTGGGGCAGATCCCTCGACTCCGCTCGCCTGGCTTATTAGTGATGGATATGGATTCTACCGCTATCCAGATTGAATGCATTGATGAAATTGCCCGCCTGGCTGGCGTTGGTGATAAAGTGGCGGAAATCACCGAACGGGCGATGCAAGGCGAACTGGATTTTTCAGAAAGTCTGCATGAGCGAGTTGCTCAGTTGGCAGGCGCCGATGTATCAATCTTGCAACAAGTAATGGAAACACTTCCTCTCATGCCAGGGCTAACCAGCCTAGTTCGCAAATTACAATCATTGGATTGGCACGTCGCAATTGCTTCCGGTGGTTTTACTTTCTTTGCCGATAATCTTCGCCAGCAACTACGCCTTTTTGACGCAGTCGCCAATCAATTGGAGATAAAAGATGGCAAGCTAACCGGTAAGGTCAAAGGGCCAATTGTCGATGCAAAATACAAGGCAACTACGCTGATAAGATTGGCAAAAGCACTGGACATTCCTCTGAGCCAAACCGTTGCTATTGGGGATGGTGCCAATGATCTGAAAATGATCCGCAAGTCAGGATTGGGAATAGCCTATCATGCTAAACCAAAAGTTTACGCCCAGGCCAAAGTTGCTATCCGACATGCAGATTTAATGGGTGTCCTATGTGTGTTGAGCGGTGGTTTGAAACATGAAGAACGCTAATGCTCACAGGAAAAAGTGATTATATTGAGGGAGTACAAAGTGGCAAAAGCAGCAAAACGGGCATTTGTCTGTAACGAATGCGGTGCGGATTACCCTCGTTGGCAGGGGCAATGTACCGCATGCCACGCATGGAATACCATTACGGAAGTGCGTTTAGCCGCAGCTTCATCATCCCGTAATGAGCGTTTCAGTGGCTATGCCGGAAATGCTGGAATCAGTAAGGTACAAAAACTCTCTGATATCAGCCTGGAAGAACTGCCTCGTTTTTCAACAGGGTTTAAAGAGTTTGACCGTGTACTCGGCGGTGGTGTGGTTCCTGGCAGTGCCATTTTGATTGGCGGTAATCCTGGTGCGGGGAAAAGTACCTTGCTTTTACAAACCATGTGTCAGCTATCAACCCAGATGAAAACCCTTTATGTAACAGGGGAGGAGTCATTACAACAAGTAGCGATGCGAGCACATCGGCTGGGTTTGCCGGCAGATCACTTGAATATGCTATCAGAAACCAGCATTGAGCAGATTTGTCTGATTGCAGAGCAAGAACAACCTAAACTGATGGTGATTGATTCAATTCAAGTCATGCATATGGCAGATATCCAATCGTCACCAGGCAGTGTTGCACAAGTCAGGGAAACTGCCGCCTACCTGACACGGTTTGCCAAAACCCGTGGCGTTGCCATCATTATGGTTGGACATGTAACAAAAGATGGCACGTTGGCAGGCCCCAAGGTACTCGAACACTGCATAGACTGCTCCGTCATGCTGGATGGTGAAACGGATTCCCGTTTCCGCACCCTGCGCAGCCATAAAAACCGCTTCGGTGCCGTTAATGAACTCGGTGTATTCGCAATGACCGAACAGGGGTTACGGGAAGTCAATAATCCTTCCGCCATTTTCCTGAGTCGTGGCGATGAAATTACTTCGGGCAGTTCGGTCATGATTGTCTGGGAAGGTACTCGTCCTCTACTCGTTGAAATTCAGGCATTAGTCGATCATTCCATGATGTCAAACCCACGTCGCGTAGCCGTAGGTCTTGAACAAAACAGGTTGGCTATTCTGCTTGCCGTTCTGCACCGACACGGCGGGTTACAAATGGCTGATCAAGATGTTTTTGTAAATGTAGTAGGTGGGGTAAAAGTAACGGAAACGAGTGCTGATCTAGCGTTATTACTTTCTCTGGTTTCCAGTTTCCGTGACCGGCCTCTGCCCCGTGATCTGGTGGTATTTGGAGAAGTGGGACTGGCAGGAGAAATTCGTCCCGTTCCCAGCGGACAAGAACGCATTTCAGAAGCAGCCAAACACGGTTTTAAACGCGCTATTGTTCCCTATGCTAACATGCCGAAAAAATCACTACCTGACATGAAAGTATTTGGCGTCAAAAAACTGGCTGATGCGTTGTCTGTTCTGGATGATCTGGATTAAGATACTATCCTTTATTCCTTTTAGGTCTATACGCATTAAACTTCAAGTTGCCATTGGCAACACGCTATGAAACCTGATTTCTCCCCGCTTCACGGGGAGAAGTCACACGCATATTGAAGTTAGATTGGTATATCTATCCAATAGAACTTGAAATCTATTAACCTACTAATTAAGAAGAGTATTTTCTCACCAACCATCGCATATCAAACAAGAAAAATAATAAATTTTGGGTAAATATTTTTATTCATTCTGTTTAAATAAAACACAAAATAGTTAATCACTATATTATTTAAATTTTTTCTATTCTTACACATGATGTTATTTATATATACGCATTAAACTTTAAGTTGCAATTTATAACATTAAATGAAACCTGATTTCTCCCCGCTAAGCGGGGAGAAATCACACGTATCTTGAAGTTAGATTGGTATAACTAATAAATCCAGATAGCCTGTTTAATGAAAATTGAACAGACGCTGTTGTCATTCACTTTTATTGTTTAACTACCAATTTAGCATGTGATTATTTTATTTAAGATAAATAGCCGATTATCCAATTTTAAATATTTATTATAGTTAAGATAACGGAATTTAATCTCAAACAATCAATAAACAACCAATTTTGTTTTTACCTTTCACAACAAGCATGTTACTTTGTTTAGTATACTAAACATATAGAGAGGGTATTATGGGACAATTTGACTATTTAAAAGAAGCAATCAAACAGGCTGGTTACACGTTACAGCAGGTTGCTGATGCCAGCGGAATGACCAAAGGCTATCTAAGCCAACTTATTAATGACAAAATAAAAAGTCCTAGCGCACAGAAACTGGCTTCTCTTCACCAATATCTAGGGTTAGCGTATCCTATGGAAAAGAAAACCGTCGGAATTGTGTTTGGTAAATTTTACCCATTACACACTGGGCACATTTATTTGATTCAGCGAGCATCCAGTCAAGTTGATGAGCTACATGTTGTTCTTTGTTATGACGAAGTGCGTGATCGTGAATTATTTATCAACAGTTCGATGTCTCAACAACCTACTGTAAGTGACCGTTTAAGATGGTTGCTGCAAACATTCAAGTATCAGAAAAATATTCATATCCATGCGCTTAATGAACAAGGAATGGAGCCTTACCCAAATGGCTGGGAAGCGTGGAGTCAAAGCGTTAAGTCGTTCCTGGCAGCAAAAAACATTAATCCTAATTATATTTATTCCAGTGAAGCACAGGATGTTCCTCGTTATAAAGAATACTTTGGCGTTGAAACTGTGCTCATCGATCCACAACGCTCATTCATGAATATTAGCGGCAGCCAAATCCGCCAGGCGCCTTTCCGTTACTGGGAATATATCCCTACAGAAGTAAAACCATTTTTTGTGCGTACAGTGGCTATTCTTGGCGGAGAATCGAGCGGAAAATCGACATTAGTGAATAAACTGGCCAACATGTTTAACACTACCAGTGCATGGGAATATGGACGCGAATACGTATTTTCCCATCTGGGAGGAGATGAAATGGCTTTGCAATACTCAGATTACGATAAAATTGCATTAGGCCATGCTCAATATATTGATTTTGCAGTTAAATACGCCAATAAAGTGACATTTATTGATACTGATTTTGTGACAACGCAGGCATTTTGCAAACGCTACGAAGGAAAAGAACATCCTTTCGTTCAGGCAATGATTGATGAGTATCGATTTGATTTAGTTATTCTTTTAGAAAACAATACACCGTGGATCGCAGATGGTTTAAGAAGTTTAGGCAGCAAGCAAGATCGAAAAGAATTTCAACATTTGCTAGAACGTTTGTTGAAAAAAAATAATCTCGATTATGTCCGTGTCGATTCACCAGATTATGATCAGCGTTTTCTACGTTGCGTTGAGCTGGTTCAACAGATGTTAATGGAATAACAAACTTTTTTATATAAAATAGATTACACTGATATTATTAGCACAACTAATTGATAGTTATTTATTATTTAGTGTAATCTTTGTCTTTTTATATTTACCCTATTTTAACAATGAGTTAAATGTTTACTTTGGTTATTTTCACAGATGTAATAAGATAGATTGTGATAATAATATTTTTTGATACTTTAATTTTCCTGTTTTGACTTGAATTACAGAAAAATAAGTCATTTAATGAATGGACCTATTGATTTATTTATATAAAATTTATTAGTTACTAACAAACCCACAAATATTCTAGGTATTTATATTGATAACGGAGGTAAAGAAAAATAGCAGA
The DNA here is from genome assembly GCF_037260955.1 of Xenorhabdus sp. TH1. Taxonomy (NCBI): domain Bacteria; kingdom Pseudomonadati; phylum Pseudomonadota; class Gammaproteobacteria; order Enterobacterales; family Morganellaceae; genus Xenorhabdus; species Xenorhabdus sp. TH1. Next base: position 3,122,247 of record NZ_CP147734.1, read on the forward strand.
AAAGTATTAACGGAATATAAAGTGACTTTTTCTCTTATTATGAAAATGGAATAAAAATAAAAGAATTTATGCTATTTTTTCGACGTTGGTTTAAGCATAATTCATTAATGTTTTTGATTTTTATCCCAAGACTAAGAAACATCCCATTCATGAGATACTCATTGTAAATAATAATTGACATAAGATGAGTATCCTTAGTAAATATGTTTCACATGTAGACTATTTTTACTCGAACAATATCATAGGGATATCAGTATTGTTACGAATGAATTTAGACAGCATATGTTTAAGGAAAAAGCTTTAATCTTCTAACCTAATTGTGTTGAGAATATGAACTTAAATCAATTTAAATCGATTGAGGTTATCAATATTTCATATGGTTTAACTGATGCAACAGTTAATCATGAAATGATTTCAGATATCACATTTTCTATTATACCAGGTGAAATTACTTTGATAACAGGGCCAAAGGCATCGACTAATCGTACAATGTTGTCGATTGCATCGGGTATGTTACAACCAGATCAAGGAGATGTATTAATTAATAATAACAAATTGAAACTAATGAATGATGTTGAATTAGGAAAATTTCATCATGAAAATAGCGGGTTTATTTTCCAAGATTTCAACTTATTTAGCGAACTCACTCTATTAGATAACTTGTTATTATCAACGTCTTATGGATTATCACTGACTCGCGAGCAAGCCGAAAAAATCGCACAAAAATCGCTGGATATTGTGAAGTTAGGCGATAAAAGCCGTTATTACCCAGGAGAGCTGTCTGAAAATGAGAAACAATCGGCTGCAATGGCAAAAGCCATTGTCAGAAGACCTGAATATTTATTTGCAGATGATCCAACACGCAATTTAGATCATCAGGTATTTCAGACATTCATTAATATCTTTAAATTTATTGCCCACGAGCAGAAAGGTACGGTTGTCATTGCCTCCCAAGATAAACGCCTGATGCAACATGCAGATAGCGTTATCACTTTAGCAAGTGGAAAGGCAACTAAGACTTATGAATCCATGCTGAATCAACGAGTTTTAGTGTCGTAATGACAATGAGTTATATCAATCTAACTTCAAGATGCGTGTGATATCTCCCCGCTTCGCGGGGAAATATCAGGTTTCATATAATGTTGTCAATGGCAACTTGAAGTTTAATGCGTATAGTTACTATCAATAAAAAAACGGCCTAATATTAGGCCGTTTTTTCTGCCAGGCTTACTTGCTGATCTTTTTATATTTAATGCGGTGAGGCTCTAGTGCTTCCGCTCCCATAGTCCGCTTTTTGTAATCTTCGTATTCGCTGAAGTTTCCTTCAAAGAAGGTAACTTTACCTTCATCCTGATAATCAATAATGTGTGTTGCGATACGGTCAAGGAACCAACGGTCATGGGAAATAACCATCGCACAGCCTGGGAATTCCAGCAGGGCATTTTCCAATGCACGCAAAGTTTCAACGTCTAAATCGTTAGTTGGTTCGTCAAGCAGTAACATGTTGCCGCCAACTTGCAGCAGTTTAGCTAAATGCAGACGACCACGCTCACCACCAGACAATTCACCAACACGCTTGCCTTGATCTACGCCTTTGAAGTTAAAGCGACCCACATAGGCACGGCTCGGAATTTCAAAGTTACCAATGCGCATAATGTCTTGGCCGCCAGAAACTTCTTCCCAAACGGTTTTGCTATCATCCATGCTATCGCGGAACTGCTCAACAGAAGCTAATTTAACCGTTTCACCCAGTGTAATTGAACCAGAATCTGGCTGCTCCTGACCGGACAACATACGGAACAGCGTTGATTTACCTGCACCGTTCGGGCCGATGATCCCAACAATAGCCCCTTTTGGCAAAGAGAAATTCAAGTTGTCGATCAGTACACGATCACCATAAGACTTGGTTAGATTGGTGACTTCCAGCACCTTGTCCCCCAAACGTGGGCCAGGCGGAATAAACAATTCGCTGGTTTCATTACGTTTCTGGTAATCAACACTATTCAGTTCTTCAAAGCGCGCTAAACGTGCCTTGCCTTTTGCCTGACGTCCTTTCGGATTTTGGCGGATCCACTCAAGTTCTTTCTCAATGGATTTACGACGAGCCGCTTCTGACGCCGCTTCCTGTGCCAGACGTGCATCTTTTTGTTCCAGCCATGAAGAGTAGTTGCCTTCCCACGGAATACCTTCACCACGGTCAAGCTCCAAGATCCAACCAGCAACGTTATCAAGGAAGTAACGGTCGTGGGTGATCGCAACCACTGTGCCTTCATAATCGTGCAGGAAGCGCTCCAGCCATGCGACAGATTCAGCATCAAGGTGGTTAGTGGGTTCGTCAAGCAGCAGCATGTCTGGTTTTTCCAACAACAGCTGGCAAATCGCTACACGACGGCGTTCACCACCAGACAAATGTTCAATCTTCGCATCCCATGCAGGCAGACGCAAAGCATCAGCCGCTCGCTCAAGCTGATTATCCAGATTGTGGCCGTCATGGGATTGGATAATCGCTTCCAGTTCACCTTGCTCTTTTGCCAGCTTATCGAAATCCGCATCTGGATCAGCATAAGCAGCATAAACTTCATCCAGGCGAGTCAACGCATTTTTAACTTCGCTAACAGCTTCTTCCACAGCTTCACGAACCGTATGTTCAGGATTAAGCTTAGGTTCTTGCGGCAGATAGCCGATTTTAATACCCGGTTGTGGACGTGCTTCTCCCTCAATATCTTTATCAATACCCGCCATGATGCGCAGTAAAGTAGATTTACCAGCACCATTGAGGCCGAGAACACCGATTTTTGCTCCAGGGAAAAAACTCAGAGAAATATTTTTCAGAATATGCTTTTTAGGAGGAACAACTTTTCCCACACGATGCATACTATAAACAAATTGAGCCAATGTAGTTTACCTTTTGATTATCTGCTTAATGGATCTGGTATTGTACGACTTCTTTTTAACTTGCCAACTGAGGAAGTTGGATCTTTCTCGCTGTAATCACTGTCCTGCCTTTTTTATCACCTTGTCGTTCTCACAGATAGAAGTATATACTATGTATAAACGTTCATAGTGGAGGTTTGTATGTCTACTGCCATTAAAAAATGGGGAAATAGTCAAGGAATTATTATACCTACCCATATCCTCAATCAGGTTGGTCTGAAAACCGGTGAAGCGCTGGATATGCAGGTTGATTCTGGAAAAATTATTTTAACCCCAAAGAGAAAAAGGAAAATCTTCTCTGAGAGTGCGCTGCTTGCGGATATTAATGAGCATAATTCTCATGCGGATGAATTAGCAACCACGACCAGCACGGAGTTAGGTTCATAATGTATCCTTACTTACCTAAAAGAAATGACATAATTTTCCTTGATTTTGAACCCGTTAAAGGAAAAGAGATCGGTAAGTACCGACCGGCACTTGTTCTTTCAAGTGAGGAATATAATAAAAAAACTGGGTTAGTCATGATATGTCCAATTAGTACAAGTATCCGTGGTGGAATGACTGAAGTGCCAGTAAATAATCTGGCAAAAGCAAGCGTTGTTGCTGCAAGCCTGATTCAAACATTGCCATGGAAAGACAGGAAATCCCAGTTTGTAACTGAAGCTGAAGCCGATGTGATGGACGAGGTTTTGGCTCGATTGATTTCATTGATTGGCGCAAATCATTTTTTTGAATAACCTAACCCGACTCATACGGATTTCTCTTTTCTAGTGCCGCTTAACTGCGGTTTTATTGCGTCTCAATTTTAATATGCCGCAGTTCCTGCTGGGATCCCGCACGCCTGGAGCAAATGAATTTTGTCTTTTGATTAAAAAATCGTTTGTATTTATCGAGCCTGGATGGTGTATTTTACCTATCCAATTATAAAATAACACTTTTTCAGCGTTTTCCATTTGGTATGACAATTGTAATAACTCATACCAATAATATGATTATAATTACATAACATCTTAACAATTCACTTGGACAACGCACCTGAGCAAGCATTTAGACACAGGGCATTTGGACACTGATAGTAGTCTTCCGAAGGGGTACGTGGGAATGAGTAAGTGGCAGCATTTCATTACGGCTGTGAGTATGGTTTCTGTTGTTACTGGAGTGGCACATGCCGATTCTCTGGATGACCAACGTCAACGATATCAAGCAATAAAGCAGGCATGGGATGCCAAAAATAGCGCGGAAGTGGCACGTCTGATGCCAACGCTGAAAAATTATCCCCTGTATCCCTATCTCGAATATCGTCAATTATCTCAGGATCTAGCAACGTCCACACCTCAGCAAGTTCAGCACTTTATTAATACTCACCCTACCTTGCCACCAGCACGTTCGCTAGCATCACGATTTATCAATGTGCTAGCAAACAATAATGATTGGCGCGGCATCTTGGCATTCAGTCCCAACCCACCAAATACCGTTGCAGAACGCTGTGATTATTACTTTGCGCAATGGGCCACAGGACATCAACAAGTCGCCTGGCAAGGTGCCCAAGAAATTTGGCTCAATGGCAACGCATTACCTGGTAGCTGCGATAAACTACTCACTGCCTGGGAGCAAGCTGGATACCTGTCTACCAATTTAATTTTACAGCGTATCGAATTAGCTATGAAAGCCAATAACACCACACTGGTTACCTATCTTGCCAAACGCTTGCCATTACGCTATCAGGGCTTGGGTACGAGCTTGCTGAAGCTGCAACGTGATCCAAAATTAATTGAACAGTTTGCCACAACTACCACACCAACCGACTTCACCCGCTCAGTTACCATAACGACCTTTTCTCAATTTGTCCGCATAAATGCTGAACTTGCCAGAGCAAGCATCCCTACCCTTGTCCACGCACAAAAGATGAATCACGCCGAGCAACAACAATTAAAAGACATCGTCGCATGGCAATTGATGGGAAACGTCACACCAGAGCAGACAAAATGGCGGGATGATACCATTCGTGACTCACACTCTATCAAATTGATTGAAAGGCGTGCCCGCTTGGCACTGAGGGATGGTGATCATTCTGGGCTTGAAGAATGGATTTCGTTACTGCCACAAAAAGTGTTGCAACAAGATGAATGGCAATATTGGCATGCTATTATTTTGCTCAATCAAGGGAAAAGCGCAGAAGGCAACGCGATATTACGTAAGCTGACCGAACATCGTGGTTTTTATCCCATGGCGGCAGCCCAGAAATTAGATATTTCTTATCCTCTGACCATCAACAAATCAGAGAGGCCAGATCTTTCCATCACCACTATGCCGGAAATTAAGCGCATACGGGAATTACTGTATTGGAATATGGATAATTTGGCACGCTCAGAATGGCTCCTCCTGGTTTCTTCGCAAGATCGCGTGAAACAAGAAAAGTTGGCTCGTTATGCATTTGAGCAGCATTGGCCCGCATTCAGTGTACAAGCTACCATTGCGGGAAAAATGTGGGATCACCTTGAAGAGCGTTTCCCGATGGCATGGCAAAACGAATTTGCAAACTTCACATTAGATAAAAATATTTCACAAAGTTACGCCATGGCAATTGCCCGTCAGGAAAGTGCCTGGGATCCACAGGCTCGTTCTTCCAAAGGAGCCACTGGATTAATGCAAATCATGCCAAAAACCGCCGAGCATACCGTGAAGAGTAAGAAAATTCAGGGTTATGTCAACAGCAATCAATTAATGAACCCGATTACGAATATTGAAATTGGTACCGCTTATCTGGAGTCTGTCTATCAGCGTTTTGGCAATAATCGTATTCTTGCTAGCGCCGCTTATAATGCCGGCCCTGCAAATGTTGAGCGTTGGTTAACTAATACCGCTGGAAACATTGATCCCATCGCCTTTATTGAAAGCATTCCTTTTGCGGAAACGCGTACTTATGTCAAAAATGTTCTTGCCTACGACATGTTCTACCATAATTTTATGGGGAAAATGTCAAATGTACTGACAAGTGCTGAATGGCAAAGACGTTATTAATTTAAAATAAATATGGTATGCTGCCGTACTAGTTAAATAGTATGGCAGCTAATTATGACACAAAATCATTTGATTGATCCGGCACTTTCCCCAGAAGGTAGTGATGACTGGCTCAATTTTGTCGAGTTGTTAAAAGAAGCGTTTGAACAAGATTTGCAACATTCTATTTTGCAGCTATTATTGACTCCCGATGAGCGTACAGCTCTGTCAACGCGGGTTCGGATTGTTCAGGAATTAATGCGTGGGCAAATGAGCCAGCGCGAACTGAAAAATGAGCTAGGCGTTGGTATTGCAACAATTACACGTGGTTCAAACAGCTTAAAGAACGCACCAGCTCATGTTAAGAAATGGCTGGAGGATCAGTTACTAACTGATTGATAATAGCTACGATAAAATCACAAATGAAATAATTCAGTGGGGGCATCTAATCCTACCCCCACACAACTAAGTATCGTAAAAATTAGTTACTCAACTCTTTGTAAATTTCATGATGGATAGGCACAAGAGCCAGTATCAAAGCTTGATGATAAACGCTGGTACGCGTCAGGATACCATGGGTGAAAAAGCCAATCGCACCACCTTTCTGCTTGATATTATCGACGCCAGTTACATTCGCCATTTCATGGCCAAGTTCGCGTCCTTTACGAATACCTTCCAAGACTTTTTCTGGCAACATCAGACTAGCAGAACGCGATTCTCCCCGAATTTGTTTATGTTCAACAACCATCCAGGCAAACGTCATGTCATCTTCAATTCCTGCTTCAACCCCAACCCAGAAATCAGCTTCTGGCCGGACTTGGCGAGCAGCCATAACTCGATGACGTGCGCCTGTGCGAGTTTCAGTATTACCAATGGGTTGCTGAGGTACACTACTATCTACATTTACATCTTCTATATGATAGGTGCCTGGGCCAAAAACATCATCGAATGCAAGGCTAATCGCTTTTATCTTCGCAGGGTTAGTTGTTGCTGCAATAACGTGGTACATATAAATAAATTATCCTTTGAACTATTTCATGATGCAGTATAACGGAAAATAACTATGTTACAGGTCTATCTTGTTCGTCATGGCGAAACCGAATGGAATGTGGCTCGCCGTATTCAGGGACAATCTGACAGTCCTCTGACTGAAACTGGCCGACGTCAAGCTCACTTGGTCGCGCAGAAAGTTAAATCAGAAAACATTACCCATGTTATCACCAGTGACCTTGGTCGGACACGCCAAACAGCAGAAATCATCGCTCAAGCTTGTGGCTGCGACATCATACTGGAACCACGCCTGCGAGAGTTAAATATGGGTATTCTGGAAAATCGCGAACTGACTTCCCTCACACCAGAAGAAGAATCTTGGCGTAAAAGTCTTGTGGATGGTACACCAAATGGGCGGATCCCAGAAGGTGAGTCGATGCATGAAGTGTCTACTCGTATGCGTGCCGCACTGGAAAATTGCCTTAACCTGCCTGCAGGTAGCCGCCCACTGTTGGTCAGTCATGGAATAGCCCTCGTCAGTTTGATCGGCTCTATTCTGGGCCTTCCCGCTAACTCAGAACGCCGTCTACGGTTGAGAAATTGTTCCATCTCACGGGTAGATTACCAGGATAGCCCATGGCTGGCCCCAGGTTGGATAGTTGAAACAACGGGCGATATCACTCATCTGGATATGCCCGCCCTGGATGAATTACAAGGTTAACGTTCAATTGGGATGAGATACTCAAATTCCACAACATGGTTTTGTGTCTCATTCCCAAGATTTTTCCTTTCAAGATTAGTGAGGTAATATCGCTCGACATCATATCCCTTTCTGCGAGTTATATTTAGTGTAGGCAGACAAACGCCATAAACTGTAAAGAGAAATTCTTGTAACTGCTCTTTATCACCAAAATAACTAAATGAAATATAATCCCCACTCGGCAAGACGACTGGACGGCTATCTTTGGTATCAAAGGTAGCATATTTTGGCTCTATAGCCGTGGTATAGAACACCGTTTGTTCATCTTCATTCTCCATACAGGGGGCTGTATGGTATAACCCATAAAGTCTCGGTGGTAATACCTCAGCATTCTGTAGATAGTTAATCCAAAACTCATAACGCATATTCTTGCAATCTTCTGACCATTGCTCAAGCGTGTAACTGCAAGTATGCTCAGTGCCGATAAGTGATTTCTCTTCCAATGTGACAAATTTGTGCTCTGGCAGAGGTTTGTTATCCAGCAAGATAGGGGGACATATTCCTTTTGCACGCCACTCTTCACTTCGACGATAGGCTGCCGGCGTTCGGTCAAACTGTTTTTTGAAAGCTCTTGTGAAAGTTTGCTGAGAATCAAAGCGATATTGCAAGGCAATGTCCAAGATAGGACGACTGGTTAAACGTAATGCAACGGCAGCTCTGGATAACCTTCTCGCACGGATATAAGAACCTATTGCCTGGCCTGTTACCTCCTTAAACATACGCTGCAAATGCCATTTGGAGTAACCTGCTTTTGCTGCAACGTTATCAAGAGACAACGGACGATCCAGATTATTATCTACCCAATGCAGCAAGTCCCGAATGATGTTGGTTTGATCCATACATCTCCCTCAGTCATTAAGACAAAAAGAAAATTATACAAATGTAAAATAACTTATTTGATTGAAAAACAAATACTTTTCTAAAAAAGGATATTCTCTAATTTGATCAATAATCAACACCTATACTTTTCCCAAAATATACCTATTCCAGAAATAATTACCCTTTATTACTGTTACTTAATGAAAGTAATTCCGCGTGTACAATTATGCTAAGATTATTCCATTAAGAATATTGATTGTTACATTGATGCTACCAACAAACCATCAATAAAATTAACCAAGATTTTCCTTGGAATAAATTAATAGTAGAATTAGCAATATGTCAAGCATTGTCTTGGAAAATAATTCAACTTGTTAAATTATAAAGTAAAATGTATTTTCTACTAATGTGATGAATGTCGACCTAATTTCAATGGTATTAAATTTTAAAGACCATGACTTACTCGTCTTGGATACATATTCAGCTATAATGCCCTGGTTTTCCATCACAGATACATTTTCAGTGAAAATAATTTAATTAAATTCATTGGGCTACATTATATGTGAATAATAGATATTTTCACTGTATTTATTTAATTCAATTGGACTAAATATGGTAATAATGAAGAAAATAGTGATAGCGGCTACCTTACTTTTTTTGCCTGTAGTTCTGCATGCCGAAGAGATCGGTTCTGTTGACACAGTGTTCAAACTTTTTGGACCCGATAACAAGATAGTAATAGAAGCCTTTGATGACCCTGACGTGACAAATGTCACCTGTTATCTGAGCAGAGCCAAGACAGGAGGGCTTAAGGGAGGATTGGGATTGGCAGAAGATACATCTGATGCAGCCATATCCTGCCAGCAAGTTGGACCGATTGAAGTAGCAGATAAGATAAAGAAATCCCCAAAAAAAGGGCAAGTCGTCTTCCAGAAACGCACGTCCTTGGTATTTAAAAAATTGCAGGTTGTCCGCTTCTATGATCCAAAGCGTAATTCACTAATTTATTTAACTTACTCTGACAAAGTCATCGATGGTTCGCCTAAAAATGCAATCAGTGCTGTGCCGATTATGCCGTGGAAAGAGTGAATAACTCATCACCGAAACAAGAAAAGCCCTGATGCCATAAGACATACGGGGCTTTTAAGATACGCCATGTAGAAAATCTACTTACTAAAAAGTATTAATTAGTCTTCTAAATCACCACAGAAACGGTAACCTTCACCGTGGATGGTCGCAATAATTTCTGGGGTATCTGGTGTCGATTCGAAATGTTTACGAATACGACGAATAGTCACATCAACAGTACGATCGTGAGGTTTCAGTTCACGGCCCGTCATTTTTTTCAACAATTCTGCGCGAGTTTGGATTTTTCCTGGATTCTCACAGAAATGAAGCATCGCACGGAATTCGCTACGCGGCAGTTTGTAATGATCTCCCATCGGGCTAACCAAAGATCGGCTATTAATATCCAACTCCCATCCATTGAACTTATAACTTTCAACTTGGCGACGCTCTTCACCTGGATGACTCAGGTTCATTGTCCGCGAAAGCAAATTACGTGCACGGATGGTTAATTCACGTGGGTTAAATGGCTTAGTTATATAATCATCAGCACCGATTTCGAGACCAAGAATTTTGTCCACTTCATTATCACGGCCGGTTAAGAACATCAACGCAACATTTGCCTGCTCACGTAATTCACGGGCAAGAAGTAAGCCATTTTTACCTGGCAGATTGATATCCATAATGACTAAATTGATATCGTTATCTGACAAAATGTTGTGCATTTCTGAACCATCATTGGCTTCATACACAACATACCCTTCAGCCTCAAAAATACTCTTAAGGGTATTGCGTGTGACAATTTCGTCTTCAACAATCAAAATGTGCGGGGTTTGCATGGTTGCTACCTAAAATCGCTAAAAAACAGAATCTGTATGGCACAAGCTGCTATTATTAAAAGAAAATATGCTGATCTTGTTCTGAATGACAGAAAACCAGCTTATGCCCGAAATAAACGTTTTGATATGTTTTACGCTAAAAGCTAGCGTCGCTTTCCTAGAGGGCACATACCCGATTAAACGAGGCTTCTATATTAGTCTATTAACAGCAATATAACAGCTAGTAATGCATTTGCCTTCTAAAAAAACTAACTTTTGTTGATACATATCAAAATCAATTGTAGCACGTTAACATTAATTGTAATTGTTAATTTTTATCCAGGCCATTTGTTATTAAATTGAATAAATTGCGTTAATGAATGTTAAATTATCGTGAATACTTACAAAGATTCACTTGACATTAAAATATCCAGATGACACTTTTTTATCATAAAGACAAAATAATTACAAAATATGTTTTTTGTAAAATTAAATGCTGATAAATAACCTGATTAACCAAATAATGATTTGCCACTTGGGCTATATTTTGAATAATTTCAATACGGAAAATGACGTTTTTTTCTTCTTTCGCCATAAAAAATATTTGACATTGACCACAATTTAATTTAACCAATAGGGGGTCAAGCGGATCAAAAAGACAGACAGGAAACTATGCACCACATCAGCCCGAAAAAAATGGTTCTTGCAAACACCACTACAACCATTACTACAACCACGATTACCACCGGAACCATGAGTTGCGGTGCGGGCTGACGCATACACATAAAACAACAATAAGCCCGTATCCCACAAGATACGGGCTTTTTTTTGGACAGAAATCAGGAGAAGAACGTTAATGCGAGTATTGAAATTTGGCGGAACCTCAGTTGCGAATCACCAGCGTGTACTGAGTGTTGCAGATATCGCCGAGAATGAGTTATCCCTTGGGCAAGTTGCCTTAGTACTTTCTGCACCAGCAAAAATCACAAACCATCTGGTGGCGATGATCGAAAAAACGGTTGCCGGGCAAGATATTGTTTCCAACATGAGTGATGCTAGCCAAATCTTTACTGATTTGCTGTCAGGATTGAAAGAGCAACAGCCAGGGTTTGATTATGAACGTCTGAAAGGACTAGTAGAACGTGAGCTAGCCAGCCTTAAACAGACTCTGCACGGCATTTCCTTGTTAAAACAATGCCCAGATAGCATTAATGCCTCCCTGATCTGTCGTGGCGAAAAACTGTCGATTGCCATCATGGAATCCGTATTACAGGCTCGTGGTCATAAAGTGACTGTCATTGATCCGGTCAAAAACCTTTTAGCGCATGGGCATTGTCTCGAATCCACCGTCGATATCCATGAATCGTCCAAACGCATTGCAGCACTTAACATTCCTGCTGACCATATTATCCTGATGGCGGGTTTCACTGCGGGCAATGAAAATGGCGAATTGGTCGTGTTGGGACGCAACGGTTCTGACTATTCAGCCGCAGTATTGGCAGCATGTCTACGTGCGGATTGTTGTGAAATCTGGACGGATGTAGACGGTGTTTATACTTGTGATCCAAGGGCAGTGAAAGATGCACGCTTACTGAAGAGTTTGTCATATCAGGAAGCAATGGAATTATCTTATTTCGGCGCGAAAGTCCTCCATCCTCGCACTATCGCCCCGATTGCCCAGTTTCAAATTCCTTGCCTGATAAAAAATACTGCCAATCCCGATGCACCGGGTACTTTTATTGGCGATGCACGCATTAATGATGGGCAAAAAGACCAGAACATGCCGATTAAGGGCATTACGAATCTAAATCATATGGCGATGTTCAACGTTTCTGGCCCTGGCATGAAAGGTATGGTCGGGATGGCGGCACGGATCTTTTCCGTCATGTCACGCAAAGGTATTTCCGTTGTATTAATCACACAGTCTTCGTCAGAATACAGCATCAGCTTCTGTGTACCACAAAAAGAATTGGCAAAAGCACAAAAGGCACTGACAGAAGAATTTTACCTGGAGCTGAAAGATGGAGTGCTTGATCCCATCGACGTGATCGGTAATCTTGCCATTATTTCTGTCGTTGGCGATGGTATGCGCACTCAGCCAGGAACGTCTGCCCGCTTCTTCTCCGCATTGACTCGCGCCAATATCAACATCATTGCCATCGCGCAAGGCTCTTCTGAACGTTCCATTTCCGCCGTTATTGAAAACGATGCCGCGACCACAGCTGTTCGTCTTTGCCACCAAATGCTGTTTAACACCGCTCAGGTTGTTGAAGTCTTCGTTGTCGGTGTGGGGGGGGTAGGCAGTGCGTTGATCGAACAAATACGTCGTCAGCAAACCTGGCTCAAACAGAAACACATCGATCTGCGCGTCTGTGGTATTGCTAATTCCCGCGCTTTATTGACTGATGTACAAGGCATCTGTCTGGATAACTGGCAACAGGCTCTCTCAGAAGCCACCGAACCTTTTAGCTTGAGTCGCCTGATCCGCCTTGAAAAAGAGTACCATCTCCTGAATCCTGTCATTGTCGACTGCACTTCCAATCAGTCGATTGCGGAACAGTATGCAAGTTTCCTCAGCGATGGCTTTAACGTTGTCACCCCCAATAAAAAAGCCAATACCTTATCAATGGCTTATTATCACCAAATCCGTCAGGCCGCCGAGAAATCGAAACGTAAGTTCCTGTATGACACTAACGTAGGGGCTGGATTGCCGGTTATCGAAAACTTACAGAATCTGCTTAATGCCGGTGATGAATTAGTGCAGTTCAGTGGCATCCTGTCGGGTTCTTTGTCCTATATTTTCGGTATGCTGGATGAAGGTATGACGCTGTCACAAGCGACCTGGCTAGCCAAAGAGAAAGGCTTTACTGAACCCGATCCACGCGATGATCTCTCCGGCATGGATGTTGCGCGGAAGCTGCTGATCCTGGCACGTGAGGCAGGTTATGAACTGGAACTGGACGATATTCATGTCGAACCCGTTCTGCCTATATCGTTCGACGCCAGTGGCGATGTTGATAGTTTCCTGCAACATTTACCGCAACTGGATCAGGAATTTAGCCAACGTGCAAAACAAGCCGCAGAACAAGGAAAAGTATTACGTTATGTTGGCTTAATTGAGCAAGGCCGTTGTACAGTGAAAATTGTCTCTGTTGATGGCAACGATCCGCTTTATAAAGTCAAAAATGGCGAAAACGCTTTAGCTTTCTACACCCGTTATTATCAACCCATTCCGCTGGTATTACGTGGTTATGGCGCAGGAAATGATGTAACGGCAGCCGGTGTTTTTGCTGATATATTACGCACTCTATCATGGAAATTGGGGGTTTAATGGTTATCAGGGTTTATGCGCCTGCCTCTATCGGGAATGTTGGCGTCGGATTTGATGTGCTTGGCGCAGCAGTTTCTCCCATTGATGGCTCGTTACTTGGAGATTGTGTCTCTGTAAGAGAAGCTGATAGTTTCAGTTTGAATAATAAAGGACAATTTGTTGGCAAATTACCGGCCGATCCCAAACAGAATATCGTCTATCAATGCTGGCAGCTTTTTTGTCAACGACTGGGAAAAGACCTGCCCGTTACCATGACATTAGAGAAAAATATGCCGATCGGTTCGGGATTAGGCTCCAGTGCCTGCTCTGTCGTCGCCGGTTTAGTCGCATTGAATGAATATGCTGGTCGCCCATTTAACCAACACCAGTTGCTGGAGATGATGGGAGAATTAGAAGGACGTATTTCCGGTGGTGTTCATTATGATAATGTCGCTCCCTGCTATTTAGGCGGATTGCAATTGATATTATCTCAGGAAGATACCACCTGTCTGCCTGTTCCCACATTTGCGGATTGGCTATGGGTAATGGCTTATCCCGGCATCAAAGTATCGACAGCAGAAGCCCGTGCAATCCTGCCCAATCACTATGCCCGTGAGGACATCATTGAGCACGGACGTCACTTTGCTGGCTTTATCCATGCCTGCCATACCCAGCAATCAGGGTTGGCTGCCAAATTAATGCAAGATGTTGTGGCAGAACCTTATCGCACACAACTGTTACCCGGCTTTGCTCATGCACGTGATGCAGTCAAAACATTAGGAGCGCTGGCGTGCGGCATTTCCGGCTCCGGCCCGACACTGTTTGCCATTTGCCATGAAATGGCTGTAGCAGAAGAAGTTGCACAGTGGCTGCAACAACATTACATACAGAATGATGAAGGCTTTGTACACATTTGCCGTCTGGATCTCGCAGGCGCACGACAGGTAAAGTAACCATGAAATTATATAACTTAAAAGATAACGGTGAGCAGGTCAGTTTTTCACAGGCGGTAAAACAAGGATTAGGTAAACAGCAGGGCCTCTTTTTTCCGCAGAATTTGCCAGAATTCAGCCGTAATGAAATTGACGATTTATTGAAATTGGATTTTGTCAGCCGCAGCCAACACATTCTCTCTGCTTTTATTGGCGATGAAATTCCCACAGAACAATTGGCAGCCCGCGTAAAAAACGCGTTTGCCTTCCCCGCCCCTGTAGCAACTGTCGAAGATGATATCGCTTCACTGGAGCTTTATCACGGTCCGACACTGGCGTTCAAAGACTTTGGTGGCCGTTTTATGGCACAAATTCTTGCTCAAATTGCAGGAGAGCAGCCCGTCACAATTTTAACTGCAACATCCGGTGATACCGGCGCCGCAGTGGCCCATGCTTTCTATGGCTTGCATAACGTACAGGTGGTGATCCTTTATCCCGAAGGCAAGATCAGCCCATTGCAGGAAAAACTCTTTTGTACTCTGGGTGGCAATATTCATACAGTTGCTATCAAGGGGGATTTCGATGCTTGCCAGGCATTGGTCAAACAGGCTTTTGATGACGAAGAACTGAAACAGGCTTTACATCTCAACTCAGCTAACTCAATTAATATCAGCCGCCTACTGGCACAAATCTGTTATTACTTTGAAGCCGTTGCGCAGATCCCCGCAGAAAAACGTGAGCAATTGGTCATTTCCGTCCCAAGCGGAAATTTTGGTAATTTAACCGCCGGGCTGCTGGCAAAATCATTAGGACTACCGGTAAAACGTTTTATCGCGGCAACCAACGTCAATGATACCGTTCCTCGTTATCTAGCGGCAGGTAAGTGGCAGCCACACCAGACCATTCCGACGCTATCCAATGCCATGGATGTCAGCCAGCCCAATAACTGGCCACGTATTGAAGAATTGTTCAAACGCAAAGGCTGGGCACTGAGTGAACTGGCAAACGGGGTTGTGGATGACTCAACCACTCAAAGCACCATGCGCGAACTGGCGGCAAAAGGCTATATTTCCGAACCACATGCTGCCATCGCTTATCGCGTTCTGCGAGATCAATTACAAGAAGGGGAATATGGCTTGTTCCTGGGCACTGCTCATCCAGCCAAATTTAAGGAAAGCGTCGAAGCCACTCTCGGCCAACCATTGTCCTTGCCACAAGCGTTATCTGAGCGCGCAGATCTGGACTTGTTATCCCACTTTATGCCCGCTGACTTCTCAACATTGCGTGAATTTTTGATGGAAAAAACATCGAAATAACATGGCATTTATCACTCCGCCTATTTATAGGTGGAGTGATATCAGGTATTGAAAATTAATGTTGCTCAGAACGCTTAAATACCAACTCATCTCCTTTAGAAAGAGATTCATCAAAAGCGTATCCTTCCAGATTGAACGCCACCAGTTGTGCTGGTTCGGTCAGTTGGTTCTGAATAATAAAACGACTCATCAGGCCACGGGCTTTTTTAGCATAGAAACTAATGACCTTGTATTTGCCATTTTTTTCATCCAGAAAAACAGGCTTGATAATTCTGGCTGCCAGCTTTTTGCTATTTACTGATTTAAAATACTCATCTGATGCCAGATTGACCAGAATCTCATCACCTTGCTGTTCCAGAGCCGCATTTAAATTTTCAGTAATGCGGTCGCCCCAAAACTGATACAGATCCTTACCACGTGGATTTTCCAGCTTAATACCCATTTCCAAACGATAAGGCTGCATCAAATCGAGAGGACTCAAAACGCCATACAGACCAGATAAAATTCTTAAATGTGTTTGGGCAAAATCAAAATCGTCAGCAGAAAAAGTTTCAGCCTGCATACCGGTATAAACATCACCTTTAAATGCCAAAATCGCCTGGCGGGCATTGTCTGGCGTGAAATGGGGCTGCCATTCACCAAAACGAGCAGCATTCAATCCTGCCAACTTATCACTAATATTCATCAAACTGCCGATTTGCGCAGGCGTTAAAGTCCGGCAAATCCCGATCAATTGTTGGGCTTCCGCCAATAACAGTGGTTGACTATATTTTTGTGTTGCAAGTGGGCTTTCATAATCAAGTGTTTTTGCCGGTGAAATGGTAATAAGCATTATTTTTTCCTAATAATCCAGACTTCCCTCACTTTAGCAAAAAAGACAAAAAGAGGAGAATCTTAGCAAGAGAATTTTCCTACCTTACAGCCGCGCCTGACCATGTTATTATCACCAGATGGCGAGGCAATGTTGCCAAAAATTTTACGTATAACGATGAGATATTAAACATGACCGATAAACTGACTTCCCTGCGTAAACTGACAACAGTAGTAGCAGATACCGGGGATATTGAGGCGATGAAACTGTATCAGCCGCAAGATGCGACCACCAACCCTTCCCTGATTTTGAATGCAGCACAAATTCCAGAATATCGCCAACTGATCGATGAAGCTGTTGAATGGGCGCGTGGTCAAAGCGATTCCCGTGAACAACAAGTTATTGATGCCAGCGATAAATTGGCTGTCAACATTGGCCTGGAAATTCTGAAACTGATCCCTGGCCGTATCTCCACTGAAGTTGATGCACGCCTGTCTTATGACACCGAAGCAAGCGTAGCGAAAGCAAAACGTCTGATCAAGTTGTACAACGAAGCAGGTATCAGCAACGATCGCATTCTGATCAAACTGGCTTCTACCTGGCAAGGTATCCGTGCTGCGGAACAACTGGAAAAAGAAGGCATCAACTGTAACCTGACTCTGTTGTTCTCCTTTGCCCAGGCACGTGCTTGTGCAGAAGCGGGGGTCTACCTGATCTCTCCATTTGTTGGCCGTATCCTTGACTGGTATAAAGCAAATAGTGACCAGAAAGAATTCGCACCGCATGAAGATCCAGGCGTGATTTCCGTTACTGAAATTTATCAGTACTACAAAGAACACGGTTACAACACGGTTGTTATGGGTGCAAGTTTCCGTAACGCGGGTGAAATTCTGGAACTGGCAGGCTGTGATCGCCTGACAATCTCTCCAGCATTGCTGAAAGAGCTGTCAGAAACAGCGGGTGAAGTTGAACGTAAATTGGGTTATGAAGGCGAAATCAAAGAGCGTCCAGCACCAATGACTGAAGCTGAGTTCTACTGGAACCATCACCAGGATGCAATGGCAACGGAAAAACTGGCAGAAGGTATCCGTAAGTTTGCAGTAGACCAAGGCAAACTTGAAAGCATGATCGCTGACTTGCTGTAATTTCAAGCGATACGCTATTTTTTCTTGTACAAAGGCGACAAAATAGGTCGCCTTTTGTTTATTTCACGTTACCACCCACAAATTTTATTATTTTTCCTATTATTATAATTAATTGAGGTTTGTATGAATGTATTGCGCATTGGCCTCGTGTCTGTTTCCGATCGTGCTTCAAACGGTGTTTATCAGGATAAAGGGCTGCCCGCACTGGAAACATGGCTGAAAAAAGCGATTACCACACCTTTTAGCGTAGAAACCCGCCTTATTCCTGATGAGCAAATCCTGATTGAACAAACATTGTGTGAATTGGTCGATGAACTGGGCTGCCATTTGGTACTCACCACGGGGGGAACAGGACCTGCGCGTCGTGATGTCACGCCAGATGCAACGTTGGCAATTGCTGATCGTGAAATGCCCGGATTTGGGGAACAGATGCGTCAAATCAGCCTTCAATTTGTGCCAACCGCCATCTTGTCCCGACAAGTCGGCGTGATCCGCAATCAAGCACTGATTCTCAACCTTCCCGGACAACCGAAAGCCATCGCAGAAACACTGGAAGGATTAAAAGACGAAAATGGCAAGGTATTGGTAGCGGGAATTTTTGCCAGTGTTCCCTATTGCATCCAATTGCTGGATGGCCCTTATGTGGAAACGGCTGAAAGCGTTGTCGCCGCGTTCAGGCCGAAAAGTGCACGTCGTTAAAAGTCCAATTCATTGAATACCATAAAGGTTCTGAACAGGCTCAGAACCTTATGGATAAAAAAATAGAATTACTCACCCAAACTACTGCCATTGGTTTCAATCACCCGCTTATACCAATAAAAACTCTTCTTACGACGTCGCTCCAATGAACCGGTTCCTTGTTCATTCTGGTCAACATAGATATAACCATAACGTTTGCTTATCTCACCTTTTGAAGCACTGACCAAATCAATCGGCCCCCAACTGGTATATCCCATAATATCCACACCATCTTCAATCGCTTCTCTGACCTGGATAAGATGATCGCTAAGGTATTGAATACGATAATCATCCCGAATACTGCTATCCGCTTCCGGTGTATCTTTCGCACCCAAGCCATTCTCAACGATAAACAAAGGTTTCTGATAGCGATCCCATAGCAAATTCAATATCGTGCGTAACCCAAGGGGATCTATCTGCCAACCCCATTCTGAACTAGGCAAATAAGGATTAGTCACCATATGCAGAATATTACCCTGCTGTTTCTGGTATTCCGCCTCATCTGCGGTCATACAGCCGCTCATGTAATAACTAAATGAGATAAAATCAACCGTATTTTTCAGATCATGCTTATCTTGCTCTGTAATCGTCAGTTCAATGCCATTCTCGCGAAAATAACGCAACATATAGCCAGGATAATTCCCACGGCTTTGGACATCGCCAAAAAACAACCACTTTTGATTTTTCTGAAGCGTTGCCAATACATCTTCGGGTTTACAGGTTAATGGATACATCAAACCACCCAGCAACATATTACCAATCTGGGCATCAGGAATGATCTCTCGGCACAATTTCACTGCCCTGGCGCTGGCAACCAATTGATGGTGAATAGCTTGATAGATCTCTGATTGAGTACTGTTTCTCGATAATCCAACACCTGTCAGCGGTTCATGCAGCGACATATTGATTTCATTAAATGTCAGCCATAACTTCACTTTACTCTGGTAGCGATTAAATACCGTGCGCGCATAGTGTTCAAAAAAGGCGATCAATTTGCGATCTCCCCACCCGCCATATTTTTTGACTAGCGTCCACGGCATTTCATAGTGAGATAATGTGATCAAAGGTTGGATGCCATATTTGGCCATTTCGTCGAATAGTCGGTCATAAAATGCCAGGCCCGCTTCATTGGGTTGCTTTTCATCCCCATGAGGAAAAACCCGGCTCCAGGCAATCGAGGTACGTAAGCATTTAAATCCCATTTCTGCAAACAGGGCGATATCTTCGGGGTAACGGTGATAGAAATCGATAGCAATATCCTTGAGATATCGAGTTTCATCCGCAGGATCACGTTCAACAACGGGGCCAGTAATCCCTTGTGGCAAAACATCTGAAGTGGAAAAACCTTTTCCATCCGTCAAATAAGCACCTTCAACTTGATTGGCAGCAATCGCGCCTCCCCATAAAAAATACGTTGGAAACTGTTTCATGCAAACCCTCCCCTCATGGATATTTAAGGCTTATGTAGGAATTCAGATTGGTTTTTTATCGGTATTGTTTTCTGTAGGTGAATTGGTAACAGCAGGCAGGCCAAATAACCACGTCAAAATGGTCGCGATAATAAACGCCAGCAATGTGCCAATCATTGCGCCCCATACGGTATTATCGATTCCTGATGGCGGGATCATTTGAGTAAAAGTAAAAATATTGCTTAGTCCTATTGAATAGACAGCACTTTGGTAATAACCAACCACAGAGCCACCAATCGCACCAGCAATACAGCCAAAGATAAACGGCCAACGGTAAGGCAGGGTAACCCCATAAACCGCAGGCTCAGTGATACCAAAGATACCGGCGGTAACAGCAGAGCCAGACAACATTTTTTAGCATCGCGGGTACGCAAGAAAACGCCCAATGCAGCCCCCGTTTGCCCTATTACGGCCGGTAACAACAAGGGAGTTAACGTATCATGCCCCAAAACCGTTAAGTTGTTGAACATGATTGGTACTAATCCCCAATGCAGCCCAAAAATGACACAAACTTGCCAGATTGCTCCCATAATTGCCCCTGCCAGAGCCGGTGCAAACTCATACACTGCCTGATAACCATAAGCCAATGAATGGCTTAGCGATGTCGCCACTGGCCCAATGACAATAAAGACGAGTGGAACAACCAACATCAGGCAGACAAGGGGAGTAATGAAGGTTTTAATGGTGGCGGGCAGGCGTGAATCCAATTTTTTCTCTATTTTACAGCTTATCCAAGAGGCAAAAATAATGGGGATCACAGAAGAGCTATAATTCAAAAATGAGAGTGGGATACCCATAAAGTATTCAGTTGTGCTGCCAGCAACTATAGATGCCTCGAAAGCAGGGATAATTATGGGATGTACCAAGGCTCCGCCAATTCCCATTGTAATAAATGGATTGCCCCCAAACTTTTTGCCTGCGGTATAGCCAAGTAATAAAGGGAAAAAATAAAACAACGAGTCACTGGCGGCATACCAGATACGATAAGTACCGCTGTCAGGTGTTAGCCAATGAAATGCAATGGTAACGGCAAGCAAGCCTTTTAAGATCCCGGAAGCTGCCATTACCCCTAAAAATGGGGTAAAGATACCCGAAATAATATCGATAAAATGGTTAAATAAGTTATCGCGCTTGCCAGTTGGATTTGGCATTGAAGGTGTTTCATCAGAAGATGCCAACACTTGTTGGATAACCTGATATACCTCTTTGACTTGATTACCAATCACAACCTGAAATTGCCCACCACTTTCGACAACCGTAATGATATCGGGATGGGCTTTTAGTTTATTGATATCAGCGAGTGAACGATCCCATAGTTTAAAACGCAACCGAGTCGCACAATGAACGAGACTGGCAATATTTGCTTTACCACCAACACCCACAATGATTTCATGGGCCAGTATCTGGTATTTCATGCCATTTCCCTCATTTTCTGCACTGCCTGTGCTTAAAAAATCAAGATTTTGTTTTGATCCCCATTCCGGCCTCTTTCCAACCCGAAAAACCTTTTTTAAACCGACGGGCTTGAATTCCCTTAGCACGCAGCAATGCGAGGGCATTGGCAGAAAGCACGCAATAAGGGCCACGGCAATAAGCGATCAATTTCTGATGAGTAGCCAATTCATCCAGTCTGTTCTCCAACTCATTAACAGGAATATTAATGGCATTGGGTAAATGGCCTTGTTCAAACTCTTCTTCGGGTCTGACATCCAGTAATATCGTGCTGTTTTCCTTAATTCTGTCCAACAACTCATCCCATGAAATTATTTCCTGGTTGTTTGAATCATCAATCAATCTGCGCATTTCTTCGCGGTTAAATTCGGCATATCGCTGGAGTACGGAAATAACCTCCATAATGGGTCCTTCGCTCTGACGATAAAACACATGCTTGCCTGATTTACGGGACTGAAGTAACCCTGCACGTTTGAGCTGCTGGAGATGCTGGGAAGTATTAGCAATTGACAAACCGGAAAGCTCTGATAGCTTTTCCACGGAATGTTCAGTGTTAACCAAACATTCAAGTAGTGCCAACCGATGAAGATTTCCTAGTACCTTAGCAATTTCCGCAATCTCGACAATAAGTTGTTTATCAAACATTGACTTTACGCTTCCACCATTATTACACTCAATGCATTAATTGAATGTAATGGTATCAGAGTTTCTATGCCATTTCGAGTACTTGCTGATTGATTGACCATTAATAGATAGCCACAATTCGGAGGATCGCAACAGATGAATGAAGGATTGGAGTTTATTGTTTATTCTGTACTGATTGGCGCTGGTGCAACGGTTGTTATGGATCTTTGGGCGGTTTTCATAAAACGGTGTTTCGGCATTCCCTCACTGAACTATAGCATGGTAGGACGCTGGATTGGGCATATTCCCAAAGGTAAATTAACCCATACTAGCATTCTACAGGCTGAACCGGTGAAAGGTGAAACCGGAATTGGTTGGTTTGCTCACTATTTGATTGGCATCATTTTTGCCGGCCTTCTGTTACTCATTTATGGTTTAGATTGGGCAAAAAACCCAACTTTTCTGCCAGCTTTAATTATCGGTATCGTTACTGTAGTTGCCCCTTTCTTCATTATGCAACCTGGAATGGGACTGGGGATGGCTGCATCTAAAACACCGGCTCCCAACACAGCCAGATTAAGAAGCCTGATAACACATACTATTTATGGTATTGGTCTATATTTATCTGCGTTATTATTAACATTATTTTCTTGATTTTATTTTTAAGTAACCGTCGATAAATTTGTATTATTTTTATCGACGGAATATACATTTTTACTTTCACCTCTTTTTCTTATTGTTATCCAATTTGGATCTTATCCATCATTTTTGCTGTTTCAGCCGGAATGGAATTTATCGTAAGTTTTAGACTGCTTACGCATATACCAATCTAATTTCAAGATGCGTGTGATTTCTCCACGCTTTGCGGGGAAAAATCAGGTTTCATATCGTGTTGTAAATTGCAACTTGAAGTTTAATGCGTATAGAAATATTGGATAGATTTAAACCAGTCAGACGCCAAAATATCCCTATAGATATTTCCCCAATGAATTAATTTGATGACCCAAGGTGGATGAGCCAAAACTCATCGGCCAAATTTATTTTTTCACTGTTATTTTTAAGCGCTTATTTTTGATAAATTGAGCTTAAAACACAAACAATAAATTGTTTAATTGAATAACAATACTGTACTCTACCTTTAGTCAACAACTCTGGAGTTCACTATGTCTATCTCAAATGTCACCCAATCAAAGATCCCTATAGCAGTCTATCTCCTTGGTTTAAGTTTGTTTGCAATGGGAAGCGCTGAATTTTTAATTTCAGGCGTGTTACCGAAGATTGCCGAAGACTTGCAGGTTTCTTTACCCTCCGCAGGTATGTTGATTTCAGCCTTTGCCATTGGTGTCTTGTTGGGAGCACCACCGTTGGCTGTGGCAACACTGCGCTGGCCAAAACGCGCAACGTTGTTAATCAGTCAAGCATTATTTGTTGCGGCTACTGCCATTGGAATGCTTGTGCCAGACTATTGGTCATTGTTGATTGCCCGCATTGTAAGTGGTGTAGCTTACGCTGGGTTTTGGGCCGTTGCTGCAACGACAGCCGTTAATTTAGTGGCTCAGGATCGTACCGCTAGGGCATTATCCATTGTGGTGAGTGGACTAAGTTTAGCAATGGTTGTCGGAGGGCCACTGGGAACCATGATCAGTGATATAGCTGGTTGGCGTGCAGGTTTTTGGGCTGTTGCAGTAGCAACTTCAATTACAGCATTTGCTTTGTGGTTCATGCTGCCTGACATACAAAGCAAGGGACAGGAACTTACATTGCATACTGAACTAAGAGTCATGGCTAAACCCAAATTGTGGATTGCGTATGGCACTACCATATTCACAACAGCAGCTTACATGGCGACATTTGGCTACTTAGGCGCATTGCTTATTGATACGAGTCAATTAGCTGTTGCTTGGTTACCCGCAGTGCTCTCCCTTTTTGGTATTGGCGCTTTTATCGGGTTAACTATTGGTGGGAGGACAGCCGATAAATATCCATTCAAGACTCTGGTTATTGGAACACTTGGCGTAATTGTTATTTCTCTCGCATTGGCTGTTTGGGCAGAAAATTTGATAGCGGCAATTTGTTTGGTATTTCTACTTGGGATGTTTGGCTTTGTTGTTAACCCTGCTGTGATGAATAGGGTTTACACAATCGCAGCAGATGCGCCAACACTAGCCGGGGCAACCAATGTATCAGCTTTTCAATTTGGGATTACATTAGCTCCCTTATTGGGTGGATTAGCTATAAAGGCAGGTTATGGGTTACCTTCTGTGGGTTGGATTGGAGCGCTATTAGCAACAGTAGCTATTATTCCAATTTTACTTGATGCCTATTTTCATAATAAGAAATATTCGGTTTAATTAACTCATTCCCTGATGATATTGTCGATCGCGATTACTGCAAAGGTGTTCTGTGGGCAACAGGAAACGCCAGAATGATCTTTAAAGCCCTTCGGGCTTTTCGCCTTATATCCCCGCCCTGAAAGCGGGGCTTTACGACGTTTTTTGCTAATTAAAAACAAATGATGATATTGGTTTAGACGGTTAGGTAAGGCAGGCTCTTCAAACCCTCAAGTTTAATTTGACCTGAACTATAAATTTTGAGAAACCATATTCTTAAATTGTGATAATGAAGCAACCCCAACAAGAGAATCTACAGGTTGTCCATCTTTATAGACTAATGTCGTTGGTATACTACGAATACCATATTTCATAGCGATATTTTGGGCATCATCAATATTGATTTCCCCAAAAGTGGCACTATCTTTCATATCGATTGATAACTGATTAAACGTTGGCGCTACCGCCCGACATGGACCACACCATGGCGCCCAAAATCTAACAACACAAATCCCTTTAGTACTGACCACACTATCAAAATTATCTTCGGTTAATTCAATTAATGTACTCATATTGGATCCTCAGTAAAAACTTTTAAGTTACTAAAATGTAGCTTATAAATGAAATGTGGGGGCAAAATACCCCACACCCTTAATTCAATTATTATATTGAACATTATAGTTAGATCAATAGATCTTTTCCTATCAGCAAGATAGACATAAGCTATCAATTAATAACAATCAGTTATTAAAACCCTTAAAATAAATCACACAAATTTATCCAATCAATATTGGATAAATATAATAATCAAAAAATTAATTATATAAATTCTAATGAATAAATTTAACCAGAGAGAAAAACAATGGAGAATTTGCCAATCATAAATACAATAATTTCATAAAATGACCATTAAGAAAGTTAAAAATAATGCAATAACATAATTTCAAAATGTTATTAATTTACCTACAGCGACAACAAGAATTGTTAATAAAACATTATTATTTGATATTACATTTAGTTATAAACATGTTATTTTTGCACGAAAGAAAACCAACAAATAGAACTTAAACACATTACTAAGATTAATGAGGCGTCTAAATATGCACTGCTTTTATCTTAAACATGCAGGTCAATATATTAATCTGATAGTAAATGATATTTATTTTCACCAAAATAAATTAGTGAACTGTAAAAAGATTATTTATTGATAATTTCAACCATATTCCCAGCACTATTTTATTTCAAAGATAAAAAATAACCTCAAAAACATAAATTAACCTATTAATCAAATACAAGGGATAATGCATGCAAAATTTTCTCCAGGCATTACAAGAATCCGGATTAGAAACCGCTAATCTCCCTGAATTATATAAACCAGAAAATACAATTTTAGAAGTAGAGCTATCAAAATTAAAAGAGCAGGTTAATGGGATACTCAAAAACAGATTACCATTAATAAATGATATTATTCCTGTAACTCCGCAAGAAGATACGATTGAGTCAGAAAACTCCCCACTAACAGATATTCAATATGCCTATTTAATTGGGCGTAATCCTGGACTAGAACTAGGAGGATTAACCAGTTGCCTATATATTGAATTAAATATTCATTCATTAGATATAAATTCATTAAATAACGCATTAAACAAAATCATTGAATATCACCCTATGTTAAGGGCAACTTTATCTTTAGATGGGCAACAGCGAATTTTACCCGCACCATTAAATTACGTCATTCCTATTCAGGATGGTAGAAAGTGGTCAGAGTCAGAAAAAGACAATAGGCTGGCAAAACTTCGTCAGGAAATGGAAACTCAATTATTACCTGTCGATAAAGCACCTACATTCGATATACGGGCAACAATATTAAATAATGATATTACCCGTCTGCATATTTACTTCGACTTGATGTTTGTCGATATTCATAGTGTCCGTTTGGTATTACGTGACTGGTGGCAAGTTTATCAAGGCCATAAACTACCTCTTCTACCTGACAATCTAAATTTTCCCAATTATATCAAATTAGAACGTTATCTACAGGGACAACCCCAAGGATTACGCGATAAAAATTATTGGGAACATCAGCTAGAGCATTTACCTCAACCGCCTGAGTTACCGTTAAAAAATGCGCCAGAGATAATTTCTCCGCCTGTATTCAAACGTTACAGCCGAACAATTTCTTCTGAAACATTATTAGCGCTTAGAAAAAAAGCAGAATTACGTAAGTTAACGTTAGAAACTGTACTTCTCGGCATGTACACAGAAGTGCTTCGCCAGTGGTCGAAACGTCAAACTTTTACACTGACAGTTACGCAATTTGGTCGCCGCCCCTACTTTGATGGTATTGAAAATGTAGTCGGTAATTTCCTGCAACCCATGTTACTGGGAATTGGAGGTACAGGAGAAGAAAGCCTCAATGATCGTTTGGTACAGATCCAGACTAATTTGATGCTGAACCGCTGGCACTGTTCCTACAATGGTGTTCAAGTTCTAAGAGAACTGACCCGCCGCAGTCATGGCAATCGGGCTGCAACCGCCCCCGTCGTATTTAGCAACACCCTGACAGCCAATTTGGATAACGTTGTGGCAGATATTGGCTGGACGGAAGCGACCCAGGTTTATAGCAGCAATCAAACTCCACAAATCTGGTTAGAGAACCAAATTGTTCGTGTTGATGAGCATGTACAAATTAACTGGAATACAGTTAATGAGCTATTCCCTGATGGCATGGTGGAAACCATGTTAGATGCCTATATGGCACTGATAACGACTTGTGCAGAAGACGATTCAATCTGGGATCAAAACGTATCATTGGTGAAATTACCTGCCTCAGATTTACTGGAAAGAACAAAAGCCAATGCAACAGATACCGAGCTTGATATCAAACTGCTACATGAAATGGTTTTGCAAGCCGCTGGCAAATTTCCCAATGCCATTGCTCTTATACAAGGCGAAAAACAAGTTACTTATGCAGAAATGGCTAACAGAGCCTATGCGATAGCACAACAACTACGAACTGCTGTCCCCATTCATCCCAATGATATTGTCGCTGTTTCCCTGCCACAAAGTCCTGAGTTAGTCATTGGCTTACTGGGTGTTCTTATGTCAGGTGCTGCCTATGTCGCCATTGATCCCCAACTACCTGCGGAACGCCGCATGAGTTTACTCAACCGCTGTTCAGCCAAAGGGATTGTCACTGACAGCACGGTTTTTGCACATGATGAATTTACGGATTTACTTCGCATCAATCTGGATGAGTGTTCTATGCATCAGGCAATGGATACAGAGCAAATAGCTACGGCACATTGGTCTGCCATGCCTTCAATGCAAGGATTAGATGATCTGGCCTATGTCATCTTTACTTCCGGCTCAACGGGGGAGCCGAAAGGGGTGATGGCTTCCCACCGTAATGCGGCCAATACCGTGCTTGATATTAATCATAAATTTCAGGTAACAGAAAAAGATGTTGTGTTGTCTGTCGCACCTGCTGGGTTTGATTTGTCCGTCTATGACTATTTCGGACTATTAGGGGCAGGAGGAAAAGTTATTTTTTCCATGCCAGAAACAGCCAATGATCCAAAAATCTGGCTAGACATGCTAATCAAACACCAAATTACGATCTGGAACAGTGTTCCCGCTCCCGTGAAAGTATTGGTAGACAGAAATAGTTCCGCACTGTCTGCAACCCAATTAAAGCTAATCCTCATGAGCGGAGACTGGATACCTGTCGATCTCCCTGAGCGTATTCGGGAAAGTTTGCCAAATACTGCGATCATCAGTCTCGGTGGAGCGACTGAAGGCTCTATCTGGTCGATACATTATCCCATTGAGAAAATTGACAAAAACTGGAAAAGCATTCCTTATGGTAAGCCGTTAGCAAATCAAACTTTCCATGTTTTGAATAACTGGCTCCTTCCCTGCCCCAAATGGGTAACCGGAGAACTCTATATTGGCGGAATCGGCGTAACTCAAGGTTATTTGGGAGACGCAGAAAAAACAGCCCTACGCTTTATTACTCATCCCACCACGGGCGAAAGACTGTACAGAACAGGGGACTTGGGACGATATATTGCCGATGGTTTGATAGAGATTTTAGGGCGTGAAGATAATCAGGTAAAAATCAATGGCTATCGCATTGAATTAGGTGAAATTGAAGCCTGTCTTTTAACCCACGACAATGCCAGCCATGTCGTCATTGATGCCCCCGTTCATGCCAAAACCGGGCAACGACATATCGTCTCCTATGTTGTGCCTGAAACACCAGAAACGTTGGATGAGCCGACTCATTTTCAGGATCAATTGAGGGAAATTGCCCGCAAAACGTTGCCCTCTTATATGGTGCCCAGTTATTACATTTTATTGCCCCATATGCCATTAACCAGTAATGGAAAAATTGACCGTAAAGCGCTGCCTGTTCCCTGGTCTGACAGCGAAGAACACGCTGATGCTCCAGTTGCACCGGCGAATGAGATAGAAGCAAAGATCCTGAAACTCTGGCAAGCACAGCTTCAGCATGACGATTTTGATGTCACCGATGGTTTTTTTGATATTGGCGGTGATTCACTCCATGCCGTCGGTTTACTGAGTGCTCTGCGACAGGAATTTAATATTACGCCAGTTGGCGAACAGGACATTATCGAAGGGTTGTTCATGAACTCTAATATTCAGTCTTTCTCTCGCATCATCGAAACAATCATCCAATCCCAAACGGTGAATGAGCATGACCAAAACATATGATTATATCGTGGTAGGCGGTGGTTCAGCAGGATGCGTGGCAGCCTCTCGCCTGTCTGAAAATAGCACAAAATCCGTACTGCTGATCGAAGCAGGCCACGGATCTGATGTACACAACCCTGCTAGCCCACTCAGGGATGCGTCAAGGTTGGTGCTGGAAGGGTATAACTGGGATTACGAAGCCAATGTGCGCAATGATGATGATCGGTTCGCCGCTCTCATTGCTTCTCCTGCTCATAAACCAGATAACAAACAACAAACTCGTAAGCACAAGGAGCGCAAACCGTTCAATTATCGCGTGGGGAAAGTCCTTGGGGGTTCTTCCGCCATTAACGGTGCCATTGCCCTGCGAGGATTTCCAAGCGATTTCGATCAATGGACTCAAATGGGTTGCCCTAATTGGTCTTGGCAGCAGGTTCTGCCGTGGTTTAAGCATTTGGAGAATGACACTGACTATCTCGGTGATGATAACCACGGCTCACAAGGACCGATGTGTCTGCGCAGACCAGCAAATAACGAGATCCACCCTCTTGATATGGCTTTTGCCCATGCCTGCGAACAGTTTGGTGTACCTTACGTCGATGATCTCAATATCGGTGAAGATCCCGCTGTCGGCCCTGTTCCCGCCAATGTCGTTAACGGCGCCGAAAGAGTCGATGTGTATCGTTCATACCTTGAACCGATCCTGAATAGAAAAAATTTGCATGTGCTGACAGATACCTTGGTCACCCAGATCATTTTCAACGGTACTGTCGCTTCAGGAGTAAAAATTATTCAGGCGGGAGAAGAGCAGGTTTATCAGGCCAAACAAATTGTTCTCTGCGCTGGCGCAATTGGTTCAGCAACTTTATTACAACGCTCAGGTGTCGGTGATCCAGTACATCTGAACAAATTAGGTATCCCTGTTGTTGCGCAAGTGCCCGCCGTTGGCAAAAATCTAACTGACCATGCTTCCGTGGTACTCTGGGCACTGCCTAAAGCCGGTGTTTGTACTACGGGCTTGCCGTGGCGGCAAATTGCTGCCCGTATTAGAAGCGGTTATGACGCAAAAGTTGATGTACAGATTGGCTTGCTGAACAATGTTGCCAGTGACACCGTACCGGGGTTCAGAGATCGAGTGACTTATCCAATGCTGGTTGGTGCTTCCGTCATGTTAATGCGCCCAGAGATCCAAGGACGAGTTTTCATCAATTCCGCTACGCCCACGGTATTACCCCAAATTGATCTGCCATTGACTCACTCCCCATCAGATATCGCACGCCTTGTCGGGGGAGTACGTAAGATTTGGCAAGTTTTACGCCACCCAGAAGTGGATGTTTTCCTCGATGGCATCCAATTTTGGTCAGACTCCATGATTCATAACGATGAAATCATGAACAGTGCAATCAAAAACCTGGTTAATCCAGGCTGGCATGCATCTGGAACGCTCAGAATGGGCACCCATGATGATCCTGATAGCGCCACGCAAGAAGATGGCCGAGTCCACGGCATTACGGGCGTGACAGTTGCTGACGCTTCTCTATTCCCCACCATTCCTTCTATGCCAACGAATCTGACAACCATTATGACTGCTGAACGCATTGTCAGTTTTTTAATAGAGAGAGAAACCACCAGCGAGCGGAGGACAAATGGCAACTAATCGCAGACGGGTGATTTATGCCTTTCCCCATGCAGGAGCAACAACAGCGATTTATCGCCCCTGGCTAAATGATCTCATGACCACCCAATTTGCAACCTTACAACCCGTTGCGATCCCAGGTCGTGGTTATCTAGCTAAAGAGCCTGAAATTCACGATCTCGACGCCCTGATTGAACGACTGGCATCAGATATCTGGGCCGATTTCCAGCAAAAACAAGTGCAAGGTATTACGGAGTGGATCACCTTTGGTCATAGCTTTGGTGGCGTGCTGAGTATCGCGGTGGGGCAGGCGTTAATGAAAAACTATGGCACTTCCCCTTTATTTAGCGTGGTATCCAGCTCTGTCCCCCCTCATCGTCAACCCAAAGATGAACGGCATGAATGGACAGATGAGCAATTGATTCAGAAAACCAGAGCGGATCAAGGGACACCCGAAGCAATTTTAAACGAACCTGCGCTGATAAAACCCATCATCCGGCAATTGCGCAATGATTACCTGATACGCAGCCAATTTCCCCGGCTTGGCAATATACAAGTGAACTATCCACTGGTGCTGGTTTCCGCCACTCATGACAGTTATGTCACTTTAGCAGACATGGAAGCCTGGAAAAATTACACCGCTAACGATATTTCACTCACCCATATTGAAGGGGATCACTTTGCTGTGTACCGCCACTGGGATGTTATTAAACAAATCTTGCTGAATAAAACCATTTAAATAAAACAATGAGCCGCCAAAGAACCTGGAGTGAATATGCGTATTGAGATTAATAATTTTGATAATTACCGGAAATCCTGTCGTGAATTCCTGGAGCGTGAAATCATCCCTGAGCATCAAAGATGGGAAGAGAATGGGCTGGTTGAGCGCACCTTTTGGGAGAAATTAGGTCAGTCAGGGTTATTAGGTATGAGTGTCAGCCCTGAGTTTGGGGGATTGGGAAAAAACGATTATCGGTTCGCGGTCATTCTGACAGAGGAACTTATCAAAGCAGGTGTGACTGTACCAGGGATCGTTGCTCATAACGATATTGTTGCCAGCTACATTTTTGCTCTCGGTAATCAGGAGCAGAAAAAAAGATGGCTACCAGAATTGTGTAGCGGAAAACGGGTTGCCGCCATTGCCATGACGGAGCCGAGTGGGGGTTCCAATACAGCAGACATTAAAACCGTGGCTAAACGTCAAGGCAATAACTATCTGGTGAATGGCGGCAAAGCTTACATCACCAATGGCATCAATGCGGATCTGATCGTGGTAGCGGTAAAAACAGACGAGGGGCAACAAGGCCAGGGTATCAGTTTACTGGCAATAGAACGGGATATGCCCGGATTCACCAGAGGAGAGCCATTAAAGAAAATTGGCTGGCATGGCAGCGACACGGCTGAACTTTTTTTCCATGACTGTAAAGTTCCTGTCACCAACCTGATTGGCCGTGAAAACCTCGGTAACTATTACTTTATGTCGGCTATGCCCCGCGAACGCCTCAGCATCTCAACCGTGGCGGTTGCCAGTGCAGAACATATATTGCAGAGCACACTGGAATATGTGAAAGAAAGAACAGCCTTCAATCAACCGATCGGCTCTTTTCAATACAACCGTTTTGTTCTTGCGCAATTAGATACCGAAGTAAAAATTGCCCGAATCTACCTGGATAATGCCGTTGATCTTTTTAATCAGGGGCTTTTCAGTTTAGTCGATGCGGCTCGCATCAAATGGTGGACGACCGAACTGCAAATGAAAGTAGCAGATCGTTGCCTACAATTGCACGGCGGCTTAGGTTACATGCGGGATTCCATTGCTGGCAAGAATTGGCTGAATAGCCGCGCCCAGACTATTTACGGTGGAACCAGTGAAGTGCTGCAAGAAATCATCAGTAAATCAATTGGACTTTAAAACACAATAATTCACGGTTGGATAGGATATGTTGGTATGAATCAAATGAACAGCAAATCGTGTCTCATTCGATCAGTCAATGTTAGTCAACGGAACTCGATCATTCTTAATTGGGCAAAGACCGGAAACTGGGATATGGCTGTGGACGATGCAACCTGCTTCTTTAAGATAGATCTAGAAGTTTCTTTTATTGCCTATCGTGGTGTTCGACCCATCATATCAATGGTGAATTATTCAGATTCTTATTCATTCGGTGACAATCTCATACCAAAGGGGCGGTTGGATAAGGTCAAGGCCATTGCGTCTTTGGAGTCAGGGTAATAGGTATCAAAAAGTAGTCATTACCTGAGTCGCAACATCATTAATATATTCATACGAGAGGTTATGTTATGGCAAATGAAACACCGACCTTATTTGAATGGATGGGTGGCCGTGAGGTGCTTATGAAACTCATGGACACCTTTTATGCCAAGGTCGAAAAAGATGAACTGCTTGCTCCGCTGTTCAAAAACATGAAATCCGATCATCCAGGCCATGTCGCCATGTGGTTGGAAGAAGTGCTCGGCGGAGAAGATCGCTATACCAAAGATCGTGGCGGCTTCAAAGTCATGCTAAGCCGCCACAGAGGCAGAAGCATTCAATCCGAACAAAGAAAAAGATGGGTAGAACTGTTGATGGAATCTGCTGATGAAATCGGTTTACCTTCTGATCCTGAATTTCGTTCAGCATTTGCAAGTTATATCGAATGGGGTTCACGCAGAGCTGAGGCCAATTCTCAACCCAATGCGACCCCTTCACGTCGCGAAACTGTACCCAAGTGGGGATGGGGAGAAGCGCCTCCAGGAACGCCCTAATTTTTAAAGAAACTTACAGGTAAAGTTAGAGAGGTGAGTTTATGCTGTTGGCCGTCAGTGACTTACATGTGTCTCACGCAACAAATAGGGCTATCGTTGAATCATTTAGACCATCAACACCGGACGATTGGCTACTGTTGGCAGGCGATGTTGCAGAACAGGAGTCAGATTTTACCTGGGTCATCAGTATGCTTTCACAACGGTTTGCTCAAGTCGTCTGGACACCAGGAAATCATGAACT
Source organism: Xenorhabdus sp. TH1 (assembly GCF_037260955.1). Classification (NCBI taxonomy): domain Bacteria; kingdom Pseudomonadati; phylum Pseudomonadota; class Gammaproteobacteria; order Enterobacterales; family Morganellaceae; genus Xenorhabdus; species Xenorhabdus sp. TH1. Next base: position 3,156,119 of record NZ_CP147734.1, read on the forward strand.
TTGGTGCACACCAAAAGATCAATTAAAGTTACCTGGCGTACTGCGTTATGAACATTTGGTCAATATCTGCCGACAACATAACGTACTCACCCCTGAAGATGAGTTTCGTCATTACCGCATGGGGAATGGGGCAACGGTGATCATTGCCCCTATTTTTACCCTATACGATTATTCATTTAGAAATACCTGTGACTATACAGCGGAACAGGCCATCGAGCGCGCTCGTCGTTGTGGTGTCATTAGCTCTGATGAGTTCTTCCTGAAAACCTATCCTCATAGAAATATTATCGATTGGTGTCAGGAACGTATCCAATATACCCAAAAACGCTTGAATGCCATTCCAGATGGCGAAAATATCGTACTAATAAGCCATTTTCCCATCATCCGTAAGCCGCTCGAGTCCTTACGCAATAGCGAATTTTCTATTTGGTGTGGCAGTGAAAAAACTCACCGATGGGCATCAAAAAAAGGGGTTCGTATGGTGGTATATGGACACTTACACATTCCCAATCTCGAATATATTCAAGATGTTGCTCATTTGGAAGTCTCTTTGGGATATCCGCGGGAATGGCAAGAGCGTCGTAATAAAGGTTCTTACTTAGTACAACTAGACGGATTACTGGAACACGCTAACGCATATAGCTAATCATTTATTTTTAGAACAAGAGGCTAATTTACCGATGAAAAATGATGAAATAATTCCACAGATAAAACCTCGGATCTTAATTGGGGCAACCGGATCAGTGGATATCACTCTCCTCCCCCAATATCTTTCAGCAATTAAGGCGACAATTGACTGTACATTAACAGTATTGATGACAAACAATGCCACCACCTTTTTACCCGCCTCAACCGTAGCACTCTATGCCGATCGGGTCATTAGTGGAGAGATGCCACACGATTGGCCAACAGACAAACCTTCACGTATTGTCGCGGATCATGACATTCTGGCAGTCTTACCTGCAACCGCTAATACACTTGCAACCGTTGCTTGTGGTGGCGCAACCAATCGATTAACTACGGTTATTCTGGCCTCCACATTTCCTGTGCTTTTTTTTCCTGTCATGGGACACGTGATGTGGGAAAAAAAAGCGACACGCCGCAATATTACGCAATTACGTGATGATGGCTATTACGTTATTGAACCCGTTTGGCACGAAAATTTTGATGTTTCACTACAACGAATAGTTGGGCATCCTTCATTGCCGGATATTGAAACCGTTATTTCATTATTGAAACAACATCTGCCAAAATAAGTTCTGAGATCCATCGCGTTATGGAAGAGTATTTCGCCCCTTAATTGACAAAAAATATTCGACATGAAAGTGGTATAACATGTGGGTTGGGTACTCTTCTATTTCACATTTCTCCTGAATATGTAGCTGTAAATTCTTCCTCTGTTCAAATCTAAGTGACATATTACCACAATGGATTCTTTTTAAAATTTGTAGAATAAATACCTTTTAATATAGCATAAGTTTTATTTTCATCTATTTTGAGTCTGGTCAGAACATTGAAAATAAATACCTCAGAACCCATTTTATAACTATAAATCGGTAACTTATGTCAGAACACTATAATCGTCCATTAAATAAACAAGATTATAAAACACTGTCCTTAGCGGCTTTAGGTGGCGCTCTGGAATTTTACGACTTTATTATCTTTATCTTTTTTGCTGTTGCACTTGGGGAACTCTTTTTCCCTGCAGATATACCTGAATGGCTCAGACAACTACAGACATTTGGTATTTTTGCGGCGGGTTATCTGGTTCGGCCTTTAGGTGGGATCATCATGGCCCATTTTGGTGATCTCATTGGGCGTAAGAAAATGTTTTCACTCAGCATATTGTTAATGGCTGTACCAACACTGGCTATCGGCATGTTACCCACCTATGACGCCATAGGCATGGCTGCCCCTATCCTGCTGCTACTGATGCGGATTATGCAGGGAGCCGCAATTGGTGGAGAAGTACCCGGAGCCTGGGTTTTTGTGGCAGAACATGTTCCCCATAAACGCATCGGATTTGCCTGTGGTGTTTTAACGGCAGGATTGAGTTTGGGGATTTTATTTGGTTCTCTCGTCGCAACCATTATTACTTCGATTTATTCCAGACAAGAAGTCCTAAATTGGGCATGGCGTCTGCCATTTTTCTTAGGCGGTATTTTCGGTTTATGCGCTATGTATCTGCGCCGCTGGCTGCATGAAACCCCTGTCTTCAAGGAAATGCAGGAACGCAAAGCATTGGCAGAAGAGCTGCCACTAAAAACTGTCGTTTTTAATTACAAGCGCGCCATCTCTATTTCCATGCTGCTTACATGGCTCCTTTCTGCTGGCATTGTCGTTGTCATCTTGATGACGCCAACCTATATGCAGACAGTATTTAATCTTGAACAATCACTGACGTTGAAAGCAAACAGTCTGGCGATTATCTCATTGGCGATTGGCTGTATCTCTACCGGATACTTATGCGATAAATGGGGAGCCGGTATCGTGCTGATTATAGGTTGCATCCTATTGGCTGCCACAACATGGTTTTTCTACCACAATATCAGCCATGAACCGCTCAAACTATTTAGTGCTTATTCCCTCACTGGTCTGACTGTCGGTGTGATTGGCGTCACCCCTTTTGTTATGGTGAAAAGCTATCCACCAGAAGTCAGGTTTAGTGGCATTTCATTTGCATATAATTTGGCTTATGCCATTTTTGGGGGGCTAACACCGATCTTCGTCACCTTACTGCTGACATATACCGCACTGGCACCCGCTTACTATATGATGACCCTATCGGCTATTGGCCTATTATTGGGATTTTACTTGCGGAAAAAATCTATCTGAAAAAGTAGGTAGGAAATTAGAGGATTAATAAAGCACAGGATGAGCATAAATGGCTCATCCTGTTAAAAACGGTTAAGCGTGTTTCACTTCACCAATTGGCAGAATAGTACGGCCATATTGCTCATTCAGAACTTCAGCCATTGCCAGATAAAAAGCACTTGCACCACAGATAACACCTTCAAAACCTGCGAAAGTCAAAATGCTGGCATTGCTAGTGATATTGCCGATTGCCAGCAATGCAAACAGCAGCGTCAGGCTGCCAAATACAAATTGCAGGACACGGTTCGCTTTTAACGTACCAAAGAACATAAACAGCGTGAAAATTCCCCACAGGGCAAGATAAATGCCAAAGAACTCGTGATCAGTTGCTTCAGCCAACCCCATTTTGGGCAGGAAAAGCAAAGCGATCAGGCTCAACCAGAACAGGCCATAAGAGGTAAATGCGGTTGCAGCAAACGTATTTCCTTTTTTGTACTCAAAGATGCCTGCCAGCACCTGAGCCAAGCCACCGTAAAAGATTCCCATGCTCAAAATTGCCGATGCCAATGGGAAAAAACCTGCATTGTGCAGATTCAACAAAATGGTGGTCATGCCAAAACCCATTAAACCCAGTGGGCCTGGGTTTGCCAACTGATTAGAATGCATATTTCCCCTAGAAAATACAAATAAAACAAAATATTAAAAAAGTTATCGTGGCACTTTCCTGCACCAAGAAACCATAAAAGGCGGCGGATCATAATGTGATGACATCAACTACACAATGGCCTGAGAAAAATTTTTTTATTAAATCTCAATTTTTTTTCAATTCTCCCCTTGATGATGAGATGAATGACCCCATCTAAGTCCCAACTACAGTTACTACTGAATAGTTCAGCATTAGCTGGAAAACAAAATGAGGAATTTCTGGCAAACAGGGCCATTGAAAAGCAAACATTCGCCCTCATATAGCTAGTAACTTGACCGAATATATGAATTTTTTGTGGAGGCGTTTAGATGGGTAAAATTATTGGTATCGACTTGGGAACTACCAACTCTTGTGTAGCAATTATGGACGGCACAACCACTCGTGTGCTTGAAAACAGCGAGGGTGACCGTACCACACCTTCTATCATCGCATATACTCAGGATGGTGAAACTCTGGTTGGTCAACCAGCTAAACGTCAGGCTGTTACTAACCCGCAAAACACGTTGTTCGCCATTAAGCGTTTGATTGGCCGTCGTTTCCAAGACGAAGAAGTGCAACGTGACGTCTCTATTATGCCATACAAAATCATGGCAGCCGATAACGGCGATGCATGGTTGGAAGTGAAAGGCCAAAAAATGGCACCACCTCAAGTTTCTGCTGAAGTTCTGAAAAAGATGAAGAAAACAGCGGAAGACTATCTGGGTGAACCAGTAACCGAAGCTGTTATCACGGTTCCTGCATACTTTAACGATGCACAACGTCAGGCAACTAAAGATGCTGGCCGTATCGCAGGTCTGGAAGTTAAGCGCATCATCAACGAACCAACTGCGGCAGCGCTGGCTTACGGCCTGGACAAAGAAGTTGGCAACCGCACTATCGCGGTTTATGACCTGGGTGGTGGTACTTTCGATATATCTATCATCGAAATCGATGAAGTTGATGGCGAAAAAACGTATGAAGTTCTGGCAACCAATGGTGATACCCACTTAGGTGGTGAAGACTTCGATAGCCGCATGATCAACTATCTGGTTGACGAGTTTAAGAAAGAACAAGGCATCGACCTGCGTAATGATCCACTGGCAATGCAGCGTCTGAAAGAAGCGGCAGAAAAAGCGAAAATCGAACTTTCTTCTGCACAGCAGACTGATGTAAATCTGCCATACATCACAGCAGATGCGACCGGTCCTAAGCACATGAACATTAAAGTGACGCGTGCAAAACTGGAATCTCTGGTTGAAGACCTGGTTAAACGTTCAATCGAGCCTCTGAAAGTCGCACTGAATGACGCCGGTCTGTCTGTATCTGACGTCCACGATGTGATTCTGGTTGGTGGTCAGACTCGTATGCCAATGGTGCAGAAAGCCGTTGCAGACTTCTTCGGCAAAGAGCCACGTAAAGATGTGAACCCAGACGAAGCAGTAGCAATGGGTGCTGCGGTTCAGGGCGGTGTACTGGCTGGCGACGTGAAAGACGTTCTGCTGCTGGACGTCACACCACTGTCTCTGGGTATTGAAACCATGGGCGGCGTGATGACTTCCCTGATTTCCAAGAACACCACTATTCCAACTAAACATAGCCAGGTGTTTTCTACAGCGGAAGATAACCAATCTGCGGTAACGATCCACGTAATACAGGGTGAGCGTAAACGTGCCAGCGATAACAAATCTCTGGGTCAGTTCAACCTGGATGGCATTCAACCAGCAATGCGCGGTACTCCGCAGATCGAAGTGACTTTCGATATCGATGCTGACGGCATCCTGCATGTTTCTGCGAAAGATAAAAACACAGGTCGTGAACAAAACATCACCATCAAAGCGTCTTCTGGCCTGAACGAAGAAGAAATCCAACAGATGGTACGTGACGCAGAAGCAAACGCAGAAGCTGACCGTAAGTTTGAAGAGCTGGTTCAGATCCGTAACCAAGCTGACCAACTGATCCACGGCACTCGTAAGCAAGTTGAAGAAGCGGGTGATAAACTGGCAGCAGACGATAAAGCAGCTATCGAGAAAGCAACTTCTGAGCTGGAGACCGCGGCAAAAGGCGAAGATAAAGCTGAAATTGAAGCGAAAATCCAAGCTCTGGTTGAAGCATCCCAGAAACTACTGGAAATTGCCCAACAGCAAGCCCAGGCTGGTGCTACCGATGCTGGCGCAAACAACGCGAAGAAAGATGACGATGTTGTAGACGCTGAATTCGAAGAAGTTAAAGACAAAAAATAATAGCCCTTAGCGGGCAAAGTAACAGGGCGCCTGTTACTTGTTAACTGGCACGGGCGTTGAGGTAACTCCACGCCCGTGTGTGCGTGTTAAGGGTAAACAATACGATGGCAAAAAAAGATTATTACGAAGTTTTGGGCGTTTCCAAAACCGCAGACGAAAAAGAGATCAAAAAAGCCTATAAACGGCTAGCAATGAAATATCACCCTGACCGTAACCAAGGTGATAAAGAATCAGAAAGTAAATTCAAAGAAATTAAAGCAGCGTATGAGATCCTGACAGATCCTCAAAAACGTGCTGCTTATGACCAATATGGTCATGCTGCCTTTGAACAGGGCGGCATGGGCGGCGGCGCAGGTGGTTTCGGTAATGGAGCTGACTTTAGCGATATCTTTGGTGACGTTTTCGGCGATATTTTCGGTGGTGGCCGTCGTCAGCAGCGTCCTAGCCGTGGCTCAGACCTGCGTTACAACATGGAATTAACCCTGGAAGAAGCTGTCCGTGGTGTGACCAAAGAGATCCGCATTCCAACCCTTGAATCTTGCGATACCTGCCATGGCAGCGGAGCCAAAGCAGGAACCAGCCCAGAAACATGCCCAACCTGTCATGGGGCTGGCCAGGTACAAATGCGCCAAGGATTTTTCGCGGTTCAACAACCTTGTCCGCAGTGTCATGGACGCGGAAAAATCATCAAAGAGCCTTGCGGCAAATGTCATGGACATGGTCGTGTTGAAAAATACAAGACACTGTCCGTTAAAATTCCAGCGGGCGTCGATACTGGTGATCGCATTCGCTTGAGTGGTGAAGGTGAAGCAGGTGAACACGGCGCACCATCCGGCGATTTGTACGTTCAGGTTCAAGTCAAGGCTCACCATATCTTCGAGCGTGACGGCAGCAACCTCTATTGTGAAGTGCCGATCAACTTCGCAACGGCGGCATTGGGTGGCGAAATTGAAGTTCCAACCCTTGATGGTCGTGTCAGCCTGAAAATTCCTGCGGAAACCCAGACTGGCAAGCTGTTCCGTATGAAAGGCAAAGGTGTTAAATCCGTCCGTGGCGGTGTCCAAGGCGACTTGCTGTGCCGTGTCGTAGTAGAAACACCGGTTAAGCTGAATGAAGAGCAAAAAGAGCTGATGCGCAAATTGGGCGAATCTTTTGGCGGGAAAAGCGGTGAAACCAATAGCCCTCGCTCCAAAAGTTTCCTTGATGGCGTGAAGAAATTTTTTGATGATCTGACCAAGTAATTTAGATCTCTCATAAATCCCGCCTGATTATTTTTCTAATGTATTGGCGGGATTTCTAATTTATCAGGTGCGCCGTAAAACCCCGTCCTTCAGGGCGGGGTTTTACGACTAACCTGGTGTTTTCTGCTGCTCGATGTATTGCCGGATGATCGAGATCGGCGCACCTCCGCAACTGCTTGCAAAATAGCTCGGTGTCCACAGAACGCCTTTGTAGTAATAGCGTAGAGCAATATCTGGACGGTCACGCCGAAGCAGCCTGCTGGAAACGCCTTTAAGACTGTTGACCAGATTCGATACTGCGAGCTTTGGCGGGGAGTTGATCAGCAAATGCACGTGGTCGTATTCGCCGTCCATTTCAACCAGTTCAACACCAAAATCAGCACATACGCTGCTAAAGTAGCTGCGTAGCTTTTCGATGGCATCAAGATCGAATATCTTTCGTCGATACTTGGCGACGAATACCAAGTGGACGTGCATCAGGAAAACACCGTGTCTTCCGCGTCGACTATCAGTTTCTTTTGTCATAGACCAAAGTATAATGATAGTCATGATACGACTTCAAGCCTTCAAATTCCAGTTAAGACCAAATGGTCAGCAGGAGCGCGATATGCGACGCTTCGCAGGGGCTTGTCGCTTCGTTTTTAACCGTGCACTGGCACTCCAGAATGAGAACCATGCAGCAGGGAATAAATATCTCCCTTACACCAAAATGGCTTCATGGTTGATTGAGTGGAAATCCGTACCTGAAACACAATGGCTGAAAGAATCTCCCTCGCAACCGTTGCAGCAGTCACTGAAAGATCTGGAGCGCGGCTACAAAAATTTCTTCCAGAAGCGGGCTGCATTCCCCCGCTTCAAAAAACGTGGTCAACATGACTCATTCCGCTACCCGCAGGGCGTGAAGCTCGATCAGCCCAACAGTCGAATCTCGTTGCCAAAGTTAGGGTGGATACGCTATCGCAACAGCCGTGAAGTCATTGGCGAAGTGAAAAACGTCACGGTCAGCCAGTCATGCGGCAAATGGTACGTCAGTATCCAGACTGAATACGAAGTGACTGACCCTGCTCACAATGCAGAATCAATGGTCGGACTGGATGCCGGAGTAACAAAACTTGCCACGCTTTCAGATGGCACGGTATATCAGCCAGTAAGCAGTTTCAAAGCAAACCAACGTAAGCTGGCAACACTCCAGCGGCAGTTGAGTCGCAAAGTAAAATTCAGCGCAAACTGGCGGAAACAAAAACGGAAAATCCAGTGTTTGCACTCGCACATTGCCAATATCCGGCGCGACTACCTTCACAAAGTCACCAGTGAAATCAGCAAAAACCACGCGATGATCGTCATTGAAGACTTGAAGGTCAGTAACATGTCGAAATCGGCAAAAGGCACGGCAGAGAAGCACGGAAGAAACGTCAGAGGCAAATCAGGATTGAACCGCTCGATACGGGATCAAGGCTGGCATGAAATGCGCCGTCAGCTTGAGTACAAGCAGCTCTGGCGCGGTGGTCAGGTACTGGCGATACCTCCGGCATACACCAGCCAGCGGTGTGCCTGCTGTGGTCATACGGCGAAAGAAAACCGTCAGACGCAAAGTCAATTCGTGTGTCAGGTATGCGGCTACACCGCGAACGCGGATGTAAACGCCGCACGTAATATTTTAGCGGCAGGACATGCCGTGCTTGCCTGTGGAGGGATGGTGCAGTCAGACCGCCCGTTGAAGCAGGAACCCACCGAGGTGAGTCAGGCTTCGGTCTAAACGCTGTAGGAATCCCCGTCCTTTAGGGCGGGGAGGATGTCAATAAGCCACCTTCAATTTTAAAGGGAATTTACCCCAGCTTCGTGACAATCACCCCAGCGACAATCACAATACAAGCCAATAATCGCATTTTACTAAATGGCTCTCGCAAGATAACAACAGACAATAACATCGCAAATAACACGCTAGTTTCACGTAATGCCGCAACCAGCACGATGGGAGCATGACTCATCGCCCAAATCACGATGCCATAACTGAGTAATTGCATCAGCCCGCCCAATAACCCCTGTTTCCAATATTGGTGAAGTTTCCGTCCAGCCGTATTCCAATACCTGAAATACATTATCGCCCCCATGACCCAACCATTAATAGCAAACAACCATAAGATATAGGCTAAGGTATCATCGCCAGCTCTGGAACCAGCGCCATCGGACAAAGTATAACCGGCGGTAAATGCCGATGTTGTGATTGCCGCAAGTAACGTTTTACGATCCAGATAAAGAGCATTTTTCCCATGCGGAAAAGCAATTAATATAATCCCCACGATAATAAGACCTACCCCCAGCATGGCAAGAGGCGGTAACATTTCCTGCAAAATTATCCAACTCAATAACGCGGTAATGAGCGGCGCACAACCTCTGGCAATAGGATATACCTGCCCCAAATCTCCCGTCGCATAAGAGCGGCTTAAAAACAGACAATAAGCCGTATGTAAAATAGCAGATAAGATTAACCACGGCACAGAAGGTAATGACGGTAACCCAACCCAAAATAGCCCTAATGTGGCGATAATTCCGGCAAAAAAGACAATAATTGAAATGCCCAGGAATCGATCAGCGCTAATCTTAACTAAGGCATTCCAACTGGCATGTAACAAAGCAGCGCCAAGGACAAACAGGAAAAGTAATGTTGTCATGGAGTATCTTACTCATCTCGTTATTACAAATAATGATTAAAATTTCTTCTGCTATACAGTGTAATTTATAAAATTTTTAAAAAATATTATTTCAATATGTTATGATTCGAATATCACGATCAATTTAGCATAAATAATCTACTTTTTCCGATGTTATGACTAGCATAACATGCATGACCTTGAGCAATTTCATAAGTTAATTTATCCATGACAGCAATCATTCGCCAATTTTTGAAATTAGAGGCCGCAGGAGGGATCCTTCTCATTATCGCGGCCATCATTGCGCTGGTTATGGCGAATACGCCATTGCAGGGTATCTATCATCACTTTCTCAACCTTCCTGTTGTAGTGCAATTTGCAGCGCTGGAAATCAACAAACCATTATTACTATGGATAAATGATGGATTAATGGCGGTGTTCTTTCTCATTGTCGGGCTAGAAGTGAAACGAGAACTCATGGAGGGTTCACTGGCCGGCCGTGATAAAGCCATTTTCCCAGCCATCGCGGCATTAGGAGGGATGTTGGCACCGGCATTGATCTATCTGCTGTTTAATGGCAGTGACGAGATCACCCAACAAGGTTGGGCAATTCCCTGCGCAACAGATATCGCTTTTGCATTAGGGGTCATGGCGTTGCTGGGGAAACGTGTTCCCACCGCATTAAAAGTATTTTTGCTTGCGCTGGCGATTATTGATGATTTAGGTGTCATCATCATTATCGCACTGTTCTATACCAAAACAGTGTCCCTGGCTGCATTAGGCTTGGCTACCGCCATGATTGGGCTACTGGCCTGGATGAATTGGAAAGGCATCGCTAGAACATCCGCTTATCTGATTGTGGGTGCGGTGTTATGGGTGTGTATCTTAAAATCAGGTGTCCATGCCACATTGGCTGGCGTTATTGTCGGGTTTCTGATCCCTCTTCGAAATAAAAAAGGCGAGTCACCTTCTGAAACTTTGGAACATGAACTGCATTCCTGGGTGGCTTATTTCATTCTGCCACTGTTTGCTTTTGCCAATGCTGGTGTTTCATTACAAGGTGTCACATTAGATGGCTTAACCAGTATATTGCCTATCGGCATTGCTCTTGGCCTGTTTATTGGCAAGCCATTAGGTATTTTTCTGTTTAGCTGGATTTCGGTAAAACTGGGAATGGCTAAATTGCCGGAAAAAATTGGCATGAGACAAATCTTCGCTGTTTCCGTACTGTGTGGGATCGGTTTTACCATGTCTATTTTTATCTCAGGTCTGGCATTTGAAGGTCTCAATGACACTTTCAGCACATATTCCCGCTTAGGTATATTGATAGGTTCTACCACCGCAGCCGTTGCTGGTTATGGATTACTAACCATACTGTTACCGAAGAAAAAAAACGTAGTCAAAAACAGATGAATAGACTAATTTAAGCACAGATATAGAAAGAATTTCCGAGGTAACTCATTCTCTTAATATTCGCGGCAAAGCGTTTATAACTGCGATGCCGCGAATATTTTCATCGTCATAGAAAATAACAATAGAAAAATAGGAAAACGCCATAATTTGGCAACCTGAAATGTATGGTCACGACTGTTATACAGATGTGAGGCAATACACAAGGATAAATATATGCGGGTTTCACATTTAAATTTTAATCACCTCTATTATTTTTGGCATGTTTGCAAGGAAGGTTCGGTTGTAGGGGCAGCAGAAGCGCTATACCTGACACCACAAACCATTACAGGGCAGATAAAAGCGTTGGAAGAGCGTCTGGGAGGGAAGTTATTTAAGCGCCAAGGAAGAGGATTAGTTCCTTCAGAGTTGGGGCAATTAATTTTTCGCTATGCGGATAAGATGTTTACACTCAGCCAGGAAATGATGGACATCGTGACTTACAGCCGAGAATCAAATCTGCTGTTTGATGTAGGTGTCGCTGATGCACTGTCCAAACGTTTAGTGAGTAAAGTACTGGAAACAACCGTTGTTGAGCACGAAAAGATCCATTTGCGTTGCTTTGAATCGACACATGAAATGCTGCTTGAACAGCTCAGCCAGCATAAATTGGATATGATCCTATCCGATTGCCCAGTGGATTCGTCTCAGCAGGAAGGATTGTTCTCAGTGAAATTGGGCGAATGCAACATCAGTTTTTATTGCCGCCAGCCGATCCCAGAAAAGCCCTTTCCAGCCTGTTTGGAAGAGCGTCGTTTATTAATCCCAGGCCGCCGCTCGATGTTAGGCAGAAAGCTCCTGACATGGATACGTAATAAAAATCTTGAAGTTGAAGTGCTGGGCGAATTTGATGATGCCGCTTTGATGAAAGCATTTGGTCTGTATCACAACGCTATTTTCATTGCTCCCTCTTTCTACGCCAATGATATTTTCGCTGATAGTGATATTGTTGAAATAGGTCGATTGGATACGGTACAGGAAGAGTATTACGTTATCTTTGCCGAGCGTATGATTCAGCATCCGGCAGTTCAGCGCGTGTGTAACAAAGATTTTTCCGCTTTGTTTAACTCGCCACCAAAAAGTCGCCCTGAAAAATTATATTAAGATTCTGATCTAAAACCCGAAGATACAAAAAACCGGCTTAAAGCCGGTTTTTTTAGCATCATCAAAACCAATGATTACATTGCTTTGATTTGTGCTGCCAGAGCAGATTTATGACGTGCTGCTTTGTTTTTGTGGATCAGACCTTTGCAGGCGTGACGATCAACAATTGGTTGCATGTCATTGAATGCTTTCTGTGCAGCTTCTTTGTCGCCAGCAGCGATAGCCGCGTAGACTTTCTTGATAAAAGTGCGCACCATAGAACGACGGCTCGCATTGTGCTGACGGCGTTTCTCAGACTGTACGGCGCGTTTCTTAGCTGATTTGATATTAGCCAAGGTCCAACTCCCAAATATATTCTATCGAGGACAATTCAAAGGCCGAGGAATATGCCTGTTCAGCCTTCTTTTGTCAATGGATTTGTGCAAATAAGCGTCGTTGTACAGCGACGCTGGTTACGTTGTGATGGGGCAGGATTTTATCAGCTTACTCAGAGGGAATACAGTCTTTCGCAATAAAAAACTGAATGAATCACAGAGAAATGCGATAAATTAAATATTTTTCGAGCATCTAGCCTATTTTTATTGTATGAATCAGGTTATTAATTAAAACCCTTTGTGATCGTGGGTTAACCTTGTGCTTTGTACAAGGTATAATCCGGCAATTTCCACGGTATTGAGCCAGCTATGGAGCTAATTCGCGGTATACACAATATCCGGGCGCGTCACCATGGTTGCGTGCTGACGATTGGTAATTTTGATGGTGTCCATCGCGGGCATCAGGCTTTATTAAAACACTTGAAGCAAGAAGGGCTGCGTCTCGGATTACCGACGATGGTCATGATTTTCGAACCGCAGCCTCTGGAAGTTTTTGTGGCAGATAAAGCCCCAGCTCGCCTCACCAGGCTGAGAGATAAAATAAAATATCTAGCCCAAAATGGCGTTGATTATCTGTTATGTGTGAAATTTGACAAACATTTTGCAGCCAACTCACCTGAAGCCTTTGTTTCACAGTTGCTCGTTGAAAAACTGGGTGTTAAGTTTTTGGCAATAGGAGACGATTTCCGTTTTGGCAAAAATCGCCGCGGAGATTTCCACTATTTGCAGCAAGCAGGTAAACAATACCGTTTTGATGTCGCCAGCACAGACAGTTTTTGTGACAGCGGTCTTAGGATCAGCAGTACAATCATTCGTCAGGCACTGCAAAATGATGACCTGACTTTGGCCGAAATATTACTGGGGCATCCTTACAGTATAAGTGGCAGAGTTGTTCACGGTAAGCAATTGGGACGCACCATCGGTTTTCCCACTGCCAATTTACCGTTGAAACGTCTCGTGGCGCCTGTTAATGGCGTTTATGCTGTAGAAGTCTATGGATTAGGTGATAATCCCCTACCGGGTGTTGCAAATATAGGCAATCGCCCTACGGTTGCAGGCCTGGGCCTGCAACTTGAAGTGCATTTGATTGATACCCAAATGGATCTGTATGGGCGTCATATCGATGTAGTATTACGTAAAAAATTGCGTAATGAGCAGCGATTTGCTTCGCTTGATGCGCTGAAACAGCAAATCGCAAATGATGTGGTTGCAGCGAGAGACTATCTCTTGCAGCGATCCAAGTCATGTATCTAGCGGAAAATTGGAACTGAGAATCTATAATGAGTGACTATAAAGACACCCTGAATTTACCGGAAACAGGGTTCCCTATGCGCGGGGATTTAGCAAAGCGCGAACCAGATATGTTAAAACGTTGGTACAAAGAAGGTTTGTACCAGGCAATTAGAAAAGCAAAATCTGGCAAGAAAACGTTTATTTTGCATGATGGCCCTCCATATGCAAACGGCGATATTCATATTGGTCACTCAGTTAATAAAATTCTCAAAGATATTGTTATTAAGTCCAAAGGGCTGTCAGGCTTCGACTCGCCTTATATTCCAGGTTGGGACTGCCACGGTTTGCCTATTGAGCTTAAGGTTGAGCAGATTATCGGCAAGCCTGGGGAAAAATTTTCCGCCGCTGAATTTCGTGCTGAGTGCCGTAAATATGCCATGACTCAGGTTGAAGCACAGAAAGCGGACTTCAAACGTCTGGGTGTTCTGGGTGATTGGGATAAACCTTACCTGACCATGGACTTCAAAACTGAAGCTGACATCATTCGTGCACTAGGCCGTATTATCAAGAATGGACACTTACTGAAAGGGGTAAAACCCGTTCACTGGTGTACTGACTGTGGTTCCTCCCTCGCCGAAGCGGAAGTGGAATACTACGATAAAACCTCCCCTTCCATCGACGTGCGCTTCACGGCTGTTGATGCTGATGCCGTGTACACCAAATTTGATGTACAACCCCAAGGTCTGCCTGTTTCTTTAATCATCTGGACCACCACCCCATGGACATTGCCAGCAAACCGTGCGATTGCCTTGGGTGCAGAAATCACCTACCAATTGGTCAAAATCAATGATGAATGCATCATTCTGGCGGCTGAGCTTGTCGAGAGCGTTATGCAGCGCGCGGGTATCACTGCATGGGAAGTTTTAAGCGATTGTACGGGTGAGGCTCTGGAACTGTTGCGCTTCAGTCATCCATTCATGAGCTACGATGTGCCTGCTATCCTCGGTGATCACGTCACGCTTGAAGCAGGTACAGGGGCAGTCCATACCGCGGGTGGTCACGGTCCAGATGATTACGCTATCAGCTTAAAATATGGTCTTGAAATCGCCAACCCGGTTGGGCCGAATGGCTGCTATCTCTCTGGCACTTATCCTTCTCTGGATGGACAATTTGTCTTTAAAGCTAACGACATCATCGTTGAATTGCTGAAAGAGAAAAGTGCATTACTGAGTCTGGCAAAAATCCAACACAGCTACCCGTGCTGCTGGCGCCACAAAAAACCCATTATCTTCCGTGCAACACCACAATGGTTTATCAGCATGGACAAAAATGGTTTGCGTGAACAATCGCTGAAAGAGATCAAAGATGTCCAGTGGATCCCAGGCTGGGGACAAGCACGTATCGAATCAATGGTAGAAAACCGTCCAGACTGGTGTATCTCTCGCCAGCGTACATGGGGCGTACCAATGTCTCTGTTCATTCATAAAGAGACACAAGAACCACATCCTCGTACCGTTGAATTGATCGAAGAAGTCGCCAAGCGTGTTGAAGTCGATGGCATTCAAGCCTGGTGGGATCTGGACACAGCAGACCTGCTGGGTGAAGAAGCCGCAGATTACACCAAAGCGCCAGATACACTGGATGTTTGGTTTGATTCAGGCAGTACCCACTCTTCGGTTGTGGATGCCCGTCCAGAATTCAACGGCAATTCAGCCGATCTGTATCTGGAAGGTTCCGACCAGCACCGTGGCTGGTTCATGTCTTCACTGATGCTGTCCACTGCGATCAAAGGCAAAGCCCCTTATCGCCAGGTTCTGACTCATGGTTTCACCGTTGATGAACAAGGGCGTAAAATGTCCAAATCCATCGGCAATACCGTCAGCCCGCAAGATGTGATGAACAAACTGGGGGCAGATATCCTGCGTTTATGGGTGGCAGCCACTGATTATACTGGTGAAATCGCTGTTTCTGACGAGATCTTGAAACGTTCGGCTGATGCTTACCGTCGTATCCGCAATACCGCCCGTTTCCTGCTGGCAAACCTGAATGGTTTCAACCCAGAAGAGCACATGGTAAAAGCGGAAGATATGGTGGTTCTGGATCGCTGGGCTGTCGGTCGTGCTCAGGCCGCACAAGCTGATATCCTTAAATACTATGAAGAGTATGATTTCCACTCTGTCGTTCAACGCTTGATGCAATTCTGTTCCGTGGAAATGGGTTCGTTCTATCTTGATATCATCAAAGATCGCCAGTATACCGCGAAAAGTGACGGCCTTGCTCGTCGTAGCTGCCAAACTGCCTTGTTCCATATTGCAGAAGCCTTGGTTCGCTGGATGGTGCCGATTCTGTCGTTTACTGCTGATGAAATTTGGCATGAATTGCCAGGCAAACGTACTCAATACGTCTTTACCGAAGAGTGGTATGACGGATTGTTTGGTCTGGCAGATGGCGAAGATATGAACGATACTTTCTGGGCTGATCTGCTAACGGTACGTAGCGAAGTGAACAAAGTTCTGGAACAGGCGCGTAATGACAAACATATCCGTAGTTCACTGGAAGCGGCTGTCACACTCTATGCCGATGCAGCACTGGCAGAAAAACTCAACAAACTGTCTGACGAACTGCGCTTTGTCCTGCTAACCTCCCAGGTTGAAGTTGCTGCTTATGCAGCCGCCGATGAGAATGCACAGCAAAGCGAAATTGCAGGCTTGAAAATCGCCTTGCGCAAAGCAGACGGAGAAAAATGTCCACGTTGCTGGCATTATGCTAAAAACGTGGGCCAGGTGGCGGAACATGCAGAACTTTGCGGCCGCTGTGTGACTAACGTTGCCGGTAACGGTGAAGAGCGTAAATTTGCCTGATGAGTAAACCCATTTGTTCCACCGGACTTCGCTGGCTTTGGCTGGTTGTTGTGGTATTAATACTGGATTTGGGAAGCAAGCATTTAGTATTGCAGCATTTTACGCTGTACGAATCCATGCCATTGATACCTTATTTCAATCTGACTTATGCCCAGAATTTAGGGGCAGCCTTTAGTTTTCTGGCCGATAAGGGCGGCTGGCAGCGTTGGTTCTTTGCATTGGTGGCCGTTGTCATTACGGTTGTACTGTTGGTAATGATGTATCGTTCCCATGCCAGGCAAAAACTGAGCAATATTGCCTACGCTTTAGTGATTGGTGGTGCTTTGGGAAATTTGTTCGATAGGCTGGTGCACGGCTTTGTTGTTGATTTTATCGACTTTTATGTCGGAGAATGGCACTGGCCTACCTTTAATATTGCTGATTCTGCAATTTGCATCGGGGCTGCTCTCATTATCATTGAGAGCTTTATCAGCCCTGATGGCAAGGACAAACAAGCAGTCTCGAAAACTTAGTCATTGAAAGAATGATAATAAACCATCCCCAGCTTAGTTAACCGGGGATGGTAACTTCGTCTATACCCAATAGCGGTATATTTGTAATCATTTTTAAGTAAAAGGCTTGAGCAACATGTCAATGCAGGTGCAAACGCACAGTGCAGTTTTATTACATTTCACCTTAAAGCTGGATGATGGCTCTACAGCGGACTCAACTTACAACCAAGGTAAACCCGCATTATTCCGCCTCGGTAATGGTAGTCTCTCAGCCCCACTGGAAGAGCAGCTTCTTGGTTTGAAAGTCGGTGATAAACATCAATTTACTCTGGCTGGAGAAACCATTTTTGGCAAACACAATCCTGATTTAATCCAATATTTCACTCCTCGTGATTTTTCCGATGCCGGTGTGCCAGAAGTGGGAACCATCATGTTATTTACCGCCATGAACGGCAGTGAAATGCCTGGATTTATCAAAGAAGTGGCTGAAGGTTCCATTACTGTTGATTTTAACCATCCACTGGCTGAACAAAACATCACTTTTGAGATTGAAGTGTTGGAAATTGACCCTCAGTTGGAGGAAACCCATGCAAATATTGCTGGCTAACCCTCGTGGTTTCTGTGCGGGTGTTGATCGTGCTATCAGCATCGTAGAGCGTGCACTGGAATTGTACGGTGCTCCCATCTATGTTCGCCATGAAGTGGTACATAACCGTTATGTGGTTGACAACCTGAGAAAGCGTGGCGCCATTTTTATTGAAGAAATTTCAGAAGTGCCTGATGGCGCTATTTTGATCTTCTCTGCCCATGGTGTTTCCCAAGCCATTCGTGCAGAAGCCCGCTCCCGTAATTTAACTATGCTGTTTGACGCGACCTGCCCGCTGGTCACCAAAGTTCATATGGAAGTCGCTAGGGCAAGTCGCAAAGGCAAAGAGGCGATTTTAATCGGGCATGCTGGTCATCCCGAAGTTGAAGGCACCATGGGGCAATACAATAATCCCAACGGTGGCATGTATCTGGTGGAATCACCGGAAGATGTATGGAAACTGCAAGTTAAGGATGAAAATAACCTCTGCTTTATGACCCAAACGACACTTTCTGTTGATGACACCTCAGAAGTGATTGATGCGCTTAATGCAAGGTTCCCCAGTATTGTCGGTCCACGCAAAGATGATATTTGCTATGCCACGACTAACCGTCAGGAAGCCGTGCGTGATTTGGCATTAGGGGCTGATGTCGTGCTGGTGGTTGGTTCTAAAAACTCATCAAATTCAAATCGCCTGGCCGAACTTGCACAGCGCGTAGGCAAGCCTGCCTATTTGATTGATTCTGCCGAGGATATCCAAGCAGAGTGGATCACAGGTGTGAGCGCAGTAGGTGTCACAGCGGGTGCATCGGCACCTGATATTTTGGTACAACAAGTGATTGAATGCCTGAAAAATTTCGGCGCAAAAACAGTTAACGAGCTACATGGCCGAGAGGAAAATATTGTTTTTGAAGTACCAAAAGAGTTACGGGTTGAAGTGAAAGAAGTTAATTAACTTCCGTTTTATTGAAACTCGGTTTTTCTAGATTGGAACGTATAATCGATTTATCTTGATACGATTTCCAATAAAAACTGAGTTTCAATGTTATCTTGAGAGCTATATCAAAAACACAAGAAGAAAATATTTATTATTTAGTGAATTACGATGGCAATATTACATCATATTGCACTGATAACTTACCTTTCTTCTCTTGTATAGCCTGTATCTGTAGCCCTTGAATTTGCCTTAATGACGATACATGTGTTCCACCACAAGGATAAGGTATAAATTCGCCAAAACCGACTTTCCTAAATCCATCATCATACATAGTTATTTGGCAAAGCAAGTTTTCATCAATAAATTGGTCACATTTTTCTTGGAGATTTTCAATTGAAAAGGTTTGTGCATGAGGTCCTGGCTTAAAGGTAACACTGCTTTCTCCAGGCCAGTGATGTGCCTTGATAGGATGCCAACCCAGAAGTTCGGCAATATGTCCGATAAGGTGTCCCGCAGAATGCAGCTGTGAATGTAATTGGCGACGTTTCTCATCAACACGGGCAAAGGCAATCCCTCTGTTTACTGGGCGGGTTGTGTAATGTACTATTCTATCGTTTTCTGACGCGACATAAATGACCTCTACATCATTAAGCCAGCCAATATCGCTGGGTTGACCGCCACCTTGAGGATGAAATGGAGTTGCTTTTAATTGGATCGCATACCGTTGATCGTCACAGAGTGAACAATCCAGAATTTCGACTTCACCTGCCAATATAGAGCTCGATAAATAAAGACGTTCAGACATAATCATATTCTCGGGTATCAAAACATTTCCCTTGATTGTATTAAATAGACCTAATTGTGATAATCCATCAAAAAATCAAATAACTTTTGACTTATGAGCATAAATAACACGATAAATTTAATGCGGGAGATGGCCATTTTCGCAAAAGTAGTTGAAACAGGTAGCTTCTCAGAAACAGCGCGTCAACTTGCAGCGACTCCTTCCGCCATCAGTCGCTCTGTAGCCAAACTGGAAAAAGCACTTGGAACTCGCCTCTTACAGAGAACAACACGCAAGCTACGTTTGAGTGAAAGTGGACAGGAAGTTTACAAGCGTTGCCTGGACATGATACATGCTGCCCAAGAAGTTATGGCTGTATCAGGAAATTTTAGCCATGAGCCACAAGGAATAATCCGAGTCAGTGTTCCTAAAGCGGTAGGGCGTTTCGTTGTTCATCCGCATATACCTGCTTTCCTTGCCCAGTATCCCAAAGTAGACGTGAACCTACGGCTTGATGATCGGTATGTGGATTTGATAGATGATCAGATTGATCTCGTTATACGAATTACTGATCAACCTTCTCCGGGCCTTATGGGGAGACGTTTATTGAACATTTGGCATATGTTATGCGCAACACCGGAATACCTTGCAAAACATGGCATCCCACAACACCCAAACGACCTGAAAAATCACAGCTGTATCTATCTTGGAGAAGAGCCAGGTGATTCGCGCTGGAAATTTAGTCAGGGAAGCAAAGTTGCTAACGTCAATATTCATGGGCGTTATGCTGCTAATCATACGGGAGTCAGGCTTGACGCAATATTACAACATATCGGTATCGGCAGCTTACCTTACTTTACTGCTAAGCATGCCTTACAACAGGGACAACTACTTCAAGTACTCCCTGATTGGAACTTTAAGACTAACTACACTGGAGAGCTCTGGATACTCTATCCACCAACACGACATTTACCACCAAAACTTAGTGTATTCATAGAATTTCTAGCTAAATGCCTCCGTGACGAAGCCAGCCCGGACAAAATAATGCTAAATATAGTTCAACCAATTATTACGAATTACCAGAAGCAGGAGAATAGATAAATTTTTTATAATTTCCAACCTGATCTCTGTTTTTCTTATGATCAGGCTATAAATCTGGCGCTGCCAGTCCTTGCCAGTTAAGCTGTAGAACAGTTTCCTTTGTCACCTCAATTAAAAACGATTTACAGAGAGGGCCTTATGGCTGATACAGATATTCGCGTTGCTATCGTGGGCGCTGGCGGACGCATGGGACGCAATCTTATTCAGGCCGTCCAGCTGTTGGATGGAGTTACACTGGGCGCAGCATTGGAGCGTTCCGGTTCTTCATTGGTGGGAACCGATGCGGGAGAGCTGGCAGGAATAGGTAAAAATAGTGTGATGATTAATGATGATCTGCATCAAGTCATTGAACACTTTGATGTCCTGGTCGATTTTACGCGTCCTGAAGGCACATTAGCCTACCTCTCCATTTGTCAACAGCATCACAAATCAATGGTCATCGGCACCACCGGTTTTGATGATGCCGGTAAGCTAGCGATTACGGAAGCCTCCCGTGAGATCCCTATTGTTTTTGCCGCAAATTTTAGTGTTGGCGTCAATTTGGTACTAAAACTGCTGGAAAAAGCTGCCTCAGTGATGGGTGAATATTCCGACATTGAGATTATCGAAGCCCACCATCGCCACAAAGTGGATGCACCATCAGGAACCGCACTGGCAATGGGAGAATCTATCGCCAATGCATTAGGCCGTGATCTCAAAACCAGCGCTGTTTATGCCCGCGAAGGCTATACCGGAGAACGCGATCCTAAAAGTATTGGATTTGCCACCATCCGGGCGGGCGATATTGTTGGGGAACATACAGTAATCTTTGCCGATATCGGTGAACGTGTAGAGATAAGCCACAAGGCTTCAAGCCGAATGACTTTTGCTAATGGCGCAATTAAGGCAGCAATGTGGTTAAAAGGAAAAAATAGTGGGCTTTATAATATGAAAGATGTACTCAATCTTGACAGTATTTAATATTTAAAAATTATAACTATATGTAATTACGTAACTATTTTTTAAATAGTTGCGTAATATTGATATAGATAAATTTTATTAAAAAAAACCAAAATTAATCACCATTTTTATAAGAATAGTTAGTCTTTTTGTGACCTTTTTCCTATAAACACGAAAAAAGCCCTATATTTTTTCTGTTCTTAAGTTTTCTCTCACCATAATCGTTTATCTGCTCCCACTTTCCTTATGTTTTTCAGCTACATTAACTTAAAACAAGAGTGAGAGTTGTAAAAAAGCCAATAAAAATGCCATTTTTTGTAGACAACCCCCACTCTCATCATTAGAATGCGCGCAATTTGCCAAAATTTTGACAAAAATCCATGATTGGCATTGATTTTAAGGATTAACTCTGAATTAATATGCATAGGATGCGACTAATTATTCATCTTGGAGGGCATTTTGATTAAGTCAGCTATATTGGTTCTGGAAGATGGAACCCAATTTCACGGTCGCGCAATTGGTGCAGAGGGTGTGGCTGTTGGGGAAGTGGTCTTCAATACTTCAATGACCGGATATCAAGAAATACTTACCGACCCTTCCTATTCCCGCCAAATTGTTACTCTTACTTATCCCCATATTGGTAATGTCGGCATCAATGCCGCTGATGAAGAATCCCCCGCCATTCAAGCCCAAGGCTTAGTTATTCGTGATTTACCCTTAGTGACCAGTAACTTCCGCAGTGAAGAAAACCTGTCTGATTACCTGAAACGTCATAATATCGTCGCCATCGCGGATATCGATACACGCAAACTGACCCGCCTGTTAAGAGAAAAAGGGGCACAAAATGGCTGTGTCATTGCCGGTAATGCGGCCGATGCCCAAATTGCACTGGAAAAAGCAAAAGCATTTCCGGGCTTGAAAGGCATGGATTTGGCAAAAGAAGTCACGACAGCACAATCTTACCAGTGGGTACAAGGAAGCTGGACATTAGCAGATGGGCTACCTGAAGCTCGCAAAGAACAAGAATTGCCTTACCACATTGTGGCCTATGATTTCGGGGTGAAGCGCAACATCCTGCGTATGCTGGTTGATCGCGGCTGCCGCGTTACCGTTGTACCGGCACAAACTCCCGCCGATGAAGTGCTGAAAATGGCACCAGATGGCATTTTTCTGTCCAATGGACCTGGTGATCCAGAACCGTGTGACTATGCTATCGAAGCGATTAAAACCTTCCTGGAGACCGAAATTCCTGTATTCGGCATCTGCTTAGGGCACCAGTTGCTGGCGCTGGCCAGTGGTGCAAAAACCATAAAAATGAAGTTTGGTCACCATGGTGGCAACCATCCTGTCAAAGATCTGGATCGCAATGTTGTCATGATCACGGCACAGAACCACGGTTTTGCTGTTGATGAAAGCTCACTGCCAGCCAATTTACGTGTAACACATAAATCACTCTTTGATGGCACCCTGCAAGGCATTCATCGTACCGACAAACCAGCATTCAGTTTTCAGGGGCACCCTGAAGCCAGCCCTGGTCCACATGAAGCTGCTTCACTGTTCGATCATTTTATCGAATTAATTGAGCAATATCGCCAGACAAACGTTCAGAGCACTAAATAATCAGGAGAAGAAGAAAAATGGCAAAACGTACTGATATTAAAAGTATCCTGATCTTAGGTGCTGGCCCTATTGTTATCGGCCAGGCTTGTGAATTTGACTACTCTGGTGCGCAGGCTTGTAAAGCACTGCGGGAAGAAGGTTATCGTGTCATTCTGGTAAACTCGAACCCAGCAACGATAATGACCGACCCAGAGATGGCTGATGCAACTTATATCGAGCCGATCCATTGGGAAGTGGTACGCAAAATCATTGAAAAAGAACGCCCAGATGCCATCCTGCCAACAATGGGTGGGCAAACGGCACTAAACTGTGCATTGGAGCTGGAGCGCCAAGGTGTCCTGGCAGAATTTGGCGTCACCATGATTGGTGCAACCGCTGATGCCATTGATAAAGCAGAAGATCGCCAGCGCTTTGACAAGGCGATGAAGAAAATTGGCCTGGATACCGCGCGTTCTGGCATTGCGCACACGATGGAAGAAGCGCTGGCAGTAGCCGAAGATGTGGGTTTCCCTTGCATTATTCGCCCCTCTTTTACCATGGGCGGAACCGGCGGTGGTATCGCTTACAACCGTGAAGAGTTCGAAGAAATCTGCGAACGCGGCTTAGACCTCTCTCCAACCAATGAATTGCTGATCGATGAATCTTTGATTGGCTGGAAAGAGTATGAGATGGAAGTGGTGCGGGATAAAAACGATAACTGTATTATCGTCTGCTCCATTGAAAACTTCGATCCAATGGGTATCCATACTGGTGACTCCATCACCGTAGCGCCAGCACAGACACTGACCGATAAAGAATACCAAATCATGCGTAACGCTTCGATGGCGGTATTGCGTGAAATCGGCGTAGAAACCGGTGGTTCCAACGTTCAGTTCGCAGTGAACCCGAAAAATGGCCGCCTGATCGTCATTGAAATGAACCCACGTGTCTCCCGTTCCTCGGCACTGGCGTCTAAGGCAACAGGTTTCCCCATCGCCAAAATCGCCGCAAAACTGGCAGTCGGTTATACCCTTGATGAATTGATGAACGACATCACGGGCGGACGCACCCCTGCGTCTTTCGAGCCTTCCATCGATTATGTTGTGACGAAAATTCCTCGCTTCAACTTTGAGAAATTTGCCGGCAGTAATGACCGCCTAACCACCCAGATGAAATCTGTTGGTGAAGTGATGGCGATTGGCCGTACTTTCCAAGAGTCCATGCAGAAAGCCCTGCGCGGTCTGGAAGTCGGTGCGACCGGATTTGATCCTAAAGTCAATCTGGATGATCCACAATCCCTGACCAAAATTCGTAGTGAATTGAAAGATGCCGGCGCCGAGCGTATTTGGTATATCGCTGATGCTTTCCGCGCTGGCATGTCTGTTGATGGGCTTTTCAACTTGACCAATATCGACCGCTGGTTCCTGGTGCAAATTGAAGAATTGATCCGTCTGGAAGAACAAATTGCCGAACAAGGTGTTAACAGCCTGACCCCTGATTTCTTGCGTCATCTGAAACGTAAAGGCTTTGCTGATGAGCGTCTGGCGAAACTGGTAGGTGTCTCTGGTAAAGAGATCCGTAAGCTACGCCATGACTACAACTTATATCCAGTTTATAAGCGAGTTGACACCTGTGCGGCAGAATTTTCTACCGATACTGCATACATGTACTCCACATACGAAGACGAATGTGAAGCCAATCCGAACAATGATAAACCGAAAATCATGGTATTGGGTGGAGGTCCTAACCGCATCGGGCAAGGCATCGAGTTCGATTACTGCTGCGTACATGCTGCACTGGCTCTGCGTGAAGACGGTTTTGAAACCATCATGGTGAACTGTAACCCAGAAACGGTTTCTACTGATTACGACACGTCCGATCGTCTTTACTTTGAACCCGTCACACTGGAAGACGTGTTAGAAATTGTGCGTGTTGAACAACCAAAAGGCGTTATTGTTCAATATGGCGGCCAGACACCACTGAAACTGGCTCGTGAACTGGAAGCTGCCGGTGTCCCTATTATCGGCACCAGCCCTGATGCGATTGATCGTGCAGAAGATCGTGAACGTTTCCAGCAAGCGGTTAATCGCCTTGGCCTGAAACAACCAGCCAATGCCACAGTGTCCACTATCGAGCAAGCGGTTGAAAAAGGTAACGAGATTGGTTACCCGCTGGTCGTTCGTCCATCTTATGTACTGGGTGGACGTGCAATGGAAATCGTGTACGATGAGTTGGATTTACGTCGTTACTTCCAGACTGCGGTTAGTGTATCCAATGATGCCCCCGTCCTGCTGGATCGATTCCTTGATGATGCTGTTGAAGTCGATGTGGATGCTATCTGTGACGGTGAACGTGTCCTGATTGGCGGCATCATGGAACATATCGAGCAAGCAGGTGTTCACTCCGGTGACTCCGCCTGTTCTTTGCCGGCTTATACCTTGAGCAAAGAAATTCAGGATGTGATGCGCCAGCAAGTTGAAAAATTGGCCTTTGAACTGCGTGTCCGCGGTCTGATGAACGTCCAATTTGCAGTGAAAGACAATGAAGTCTACCTGATTGAAGTGAACCCACGCGCAGCGCGTACCGTACCATTTGTTTCCAAAGCAACAGGTATGCCACTGGCAAAAATAGCGGCACGTGTGATGGCCGGCCAGTCTCTGCTTGAGCAAGGGACAATTGAAGAGATTATTCCACCTTACTACTCCGTGAAAGAAGTCGTACTGCCATTCAATAAATTCCCAGGCGTTGATCCCATTCTGGGACCAGAAATGCGTTCTACCGGTGAAGTAATGGGGGTTGGCCGTACTTTTGCTGAAGCATTTTCGAAAGCAATGTTGGGCAGTAATTCCATCATGCGTAAGAAAGGCCGAGCATTACTTTCTGTGCGCGAAGGTGATAAAGAGCGCGTTGTTGATTTAGCGGCTAAATTACTTAAACACGGCTTTGAACTGGATGCGACACACGGTACAGCGATTGTCTTGGGTGAAGCGGGGATCAACCCACGTTTGGTGAATAAAGTTCATGAAGGGCGCCCGCATATTCAGGACAGAATTAAAAACGGTGAATATGACTATATCGTTAATACCACCGCAGGTCGCCAAGCTATTGAAGATTCAAAACTGCTGCGTCGCAGCGCACTACAATATAAAGTGCACTATGACACAACCTTGAATGGTGGCTTTGCAACCACTATGGCTCTTAGCGCTGATCCTACTGAGCAGGTTATTTCTGTACAGGAAATGCATGCCAAGATTACTCAATAAAATAACCCTACCACAGTAAAGATACCGCCATTTTTGGCGGTAAAAAACAAAGCCATTCCTGAATTGGAATGGCTGATACTGATTTTGCTATTATAAACCCAATATTGTTTCCGCTACACAATCATATTGATTGTTCATATGAATCTTAGGGGGAGCAAAACAATCTTCCAAAAACCAGTCAGCGGGAGTTTCCAAGGCAATAGAAATATCAACCAAATGCTCTAGACTGATTTTATTGGTTCCTCGCTCATAACGTGACAATTGCTGATGGCTAACTCCAATTTTGTCTGCCAGCTCTGCTGCTGTCACTCCAATTTCTTTTCTTTTCATTTGGATTCTTTTTCCTACCAGCATACTGACTTGCATAATATTTTTACTCTCAATTTATAAATAAGTTAAATAAACTATTGCGGTACCTTCATATTTTCCGGCTTTCGGTGGCGTTAATGTGTGTAACACTGATGTCAGTTTGAAATTCTTGCCAATATTCTTCCCATCAGTAGTGACTCTCACCCCATCTGCCGCATTCTTGTAATTAATCTGCAACGTCGAATATATTTGCTTATCGGAATCAAGATAAACTTTTGCTTCATTATTGGTTGATCTGGCATGCAACATAATTCCGTCGCTACCAACAGCACATGTAAATGTTCCCTCAATTGTGCGGGTGGCATTATTCACTTCTGCTGCGGTTAATTCCCCATAAGCAATTTCAGAAGGTAATTCAATTTTACAAACTTGGTTCGGAGGAGGCATTTTGTTGCAAGTGGAATTGGGAAATTGTTGAGCACTACCATATGCCTTCTCTATATTATCGGTATAAAATAAACCGATACAATCCGCCTCTGTGGTCATGATAGTAAATGTAACCTGTTTAGGAATGCCAAATTTACGTTTATAAGCTCGCATAACATCAGCGGTTGTCCGGTATTGACCTGCATTCAAACATACCCTTGCCTCTTTACATGCGCCGTACATTCCTGGCTGCCCCCTCCAATACTGGACATCCGGGCCAACATAGCATTCGTGACGCCCATAACAAGGATTCGGTATCCCTTCTTCCTCTGTCCATGCAATAATTTCCATGATTGTGGTAGCCTGGTTACCAGAGCGAAACGTATCCACCGGCATAACATAAGCCCCACCATAACCACGGGTGGCACTAATCAAAAAAAGCAGGGCTGCTAACTTCAGCAACGATTTTTTAATATGGCGCATAACTTATTTTCCAATAACATCAGACTCTGACGAAAAATCGTGAATGAAAAACCAGTCAGCATGACTAGTCGTAATTAACTTCAAAAGTTGCGGTTGAAGTAAATGAACCAAAACCAATCTTTTTCTCTTGAATAGCACGGGGAGCTGCTTGTACATAAGCTCGGAATGGAATCACATTTTCTTTGCTATTGGCTAATAATGGAAATTCACTGGTTTTATTAAACGGCACAGGTGTACCATCAATTTTTTCCATACCAATGGCAACACCGTGAATGGGGCCATTAGATTTCATTGACAAAAACCCCGGTAACTCTTCGCTTGTCTCACCCAAGAACTTAATTTTTAGGCGCTTTATCGTCTGAGGATCACAATCCTCTAAATACAGATAAAATATCTCGCCTTCTGTACGATGTTTCAGATAAAGCTCGCTGTTAAGAATGTTTCCAAAATTCACATTTATATCTTGATCTTTTGTCTTAATCGAACAAGTTGGAGAAAGTACAGTTAGCGTAATTCTGACATCCTGACGCAGACTATTTCGTGCATGTGCACTTTGTTGGCTACCAATGCCGAAAAGAAATAGCATCGGTAACACATATCTGGATAATCTGATGCTTAACGGATTCATTATTATTTGCCCCACATTTATCCAATCACTTACCGAAAAAACTCAGCATATTTCAGCTAATTCTGTGTTGATGCCCCATCAATTGATGGAACATCATCGGTACAACTCAATCAGCTTTCATTAGTCACAACTTTTGTCAATGCGCAGGTATTGCCACTACAACTGAATGTTAACTGTGGACGTCCACCATAATCATTGACATAAGTCAGTACTGGCGTATTCCCTAATGAGTTTGCGGTTCCTCCAAGTTTTTCACTGCTTCTGGGTGCTAACATTAGGGGCTTAAATGCCTCTACACTTTCACCGTTTACCTTATTCGATGCTTCTGAAATAGTGACATAATAAGGTGTTGGGTTATTCACCACATATTGATTGCCTTCGCGGGTTAAGGTGAGTTTTTCCTGCCAGGGATTATCAAGATCAATACGCCGTGCAATCACAGCTTCCGGACGGTAGAACAGCTTGACACGTGTTTGCAAAGCGATTTGCAGCACATTCGATTTTTCACTACGTGGTGGAATTTCACGTATGTTGAAATAGAACAGACTTTCCCGATCTTGTGGCAATTGGGTTATCGTCGGAAGTGTTTGAATTTTGACTTGGCTCTTTGCTCCAGCTTCAACACGTTGTACTGGAGGAACAACCACAATCGGGCCATTGATCTTATTTCCCTTATCATCTTCAATCCATGCCTGTGCCAAATAAGGCAAATCAAGATGCTGATTTTCAATGTTCAAGCTGACAGATTTTGTATTGCCATTAAAAATCACGCGAGTACGATCTAACGCTATCGCTGCCGTTGCCTGATGAATTGGCATCAAGCAACTTACCGTCATAGCGGTTATCATTAGAATATTTTTCAGTTTCATAGTGTCATTTGCTCAAACTCAAAAGAGACTCATGTTTATATTTTCTGCACTAGCTAATCGCCATACTTTTCAAATCGAATAAACATAATACTCTATTAAATAACGATTTTTATGATCATTTCATTACAATTTACTTATCATCGCCTGCTAAAAACTGGCAAGGTAGCAAAAGTGAAGTTAAAGTCTCTGACGTCATTTCATCTGGGACTGTAATCTCGCACTGAGCTCGTCCATTCCAATGTACTTGCAGTTTTTCACCCTGATTTATTCCGCCCAGATAAGCATATCCATCATCACTGACAATCCCAATTTCACGCTGGCCGGAATTTAAAACAGAAGCACCAAAAGGTGGAAATGAATTGTCAGGTAATTGAATGATTGTCATTGCCTTACTTCCTGATATTACTTGGAATTTACGATAACCAATGGCGCCTTCCGTTAATGTTGCCTGCTGAACAGAACGCAGTGCTTCTACATCATCAGGTAAATTATCTAAGTCAATATTTGCCCTGTTGCGATAGTAGTTATTCACATCGGCCAGCACGGCTTTACCAAAGTAGTTGGTATGTACCGCTGAACCAAATCCTCGGATGGGCACGTTACTAACGCCTTCTGTATCTACCAACAAGCGAGTCGCACCAGGCATATTGATACGGTGCAGTGCAGCTCCTTTTGCTGTGACCGTAATCCCACCTTGTAGGCCAAGTGCTGCCGTAGTATTACCGCCATCCTGATAACTTGCACTGGCAGTGAGTAACGCCTTGTCACCATAATGGTTGTAATAGCCATCAGCTGACGCTTTACCGCCGATCCTCGTCCCCACCGAAATACGGTAATTATTACGATCATCAATACGATCAAAATAGCCCACTGTATGCGCATTACCCTGACGGTTAAGCAACCCGTTATAGCTGACAGTCCCACTTTCTCCCCACGGAATGGAAAGATTCAGATACATGCCATCATCTTTTTTATTGTCAAAATTGTTACGATAAGCTGACAAATTGACGCTAACATTTTTATAACGCCCAATATCAAAATACTTGGATAAGGAAATGTTATAGCGATCGTTTGTTGGACGATTCCAGTAAGTTTGATGGCTGTAAGTAAGATGAGTACTTAGCTTGATATCTGTAAATTGTTTGTTGAAGGTAATGGTATACATCTCTTTGCCACTATTGGAAGAAACGTTGCGATAGCGGCGATCGATATACTGCCCCATATTCATGAAATTGCGCTCAGAGAAGCGATATCCGGCAAACGTCACTTGACTGTTATATTGATCAAAACGTTTCGAATAACTGAGACGATAAGATCCACCTGTGAGGGTTTTGTTTTCTCCCGGTAATCTTGCCCTCGATTCCGTCATATCAAGCGACAATGCGCCAAACATCATCAAGTCGCGACCGATCCCCAATGACAAGGCGTTATAATCTCCCGCGGCTAAGAGACCGCCATACAGCGACCAGCCATTGTTAATTCCCCACGAGAATTCACCCAAGCCAAACGCTGGCCCTTCACGGCGGTGCTTATCATTAGTAGATTGGCCACCAACGAATTTGTACTGTACTCGTCCCGGACGTGTCAGATAAGGAATAGTTGCAGTATTCACCTGAAACTCTTGAACACCACCGTCTTGCTCTTCGACTCTAACATCCAGTGTTCCTACCACCGCATCACTAAGATCCTGAATACGGAATGGGCCAGAAGCGACCTGGGTTTCATACAGCACCCTCCCTTGTTGCCTGACCGTTACCTTGGCATTAGTCCGTGCTACACCTGTAACTTCAGGCGCATATCCACGTAAATTGGGTGGCAACATATTTTCATCAGTCACCAAACTGACACCCGTATAGCGGAAGCTATCGAAAATACTGGAATTGAGGTAATCCTCACCCAATGTCAGTTTCGCTTCGAGACGAGGGATCGCACGATACACATAGTAACGGCTCCAATCCCAATCACGTTCTCTTCTCCCTGAATCATTCCATTTATCACCATCCTGATTTTTGAAACGGTTATATCTGGCCTGCCAATCAGCCCGAAAACGCCATTCCCCTACGTTCATACCCGCTGTTCCGATAGCACTTATCTGTTGGTTACTACTGCCGTGAGTAGGTTTAGAGGTTTGTGCGTTAACGTTATAATCAAACAGCAATCCAGATATCCCATTGTCCCAGCGAGCAGGGGGATCCCAGTCTGGTAAGTCATATTCCAGATAAATTTTAGGTATGATTAAATAAAGCGTATAAGTAGCGAGATCACCTCTGGCTGACATACCAGGCAACGTATTGAGATCAAGGCATTTACCTTCATTTTGCCAACCTAATTTTTCTTCCCATTTTTGTTTCAATGCAATCTGTTTCACCAATTCAGGAGAAATACAGGCCTCACTACCTGTTGGCTCATCAGGTGGTGCAATAAAATCGATAGCATAGGTATCCGGGAGTTCATTTTGATTCATCCGGACACTCATCATGTAGTTACCTGGCATGATGTAACCTGCACGAGCAAATTTGTCCAAATCAATATTGGCACGTTCATTGACATCCAGTGCACCAATATTGAATTCAATTGATGGCCTGGAATGCGTGACCTGAATGCCAGACAATGCGAACAATACAAGGGCAAAAAGAGGATTAATTCCGAATAGTAAGTGATCTATTTTTATTTTATTAGCTATTCTTTTTTGATTAATCACATTTTTTTTATTAAAAATGTTTTTTCTATTATCAGATAAAAAATCGTGATTCATAGAATTTGAAAACAAAGCCATAGCATCCTCTGAACAATGAATCGTTAATAATCCAGTTTGAATTCAGGCGCTGCCTGACGCGAGCAAGTCTGTAAGCGCACAGGGGTTCTTACCTCATACATGGCGTCATTAAAGTTCATCGATCTAAATTGAGGATCCTGACCGATACTGAGGTTGCAGAGATAGCCACATGTCCTACCTAGCCGTAATATGTTACGTTCTCTGTTTGTGCTTCATTGTTTAAATAAATAAAAAAGGGTATTTCAATTTACCTCTAGAGGGATCATTTTGTTAATGACACAATCTGCTTATTCATTCACTAATAATATTGACTTACATCAATAAAAAAGATCTTGTTGCAGAATAATATAGTCATACTTTACTTACACATTATATCCCAGAAATACCCTAAATATATTATCAGGAAAGTCAGTGCAAACAATTAAAGTGAATTTCCTGATATTCAAGCAAGAAAAATTATCAGATAACCTGCAATATTATAGGTAGTTTAAAGTAAAGTTTGCGATAGCAGTGAAATCACCTGGTTTTACAACTACAGAATTTTTACCGTCTTCTCCTACAGCTGTCAGGCCTTTCAGATGTGCTGCGAAATTCAGATCGTTGTTACCTTCATGCAGAGACATTGCGCCTGACTCTGTACCCAAAGGAATAATCTCATTGCCATGGTTAGTGATAGCGATTGCCGCACCTTGTGCTGTACCTTCGATAGCTAACAAACCTTTCTCACTCGCTTCTGGGCCAGTAAAGGTGGTTTTTACGCCATTTTTAGTATCAGCAGTACAACCTTCTAATTCAATTTTGAAAGGCTTAGAAGCTGAACGGCCACCATCTTTCAGAGAAGTACTGGAAACAGCACCCATATCAACTTCAACATTAGTGTTTTTGATTGAGCAAGGTGCATCGATGATAGAACCTGTGAATTTAACTGTACCACTACCTTGGTTAGCAGCACTTGCAGCACCAGCAGTTAAAGCCACACCAAAACCTAAAACCATCGCTAATTTGTTCAGTTTCATAATTTAACTTATTCCTTTAAACGTAAAGTAGATATTAATAACCAAAGGGAAGCTGAAGCACAGAAATTAATTTCTGACACTTAAGCATATGATTATTTAGTTTTTTGACATAAATCATAACCAGTCAAAATAAACCAAACCGGCAATATCATTCTACATAATAAACCTTAAGTCAAATTTCAGCCGATAAAACTACTTATGCTCTTTAACATCATATTAAATATGAATTTTTGCAAAAAAGTACGCATAATGAGTAGTATATTTTACTAATTATTTTCCAATTTTGGATTATTCCCCTAAGTTGTATCGAGCAATGTTTAGTAATTTAGCATCTTAATTGGTGTTGTTTTATTGTTCTATTTTATTTCCCAGAAAGGGATAATAAATTTATTATTCTGGTATAAGCATAAAGTTCAGTTTTTATTATTGTTATTATTGATAAATTCCCTATAAAAATAGGTTTTTTATCTAAATAGCATAATTATCAAGCTAATTGTTAATTAAGAATATTACTTAAAAAATCTTTCAGGATTATATTAGGTTTATTGTTTTTATTCATTTTCTAACGAAATTAAAAATAGGAATATCCATTAAATAAACGACTAAAGCCTATTCTTAATAATAGGCATAAAATTGGTGTATAATTTAGAAACAAAAAACCCTTTCCAATAACAGAAAGGGTTTATGATTTTTTAATAAGACACTAAAACTATTTACTCTTTTTTAATTGTCACCCAGCAAAACGGATTCAAGTGCTATCTCTATCATGTCATTAAATGTATTTTGACGCTCTTCAGCAGTGGTTTGTTCACCAGTACGGATATGGTCAGACACAGTACAAATCGTCAACGCTTTTGCCCCAAATTCAGCAGCCACACCATAAATACCCGCGGCTTCCATTTCAACACCCAGAATGCCGTACTTTTCCATGACGTCGAACATTTGCGGATCTGGCGAATAAAACAGATCCACAGAGAAAATGTTACCAACACGCACATTGACATCTTTTGCCTTCGCCGCATCCACGGCATTACGCACCAGATCAAAATCAGCAATGGCAGCGAAATCGTGATCTTTAAAACGCATACGGTTTACTTTGGAATCGGTACATGCCCCCATACCGATAACTACATCGCGGAGTTTAACGTCTTTGCTGACGGCGCCACAGGAACCGATACGAATGATTTTTTTAACGCCAAATTCAGTGATCAACTCTTTGGCATAGATAGAGCAAGATGGGATACCCATTCCATGGCCCATAACAGAGATGCGGCGACCTTTGTAAGTACCAGTGAAACCCAGCATACCGCGAACATTGTTAACCTGGCGAGCGTCTTCCAAGAAAGTTTCCGCAATGTATTTTGCACGCAGTGGGTCACCAGGCATCAAAACAACATCAGCAAAATCGCCCATTTCAGCATTAATATGTGGGGTGGCCATAAATTTATTTCCTTGTTTTTATTACGTATCAAAATAGACGAAAAGGGGGAGATCCATAGATCTCCACCAAAACTTAAAACATCGCTTTACCGTAATCCATTGGAGTCAGATCAAAGTATTTTGCTACTGTCTGCCCCATATCGGCGAACGTCTCACGATGTCCTAATGAACCTGGTTTGACTTTAGGTCCGTAAACCAGAACCGGGACATGTTCACGGGTATGATCTGTTCCCGCCCAAGTTGGGTCACAACCATGGTCAGCGGTCAAGATCAGAATGTCATCTTCTTTTACCAATTTCAGCATTTCTGGTAAACGACGATCAAACAACTCCAAGGCTGCCGCGTAACCGGCAACATCACGGCGGTGACCGTAGGAAGAGTCAAAATCAACAAAGTTGGTAAATACGATGGTGTTATCCCCCGCCTGCTCCATTTCAATCAGAGAAGCATCAAACAGGGCATCAATGCCTGTCGCCTTGACCTTTTTGGTGATCCCGACATTCGCATAGATATCTGCAATTTTGCCAATGGAAACCACTTCACCTTGCTTTTCATCAAGTAGTTTTTTTAGGATAGTTGGGGCTGGTGGCTCAACGGCCAAATCATGACGGTTGCCAGTGCGTTGGAAACTCCCAGCCTTATCCCCCACAAATGGACGGGCAATAACGCGGCCAATGTTATATTCGCCAATGTTCAACTCTTCACGAGCGATTTCACATAGCTCATATAGACGATCCAAGCCAAATGTCTCTTCATGGCACGCAATCTGGAAAACAGAATCCGCAGAAGTATAGAAAATCGGTTTACCGGTTTTCATGTGCTCTTCGCCTAACTTATCTAAAATAACAGTACCGGAAGAGTGACAATTACCCAAGTAGCCTGGCAGATTTGCTCGTTCGACCAGTTTATCCAGCAATTCCTGTGGGAAACTGTTTTCTTCATCGCGGAAATATCCCCAGTCAAACAGAACCGGAACACCTGCAATTTCCCAATGTCCTGACGGCGTGTCTTTACCAGAAGAAAGCTCACTCGCGTAACCATAAGCGCCAATAATTTCAGCTTCTTTATCCAGGCCAATCGGGAACGTTCCGCAAGACTCTTCCGCTGCCTTACCCAATCCCAAACGGCTCAGGTTTGGCAAATGTAGTGGCCCATTACGGCCAATATCAGCTTCACCACGGGCACATCGTTCTGCAATATGACCCAAAGTGTTAGATCCCTTATCACCAAACTTTTCAGCATCAGCAGTTGCACCGATACCAAAGGAATCCAATACCATGATGAATGTACGTTTCATAATTTTCTCCTGCGTCAATTCACGCTATCAATGCGGAAACTGCCAGCTATTAAAATCAATTTCAATGCTTATATACTTTATCCACGGATATAACGATAAACCATCGGTGTAGTGGCTTGTATCTCGTTTTCCTTAGAAATTTCTTTAAAAATAAATGCCTTACGTATTGCTTCTGCGGCTTCATGCCAAGCCTGCTCACTGCGAGAATGAATCATGGCCAAAGGGGTATCCGCATTCACTTTTGTACCAAGAGCAATGATATCACTCAGCCCCACGCTGTGATTAATAGGATCTGTCGCCTTACGGCGTCCTCCTCCCAATGCAACAACAGACATTCCTAGGGCTCTGGTATCCATTTCTGTAACGATGCAACTCTTTTCAGCTAACATTTGCCCAGTTAACACCTCTCCAGCCAATACTGGTTTGATGAATTCCGCAGTCGAGAGGTAGCGAGTGTAATTTTCGACAAAATCAGTCGGCCCTTTCTGTGCAGCCACCATGCGACCAAATGTTTCCGCCGCTTTGCCACTGTCCAGTACTGTTTGTAACTTATAATATGCATCATCATGATCAATGGCCAAATTACCTGAAACCAGCATTTCAGCGGACAATGCCATGGTAACTTCAAATAACCTAGGGTTACGGTATTCCCCCGTCAAGAATTGGACAGCTTCACGCACTTCCAAAGCATTACCTGCGCTGGATGCCAAAACTTGATTCATATCTGTCAATAGCGCCGTAGTCTTACATCCCGCACCATTGGCAACTTCAACAATGGCTTCGGCCAGCCGTTCCGATTGCTCGTAGGTCGGCATAAATGCCCCAGAACCCACTTTCACATCCATGACCAATGCATCCAGTCCTTCAGCCAATTTTTTACCCAAGATAGAGGCGGTAATCAAAGGAATAGAATCAACGGTCGCCGTAATATCACGTGTCGCATAAAAGCGTTTATCCGCAGGTGCCAGTGAACTTGTCTGTCCGATAATGGCAATGCCTACATCACGAATAATGTCACGTAAGCGGTGTTCATCAGGGAAAATGTCAAAACCGGGAATAGCTTCTAATTTATCCAGTGTTCCTCCAGTATGTCCCAAGCCACGCCCCGATATCATCGGCACATAGCCCCCACAGGCCGCTATCATTGGACCCAACATCAAGGAAGTGACATCCCCTACACCGCCCGTCGAGTGTTTATCGACAATCGGGCCGGGTAAATTCAATTTTTTCCAATCTAAAAC
Organism: Xenorhabdus sp. TH1; assembly: GCF_037260955.1. Classification (NCBI taxonomy): domain Bacteria; kingdom Pseudomonadati; phylum Pseudomonadota; class Gammaproteobacteria; order Enterobacterales; family Morganellaceae; genus Xenorhabdus; species Xenorhabdus sp. TH1. The sequence continues at coordinate 3,192,956 of NZ_CP147734.1, forward strand.
AGTACCAGAATCACGCATCGCTAATGTTAGAGCAACACGTTCCTCCATCGTCATGTCATGGAAATAGATGGTCATTGCCAGTGCAGCAATCTGCCCTTCGGAAACTGTGTTATCACGGACGCCGTTAATAAAAAAGCGTATTTCTTCTTCATTCAATGAATGACCATCACGTTTTTTGCGGATAATTTCCTGTGCCAGAAACAAAGCTACCTCCCAATCATTATTATCTGAAAAGAATGGCAGTAATGCACACTAGCTTAGCCTATGTGCAATCAGTCATTATTGATCTCAATAACCACTACTCTGTTTTTGGTTCTGGTGTCCAAGCGTAGTCAGCAAACTGCCCAACAAACTGGAAGCACCAAAACGGAAATGGCGGGAATCAACCCATTTGTCGCCCATAATGCGTTCGGCCAACGCCAAATATTCTGCTGCTTCTTGAGTCGTGCGCACGCCACCCGCCGGTTTAAAACCAACGCGATCACCTACCCCCATATCACGGATCACACTCAACATAATTTCGGCACTTTCCAATGTTGCATTAACCGGAACCTTACCCGTTGAGGTTTTGATGAAATCCGCTCCAGCCTTAATTGAAATTTCAGAGGCTTTGCGAATCAGAGCGGCTTCTTTTAATTCCCCCGTTTCAATAATGACTTTTAGCCAGACACCTGATTCAGCACAGACTGTTTTACAAGCTGTTACCAAGTCAAAACCAATCTGTTCATTACCAGCCATCAAGGTGCGATAAGGGAAAACAACATCCACTTCATCGGCACCATAGGCGATGGCGGCACGAGTTTCAGCCAGCGCAATGTCAATATCATCATTGCCATGTGGGAAATTAGTCACCGTGGCAATGCGAATATCAGGGGTTCCCTGTTCGCGTAATATCTTACGTGCCACGGGAATAAAACGCGGATAGATACAAAGCGCGGCCGTATGTCCGGCGGGACTGTTTGCTTGACGACAAAGTGCTATTACTTTCTCATCTGTATCATCATCATTAAGTGTAGTTAAATCTATCAAACCCAGCGCACGCTGAGCGGCGGCAATTAAATCGGTCATAAAACTCTCCAACGGTATGATTATCGTGACTGAATCAGACAACAGATTTAAAACAAAAGCAGGTGAGATCCCTCACCTGCATTCAATTGGATATATATTCTCTATGGCTTACAACGAGAGGAAGAATCCAGCAATTGTTGCACTCATTAAATTAGAGAGTGAACCCGCCAATATAGATTTCAAACCGAAACGGGCAATGTCACCGCGACGGCTTGGTGCCATACTACCTAAACCGCCCAAAAGAATCGCAACGGAAGACAGGTTAGCGAAGCCACACAAAGCAAAAGAGATAATGGCTTTAGTATGGTCAGAAAGCACTTGCAGACCCGCAGCCTGAACGACATTATCCGCTTTCAGATATTCACTAAAGTTCATGAATGCCACGAACTCATTGACAACTAATTTCTGCCCGATGAAAGAACCCGCAATGGTTGCTTCATTCCACGGAATGCCGATCAGGTAGGCGATTGGTGCAAAAACCCATCCCAAAACCAGTTCCATCGACAATTGAGGATAATCAAACCAGCCGCCGATCCCTCCCAAGATACCATTCAGTAAAGCAATCAGTGCGGTGAATGCCAGAAGCATTGCGCCGACATTCAGAGCCAAGTGCATACCCGATGCCGCACCCGATGCCGCAGCATCAATCACATTTGCAGGACGATCTTCTGCCGCAATCAACGATGCCACATCAGCAGTATCGTGAGTTTTTTCTGTTTCTGGCACCATCAATTTCGCAAACAGTAAACCACCTGGGGCTGCCATAAATGAAGCCGCAATTAGGTATTCCAATGGAACACCCATAGATGCATATCCCGCCAATACAGAGCCAGCAACAGAAGCCAAACCACCACACATCACAGCGAACAACTCAGATTGGGTCATCGTCGCGATATAAGGGCGCACAACCAGAGGGGCTTCAGTATGACCCACGAAAATATTTGCTGTTGCAGACAAAGATTCAGTCCGTGATGTTCCCAATAGTTTCTGCAATGCACCACCCAATATTTTGATGATGAGCTGCATAATACCCATGTAGTACAACACCGCAATGAGTGATGAGAAGAAAACAATGACTGGCAAGACACGCAAAGCAAAGATAAAGCCACTGCCGCCAAACAATTCAAACATTTTGTCGGAAACCAGGCCACCAAAAATAAAATCTATCCCTTTTTTTCCATATCCAATCACATTGGAAACGCCTGAGGACATTCCCTCCAGAACGTCTTTACCGGCTGGTACGTAAAGTACAAATGCCCCCATGGCAACCTGAATCAGAAAGGCGCCTAGGACAGTGCGGATTTTAATAGCTCGATAATTACTAGAGAAGAGTACTGCGATAAGAATCAGCACTGCCATCCCGATCAGGCTCATAAGGAGTTGCATTGGAAGAATCCCTGTTCACTGAATAAAAATAATAAGAAAATATGTCAGTTATTCCATAAGTTTCCACTGACATTATGTGTGGGGCGATTATACCTAGGACTAAAAAGGAACAAGCAACTAACATCACAAATTAATACAACAAAAAGTAATATAAAAACGAAAAATGAGATATAAATCACAAAAAACCATCGGGTTTCGGGGGGTATTAGATAATTTAACGGAGAAAAAGGTAAAAAACAGGATAAATAAGCACGGAATAAAAGTTAAGCATTATTAATGTATTATATATCAACTCAATGTAAATAGGCTCATACTATTTTGGTAAATTTGGTTGGCAATTTCATCTGCTGCTTCTCGACGCAACTCACACAATACGGAAAAAATCTGTGCAACTTTTTCTGGCCGATTTGGCTGCCCCTGAAATCCCGATAACGGCATATCAGGCGCATCCGTTTCCAATACCAAAGATGACAGAGGTAATTGCGAAATAGTGTTACGTGTCTTTTGCGCCCTATCGTAGGTAATTGTTCCCCCAACACCAATGTAAAATCCCAGGCGAATAAAGGCCTGAGCTTGGGATAAACTCCCCGCAAAACCATGAATAACCCCTGTTCGTGGTAATCTATGTTTTCTCAAGATTGCCGCCAATTGATCATGGCTTTTTCTGGAATGGAGGAGCACAGGTAAATCATATTGTTTAGCGAGTTTTAGCTGTACCTCTAACATGCTTTTCTGCTTTTCAAGCTGTGGATCTGGCATATAAAGGTCAAGACCAATTTCACCTACTGCAACACATTTATCTTCTTTTTCTTGTAGTTTTTGCGTCAACTCATCCAAATGAACCTCTTGGTGTTCAGCAACATAGAGTGGATGCAAACCAAATGCGGCATAAATTGGTGGATAAGTCTCAGCCAGCACAGAAACCCGCTGGAAGTTTAATTGACTTATCGTGGGAACGATAATTTTTTCCACACCCATTTGTCTGGCTTGTTGCAAGCTCGCTATTTCATCACCAGCAAAAGGGGAAAAATCAAAATGGCAATGTGTGTCAATAAACATTTAATTGTCCAGGTTATCTATCATAAGAGTCCCTGTCGTTTGCACATTCTCCACCACCGCTGGCACAGGAGCTTCCAGCGGTGGGCAATGCTTGCCACTGTTTAGGAAATGGTTTCTCCGAAAACAGTGACGAGCAGAATTTAACCCTGTACGGCATACTCCATAGCTGTTACGTTCTGTATGCCCAAATTCTCCTTCAACAAAAGTATGCCCAATCGTTGCCAGAAAATACCGTCCGCAACGCCGTCCCAAATGATAATCCTGATTTAACGAACTAAGCCGGCTGCCTAAAGCCATTGTTGCCAATGGTGCCGGTGGATAAATTTCGAAGATTTGTACATCATCCGGTGGATTTTCGATAAATTTCTGCGTTTGACGGTAACTCTGAGCATGGAGATTGAGCATCTTGACCATTTTTTGCAAGCTACTAGACTCTAACCAACGATCCATGCGCTTGAACCACTGAAGTGTATAGTAAAGCTGTGAAGGTACTGTTCGAATCACAACGATAGTATCTGCCCCACGACGATAGGCTTCCTGAACCGGGATCGCATCACAAATGCCACCATCTTGATAAACCACATCACCAAAGGTAACGCCGTTACGATAAAACCCCGGAATGGCGCTTGAGGCTTTAACAAGATCCATCCAATTTTTGTCATCAGGATGCAGGTAAGTCGGCTCAAAATTATCAGCGCGGCAAGCGCACATGTAGAATTCACGCCCAGCATCAAACTGACGCATTGCGACAGGAATATTGAGTGGTAATTGCTTAGATATGGTATCAATATACCAATCTAAATCGATCAAATGCCCACCGCGCACAAAGCGCAATGGATTAAAAAAAGCAGGGTCAGTTGTATAACGGTTGATTACTTTGCGCGCATACCCCCTCTGACCACAAATATAGGCAGAAAGATTTTGCGCTCCCGCAGAGGTTCCAAGGAACAGTTCAAACGGATTAAAGCCGAGACGAAGAAATTCATCCAAAACACCAGCGGTAAAAATACCTCGCTGACCACCACCTTCACAAACAAGTGCAATTTTCCCTGGTTTGATCTGTGACTTATAAGCTAAAGGTTCAATATTACCCAGTGTTATTGGAATATGTTTCCCCACTCTTCTCTCCCTTTGAAAGCCGCCGAATATCTATACAGTATATCGTTACTCAAACAACTTGCTTGTAACATTTTTATAAAAAGTGAGGAAATAAAGCATCAATAGTTAAATTGATATGAGAATAGCAAGTTACCAAAATACCGCCAGCGAATAGCATTCCTATGCATAATCTCGTCACTTAACAAGATATTATTTGAGGAAAAGAAGCAGAAAGAGTGGCTATTATCGGCCACTCTATTCTCAATATTTGTTATTTTTTCAGATTAAGATTATTTTTTAATCTCTATCGTGCTTTTTACTGATTTGACACCTTTTATTCCATGAACAATCTTAACTATTTTCGCCGCTTGATGTTTGTTTTTGACAAAACCGGAAAGATGGACAATGCCTTTTTCCGTTTTCACCGCAATGTCACGGCTATTTATGCCCTTATGTTCCAGCAATTTTTTCTTCACTTTTGCTGTAATGGCACTATCGTCTAAATAAGCATCTGCTTTTTGCAAGGAGTTATCAATTTTATCTCCTGCTTTGTCTAGAGATTTATCGATTTTTTGTCCTGTACTCTCCAACGTTTTTCCCACAGAAAGATCCGCTGCCAGAGCACTACTGGTCAATACCGAGCCTAGTAAAACAGCCAGTAGTGAATGTGTAAACTTAATACTTTTCATCCTACCACCTTATTTAATTTCAGCCTAAACACAGTTATCAAAACAGTATGCAGTATGTCAATTAGGCAATGGCGATAAAATCAGATTTACAAAAAATAACGTATATTTTCATTAACACAGGAAGTTATTCTTTTATTGGCATGAAAAACAGCATATGCAGATAGAATAAATAATAAGGGCCAACAGAATAGTTGGCCCAGAAAGAGGATTAATGTTCCCGTGTTTTGCGGAAGGAAACATCAGGATAGCGTTCACTGGTCAAGTTTAAATTGACCATGGTTGGTGCGATGTAGGTTAAGTTATCGCCACCATCGAGAGCCAGGTTCTGCTCATTTTTGCGCTTGAACTCTTCCAATTTCTTCGCATCGCTGCACTCTACCCAGCGAGCCGTAGAAACATTAACGGGTTCATACAGCGCTTCAACGTTGTATTCACTCTTCAAACGGGCAACAACTACGTCAAACTGAAGCACACCTACCGCCCCGACGATCAAATCGTTATTGGACAGCGGGCGGAATACCTGCACAGCACCTTCTTCTGACAATTGCACCAGACCTTTCAGCAACTGTTTCTGCTTCAATGGATCGCGCAGACGAATACGACGGAACAATTCAGGGGCAAAGTTAGGGATGCCGGTAAACTTCAACTCTTCGCCTTGGGTAAAGGTATCACCAATCTGGATAGTGCCATGATTGTGTAGACCGATAATGTCCCCAGGATAAGCATGCTCGACATGAGAGCGATCCCCTGCCATAAAGGTCAGTGCATCAGAAATGACAACATCTTTCTTAATGCGAACTTGACGCAGTTTCATGCCTTTTTCATATTTACCGGAAACAACACGCAAAAATGCCACACGGTCACGGTGTTTCGGGTCCATATTCGCCTGAATTTTGAAAACAAAACCGGTGAATTTTTCTTCACTGGCAGAGACTTGACGCGCATCAGCCTGACGCGGCATTGGGGTTGGAGCCCATTTAACCAGGCCGTCCAACATGTGATCAACGCCAAAGTTACCCAATGCAGTACCGAAAAAGACCGGGGTTAATTCTCCCTGTAAAAAGGCTTCCAGATCGAATTCATGGGATGCACCTTTGACGAGTTCCAACTCTTCACGCAATTGATCCGCCAGCTCTTCACCCACTGCCGCATCCAGTTCAGGATTATCCAATCCCTTGATAGCGCGAACCTCCTGAATGGTATGTCCCTGACCTGATTGGTACAGGTAAGTTTCATCAAGGTAAAGATGATAGACGCCTTTAAAGGATTTACCACAACCGATTGGCCATGTAATCGGGCTACAGGCTATGTTCAGCTCATTTTCCACTTCATCCATCAGCTCCATTGGATCACGAATATCACGGTCGAGCTTGTTCATGAATGTCAGGATCGGCGTATCACGCAGGCGAGTGACTTCCATTAACTTACGGGTACGATCCTCAACCCCTTTCGCGGCGTCAATAACCATCAAACAGCAGTCAACGGCTGTCAAAGTACGGTAAGTATCTTCCGAGAAGTCTTCGTGCCCTGGGGTATCCAGTAAGTTAACCAAACAATCAGCATAGGGAAACTGCATCACGGAAGTGGTAATAGAGATACCACGCTGTTTTTCCATCTCCATCCAGTCTGATTTAGCGTGTTGGTTGGAACCTCGGCCTTTTACCGTCCCCGCTTTCTGGATCGCCTGTCCGAACAGTAATACTTTTTCGGTAATGGTTGTTTTACCCGCATCCGGGTGGGAAATGATTGCAAAAGTGCGTCGTTTCGCAACTTCCTGCTGAAATGAGGAGTTTGACATCAATTAGAATCTTCTAGTCCATAGGCGGATTGATATCACTTGGAAAGCGCCTCGTGATTGGCGCCCCACTTGCAAATCCGTCGTGTTAATCGTGATTGGCGCTTATTTTGGCTGAACTTGGCGTTATAAACAATCAGTGATTTGTAGACGATTATCCAAATCAACTTCAAATAACGTCGAGCGCAGTAAAAGTCGAATTACTGCCATGCGTTAATTTTGTATTCAATTTGTTTTACAACCTCTATCAGTTCCCCGAACGAAGGTGCAATACCGTATATCATCTCGGCAGAAATCATGTTTTGGTAATCAGCTTTAAGCGCCGATAACCCTTCGCTATTTGGCAACAATAATAATCGTCCAGCTAAACATTCTTCATATCCGGCATAACTTGCGTTAAAAAAGACTGACTTATGCCTGATGACATCTTCAAGAAGAGTGCGATCACGCATGGCCTTATAGCCGACTTCATGCCGAGCCAACATCACTAAATCGTACCAATGCCTTGAAAGGCGAGCTGCACTTTCTCTGAGACCACGACGACACTCAACATGAATCAACGTGGCTTTTTCCCAAAAAGTACGCTCTGGAGACAGAACAATGACTTGTCCGGTAGGAAACTCAAGTTCGGGGATTAAATCCGACACATAAGGTTTAACAACATGCAATTCATTCGGATCGATAACATTGCGTCCCCCTAATTCAATTAGAACTTCACTCCTTAAATACTCATCAACTTCCTCGGTAACAGATGGATAGCTCACCCAAATTTTTTCACCTGAATCATCAATTCGAATTGAGTGTAATTCAGCAGAAGGAAGTTTATTTAATTGAGAGCGAATATGAGGAACTACAATGTCATTTGCATACTGTTGCACATGCTGCTTAAGTTGTTCACTCAACTTTCTTAACTTATTTTTACTATGGCTGCCCCAAAAAGGATCAAAGCCATTTGCAAAATGCCGATAATCAAGGGTGATATCAATATCTTCAGAGAATCGATTGATAATATTAAAAACTTTTGATAACGAAGTTCCCCCTTTAAAGGCCATAGGAGGCGCGTCTGTTAGGCTGAATAATGTTTTTAATACCCAGCAAACCCAAATATCTTTTTCTAAGACATTTTCAGAGCGCCCTAACTGCTCCGCTGCATATCCCAAAATCGCTTGTTGTTCATCAGGCATAATCGCAAAATAAGAGTCAGTCATGGCGGGAATCACTATTAACATAGTGAATGACTGATGACATCCACGCAGGTAATTTGCAAGTTTTTAGTAAACCAAATTCGTCCTCACTCATTAAGCTACGGACTTGCTCTACAGTGGCAGGTGTAACTGATTCTTTTCCCAAATACCATAAAGCTGAAATAGCCATACCAATTTTCGTACCTGCATATTGAAGTTTACGTTGGCTGGAAGTATGGATCAGTTTTACTTTACGATTTCCAATCCTTACCTGCCTTGATGAACCACTGGTATAGTAAACCAAAGTCGTTGGCATTTGAGTACTCAACTTAAACCTACGAGCAGCCTCAGCACCATGAATTTGGATCGTTTCACCATTTTGACGTGTGATCATTTCAACCACTCTTGCGATATCAGGATGCACTTTTCCAACGAACCGATTCACTTTTGGCTTGATAAAGATACCGCGTGCAACACGTTCAATTTCTCTCTTTTCGACCAAACGTGAAAGCGCCTTGTCAACCGCAGCACGTGAGCCAAAAGACAGGAAAGATTCACTCGTAAATAGCTTTCCTGCTCCATAACTGTGGATGCATTGCCTTATCGATTTTGAAGTTGTCATTATTTCCTCCATAAGACAGAAAAACTCATATATTTTCTGACATCTGGCAGCAAATTATGACCACAAAAAGAGCAAAAATCAACCAACCGATCAATAAATAGTTATCATTTTCCACCAAACAACGGCAATGCCATAATAATGGCGTCTTCCTTACCTGCCGCTGTCGGGTAATAATTCTTGCGGATGGAAACTTCATTGAAGCCCATCTCCTCGTATAAACGAATGGCGGTTTGGTTAGAACGCCGGACTTCAAGCCACAATGTATTGATCTGTTTTTCAGGTAATATGTTGATGAGATACGTCAGCAATGCCCTGCCATAGCCTCGTGATTGATATTCAGGATGAATAGCGATATTAAACAGTGTTGCTTCATCCATAACATACTGTGTTATCGCAAAACCGATAATCTGGTCATTCTGCGTTATCTTATAATTGAGATAACGTTCCCCCTGATTAGAGTAAAAGGTCTTTTCACTCCATGGAAACGCATGGCTGGCCTGTTCTATTTGAAATGCGACCGGAAGATCAACGGAAGTTAATAGAGAAATATTCTTCATAATGGTAAATTTGTTGCCAAAGAGCGCGTTTTGCATTCCCATCAAGAGATAAATCATTTAATGCCGGGCTTCTCAAAGAAATCCCTTGTACTGGTAAGGTAATATCAACCCCCAGCAGCCAACTCGGGCAGTGGATTGATTCCGAAAGTAGCTCAACATCTTTTGTCGTGATGCAATATACCGATGAGGCATCGATCCCCATGGCTGTAAAAATATCAGCAAACAATGAATGACTTAAGTCAATGTGATCATGGCTAATGATCAATAGACGGGTTGAATCAGGGATGAGGACAGATAATTCACCTTGCAAAGCCATTGGGTTACGCAAAACCCATTGGGTGATCCCCAACCGGGAGAGTAATCTGTCACGCTTTGTCATCGTGTTTTATTCCATCTGCCATAAAAAATAACAGGTAATATATTATCAGAGGGCTTAGCTCTGCGCCAACCAGCCTATCAGTACTGCCCGCTGATATTGATATTTAGAAAAAGATTTAAAAGGAGCTATACATAGATGTCAGTATTAACCCCGGCCAGTGAAGTTATCCTGCGCCATCATGAGCAATTTCGCTCCCATCATCTGCTTTTTGCCGGTGATCTTCAGGATAACCTGGCAACGGAAATCGAAGCTGCAAGTGTGCGTGTGCATACTACCCAATATCACCACTGGCAATCCCTGATCCGCCAGCTTGGTGATAATGTCTGGTTTGGCCTTGTAGCGGACAGCGAATTTATCAAAGGATGTGATACGCTGATTTATTACTGGCCAAAAAGCAAACAGGAAGCACGTTTTCAACTACGCAACCTGTTTTCCATCCTGCCACCCGGTACGGATATTTTTATTGTGGGTGAAAACCGTAGTGGTGTACGCAGTATTGATAAGTTAATGGAAGGCATCGCTACTTTCCGCAAAATTGATACGGCACGCCGTTGTAGCCTGTTTTATGGTCAATTGAAAGACCAGGTTCAATTTGATCAAAACAATTGGTGGAACAGCTATCAAGTGGAAGATATCGCTGTTAATACACTGCCCGGCGTATTTAGCCAGGATAATTTGGATATCGGCAGTCGTCTGCTGCTTTCTACTTTCGATACCCCTATCTCTGGCAGTCTATTGGATATGGCTTGTGGTGCTGGAGTATTGGCTGCCGTGTTGGGTAAAAAGAACCCGGATTTGTCCCTGACACTAAGCGATGTTAATGCTGCCGCCATCGTATCCAGTAAGGCGACCCTGCAAGCCAATAAGCTGAAAGGCAATGTCGTCACAAGTAATGTATATTCTGCCATTGAAGAAAAATTCGACTGGATCATTTCCAATCCTCCCTTCCATGATGGCCTGAAAACCAACCTGGCGGCGGCTGAAAATATGATCCGCATGGCACCCAATTATCTGAAATCCGGTGGTAAATTGCGGATTGTTGCAAACGCTTTCTTACCTTACCCTAATCTGCTGGATAATGCCTTTGGCAGCCATGAAGTCATTGCGCAAACAGGTAAATTCAAAGTATATCAAGCAACTAAAAAATAATTCGGATAGCAAACGCAATCCCTGTGTTGCCTGCCCGTTAAATTGAGGCAGGCAATTTCTATTTTCCGGCATGTCATTTCTGCCCTTACCAAACATATCGACATGTTGGTTTTTACACCAATCACACATTTTCTCCCTAAATAATGATTGACGCCAGCCATAAAATCTCTAGAATGCGCCTCCATGCTATTCGTTTAAGCAATAGTATCTGATTAACGCGAGGGTGGCGGAATTGGTAGACGCGCTAGCTTCAGGTGTTAGTGTTCTTACGGACGTGGGGGTTCAAGTCCCCCCCTTCGCACCAAATCAGATGGCTATCGGTTGAACAAACTAGATAAATGGCAGTACCTGCGAGGGTGGCGGAATTGGTAGACGCGCTAGCTTCAGGTGTTAGTGTCCTTACGGACGTGGGGGTTCAAGTCCCCCCCTTCGCACCACTGTTACATTTTTCTTCTCTCCCCGATCTTCCTTAATGTCCCAGATAACGCAAGCAGGCGAACAAGCTGCATATCACCGCAATGCCAGCAGGTATCAATAGAAAATGACGGGCATTACGATGCAGTAACAGAACAAGTGTCAGCAGTAAGGCACCTTGAATGATAAATTTAAATTGTTCTATTCCTGCACCGACTGTTTCCAGCACTGATACAACCAATGCTGATGTGATCAGACTGGATAACAGTAACCCCCAGAATCCCATCATACTTTGGCAAAAAAACGGCTTTAGCTTCCACTTTTCGCTAAACATAGTCAGCTCCCACTACAACAATAATGATTCTCAATACCAAATATGATAGCGAATTAATCACAAGTTGAAAGTAAATCACCGAGATGATAAGCAATATGATAGAGAAAAGAGGCGGGAGAATATTTCCCGCACTGTATTAAGTATCGATGGTATAAACCAGGTGAATATCGTCAGGTTCCCGTTGGTAAAGTTCAATATCAGGCTGAGCAATCAGCACACATCCTATATGCCGATAGAAATTCACCGCATTTTCAGACGGTATTGATGAGATATATAACCCTTTCGCACCTTTTGCCTTGGCAAAATCAATACAGCAATGAAATAACTGTTTTCCCAATCCTGAAGCACGATATGCCTTGCTAATATGCAAAAAAGACAATTGAAGCAGGTCACTATTTTCACCTCGCCAATGAGGATCAACGCTGGCGACAGCAATCAATTTGTCATTTGCGTTCTCTGCGAAAGCGCCTAGAAAGAATGCCCCGCGATCATAACTATCCAGAAGAATTGGGGTATAAATTTCAGCTTCCCCTTCCGGCCAACCTCGCATATCAAAACATTGCGGCGTAAGTATTAATTGATCTCGTTGCTGGACATATAAATTTTCAATCAATTCAGTGCGATCAATATTCCAGACATCAGGGATTTCCTGGCGAGATAACTGACGGATCTTCCTCATTTGTCACCATAATTTACTATCATAACTACGCTATCTTTTGCATAGAATAAAAAAGCTATTATTAACGTCTCCATTAATAACGCATCATGACTGATTTCAGCTCCGTATAATGTTCTATGAATGCACTGCCAAACTCACGGCCAACTCCTGAAGATTTAATCCCTCCAAATGGAACCGCAGGATCAAGGAACGTATGCATATTAATCCATAGCATACCCGCTTTAATGCAAGGGGTCATACGCATCGCTTTACTCATATCATTCGTCCAGAGGCTGGCAGACAACCCAAATGGTGTCGCATTCATCATGGTAATAAGCTCTTCCTCATCATCATAACTGAGGAAAGTGCCAATCGGCCCGAATGTCTCTTCGTTCATTAATGTATCTTTAACACTATTGGCTTTAATCACTGTTGGTGCGACAAAAAATCCCGGTCCCTCCAAAGCATAGCCTCCGTAGACAATTTCATTGCCCTCCTGACGCGCAGTTTCAAACATAGATAAAATTTTTTCGTAATGTTTTTTGTTTGCCAAAGGCCCCATTTCTGTTGATTCATCAAGGGGAGAGCCAATTTTCATCGCAGATAAACGTTCAGTAAGTAATGCCAAAACAGCATCCATGTGAACGGATGGAATATAAAAGCGCTCCGCGGCTGCACAAATTTGCCCTTGATACACATATCCCGCTTCCAGTATGCCATCAACGATCTTTTCAACGGTCATATCAGACAGAAAAGCTGCCGCGTTTTTACCGCCAAGCTCCAGTGTTGTGCGCTTCAATCCCTGCTCCAAGGCCAATTTCCCCACGCTTATTCCTGTTGGAACGGAGCCTGTAAAAGTGACTTTGGCACATTGAGGGTGATTAACCAGAGAAGATCCAACCCGAGTGCCTGTACCGTTGACGATATTGATCACACCATCTGGAATTCCCGCTTCTTTTGCCAGTTCAGCCACACGAAGTAGGGTTAAGGGCGTATATTCACTGGGTTTAAGCACAATCGTACAGCCACAGGCCAGTGCCGCCCCCAATTTCCAGATCGCAATCATGATGGAAAAATTCCACGGAATAATGCCAACTACGACGCCGATAGGCTCACGGCGCGTGAATGCAGAATATTTTTCCCCTTTAAACGATGGCAGTGATACATTCAGTGTTTCACCCGTAATTTTGGTTGACCATCCGGCAAAATAGCGTAAATAATCGGCTGATGCATCTACATCCAGCATACGGGATAATTGAATCGGTTTACCGGAACATAAACTTTCCAGTTGTGCTAACTCGTCACTATTTTTTTGTAATAGATCAGCCAACCGATTCAGGCAATTCCCCCGTTCCATAGGAGAAGTTTGCGCCCACACGCCGTGAAAAGCATCTGATGCTGCCTGCATTGCCTGATTAACTTCATGTTCTCCTCCTTGATTGACCGTAGCTATCACTTCGCCAGATGCCGGGTTAACGATAGAGAAAGTTTCATTTTCCTGACCAAGAACAGAGACTCCATTAATATAGTGACCATGAGAGTGCTGCAAAAAAGTTGTCACTGACTCCAGTAAATGAATGTCACTCATCACCTTTTCCTCTGCCTAATCAGACAATTGCCCATTTATACAAGCCATATAATGTTTGACGAAACGCTCACTGGTGATTTCCCACAATACTTCGCACCCTTTTGCCGCAAACCACGAGTCGCCTTTATGGTATTCGACCATCACCCCTGTTTTGACATCTGTCAGTTTCACTGAACCCTCATGCACTGTTGCCATTTCATCAAAGGGATAGATCATTTTAAATTTGCCTTTAGTGCAGGCAAAAATACCACATGTCAGATTATCCGATGGTTCCCCGTGGATCATGGCGACACTTGCCTGCGGATCGCCCTCCACCACAACAGAACCAAGATTAGTGACACTGCCAATTGGCATTAATTCAGGAAGAGTTTTATCTAACAATAATGGCTTTATCATAACTTTTACCTTTAACTGTGACCGTTGAAAAACTAACGACGCCCTTTCCAGTAACCTGAAGCCTGATGCCAAGTCTTACCGACAGAGAGCAGTACATTTCTCAGTTTATCTTTCCCGATAATATCGAGGTGTGGAATCGAACTAAGTAGCGAATAACGCTCCGAACCTTCACTCATTCCCTCAGCCAAAATTTTGCAGATGATGTGGCTTGGCGTTACCCCAAATCCCGAATAGCCTTGAACATAGAACACATTTTTATGATTAGGCAGAGAACCCATTTGTGGAAACAAATTAGCGCTGCAACATAATGGCCCGCCCCATGCCAGTTCTATCTCCACATCTTTCAAATAAGGGAAGGTCTTGAGCATGAGATTGCGGTTCCATGCTTTTAAATCGGAAGGCATATATTCAAGAAAGTGTGTTGCGCTGCCATATAACAGGCGATTTTCTTTAGTAACACGGTAGTAATCGATGACTGGGCTAATATCACTGTAGGCCCCTCGAATTGGGCTGATCCTTTCAATCAAATCATCCGACAGTTCTTCCGTCATCAATTGAAAAGCATAAGTATTAATTGTTTTTCTATAAATAGCCGGTTCAAGTCCATCCAAAAAGCCATTACATGCCCACAGCATCTTATTGGCGCGCACTGATCCTGTTACTGTACGTACGGTAACTCTGGAGCCATACTCTACGCTCACAACCTGACTGTTTTCGAAGATTTTGACACCATATTCAGTAACAGCTTTGGCTTCACCCAGCAGCAAGTTGAGTGAGTGAACATGTCCCCCACCCATATGTTTTAGTGCACTGGTATAACGGTCTGAACCAATAACTTTTTTAACATCTGCACCCGTATAAAGCTCAATTTCTTCACCAGGGGAAGCCGAACGAAATTCCTGTAACCAACTATGCAGGGTTTTATCATGACGCGAATTCCAACCAAGATAGGCATAACCTTGGCAAAAGTCAGCCTGAATATCATATTTGGCAACTCGATCACGAATGATTCCCGCTCCCAAGCTACTGATTTTAAATATAGCTTCCAGGCCTTTTTTACCCACGTGGCGTTTGATCTTATCCAAATCATGGCCAATCCCCGTCATCACCTGCCCACCATTACGGCCTGTACCGCCATACCCCAAAGTTCGGCCTTCCAAAATAGCAATATTGGTGATGCCTTTTTCTGCCAGCTCTAATGCGGTATTGATACCGGAAAAACCTCCGCCAATGATAACAACATCAACATCTAGATCTTCTGTCAGCATCGGAAAACGAAGATCATATTTTTTCGTCACCGTATAGTATGTTAATGAATCAAGCTTATTATTCATGTTATACCCCATGAGCATCTGCTTATCCCCTGATGGTGTAACCTTGCTATTCCTTTTATCAGGGGTGCTTATCACATTTTTTGAACATTAGTTATTCATGTGTATTAACAAAACAATAAAGAACAAAATATTAATAAGTTAACAAACTAACAAAATTAGACATTAATGCATTTTATGTCTGGTATATATGAATCATATGTGCTTGAAATTCTCAAATCATTTGTTGTTTTCATGTTAATGGAATCACAATTATTAAAATATTTATTAATAAATTGTGATTCTTATGTTTTCATTTTGTGATAGAGTTGGAGGAAATTTTTTCTGTTAGTAAATTATCCTGACCGTAAATATTTACATATGTACTTAATAGGTTTCGAGTTGTAACCGACAAAACAGCAACTTGAGAAATGAAGGTCATAATCACTGGAAAGGAATGAATATGCTACCCAAGAAAATCATCCTCGACTGCGATCCTGGGCATGATGATGCCATTGCTCTCCTGCTTGCCCACGGGGATCCCAATATTGAATTGTTGGCTGTAACGACAGTTGTTGGTAATCAAACCCTGAATAAAGTCACCCGCAATGCGCTTTGTGTTGCACGCATCGCTAATATTCATAACGTTCCTTTCGCAGCAGGTTGTCACCGCCCACTTGTTCGGGAGATCAATACAGCCCCAGACATTCATGGTGAAACGGGTCTGGATGGCCCTATTCTTCCTGAACCTAGTATGAAACTGGATGCGCGCCATGCAGTTGATCTCATTATTGATGTGATTATGGAAAATCCGCCCAAAAGTGTGACTTTGGTGCCAACTGCAGGTTTGACGAATATCGCTATGGCTGCGCGCAAAGAACCGAAAATTGTTGAGCGGGTAAAAGAAGTTGTATTAATGGGAGGGGGCTATCATAAAGGAAACAGAAGCGCAGTTGCGGAGTTCAATATCGTGATCGATCCAGAAGCTGCCCACATTGTCTTTAATGAAAAATGGCCGTTGACAATGGTCGGTTTAGATCTCACTCACCAAGCGCAAGCAACTCCTGAAATTATTGAAGCAATTGCCCAGATTAAGACACGTCCTGCCCAATTCGTTTTGGATGCTCTGAAGTTTTATGGTGACAGGTATCTTGAGCATCAAGGATTTGGCTATCCTCCTGTGCATGATCCCTGTGCTGTAGCTTATGTGATCGATCCGGATGTTATGACGACCCAAAAAGTCCCCGTTAATATCGAACTGATGGGAGGCTTAACAACAGGAATGACTGTTGCAGATTTCCGTTTTCCGCCACCTGAAGATTGCCATACGCAGGTTGCTGTCAAATTGGATCATGCCAAATTCTGGCAATTGGTGATTGATGCTCTAAAAAATATTGGTGAAACAACTTACTGATATTACTAATTTAACGCGATGCTCAACTTTAGCTCCCTATAACATGGGCTTGTTGAAGCCAGTCGCGTTGACTTTTACCTTGTTTAAAATTGGCAAAAATACCCAGTGTATGAGAAAGCAGTTTTCTGGCTATTCGATTACTCAAATGCCACAAATCCCGTGCCCAGCACTTCTCGATAGCAAATTGCCCAGCGAGTTGACCAATGACGGTTTCAATTAAGCGCCGTTTGGCATTAATGCGCTTTCTTGTTTCTCTGGGGACTGGGTCATCCATATTGGCACGCACCGGGGCTATCATTTCAATACCCGACTGCTTCATTTCCTCTTGAAATTCAAAACCTAAATAACCTTTATCGCCGAGCAAACAGCCTTTTATTGGGCTAGTCAAGTCCCAGACCGCTTCACGCTCACTGACATTGGCGGGCGTCAATGTGAATCCCGTTACTACGCCAATTTCATCTATCATGAGATGCCCTTTAAAGCCGTAGTAAGTTTCGTTTTTGGCGGCGCAGTACCCATAATCAGCTTGTCCTTTAAAGCTGGCACTGCCTTTCGCTCTTTTGAATCCACAGATGGGCAACGGAAATCCGTCGACAATATGTACCGGCCTATCGAACGCACCCAATAACCTCGCCAGCTTTTCTTGCAGCTTTTGTTTAACAGCCCAAAGATTCGCAACCTGTTTAGCAAAATTGGCGCGTGAACCCAGTCCCGGAAACCACTCGCACCAGTGATCACGAAAGTACGTCCAAATTCCTTTATCCGTTGAAAAGCCTAAGAATTCACCCACCACTTCCATCGTGATGGCTTCCGCATCGCTCAGCTTAGGTGGGTATCCCCGGCTTCTGAATCGAGAGCTTTGCTGTAACGCCGTTAAATTATCGTCTACCCAACAAAACACCCAAATGATAAAATCTTGCTGTGACATAGCCTTTGTTCCTTTATTTCTCTCAGTTTGGCGACTTAAAGTTATAAAGGAGCGGCTATGTCATTTCAACTCACCATAAAAGTCGAGCATCGCGTTAATTTACTCTTTTACTATTGAGGTTATCTCTCTGCCTCAATAGTCAAAAGAATTTCTATTAAACTAACCGAATGCCCATCAACACAGCACTACATAAGATCAGGAATAATGTGGCATATTGTAGTACTTTATCAGACACATGCTTGATCAAATAATTGGCGAAAGGGATAGCCAGCAAAGAACCAACAAACAATACCAACGCCAGTTTCCAGTCTGTATGCCCTCCATAGGCATAAGCGAAAGCAGATGAGCCGGATAACATCATCGTAATAAACAGGGAAACACCAACCGCTTGTTTAATACTCATTTGCCCATAGCGTAATAATAGTGGCAATACCACTATGCCACCACCCACTCCTGTTGCCCCAAGTACTAATCCAGCTCCCGTACCGGGTAACAAGAAAGGCTTAATCAACCTAGGTTGTAATTGTGGTTGTGTTTGGCTCATGTGTAATTGTGGCTGGTGTATTCGACGGTAAAAAAGATAAAGGGAAAATAAGATAGCCAATAAAACCAGTAAATTAATTCCCCATTCAAATTGTACCCGATTATGGCTTAAATGACTCAACATCGTGACGCCATAACTGGCGAATACCGTACTGGGTATCATGATCAGTAGAATAATCAAAGATTGGCGTAAGGGAATATTTCCCATGCGAAAATGTATATAAGAAGATGATATTTTCATCAACATTGAAAGAAGATTAGCCGTCGCAACAGAAGACAATGCATCTAATCCAAAAAAATAGGTCAAGATTGGTAAAACTATCACTCCACCACCAACACCGGTAGTAGTGATAATCACGCCAACAATCGCCCCAATCACAAGTTCAAGGATTAATAACATCATCTCGTTCCCAGCTGATATCTAATCAAAAATCATTTTCTTACCAAATTTCAGCAAGCACTGCACATAATATGACAAAAACAAATATCATATTCAAAAATAGAATATAACTTTCAGTCTAGTACTCAAGCCAAACGATAAGGGAACATGATTCTTTCAAGTCGCAGCTTTATTGGCTGCAACTTTGCAATTGAAAGTAAAGAAAATGAAGAGATGGGAGGATTAGTTGCTAAAATTTAACCCGCATTATCTTTTGATAATGAGATTTAGTGAGGAGGATATATTGTCCCAAAATCGAACAATTCACTGAGTTCAATCTGTAATCCATTTGCTATCACATAAATAATTTCCAAGGTGGGGTTCCTGACACCACGTTCAATGCCACTGACATAAGTACGATCCAGTCCACACTTATCGGCAAAAGCCTCTTGTGACATCCCAGCTTCTATCCTGAGATACCTAATTCTTTGACCAAAAAGGGATCTGATGTTGTTCGATTTTTTCATCCGATAAGTATCGATTCATGTTACTTATCCGACCACGGACTATAAGTCACGTTTCAGCTAGAGTTATGCTATGATGTGTGACTTATAGTCTACTGAATACTCATTTACTTTTTAATTAAAAAGATAATTGATAACTGGAGAGCTTAAGGATGGAAAAAAAAGACTGGCATTCTGCTGACATCATCGCTGAATTGAAAAAACGCGGAACAACACTATCGGAAGTATCACGATCAGCAGGGCTGGCATCATCAACTCTTGCCAATGCATTGCAACGACACTGGCCAAAAGGCGAACGCCTTATTGCGACAGCACTTGGACGAACACCAGAAGAAATATGGCCTTCGCGTTATGAAAAGAAATAATCATAAGCCCAGCACAGTGCTGGGTTTATTCATAAGCAATCAACCCGCCAACTTTAAGCCAATAATCCCAATCACAATCAGGCCAAGGCTCAATATCCGAACTAAATTCGCAGATTCCCCCAGCACCATGATGCCGAAAACCGCCGTACCCACCGCACCGATACCTGTCCACACTGCATAGGCAGTTCCTGCCGGTAGATTTTTCATGGCATAAGCCAGTAACCCCATACTAACCACCATCGCGCTGATCGTAATTAAACTCGGCACCCAGCGTGAAAAACCGTGGGTATATTTTAGGCCTATCGCCCACACGACTTCCAACAAACCAGCAATAAGAAGGATCAACCAAGACATGTCTTTCCCTTTATATAAGGATAAGTGGGGCCGTCCCCGATGAGATGACGTTTATCCAGGTCGTCCAGGATAACGATAAGAAATGAAATTGGATTATAGCTACCCGATTTAATAGCTGCAATGAGACTAACCAAGAAGGGATGATAAAAAACCGCAACCTCTGGACGAAGAGGCTGCGATTTTTTTAGAATAGCAAACGCGGTTATTTCACGCGAGAAACGTATTCGCCAGAACGAGTGTCAACTTTGATCACTTCGCCGATCTGGACAAACAGAGGAACTTTAACGACAGCGCCGGTACTCAAGGTTGCAGGTTTACCACCAGTACCAGCAGTATCACCTTTCAGACCTGGATCAGTATCAACGATTTCCAGTTCAACAAAGTTTGGTGGAGTTACAGCGATAGGACGGCCATCCCACAGAGTCAGAATACATTCTGCCTGATCGATCAGCCACTTGGCATTATCACCAACGGCTTTCTCATCCGCAGCCAACTGCTCGAAAGTTTCGTTGTTCATGAAATGCCAAAATTCACCGTCGTTGTATAAATAAGTCAGGTTGACATCCATGACATCTGCACTTTCAGCAGAATCTGTTGATTTAAAAGTTTTTTCCAACAGTTTACCAGAGATCAGTTTGCGAATACGAACGCGGGCAAATGCCTGTCCTTTACCTGGTTTAACAAATTCACTGTCAAGAATAGCGCACGGCTCGCCATCTAACATGATTTTAAGACCTGAACGGAATTCATTGGTACTATAAGTAGCCATGGAGATCCTCTAATTTTTAACAAAATGGCTTAGCCAAAAAATGGCACACATTATAACCCATATTCACCCTGTCAGAGAAGCCTGGCTACAACAACTCGCGGATGTTATTACTGATCCCAATGAGTTGTTACAACTGTTATCCTTAAACACACATACGAAACTGCAAGAAGGCAATGAAGCAAAGCGCTTATTTCCTCTGCGTGTGCCAAGAGCATTTGTAACACGAATGAAAAAGGGTGATCCCCGTGATCCTCTTCTATTACAAGTCCTGACCTCACGGGAAGAGTTTGCTATATCCCCTGGTTTCACCCCTGATCCATTGGATGAACAACGCAGTGTTGTTCCAGGTCTATTGCATAAATATCACAATCGAGCCTTGCTATTGGTCAAAGGGGGTTGCGCGGTTAATTGTCGCTATTGTTTTCGCCGCCATTTCCCTTATGAGGATAATAAAGGCAATAAAAACAATTGGCTGCTTGCTCTGGATTATATTGAACAACACCCTGAGCTTGACGAAATTATCTTCTCTGGGGGCGATCCATTAATGGCTAAGGATCATGAACTGGACTGGTTGATCAGCCGTCTTGAATCTATCCCACACATTAAGCGGTTACGTATCCATACACGTTTACCGGTTGTGATCCCTGATCGTATCACGCTTTCATTGTGTAATCGTCTTGCACAAACTCGTTTGCAGGTCATCATGGTAACCCATATCAACCATGCGAATGAAATTGATAATGCGTTACGCACAAGTATGATTCGACTAAAACAAGCTGGAGTGACACTGCTGAATCAAAGTGTGATGTTACGTGATGTCAATAATAATGCAGAGACTTTGGCTGATTTAAGTAATGCACTCTTTGACGCAGGCATATTACCTTACTACATTCACGTTCTGGATAAAGTTCAAGGTGCCGCACATTTTCTCGTGGACGATGAAGAGGCAAAAGCTGTCATGCGAGAATTATTAACTAAAGTATCCGGTTATCTGGTTCCAAGCCTGACCAGAGAAATTGGTGGAGAACCAAGCAAAACCCCACTGGATTTAGGGCTAGCACAAAACTAGTGATAATTCCTATGCCAATCGATAACAGATGAGTTTAATTCCATCATTATTGAGTTCTTCTGAATGGGCAGCGCACAAAAACTGAATATATTCGCGACTCTTAATGTTGCGAAACATTCTTTCTGAGCCTTGCCCAAACCACTTTCTCACTAGGCACATCTATTTAATATCTAAGGGCATTTATAGGCCTGACCAACCATTTTGCTATCAAGGGGGACAAAACTAGACAATAACCCCTCTGATGGACTATTTATATCATAAATAACGTTGCCGCCCATTTCAGCCACTTTATTACGCAAGTCATTGGCTGCACTACGCATAGAACTACTTTCATTGCTAACACCATTGAGCCAGTTGCTTTGGGTACCACTAACTTCACCTAATCGCTGGCATTCACTACCTGGTTGAGTGTCCACAAAACGCACATTAGCGCCAGCAGAGGTTAATTGATGAGCTGTTGTACACCCTGCCAACAGTAATACTGACGCACTAAATAAAATCTTAATTCGCATAACTTCCCTCATTGATTATAGGAACAATAAAAAGGCGAGCAAGTTTTCCCTGCTCGCCTTTAAGGGCTTTCCTAACAGATGGACAATGCCATCATCAGGATGAACAGCATCACATCATGCCGCCCATTCCACCCATACCGCCCATACCGCCAGCTGCACCTAAGTCAGCTTTGTCATCTTTAGGCAGTTCAGTCACCATTGCTTCGGTAGTGATCATCAAACCAGCAATAGAAGCTGCGAATTGCAGTGCAGAACGGGTTACTTTAGTTGGATCCAGGATACCCATTTCGATCATATCACCGTACTGTTCAGTTGCAGCGTTATAACCGTAGTTGTCTTTACCTGCTTTCACGTTGTTTACAACAACAGAAGGCTCTTCACCTGCGTTGTCTACGATCTGACGCATTGGTGCTTCCATCGCACGCAGTGCAACGCGAATACCAACGTTCTGATCTTCGTTGTCACCAGTCAGGTTAGAGATTGTGCTAGCAACACGAACCAGAGCAACACCACCACCAGCAACAACACCTTCTTCTACAGCCGCACGAGTTGCGTGCAGTGCATCGTCAACGCGAGCGCGTTTTTCTTTCATTTCAACTTCAGTTGCTGCACCTACTTTGATTACAGCAACACCGCCTGCCAATTTAGCAACACGCTCTTGCAGTTTTTCACGGTCATAATCAGAAGTAGATTCTTCGATCTGCTGGCGGATCTGAGTAACACGTCCAGCAATTGCGCTTTCTTCACCGACACCATCAATGATAGTTGTAGTGTCTTTGTTAATAACAACACGTTTTGCCTGGCCCAGATCTTCCAGAGTCGCTTTTTCCAGCTCCAGACCAATCTCTTCGGAGATAACAGTACCGTTAGTCAGGATAGCGATATCTTGCAGCATGGCTTTACGGCGATCACCGAAGCCAGGTGCTTTAACCGCAGCAACTTTCACGATACCACGCATGTTATTCACAACCAGAGTTGCCAGTGCTTCGCCTTCAACATCTTCAGCAATAATCATCAAAGGCTTGCTTGCTTTAGCGACGCCTTCCAGAACTGGCAGCAATTCACGGATGTTGGAGATTTTTTTGTCAACCAGCAGGATGTATGGGTTTTCCAGTTCAACAGAACCCGCTTCTGGTTTGTTGATGAAATAAGGAGACAGGTAACCACGGTCGAACTGCATACCTTCAACAACATCCAGTTCGTCTTCCAAGCCAGTACCTTCTTCAACGGTGATTACACCTTCTTTACCAACTTTATCCATCGCTTCTGCGATCAGTTTACCTACGGTTTCGTCGGAGTTTGCAGAGATAGTACCAACCTGTGCAATAGCAGTGGAATCAGAGCAAGGTACGGACAGTTTTTTCAGCTCCTCAACAGCGGAAACAACTGCTTTATCAATACCGCGTTTCAGATCCATTGGGTTCATGCCAGCAGCAACAGCTTTCAGACCTTCGGTGACGATAGCTTGAGCCAATACGGTTGCTGTGGTGGTACCATCACCTGCCGCATCATTAGCTTTAGAAGCGACTTCTTTAACCATCTGAGCACCCATGTTCTCGAATTTATCTTCCAATTCGATTTCACGTGCTACAGATACACCGTCTTTAGTGATGACAGGCGCACCGAAAGATTTATCCAAAACTACATTACGGCCTTTAGGGCCCAGGGTCACTTTAACTGCATCAGCCAGTACATTCACACCGCGTAGCATTTTGCTGCGAGCATCATTACCAAATTTTACGTCTTTAGCTGCCATTGTGTCTTTCCTTTAAATTCGTTCAATCAAGAAGATCTAAGCGTAATAAGATTCTCAATTACGCTTCAACAATTGCCAGAATGTCGCTTTCAGACATGATCAATACTTCTTCATTATCGATCTTTTCTGTTTTAACGCCGTAACCTTCATTAAAAATAACGGTATCACCTACTTTTACGTCCAGCGCCTTCACTTCCCCATTTTCGAGAATGCGACCATTGCCGACTGCCAAAACTTTCCCACGGGTAGATTTGCCCGCAGCAGAGCCCGTCAAAACAATACCGCCAGCGGATTTTGATTCAACTTCTGTACGCTTGATAATAACGCGGTCATGTAATGGACGAATTTTCATTGATAGATCTCCTATAAATAAAGTCCATATCAGGTAAGAGGATTGATACCAGAACCCAACAGAACCGGTATCACGAAGCTACAAATTGGGGCTTGAGATCATGACTTCAAGGGTGGGTAACAAAAAAATTTTACTTTTTTCTTACTCTCTGAAATCTCAACCAATGTAACGGCAATCATTTCTTATTGCGCTCACTGTCAGATTCACCATAATTTTTTTGGTCATCCGATATACGAGAAGCGTCATCTTGCCTGCGCTCATATTCTCCCTCAAAAGTCTGCCCGTTCTGCCCATAACCGCCACGATGATTACCATAATTACCGGAACCATAAAAAGTATTCGGGCGGTAAACCTTAATATGAGGCAATAGCTTCGCTGTCAGAAGTTTCTGTACGGGAGACAATAGCAACAGTAACCCAAGAAAATCGGTGAAGAAACCGGGCAATATCAGCAAGAATCCAGCGATGACCAGAGATACACTTTTAACAGCTTCTTCCGCAGGACTCTCACCGGCTGCGAGTTTTTGCTGCATAGAGAGGAAATTCTTAATACCTTGATTACGCACAAGGGATACACCAAGACAAGACGTCAGGATAACCAATAACAGAGTCAACAAGACTCCAACTTCGGAGGCAATCCGAACAAACAGGACAGACTCGATGTAAACCAGAAGGCATATAAGGATAAGCGGGAGCCAACGCACGTGGTTCTCCTTTCATTATTATTGAGGGTTCACACTATTCGATCATTCACACTCTGTGTGACACCTAATATCGGGTTAGATCACATAATATGGTGTTAGATAATCTATGTGGGGATAATCGTGGCTGTTTTCAACACTTCAAACCCTCAACTTTTTCCTCCCGTAATCGTGACCTTAGTCACACATATGTTATTTCATCAATAAAATAGCACTATAAAGTGATCCAGGTTCAAGGCATTTCTTACAAATCCACATATGATCGCGCCAGCAATTTCATGATAAGTGTTTAATATCAGGGAAATTGTTGGCGGCAACATTATTTTTCAACAAACACGTAATAGAACAGTCAAAAAACGTATCCAATTTTAAGAAGGTTCTCATGTCAAACAACATTCGTATCGAAGAAGACCTGTTAGGTAAACGAGAAGTTCCTGCTGAAGCCTACTACGGTATTCACACTCTACGTGCGATTGAAAACTTTTATATCAGTGACCGTACCATCAACAATGTGCCTGAGTTCATCCGGGGCATGGTGATGGTGAAGAAAGCTGCGGCACTGGCAAATAAAGAACTCCATACTATTTCTGGAAAAGTGGCAGATATTATCGTCAAAGCGTGTGATGAAGTTCTCATTAAAGGCAAATGTATGGATCAATTCCCTGTTGATGTCTTTCAGGGCGGCGCCGGTACTTCACTAAACATGAACACGAATGAGGTGCTGGCAAATATTGGCCTGGAGTTGATGGGACATCAAAAAGGTGAATATGAGTACCTGAACCCAAATGATCACCTAAACAGAAGCCAGTCAACCAATGATGCTTACCCTACCGGTTTCCGAATTGCTGTTTATAACGCCCTGATGCACTTAATTGATTCCATTGAGTTGCTGAAAGAGGGTTTTGACAAAAAAGGCGTTGAATTCGATGACATCCTGAAAATGGGCCGTACCCAGTTGCAAGACGCGGTTCCCATGACTCTGGGCCAAGAATTCCGTGCTTTTTCTGTACTGTTGAAAGAAGAGATCAAAAACATCACTCGCACGGCAGAGCTGCTGCTAGAAGTAAACCTTGGCGCGACTGCTATCGGTACTGGCTTGAATACTGCACCAGGTTACCAAAAGCTGGTCGTTGAAAAATTGGCCGAGGTTACAGGATTGCCTTGCCAACCAGCAGAAGATTTGATAGAAGCCACCTCTGACTGTGGCGCTTACGTCATGGTTCACAGTGCGTTGAAGCGTCTGGCTGTTAAGATGTCCAAGATTTGCAACGACTTGCGTCTGCTCTCTTCCGGCCCTCGTGCTGGCCTGAATGAAATTAACCTGCCAGAATTGCAGGCGGGTTCTTCTATCATGCCAGCGAAAGTTAACCCTGTGGTGCCAGAAGTTGTTAACCAAGTTTGCTTCAAAGTCATCGGTAATGATACCTGTGTCACTATGGCAGCAGAAGCAGGCCAGTTACAGCTTAACGTCATGGAACCGGCGATTGGTCAGGCTATGTTTGAATCTATGTCTATCCTGAACAACGCCTGCCGTAATTTGGTGGAAAAATGCGTCAATGGCATTACTGCCAATAGAGATGTTTGCGAAAACTTCGTATTCAACTCCATCGGGATCGTGACTTATCTGAACCCCTTTATTGGTCACCACAATGGCGATATCGTGGGTAAGATCTGTGCTGAAACAGGCAAAAGTGTCCGTGAAGTTGTGCTTGAGCGCGGTTTACTGACCGAAGCTGAATTAGATGATATTTTCTCCGTTGAGAACCTAAAACATCCAACTTATAAAGCAAAACGTTTTGATGACTAATTAAATGATTATAATAACGAGTTCGTCTTAATTATTAAGGCACGCTATTCCAACCGGAAGCGTGCCTTTTTAATTTTCTGCAAACACAAACTATTAACCATAGATTTTCATAATACTAAATAAATGAAGGAGTATTTAACATGTTAGCCGTAGAATTGGTTATTGTTCTGCTGGCCATTTTTTTGGGGGCACGATTAGGGGGAATAGGTATTGGTTTTGCTGGTGGGATTGGTGTTCTCGTCCTTGCCGCCATCGGTGTTAAACCAGGCAGTATTCCATTTGACGTAATTTCAATTATCATGGCCGTCATTGCTGCGATATCAGCCATGCAAGTGGCGGGGGGACTAGATTATCTTGTTCAGCAAACTGAAAAATTACTGCGCAAGAATCCCAAATACATCACAGTTCTTGCACCTATCGTCACTTATTTTCTGACACTATTTGCAGGCACGGGTAACATCTCACTGGCAACATTACCTGTTATTACAGAAGTTGCCAAAGAGCAAGGCATAAAACCATGCCGTCCACTCTCTACTGCCGTTGTCGCTGCCCAGATCGGGATCACTGCTTCACCTATTTCTGCGGCGGTTGTTTATATGGCATCGATTATGGAAGGGCAAGGCATCAGCTATATCCACCTGTTAATGGTATTACTGCCTTCAACATTTTGTGCCATCATCCTTATGTCATTCATTATTTCATGGCTGTTTGATGCAAAATTGTCGAATGATCCTGTTTACCAAAAACGCCTTGAAGATGGCTTGATAGAAATGCGTGGCGCCAGCCAGATTCAAATCAAACCCAAAGCAAAATGCTCTGTTCTGTTGTTCCTGCTCGGTGTTGTCGGTGTTGTCATTTATGCGATTATTAATAGCCCAAGTGTCGGCCTGGTTGCAAAACCGCTAATGAACACCACCAATGCGATTTTGATCATCATGCTCAGTGTCGCTACGCTCACCACCATTATTTGCTCCGTCGATACTGATGCCATCCTGAACTCAAGCACTTTCAAAGCAGGTATGAGCGCATGTATTTGTATCTTAGGAGTTGCATGGTTAGGCGATACATTTGTTCAAGCGAACATAGACTGGATCAAAGAAACCGCGGGTAGTTTGATTCATGCCCAACCCTGGTTACTGGCAGTCATCTTCTTCTTCTGTTCAGCATTACTCTATTCACAAGCAGCAACAGCTAAGGCATTAATGCCAATGGCTCTGGCTCTGAATGTCACGCCATTAACGGCGATCGCTTCTTTCTCCGCAGTGTCTGGTTTGTTTATCCTGCCAACTTATCCGACACTGGTTGCAGCCGTACAGATGGATGATACCGGAACCACCCGTATCGGACGTTTTGTCTTCAACCATCCATTCTTTATTCCGGGTACTCTTGCCGTTGTATTAGCCGTCACATTCGGTTTTCTGTTTGGTGGTATTATCCTGTAGCTTCACAATTTCGATTATTTGGCATTATTATTTCAGGGGCGTGCCAGCCCCTGAAATCTTCCTGACACATCTTTTCCTGTAAAAAACTCTGCATTGTCTTAATATTAGGAATCAAACCCACGATACAGGCAGGCTAAAGACTATCTTATGATGAAACGTATTCTTATGTTGCTTCTACTGTTCAGCAGTATCGCTCTGTCGCCTAACAACGCTAGCGCACTGTTTGAACAACCAGGGAAAAGCCTCTACCTTCCTGCTGATCAGGCATTCATGTTCGATTTTCAGCAACAAGGAAATAAACTCACTCTGAACTGGGATATTCAACCTGGTTATTACCTTTATCGAAAACAGTTCAATATCATTCCCAATCAAGAAGTATCATTGGGTGAAATTTCATACGCCAAAGGCGTCGATCATGAAGATGAGTTTTTTGGTAAGACAGAAGTCTATTTTCAATCGGCACGGATTGATATTCCCATTCTGTCTGCCACCAACAACGGCTCTCTCCAGATTACATACCAAGGATGTGCAGAAGCAGGTTATTGTTATCCGCCTGAAACCTTAAGCGTACCATTGCAAGCCGTTGCTGCTTCTCTATCAGGCAATAAAACCGCGCCCCCCACCAACATAACGACAAATAAAGAAGACTCCTTACAAGCACCTCTGCAACAGGGAGATATACCATCCGAGTCCCACGATGTGCCATTTTCGCCACTCTGGGCGTTATTAATTGGTATTGGTATTGCTTTTACTCCCTGCATACTGCCCATGTATCCGCTGATTTCCAGCATTATTTTGGGCCAAAAACGTCCTGAAAGCCTGAAACGGATTTTTTGGCTTGCCATGAGTTACGTTCAGGGAATGGCGCTCACTTACACAATACTTGGCTTAATCGTCGCGGCGGCTGGCTTGCAATTTCAGGCTGCCCTGCAAAATCCTTACATCCTCGTAGGGCTGTCAGTGCTGTTTATTTTGCTCGCCTTATCAATGTTTGGGCTATATACATTACAACTTCCTTCTTCGCTCCAAACTCGCCTCGTGGATTGGAGCAACCAACAACAAAGTGGCTCTTACATTGGCGTATTCGTGATGGGAGCTTTAGCCGGTTTAATCGCCTCTCCCTGCACTACCGCACCACTCAGTGCTATTTTGCTTTATATCGCCCAAAGCGGTAATACATTAGTCGGCGGCTTAACGTTGTACCTCTACGCATTGGGAATGGGCTTACCGCTTATCGCCGTCACACTATTTGGTCACAAACTCCTGCCACGCAGCGGCCCATGGATGCAATACGTTAAGGAAGCCTTCGGATTTATCATATTGGCTCTGCCAGTTTTCTTGCTGGAACGTGTACTGGGTGACACATGGGGCATAAGATTGTGGAGCCTATTGGCTGTTTCTTTCCTTGGTTGGGCATTCGCATTAACTTTAAACAGCAAAAACGGTTGGATACGAACCTTACAAGTTATCTTACTTGCTTTGGCACTCATTGCTTCACGTCCTTTACAAGATTGGGTATGGGGAAACCCTGTGGCAGAACAACAAAAAGTTACTTTGCAGTTTCAACAAGTCTCTGATTGGCAAGAGTTAAGTCAAATTTTGGCGGAAAATCATCATCGACCGATTATGTTGGATCTCTATGCTGACTGGTGTGTCGCCTGCAAGGAGTTTGAAAAATATACTTTCAGTGATCCAAAAGTACAGGCACAATTAAGCCAATTCCTCTTGTTACAGGCAAATGTCACGGATAACACCCCAAAACAAAAAGAACTGTTGCAAAAACTGCAAGTGCTGGGACTCCCCACTATCTTATTTTTCGATAAGGGAACAGAGCTAACCGATGAGCGAATCAATGGATTCATAGATGCTCAGCGTTTTAATCAGCATGTACAGCAATTACAACATCGACAACCAAAATAATCTGGAAGGAGAGCCACCGTGCAACGTGAATATGTGCTTAGCCATGTCCTGAACTTATTAGAGCAACATGGCCTGTCAGCGACACTGGAGACGCTTTTAGCCTCTATCGATATTGATATCAACCATATAAAACATTTTTGGCCTGATCGTGAAGCCTTACTCTACGACTGCCTGCGCCATCACAGCCAGCAAATTGAAATCTGGCAGCGCCAAACTCTATTGGATGAAGGCCTAAGCCCTGAGCAAAAATTACTGGCACGCTACGACGCTCTCAAAGAAAAAGTACAAGAACAGCGTTATCCTGGCTGCCTGTTTATTGCTGCTTGCAGCGCATTTCCTGACACCAACCATCCAATCCACCAATTAGCAGAATTACAAAAACAGAACTCTTTCCATTACACGGAAGAATTATTACAACAACTTGATATTGACGATAGCAAGCAAGTCGCTCAACAGATGGAACTTATCCTTGAGGGGTGTCTGAGTAGGCTATTAGTGAAAAGAGATTTTGAAGATGTGATCACTGCGAAAATTCTGGCTCAAGATATTCTAACCATCGCAAAATGCCGAAAAAATGGGGCATTAAGTTAATAAAAAACGGCATTAGCTGAATAACCACACTGAATTGGTATAAAAATAAAGCAAGCAATCAATTTTTATCGTTTTTTTGCAAAAAGTGTTTGACGGATTAGGATGAATACGGTTTAATGCGCCCCGTTAGCCCGGATAGCTCAGTCGGTAGAGCAGGGGATTGAAAATCCCCGTGTCGGTGGTTCGATTCCG
Source organism: Xenorhabdus sp. TH1 (assembly GCF_037260955.1). Classification (NCBI taxonomy): domain Bacteria; kingdom Pseudomonadati; phylum Pseudomonadota; class Gammaproteobacteria; order Enterobacterales; family Morganellaceae; genus Xenorhabdus; species Xenorhabdus sp. TH1. The sequence goes on from NZ_CP147734.1 coordinate 3,224,259, forward strand.
CCTCCGGGCACCACTTCAACTTCCAGTGAAGTCCAGCCCAGTCAAACAATTTCTGTCAAACCCAGCAAAATCAACACCCTTTCTTATTTTTAGGTCTAGTTTCGTCTGTTGCAAATCAAGATGCAACGAAGGGCATAATTCGGGGCACTTACTGTTTGATTCAGCCAGTTTTTAGCTCCGGTCAAAGCCGTTGATGAATAGGGCAATCATGATATCACCCAGCGATTACGGCAATATGTCACTACTATCATACGCTACGCCGTCCAAAACGATATTCTGGAGTCCAACCCAGCTAATGATATGGCCAGGCACTCACTACCACGAAATCCCGCCACCATTCTACTCTGCCTCATGAATATTTACCTGATTTCCTGAGCCATTTATCTGCCTATAGCGGTGGTGCTGCTGACGTTTGTCCACTCCAATGAAGTGAGATTTGCCCACTGACAGGAAATCGACTTTCAAAATGCCATCTGGAAAATTTCCGCTACACGAAAACCCATCTAAAAGCGTTCGCTTTTCTGAACGTTGCATGAAAATGAAAACCGATCACCTTGAGCCGCTTAACCATCAGGCTGCTTTACTTATCAAAGAGTTACACATCGAGCACCAGTTAAGCCATATCGAACGAAACAACATCCGGGCAGCGTACATTCTACATCCAAACATTTCATCTAGACGAACGGCAGCTGATAGTACAATGGTGGGCAGAATTATCTGGGTGCTAAACGAGAAAAGTCAATCACCCCTTATGACTTTGTCAAACCACTTCGCGACAGAATGGTGAGGATATTACATCACTGGTTATAGTTGACAGGCCACGCGATCCGGTTGAAGAGGAGGACATCGGGCATATATCCAATAAAACAGATAACCATGCGGTATTATGGCCGTGTATTCGGTCACGTGCCGCCCTGAAAGGACCTTGTATGTTCCCTTGTCCGTTGATTTAAAAGCAATGGGTATGAATATGAAGAATTCCAGCCGTTGGTTAACCAAGTTAAAGAAAGACGGACTGATTAGCCTTCGTACCTGAAGTCTATATTCACTTTCATCTTTTCAACATCCACTGTCACTATACAGCCTGACCAATGAGGAGATCACCCCAAATGAATATTTTCTACAAAAAATTGTCTTAGTGAAACTAGATGGTGTCCCTTAATTATATAATCACCGACAAAAGAGTCGAATACAGCCTAATTTCACCATAGACAGGTAGTTTCATGTATAGCCTTTTCGTAACATGTTGCGATACGCTGGTTACCTTTGAGAAAACTAAAATAGCGTTTGATGTAAAACGTATGAAATATTAACTTAGCCTCATTTTCTGCACATAAAATATCTGCTCCCAAAGGGAGTTAGACACTTTATATCAACTCTCGCGATAAAAATATTGCTTTATCTCCCTTCATTGTTGGGTTGGCGGTGGACATGGACGAGGTCTACGCTCTGGTATTCTTAATATCCCAGGTATAGTAGGATTTGGTTGTGTAGTTGTAATTAAAACGAAATAAGCTATGTTTTCCTTCATTTAAAAGAAGCAATAAATAAACTAAGGTCTATGGTCCCAAGAACATTCAATTCTTAGTGATATTGGGTATATATAGGATAGGATTTGATTTATGCGAACGACATCAGCACTTTTTCTCCTCTTCGGCACGACTTTTACTGCAGGTGGATATGGAGCAACTTTCTTAATTTCTGAATTTTTTCGGGCACAGGGAGGGAGTGATATTGACGCAGGAATGACACTGAGTGTGGCTTTAATCGGCACGTTGATTGGTGTTCCTTTAGTTGGATGGTTTGCTGGGAGGCTGGAATCATCGCGTTTCGCAGCCTTAGCTGCTTTATCTGTATCGTGTGGTTATTTTCTTCTCAGTTGTTCCGCTGGTGATCTGAGTTACATACCACGTATAGGGGCTTTTTTGATTGGCCTCGGTTGGGGTATGTTCTATATCAGCGGGCCAATGGCTTTGTCTGAACGTATTTCTGATGCAGATAGGGGATACTGGTTTACACGTTTCAGTGCTTTCCAGATGGCAGGAATTTGTGGTAGCCCAATTATACTCTCTATCATTGTTGAACAAGTAAAAATACCTATCCTAACAGCATTTCTCCTTGTTGGTATTATTGCTATTTTTGCATCTCTATTTTTAATGACATTTGGATTTAGAGAGCCACACGATCAACAAGAATTATCATTAAGACCTTGGGTAAAGAATATATCGAAGATTGCGGCCACGAGTGCAATCCGTCCGATTATTATGGTAGGGTTAGGAGGCTGCGTGTTCTCTGGCATGATGTCGTTCCAGAGTTCAATAGTAGAAGGAACAAACTCAAGCGCCAATACATTTTTTGCTGTTCATGTAGTGACTGTAGTTATATCACGGCTTCTGTTGGCTCGTTATTTATCAACTGTGCCTCGTATTCCTCTTGTCATCACACTTATGTCATTTTTAGTTCTGGGCATAGTATCTTTGTTAGGTATACCTGTTCATTCAATCTTTCAAATTACAGCAGCTATTTTAACAGGTCTTGGATATGGATTAGTATATCCTGTTATCCAAACTTGGGCGATAAACGAATCTGCTCTAGAGCATCGCCATGCAGCTCTTACTTGGTTCGTTGTTTCCTACTTTATTGGGATATTCGGGTTTCCGATAATAGGTGGCTGGATATTAGTTGAAGCTGGGAAATCTTTATTTATCACTACACTCGCTGCGATAGCCTTTCTTGAGCTCGTCATGGCGTTACCGAGGCGACAAGCGGATAGTGTTGTTCTAGAGAAATAAAAAAGGTTCTGTTGTATTAAGAAAGTGAAAATACACTGATCTATTTGGTCACACATTCAATTCGTTGATTGATACTAAACATAGTTTTGATGATGGCCAACGGGCGGTTTTGGTGGATAAACTCGCCCGTTTAAATTTTTACCTAAGTTGTAGCAGTGTTACGACATTGCAGCATCATTCTCTATCAAATAAAAATGAATGAAAAATGATACTTAACATAATCAAATAAGACCGTGTACCAAAATTACCCCGATACATAAAGGTCCAACATATCGCCATATAAACCGTAAACACTGACGCTTCCGCAATGACATATTATCCGGTATTAATGCATTGACCTTACGTGACCAGCCAAATACGAGGCAAATAATAATTCCGAATAATGGCATGAGAACATTGGAAGTAATAAAGTCCAACATGTCGAAGATGGATTTTCCACCTAATGTGACGTGACTTAACGGACCAAAAGATAAGGAAACAGGGATCCCCATCAACATAATCGATGCCGTAACTATTAAGCTGGTTTTACGACGTGACCAATGAAAACGCGTCTGAACATAAGCAACAATGTGCTCAAGTAATGAAATTGCTGAGGTCAGTGCAGCCATTAATAACAATAAAAAGAAAGTGACTGCTAAGATTGAACCACCTGGAAGACTAGCGAAATAAATTGGCATCGTCATAAATGTTAATCCAGGACCCGCATTTGGTTTTAAACCAGCAGCAGCCAAAGCAGGAAAAATCATCAGACCAGCCAATATACAAACCAGACAGGAAAGGATGACAACCCAAATACTCGATTTACCGATGCCTTTGTTATTAGGCAAATAGGAGCTGTACGTAATGTGGATCCCTAACCCGATAGACAGGGAAAAAAATGCCAATCCCAACGCATCTAGAACACCTTTTCCGGTCAAGCTATTGAAGTCTGGATATAAGAATAGTTTTAGCCCTTCTGATGAACCCGGTAAACGGATGCCAACAATAATTAACACTATCATGATCAAGAATAACAGTGGCATCATGACCTTAACTGATTTTTCCAAGCCTTTTTGCACACCAGATAATACCACGAAGCAGGTTAACCCTGAAAATGCCAAATGTGCAATTATCGGCCACCATGGATTGCTGATAAAATTGGTGAAAATAGATGTCAGTTGAGAAACATCTGTAATATTCAGTTCTCCTGTACTTGCCATCACTGTGTAGCCTATGGTCCAACCACCGACAACACTGTAGAAGCTATAGATACACCATGAACTGAATACACCTATAAGGCCAACCCATCCCCAATGTTTACCAAGTAATTTTTTAAACGCATTAACGGCCACTTCACCCGTACTGCTTCCCAGCATGTTTTCAGCTAACAGAACTGCTAATCCAATGACAAAACTAAACAATAAAAATACAACCAAAAATGCTCCACCACCATTCGTTGCTGAAACATACGAGAATTTCCAGATAGCACCAATGCCAACGGCAGATCCGGTTGCTGCTAATATGTGCCCCAGACGGGATGTCCATTGTTGACTCATGCTAACCCCCGAATAGATACAGTGTCAGCACATGTATCATGCTCACCTGCCTGTAGGCCAACCATAGGTGGGAAAAGGATATTTCCTGCCCCGACGAATAGGGCAAAAGTCATAAAGCTCAATACCCAAAGATCTTTAGATGATAAACGGTATGTCATAATAATTGTTAACTTATTGTTGTAAAAAATTTCATATGTAATAGTAACTATCACAACTATTTGAATTTCCAAGGGCGAAACTGGATTCTGATTTAACAATCAGTGATAAACATCATATTCACTGATACTCGCAAGATACAGAACGATAGTGGTAATAACAGCTAGAATCGCCAATAACTTACCCCAAATAAACCTCTTAAGTGCTAAAAGACATGCACCAACACCTCCCCTGCTACTTCATGTGAACCTTTTGGATAAGTGCAACAAACCAACCTGATCCCACACAACACTCTAACAGATTAATGGAGTTATACCCTGTGGGACTCTGTCAGCTCTAAGAAGATTTTATCCCTCTTGGATTGGACTGTAATGCCTAATTCATTGGAAGTTATATCAAAGATATTATCTCCTTATAACCTAAAGCATTAACAGAGAGCACTAATAGGCTTTGCTGTTACTTTCTGAAAACAACAGATCTACTTATGGTTCTTTTTTGAACCAAATTTGTTTATGAAAAGTTCATCTTCGAGCCTTAGACAATAAATAAATATTCATACTCCCGCCCTACTAAAAAACAACACAAATTAAGGGAAAATAAATCCTTTCCATAATATAAATCAAGATAATTAGAGTAGCAAACAAAAAACTGGCAGTGTTAAATAACTTTGATTAAACATGAATGTAATTTTTACTTCAACTTTCAGTAATATTTATATTTGTATTACTGAAATTAGTTATATCAACACAATCAGAGGTATCCTGTTAATATTAGAAAGGTTTCATATAGGTGGAATTAATTATGTATCAGATAAAGATCAATTGCTTGAATACAAGGTGTAATCAAGAATTTTTTACTCATAAGAGATTTTCAAAGACAAAAACTGTAGACATTTACGGCAAAAAGAAAGACATCATAGATATTTTCCTATCTATATTAGCATCAAAAACAGTTATAACAACCATTATATTCCAGATAAAAAACTCATAAACATGAAAAATAGAATCATCAGATCTGATAGAAAACTGACTCAAATATACCAATCTAACTTCAAGATTCATGTGATTTCTCCCCGCAAAGCGGGGAGAAATCAGGTTTCATATCGTGTTGTAAATTGCAGCTTGAAGTTTAATGCGTATATGTGATATTTGTTGCTTGGACATGTACATATATTAAAATCAAACCCCAATTATACTTGAGGATGCTCTAAAGAAATATTTAATAAAATAGTCATACACATGGAAATAAACCACTATGATTAATCCACCTAAAATAGGAAGAATAAACATGGCTCTATTTCGAATCAATAAATATTCATTAAAAAACAAACCAGACATCTATACCAATCTAACTTCAAGATGCCTGTGATTTCTCCCCGTGAAGCGGGGAAAAATCAGGCTTCATACCGTGTCGTAAATGGCAACTTGAAGTTTAATACGTATAGGTGTGAATTAATAGGCTTCCAAGGTGTCCAGAATTATCATGCCACACTACAAAAAACCCTCTGCCAACTAATCTGACAGAGGGTGCACAAGTTTTACGTTAATCAAGATATAGCACGATGTGTACGTATGCGCATAAAACCATACAATGTAACTAAAACCACCCCCAATCCAGCAACCAAAGAAACAATAAATCCACCACTAGCACCATATATATCAACAAATTGCCCCGCCGCTGCGGCTCCAAAAGCCGCTCCTATATTAAGACCAGAAAGTAACCAGGTTAGTCCTTCCGTTAATCTCCTTTCTGGAACCATTCTTTCAACCAATGCCATGGATATGATCATTGTTGGTGCAAAGAATAAACCTGCTATGAAGACAGATATAGATAAACTGAAAATGCTGTTAGCAATTAAAAAAGGAAGAGTAGTCAAAGCGGTAGCCAATCCCCCTATAAGAAGGAGTTGGTGCAATGGAGTCTTTAGCTTAAGTGCACCAAATATCAATCCAGCAAGACAAGAACCTATAGCGTAAACAGATAACACGATACTAGCTGCTGCTGGATGCCCCAATTGCTTAGCAAAAGCAACACTAACTATATCCACAGTACCAACAATAATACCCATAAAGACAAGTAGTAATGCCAGAATCCATACGCCAGAAATTCTAATAACTGAACCTTTTATTTCCTGTGTAACTTTCTGAGTCTCTACAGGCGGTTCTGTACTTCGAAACATAACAAACAAACACACACCTACAGCTAACAGAAGCGCTGACGCAAGTGGTCCCGCTTGTGGAAAAACAGCTATACTTAAACCAACTGATATAGGCGGCCCAGCAATAAACGAAATTTCATCAAATACTGTTTCAAGGGAATAAGCTGTTTGTAGCTGAGGTTGTCCACGATAGATGGCGGTCCAACGGGCACGTACCATAGCGGACATACTAGGCATAAAACCTGCCAGAAAAGCACATAAAAAAAATGTCCAAACAGGAGCATTCCAATACGTACAAGCCAAAAGAGCTAATATACCTAAAACACTTATCACGGTAGCAAGGGGCAACACACGACGCTGACCATAACTATCGACTAAACGAGAAATTTGTGGAGCTACCAATGCATAAGTTAATACAAAAGTTGCTGATACTGCTCCTGCTAATCCGTAGCTACCACTTAGCTGTGATATCATAGTGATGATACCAATTCCCGTCATTGGAAGTGGCATACGAGCCACAAAACCTGCCAAGGAAAATCCCATCGCACCAGATGCCTTGAATAATTCACTATAAGGATTGCTCATATTGCTTCTCATTGTGATAATTGGTTGTACAAAATTTAAGATATCGGCGCATATACATACGCTATGTATGTTAAACAACATATCAACATACTCAACGTATGTCAAAGGGTTACTTCTATACTATTAAATGAATCCTAACGGAGGATAAATGACTCGGCGAACCCGCACAGAAATGATTGAAGAGACTCGCACTAAACTATTGGCCACTGCGCGTCATGCCTTTGGCTCTTTAGGTTATTCTAATACCTCAATGGATGATTTTACTTCCAAAGTAGGGTTAACTCGTGGGGCTTTGTACCATCATTTCGGTGATAAAAAAGGCTTATTAATGGCCGTTGTTGAGCAAATCGATTCAGAAATGGATCAATATCTCCAGTCTATATCTGATAATGCCATTGATTCATGGACTGGATTTCGCGATAGGTGCCGAGCCTACTTAGCAATGTCACTCAACTCAGAGTTTCAACAAATAGTGTTAAGAGATTCAAAAATCATTTTAGGTGATCGGTTTAGAGAATCCCAGGCGCACTGTATTTCATCAATGAGAATCCTTTTGAAAAAAATGGTTCTTGAAAAGAAAATAAAAGATGTTGATACAGAAGTTTTGGCTTGTTTAATAAATGGAAGTTTAGTTGAAGCAGCTTTATGGATTGCTGATGATGTTGATCCAGAAGCTAAACTTTTAAAAACTTTTTCTGCCTTTGACTTATTTCTTGAAGGCTTAAAATGTGATTGATTTTATCCATCATTGATATCATAGACGTCCCTTTTTCAGTGGAAAACAATGTCATTTTTTTGCCAGATTCAGTAAATTTCATAAAAAATCATTATGAATATAACCAACATAGTAAAGATTAACCTTGTCAAAAGTATTTTTCAGGTCTACGTCTGGTTGGAAGGTACCTCAGCTGCTTCTAGAACGTCACCATACATAAATCCGGCGAATTGCCTGTTTTTACTTTCTATACCAATCTAACTTCAAGATGCATGTGATTTCTCCCCGCGAAGCGGGGAGCAATCAGGTTCCATATCGTGTTATGAATTGCAACTTGAAGTTTAATGCGTATAAAACAAGTGAAAAGATGGATGAAAAACAATGACTAAAATTGACTATTTAGCTAACCTGAACTCTGGATAAAAAATTGAACTAAGCGCCTGTTCCAAGATCAGAACTTTTGAACTAAAAACTGCTCTTAATTAAGGAACAGGCATGAATAAATAAATTAAGCCATTTTCTCGACAATGGTTAATAGCTGGCTATCGCCAACGCTCCCGGATGGATAGTTTTTGACTCGATAAATATGCAGGGTAAATACTAAAAACGACCAATCTCCATATAATTATTCAATTTTTGTACAAAGTTACCCCACTGATCTGGTATAAAAAAACACCTTGAATATATAATCTAATTTATTAACAAAAAATATTAGATATATAATTTTACAAATATCATTAAAAAAAGAAAAACCTTTTATTTTATAAAAAAATAATTAGTGAGATAAAATTTATTACTTATTTATATTATAAAAATGAGAGAAAAGTCACCTTGTTAAATTTAATTTACAGTCTAGTCTTATATACCTAATAAAAACTCAATCAATAACAAATGTCACTTGACAAAGTTTGTTGCAATGTGCCAAATTTGTAAGCCACATAATAGATATTATTGGTATATCCACCCAATTAAAAACAATACACCATTAAAATAATAAATATTTTATGACAGTCCAACACTAAGGGACTCGAATGAATAAATCAATGTGATATAAGTCAATAGAGATAGTGCCAAAAATAATTTAATTAACGCATTTCAACTTCCTAATAATGAAACAAATAATTATGAAAAAACCACTAGTTTTATCTCTTACTCAGTATCAAAAAGAAATTTACTATGAAACTCAACGTAACCCAGAAAGTGGTCAATTTACTTTTTCCTCAGCAAGGATATTAAAAGATAATATTCACTTTGAAAAACTTTTTCATTCAATTAATAAGGTAATTAATCATGATGTCACAAGCCGATTACGTATTGTTGAACAATCAGGGATACTGAGCCAACAGATACAAGAGATAACAAAAAATCAAGCTGAACTTATTGATGCTCAAGGAGAGGAGGCTGCTGTAGTCTTCAGTAAATGGTCAGAACGAATTTTTAATCTAGATGACACATCACTCATCGAGGCTGCTCTAATACGAAATCTAAAAAATGGCTGTACTGCTATTTTCCTTCGTGCTCACCATATTGTTTGTGATGGTTGGGGAATAAACCAATTAGCAAAAAAAATTCTCCAAGATTATCAGAATAATGAGATTAATCAGGGAATATCATATGACAACGCTGAAGAATACATCTCAGCAATAACTGAGCAAGAAAAAATTCTCTCACAACCTGAAATAGAACAACAAACAGCAGAGTTGGCTATACTTTCGCAACGCCATGAGCCTATTTTTTTTAATCGAAGAAAGAAAGTTAATCTCCCTCGCTTTATATGCCACCGATATATCTTGGCGAAAGATGAAGTCGTAAAAACTATTTCTCAAGGCATTAATCCCTACCAAGTTGTTATGTCTGCGGTAGCTATTTTATTGTCACAGATACATAATAACACCCAGTTAACAATAGGTGTTCCTCTACGTAACCGCCGTACTAATCAGCTCAATATTGCTGGCCAGTGGGCTAATACATTACCACTTGCTGTTGAAATAAAAGCAAATGACACCCTTATTGCTCTAGCAACCCGTATTAAAAAAGACACCCAAAAACTGAAAAATTTTGAACATATTCCTCTCGGACGTTTGCTTAAATCTATGGGAACAACAAAACGTCAATGGTTCGATGTCACTGTATCCTATAACCAATTACCTATAGAAAATACTTCCGACTGTTCCGATAAAAGCGTAGATAACTATGCAGCGGCACATGAAGATGATGCAATTGCTATCCACATGAATACTTATGGGGAAAATAGTGATGTCATTATTGATATTACTGCTGCTGTAGATATTTTCGATGAAAATTATACCTTTAAAATGTTTTCAGCTTCTTTAGAACGTATTATCAAACAACTTATTGCATCACCAACACAAACTATCTCGGAGGTGAATACCTCTACGGCAGAAGAAGTAGCTCAATTAGCTCTTTTTGAGCAAGGACCCATTACAGAATTCTCGCAACAAGAGACCTTATCAACATTATTCGATGCTCAGGTTTTATTACACGGGAACGCCGTTGCTATTGCAAACTCTGACGGGCATCCCGCACTGACTTATTCTCAGTTCCAAATCCATATAGATAATATGGTTACAGTTTTACTAAAAGAGGGGGTACGGAAAGGGGATATAGTCGCAATATTGATGGATCGTAGCACAGATATGCTAATAGCCATTTTTGCTGTACTAAAATCAGGTGCTGCTTATCTACCTATAGATCCTAATTATCCGCAAGAACGGATTAATTATATGCTGAATGATAGTGGTGTTGGGGTAATCATATCCGACAAAACACATCAATCTTTAGTCGCTAACTCTTATACTGTCATTGATGGTAATAGCATTTCAACTCAAGAAGAACATGTAAAACAACCCAATTTATCTACAGCGGACTCCCTGGCATATATGATTTATACATCAGGCTCCACCGGGCAACCTAAAGGAGTTATGATCGATCATTATTCCGCAGTAAATCGGATTGAATGGATGCAGGAACGTTATCCACTGGATAATACCGATGTCATACTACAAAAAACACCGATTTCATTTGATGTATCCGTCTGGGAATTATTTTGGTGGTCGATTTCTGGGGCATCTGTCCACTTATTACCACCCGGTGCTCATAAAGATCCATTAGAGATAATAAAAGCAATCAGTACACATTATGTGACTACATTGCACTTTGTTCCCTCTATGCTCCAGCCTTTTTTAGATATTTTAGAAGCCGAACCTGAATTAGTAAATAAATTAACTAGCTTACGCCGTGTATTCACCAGCGGTGAAGCTCTTCCTCCGACACGAGTTAATCAGTTTCGTAAAATCTTTTCTACCTTTGGCTTACATGCACCAGCGTTGATCAATCTATATGGCCCAACAGAGGCAACAGTAGACGTATCGTATTTCGAGTTTCTTCCTGAAAATAATGATGTTATTAACCGAGTTCCCATTGGTTTTCCGATCAACAATATTTCACTGAGGATTATGTCTCAGCATGGTACTCGACAACCAATAGGGATTGCGGGTGAACTGCAAATCGGTGGGATTGGATTGGCTCGTGGCTATCACAATAAGCCAGAATTAACCGATGAGAAATTCATTTTAGATAGAGAACAACGCTGGTATCGTACAGGAGATTTAGCAAGATGGTTATCTGACGGTAGTATCGAATATCTAGGAAGAATTGATAATCAAGTAAAAATTAGAGGAAACCGCATTGAATTAGGGGAAGTGCAAAATACTCTCGAACGTATTCCTGGTATTACCCAAGCTGAAGTTTTGCCACAAAAGAACAATAATGGCGATACTTATCTTTGTGCATATTATGTTACAAGTAACCAGAATTTTACTTCCGAGAAACTACGTGAGACTTTACTGGAATTTTTACCCGATTTCATGGTTCCACTGAGATTTTTTCAAGTTCCTTCCATTCCTCTCACCCCAAACGGTAAAGTTGATCGGCAGGCTCTTAGTACATTGGTGAAAGCAGATGATTCGAGTAAACATAATGATGCTCAGACTGAAACTGAATATAAATTGGCAGAAATTTGGAAACAAGTATTAAAGGTTGAACAGCTCAGCGTACAAGATAATTTTTATACACTAGGCGGCGACTCTATCTTAATGCTGAAAGTCCGTTCTGAAGCTGAAAAAGCGGGAATAAGTGTCACTCTTTCTGAATTATCACAATATTTGACAATAGCAGAGTTGAGTCAACAAATTGACATTACTCATAAAGTTCAAAGAACCGTTAATTTACCCCCTTTTACACTAATTGAAGAAAAAGAGCGTGCGAAGCTCTCTCAATATGCTGATGCATTCCCTGCAACTCAGCTCCAACTTGGCCTGATATATCATAGTCAGCAGAGTAAAGGTTCAGCCACCTATAAGGATGTTTTCCGCTATACACTGAAAGGAGAATGGAAACCTGAAATCTTCCGTAAAAGTGTAGCGGCAACTATCCAACGCCATCCTATTCTTCGTTCACACTTTAACCTGGCTGATTTCAGCGAACCCTTGCAACTCATTAATCACAGTATCGATCTTAATCATGCAGTAGAGATTACAGATCTTAGCTCACTTACATTGGCTGAATCTGAGCAACTCATAAAAGAGTACATGAAAAAAAGAAGTCATCAGGACTACCATTTTGATCATGCGCCTTTATATCACATCTGTTTGTTCAAGACTGTAGATGCTATAGAGATGGTATTTAGTTTCCATCATGCCATTCTGGATGGTGGTAGCGTGGCAAATCTAATACGTGAACTATTCTCCCGTTACCTTAATGATGGTATCTATTTTTCTGAAACTGATGTACTTCCATCACCTGCTCTGTATATACAAGATGAACTTTACGCATTACAAGATCAGGAACATAAAATATTCTGGAAGGAAATGTTTAACGGACTTCCCCGAACGCAATTCCCTAGCTACCGATTGTACGAAAGTTTGCCAAAAAATCGGATTTTCACAAAAACAGCAATCATTCCAGAAGAAATCGAAAAAAAACTAAAGGCATTGGTACAACAAGAAAGTGTTTCAATTAAATCGGTTTTCTTTGCTGCACATTGTTTAACTATAGCGATAGTGACTAATCAGGATGAAATCGCAACGGGATTAGTCACCCACGGTAGACCTGATGTACAGAATTCAGAACAAACACTGGGTTTATTTCTCAACACACTGCCCGTTCGCTTCTCTGCATCTAACAAAACATGGAAAGATTGTATCCATTCTGTATTCAGCGCTGAACAACGACATGCGCCATACCGTAAATACCCACTTAATGCTATCCAGCAAGTGGCAGGTGAAGGCGCAAAAATAAATTCCGCCTTCAATTACATTCACTTCCACATATTATCTGAAGTATTTAGCACTCCTGCTTTATCTTTAATCGCATTTGATCCGTGGGAAGAAACTAACTTTGAATTATTACTCAATGTCATGACTGACTTCATCACAGGTCAAAACCATCTACGATGTGATTTTGATGGAAATGTTTTCTCACAAGTGCAAGCTGACACTTATATGGATACCTATATGGCCATATTAAACAGAATGGTCAGCAGTGGTGATCAACGGGCAACACTGAGCCAGCCACTCACACAAAGAAGCAAAGAAATACCATCCCAAGAATTCATATCAACGCTAACGATGATTGTAAAAAATGTACAGGAACAACCTGATGCAATAGCAATTCGTTATCACAACCTGCAATGGAGTTATAAAAAGCTATGGCGAGAATCGGGTAAAATTGCTTCTGCGCTAATTTCCGAGGGGATTGTTCAAAATACGCCTGTAGCTATTGCTCTTGAACGTTCACCTATATTAATTGCCTCTCTGGTTGGTGTGATGAGAGCTGGAGGCGTATGTTTGCCATTGGATCTAAGTTATCCGGCTCAGCGTATTGAAGCTATGGTGGCACAAACTCAGCCAATATTTACTCTTATTGATGATAAATCCGATACGTTATTCAACGTAATGACAATCCCAACAATGAGAGTGGATACGTTAATAAACGGAAATACGCAGATACCAGATATAGAAATAGCTCCTGAGCAGTTGGCTTATTTACTGTTTACATCAGGTTCAACGGGTAAGCCCAAAGGCGTGGCAATGCCACATCGAAGCTTGTCGAATTTGATTACCTGGCAGAATCAAACTCACACTGGTAAGAATATCCGTTCTACCTTGCAGTATGCCCCCCTGAGTTTTGATGTTTCATTTCAGGAAATCTTCTCTACACTTACTTCTGGTGGAGAATTACATCTTATTAGTGAAGATGAGCGACGTGATCCTTTGCAATTACTACGTATTATCAATACCTACCAAATAGAAAGGATCTATTTGCCTTATGTGGCACTTCAGCAATTAGCAGAAACAGCAGTAGCACTGGACATCTACCCAAAAAATCTAAAAGTTGTCATTTCATCAGGTGAACAACTTCGGATCACAGAAGATATTCGTACATTTATTGGCCAAATAAATAACGGTATCTTAGAGAATCAGTATGGCCCTACAGAATCTCATGTAATCACTGCATTTACTATGCAAGGCGATTCAAAGTCTTTCCCTGCACTTCCACCAATTGGTAAAAATATTAACAACTCGGATGTCGTTCTCCTTAACAGTAAATTAGAAGAAGTTTCTTCGGGAGAACAAGGTGAAATTTATGTTCGGGGTTTACCTGTCGCGCTAGGTTATTATCGTCAACCTGAATTAACAGCTGAGCGCTTTATAATACTCAAAAATAGTAATGAACCACTGTATCGCACCGGTGATCTGGGAGTAAAACTTAAGGATGGAAATATTCTCTGTTTAGGTCGCAAAGATACACAAGTTAAAGTCCGTGGTTATCGTATTGAATTGGCAGAAATAGAATTAGCAATATCAAGTACTCCTGGTGCTGACGAAGTACTGAAAGACGTTGCTGTTGTTGTTCAACAGCATGGCGAAAGTGATGGTTTCTTGGTGGCCTTCCTGATTGGGGAAAAAAACGAACTATTTGCTGTGCGCGTACAACAACATTTATCTGAAATACTTCCTAAACACATGCTCCCTTCCCAAATAGAATGGTTGGGATCACTACCTAAAACCCCAAGTGGAAAACGTGATGATGCAGCATTACGTAATATACGGATCATGTATGGGGATAATGATGTCGAGAATACGGCTCCGCGGGACAACTATGAGCAAGTATTATGTGATTTGGCTGCGGACTTGTTGAAAATACCCAGCTTATCTGTTCATCAAAACTTGTTTGATATCGGTGGTACCTCATTGACAGCCATGAGAATGGTTGTTTTGGTAGAAAAATATTTCGGTACCAATATCCCTCTGTCTCTTTTCATTAGTAACCCAACTGTCGCACAGTTAGCAGCACATATCAGAGAAAAAGGAGGATATCCAAAATTCAGTCCTCTTGTTCCCATGCGTACTACAGGCCATAAACAGCCACTGTTTTTTGTCCATCCAATGGGGGGAAATGTATTGTCCTATTTACGATTAGTGAAGCATTTCCCTGAAGATCAACCTTTCTATGCATTGCAGGCTCACGGAGTAGACGCAGGATCTACCCCCTTAATCAGTGTACAAGAACAAGCTGCGAATTATCTGGAAGCCATACGTCAAATCCAGCCACATGGCCCATATTCAATCGGAGGTTGGTCTTATGGTGGATTTGTTGCATTTGAGATGGCACGCCAGTTGAAAGAGCATGGGGAAGAAGTTACCGATCTTTTCGTCTTAGATACGGTTGCTCTTAACACGGAATCTCAGGGAAAAGCGAATGAAGAAGCACTGCTACGATGGTTTTTCTGGGAATTATTGTGGCTTAATGAAGGAGCGACTCTCCCTGAGCAAATTGTACCGGAACATATAACTTCTTTACAGGAACGATTCGAATATATCACTGGGCATGGAATTGCCACAGGAGCAATTCCACAAGGCAGCTCCCGTGCTGTCGTACAAAGATTATTCGATGTGTATAAGACCAATTGGAAAGCAGCTACAGATTATGCTGCCTATAAAGCAGATATCAATATGACTTTATTACATGCGACGCGTCCACTACCAGAAGTTTTACGCTCTATGCATGATGCGATAAAAAGCGAATATCGTGACCCTAAAAATGGCTGGGAAAGCAAGACGACCGGCCATATCAATGTCATTGATGTACCAGGTGATCATTTAGAAATCATGGAAGAACCGTATGTATCTGAAGTTGCGAGAGTTATTCTTCAAGAAATGAATGCCCACGCTAAAGCACAAGTATTGTTAGACTTGGAGGAAGTATGAATCGTCCATTAAAAGTAATCATAGTTGGAGCCGGTATTGGTGGGTTAACAGCGGCTGTAGTATTACAGAAGATTGGCTATTTTGTTGAAGTTTATGAACAAGCTCCCACTTTACGTACAGTAGGTTCTGGTTTATCTGTCATGTCCAATGCCGTTGCGGCTTTATCCTCTATTGGTATTAATCTAAAGTTGGAACATTTTGGCGCACCAATTAAATACTTTGAAATTAGGAACGTCAAAGATCGTTTAATACGTAGATTACCAATACCTGAAATTTCATTTTCTAATGGATTCGATAGTGTTTGTATATCACGTAAAGCATTGCAAGAAGCTCTGCTACAGCAGCTTGATAAAAATATCATACATGTCGGAGCTAAAGTCACTAATATTATTGAGAAGGATGATGGTGTTTCTGTCCATTTTAGTGATGGTAGAGAAACTCATGGAGATTTGCTCATTGGTGCTGACGGAATCTATTCTTTTGTCCGTGATTATATTCAAGGGAATAAACCCATTCGTCCAGCTCATTATATTTGCTGGTTAGCTATTACTCGCTATCAACATCCACAGATCACACCAGGCTACGTTGGCCATTATTGGGGGGCAGGAAAACGAATAGGTTTGATCGATATAGGTGGAGGTGAAGTATATTGGTGGGGGACTGCGAATATGCAAACTGAACAATCCCTCAAATGGAAAGGAAATAATAGAGACATCCTGTCGTATTATAAAGGATGGCCAGCTATTGTTTCCGACATTATCCTACAAACCCCATCCGAAAATATCATTACTGTCCCTGCACAAGATAGGCCGTTTTCACCTCTTTGGGGAAAAGGCAGAATCACTTTATTAGGAGACGCCGCCCATCCTATGCTGACAAGCCTTGGTCAGGGGGCTGGTATGGCTATCGAAGATGCAGCTATTTTGGGACATGTTCTTAGACAACAGTTAGATCCAATTTCTGCTCTGCGTCAATATGAAAAAATTCGTATTCCAAGGGCTGAAATGTTAGTGAATGCATCAAGAATGTTGAGTGAAACTGAACAAGATGATCGTACCTTTCATTGTTTGATAAGGGATCTCTCTTTACGTTTTATGCCAATGATAAAGCTCAGAAAAAATCTCGAAAAATCATTGAATTTTTCGACAGGAAACTTTGATATTCACGCTGATACATCTCTAAATTCCTCCCAGTGAATGTCATGAGCGCATCCCAACCACTTATCAATATTGTGTTGGGATACGCCGTCGCTGTGGGTAATAACGCTGCCCGGCTTGTGTGGCGGTGGTAGGAATGGCGAATAAACTGGCTCGCGCTTATTTGGGCTTTGGTTGCCCATCTGCGGGAATATCAAAAAGATTATACCAGTGTCAGGCCTTATTGAGGCATTTCACTGGTCAACTTTAACTTTTAACCACGAGGATGAATGCAGGAAAAATTGCTGAGGCAAGAGTCATGATGACAAAGGTAGGTAAAAACCGTGGCTTGCTAAACCTAAATAATTACCTGAGCGTAAAGCGCGTTAGGATAATGTATATATATCAAGGCCCACAATATCAGTTGCAATAAGGCTGGATATAAAATTACAACCTACCGTCGGTGTCAAAGTGATTTTTGTCTTGCAAATGAAATGCATTCATAGAGTAATTATGGATCAACAAACATTTTCAGTCTCAAACGAATGTAAGTCCATACTAATCACAGGAGCATCCACAGGTCTTGGCGCTCAGGCTGCTTCTTATCTTGCTAATCGAGGGTTTACTGTTTTTGCAGGCGTACGGAACATAAGTAACGTAGTACCAACCTCAACCCCCAATATTCATTACATACCACTTGATATCACCCAAATAGAAAGCATTGATCATGCATTATCATTAATTAAAAAACATGATGCCCCACCGCTTTGGGCCATTATAAATAACGCAGGTATCTGTGTCCCCTCACCATTGGAAATGTTACCTGCTGATGAATTGAGATATCAGTTGGAAACTAACGTAATAGGTCAACTGTCTATAACTCAGAAAGTTCTCCCTCTTCTTCGCTACAGAAAGGGACGTATCATTAATATTACTTCAGGTTTAGGGAATCTGGCGCTGCCGTATTTAGGCGCTTATTCTATAGCCCAGTTCGCAAAAGAGGCTTTTAGCGATGTGCTACGACGAGAATTATACAACTCAGGTGTGGATGTGATAGTCATCCAGCCGGGTGCCATCAATACTCCTATTTGGGATAAATTTCTGTCTGTTGGACGAAACATTATAGCTAACGCTAATAGCTCCTTGAAAAGGATTTATGGTCGCTCCTTTCAAACATTTTTAGAAACAAGCCCCGTACATGCTCAGGCAAGCCCAACAACACCAGACCATTTTGCTCAAGTGGTTTACTTGGCTCTGACAGATAAATCACCTAAAACCAGGTATGCCGTTGGTCAAGATTCGATGGATTTTCGTACAAAAGCACGTACCTTACCAACTCGCACAGTGGATGATGAATTATCAATTGTATCTCCACGCTCTGATGAATTTATAACCGAATTTTCTACCAAACAAACTGGGAACTATTATGATAAAAACAAAATGGAGTGAGACAATAAACAGTTTTGTCAGTCAATTCGATGAAAAGCGGGTAGAACATTGGTGGAGAGAACATTACCCAATTCTGTTGGAAACACTAGAAGCTATGAAAATTGGAAGACATTGGCAACCTTTCTCCGATAATTTAGCTGATTATCCTCTGTCAGAACAGAAAAAGGGCCAACATGACTTCATGTCGCTACTAAATACATATTTCAGTCAAAATAATTGGGATGAAATCCAAGATGCAAAAATAAAAGAGTGGTATACATCTGAACGTTCACCCTATGGTTTTGATTTAAACATTAAATATCCCATCATTGATGCCGATGTCGCCTGTACCGAAGCAGTAAAAACTTTATCTCTATGGGGGGCAGTTCCATATAATTTAAGAGCCGCTATATTGTTAGAATCGGTTTTTCGATTACACAAAGCCACTTTTTTGTTTACTGAAGTAGGGATGCACACGAGTGGTCACAGTTATTTGATGGGATTTCACGCCAGCGCAATACACGCCCAATATAGAGCGTTGGAAGCCATTGCTCGTATCTACCAACAGTTAAACTCCGTACAAAAAGAAAATCACTGGGATATTTGCATTGGTGGTGCACCAAGCATGAGATACCAGAGAACCTTTTCACATCAACCACTGGGTCTAAGCCTTGTTATTTGTGGGCGTATTGTTCCAACATGGAACTCTTATCCCTCTATTTTTGCTTCTTTAATGGCCGGAAATCCAGTTCTGATCAAGCCACACCCGCAAGCTGTTTTACCATTAGCACTGACCACCTCTATTCTCAGAGAAGTGATAACTGAAGCGGGTCTTCCTGCTTCTATTGTGACTTTATTGTTAGACAGTAATCACCACCAAGTCACAAAATCAATAGCGACAAAATCAGATATTAAACTAGTCGACTACACGGGTAACACAGAAATGGGTATTTGGTTGGAGACCCATGCTAAGCAAGCTCGTGTTTTCACCTTAAAGAGTGGGACAACTCCGGTTATTATTCATTCCTCAGACAATTATCAGGGCATGTTACGTAATCTTGCTTTTGGCCTTTGTTCATATTCAGCACAGCTTTGTACATCTCCCAAATTGCTCTATTTACCAGAGAAAGGAATACAAACTCCTAACGGCATGATTAGCTTTGATACTTTTGTGAAAGATCTTTCATCAATGATAGATAACACATTATCTGTAGTCGATAATCCTAAAGATATTCTGGGAACATTGGTTAATCCGGAAAATGTAAAATATCTGACAGATGCTAATGCGGGTATTTATGGTAAGGTGATTAAAAAGTCACAACGATTCGTAGATAAGGATTATCCACATGCTGAGATTTGGGGACCCGGATTGGTATGTATGGAGATGCATTCAGAAAGGACTTGTCCACTACCAGAAGGGGGAATTACTTTAATTATTCGAGTAAAAAATATTGAAGATAGTCTTTCCCACATTGAACGAATCGCAATGGAAAAAGGCTGCTTATCTATCGGGCTTTACACCACCAATGAAATACTAGAACAGAATGTGTCAACCATGGCAGCCAAAATAGGCGCTGTTTTATCGATTAATTTTTCAGGTAATTATTTCTTGAGTCAATCAGAAGTTTTTACTGACTTACATGGCGGGAGTATAAATCCCTCATCAAATACAGGTTATGGTGAACCAAGTTTTTATTCGTCGCGGTTTAGACTGACAGAAGTCAGAAAACAAATACACTAATTAAATATAAATAAACTTTCATAATAACGATACACTCATTTTTTTCATTCCCGGTTGTTGCCCGAATGAAAATGCAATCATAAATTCTTCAACGCACGCTAAGAGTTGCCACATATACTGACAGCAATGATTTCGGGTGACGGTTTCATGCAAGGATTGCCACAAGCGTTCAATCTTATTTAGCCATGGCGAATAGACCGGTAAAAATAACAGGTTAAATTGAGGATTTTGTTTTAGCCATTCCCTGACCTTATGGCTTTTGTGAATACCATAATTATCCAAAATCAACGTGATACTTTTGGCTTGACGATACTGACGATTAATTTTCTCTAACATATTGATAAATAAATCAGCGTTTTTCTTTATACCACCGACATAAGTCACTTGACCTGTTCGGACATCAAGGCAGCCTGCAAGGTAGTGCTTTTGGTTTTTCCCCGGTGTCATCACGCGTTTTTGTTGTCCTTTTAGACACCAGTCTGCCCCGATTTTAGGATTCAGATCGATATCGACTTCATCTTCATAAAAAACAAGATGTTGCTCTGATGCGTTGGCTAAGGCTTCGGTGATTTTTGCCATTTTTTCGTCATACTCCGGATCAGGCTTTTTGACAGTAGGCGCCGCTCTTCGCCAGACAATACCCACCTGACAAAAGTAACGATAAAGCGTACTTTTCGACAGTGATACCCCTAATAATTCATTGATTATCTGAGTGATAAGTTCAATACTCCAGCGTGAACGCAAACAGTCAAAATCCTGCGGGGAGTGTGATAATAAGAACGACAACAAGCTAAAAATCGGGGCTAAATTCCATCGAGTAGGCCTTCCTCTCGGTAAGCTTTTTAATCCTTCCAGCCCATATAACGTTAACCAATTTATCCAACGATGGACGGAAGAACGTGAACAATGAAGGGTTCTGGCGATGTAAGAAACGGTCTGACCTTCATGTAACATCAAGAGTGCCATGAGTCGGCGGGCGTAATCTTTATCCCGGGTTTTATGAATAAATTTTTTCATCTGACGTCGTTCATTTCGGGGTATTGGTGCTATGATTCGCATCACTCAGTCCATTTTGGGATTTTTTTGATTTGGCGATTAATCAGATCGCAAAAATTGGACTGAGTTCCCTTCAAGTGATCTACTATTTTGAAAGCTTATTTATTTCATTGTAAAAAATAATACTTCCATTATTACAAAATACATAAAGTAATGATAACCCTTTATTATTTAACTCTTTAATTTATTAAATATGGATTTCACCCTATGTATTATGGATGAAATTCAAACAAGTGTTGTTGTATTTTTAATAAAATAAAAATACCAAGAAGTTATATTAAAATTAATATAGGTAATTTTAAATGACATTCACCAAGATAATTATGCGTTTTTTTTGGGAACCGGCTCTTATGACTGAGCTTGGGTTAATTTATATGCATTAAACTTCAAGTTGCAATTTATAACACGCTATGAAACCTGATTTCTCCCCGCAAAGCGGGGAGAAATCACACACATCTTGAATTTAGCTTCCGAAGGCTGGACAGTTCAGATATCACATTGCTGATAAACCCTAGCTAAAATAATAGGGTTTATCCATTATCAGGCGCGGTTTTCCGACTAACCTGGTGTTTTCTGCTGCTCGATGTATTGCCGGATGATCGAGATCGGCGCACCTCCGCAACTACTTGCAAAATAGCTCGGTGTCCACAGAACGCCTTTGTAGTAATAGCGTAGAGCAATATCTGGACGGTCACGCCGAAGCAGCCTGCTGGAAACGCCTTTAAGACTGTTGACCAGATTCGATACTGCGAGCTTTGGCGGGGAGTTGATCAGCAAATGCACGTGGTCGTATTCGCCGTCCATTTCAACCAGTTCAACACCAAAATCAGCACATACGCTGCTAAAGTAGCTGCGTAGCTTTTCGATGGCATCAAGATCGAATATCTTTCGTCGATACTTGGCGACGAATACCAAGTGGACGTGCATCAGGAAAACACCGTGTCTTCCGCGTCGACTATCAGTTTCTTTTGTCATAGACCAAAGTATAATGATAGTCATGATACGACTTCAAGCCTTCAAATTCCAGTTAAGACCAAATGGTCAGCAGGAGCGCGATATGCGACGCTTCGCAGGGGCTTGTCGCTTCGTTTTTAACCGTGCACTGGCACTCCAGAATGAGAACCATGAAGCAGGAAATAAATATCTCCCCTACACCAAAATGGCTTCATGGTTGATTGAGTGGAAATCCGTACCTGAAACACAATGGCTGAAAGAATCTCCCTCGCAACCGTTGCAGCAGTCACTGAAAGATCTGGAGCGCGGCTACAAAAATTTCTTCCAGAAGCGGGCTGCATTCCCCCGCTTCAAAAAACGTGGTCAACATGACTCATTCCGCTACCCGCAGGGCGTGAAGCTCGATCAGCCCAACAGTCGAATCTCGTTGCCAAAGTTAGGGTGGATACGCTATCGCAACAGCCGTGAAGTCATTGGCGAAGTGAAAAACGTCACGGTCAGCCAGTCATGCGGCAAATGGTACGTCAGTATCCAGACTGAATACGAAGTGACTGACCCTGCTCACAATGCAGAATCAATGGTCGGACTGGATGCCGGAGTAACAAAACTTGCCACGCTTTCAGATGGCACGGTATATCAGCCAGTAAGCAGTTTCAAAGCAAACCAACGTAAGCTGGCAACACTCCAGCGGCAGTTGAGTCGCAAAGTAAAATTCAGCGCAAACTGGCGGAAACAAAAACGGAAAATCCAGTGTTTGCACTCGCACATTGCCAATATCCGGCGCGACTACCTTCACAAAGTCACCAGTGAAATCAGCAAAAACCACGCGATGATCGTCATTGAAGACTTGAAGGTCAGTAACATGTCGAAATCGGCAAAAGGCACGGCAGAGAAGCACGGAAGAAACGTCAGAGGCAAATCAGGATTGAACCGCTCGATACGGGATCAAGGCTGGCATGAAATGCGCCGTCAGCTTGAGTACAAGCAGCTCTGGCGCGGTGGTCAGGTAGTGGCGATACCTCCGGCATACACCAGCCAGCGGTGTGCCTGCTGTGGTCATACGGCGAAAGAAAACCGTCAGACGCAAAGTCAATTCGTGTGTCAGGTATGCGGCTACACCGCGAACGCGGATGTAAACGCCGCACGTAATATTTTAGCGGCAGGACATGCCGTGCTTGCCTGTGGAGGGATGGTGCAGTCAGACCGCCCGTTGAAGCAGGAACCCACCGAGGTGAGTCAGGCTTCGGTCTGAACGCTGTAGGAATCCCCGTCCTTTAGGGCGGGGAGGATGTCAAAAAAAGGATTACCTATCAATGTGCAGATCTTAGGATCAGTGAGTTCTTGGCTGTCTCACATACTGTGGAGCCAGCATCAACTGGCCCCACATATTTTATCAGATAATGATCTCTTGCCTATTATCAGAATTGCCATCTAAAACCGACATTCATACTATTGTCCTGATGACGACTGGAGAGTAATCCACTATAGCCAAGAGTGAATGAAACGTTATTACTTGCACTCATCTCCGCATTGGCTTTCAACACCACACCATCACGAGAAGCAGGTACACTGCGAGTCACAAATGTTGTATTGCTGCCACGGAACGATAAACCTGTTGCTCGTTCACGCTCACCATATTGGTGCTGCCAGCCTAATTCTCCATTTAGGGTAATTGAAGAACCCCATGCGGCCTGCCAGCTATGATTGGCACGTAATCCCAATGTGGAGAGTGTTGCTTCAGTATGTTGGCTGTTACTGTGAAGGGCGGCAGCAACCCCATCTTCGTTAATACCTTCATTGCGGAAATTGACATATGCCAAGTTAATGAACGGCTCCAAATTCACAACCTCCGTCGGTAGATGGTAAGCAAGTTCAGCAGATAATTGTGTTGTTCGCCCACTGTATTTAGCATTCTCGCTATCACGCTGACTGTCATAGCTGATAAAGCGTTTGGTATCAATACGGTGCCACGTAAACCCGCTATTGGCACGCAAAACAAAGTCACCAAATTGACGGTCACCATAAAGAGCAAGGTGATAGTTATTACTGTCAGCAGTGGCACTGTTAGCACCATCAAGGGAAGTACGGGTGTAACCCGTTGCAATACCAAGACGGCTGTATTCATCAATAAGCGCATCCGCACCAAGGAATAAGCCATAATTGGAAGCCTGATAGCCTGTCGCATTCTCTGTACCAGAAGCGTGGCTCCATGCACCAAGCAACCGAACCCACGCACCGTTATTGTTTCCATGAATATCGGATGAAGATGAACGGCCTTCGGCCTGACTCAAACGGGAATTCAAAGTATCACGCAAATAACGGCTGTCATTAACCAACTGGGAGGCAATATCAGCGTGGATTTGCCCATCAAGCTGGCGGAATGCAGATCGAGCTTGCTCCGCAGAACGACTGGCTAAGATACTTTCATAAACCGGATTCCCCCTACCAAGGGTATCAGCGGCAACTGCCACTGCACGTTCATTCGGCGTCTTAGCAAAATCAACAAAAGCAGTCTCATTACGTCCAACATGGAGAGTGATCTCATCAGGTTGATAAGACAATCCAGTACCAAGGAAGAGATAATTAGGGGCAACATCATCAAAACGACCATTGATATTCTGCTTCGCACTAAGAATAGTGTATTGCTGACCACTCAGGCTTCGCACATCTTCAAACGAAAGTAAGTTGGCCGTATTCTCAAGGGAAACGGTTACCTTTCCGCCATTGATCTGTGCACTTTCTTCAACCTGGATTTTGTCACTGCGCCCATCAGAAGCGATTTCAACAGCATAATGAGAACCAGGTTCAAAGGTAATTTTTTCGGCAACCTTAAGCGTCCCTATGGAGTTACCCGGTGCGACCATACCACCACGCTGCACATTGAGCGCTCCCACCGTACCATTCCCACCAAGAGTGCCACTTTCCATTACTGAAACGCTAGAAGAGACACTACCGCTAACGTTCAGTAATCCTTGTTTGACCCGTGTTGGACCAGAATAAGTATTCTGACCACTGAGAGTCAGTGTACCCCTGCCTTGTTTGGTTAATCCACCATGACCACTAATATCATTGCTCCATTGATCCTGGGCGCACTGACCAGCATCGCAGATGCGTTCAGTCGGTTTCCCCTTATCTAGCACGGCACCCACACCCGGAATATCAGCGATAAACTGCCCCTTACCGTAGGCTACTCCGTCAGGATCTGGAATACGGAATTTTTCAGGAATATCTTCTGCGGTATAGAACATACCAGGGCCATTTACCGCTTTACCGAGATTGATCAATCCCCAGCCGTAAAGCTCATCAATGCCCTTTTCCCCTAGATCAGTAGCCGTAGTACGAAGCACTGAGGCGACTTGATCGCCGGTCATATAGGGGAAACGCTCCATCAATACCGCAATACTACCACCAACATGTGGCGCAGCCATTGAAGTCCCTCTATAGCTGTCATAGCCCGTGGTAATATTGTTTATCTCTGTTCCCTCAATAACTGAGCTATATATCCAGCTACCCGGTGCGCTGACACAAAAACTAGCAGTGTAACCACAGCGGGAGGAAAAATCGCTGATGGTATAAGGCACGTTATTGGAACTATTTGGATTTTGTTGCAAGCTCGCGACGGTCAACCAGTTTGGTGCAATCTCAGGCACAAACCAAGCCAAACCTGCAATAGCATCTGGATTACTGTAGTTATTACTATTGCCAGCAGCAAAAATTGTCACAATGCCGCTACGAGCAGCATCAATTGCCCCCTGATATGCCCCACCAGGTTTAGTACCCAAAATCGGTTTGATTTCATCAAACTGCATCTGAGCTTCAGCTAAGGTAAAATGGGCTGCGTTTGGATCTTTCCCACCCCTCTCAAGCTCCCGGTCAATACCAATCCCCCAGCTATTGTTAATGATACGAGCGCCGCTGTCTCTCAGTGCATTCCAACCCGCCTGGTAAACACCACCATCATTGCCCAAGATAATGCCATCTTCAGGGCCAGGATCACCGTTATCCGCAGTGAGTATTTGGGCGTTATAGGCCACGCCATGCATTTCTCTGCCATCTCGGTTAGCTGCCGCTATGCCAGCCACATGGACACCATGTGTTCCTAGCCTCCCGTACCTATCCACAGACGGCGTGCCATCATAAGTAAATGAATCACCTTTCTTCACCGGAATATAGGGATCAGTATATTCACGTATCCCAGAAGTCTTTAAGTTGATGACCTTATCTTTTCCCATAAACTCAGGATGGTTGGCATAAACTGCCTGATCAAATATGCCTAATTTAATCCCTTTACCGGTATAACCTCTAGCATAGGCTTCATCAGCATGAATAGCACCCAGCCCCCATTGGCTTGAAAACTCGCTGGAACGCCAACTAGCAGGATCGCCAATCCGTCCTTTTTCAACATAATTTTCCGCATAGGCACCTGCGCTGAACGCAGCCAAACAGTAAGCTATAACGTGATAAAGGACTCTTGGTTGGGTTTTGACTGATAAACGTGTGGAAGTCAGTGTGCTCCAAGGTATTCTGTATCTCTTATTCATTTTAGTCACCATCCATTGTTGATTTGCAAAAATGCCAGCTCTTATGTTTTTTATTGTGTAGGCAGCTTGAAACCATCAAAGTGATAGTTGTCTAAAAAGCAGGGAAAGACTAAAAAGGAGTGCTGATTTTTAGATTGTTATCAAAAGAAAGCAGGTTTAATCAAAGCCATCACCTACACCATTTACATCAGCGAAACACACTATAAAATGCCACATTTTATTAATCCTTTACTTAAATAAATTTTAACCATTAATTAACAATTAATATTATGCGTAGGATCCTTCAGCGCCAAGTTCACCTTTATTTCTCATCAATAATTTTGACTTGTAATAATTGGTTTGCCATATCATTTTTCAGCCAGTAACCAACTCAAGCCATCAATTAACCCACCGCGCCAACACAACACATCATGCCCACCGTTAAAAACGCGGTAATTCACGTTGTGCCCTGCTCCTTGCAACGCAGCACACATTTGATCATTGACAAAATGAATATCGGCTTCACGGGAACCCGCTTCCTGAAAGATTTTTAATGACGAAGAAGTCACTTTTTGTCCAAGAACCTGCTGCGTCAGCCAACCGGGTTTATACTCAGAGGATGGCAAAAACTGCTGAACAATTTTGCTATCAGGCCACCAGAAAGATCCCGATTGTGTGAGAACACAGCCAAAGCGCTGTGGCCAATGGAGAGCAGCATACAATGCCGACAGCCCACCGTAACTCTGTCCTGCTATAACTGTTTGTTCAGGATCATCGCTAAAAGCCGCATATTGTGCGACAAGTGGCAACAATTCATCTTGAATCGCTTGCCAAAAATCTGGATTGCAGGGAAGCTCCCGTTCTCGATGAAACATATCAATAACATCAATCAACAGCCAAACCGCCTCTGGTATCTGCTGTTTTTTAGTTGCTATATCAATCGCCGGAAAAATCGGTACTCTCTCCGCCCAAGTCAACCCATCCAAGAGAATAATGAGGGGGCGAGGAGGCGCTGTTTTCTCCCCAGTCGAATAGAGCCAAACACGCCTTTGATTGTTAAGCCGATCACTACGCCAATGCAAAACTAAAGGCTCTTGTTTATCTGACTGCGCAGCATGATTTTGGTTGCTTCCGTCAATTAGTGACCATGCTGTCTGTTCAGGTGCATGAGGCATATGAATTGCCGATAAAGTCAAATCAAGTCCATTACGATGATGACCCTGTAAGTTTAAAGGATCGGGGATAGATAATGAAAAGAGTGAAATCCACCATTCACGTTGTTGTTGGTTACACAGCTTAATTTCATCAGAAAACTCAGGGGGTAAATGTACGTCAGTGACAGGGACAAATCGGTAACTTCCTCTCCAGTTATCTTCAAGATTCACTGACCAATACCAGATATCCGTTTCAGGTAATCGTTGTAGGCTCTGTGGTTGCCGGCAGTGGTGATCAGTGATGCCATTGATATCAATGTAGACTTGGCGAAAAGGTGAATGTTGTTCGTCCCCATGAGGGTCTCGCCAAAAGAAGGTGGTTTTAACTTGATAATTACTTGCAACCTCTATAATTGGAGTTCCCAAAATGGCAATATTTTCCCACCATAACTCACTGCCAACATTAGCCGCATACAGTAAATTATCTATCGTACCAAGTGGCTGCAATACTAACTTCATCCCTTTGTCTCCTTTCACAATACCCGCTCACAAATGACGTATGCATTTCCACGCCAGCAATAACCCCGAAAAACAAAAACAATTATCATTTACAAATGATATTAATAATAATTTTTGTTCGCAATATCATCCAATTTATTTTATGGATCTTAGCCACTGGCTAAGCCCGGTGCTATCTTTAGCGAGCAAATTGGCAAGATTGGATCAAGGGGGTGGAAGGCAAATTCGCTGTGGTGAATGATTCGAAAACCATATTCGACTCTTTGCAGGAGCAAGCATCATTGCTGACTCACAACTCTATGCTGAATGGCAAGAAACAGAAGTGAAACTTGGTACTAGGCTACAACTCCCCAAGATTCTCTGATAGTAATGAGAGTCATTCACTATTTTCTGACAATGTATCGGACACTGAGCTGCGATATGTATTTCATAGCTTTCACATTCTTGATCTATACTATTGCCCCTTTTGTAACACATAAAAAACACAATGGAACGCTTTCTCGAAAACACAATGTATGCCTCTCGCTGGCTACTTGCACCGGTTTATTTCGGTTTATCATTGGCATTATTTGCCCTGGCGGTTAAATTCTTTCTAGAAATCATGCATATCCTGCCAAACATTCTTTACATTACAGAATCCGATTTAATCCTGACGTTACTTTCCCTGATTGATATGGCTCTGGTTGGCGGGTTGCTGGTCATGGTGATGTTTTCTGGCTATGAAAACTTTGTTTCAAGCCTGGATATCCACGAAAGCAAAGAGAAACTAAGCTGGTTGGGGAAAATGGATGCGACCTCACTCAAAAATAAAGTTGCAGCTTCAATTGTCGCCATTTCCTCCATTCATTTGCTACGCGTCTTTATGGATGCCAAGAATGTGCCGGACAATAAACTTATGTGGTATGTCATTATTCACCTCACCTTTGTTTTGTCCGCATTTATGATGGGATATCTGGATAAACTTACGCGCCACAATCATTAAACGATTAAACAGTAGCGAACAAGCAAACCAACAATCATCGCCCTGATGCCAGTTGAACCCAACCGGCTGGCATTACGGAATTCATCTCTTCGATGAATTTCCCTTCACAGCCCCTTTTAGTAATTTTTCAATAAACTTATCCACTACCATTTCAACGATATCACTTCTGGTTGTTTCCAGTTGATTAGCCAAGCTATCAATTTTTCTGATAACAGACATTCTTAGAGAAAGAGAAACAGGCTTTTTTTTCTCTTTATCAAGAAAGACATGACTGGTAGCTTCTTCCGATTTTAAGCTGAGATGCTGAGCAAGTAGCTCTTCAATCCTTCTCACATCTTTCTTGGTTAGCATCCCTTTATCAACTAACTGATAAGTGTTTCCCATTTTGCTAAATCGAATATCAGCACAGTAAAGATCTCTCAGTTCCCGTAATGCACGTGTTAAGGTTGGTTCCGAACAATTCAGTTCCTTAATAATCCTCACCTTACTAATCGGTTTGCCATGTGAAAGTAATAAAGTTAATTTAAAATTTCTAAATTGTTTGGGATTAAGCAGCATTTCTTATTACCAAGCCAAGGATAACAAACCCTAAGTTCTCTACTGTTAACGACAAAAATAACTTTCAGCATAGCTGCTATCACAGGTAAATCAATATAAAAACGAATTAAAAACCTTAACAATACTTCGCCTGTTTAAGAGCCTATGCAACATCAGGCTCTATACCATAATGTTCCGCTCGTTCGAGAATATTCACAGCCCAGCGTTGATGGGTAGCAGGCTCACACATCATCCCCTGCGATTTGAAAACAGCCTTATTGGAATTGAGAATAGTCAGCGCCTCAGCATAATCATGGGCATTGACCATCAGCGCTCGTTGGATACATTTAATCTGCTTCGGGTGTATAGCTGTTTTTCCCACCAGACCATGAGCAATATCTAATTCCAACTCTGCCTTAAGTAATCTCAAATCATCAATATGCTCACAAACTGGCGCAGTCAGGGAAAATCCTCGCGCAACAAAAACGGCAACCAACATTTTAATGACATATCCCATCGGCCCATCATACAGAGTAAAATTACGGGAGCGCCGCAGAGAAATGACATTCATCAAATCATTACCGCCAATACGCAAGGCAATAATGCGATCTTTGCAAGGGTGTTGTTTGAGAATGTCCGCAAGCTGGTTCATTTTCTGAACATCAAACACCTCTTCACTCTCCAATGTTGGCATAATGCACAGATGGGTTGAATCAATAACATTCCACCAACCTGACAACGAAGCATGGGTAAATTTAGGCAAAACCAGTCCATCAATAACACTGAGATTGACATTGGCAACCAGATACTCCGCCATCCTTTCATCACGCGGACGGATAAACATCAGGGGACGATGATGGTTGATATTGGAAGAAGAGTTATCCACTTCTGCCAATGTTTGCATAACCTCGCGGAGATTTTCGATAGCAATGGGAATATCCCGCTCACTAACAGCATCTTCCAAACAAATAACCAGCGAGCGCAGATCAGGGATCTTATTCTGTAACACAATTTCTGTAATATCTTGGCGGGTAGCTGGCATATACAGAGTGGCGCCGAGTCGATGAGGAGAAGGGATTGGTTTCATCACACTACCTTCTTAATGATAGTTACGGCACGGTATTGACCAATGAGATCACCGACTTCCGTAATAACAACATTTTTTTGACGTGCCAAATGAACCAATAAGCCAACATCAGGATCACTCTGGGAGCGCACGAGCACATGGTCTGGCACTCGTCGTAATACTGCACGAGTTGCTTCTGCAATGCCAGGTTTAATACGGTTAATACTGTCAATCTGGTATTTTTCAGCAAGACTGGAAATCACCGTTTTGCTTAATTGCTGCAACGCGGTTTTTTCCTGCGGCAACCAAACTGCTTCAGGGATAGCAGCCCCATCTAATTGATTACGACAACCAGCGACAGTGTCTACCAATAAGCGGCTGCACTCAAACTTGATCAAGTGATCACACTGCACACAACCGTGCAACCCTTCTTCATGCCAGATCGAACGCGATATCAATCCCGATACCGGCGCTCCCATAATACCGAAAGGGATCAGCCAATCATCATCGCTGGCTGCCAGCCACGAGCAGCCACAAGGATCAGCCAATACCACCAGACGTGGAATACCTGAATAACCAGCCCGCCCCGCCAAAGATCGCGACAGTTCGGTGCTAATCGCGCCTTTGCCCGTCCAGCCATCAACAAATACCACGCCATCCGTTCCATGTTTTTGCTCAATATACGATAGCGCTGTATGATCAATACCACGATCCCGAATGATGCTGATGCCATAATGATAAGAGCGCTTGCCCATACCTCTGAGGGTTTGATGCAACATCACTCCCAAAGGAACGCCAGCCCTGACCAAGCTGACCAATACAATCGGCATATCACCAAATCGTGACACCAAGGCTTTAGCGAGCATCACAACTTCCGTCGCCAACCGAACAGCCCCTTGTCCAAGTGCTTTATCAAACAGTTCAAGGTGATAAGACGTGGGTTCCGGTTCCTGGCTTAACATATCTGAATAATGACGAGCGCCAGACTGGATCAACTGCTCCTTAACATCCACAGGCGTCATCTCAATTTGAACGGGTTTTAGCAGGAATTGAACATCATCAGAAGCATAACTCCCAAAAAAAGGGGGAAAGCCATTCATTATTTTACAGCTCCAAATCAATCACACAGTTGCATGAAATCTTTGCAAAAGGCGATGAGTTCCTTGTTAACATACTTTTGGCAACATACAAACTTAATCATATCCCACGATCTCCACAATCGGAGAAACACGGGCAAGCTGCGCCATCAACGCCGGATCAACAGACATTTTAGGCGTTTCAAGACAGAGTAATACCCGATCAAATTTCTGGTGCGCAACATTGTAGAGAAAATTGGGGATACCCAGTCCGTAATTATCCGTAAAAGCCATCACAGATTGGATAGCATGACCGCAAGAAATGGGGGAACGAGTTGTCGAACCAAATACCACTGATGCCCCTTCCTGCTCAAGCCGTTCAGCCAACAAGAACGGCTGCCAGACAAATTCACCGGATCCCAATACCAGCACGTTTTCACCCACTTTAGTACTGATTGCAGCGCCAATGTCACACTGGATTTTATCTAATCCCAACCGTCCCCAGCTCTGCTGGCCTATGATATTGATTTCTCCCCGAGCTGTAACATTGACTTGAGGCATTACCGGCACTGGAGCAGATATATCGGCTTCCCACTGCCAATTTCCCTCTATCAGGGAGACCTCAGAAACGGGTAATGGACTGCGTTTCACAACCGATTTCCCACTCCAATCTGTCAATGTCACAGTAACAACATGTTCAATATGGCCAAGCCCTGCATGACGTAGTGCATCCAGCAAATTAAGGAACGTATTACCCGTCGTTGCTTCATCATCAATCAGAACCAGAGTTCGGGCATTTATCACCCGTTGGCGCAAGCGGCTTTCTGCTGGCCAATAAATCAGATGATCTGTCGCATGGCTATGATTTTCCTGAAACTCACACAATAAATCTCCATCAACTGGATGGCGTGTCGAAGTCAAGAATACCGGCTCATCCGCTTTGTGTTGCGTTTCCTGAAATACCCCTGCCGCTAGCCCAACAGCGGTTTCTGCCATACCAATATAGAGTATCGGGTCGGGAAGATTAGCAGGGAAGCGCGCAGATAATTGCTGATACACCGAACGCATGTTCGATGGCTTGACCGGAATATGTCGTCCCAAGACTTTACTGACAAACAGGAATGCTCTTTTGGGATTACGGCGTTCAGCGATATCAAACAAGGTTTCCAAGGCTGCTGTGCCACATGATGCCGTCACCGTTAATATCCCGCTACTTAACTTTTTTTGGTAAACCTGCTCTTGGAAGACTTGTTTTTTATCAGTTGGTTTTTTACAAACATCGATGTCACTCAACACTGTCATGGAGATGCCTTTTCAAAAAAACTCAGCCTGAGCCAATCGGGTAACTTTCAGCATTTGTTCTTAATTCGGTGAAATATACGTCGCAGTCTAGGGTCTAAAACAAATAGATGTCAATCATATTATGATTATTTAGATTAAAATTTGTTTGACTTTTCTGCATGGAAAAGAAATCATACAAAACAAAACTAGATTGTTTTCTATCATGTAGTTAACGGCCAGATATACCTGTTTACGGGAGTCATAATATGACAGATTTAGGCTATCTATTTGTCATATTATGATTTTTAAATACGTGAAATTACCGTAATTCACCGACAAACAAAATAGAGGTGTCATTAATGGTTTCGTTAAGCAAAAATCAGTCAGTTTCGCTCGCCAAACAGAGCACATCGCTGGCTAAAGTGGATTTTGGTCTGGGATGGGATCCTGTGATCAAGAAGAAAGGCTTTCTGGCAAGTTTATTCGGGGGTGGCAGTGATGAAATCGATCTGGATGCGAGCTGCATTCTGCTGGATAAATCTGGCAATGCCATTGATACCGTGTGGTTCGGCCAACTGAAATCAAAATGTGGTTCTATACAACACACTGGCGATAACCTGACTGGTGAAGGTGATGGGGATGATGAAGTGATCCGCGTCAATCTGATCAAACTTCCTGCCAATATCGAATACCTTGCATTTACCGTTAACAGTTTCCGTGGTCAAACCTTCAATGACGTTGAAAATGCCTTCTGCCGCGTCGTTGACCAAAATGGCAAAGAGCTGGCTCGCTACCAGTTGAATGAGCAAGGCGCCCACACTGGCATTATCATCTCTTCCCTGCGCCGTAATGGTGGTCAGTGGGATTTCACGGCACATGGCGTTCCTTGTCTTGGACGTACTATTGACGCGATGTATCCACAGATCGTTGAGACGGTGGTGCACTAATGAATCTGACACCTGGGGGCAACGCCTCTGTTCCCAATCAAACGCTGACTGTGCGGGTGCTATCGGGTTCAGCCGTTGATGTTTCTGCTTTCCGTCTGTATGCCGATGGTAAAGTGAAAGGCGATCCAGATATGGTGTTCTACGGTCAACCGATCAATGACGACAACACCATCCACCTGACTGGCGGCAATATCAATACCTCATTCAATGTCAACTTGCCTGCCTTGGGCCAGGATGTCCAGAAAGTCGCATTCACCGCGACTTGCGACGGTAACCAAACGATTTCCAATCTGCGCAACCTTTCCATTCAGGTTGAACTGAACAGCAACGTGATTTTACAGGGGAATGTTGAAGTACAAGGCCGTCCAGAGGCTGCCTTGATCCTCGGCGAACTGTATCGCCGCAACGGTGAATGGAAATTCCGTTTTATTGCCCAAGGTTTTAATGGCGGTCTCAAGCCACTGGCTGAACATTTTGGCGTAGATATTATTGATGATGAGCCAGCACCAAATCCCGTTAGTTTGAGTAAGGTTTCTCTGACCAAAGAAAAACCGACTATCAGCCTTAACAAACGTGACAACTACGGTGAAATTCGCATCAATCTGAACTGGAGTCAAAATGCCTCTTCCTCCTCAAGAGGTCTATTGCAAGGCATGTTCGGTGCAAACAAAAACGTGGATTTGGATCTCGGTGCATTCGTTAGACTGCAAGATGGAGAGAAAGACGTTATACAAGCACTGGGGAATCGCTTTGGCAAATACCGTTATGAACCGTATGTAGAATTACAAGGGGATGATCGTACCGGTCAAGTTCGTGATGGTGAATGGCTCCACGTCAATGGGTTTGAATGGAAAAACATCCGTGAAGTTTTGATCTACGCCTTTATCTACGAGGGCGTGCCGAGCTGGGACAAAACCGACGGTATAGTCACAATTTATGTCCCTGACCAGCCCCCAATTGAAACGCGGATGACAGAAGGCAACAACCACAAAGGCATGTGTGCCATTGCCCGCCTTGTCAATGAAAACGGCGCTATCAAAGCAGAACGAATCAATCAATACTTTAGCGGGCATAAAGAGATGGACAGGGCATTTGGCTGGGGTTTTAGCTGGACTGCCGGCAAGAAATAACTCTCTATTTTACCAATAAGCGGAGGGACTGATGTCCTTTTTAAACAAAATCAAATCAGCGTTCAACGCAGGCCGCGAAGAACTCACCACCCAAGTTAGTCGCTTCAAGAACAGAAAGTTCATGGAAGGTACGGTAGCAGTATGTGCACACGTTGCCATGGCAAGTGACGGTGTTAGCTCAGAAGAAAAGCAAAAAATGATCGGGTTCATCAAAAACTCTCCTGAACTGAAAGTGTTCGATACCGCTGAGATTATCGAATTCTTTAACAAACTGGTTAGCAGCTACGAGTTTGATGCTGACATTGGCAAAGGTGAAGCCATGAAATTCATTATGGCTCTGAAACAGCAGCCAGAAGCGGCACAACTTGCTTTGCGCGTCGGAATTGCCGTCGCCAAGAGTGATGGTGACTTTGATAACAACGAAAAACAGGCTGCCCGTGAAATTTGCTTAGCCCTTGGCTTTGCACCGGCTGATTTCGAACTGTAATCGCAGATATTTAAGAGGCTTACTTCATGGTATCCACGCACATTGGTTTTCCGATGGAAACCGTTGCTGTATTTATTATTCTGTCGGTTGGTGCGCTCTTTATCGACCTCTTTATGCATCGTCATGATAAGCCGATTTCGCTGCGCAGTGCCGCCCTGTGGTCTATTTTCTGGATCGCAATTGCCTTTGTTTTCGCAGGCTTCCTCTATGTCCATCACGGAGCAGAAGCTGCGAGTCTGTTTGTCACGGGCTATGCGCTGGAAAAAGTCCTTTCCGTCGATAACCTGTTTGTCATCATGGCGATTTTCTCCTGGTTCGCTGTCCCAGATCGCTATCGCCACCGGGTTCTGTATTGGGGCATTATCGGCGCGATTGTCTTCCGTGGTATTTTCGTTGCCATTGGGACAAGCCTGCTGGCGCTTGGGCCGTGGGTTGAAATCATATTTGCGGTTATCGTTGGCTGGACAGCGGTCATGATGCTGAAAAGCGGTGATGATGACGATGAAATAGAAGACTATTCACAGCACCTTGCCTACCGTCTGGTGAAGCGTTTCTTCCCGATCTGGCCGAAACTGCGTGGCCATGCTTTTGTACTGAACCAAAAAGAAGTGGATCAGGAATTGGCTAAACCAGAAAACGCCGATGTGAAAGTCGGTCGGGCGGGCAAAGCTGCACTTTATGCTACGCCACTGATGCTGTGCCTGGCAGTAGTCGAACTGTCTGACGTGATGTTTGCCTTTGACTCTGTACCCGCGGTGATTGCAGTCAGTCGGGAACCATTAATTGTGTACAGCGCCATGATGTTTGCTATCTTGGGTCTGCGCACGCTCTACTTTGTGCTTGAAGCATTGAAAAAGTATCTGGTGCATTTGGAAAAGGCAGTGATCGTTTTACTGTTCTTTATTGCCATCAAACTGGGTTTAAATGCTTCCGAGCATATATTCCACCACGGTTATTCAATTTCAGCTACAAGTAGCTTATTTGTGGTGATTGGCGTACTGGCAGCCGGTATTCTTGCCAGCCTGCTGTTCCCACAAAAAGAAAATGCACGCTAACTCCGTAAAATCTAGATAACTAATACGACGTAATAAGTGAGGAAATAACAATGGGTGTATCTCTTTCTAAAGGCGGTAATGTTTCTCTGAGCAAAGAAGCGCCAAGCATGAAAAACGTTCTGATCGGTCTCGGCTGGGATGCTCGTGCAACTGATGGACAAGATTTTGACCTTGATGCCTCAGCTTTCCTGCTGGCAGCAAACGGCAAGGTACGTGGTGATGCAGATTTCATTTTCTACAACAATCTAAAATCGTCTGACGGCTCCATCATGCACACTGGCGACAACCGTACCGGTGAAGGGGATGGTGATGACGAATCACTGAAAATCAAACTGGATCAAGTTCCTGCTGATGTAGAAAAAGTGGTGTTTGTAGTGACTATCCACGAAGCACAAGCTCGTCGCCAGAGCTTCGGCCAAGTTTCCGGTGCCTTCATTCGTTTGGTTAACGATGATACACAAGTTGAAGTGGCACGCTACGATCTGACTGAAGATGCATCTACCGAAACCGCTATGCTGTTCGGTGAATTGTATCGCCACAATGCAGAATGGAAATTCCGCGCAGTAGGCCAAGGTTATGCGGGTGGTTTGGCTTCTGTTTGTGCCCAGTATGGTATTAATGCTGCTTAATTTGAATGTAGCATTTCAGTGTAAGCCTTGAATTCAATACACTGAAATTAAAGCCCTGCTTGATAATATCGGCAGGGCTTTTTTGTTATCTTGCCTATTTTTTACAATTCATTGATCAAAGTTTGAACCGGAAATTGAACATTGGGAATAGAGATTACCCTATGGATATATCCACCATTTTAATTCTAAAAAGTTTCGTAATACACTTCATTTTAAAATTTCCATTAAAAATGCGTTGGCATTTTCACAATATATAATGTCAATGTTTATAAATAAGCATGGGATAAAAGATATAATCTATCAAAGAAACCACAAACCAAAATACTTTATTCATTACTTTAATAACACAGAAAATCACATAATTATTTATCGCGTTACTTTTTGTCCTAACTTCAGAGATACATTTCAAAATGGATAAATATCCAGTCATTTTTTGCGAGTTGCTTCGCAAAGAGCAACATTACCGATGGCATATTAGCCAGCTAACCGCTAGGGTAGATATCGATTATTAACAACGAATACTATTTAGATGAAAAACACGTATGAATTCGCGGTGCAGTGCGGGCGAAGTATTGATAGAGTATCGCAGTATATCCATAACACAAGGAACGCCCAAATGAGCCTTCATGTTTCATTTCGCTATTCTGACATTGGCTTCCCTGAATTAATACTGAATGGCAGTGTACTCAGCGAAGCTGGATTTACCGCAAATGAATTATTTCATATCTCACAGTTTTCCAATGGCGTTATTATTTCTCTTGTTGATCCTCACACAGATTTAGCCAGTTTAATTAACGAAGTGGAAAATAACCCATACCAAGGAATTGACAATATTCGTGAAAATGGTGCACTTTACATTGCTGGAGACTGGCTAACCCTCAGCAATTTAGTGGAACAACCTATTAGCATTGAAATACAACCTGATAAGATTACTCTAAAACCGAAACTGATGGAAATATTCGCTTAAAATCAATTGTCACTACAAAAATAGCTTTCCATTCATTAGCCGGAAAGAAATATTAAGAAAAATTCCGGCTTTTATATTATCTGATATTAAATACTACCTTATTTAAATGACACTTTGAACTCTATACACGTTACCTTTCAAGTTGCTCATTATAAGACAACATAATTCATTGTTTCTCCCCGCGAAGTGGGGAGAAACAATATGCATCTTGAAGTGAGATGGGTATATAGACTATTTTCCACCGGCCAAATCAATAAAATTGCCTGTAACATACGACGATTCATCAGATAGCAGCCATGCAATGGCCTGAGCAACTTCTTCCGGTTGTCCACCCCGTTTCATAGGCAGGGAATTTTTGATCCTTTCAACGCGTTCAGGCTCGCCACCATCGGCATGCATTTCAGTATAGATGAATCCAGGGCGCACAGCATTGACCCTGATCCCCTGCGCAGCCACCTCTTGCGCCAACCCCATTGTCAACGTATCAATGGCTCCTTTTGATGCCGCATAATCAACGTATTCATGGGGAGAACCCAGTCGAGCAGCAGCGGATGAAACATTGACAATGACGCCACCTTGTCCACCGTGACGCAAAGCCATTCTTTTAACCGCTTCACGCGCACAGAGAAAGGCACCAGTGACATTAGTGGCAAAAATTTCATTTAACCGCCCTGCCGTCAACTGTTCAATGGTAGCTTGAGGCTTTAAGATCCCGGCATTATTCACTAACCCAGAAATATATCCCAACTCTTTTTCTGCCCTCTGGAACAATGCTATCACTTGCTTTTCATCCGCAATATCCACCTGAACCGCAATTGCTGACTGCCCAAGGGTACGGATCATCTCCACCACTTCATAAGCACTGTCTTCACGGTTACGATAGCCAATGCAGATATGATGCCCTTGTTTCGCCAAGTAAATTGCCGTGGCCTTGCCGATACCACGGGAACCACCAGTAATGATCGTTACTTTGTTCACAATGCCATCCCATATTCTATTTGCGTTATTTTTTTACTCTCTATGTGAAATTTGCAATCACAATATTCAAAACTATACTCCAAACTGCAAGAGTAGATTTCGAGTTTCAGTACTCTAATCAGAGGAACTATATGATGAAAAGCTTGAAGTTATCAGTTGCAGCATTACTGGTGTTGTTTTCAAGTGTAACACTTGCAGCGCCAGCGGTATCAACCTCAGCCGAAGCCGCCTCAAAAACAGCAACGGCAGTAGAACAAAATGTTAAATCAGCCAAAAACAAAGCTAGTTCATTAGAGAAAAAAGTTACCAAAAAGGTAAAAAATTCCAAAATATCAAAGAAGAAAAATAAAAAGAGCTCAGTCAAAAAAAGCGCTAATACGGCTCTTTGTAAAGATGGTAGCTATAGCAAGAGTAAATCCCGTAAAGGAGCATGTTCTCGCCACGGTGGTGTCGCTAAATGGCTGTAATGTTTTGTTGATTTTTCATCATGCACAATTAGGGAGCTTCGGCTCCCTAATTTTTTGAATATTTTCCATTAACTTATTCAATTATCATGCGAAAAATAAGAGAAAATTGATTCCCCAATCAGAAATAATTTCACCATTATGGTGTTAATAGTCATATTTTCTTGAACAAGAAAACATTGCCTTTTATATTTTATAAACTTCAACTTCTCATACTAAAATTCAGATAAAAAACTCAAAATCAGCCAGAAAAATAGATAAAAAAACATAAACAATAAAATAATTTACAGTAACTCCAACAAAGCAAAAATTCACATACTAACGAGAGTCAAATGAAAATTGAAAATATTTAATTAATAACATATAGTTAAATAAAGACAATTCATTAAATCAAGTTACATAAACAGGCAATATAACATCATAAAATATGACATAGATAACCCTGTTTACCCGATAAAATCATAATATTTATTACATTAATTTACTATAAAAAGTAAAAAATATAGATATTTGTCAGTAGGGTGCTAATATTCATTACAGAAATGAAACTTATGAATGACGAATAACAGTAGCCATATATTGTTTGCTCTGCTAATATTCGTCGGATTTTTACCCAGAGTAATAAAAAGAGGAGAAGCAATGCCCTCTCTAATGATGAGGACAAGTGCGGTCTTCGCTTTCTTTATCTCATTAATCTTTACCGGTCTGAGCCATGCCTCGACCAGTACCTCAAAAGTGCAAGAGTATTCTCACAATGGCATGCAAGTAAATTTGCCTGATTTGCGACAATACCCTTCAGGTACACCTCGGAAGAAAGCGTTTTTAAATATTATTGTCCCTGTGATTGATCAACATAATCAAAAGATTATGCAAGACCGCAAATGGCTCCTGTCACGCCAAAAGAATCATCATTGGTCTGTACAGGATAGTAATCAATTGAAAAAGATCTGCATGGATTACAAAATGACCTGCAATTCGCCAAAACAGGTCAATTGGAACAAGTTATTAAGTCGAGTTGACATTATTCCCACCCATTTTGTTGCGACTCAAGCAGCAGCCGAATCAGGTTGGGGAACGTCAGAATTAGCCAAAAAAAATAATAATCTGTTCGGAATGCGTTGTAGCGCTTGTGGCAAAATGAAAGGAAAAATCAAAGGTTATTCCGTCTATCCTACCATTGATGCATCCGTCATTGCCTATATGAAAAACCTGAATACGCATCGTGCTTATGAGTCATTACGTTCTTCACGCGCAAAGCAGAGAACAACACAGAAGCCACTGAATACGGGTAAGCTGATTGATAATCTCAATGGTTATTCTGAACTTGGCTCTGACTATAACCGCTATTTACATCGCGTATTTAATGGCAACAAAAAGCTGATTTCACAGGCTCAGGAATTGGCTATCCAATAACTCTATCTCAACAATCCACTTTGTATTAATTACAAAGTGGATTATTTTTTTATAATCTATCCCTATATTATCTACTATAAACATCGGCAAATTCCATACTATAATGCAGGCCAGAATTATATTCTTTCTCCCAACGATAAATGGTTAACCAGAGCCTAATATGAATTTCTTCTCTTTTGAGTTCCTTGGATCGTTTGTTATTCTGCTGGTTGTCTATTGGCTTTTACAAAAAGCGCCCAGGTTACAGAATGGCGTGTTAATTTTAGCGAGTTATTTATTTGCATTCTCTTTTGCAGCAAAGTTCGCCTATATTTTATTCGCCTATACCCTGTTTATTTACTTTTTGACAAATATTATTAGTCGTTATTTATCCAACAAAGTCATATTCACTCTACTAGCATTCGGGATCTTTGGCTGTTTCACTGTTTTCAAATATTACTCTTTCTTTCAGGAATCGATTCAACAAGTATTGGCTAATATTGGGATCAACATGGAACTCCCTGTCCTTGAATTGCTAATGCCGCTAGGCCTGTCATTCTATGCATTCCATTCGGTCAGCTATGTTGTATCAGTATGCAAAAAAGAGCTACCGGCAGCCCCATTGCCTGATGTCATTTTGTATCTTTGCTTTTTTCCCTGCATTGTCGCCGGACCGATTAATCGAGCCAAAGATTTTCTGCCACAGATTCAAGCAAAATCCAGAATGGTGTTGGAACCATTGAAGGCGCTATTATTGATTGCTCTCGCCATCACAAAACTCTTTTTGCTCAGTTCGACGCTCTCTGAATATCTTGTGAATCCCGTTTTTGAAGATCCAATCAGCCATCATGCGGGGCAAATCCTTGTAGCAATTTATGCTTATGCCTGGAATATCTACTTTAATTTTTCCGGCTATACCGATCTTGTCACAGGTATCGCCTTATTATTGGGCTACAAATTGCCACGCAATTTTGATGCCCCTTATCTGGCTGAGAACTTACAGATATTTTGGCGACGCTGGCATATCAGCCTGTCAACATTTATCCGTGATTATGTCTACATTCCATTAGGTGGTAACAAAAAAGGCATATTCCGTAAGAACCTGAATATGTTCACCGCTATGGTCATTTCTGGTCTATGGCATGGTGCCGGTCTTAGTTTTATTATCTGGGGTGCCATTCATGGATTGGGATTAATTCTACAAAATATTAAAAATTCCCTGCTCCCTGTGTCAAAGAAACCGGGGGAACCACAAACCAAAAGTCCGATTGCATTATTTCTATCTCGTGTGGTGACATTCCACTTTGTTTGCTTCGCATGGATTTTTTTCCGTTGTCCGACATTTCATGATGCACTAACAGTATTAAATCAACTGTTCTCAGGCGAAACATTTGCATCCCTATTATCCAGCAGTTATCTATTAATGACTTTCTGGGGATTTTTTATTATCTATCCCTGGTTAGTGAATTTTAGAAACAAAATTGAAAAAAATTATTGTTTGATTTCTTGGGTTTATTACCCCATTCCCTTAGCCTTAATCCTTACTTTAGTATTTATTTTGTCACCTTCAGGAATGCCAGGATTTATCTATGCCAACTTCTGAATTTAAATCTAATCTGAAAACAGTCGGACAAGTGATTTGTACCGTGACATTAACCAGCTTAATGTTAATTTGGCTTAATCAAGGATCGTTAGATAATTTCTGGCAACAGAAATATCACCGCAATAGTCCCTGGACATTTCTCAAAGGAGAACCCTGGTGGGATTTGGGGAATAATGTGCAGCAAGGAGCCATTGCTGCCAGTAAAATTTTTATAGCACATGCACAGGGCAAATATCAGAATACCCCGTCGTCAGCCATGAATATTGATAACCGGCAGACAGTACTTCCCTCTGATTTTCAGGTTGGATTACGTTTTCTGGGAGGTTACGTCTATCCGATCGAAAATCTCTCTCTCAACTTTCCTGAACTACTGAACAAAAATATTAAACTCGTTCAGCCTTCTTTACCGTCAAATAGTTCAGTAGAAAATCCGATTGTTGACATTGCCCAGAAAACCCATGTTAGTTTGGGCATAAAAGATAAGGTGTTATTTGCCGGTGATTCAATGATGCAGGGCGTGGCCCCACATTTAAAACGTCGACTTTTTCAGCAATATGGCATTTCCAGTATTAACTTAAGTAAACAAAGTACAGGGTTGTCTTATCCTGGTTTCTTTGATTGGCCAAAAACGATTAGCGATGCATTGAAGACTCATCCTGACATTAAGTTGGTAATGATATTTTTAGGTCCAAATGATCCATGGGATATTCCTTCAGGACACGGAGGCCCTTATTTGAGATTCGCCAGTGAAAACTGGGAGGATCTTTATCGCCAAAGAATTGAGTCCATCTTAAATGACGCTCGCCAACATCAGGCTGATGTTATT
The DNA here is from genome assembly GCF_037260955.1 of Xenorhabdus sp. TH1. NCBI lineage: Bacteria > Pseudomonadati > Pseudomonadota > Gammaproteobacteria > Enterobacterales > Morganellaceae > Xenorhabdus > Xenorhabdus sp. TH1. Next base: position 3,268,419 of record NZ_CP147734.1, read on the forward strand.
TGGGTTGGACCACCGAATATGCGCCAGAAAAAACTTTCCAACGGGATGTCTTACCTCAATAAATTGTATCAAACTGAAGTAGAAAAAAAGGGGGAGATCTATGTTTCGGTTAATAATATATTCAAATATCAGTCAGATAATTATTCAGACTATATTGGCGATGGCAGCAACACCATCAAACTCCGCAGCGGAGACGGTATTCACTTCAGTTTGAAAGGGCAACAAACCATCGCGGATTATCTCTATTCATTGATCATATTTACTCAGGAGCCAATTAAAGAAAATGCAACCATCTAGCATATTCCGTGGATTTTATCGGATAGTGGATGCAGGTCTAACTATCGCGCTCTCAATCAGCCTATTATCGTGCCAAGGAGAAAAATCCAAACCTGCATCGGGACAAACACACATACATCGTCAACAACAATTGACGAATTTTGGTGATCCCAATTTCGCGCTATTAACAGATAAATTACGTCACAGCGATACTCGCCAACTCCATTTTGTACAATTAGGTGATTCACACACGGCTGCCGATTTCTTTACCGGTAAGTTGCGCAGTTTATTACAGAATCATTATGGTGACGCAGGGCCAGGTTTTATTCCTCCAATGAGCATTCCTGGTCAACGTAACGCCTTAATACAATTCTCTGAGGATAAAACCGGTTGGTGGCTTTCAAGCAGCCGCAAGGAAAATCGGGCGGATTATCCATTGGGTGGGTTTATCGTCATTCCCGAAAGTGCCCGGAGTGCGATACAAATCAAGTCTTCCTCTGCTCGTGGCGAATACTGGTTGAGTACACTCTATCAATCCCATACAGCGACTCAAATCAAAATGCCATTTACCACCATAGAGTTACCCGCAACACAAAGTGAATGGCATTTCTCACCAGAACAGAGCGTCAGTTTCCCCATCAATCTCTATCCACAGGATACACAATTGAAAATCGGCGGCTGGCTGATAAAACGTCGAACCCCTGGCGTTATGTTATCTGCATTGGGGATTAATGGCGCCACTATTAATATGCTAGACAAATGGCAACCGCAATGGGTTGATACGCTGGCACAGATGGAACCGGATATGATCTTTCTCGCCTATGGCACCAATGAAGCCTTTAACGATTCACTGGATTTAGTTGCTTATCAGAAGAATTTAACAGCTAAAATACAAGAGATCCGCAGAGCCATACCGCAAGCCGTTATCCTGCTGATTGGGCCGAATGATTCGCTAAAAAATAAAACTGCGGCAAGCTGTGAAGAGCAGCAACCTGCCTTGCTTGATCATGTGATTCAGATCCAACAAACCGTTGCCAAACAACAGCACACCCTGTTTTGGGATTGGCGGGAATATATGGGGGGACCATGTTCGATCAGAGGATGGGAACAGCAAAACCTCGCACGTCCTGATTACATTCACCTCTCCGCTACCGGTTATGAACACAGTGCTGAAGCGCTTTATACACAGTTTATGGCATTGATTGAATAATTAAAGTGCCCTATGTAAGTCGTAACAGTTTTTAAATAAAGCGGTTATACCAATCTCCCTGCGTAGCGGGAGATATAAAACGCATCTTGAAAAGCGATTGGTATATTAGTGATTGCGGTTGGTAAGCGAGCAGGAAATAAGATTTATTTAGCAGCTAATGAACGTGGATAACACGGGGAATCGTGTAAAACAGCACCTTATGATGGATAAGGTGCCATGAAAAATCGCTTAAAAAGGCTTCATCACAACATAGCGAAATAGATCATACCAACCATCGCACCGGTTGTGCCGAGAATAGTTTCCATTACCGTCCAAGTTTTTAGGGTTTGTGCTTCTGTCGCACCAGTAAACTTACCGAACAGCCAGAAACCAGAATCGTTCACATGGCTAAGAACCAAAGAGCCACCGGCAATACATACTGACAACGCGGCCATTTGCGCACCGGAATAACCTAACTCGCCAATCACTGGCAGAACCAATCCTACCGTGGTCAAACATGCGACAGTTGCCGAACCTTGAATCACACGCACGGCTCCCGACAAAATAAAACACGCCAACGCGATTGGCAGGCCGGCACCGACCAACGCATTACCCAATGCTGGCCCAACACCTGAATCCACCAGCACTTGTTTGAATACACCCCCTGCACCTGTCACCAGCAGAATAATTCCCGCAGGTTGAATCGCCGCAGAGCAGACCTCCATAACTTTCTCTTTGCTCATACCACGACGGATCGCCAGCCCGTAAATCGCCACCAGGCAGGCAAGCAAAATTGCAATGAAAGGATGACCAAGAAATTCCAGCCAATGATATAGCGTTGATTGCTGATCAACAAAACGGGCACCAATAGTTTTCAAGCCCACCAGTATCAATGGGAATAATACCAATGCCAAGCTGAAGGCAAAGGAAGGCATCTGACCTTTGCCAATACTTGGTGTCCCTAGATCTTTGGGTAAATCCAGTGTCACATATTTGCTGATAAAATTACCGTATATCGGGCCAGCCAATAACATGCCGGGAATGGCGGCACTCAGGCCAATCAATATCATCCAGCCAAAATCGGCTCCCATCTGGGAAGCCAGCATCATTGGCACTGGCCCCGGAACCAAAAATGCGGCCGCCGCCGCAACACCTGCGAACAATGGAATCGCCAGTTTCACGACATTGCCATTGGTACGACGCGCAACGGCAAATACCACGCCAATCAATAACACAACCGCCACATCAAAAAACAGAGGTAATGCACAGACAAGTCCGGCAACACCCAATGCATAGTTAGCCCGCTTTTCACCAAAGCTACCCAATAGTTTTACGGCAATCTGGTCAAGGGCTCCCGTTTCATGCAAGATCTTGCCAAACATTGCGCCAAGAGCCACAACAATGGCAAGAAAACCCAAAGTGCCCGCCATGCCGTCCTGCATTGTCTGGGTGATTTTCTCCAGTGGCATACCAGAAAAAATTCCTGCCCCCACGGAAACCATCATCAAGGCAATAAAAGCATGTAACCTGGCTTTCATCACCAAAAACAATAATAAGAGAACAGAACCGACAGCTGTCAGAACCAGAGTTACAGTACTCATGAACATCCCTCACTAATACGGTTAATAGATTGGATATGGTCAATAGCTTTAATCGCATTTTTGATGACTTCATCAAGATCAGGTTTGATATCAATGTGATGGACATCTTTTTCATCACCGGTCGGCTCTTCCAATGTCTCAAATTGAGAGATGAGCATTTGTGGCTTGAAGAAATGTCCCTTTCGTGCTTTCAGGCGGCCTTCGATTAAATCAAGCTCCCCTTTCATATAGAGAAACGACAGATTTTGATTGCCATCACGTAACATATCCCGATAGCTTTTTTTCAAGGCAGAACACACGAGCAGGGAGATAGGGTTGGTACGCTGCATGGCAAAAATGGCGTCATTGAGTGCTTTCAACCATGGCCTGCGATCATCATCATTCAAAGCGTGGCCTTGTGCCATTTTTGTAATATTGGCACGGGGATGAAGGAAGTCCCCATCCAGAAATGCAGCCCCTAGTTTACGGGCAACACCACTGGCAACTGCGGACTTACCACTGCCGGATACCCCCATCAATACAAAAACATGGTTTGGTTGTTGGGTATCACTCATATCAAACTCCTTTACACAAATCTTACTTCTTGTATGTATTTGATTTATATTAAAAATTAGCAGATGAATATTACACGTTTTTGTTACCGGTAACTTATTACCGGTAACATTACCAACAGAGCAGGATAATAAGCAATCAAACAGGATCATCAAAAAAGGAAAATGTGAGGCTTATCGCAATTGAAAATGGGAAAGCATCATTTTGAGCTACAAAAATTAAACACTTTCACCCAATGAAAGAGTAAACCCAACATCGATCAAAGTTTGTTTCAGTTTCTCCCCTCTCAAACGAGCAAGCAAAGATTCTGCCGCCTTGCGTCCCATTAAGTCACGAGGTGTCAGTACACTGGCAAGTTTGGGAGTCATTACCTGGCCGACATCATGACCATGAAAACCAGCTATCGCAATCTCTTCCGGTACTTTGATCCCCTGTCGTTGGCACTCGAAAATTGCTCCGATGGCGATATCATCATTCGTACAAAACAGGCCATCAATTTCGGTATATTTCTGACAGGATTCCTGCAAAAGCTGCGCGCCTAATGAATAGGAAGAGCTAACTGGTGTCATCATTTTTCTCGGTTGTAGCCCAGCATTAAACATTGCCATTTCAAACCCTTGCAAACGGATCATCGTTCGTTCATCCTGCCGTGCACCGAGATAAATAATGTTTTTGCAGCCGCGTTCGATCATCGCCATCGTCATCTGACGAGCTGCTGCAAAATTATCGATTCCTACTGCAATATCAAGGCAAGGCGATACACTGTCCATCAATTCGACCACGGGTATACCTACTGTTTGCAACACCTTTAACGTTTTGGGGGTATGCGTGCGTTCAGCCAGAATCAGACCATCAATATTGTAAGCAAGCAGGGAGAGCAAACGTTCTTCTTCTTTCTGGGCAGAATAGCCATAGTGGGCGAGCATGGTTTGATATCCATTGCGATCAGTCACATTCTCGATACCACGAATAACTTCAGCGAAGACCTGATTGGTCAAAGAAGGAAGCAAAACACCTATTGCACGACTGGTGGAATTGGAAAGAATATCGGGTACGCGGTTGGGGATATAACCGAGTTGCTCCACCGCTTCCGCTATTCGTTTTCCCAACGCTTCAGAAACCTGATCGGGATTGCGTAAAAAACGGCTGACCGTCATTTTTGTGACCCCAACGAGGTCGGCAACATCTTGTAAAGCTGGGCGTTTTTTCTTCATTTTCAGTATAGTGCAAGATCAGTTATTGATAGGTACAGAGGAATAACTTGCGGTTTTAACATATTTATACAGCATTACAACACGCTTTCTGGTGAAAAATGCCAATATACTCGCATCTTGTTCAGCAGTAATTGCTGAAATTGTGATGGCTTACGCGCGTTTGAGTAAATATTCCAGCAGACTTAAAAAATGATCTCACCGGGTTAGCCAATACCGCTACTCCTACTCTTCAGTTTCCGGCTGCGTACACAACAACCAGCATTCTAATGAATCTCCCCATCGTTCAACACACAATAGAACAGTTTTCATGACCTTATTTTCTTTACCATTAAATTAATGCAACTCTCATTTTGTTATTGTTGTGACGGAAATCTCATAAATTGATAAATAAGAGTTAAAAATATGAATTAAATGCGATCTACATTACAGATGGTAAATCATAAAAATGAAAGGAAAAATTTGGCTGACTTTATAGGCTAAAAAAATGGTAGAATTTTTCGGTCCTAAAAAGATTTTATAAAACAGATGGATAAAATTAGAGTGTTCCCCGTGAGTACGGGGATAAACCGGAGGTGATTTATGATTAACAATAAATCGGTAGGTGTTCCCCGTGAGTACGGGGATAAACCGGCATTGCCGAAGACCAGATAATCCAGCACATAGTGTTCCCCGTGAGTACGGGGATAAACCGGCGTAACGGGGATCTTATCGCTTGATGCCACCGTGTTCCCCGTGAGTACGGGGATAAACCGGCATAGATTTTCTCATCATTAGGCGTGTTCATGTGTTCCCCGTGAGTACGGGGATAAACCGCATTGATAATGTCAAAGTACTGGAACGCATTCGTGTTCCCCGTGAGTACGGGGATAAACCGTTTCTCGATTGTTTCGATACGATGGAGGAAGCGTGTTCCCCGTGAGTACGGGGATAAACCGGGACTAGAAGTACCTTGGCAATTTTCTTCACTGTGTTCCCCGTGAGTACGGGGATAAACCGACAGCGGAGACAGCATAATGCGTGATAGTGATGTGTTCCCCGTGAGTACGGGGATAAACCGGCATTGATCCGCTGGAAACCCTCGTCTTATTGGTGTTCCCCGTGAGTACGGGGATAAACCGGAGTCAAATTGTTTGACTTGTTGATTTAATTGGTGTTCCCCGTGAGTACGGGGATAAACCGGCGGCGATCAGGCTGGGGAGTACATTACGAAAGTGTTCCCCGTGAGTACGGGGATAAACCGTTAAGAGCGACCATCAAGCAACGAGACAGGTGGTGTTCCCCGTGAGTACGGGGATAAACCGGATTCAATGTCTGACCATTTAATCCCCGAAGAGTGTTCCCCGTGAGTACGGGGATAAACCGTCTGTTGCTCTGCCATCGCGAACGGTACTAGAGTGTTCCCCGTGAGTACGGGGATAAACCGCAGGACGACTGCGTCACCGCATCACGTTACAGGTGTTCCCCGTGAGTACGGGGATAAACCGTATTCTTCAAATGTTTTTTGGTGATAATCCGCGTGTTCCCCGTGAGTACGGGGATAAACCGTAATTGTAGATCAAATTTCGAAACTTAAATTGGTGTTCCCCGTGAGTACGGGGATAAACCGTTATTATTTACTGATGGGTTAGGGTTTATTTTCGTGTTCCCCGTGAGTACGGGGATAAACCGTGTCCAGTGCCTGAAACCACTACCACCTCCGGCGTGTTCCCCGTGAGTACGGGGATAAACCGGATATCAAGGGGAAGAATTTACCTACCCACCGGTGTTCCCCGTGAGTACGGGGATAAACCGCAATGTTCCGCGTTCACGGGGATTATCCCACCGTGTTCCCCGTGAGTACGGGGATAAACCGTTAGAGCCTGACCGATTGTATTACGGTTATCGGTGTTCCCCGTGAGTACGGGGATAAACCAGAAGCGCATTCCGTCGTGCGGCATTATGATGAGTGTTCCCCGTGAGTACGGGGATAAACCGCATACACCATTATGGATGTGAATGTTTTTAATGTGTTCCCCGTGAGTACGGGGATAAACCGGCATGGAATCACATCCCGCTTCTCTGTTGGGAGTGTTCCCCGTGAGTACGGGGATAAACCGCCGTCTTTGCGGATGAGAGTGATGATGTCGTTGTGTTCCCCGTGAGTACGGGGATAAACCGTCGGCCAACTGGCTGTTAGATGTTTCAATATCGTGTTCCCCGTGAGTACGGGGATAAACCGAAAATCCTGATTTATGGGGACACAAGGCATTTGTGTTCCCCGTAAGTACGGGGATAAACCGCGCCGCAATAATCTCAGAGTTCATTGAGCGTCGTGTTCCCCGTGAGTACGGGGATAAACCGGAAAACGCTTTTTGTCTCAGGATGTAATACAGGTGTTCCCCGTGAGTACGGGGATAAACCGATTTTTTCCAGTATTGAATTTTTTTCTCGTTTATGTTCCCCGTGAGTACGGGGATAAACCGGGATATCCGCGTCGCTCGCAGGGGGTCAGTTTTTGTTCCCCGTAAGTCAGGGAATTCTTATTATGAAATAATAACCTTAGTTGGCTCGGTTACTTTATCGATAATATCTTGAGGCACTTTCTCAATAAATTTAACTTAAAAATTTGACCTTATGGATAAGAATTGCACCTTAGGTCTATAATTCTTTGGGTAAGACGACTTCTAACATCATTCCCCTTACGGTACTGGTAATGGGAACCACAACAGCAAATCCGGTATGCTCGTTAAACATCTTTCGAGAGATCACAAATGCAGGGCAGCATTTCATAATTTCCTTCCCTGCGTTCGGATCAAAATTCAATGAAACAATGTCTCCTTTGTCGGGTATGTACATCAAATCACTTCCTTACTAACAGGATTAGCATTGATCCATTCTCTATCCTCATCTGTTAACGTGAAACATTCTTTAGGGCTTCCGGCTAACTTTTACATTATGAGACTAAATCATAAACACAATAGAGACGTAATTATGATGACTTGCTACACTTCAAATCACTGCTTCTGGCAAACATAGTGAAGATAACCATCAAGAATGTATTTGTCTTAAGAAAAGTGAAAAATAGAAATGATCACGGTTTCGCGATGTGAATACTTTTCCCCGTGAGTACGGAGATAAACCTTTATTATCTTTATTTTTATGATTTTCCAATTTATGTTCCCCGTAGATACGGGGATAGACACTTACTTGGATAACAAAATCATACACTTTAAAGATTTGAAAAATTGATGATCCTCATCCTTATTTTTATAAGTTATTATCTTTCCTTTTTTGATTAATTGTTGTTAAAACTTGACGTGCAATGAATACGATCTACTCTTTACGATAATCGAATATAAAATTCCCCATGAGAGGCCATCAATAATGAAACATTATTCGCCTGAACAGAAACGTGCTATCCAAGAAAAAATGTTACCACCTCATAACGTCAGTGTTTCTTTCCTCGCTAAAACAAATGGAATCCCTAAAAGTACATTGTATGATTGGCGAAAAAAGTCACGAAAAGAAACCTATCAATATAAGACATTATCAGATAAGTCCATTCAGAAACTATTACAGGATAACTATAAAGAGAACCATCAAAATTTAGCTCATTATGATGCTATAGAATTTCCATCACTAACTGTTCACATAATCCTGAATGTGATCAATATTCCATATAAGATAAAATGTTAGTGATAAAATAATATAAAATAGGTTAAATTCTCCAAATCCGTTGTTAATACAGTTGATTTAACTAATTTTTTAAGTAGTTCGCTATTTTAAAATAATATAATCACCCAGGAAAACACTTTGAACGCTAATAATGCAACAGAAATAACTTACTGGAATCGTATGGTACCAGAACTTACCGTGACCAACTTTGCGGCTTCACTTGAGTTCTATCAAAAAATATTAGGGTTCGAAATATTAATTCGTCGAGAAAATCCTGATTTTGTTTATTTAGGATTAGGTGAAGCACAATTAATGCTGGAAGTATTTAATGACGATGGTTGGAATACCGGAGAACTTAATAGACCATTAGGGCGTGGTATTAATTTTCAAATTGAAGTCGATGACATTATGTCAATCCTGGAAAACCTGAAAATTAACGAAATCGAACTTTATCGACCACTGGAAGATAATTATTATTGCATAGGTGATACCACAATCTGTCAGAGGGAATTTCTCGTTCAAGATCCAGATGGTTATTTACTTCGATTTAGCCAATATATAGAAAATGCAGAAGATTAATGACACACCATTAATATAGGCAAGTTATAATTTTATTTACTCATGAGAGCATATGAATAATTTAACAAATAACTTTAATTACCTCACACGATATTGGGGAAAAGCTAAAACGAATCCCTATTCTAACGAAAATTATCATCTTCTGGCCTATCACTGCTTAGATGTCGCCGCAGTAGGTCAATTATTATTGGCGCCACATAAGAAATTAACGCAAGATCTCGCAAATTTTTTGGGATTATCACCAGAATCATTACAAAATCTATTTTCTTTTTTTCTGGTACTACACGATATCGGCAAATTTGCTTCTGCATTTCAGCAATTATATTCCCAAGAAGATACTGAGCTAATTAAACCAAAACAATACTCCCCCTATGACTCCAGACATTTCAGGCATGATCGGTTAGGGCTATTTTTTTGGAAAAAAATTCAGGATGACGTACTGCTGGCTTTAGTGGGAGATGACAGCCTGCAATTCAGTGAAGATAAACAAAAGAAACAAGCCCTGAAAACGTTAATGGTTTTGATGCAGTGTATGCTTGGTCATCATGGTAAACCCATCGATGACGATAGTTGGAACACAATTACCGATTTTACCGAGTCCCAAAATGTTATTGATGCAACGGCATTCACTCATGATCTTCTGACACTTTTTCAACCTCATCTACCATTGGCAAAACTACTTTCAAAAGAGTGGCGGCGCAAACTACAACAAGTGAGTTGGCAACTTGCCGGTATTGTCGTGCTGGCGGACTGGGTAGGCTCTGACTGTTATCATTTTCGTTATCAAACCAAAGACCTTCCGCTGGAGGAATATTGGCAGCTTACGCAAAAACAAGCCCAAATCGCCTTAGATGGTATTGATATCCATAACACTCCCGTGATATCGCCTTATACTTCTATCCAGGAGTACTACCAATTTTCACCAACTCCATTACAAAAATGGGCGGAAGAAGTCCCGATTGATGACTCCCCACAGCTTTTTATTCTGGAAGACGTTACGGGCGCAGGCAAAACAGAAGCCGCCCTCGCTCTGACTCACCGCTTAATGCAAACCGGTGCTGCGGACGGTTTCTATTTTGGTCTGCCAACAATGGCGACCTCCAACGCCATGTTTGGCCGAATCGCCAAACACTACCACCATATGTTTGATGCAGAAAACGGCAAACTACCTAGTCTCGTTCTCGCGCACGGTGCACGTGAAATGAATGATAATTTCCGTGACATCATCCTGACGTCTGAACATAACGACAGTGATTACACCAGAGACGATAGCACTGCGACAGCACAGTGCCACCGATGGTTAGCTGATTCTAATAAAAAAGCCCTATTGGCATCGGTGGGGGTAGGTACTATCGATCAGGCATTACTTGCCGTTTTACCGAGAAAATACCAGTCACTTCGATTGATTGGATTGAATCGCAAGGTATTGATCTTTGATGAAGTACACGCCGCCGATGAATACATGTTTGCATTGCTGGAAAGTGTATTAAGTCTGCACCTGCACCAGGGTGGTTCCGTGGTATTACTGACTGCTACACTTTCCTTGAAACAGCGCCAACGACTGGTGGATATCTGGTTATCTGCCAGCGGCATACCGCCACAGAAATTGCAAAAAACGGCCTTTCCACTGGCAACCCATGTCACGTTAAATCCAGAAGCTCCATTGGTTGAAACGCCCCTGCACAGTCGTCCAGATGTCAGCCGTACTGTCACCGTAAAAACGGTGAATCATCTGGATGAATGTGTACAAATCGCCCTCAACGCCGCTCAAAATGGGCAATGTGTGGTTTGGGTTCGCAATTCAGTGGATGATGCACTCCATGCTTTCCGGCTTATTCAGGCACAAATGGCTCAACCGGAAAATTGCCTGTTGTTCCACAGTCGCTTTATTTTGCATGATCGAAAAAAGATCGAAAATCGTGTGCTGGCAATCTTTGGTAAAGAAAGCAATCGGGAAGATAGGCAAGGCAAGATCCTGATTACTACGCAAGTCTTTCAGGAAAGCCTTGATGCAGATACGGATGTCATGATCTCTGATATCTGCCCGATTGATGACTTGATTCAGCGGGTTGGTCGTTTGCACCGCCATACTCGTAACGCAAATGGCGAATACAAGCAAGGTATTACCGATAGCCGCTCTGCGCCTGAATTATATCTCCACGCCCCAGAATGGGATGATCAACCCAAAGCGGATTGGCTGAGCAAAGACTTTCGCAATACCCAATATGTTTATCGTTCAGCCGGACGTTTATGGCTTGGCTTACGCGAACTTCTGCGCTTGGGAGCGATTCGTATGCCTGCTGAGGCGCGAACCTTGATCGAAGCCGTTTACGGTGAAGATGCCGATAACCAAATCCCTGATGCACTCAAATACAAAGATAACGAAGCCATAGCGGAAGGGCTGAGCAAAGATGCCGCAGCACGATCACAAGCCCTGCAATGGCAGCGCTATGAATATAGCAAACGCAGTGCCCGTGGTTGGTATGACGATGACAGCGATATCAGCACCCGATTTAGCGATATCGAAACGGTGAGCGTGCTGCTTGTCAAACTGACTGAAAATGGGGAATTAATACCGTGGGTAGAGGATGAAAAATTTCCTGTCCAATTAAGTATTGTCAAAATATCAAAAAACAAATTTGCCGATAAGCTGCAACCCATACCAGAGTCCCTTTCTCAAACCGTGGAGCGGTTACAGGATAAATTCAAGTCCGTCAAATACCTGCAAATCTGGCTGCCAGAGAGTGACCCGCATTTTACTTATGATCCCAACATTGGTTTTTATCCTAAGCAGGAGGCGTAATGAACCTCGTTAAAGACGCATGGCTGACTTTTAGAATGAAAGATGGCAGTGAGAAAAAGCGACCTCTGACGGCAATCTGCGATCCTACCGTTGTCGATTTTGTACTGCCACGGGCTGATTTTCAGGGCGCCGCTTACCAGCTGGCAATTGGTTTGCTGCAAACCGCTTTTGCTCCTGAAGATGAAGACGAATGGTATGAGTTTTATCAACAAGCCCCTACCCAAGCGAACCTACAAACTGCATTTAATCGAGTAGAACATGCTTTTAATCTGACAGGGCATGGTCCTCTGTTTATGCAAGATCTTGATTCGTTAGCAGAAAGGAAACCCACCAGCATTTCAGGATTGTTAATTGAATCGCCGGGTGAAAAAACATTGAAGGATAATACTGATCATTTTATTAAACGCAGCCAATGTGAAGTCATTTCCCCCGAAATGGCCGCCATTGCCCTATTCACACTACAGATTAACGCGCCTGCCGGCGGTGTTGGACATCGTGTCGGGTTACGGGGAGGGGGTCCACTCACGACCTTGATTCAGCCACAAGAACCGGATGCTTCGCTATGGCAAAAACTTTGGCTGAATGTCATTAATCGGGAACATTGGCCTTACCCCGATCCTGATCTCAATAGCCCAGACGTTTTTCCTTGGTTGGGTAAAACTCATAACAGCCAAAAAGCAGGGACAGAAATTTACGCACATAATGTCCATGAACTGCATATGTATTGGGGCATGCCACGGCGGATCCGGCTGGAGATAGAGGATAAGCCCGCCATCTGCCAATTAACAGGGCAAGCAACTCACCCATCCGTTTCGGGTTATCGTACCCAAAACTATGGCAACAATTATTCTGGTACTTGGCAACACCCTCTAACCCCCTATCGGTGGAATCCGAAAAAACCGGATGAAGAGCACCTTTCTATCAAAGGGCAACCCGGGGGTGTGACCTATAAGATCTGGGATAGCCTGACGTTTTCCGATGATAAACAGGGTCAACAGGCAGCCCAGGTTGTCGACCATTTTAGCCAGATCAATGATTATTTTGCCGATGAACAAAGTTCCACGCCTCGGTTATGGGTTTTTGGCTATGATATGGACAACATGAAAGCTCGCGGTTGGTATTCCACCACCTTGCCTCTGTTTTCCATGCCGATTGAAAAGAAAGATGCCGTTTTCCGGCGCGTCAAAACACTACAAAACCTCTCTGCCAATGCATTGACACAGTGTCGTACCCAGATCAAAAACGCGTGGTTCCGTCGCCCGAATGAAATAAAAGGCGATATGTCATTTATTGATGCGACTTTCTATCAACGCACCCAGACTGCCTTTTTTAAGGCTGTTCAACAGATTGTCAGCAGCCAGCATAAAGCATCTTCGCTCTCCACCGAAGACGCCAAAACCTGGCTCTACCAACTTAGAAATACCTGCTTTGATCTTTTTGATGAGTTCGTGCTGTCAGAAGATACCGATCCCGAAAAACTTATCGAAAAGATCGCGGCGCGACAAATTCTTACCAAGTGGCTGATGGGTTCTAAAGATATCAAGTCATTTATGGCAGAGCACAATATAGAAATCCAATCATCCAAGAACAAAAAGAAGGAGGAAGTTATCAATGAATAACCTAAGTGAAGGTCGTTTACTGCGCTGGTGGGAAAGCATGTTTTTATCCTCCGAAGAATTGAAGAAAAAAGAGATCCCTCCTGCACCAACGCTCTTTAAAGCTGAATTAAAGCGTTGCCAAGATATTGAGGCAGCAACGCTAACCGAAGGTTTTCGCGCATTATGGTTCAGCTTGCCTGAAGATATTATCAAAGAAGCTCAGCAACAGACTGTTATGCGATGGGCAATGATTGCCGTCACGCTGGTATATGTCAAAACCAACACCACCACTAATCTGGCAACTGCCGCAGGCACCAAAACCGAAAATGACAAGCCGATTGTCAGTACACATCGCTTTGCCCAATTGCAGGCAGCCAAGACACCCGATGAATTTATTATGCGTTTGCGGCGCATCCTACAACAACTGAAAGGCCAAGTTTCCGTGTTATCCCTCGCCAAAGATATTGAACAATGGTTGAGAGAGTACCACCAGCCAAGAGCATATCGAGCCAATAAACGCCTCTGTGTGCAATGGGCGATGGATTACTACAAGGCCGCTAAATAACGCCAATAATTAACCACTTTTAATCTAATAAGGAATTTTAAATGAGCCAATTTATTCAGCTACATCTGTTAACTTCCTACCCGCCTGCCAACCTGAACCGCGACGATCTCGGACGCCCTAAAACCGCCAGAATGGGCGGAGCAGAGAGATTAAGAATTAGTTCTCAAAGTTTGAAACGTCACTGGCGGATCTCTGACCTGTTTCAGGATGCCCTCGCAGAGCACCTTGGTTTTCGTACCAAACGCTTTGGATTTCAGGTTTATCAACGCTTGCTTACTGGAGGCATCAAAGAGAAGCAAGCAACTGAATGGGCTTTTGCCATTGCGGAAGTGTTTGGCAAAAATAAAAAAGATGACCCTCTGGAAATTGAACAACTGGCACATATCAGCCCGGCAGAAAAAGAGGCTACCTTTACATTGGCCGATAAACTTATCACCGAAAATCGCGCACCAACCAAGGAAGAGCTGAATCTGTTGAGCAGAGAAAAAACCGCCGTAGATATTGCATTGTTTGGCCGTATGCTGGCATCCAGCCCTGCCTATAATGTGGAAGCAGCCTGTCAGGTTGCCCACGCTATCAGCGTTCACAGTGTTGCGGTGGAAGATGACTATTTTACCGCTGTTGACGATCTCAATGCGGGCAAAAGCGATTCCGGTTCGGCTCATATTGGCGAAACTGGCTTTGCGGCTGCTCTGTTCTACAGCTATATCTGCATCAACAAATCTTTATTAATCGAAAATCTGTCAGGTAATGAAACACTGGCGAATCAAGCCATCGCTGCCCTGACAGAAGCCGCTATTAAAATCGCCCCATCTGGTAAACAAAACAGTTTCGGCTCCCGCGCCTATGCTAGCTATGTGTTGGCGGAAAAGGGAGAATATCAGCCTCGCTCCCTGTCTGTTGCATTCTTAAAACCCATTGATAGCGAAGATCAAGCAACCGATGCCATCAAAGCGTTAGAAAATCAGAGAGAAAACTTCGATAACGTTTATGGTGCTTGTGCTGACACGCGCTATAGCATCAATGCCGTCACGGGTAAAGGCTGTTTTGCTGAGCTACTTCAATTCGTTACTGAATAAAAGAGGCCAATATGAAGACTTACCTGGTCTTTCGTTTATATGGGGCACTAGCCAGTTGGGGAGTAGAAGCGGTCGGTGAAAACCGGCCAACCGGCATTTATCCAACCCGTTCGGCTATTTTGGGGTTATTAGGTGCAGCACTGGGCATCCGGCGCGATGATGAAACACAACTTATGGCATTGCAGCAGAGTGTCAAAATCGCCATCAAACAGATCGTTTCCGGTTTATTGATGCGGGATTACCATACCTCCCAGGTTCCTTCGCAAGAGAAAAAATTGTCTCACCCAACCCGTAAAAGTGAGTTACGTGATAAATCCAAATTAAACACCGTACTGTCTTCACGCGATTATCTTGCTGATGGCGTGTGGATTATCGCTATTTCCTTGACCGAACAGGCCAGCTTCCCCCTTTCTGCCTTGCGTGATGCGCTGATAAAACCCGTTTTTACGCTGAGTCTTGGGCGAAAATCCTGCCCTCTTGCACTTCCGATGATGCCGCAACTGACAGAATCTCCGTCATTAAAAGCCGCCCTTGATACGCCTTTTCCTCTCTTGCCTTATCAATCAGAAAAGGCCAATCACTATTATTGGCAGCGTAATCATGATGTTGTGAGTTATTTCTGGGAAGGAGATAAAGACGAGATCACGATCCCTGATACGACAATCCTGACTCATCAACTGTGGGATGAACCACTATCACGTAGCCGCTGGCAGTTTACGCAACGCACGATGCACCAATTATCGTTCCAGTTATCAGTCGTGGAGGGAACACATGTATCTGTCTAAAGTCACCTTGCACCCTTCTGCTTACTCTATGCAAACACCGTCACGTAAACAGACGAAAAATGATGTCTATGCTTCCCACCAACTCTTGTGGCAATTGTTTACGGAGCAGGAAGAACGCAATTTCCTTTTCAGGCAAGAGATGAGCTTAAGTGGCAGACCTGAATTTCTTGTGTTGTCCACAACCGCACCGATAGCCCATTCCTCGCGGTTCCAGATTCAGACCAAGTCTTTTGCCCCTCAATTACATAATGGACAAAAACTGGCGTTCAAACTCCGCGCGAATCCCACTGTCTGCCTCACAAATAAAAATTCAGGCAAACAGCTTCGCCATGATGTATTGATGCATGCCAAGCGTCAGGCAAGACATTCTGGTAGTTCAGGAGACATTGAATCAGTCATGATGCAGGCCGCCCAAACCTGGATACAAGATGAAAAACGGCTGGCTAATTGGGGAATTCGCTTTGATTTTGCCCCGGATATTGAACGCTATACCCAACATCGCAGCTTTAAAGCCTCTGGCCAGAAGGTGGCATTTTCCAGCGTAGATTTTCAGGGTGTGCTCACTTTGTCAGATAGCGAACTTTTCCTTGAGCAATACCAGAAAGGATTTGGCAGGGCAAAATCCTTTGGTTGTGGGTTAATGCTGATAAGGGCACTGTAATGGCATTTATTCCATTAAAACCCATTCCCATCAAGGACAGGAATTCAATGATCTTTATTGGTATGGGACGTATTGATGTCAAGGATAATGCGTTTGTTGTGATTGATGAAGTCAACGGCGAACGTATGCATATTCCCGTCGGCTCCCTTGCTTGCATTATGCTGGAGCCAGGCACCCGCATTAGCCATGCTGCGGTAAAATTGGCATCTACCACCGGAACATTGCTGATTTGGGTGGGAGAAGCCGGTGTCAGGCTCTATTCCGTAGGACAGCCAGGCGGTGCGCGTTCAGACCGGCTGCTTTATCAGGCTAAGTTGGCACTGGATGAAGATTTAAGGCTCAAGGTTGTCCGCAAAATGTTTGAATTACGTTTTGGTGAACCGGCTCCCCAAAAACGCAATGTCGAACAGCTTCGGGGCATTGAAGGTGCCCGCGTCAGGAAAACCTATCAAATATTGGCGAAACAATATGGCGTAAAATGGCACGGGCGCAATTACGATCATACCGATTGGGATAAGGGTGATCTCATCAACCGCTGCATTAGTGCAGCAACCTCATGCCTATATGGAGTGACCGAAGCCGCCATTCTGGCGGCGGGTTATGCACCTGCTATTGGTTTTCTCCATACTGGCAAGCCTTTGTCATTTGTTTATGATATTGCAGATATCTTAAAGTTTGATACCGTCGTGCCTATTGCATTTAAAGTTGCTGCCACCAATAGCATTGCTCCTGACAGACAAGTCAGAATTGCTTGTCGTGAAAAATTCAGGACAGACAAAATTCTGAAACGCCTTATTCCCTTAATTGAAGAAGTACTTGCGGCGGGCGAAATTTCCCCGCCGCTCCCCCCTACAGATGCACAACCTCCCGCTATTCCCGAACCCATTTCTATCGGTGACATTGGGCACAGGAGCCAGTAGAGATGAGTATGACGGTAGTCGTAACAGAAGCTGTTCCTCCTCGATTACGGGGGCGTTTGGCTATTTGGTTACTGGAAATACGGGCAGGGGTTTATGTGGGGAATATATCCCATAAAATCAGGGAAATGATTTGGCAGCAAATCACGGAGCTAACCGAAGATGGAAATGCAGTTATGGCATGGCAGACCAACACCGAATCTGGATTTGATTTTCAGACCTTTGGTGAAAACCGAAGGGAACCGATAGATTTTGATGGCCTGCGTTTAGTGAAATTTAAACCCCCTTCTGAGGATTAGTGTTGAGGAGTTAAAGGCAATTAAAATGGTAGAATTTTTTCGGTTGATAAAAGTTATTATTGCAAAGGGTTATATTTAGTATTATCCGTAACCTCAATGAATGATTTTAATATACAAAATATAAAAATATAAATATAACTTCTGACTGAATGAGGAAATAGTTCACCAGGGAGATATTATTAGATATTGTTTTAATAGTGACTCATTGTTGTTTCGTAATATAAATAATCATCTTTACAAGCTATCTTTTTGTTTTAAATTAAGCGAAATAAAAATTAACATAAGAAATAATATCAATGTTATTTAATTTATTTTATTAATGCATTCAGGAGGTAAAATCCATTCGATTTGATGATAAAACAAACAAAAACACCAAATCGTACGATATTCCATCGACAGAGCATAATTCGGTAATGATTGCCAAAAAGAGCTGTGATAGTCTACGCGCTTTTCTGTCTTCAATGTTCATTTTGCAGACAGTCAAATATCAAAAATTAGGAAGCGAATTCACTTATGAACTTAACTAATACCAACAAATTGTTAGCTGCTACTTTATGTCTTGCGGCCTCATACAGCTATGCAGATAGTGAGCGCCCACTTTTTTCATTAACCGTATCTGAATCTGGCGTTCAGCAAACAAATAATGATGGTAGCTTATCCCAGTCGACTAAATCGGGATCTCGTATTCTGCCAATTTGGGGTGATGCCGCACGCGCAAAAGGCTACGACCTGCCTGAACCGTTTGGTGTTAGTTATGGTTATATGAATTTGCGCCAGAACGTTATTGTGGATCAAATTGGGTTTATTATGCCCGAAAATCCCGACACACAAAAAGCGACTAAAATCGTAGCCGGGAAAACCCGTGAACGCACTGAATCACATATGCTTAAGCTAGATACATGGGTTATGCCATTTTTAAACGTTTACGGTGTATATGGAAAAACAAAAGGTTCATCTGAAACTAATATTGAAAACGTGATATTTGCTGGCATGCCTATGTTTAAAGATATTCCTTTCACTTTAGACTTTAAAGGTAAAACTTATGGTGGTGGTATTACATTAGCTGGCGGTTATAACCAATTTTTTGCAACATTAGATGCAAACTATACGAAAACAAATTTAGATATTATAGACGGTGGTATCAAAGCTCTCATTATAACGCCTAGAATTGGTTATGAATTCATCTTTAGCCCATTAGTGGCAGGGCAGGGAAATACCAAGATCCAAATTTGGACTGGAGCCATGTACCAAGATATCACTCAACGCTTTAAGGGCAAGGTCGCTAATATAAATATGCCAGGAGTACTCGGAGGATTTGTTGGAGCAATCCTTGAAAACGACCCTGAAATGTCGTTCGACGTCAAACAACACCTTGCCCATAAGTGGAACAATACTGTTGGTGCACGCTTCGAAATAACCCGTAATTTCAATATTCTGTCAGAAGTCGGTTTTGGCAACAGAAACAGTTTCTTTATTTCCGGTGAGTTCCGTTTTTAATGTTTGGCTTTGCAACACTCAAAAGGCTGGTCATTGCCAGCCTGCTTATCTTCACCATTTCATCAGCCCACGCTGATATCCTGCCTAACCGGCAAAAAATTGATGGTTGGTTAAACGAATTAGGCGGCAGTAATCATTTTGATGACCTCAAAAAAATTGATTGGGGCGTATTGCCTGGTCCTTTCTACACCCCTGAAATGGGGATAGGGATTGGTGTTGCCGTCGTTGGCCTGTACCGTCCTGACCATTTAGATCACATAAGCCAGACTTCTTCATTAGGACTCAGTGGATTTGCTTCATCTACTGGCGCGTTTGGCCTGAACTTTACCAATTACAATTTTCTTGCCAGTGACCAATGGCGGTTATTCGTTTCCGGTACACTGAATAACACCCCAACTTACTATTGGGGTAAAGGTTATCGTGCCGGTAAAAATGACAGTAACAAAGAGGAATACCGTTCACAGGAATTTGCTATTCATCCGCGACTTCTCTACCGTGTCGCTAATACCACCTATATGGGATTAGGTTGGAATTTCTCATCCGTCAATGCCAGTGATCCGGATAGCGGAGCAAAACGGTATTTTTCCCAGTCTGTCGGTGGCCGTTCCGTGATGAGTTCCGGTATAAGTGCCCACTTCAGTTATGATACACGGGACTTTTTACCCAATGCACGACACGGACAGGCATTTGAGATCGTTTATACCTATTTTTCCCCAGAATTAGGTAGCGATCACCGTTTCCATACCACACAGCTTCAGTTCTCAGCCTATTACCCGTTATCTGACAAGACCGTCCTGGCCTTCGATAACTATGCCCGTTTCAGCGCAGGTGATGTCCCGTGGAACCAGCTATCACTGCTTGGTAACGGCCAGCGGATGCGCGGGTATTATGAAGGGCGTTATCGTGACAACAATATCTTCACAACACAGTTAGAGTTACGACATAAACTTGACTGGCGCCACGGTGTGGTCGGTTGGATAGGCACCGGCACGTTGGGAGATTCCCCTTCACAGTTGGGAAGCAGGCATTGGCTTCCTTCTGTCGGTATTGGCTATCGTTTTGAGTTTAAACCACGTATGAATGTCAGATTAGATTTTGGTGTTGGTAAAGACAGTACTGGATTCTATTTTCAGGTTGGGGAAGCGTTTTGAGATTATTCGTTACACTTTGCCTCTGTTTTTTACTGATGGCATGCCAAAACCAGCCACAATCTGTTGATCCGGTCAAACCGGTCCTTGTCAGTGATACCCATGAGCAGTCACAGCAAAATTGGAATGCATTACCTCCCATTGCCCCGCCAGAAGGTTTAAGGGCTTGCTGTGCTTTCGGCTATAACCTAAAAGCCCAACTATGGAATATTCCCATTCCCTTCTATGACATCGATAATATTGTAGAAGCCAAGAAATTGGGTGAACATCACTATAATGACAGTGTTGTCGGTGCCAGTGCCGCCTTGTTGGGGGTAAGCAATGAAAAAGTGGGTCTGCTCTATACCCATAAGGGAGGGTTTATTGATATCTCCCATGTCAGGGATACCGCAGACTATACGCTTTATCTGTTTAGCCAGATTTACGCTCATCTTGGTCAAGAGAGGGAGTTAACCCTGAATAATGAACTTGCTGCGCGTAAAATTCATTTTTTTGCTTTTACGCCACCGCAAGATCCGGCTGAACGCTATACGCTAAGTGCCTATTTAGCGGCTAAACTCGCTTTTCAACTTGCCGCTTGGCATGAAATAGCACAATGGTATGGCTATCAATCAGTCCCTGGATTTTCAGAGGGCATTTCGGCTTTTTCCCCGGAAGATCTCTATTCAAACCTGTTGGGTGCACGGCTGGCGCTGACATTGATTCTGGAAGGCCACGCTTCTTCTATAGCACAGTTCTCGGACGCAATGACGAAGATCTTGCCGATCGCTTTGCATGAACTTGGAGATAACCCCAAATCAGGCACAAAAGAGATGTTTGATAGCGTAGATGGTTTGTGGTGGAACAGTTATCAACGCATTCCTGAGAAGTTTTTAGTTCTGCACCGGAATTATGATATCCAAGACAACCGGTTACCATTAATGCCTTTCGGTAAAGAACACTTTGCCCTGCGCTTGTCTCTGCCTGAACATTATCAACATTTTTCGTTGGATAAACTGGCTGAATTTCAGCTCTGGCCAACCAATGAGATGAAAAATCTTCCTGTTCCAAAGCAATATTGGACAATAAAAGATTTTAAAATGCTGGCGGAAAATGCCCGGCGGGAGGATGAAAAACAGTTGCTAATTAAATAAGATCCATCCATCAATATAGATGAGGAATATACCTAATTTACCGGTATATTCCTCACAATGTTCCATACGAATTACTTACTAACATCCATGCCCGCCCAAGCAAAGCAGGCAAGTAATTATCAACAAACATTTTTGAATCTGGCATAAGTTGAATAACCTTTTGTATCTCGATCAATATTTTCCTGATAACAGTGAGCCAAATCGCGGAACGTATGTATTCAGCCCAAGCTGTTTCAATATCATGTAGGTTGTTGCCACAGATGAAGAAATCACAGGTATCCCCACCCGATCTTCGATCAGTGCTACTGACGGCAAAGAAGGCATTTGTACACAAGCGGAAGCCACCATCACATCGACATTGCTATTTAGCCGTTTGGTAATCTCTACTGGCGCGAGAGGATCTTGTCGTCCAACAGCAAGGTTATCGGGGATTTCCAGCGAAATGCTGTCGATAACTTCAATCCCTTCATTTTCAATGTAATCAATGACTAACTGAGTCAATGGCTTCATGTAGGGCGTCAGTATAGAGATCCGTTTCGCCCCCAAAGCATGTAACCCATCCACCAACGCCCCCGCGCTGGTCACAACAGGTGCCGGATGTCCATTTTCAGCTGTCCGCAGATGGAGACGCTTTTCAGAGATCCGGTGATATCCCTGTCCCATACTCATAATCGCCACTAAACAGGCATATCCCAGCACATCAACCGCGGCATCCGACAACTCAAGCGCACAGCGATCACTGTCTGCATCCATGGCCGCCAGTTCCGCTTTTGTGACTGTTTTCATTCTCATGCGACTGGAATGAAAGGTAAAACGTTCAGGGTTTATGACTTCACGGGCGTGCAGGATAGCGGGAATTTCTGTTTCCATTGTCGTATTCGATGAGGGAACAATCAGCCCCACGCGAAAATGCGGTGTGTTATTCATGGACGATCCTCCTGATCGGCTGGCAGATCAGTAAATCGGATCGCACGCATTGGCTGACGGTTCACTTTGAGATCGAAGATATCAAATCGGTTGTAATGCCCCGTGATATCGTGCATTTGACGAGGCTGAATACAGCGGTTCAGGTCAATATGCGCATAGACGATCCCTTCCTTATCAATCAGGGGATCACCAATCACGCGCCCATCTGGTCCAATAATGCCGGTGAATGCACTGTTAGAACGTGCCAGCAACGCTTCGGCTTCAGGATGGCTGGCCGACATCGCTGTGACAATTTCCGGCGAAATCGTGGAGCAGGAGACAATGGTAAACACCTTGCCTTCAAAACAATGGGCTGCCGCTCGCAAACGGATCGCCTCAGCCATATCATAATCCGCTGGTGCAACCGGCAGGGAAATGTAACTGGCAACATGGACCAATTCCCCCTGAGATAATAAGGAAAAACGTGCTAACGGATTAGTATTTTCGCCACAGGCCAGCACGCCCAATGGCCCAATACGGGTATCATGCACTTTTAACGAAGCCGCATCACCATTCGCCCATGTCAGTTTTTCCGCCCATGTCGGCACCAGTTTGCGGTGACGCCCCAGAATGTTTCCTTCATCAGAAATAGTCACCAGCGTGTTATAGAGTGTTGCTATGCCGTCAGGACTGCGCTCATTAACCCCAATCACAACGTTGATGTGATGACGAGCCGCAGCCAGGGCAATTTTGTTGATCTCCGGCCCCGGCACTTCAATAGCCGATTTGCACAGTTTCTCAAACCACGGACTACCTTGTATCGGGTTCATCACCCAATTCCAATAGGGGTAACCAGAAACAAACACTTCAGGAAAAGCCACCAAACTGGCGCCCTTGTCTGCCGCTTCCTGAATCAGCCGGCAAACGAGATCAACCGTCGCCTCTGTATCCAGAAAGACAGGAGCAGCCTGTACCGCAGCCGCTTTGAACTTAGGAAGTTTCAGCATATCAGGCTCCTGTTTTATTTACACCGCAATAACGGGGTGACGCAAATGGCCAATCTTTTCAAGGTAGGCTTCAATCACATCCCCTGGCCATAGCCATTCTTGTGGATCACGCCCCGCCCCAACACCTTCTGGTGTTCCTGTGGCAATGATATCGCCTGGTTCCAGCGTGATGCCTTTGCTAATATCCGCAATCAAGGTATTGACCTTGAACAACATATGGCGCGTATTGGAGTCCTGTTTAGTCACGCCATTGACTTTTAGGCTCAATGCCAAATCTTGTGGATTGGGAATTTCATCAGCCGTGACGATGCAAGGGCCAAAAGGTGCGTAGGTATCCTGTCCCTTAGAGTAGATCCACTGCCCAGCCCGACGGCAATCACGGGCGCTCATGTCGATCATCAGGCTATAGCCAAAAACATATTTCAAAGCCTTATCTTCCGATACACCTTTAGCACGGGTTCCGATAATCACCGCCAGTTCCACTTCCCAATCCAATTGCGCCGTGATCGCACTGTTATGCTCAATGGCGTCACCAGGGCCAATCACTGTTGTTGGCGGCTTAGAGAAAATGACCGGTTCTTTTGGCAGATCTTTTGCCGTATCCAAAGCACGGCTGGATTCAGCCACATGTTCAACATAGTTCAGACCAATACCAAAGATGTTTTTCCGTGGGCGGGGAATAGGAGCAAGAATTTTCACATTCTGCAATGGCAGTGAAACTCCCACCGGCCAAAATCCCTTAAATGAGTCTAGCAGCGCGGTTGTGCTGCTCACCGCCAATGGCCCCAAATCAATAAACTCCAGCATATTATCCGGCAATCTATTCCCCGTATGGGAAGCCAGCTTTGCCAGGTCTACAACGTGATCATTGACAATGGCGCCTAATCGCGCAGCAGCCGTGACTTCTGAACGGTAAGTGATTAAACGCATCTCTTATCCTCTCACTCGTTGGTGCCCATCGTTATCAGTCAGGGCTTCTTCGTAATACAATTGCAATGCCTGCATGACGGGTAAGTCGTTGAAACAGAAAAGGCAAGCATCATCCGTTTGTGAAACATTCACATGCTCATGAAATGCCCATGAAGGAACGCAGAAAATATCCCGTTCTTGCCAGTCAAATCGTTGACCATCAATCACGGAATAGCCTTTCCCTTTCGCCACTTGATAGATAAAACTGCCGGTATGACGATGTGCCTTACCTACAAAACCAGGGCGCAATAACTGCATACTGGCACCGAGAGTTGGCATCACATGACCGCCTGTTAGCGGATTGGCGTAATGCATCAAAATGTCATCAAAAGGTGATCCATCCGAAACACAGGCATAACGCTGCAAAGATTCATAAGTTGGCTCCCATTGGTATCTGAACAACGGGGAATAAGGTTTATCCCAGCCAACATTCTGTGGACGCAAAGCGGGGGCACCCCAAAGTGCAATAGAAGCATTCACAGGTTCAGTCACTGCCTGACGCAAGTCAGGATGTACCTTATAAAAACCCGCTTCCAATATGTTAACCAGCGGTATATCCAGACCATCCTGCCAGATACATTGTGAACCATCAGGCTCAACACCATGCTCATGCCAGGTTCCATTCGGGGTTAAGACAAAATCATTCGCTCCCAATAACAGTTTCTGGCCATCAACAATGGTGTAAGCACCACGCCCTTCCATGATGAAACGCAGGGCAGAAGAGGAGTGGGCATGTGCCGATGCCGCTTCACCCGGCCGCATAGTCTGGAGACCGGAATAGAGCAAGCCAACAGCGGTAGAGGCGCCTGGCTCTCCCGAATTGTTCAGATAGACCACACGGCGACCCGCTTTTTCCGGTGTCACTAAATCGGCAGATTTTAGAACGTGCTCACGCAGATCACGGTAACGCCAAAGTACCGGCACTGAGGCTGATTTAGGTTGCCAGGGTTCTATTTTATTGGCGATTGTCCAAAGTGCCCCTGTCTTGTACTTGACCAACTCCCTGTAATACGCCAGTAATTCAGGGCTATCGGCCACATTAGCACGGCCGACAATATCTTCCCGGTATTGATCATGAGACTGGATATTTTCTTGTTGAGACATGGATATCTCCTAGAGTGGTTTTCTAATGAATTGCGCTTTGCCATAAAGATAAGGTTTCGGCCAATCGATACCCGTCCAGCCATATCTGGCGCATTCATGCAGTAGCCAGGCTGCATTAGATAAGAATGGGCGGGATAAGGCACAGAGATCAGCGCGCCCCGAAGCGATAATGCCGTTGATTTGATCAGCATCTGTAATCGCACCGACCGCAATCACCGGCACATTGCCTTCATTGCGAATGCGATCAGCCATCGGAGTCTGATACATACGCCCGTAAATCGGCTTCTGATCAGCAGAAACTTCTCCCGTGGAACAATCCACCATATCCACTCCGGCTTCACGGAAACGGCGGGCAATCTCTACGGCTTCATCAACCGTCGTTCCCCCTTCCACCCAATCCGTGGCAGAAATACGCACCGATATCGGCAAATCAGCCGGCCAAACCTCACGTACCGCCTTGAAAACGGCCAATGGGAAACGAAGCCGGTTTTCCAGCGAACCGCCATATTCGTCATCGCGCTGATTAGTCAGCGGGGAGATAAAACTGGAGAGCAGATAACCGTGAGCGGCCTGGATCTCCAGCCAGTCAAAACCGGCTTTGATGGCACGCTGGGTTGCTGCAACAAACTGCTCCGTAATTTCTTGTAGTTGTGTCTTGGTCAGCGCTGCCGGCACTTGTGAAATTCCGGCTAAGTAAGGTAAGGCCGATGCCGAAACCAAAGGCCAATTCCCCTCTGGCAAAGGATGATCAGACTGTTCCCACCCCAATTGGGTTGATCCTCGTCTTCCCGCATGTCCCAGTTGAATGCCTATCCGCGCGCCAGAATGCTGATGGACAAAATCGGTGATTGTCTTCCACGCCTGCACCTGCTGATCGTTCCACAATCCTGTACACGCAGGAGTGACACGTGCTTGCGGAGAAATGGCCGTCATTTCAGCAATCACCAAACCCGCGCCTCCCAATGCTCTGCTACCCAGATGAACCAGATGGAATGAACCTGGAACCCCCTCCACGGCGCTATACAATAGCGTCGGAGAGACAACAACCCGATTTTTCAGGTTAACCCCCCGTACTTGATAAGGTGTCAGCAACGGCGGGGTTAATGGTGAAGATAGGTGAAACTTTTGGGCAAACCAGCTTTCGTAATTTTCCAGCCATGCCCGATCCCTCAAGCGCAAATTTTCATGGGAAATGCGCTGTGAGCGTGTCAACAATGAGTAAGCGAATTGTTCAGACGCAAAACGTTCATAGCGTGCGACATTTTCGAACCACTCCGTTGAATTACGGGCGGCATTCTGAATTTTCAGCACCTCCACACTGCGCGATTGTTGGTAATCGGACAACCCCGCCTGCCAATTTCCCTGATGGGCTTTCAGGCTGTTTGCCAGTTCAATCGCATCTTCTAATGCCAATTTAGTGCCGGAGCCAATGGAGAAATGGGCGGTATGGGCGGCATCTCCCATTAACACAATCGGGATATTTTTGCCGTTCTCTCTCTCTTTGATCCAGTGCACCCAGTTCGCACAAATTACACGGGGAAAACGTATCCAAATAGCAGCCCCCCGCAAATGGGTAGCATTGGAGATTAAGGGATGCCCATCCAGCCACGGTGCGAATATTTTTTCGCAATACGCAATGCCCTCTTCCTGTGACATTTTGTCGATCCCCGCAGCCAGCCAGGTTTCTTCTGTTGTCTCGACAATAAAAGTCGATAAGCCTTCCTGAAATTGGTAAGCGTGAACCTGAAACCAGCCATATTCGGTTTCCACAAACAGAAACGTAAATGCATCAAAAATTTTGCGCGTCCCCAGCCAGACAAAACGACAATGGCGTTGATCGATATCAGGCTGGAAAAATTCAGCGTAACGGGTACGGATCTGGCTATTAATCCCATCAGATGCAATCAGTAAATCAGCATGATATTGGCGGGCAATCTCCAGCTCATCCTCAACCTGCGTTTCAAACAGCAACTCAACCCCGACTTCGTCGCAACGATCTTGCAGGATATTCAGTAACTTTTTACGGCCAATGCCGATAAACCCATGACCGCCACTACGATTTACTGTTCCCTTAAAGTGGATATCAATATCATCCCAACGGCTAAATTCCTCCCTGATAATTTCAGCCGACACCGGATCAGCCAGATACAGGTTTTCCAATGTTGCATCCGAAAACACCACGCCCCAGCCAAAAGTGTCATACGGACGATTGCGCTCGATGACCACGACACGATTATCAGGATTTTGCAGCTTCATCAGCAAACCGAAGTACAATCCCGCCGGTCCACCGCCAATACATACGATATTCTTACCCGTTACGGTCACTGCATTTTGACTGACGACTGCATTCTTACCTCTTACATTCATAATTTCTTCTCCTGCCGCACGATATCTACCCCATGCGTAATGCGCCGGTTCCGCTAAGGCCTCTGTTCAGTTAACGCATAGTAAATCTCATCAGGTATGGGGATAGCTTGATGGGTATCCAGTGAAGTGGTGACATAAGTCTGTGTTACGTTCATCCTCAACTCACCTTCTTTGCTGACGCAGCGTTGGATCAACGTCAATGATTTCTTGCCAATTTTCTCAACGTTTAATTCCAGCCAAACCTGATCCCCCATTCTGCTAATGGCCTTAAATTCCGCCTCCAGGTGAACTGTCGGCAACCCAAAACGGTGTTTGGCGATGTAGTTGGCATATCCCATTGGCGTTAATTCATCGAACCAATCTTCCAGCAAGTTGTTGAACATCACAAAATACTGGGGATAAAAGACGATCCCCGCCGGATCACATTCAGAAAAGCGGATCTTATGGGACTGGATAAATCTAAGCAGGCTCATTACAGGCTCCTTCGGAAAGTTCTTTAATATAAAGAGAGACGCTGCTGGCACTCGCGTAATCGGTCACCCTGCTCATCTGCCAATGCCGCTTCACGCAGTTGCCGCAGACTGGCAGGAGATAAGTCATGCAGATGGTGATCAACAATCTCCATCAAAGTTTGAAAATGACGTGATCCACGAGAATAAGTATCACCATATCCCTTGATTAAGCGCTGACATTGGGCAATTTCCGTAGCCAGTGCGGGATCGCGCTTTGCTGTTACGCTAATTCGCCCCAACCACTCTTCAATGCGTACCGTTTCATCTTGAAAACGCAGCGTATAGCGGCGCATTCGACGCCAACTTGCCAGCATACAAAGCAACAGATATCCCCGCAGGGAACTGGTGGTAATCACCCACCCACGGCTGAGGAGTTTCGCCAACATACGATTGACAAAATGAGGACGAGACAACCAGCGACCAATATTGGCCGGCAAGCTGTCACAAACTTCTTCCATTCTGGGATGCAGAAAGTCATTAATCTCGAGTAGTTGACCGTCTTTCACCCTCATTTCTTTCCTGACACGTTCGAATCGACTGGCACGGGTTTTGAGATCTGCCACCCGCATGGTGTCTTCGTAAGCCATCCACAGTGCCAAATGGCGGGCAGTTTCACATAATAATTGTTCGTTCAGTAATCGCTCATCCGGTTTAACGGCTTGCTCGATCAGATTTTGCAATCGGTCAAGGTACACACCGGCGTAAGCCAGATCTTGGTAATCAATCAGGCGCCTGACACCTTCAATGGCAATGTCATGGACACAGGCAGGCAGCTTTTGCCGGATACGTAACAACAGGGCATTGGCTTTCTTATTCTGGGAAAAATAGTTCTGGGAAAAATAGTTATGGGAACGCAGGGCTTTTTGTGGAATATGGGGTTCTGGCGCTGTTTTTGATTCTGCCTCCAATTGTGTCCGACCCAATCCCAAACTAAAGGCTTGCAAACTGGGTTTTATCCCCACGTTTTTCTTGATGATCGCTGCTTCAAACTGATTACGACTAAACGGCAAGATCTCCGTACCACAGAGTGCACCAAACAAGACTGCACTGATCACACTGCCACTCTTCTCTGCCATCTTCGCCATATCAAAATGGATAAAACGCAAAGCAGCTTGTCGGGATTGCTGGATCAATGCCTCGCTATCTACACGCCCATCGCCCATTGCCGAACGCTCTTCCATCGAAAATATCCGATGGCTTGATGCGATCAACGTCGTGCGATCCGCTGTTACCAAACCGCGTTGGACAGCGCGTCCGGCTTCCATCAATTCCGAAGCCAGCACAATATCCACATCACCGGCAGTTGGCATCAATGCCAATACAGGTGTCGGTACTTCAGGATCATCAGCACCAGGAAATAATTCGACATAATAAATGGTTGCCCCAGTTCGCTGGGCGACACCCGGAACTGAAGTCGTTTGGGCGAAATAGCCATGCTCTTCCCCCAGGGTTACGATCCAATCGGCCAGTACACCGCCGCCTTCACCTCCCATCGCCAGAATAGCAATCTTAATCGGCTGTTTAGGCGAGTTCGTGAACGGGGAATGGATGGAGGGTGGCATAAATATGACTCCTTCTTAAAAATCATATTGCTTACGACGTTGCAAATAACCGATGAGTCCTTTGCGAATACGATGGATAAGCCGCTCCCAACGCTTGGGATTGATAATGATCCGTGCCTTAAAGAAAGAGGGGCACAATACTGCCGCATGAGACAGTTCCCCGCACAACCCACAGCCCACACAACTATTCAATACTGTTGTCACCGGATCGGTACGCAATGGATCAGGATTCGGTTTAATCGATAGAGAAGGACAACCGGACAAACGGATACAGGAGTGATCGCCCGTGCAAGTATCAGGATCAACCCCAAACTGCTCGCGGACGATCCGCTTCCCTGCTGCAATAGCGCCTTTGATCTTTACCTTCTCGCGCCGTTGTTTATTCAACATGCACTCACTCTGTGCGACCAATACTTTTGGCCCATGTTTACCTGTTGTCAGCGCCTCGCGTAAGGTATTCATCATGGCTTTGAGATCGTAGGTACGTTTGATCGTGCGTACCCATTTCACCCCCACACCTTTGACTGCTTTTTCGATATTATGGCCGGTACTGCGGTGGGGATTTAACGCTGTTGAAGAGAGAATATCCTGCCCTCCGGTCGCGGAGGTGTAACTGTTGTCCACAATAATGGTTAGGTTGTCGCTGCGGTTAAAAACACTATTGGCTATGCCACTGGTTAAGCCGTTGTGCCAAAATCCACCATCCCCCATAACTGAGATTGCCCGCTTGTTCGTAATCGGCGTATTCAGTGCTGCTGCACTCGCTGCCCCCAATCCATACCCCATCGTGGTATTACCCAAATTAAATGGCGGTAAAATGGCAAACAAATGACAACCAATATCTGCACTGATGTGATGTTGCCCCAACTCCCGTTCAAGCAATTTCATCGCCGTAAAGATTGGGCGCTCTGGGCAACCGGTGCAAAATCCGGGTGGACGGGTATGAACCGCCTCTTTCAGTGGATCTTTTGTCGGTAAAGTGACGGCTGGGATGCGTACCTGGCAGGCAGACACCCCACTTTCCGCTGCAATTTTGCCGTAACGCTCAAGGAAAGCACGGAGTCCTGACAACACGGTAGCCGTGTTGTATTCCCCCGCCATCGGCAGTAAGTCCTTGCCATGTAACCGGGTCGCTATCTCACGTTGGCGCAAGATATTAGCGACATTCTGCTCGACAAAATTGGGCTGCCCTTCTTCCAGCACTAAAATCGCCCGCTTACCATGACAAAAACGTTCAAACTCTTCATCGATCAACGGGTAGGCGACATTCATGACATACAGCGGAATTTGGCTATTGCCAAAAACATCTGCCAACCCAAGTAAATTCAGGGCGCGGATCACGGTGTTATAGCATCCCCCTTGCAGGGCAAGGCCAACATCCTCCGCCTGTTCAGCGAAAAACTCATTCAGTGCGTGCTGTTGGATAAAACGCACCGCCGCAGGCCAGCGATCTTGCACTTTCTCTTTCTCATGCAAAAAACTGGCGGGAGGCAAAACAATACGGTTAAGATCGCGCGTCGGATTTTCCAGTGCATCCTGAATCATAAACGTTGACGAACGATTTTTCTCACAGACAAACCGACCATGCACATGGCAAGCACGAATGCGCATCTGTAACATCACGGGTGTATGACTGGCTTCTGATAGCGCAAACCCCATCTTCACCGCCTGGACAATCGAAGGCAGATTAGGGCGAGGATCGAGCAACCAGATCTGAGATTTCATCGCGAAAGCATGGCTGCGCTCCTGCATGATGGAAGATCCCTCACCATAATCTTCACCGACAATAATCAGCGCACCGCCGACCACGCCGCCCGATGCCAGATTTGCCAATGCATCCGAGGCAACATTCGTGCCCGCCGTCGATTTAAACGTGATGGCTCCGCGCAGTGGGTAATTCACGGAAGCGGCAAGCGTCGCAGCAGCGGTGGCTTCACTGGCACTGTTTTCAAAACGAATGCCATATTCAGATAAAATATCCTGTGCATCCAACAACACATCCATCAGATGGGAAATTGGCGCTCCCTGATAGCCGGCCACATATGCCACCCCCGATTCCAACAGTGCTTTTGTCACGGCAAGTATGCCTTCGCCACTGAAAACTTCGCCCTGTCCCAGACGTAATTTTTTCACTTCTTCGACAAATGATCGTTCAGCCATGCTTACCTCACCGTGTCCGCTTTACGCCTTTTCGTTACCTTTTATGTAATTCGGCTATGCGTTAATGGTCAATGCATGATTTGTCATGTAATGATGATTTATGCAGTGGTTGGATAAAGTGAGCAGCAGGCGGATATAAAGTACCCATCATCAATATATTTATCATCATATATATTTCATTTAAATAATATGTGGATACTGTTATCAGATAATCGAATAAGGTTAATTCTGTTATTTTTTCTATCCCGAATAAACAAAACAGGGAACATACGCATTAAACTTCAAGTTGTCATTTACAACACGCTATGAATCACACGCATCTTGAAGTGAGATTAGTATAAACACGTTATCAGCGGGATATCTCATACATCATAACAATGGTATGACTGGCTAGAGGTATCTGAAATTATGAGCAATTCGTGGTCTTACGATTATTTTGGATCTAAAAATACTGAATCAAAGCACACTGGCTCTCGCAGAGCAGAATCAAGATATTCCACTGCAAACTGTTCAGATCCTAAATATGCGGTGACAAAAATTGGGGAGCATCTCAATTCGCCAAAACATTTACTTTTTTCATCCAACGATTTTGATGAAGTTAAATCTATGGTCGGACGGGTCATGCAGCCTCATCAACTCACTATACTGGGTAACAATCAAAAGCTGGACGCCAAAATGCACTATATTCCACTGGGGGATATTTCCATGAGCCGATTGCGTTACGGTGCCAGCGTTGAAATCACGCCTGGAGAATTGGATGCGTTCTTTCTCATCCAAATGCCGCTGGCGGGCTGTGCGGGTATTGAAAGCGGCAGCCAATATCTTGATTCCACGCCCAATCTGGCGTCCATTCTTAGCCCAAATCAGCACACCACCATGCGCTGGAATGCCGATAACGACCAGTTTATGGTCAGGATCTCCCGCTCCTTGCTGGAGAGAACGCTTATCGGCCAATTAGGGCACCCACTGGATCAACCACTGGTATTTGAACTGGGGTTTGAATGGCAACGCTGTCTGGCATGGCGCTGTTTGATGCCTTATATTCTGGAATGTACTACCCAAGTCCCTGATATCTTGCAACACAAACTGATTACCAATCAAATAGAGCAATTGGTTTCCGTTACCCTGCTGTCCACCCATCAACATAATTACAGTGAAACGCCCACTGACCGCCGACGTTCTATTCGCCCGCGGCATGTACGGCGGGTACAAGAATATTTGCAGGCTCACGCCCACGAATCCATAACCGTAGAGCAGCTCGCTCAGGTGGCAGGAGTCAGCCTGCGTAGTCTCTATTCCGGCTTCAAGGAGTTTCTAAATATCAGCCCGATGCAGTATTTACGTGACTTACGTATGGAACATGTACGCACGGAACTCCTGGCTGGAGAAGCCACCAGCGTCACAGGCGTCGCCCTGCGTTGGGGGTTCGCCCATATGGGACGCTTTAGCGCGGAATATAAAGCCCGTTATGGTGAAACACCAAGGGAAAGCCTGAAACGTGGATAGCCTGCAAAGCATCTTATTTTATTATTTCGTCATTTATCCCAGCATTTCATACAGCCTCTTAATTTCTTTTCTCCAGCTCTCTTGATTTTTGGGCTTCTGGTGTTTCGGTTTCCTTGCCAAATCCTGCGCCAGATTTTGTTCCAACACCACAATACGTTGCAGGATCTCTTCCTCGCCTGCTAATGTTTCCACCCCATCAAGGGCGTTTTCCTGCTCCTTAACCACAGCTTTTTGATAAGGGGTCACTTTTTCATTCAGGAACTGATAATACCCCTCACTGGATGTGACCTCTTCCAGTTTGCCATTTTTAATCAGCCAAAAACGATTAGCGACGTTATCGATAAACGCCCTATCATGCGAAGTAATTAATATTGTCATCTCGTTATTAATCAATTCATTTTCCAATTCCATTTTGCCAAAAATATCCAGATGGTTTGTTGGCTCATCAAGGATGAGGAAATTGTGTTTATTTAATTTCAAGATCAAAAACATTAATCTGGAACGTTCGCCGCCACTTAATCGCCCCACCCGTTGGTTAAAATCGGCATATTTAAAACCTGTTGCAATCAGTTGCTGTTTACAGGTGATATCATCAATATTGGGCGTGTTATTTCTGACTGCATCGAAGATCGATTCGTTCAACGAAATTTTTTCCAACTCCTGATCGAGATAGCCCATATTACACTGCGGGGAGAAAATATTTCTGGTCTGGTCATAAGCCTCAACAAGCGTATGAATAAAGGTGGATTTCCCCACACCATTATCACCTAACAAGGCGATTCTATCGCCCGGCCGGATATACAAGCCATTAATTGAAAATAAAGCATTAAACTGCCCATCCTGATGATAACCAATCCATGTTTCCCCAAGTTGCAGCATATTTTTCGATTTTATTGAATCAGCATCCAATGATAATCGGTAAGTTTCCCCTTCGGTGATTTTGGTTTTACTCTTGTCAAGTTTTTCTGCCCGTTTTTCCATCGACTTGGCTTTTCTGGAAAACTTTTCGTTATCGTAGATTTTTCCCCACAATGCCAAACGCTTGGCACTTTCCTGTATACGCTGAATGTTCTTTTCTTCCGCTTTCAAACGCAATGCATCCGCTTTATCTTTTTCTTGTAAGGCAGTAAATGCCTGGCTAAATGGTAAAGAAAATGCGGTCAATTGTCGGTCTCGCAAGAAAATCGTCTGGTTGGTGACGTTATCCAGAAAGTTTCGGTCGTGGGAAACGATAATAAACGCGCTCTTTAGGCTGTTATTAAAAAAATCCTCGAAAAATTTCAGGGTATTGGCATCCAAATGGTTACTGGGCTCGTCAAATAAAATAATATCGGGTTCGACAATCGCACTCATGGCAAACATCAATTTTGTTTTTTGCCCACCACTGAGATCAGCAACTTTTGTCGTAAAATCAGCATCCTGAAAGCCAAAATCATAAAGCATGGATACCGCTTTGTAATCACCATATTCATCTATTTGTTTTACTTTCTGGGAAATAGATTCAAATAAAGTCATCTCAAGCAATGCGTCATCAATAAACTGAGAGACCATCTCCAATCTTAAACCATTAGCATATTCAATTACCCCATCATCCGGCTTTTCCATACCCGCTAATAGCTTAAGTAAATGGGTTTTTCCCGTGCCGTTATAACCAACTAAAGCAATTTTATCGTTTTCTTTAATAGTGATGGAGAGATTACTAAATAGTGGCTTTGAATTAATGCTAAAATTAACGCGATGCTCGACTTTTATGGTGAGTTGAAATGACATAGCCGCTCCTTTATAACTTTAAGTCGCCAAACTGAGAGAAATAAAGGAACAAAGGCTATGTCACAGCAAGATTTTATCATTTGGGTGTTTTGTTGGGTAGACGATAATTTAACGGCGTTACAGCAAAGCTCTCGATTCAGAAGCCGGGGATACCCACCTAAGCTGAGCGATGCGGAAGCCATCACGATGGAAGTGGTGGGTGAATTCTTAGGCTTTTCAACGGATAAAGGAATTTGGACGTACTTTCGTGATCACTGGTGCGAGTGGTTTCCGGGACTGGGTTCACGCGCCAATTTTGCTAAACAGGTTGCGAATCTTTGGGCTGTTAAACAAAAGCTGCAAGAAAAGCTGGCGAGGTTATTGGGTGCGTTCGATAGGCCGGTACATATTGTCGACGGATTTCCGTTGCCCATCTGTGGATTCAAAAGAGCGAAAGGCAGTGCCAGCTTTAAAGGACAAGCTGATTATGGGTACTGCGCCGCCAAAAACGAAACTTACTACGGCTTTAAAGGGCATCTCATGATAGATGAAATTGGCGTAGTAACGGGATTCACATTGACGCCCGCCAATGTCAGTGAGCGTGAAGCGGTCTGGGACTTGACTAGCCCAATAAAAGGCTGTTTGCTCGGCGATAAAGGTTATTTAGGTTTTGAATTTCAAGAGGAAATGAAGCAGTCGGGTATTGAAATGATAGCCCCGGTGCGTGCCAATATGGATGACCCAGTCCCCAGAGAAACAAGAAAGCGCATTAATGCCAAACGGCGCTTAATTGAAACCGTCATTGGTCAACTCGCTGGGCAATTTGCTATCGAGAAGTGCTGGGCACGGGATTTGTGGCATTTGAGTAATCGAATAGCCAGAAAACTGCTTTCTCATACACTGGGTATTTTTGCCAATTTTAAACAAGGTAAAAGTCAACGCGACTGGCTTCAACAAGCCCATGTTATAGGGAGCTAAAGTTGAGCATCGCGTTAAAATTAACTTTATTACAATGAATCAGCGTTGACATCTTTATGTCCCCATCGTAAGACCTTTTATTAATTTTAAGATATTGATTATTTTCAGCCAAAACTTATATATTCAAAGAAAAATCAGGTCAAGTTTTTATCCTAATAAATGAAGGAATAACCACGAAATCTTGTGTAACTTACCGTGATTATTTAATTAACTTATAAAAATAAACGCCACTCATATTAATAAGCAGCGTTTATTTTTATAATGCAGCTGGCAAATCAATGTGATTGTTTATATCTCCTCACGTAGTGGAGAGAGACAAAACGCATCTTGAAAGACGATTGGTATATATCATCCTCAAAATGGAATAGCGGCTTTTAAGAAAATTTGGGAACCTGATGGGCGATTACTGACGACAAAATCTTTTTGCCACTTCAAAGTCAGCAGCCAGCCTTTATCATTGGCATAGCGAATGGACGGGCCGAAACCCACCGCCCTCGCTTTACCTTGTGCAGAGTTTGAGCCACTATCATTCGTGATCTGCTGAAAAACATAACCGCCAACGCCTGCGACCAGACCGTTGCCAAATCCCCAACCCAACGCATAATCTGCATGTAGTGCCTGGCCGGAAGTTGTTTTAGTGTCCTTGTTGCGGAAGTTGACATCATACATCACTTTTAAATCCGCATTGATACCGTCAACAGGGAAATAGCTGATCGCCCAAACGGGTTGCGCTGTCCAATAGTTTTTTCCCAGGCTGGAGAGATCGTTGCGATCATAGCGGCCGGTCGGTGCATTGACATTCAGGCCAATAACATAAGCCAAATCAGGCGCGGGATGGTAACCCAAGGCAGGACCAAAGGTGATATCCCCTATCCCTTTGCTGTTGTCATGTTTGCCAGCGGCGTCAGCGGTGACATCCAATAGTGGCACGATAGCATGATAAGCCAGCTGACCACCAAAAACTTGCTTCTCGGTCACCCAAACCAATCGCGGGGCAAGGACATTCACGTTGACTTTAAAACCAGGAACAGGGATCACATTGCCGTGATTGCCCTTAAGCTTGGTATAGTGAATATTGCCACCATAAAACAGGGCATGAAGACCCGCAGGCGGTAAAGTACCAGATAAGTAATTATCCAGGCCATCAGGATAGGCACCGACACCACCTTCTGTTGCCATCGCGGAATGACTTACTATAGCCAAGAAACCTGGCAGTGATAAAACCGCTGCATAAAAGAGCCGTCTGAATTTGGACGTCATATAACCCTCCTCTCTGTAAGAGATGAATTGATAAAAAATGAAAATGACTGGCTACTTTGATCAGCGTCGCGCAAGTCGGCGGGCGACAAGATAGCCGGAAGTCCCACTTAATCCGGGGCCTGGGTGGGTTGAAGCCCCAATGTGAAACACGTTACGGACTGGAGTTTGATGCACCTTGGCACCTTGAGCAGGGGCAAATGGACGTAACCAGAAAAATTGATCAGGTGAGCAAATGCCTGAATAGGGATCTCCCCCTGACAAGTTACAGTTCAATGCTTGTAAGTCTGCTGGAGAATAGGTTTTGCGGCCAACAATCGAAGATGAAAAACCCGGCATCACGGTTTCCAAACGAGCCTGCACCCGATCTGCAACCGCTTCGCGAATAGCCTCATTCCAGCTGCCATCGGCAGAAATGGGAATTTCTCCCAAAGCATCACCTTTTAGCTGCGTGGGCAATTCCTGCATTTGAATCCACAAAATCCAACCGCCTTTTGGCGCACGGGAAGGATCAAGGGCTGTTGGCTGACCTATCGCCAGTGTCGGATGGCTGGGCAGATAACCATTATTAGCCTGTGTCACGGATAAACAGACTTGTTCCATACTCTCCGTTAAATGAACCAGTGGCACATGGCACAATTCAGGCTCACACCACGGCGGTGGGGCGTTCAAGGCAAAATGAACCTGCATTCCCCCGCGTCCATAACGATAGTTGCGTGCTTGTTGCAAGAGAGTATCGGGAACCCTATCCAGCAAGTGACCATAAAGCTGTTGGGGGGTTACATTGCAGACTATCGCCTCGCTGGCGTGATAAACCTGCCCCGCAACCATCACACCAGAAGCACGACGCTTTTTGCCCTGCCCTTGGGTGATGATACGGTCAACTTGAGCATGGGTAATAAGCTGGCCGCCGTGTTGTTCAATGATCCCTGTTAACGCTTCTACTATGCGCATACTGCCACCTTTTACCACCGGCATCCCACCGGCAACTACAGCAGTAAAGGTGAGCTTACCGATCAGAGCGGAGCTGGCATCATCCGGCCCTAACCCCGTATGCAATACCCACGGCGCCAGCAAAGCACGGCTGAAATCAGACTGTAACTCACGTTCAGCCCAACGCCGGAAAGTTTCCAGCGAACTGCCGGCAAACCTAGCCAATCCATCCAGGCCGCGTTTGCGCCATTCAGAGAACAATAATTTGAGTATCCCGCAACCATAGGGATTTTGCCCTAATAAACCAAAGATCAGCGCCGCATCATCATGGAAGATTTGTTGTGCCATGCGACGCAATGTCTCTCCATCACCTGCCGCGATTTCATCAAGCCGCAAAGCTGAAGCCAGAATATCGTGCTTTAAGGCAATTCCCTTGCCATTAGGTTGTACCCACCCCGTTGAATAATCGCTTTGCAGAAATTCCAAACCTGCCTTCTCCAATTCAGGCTTGAGTTCCTGATAGGCTGGGCTACCTAAAAACAATGGATACCAGCAAGAGAGCACATCATGGGTATAACCGGAAAAAAGTTCTTCCGTGCGAATACAACCGCCAAGTACTGCGTTACGTTCCAGTACCAAGACTGATTTACCCCATTTTGCCAACAAAGCGGCACATACCAACGAGTTGATGCCACTGCCGACAACGATCACTTGTGGCCTGGAATCTGTCATGGTATCGCTCCAGAGAAAGATTCAACCAATGCCAGAACACGCAACGGGCTTCCCGAACCACCGCCAATTTTGAGGGGCGCAGCAATAATGACCGCCCCTGTGGGAGGCAACAAATCGAGGTTTTTCAGGCACTGCAAGCCATATTTATTCGCCCCGTGCATTAACGTGTGGCAGGGATATGCCACTGGCCAGGCATACGATTGCCCCGCATCCGTATTAATGGTTTCTACCCCGAACCCTCGAATATCCCGCTCGTGGATCAACCATTCCACCGCTTCCTGGCTGGGTCCTGGTGTGTGGGCACCATCATCATGCAGGTTGAGAAAACGTACCGGGTCGCCCGTCCATTTCGACCAATCGGTTCTGAACAGCAACCATGCTCCGGCGGGAATATGACCATGCTGCTCTTCCCAGGATTGTAAAAACGCAACCGTCAATATCCAATCTGGATCTTGTGCCACCTGCTGGCTGGCATCCACCACCACAGCAGGCGCAACAAAATTATGCAAGGGAATAGTATCAACACTGTTATCCGGCTGATCTTTACCGCTGATCCAATGTATTGGCGCATCAAAATGCGTGCCGGTATGCTCACCACAACTAAAATTGTTCCAGTACCAACCTGGGCCATTCTCGTCATAGTGAGAAATGCGTTCCACATTGAAGGCCCAAACTTGTCCAAATTGTTCAGGCAACTGCAAGGCCGGAAAATCCGGCGTCAATGTTTGTGTAAGATCGATGATTTTCACACTGCCTTGATTTAACGCCGTGACAAACGCATTTAACGGACTATTCATTAATCATGCTCTCCTGAATGTTTTCCAACAGAATCATTTTTTATATTCCGTGAATATCATGCAGACCGGTAAACATGCCGCCGTGAAAAACCAATGGCTTACCTTCGATACTGGCAATGCGTTTGACCTCACCGATGACCAGCAAATGATCACCAAGATGCGTTTGCTGGTGATTGGCACACACCAGTGTCACTATCGCTCCTCCAATCGAAGGGATACCTTCGGGTGTTTCCTGCACCGAAATCCCCTGAAATTTATTTTCTACCCGCGAACTGGCAAAACGCAGAGCCAATTCCTGATGATCACAACTCAGGATACTGATGGTGAAATATTCGCAATCACGGAACACGGACAGATTAGGTGAATGATTAACCAAACTCCAGAGCACCAAAGGCGGCTTCAGAGAAAGTGAAGCAAATGAATTGATGGTCAATCCCACATTACGTCCCTCAGCAGTGCGAGTCGCAACAATGGCAACCCCTGTCGGATACTTCCCAAAAAGCGTGCGCAAATCTTTCGTTTCAAATTCCGTTGCCCCCCATTCACTATCAAACAGCGGCATTTGGTTATTCAGGGTAGTTGTACTCATATTTATTTCCCCCGTTTATGCCCGAATTTCTTCAATCAGTTGTGAATGGATATATTCTTCACAAGCATTGGCATCTTCCCACCATGGGAACAGTACCGGAGGATGGTTGAACGCATTGGCAATTGTGCTGGCAAGTGCCGGTAAACGTTGGGCTGCCCCTAATAATTCCAGAACGTGTGGCTTTGGTGGGATAAGAAGGCTGTTTGTCCATTCCACAACGTAATGACCATATTGCCAGAATTGTTCAAACGTGTTGTTCATCCATTCAGCCGTAAAAGATTTGTCGCCATGGGCAAGAATGGCTTCGTAATAGACTTTGCAGGCTTTTGTTGCATTATTCGAACCCTGCCCAGTCAGCGGATCATTGGTAACCACGGCATCCCCCAGTCCAAAAACCTGACGACCAGAAGGCAAAGTCAGCACGGGCTTACGCACTACTGGCGCAAAGCGTCCCGCCAGAATGCCATTTTCATCGGTCAGCTCGATATGCTCACAACGTTCAGATTCCCACGGCAGGAAAGTTTTGAGGATCTGCTTGCTATAGGCCAGATGTTCTTGCGGTGTTCTTGCCTCTTGCCAGCCATCCATTGCGCCACCCGGAATACCCTCGAACACCATGATGTCGCAGGGACCACTGAGTGTCAGGGCAGGAAAAACGAAATATTCCCCTACACCCGGGATCAGGTTAAAAGAGACACGGGAATATTGAGGTGTTGGCAGCATACCCTTCACATAGGTCAATGCCAGTGCACGCCGCGGTGTATCATATGGTGAACGTGAAGCATCGCGTTCCAACAATTTTACAATCTCTCCTTTGCCTCCCGCCAAAATGACCAGTTCATGGCTGGCCGTCAGGCGTTCCAGTTCGGCAACACCCACATCGCGAATTTCCAGATTACCGCCACGAGAAGCAAATAGTTCCAGCCAAAATGGCATCTTGATGCGTTGATCGACAGCCTGCGCATATTTGTCGAGCCGTGCACTCCATTCAATGGCCTTGTCATGGGGAATTTCGGGATGTGGCACGGTGAAACCAATCCCTTCAACGGGCGGGCATTGCGTTTCCCACTGATTCAATCCCAAATCACGTTCAAACTGCAAAGAAGCATCAAACATGCACTGACTCGACAGAACCCGACCATGACGAACATCATCAGGCGTGCGGTTAGTGACGACAGTGACTTGATAGCCCTTGTCAAGCAGACCAAGGGCCAGAGGCAGCCCGGCCTGTCCACCTCCGACGATAGCGATACGACGCATAGTATTTTCCTCTTTTGTTTTGGATGCCGGAACTGAACCTATTCCGCCAACCGTGGAATAGCAGGTTTTGCCTGTTCTGGTCCCATTACTGAATAACCACCATCAACGGCATAATCCGCACCGGTTACAAAACTCGCTAAGTCTGATAGGAGAAATGCCACGACCTGCGCAATTTCTTCGGGATCGCCGACACGACCAAGCAGATGATAATCTGCGGCAACGTTATCGGCTTTCTGTCGCTTCCCCTGGGTTAACTCATCCATAACCCGTGACCAAGTCCACCCTGGTGAAACAGAATTAACGCGGATGTGGTCAGCGGCATAATCCATTGCCATGCTACGGGTGATTTGCAGTAACGCGGCTTTTGAAGCGGGGTATAACCAGCGGCCTGTCTGGGCAATTGAGGAAGAAATGCTGGTGAAGTTAACAATAGCGCCGCCTCCCGCCGCAGTGAGGTAAGGCCGGACAAATTGGGCTGTTCTGATGGCACTGATCACATTGATATTCAAGGCGGCCAACC
Source organism: Xenorhabdus sp. TH1 (assembly GCF_037260955.1). Taxonomy (NCBI): domain Bacteria; kingdom Pseudomonadati; phylum Pseudomonadota; class Gammaproteobacteria; order Enterobacterales; family Morganellaceae; genus Xenorhabdus; species Xenorhabdus sp. TH1. The sequence goes on from NZ_CP147734.1 coordinate 3,310,877, forward strand.
ATGTTTCACGGCTGGAAGCGGCTCCCTCATCCAGATAAGTCGCTGCAAGGTTGATGAGGTAGTCCAGACGGTGATAACAAGCAACAACCTCATGTATTCCCTGAGAAAGTTGATTGTCTTCAGTAATATCAACATGCCAGAAACGGATGGATTCCGGTTGTAGACTGGCCGCTTTCTCCCCGCCTGCCTGATCAATATCAAAAATTGCAACCTTCACCCCATATTCACTCAATACCCTGGCAACGGTTGCCCCAATTTTGGTAGCCCCACCAGTGACAATAGCGACTTTATTGTTTAAGCCCTGCATAAGGGTTCCCCTTTTGTCATATGCCCACCAGAGTGATTAATCATGAAGGGGTATCATTACGTGAAATAGGGAGATGCAAGTAGCCACTATATGCAGAAAAGATCCATTCAGTGCAGATTTGACATCTTACCTGCCCAAAAGCGCAGGCAAGAGATGCGAAAAGGGGAACAAAAATGAGGAGATTATTGCAAGGAAAGCAGTTCTTCACGGCTCAAACCGGAGCTTTCCATCACCAGTTCAATACTGACACCGTTTTTTAACAGGTTACGTGCCATTTCCAGTCGCGCCTTACGCTGACCCTTTTCTTCCCCTTGTTGTACGCCTTGTTGCATACCTTGTTGAAGGCCTTGTTGCATACCTTGTTGAAGACCTTGTTGCATACCTTGTTGCATACCTTGTTGAAGGCCTTGTTGCATACCTCGTTGAAGACCTTGTTGAAGGCCTTCTTTCCGGCCTTTTTCGTGTAATCGTTGAGCAATAGTCATAATCACCTCCTGACGACTATCTGTCTGTTCAATCAGCTGCTGGATAATCTGTTCAAAATGCGGTGAATCCATCGTGTTAAACAGGTAATGAAGAATAGTGACCACATCATTGTCACTATTATAATTGTGCTTAAGGGCCTGTGCCAATAACGCGGTCACGGCCTTAAACCCTTCTCGCAAATTTTTATGCTTCATCGCCAGTTCCATCACGGCGATTTTGCGATGATTCACCAGTTCATTATCATCAATCACAGTGACATCGACTAACGGAAATGGATTAAAGTATATCTCTTTCGCCAATTCGGGCAACGGAAAGCATTGCGTCCAGGTTTGCTGGAAAGGATAAGGGCTGCGCTCACCGTGGTAAAACAAGACGGGTACAACCAGCGGCAGTGTCTTGTTTCCCTGTTGCAGATGCTGATTCATCGCCATAAAAGAATAATGCATCATTCGCCATGCCATTATTTTATCTGGGGTAGACTGGTGTTCAACCAGGACATAGATATAACCCTCCCCCTGTTGCGTTTGCACCGAATAGAGGACATCCGACATTCTCGAACGTAACTGTTGATCGATGAATGACGAGTTGGTTAATGTTAATGTGCTAAGATCACATAGTTGCTTGATTTTTTCCGGTAGGTGGATGTCAAAAAAATCTTTAGCGTTTTCAATCTGAGTCATAAACCCTTTGAAAGCCGCATCATGGGGTGTAGGTGTAGTCTTATTATTTTTATTCATTATATCTACCGTCAATTAAAAAATTCCGTGAAAAATAATCAGTCTATTAATTAATGGTATTATTAAAAATAATCATTAAATGATAATTATTTTTATAAAATATACAATCAGTATCATAATAATATTACGTATTCAATCCGTTGATGACTTACTTTTCCATCGCATAAAAAAACCAATAAAGAAAACTTTAATAAACACTCTTTATTACAGTAATAATATTTATATCCATCCAACTTCAAGATACGTGTGATTTCATTTAGTGTTATAAATTGCAACTTTTCGTCATTATTTCGCGAGTACATTTTATAAAGAAACATCCTCCAAGACTTTAAATTAATTTTCAGTAGTAAAATTTGAATTCACAACCTAACTAATCGCCATAACAGCAAATAAATATATTTTAAAACCTAAAACCCGATTTTACTCCGTATTTATTGTTTTCATATTTCATATTGTTGAAATAAAAATCCGACTTAAGTAAGATGAACTGGCGGTTTAGCAGTAGGATGAAATTACCTTGAACTTTAACGAGCAAATAAGTGAGGAATTTATGTCTGAAATCAATAAACCAGAAAATCTGAATGCCAACCTCAAATGTTCATTTAATCCTGACTCGTATGTTTTTCACGGTTTTGGTGGCAAAGTAGCTGCACCAACTGGTTCTTTGGCATGGGCACTGAGCCATGTATATATAAAAAAACAGCTATTATATCGTATCGGTTGGAATGCTCCTAAAGAGCATATACGCCTTGCTCATCAAACGATAGCTAATAGTGAAGGGGATGGCTCTCCTTATATCGAGAAGAGTGATAAAAATGGCTATTGGCTTCCCTGGGAACCGACACAAGAAGATTTAATAGCTTGTGATTGGAAAATACTGATGTTACCAGAACCACCACCGTATTGGGTGTCTTTTGACCTTAAAATAGGTCGAGGTTATGGGGATGATCGGGGATATGCTACCGAAGAAGCAGTTAAAGTGGTCAACTACCCATACGAAGATATTAGTATCGGCACTCTATCTAATTTCCAGAATAAAACAACAACCATTAGGGAAGTAATAGGATTTATTAGTAGAAGTGGCGAAGTGGAGCATATAAGTTTTACAACTTATTTAATACTTGTGGTAACTTTTGATAAAAATAACCGTCAAAAAACGGCAGAGTTAATTAGCAAAGATCTTTATTTAACTGTCGATGATAGAATCTATAAATTTTCTGTTTCTGATCCATATTTACCTCCTAAAGTGGACGGAACAACAATGACTGTCATTTATGGAATGTTTGATGATAATTATCCTCATAATAAAGAAAGGTGGCTTGATCTTGATGAATTAAACGACATGATGCGAAATAACCTAGGTAAAACCAAGCACTTCCATCTTGGCTGGTACGATAAATAATATCCCCATCCCCACCCTAAATTCAAGGCTACTGGAATGTAGCCTTTTATATATTCCGTCACAATAAAAAATAATGGGATGACATTTATATTAAAAATTATCATTCTCCCCACATAAACCCCATTAATGCCATGATCTTTATCACTCTATTTTACGCGTGTTCCTTCATAATCCGCATAAAAACTGAGGTTTTGGATAGGATTAAACGCCACTCCTGCACCCTAGGCAAAGTGAGTCGATTTTTTATTTACTCATTACCCTTTTATACGCATCTTGAAGTTAGATTGGTATATGTTTATTAAATGTTTTAACCGTTTAAAGTATAGATAGTTTCTGTAAGGCAATCGGATAAAATGCAATATAGGATTATTTTTTGATATCAACAAAGTCAAAACAAACGCGTTACTATTTTTAATTGTCAGTCTCAAACGTCAGTACCACTTCACTTAACTAAAGGAAATGGCAATGAAATTAGAAACTTTATCCATCCACGCAGGTTATACACCCGATCCAACAACCAAAGCCGTTGCTGTCCCAATTTACCAGACAACTTCCTACGCTTTTGATGATTCCCAACATGGTGCTGATCTGTTTGATTTAAAAGTGGAAGGTAATATTTATTCCCGCATCATGAATCCAACCAATGATGTATTGGAAAAACGTGTCGCCGCTTTGGAAGGTGGTATCGGTGCACTTGCAGTCGCTTCGGGCATGGCGGCAATCACCTACGCTATACAAACCATCGCCACGGTCGGGGATAATATTGTCTCTGTCGCAAAATTATATGGCGGAACTTATAACCTGATGGCACACAGTTTCCCAAATATGGGGATTGAAACCCGTTTTGTTGATCATGACAATCTCGCTGTTATTGACACCCTGATCGATAAAAGAACCAAAGCCATTTATTGCGAATCCATCACTAACCCAAGTGGGAATATCATTGATATCCAGGCGCTGGCAGATATTGCCCATCGGCACGGCATTCCTCTTATTGTCGATAATACCGTCGCAACGCCCTATTTATGCCGCCCATTTGAACATGACGCCGATATTATCATCCATTCCCTGACCAAATATATTGGCGGACATGGCACCTCAATTGGTGGGATGATCGTCGATTCAGGCAAATTCCCCTGGATGGCGCATCAGGATCGTTTTGCCATTTTAGGTACGCCAGATCCTTCGTATCACGGCATAACCTATACCGAACATTTTGGTGCCGCTGCCTTTATCGCTCGCTGTCGTGTTGGGCCACTGCGTAGCACAGGTGCGGCCTTGTCGCCATTCAATGCCTTTTTGATGTTACAGGGGCTGGAAACATTAGCGTTACGGATGGAGCGCCATACTGAAAACGCCCTGAAAATCGCACAATATCTGGAAAAACATCCTCAGGTATCCTGGGTGAACTATGCGGGATTGCCTGCACATCCTGAACATGATTTGGCTATCCGTTATATGGGGGGCAAGCCAGCGTCTATTCTGTCTTTCGGCATTAAAGGCGGAGAAGAAGCAGGTGTACGCTTTATCGATGCCCTGCAATTGATTGTTCGTTTGGTTAATATTGGTGATGCTAAATCTCTGGCTTGTCATCCAGCCTCAACAACCCATCGTCAGCTAAATGATGAAGAAATGGTAAAAGCGGGCGTTTCACGTGATTTAATTCGCTTATCCATCGGTATCGAACATAGCGATGATATTATTGCCGACCTCGCGCAAGCGCTGGAGGCAGCAAAGACGCAGTAAAATCGTTGTTAAGAGCGATAATATCAAAATATTGCAAATGCAATAAAAATAAACACAGGCTCTAATCTTGAGCCTGTGTTTTAGATTAAACGACAAAGCCGTAGTATATTCTCCAGATGCGCCGTGAATTCGCGGTCAGCAATCGGGATCATAATTTCGTAAAACCTTTTCTCATTTCCGTTCTTGTTACCGGCACAAAGAAGAATTCCTTTGCGTTTAGGGTCGAATGAAATTAATCAAAATAAAGGATGATTGGCAACAGAGACAACAGCAATATCTTTCTGTGGGTATGATAGGGATCTAGCCCTGCCACTATACCGAAACAAAAGTGTGACTTTGTGAAACTTATGATACAATCAATGTGTGAGATAAAGTTACATATTTATTGGAGGGTCATTATGGCAATAACGCGTTTACGTCAACAGGGAGGAGCTGTCGTTGTCACCATCCCTAGTGAAGTAGCAACAGTAATGGGATGGTCTGTCGGCATGACATTGGATATAACACCATCAGGCGACACAATAAGCATCAAACCAGCGGGTAGAATTGCCAGAGGCCGAAAGTCTCTTTCTGAGTTGCTGCAAGGAATTGATGAAACAGAGGTGCAAACTTTCAACGAAGCCACCGCCGACGAACTGAATTCTCACCCTGTTGGTCATGAGGTGATTTAATGGTGCGTAAAAGGAATGTCCCAGGCAAGGGTGAAATCTGGCACACTAACGGTGATCCTGTTAGCGGAAGAGAGTTTAAAGGAGCGCATTACTATCTGGTTATCTCTGAATTTGCACTGAATCAAAAGCTAGGTACTGCACTTTGCGTTCCAATTACCAGCGGAGGAGGGTTAGCACGCTCTGAAGCGGTCACGGTATATCTCGATGGCTCAAGTACCGATACCGGAAAAATTACCGGTGTTGTGCTTTGTTACCAAATTCGTTCACTTGATTTGAATGAAAGAAAAGCGACCTATTCAGCACAAGCTGAACCCAGCGTTGTTGATGAAATATTATCCAAAGTCATAGATATTTTAGATCCTCAATTACATTGATTTTGACATACTCTGAAAGCCGAAGTTTTACGGCGCACTGGAATAAAAAAACAAACCTCTCTATTTTAAATGGGTTTGTCAGCGATCTAAATAAACACAGGCTCTAATTTTGAGCCTGTGTTTTTTATCACTTATATTACTTGATTAGCTATTTTTACATGTTTGTCAGACAAAGCAGCCCACCATCTTGTGGTGTAGGATCAATGGTACGTGTATTAACATTAAAATTAATATATGCATCCGGAGTACCTGTATTACTCAGTAAGTTGTCATATATCTTTATAATGGGACTAGGTCTTTTTATCAGTCCCCAATCCATTATATTGGGAAACTCTTCAAGTAGCGTCGTGCCATCTTTTTTCACAGGGAAGTGACCTGGGGCATCCAATGGCCACACCTCCGACAACTTCGCTCGTAACACTGCGGGGGTGCCATAAACTTTACCTACATCACTACAATCTTTATGATTAGGCTTGTCCGAGTAGGAACCGTCAAAATAACGCAGTGGTTTTACTGTATAAGTATAGGCCTGTATTGCTCCTGTTCGTTTGTTAGTAACAGTCAACCTGAACATTGTAAGCACCGGTGTAGACTGCCCTCCGCCAAAACGGAACGTACCGGGTTCTCCATCGCCTGGGTATTGAGGATCAGAATAATTACGTATCAGACCCATGATTCCTGAAACTCTTTCAAGATTGCCTTCTTCATCGCCACCAGGTGTAAAAATAGGCTCATCTCGCTTAATACGTAGCTCTGAGATTAACGAATCGAAGAGGTTATGAGGTCCATTCTCATCACTCTGGTAAAAACGATTGATATCTGGATTATTCACATTGTAAACATACAACCCAACAGGCTGATCAACCGGTATAAATTTCACGGTAGTGTTAGCAATCGATTCCTGTTTTCCCTCTTTTGTCACAAGCTCCAGCTTGACTTTGACATTGTCAACACCGACAGAACTGGTCAACGTTGTCGTCAGGTATCCTTGATCATCCGTGGTGAGCTGTGTATTGCCGAACACCAGCTTACCTTCCTCTACCAGTTTATTGTGGTCAAACTTGTCATTAACCACGCTCCAAATTACCTTATCGTGATCAAAGGTCAGATTTGGTATAGCTAAATCAGTATGAACATCCTTAATTTTTGCTTTATAGAGATAAGCCTCTTTTCCGTCACCATTGAGAACCTTATTCGGTGTCACTTCAATGTCGCCAATCTTAATATCACCGACGAAAGCCACGGGTTTTTCAGTGTATGTCGTCGTTTTACCACCATCAATTGACGCACCGACTTTAATATCTTTTACAGGCTTGGTACTGGTTAAGGTAGCAAACAATTTCCCTTCGGTATTTGTAGTGTTTTGTACTGATGACCACTTCATACCAGCCGGTAATGTCTCAGGATACCACTTAACATCCACCTTATGATTTTCCAGGGCAGTACCATTCTTATCTTTTACAACGGCTGTAAAGGTATAGCCATTATCTCCAGCGAGCAGTGGCCCTGATACGAACGGAGTAACGGATTGAACCTTAAAGTCAGAAATCAGGCCACTAAAGCCAATATCACCAACATGGGTTTTTGGCATTCCAGGTATTTCCAGGAAGACTTTCACATCTTTCAGCGGCTGGGAGGTCGTTACCGTTGCCTGCAATTGTCCCTGAGAATTGGTTTTGCTGGGGTTTTCCCAATCCAGACTGACATCCTTACTTTGTGGCTCAATCGACCAGGTGACATTATCAATCACGCCATTGCGGATAATATCTTTATCGGTTGTACCATGAGCGATTGTTGCCAGTAATTTATAACCGCCCTTATCACCCGCAGCAGAATTTGTTAATTGTTCAGTCTTAAATTGTCTGACAACAAAAGGCTGGACTGTCACATTCAAAATAGCTGGCTTGCTGACCTCACCGTTATTTCCTTCCGCAAAGATATTGATCGTATGCGTATTCTGTCCATTAGGAATATATTTAGGCAATACAAGCGCAATTAACTCATTACCGCCACCCACTTTGGAAATACCGCCTCCATTTTTGGTAAATGCGTTATCTGCCTGAAATATTATATTCTTGACGTTTGATTTTATGTTAGCCGCTATCGGTATTGGCGCTGGCCATGCTTGCTGGCTATAACCAACGATGTTGTTTTGCGACAACGCTAATTGCAGTTCATCTGGCTTCTTCCTGTGATCAAGCACAATATGGTTGTTTCTTTCCACTAGGTCATAGCGGCTACCTGCCAATGTACGCATGGAAGCAACACTATCAGGCGAGAACTGTACTCCCCAAGGTACTCCAAAGCGATAATTCAGGTTGGCCTGGAACAAAGTTTCACTGTGCCCGCTGCCACCATATTTGTAGTCTACCCCCATTGTCACCAACGGAATCGGCGTATAGTTCAGGCCAACTCTACCCAGGCTGGGGTTTTTCTGTTTACTACCACGATTGAACAACTCAACGTTATCACCAAAGTATTGTTCAAAGCCTAACTTACCACCCAGGTTCGGGTAAGCAGGTAAATAGAATTCGCCTTGAAGATCAAAGCCGTTGGCCGCACGCTCTTCCCAATCCTGTTTTTCCAATGACTGACGCCAGTCAGTCAGACGCAAGTATGAGTTGACCGAAAATTTGATATAATCTGTCCAGGCTTCTGCACCTACACCGATGCGCTGATTTTTACCGGTGACATCATGGTCATAGAAAGTATTCAACCCGTACATCCAAGTAGGCGTAAAATAACGGCCACCCACACCGACATTCACGGTATGGCGGCTGTCTTTATTGCGATAACCAAATTGGGAGAAAACCAACCAATCGGCTTTATTGTCGTAGAGCGGCAGCAACAGATCCAGGGAGCCATTATCCAGTTTGCCTTTTCTATCGAGGGAAAAGTTGATCCTGGCTGTCCCAAACTGGGATAACCATTTCTGGGTTTCACTGGATATTATCCCATTGACTTTTCCTAACGCGTAGGATTTAGCTTGTTCGGTAAGCTCGGAAGGTGAAGATGACAACACCCGACCCACCGTCTGAATATTTTGCGCAATTAAACCGGCTGTAGTATCTTCCCTATTCTCTAACTGATTTTCATCTGCCACTTTCTGTGTTTGATGTTCAGTGTTTTTCTCACCTATAGCCAATGTATTCGTTGCGATAAATGGCAAAAACAAAGAACCTATATATAGCGAAGATCTAATGAACTTCTTACTAATATATGAGCTCATATATAGTACCTCATAGAATATTTGATGTCCCAACATTGAATAAGAATAAAAAATTAACCTTTTTGTGCACTTAAGATACATTAGGTGACTTATTACTAATCTGCTTAATGAAAAGTTTTTATTAGTTGATAATAAGAAGTTATCGCTTGCTATTTTGAATGGCCGGTTATTACATGAAATGCGAATTAGCATAAAAAATCAGGCTTGATATTCAATCAAATAGGGGATTTTAATGATGTGTTCTTAATATTTATTTTTCAGAGAAAAATTTATTTGGCGATAAATTTCAAGTTACCGTGTTATTGGCGGTAACTTGAAAATGGTTATGAAAAAACTGCCTATTTGATGGCAAGTACCAAAAATGCAGCCCGCTTAAACCAGGCAATCACAGAAGTGGAAGGTGGTAAAACCGTTGGAAAGGACTTATTGTTACGAGAAGGACGCTATCACCCAATCTTCAATTCTTAACCCCAAAACCCGTTCAAATTCACGGGTATTATTTGTCACAAGAACCATACCCAGTGAGCGGGCATGGCCTGCAATCATACTGTCATAGGGGCCAATAGGTTTTCCCTTTTTTGCTAATTCAGCACGTATTTGTCCTGTATGAGCAGCAGCATCAAAACCATAGTTCATGATTTCCAAACGTGCAGCGAATCCCTCAATAATATCCAGATTTTTTTTAGGATTTTCTGATCTTTCAGAACTATAAATTAACTCCATCAATGTTACAGAGCTGATGCAAAGCTGGCCATAATGTTGATAAAAAGCGTCTCTGACTTTCTGTGGTTTATTCTTGATAGTATAAATACAAATATTGGTATCAAGCATATATTTAATCATCAAAATTCTTCCCTGAGCTGTTCACTTGGCTGCTGCCTGTCAGTCATAAAATCAGGGGTAACATTTTCGCCATCAAACCAACTATCCCATCCCTCTCCTGCTGGAGTTATGATACGAGTTCGACCGATAGCAATAATATCAACATGTTTTACATCTTCCGGTAAAGCAACAGCTTTGGGCAAGCGTACAGCCTGACTACGGTTACTTTTAAAGACAGTTGTTTTTTCCATACTGACCTCCGAAATAAAATCTTCCAATTAAGTTCATTGAAAAGCATAACCCTTTTCAGGGATATGTCAACGGGATATACCTTACTTAATTTGTCTTAATTTAACCCAAACTGCGAGCAATTATTAATCGCCCGCAGCTCGCCCCCGATTATTCCTTCCTCTTATTGACACCCTCTGAAGGACGGGGTTTTACGGCGCACCTGATAATCCGGCGACGCTTATTAAACAGATCCGGCAGTATCACCTGCGATACGCACTGCCATTCAATTTTATCGATATCCACCCCTTGTTTGGCAAAATAGTCTGACAGCGCTGACTGGCAGTGCTGGAGGACTTCGATGCTACAATCCCCTTCCAGTTTCAGCGACAATCCCGCCTGGGTTAACCGATAATCACTCGTTAACGGCAGAGTATTGGCAATAATCCGCGAACAAGGATCAGCGAAAATACTGACTGTTCCTCCTGTAAGCGCAGGTAAAATTAACTGATCATCATTGCGCCCTTCGATGCGCTCTATCGTCAATGCAGGGTTACCGCACGCACAAGCTTTTTTTCTCACCACCAAAATATCATCAAGCTGATAACGTACAATAGGCTGCGTTTCACGGGTAAAATCAGTAATAATCGGGTTAAAACGCGATTCATCTATCCATTTCGGCTCAATATGCAAAAACTCTTCATTAAGGTGCAGCGTCCCATGCGAGCAAGTACACGCCAGAAAACCTTCCGTTGCCTGATAAATTTCTCCTACGTCCCTGAATACGGCCTGCAACAGTTGGCGATCTTGCGGTTCCAGCACTTCTGCCACCGAGATCACTTTAACCGGCGGTAATGATGTTTCACCTTGCTGGATCTTCAATGCCAATGCCCGCAACACCTGGGCGGGCGCGACAATAATAGTGGGTTGATACGCGACTAATGCTTGTACCTGCTGATTAAAGTCAGCAAACAAGTCAAAAAAACGGAAGGATATCCAACGGTTCTGGACACTCTCGTAGAGATTATTCCCCGCCCGTAAAAACAGCGCAACTCGCTCACCGTGAAATAAGCCGTTTGGTAGCATTTTGGCAAGCAGGGTTCCCGCCCAAATGCTCCGTTCTTTCGGGCTGGCAACGAAAAGACCTCGTTGTCCTGATGTCCCCGATGACATACCAACGCTGAATTTGCCGACTGTTGGCGTGAAATCTCGTGACTGTTCACTCAACCGCGCACATGCCAAAAGCTCATCGCGTTTGAGACCCGCCGTATTCATCTGGTCGAAATTTTCCATCATGATGGCTTTATTCATAAACGGATATTCCGCCAACGATAAATCACCATATGAGGAAAAATAAGGACTTTTCGCCAGAACCCTATGCCTGAATCGCGCCAATTCTCTCAATTGGTGTTGCTCAAGCTGCTGTCGGTTGGTGAATTTCCACCGTTTTTTGGCTCGCCAATAGTACCAAAATGTTTTAAATATCATTCCAAATCTCCCTCATGGCAGAGCTGGATAGGGATCTGTTTTTGGTCAATGTGATGCAGCTTATTCAGTGTTTCGTAATAGGCACGGCTGTCATCCATAATAAGATTCGCCAACTTTGCAGGCCCGCGCAGTTCACGGTAATTCGTTGGTGACCAGGCAGCATCTCCCGCTAACAATATCCAACCCTGATCACTCAATACACACAGGCCAAGATGCCCGGCCGCATGACCAGGTAGCGGAACAATCAGTATCTGCTTCTGGCTCCCCGGCACGGCATAACCTTTCCCCAATACCGATAACTCTTCTGGCAACGGGCTAGCTTCAAACCCCTCATAAAAACTGACTCTGGATTCGAAATCTTCCGGCATTAATCCCCGCACAAAGGCTTTTCTTAGCGCCGCGATACCTCGTAAGTGGCGCGTCTGCCGCCAACCTTCCCCTGAACAGATAAATTTGGCCTGTGGGAAATCCCGTAATCCGGCAATATGATCACCATGAAAGTGAGAAATGATAATGCCATCAATATCACGTGCCTGAATACCTTCTCCTTTGAGTTGCATCACCAGTGCGTCTTTGCTGTCAAAGTAAACCGGCGTGACCGTGCGATATAAGCGAATAATCCCACTACGGGTATGATCGTAAAAATGGTTGGCGTATCCGGTATCAAGGAGCCAACGCTTATCATGACACTCCAGCAACCACGACCGAGCCGGAAATTTGCATATGCGAAAACTGGCACCTTTCAGTGCCATGCAACCGGAATGCGTGCAATATCCCACGTCAAAAACACGTATCTTAACCATGTGAACCCGTCTTCTGGTCTGCCTGTTTTAGCCAATTGGCCGTTAAATGAATACCTTCCTCTATGGTATAAATCGGCGAATAACCCAGCTCTTCTTGCGCTTTTGCGTTATCCAGTGTCATGGAGTAATAAGCCGCGCCAATGCCATAACGCGTCAGCAATGGCTCTTTTCGGGTGAACATAGCAATGCCTTCCAGGATTGTCGCAACGCCATACAAAAGTGGATAAGGCAATGATTTGATCCGATAACTAAACTGCATCTCATCAAATAACTGCCCTAAGATCTTCGCCAATGGCTGTGGTTGTTGATTAGTAATGTTATATATCGCCCCACTTTGTATGCCTTCACGGTGAGTTGCCAATAACATGGCATGAACAACATTCATGACGTAAGTGAGATCCAGGGCATTCCTTCCCCCTGCTGGCAAAGCAATAACGCCTTTGCTGGCTTTAACCTGAGCCAACAAACGCGGCAACAATACTCTGTCATGCGGGCCAAATAACCCACGGGGGCGCAGGATAATGTAAGTCGTGTCAGGATAGCGGGGGATCAATTGACGTATGCTCTCCTCCGCCAGAAACTTGGTTCGGGCATAATCATTGGCGAAACGCTGGCTGCGCTGATGTTCGGTAACATGCTGTTGGTGGGAAAAATTAAAATACACAGCAGGAGTAGAAATATGGACAAATCGCTGGATACCACATATGCCAGCCGCTTGTGCCAAAATCTGTGTCGCAGCCACATTGATACGTTCAAACTCATCAGGATCGCCCCAGGGAGAAGATTTGGCGGCGCAATGCCAGACTGCATCACACTCTGACATCAGCCCGATGGCTTGCTCCTTCGTTAACGTCGCCAGCTCAGCACGGCGAAATTCCGCCCCCAATCGAGACAATTCCCTTCCCGCCTGCGGATCACGTCCGGTTGCCATCACCGTCTCGCCACGGGATAACAGATAATCAACGGCATTACGACCTAAACCACTCGTGGCTCCGGTTACAAGAATTTTCATGGTATTAAAATCATCTCACTTAACGAAAGCCCTGCCGCTGTACCAAGCAACATCACATAATCACGACCATAATAGCGATCTGTCATGATGGCTTCATGCAGTGCGCTTGGAATAGATGCCGCAACCTGATTACCGCGATAACGATAGATATTCACAAATCTCTCATCTTTGATATTCAAGCGCTTGAGAATATGTTTCAATCCCAAATGGCTTGCCTGATGAGGTATCACAGTATCGATATCGGACATGGCAAGATTGGCACTCCCCAATACACGCGCTGTAAATTCTTCAATCAATGAGGCGGTTAGTTTAAACAGCGGCTTACCCTGCATCTGGAACAGGAAATCGCTATCTTCCATACCTGCACGCAGATTCTTGCGGGTTCCGCCAGCCCGGATCTCACATAATTCAAGGCCTTCTGGGTAGGTTTCATGTTTGTAGGTCACAATCCCACTTTTCCCATCCCCTTTTTCAACGATCACACAAGCCGCCCCATCACCAAAAATCAGTGAGGATTCTTGATGCGACCAGTCAATTCCACGGGAAGCCATCTCCGAAGAAACAATAGCAATCCGCCGATACTGCCGGGTTGCCAGCAATCCACTCGCAATATCCAGTGCAGAGATAAAACTCACGCAGCTTGCATTAATATCAAAACAGGCGGTTCCTGCCTTTAACCGACTCTCGTTTAAAATATGTGCCGCAGAATAAGGTAAGGCTTGAATCGGGATAGCCGAAGCTGAAATCAGTAAATCAATTGAATCTGGCGAGATCTGATGTGTATCTAACGTATTATGCAATGCTTTCGCGGCAAATTTAGCTGGGGATGCCTCATAATCCGAATGATAGCGATACTCTATTCCAGACTGTTTTTCGACAAAACCCTTCGGTTTATTGAACCTTAAATCTAAATCGGATGAATACACTTTGTTTTCTGGTAAGGCAATACCAGACGCAATGATCTTTAATGGGATCAATTCATTTATATTTTTCATTTTTTTATAACTTCCAAGTGTTAATTTTTTGTTTAAGTTATTTGCCAGAATATGAAGTGAATTCTGAGTAGGGTGAGAATAAATGAATATTTATCAGATAGCCGATTAAACAGGAAGTCTATATTTATGATACATCATATTATTAAATTGAAATATTCAATGCAGATACATGAAAAATAAAAAAATTTCTCAGTTTATAATTTCAATATCATAAAATTTTTTTAATGCAGAAAGCACATTATGAGATTTCATCATGGCGTTTGTTGTCTATATGTAAAATAAAGGTCAATGTTAATTGACAAATAAACTGACTTGATTTCATTAATAATGAATAGTCATTTATAGTTTTTGTTTCATTGGTTAATTAAAATTAAATAGCGTCAACATAAAATTTTAACAAGCATTAGTCCAATATTTTTATTGCTTTTTAAATTAAAGTAAAATATCAAATAACCAATATATATATTAAAAGTAAAAATAATGAGTTTATTATTCTGGATAAGAAGCATTCATTCAGAATGAATAATACTGCTAATTGAAATAACTAACTAAAGGTGTATATCAATATGTTTTTACTGTCTATACACCATTTTCAACGAGTCTTTATATAGCTACCTTGACATCCTCCCCACCCTAAAGAGGGTGTCGTAAAAGCTCATGTTATCCATTAAGATCGGCGCTCTTCCTTTAGGCGCCGATCTTTTATGACCTTATTCACCCGAAAACTGGAATCGTCTGTTCACACCCAACGTCAATTTGTCAAAGCGCAGCATTTACCTGTATTGGATGGCTCTCTTTCCCTTGGGGATTATCTCAAGCAAATGGGAGAACGCAGTGCACTTATTGTCGCGGAGAGCCTGGATGAACAAGACTGGGGACCTTTCGAACGTCATTATGCTTCAACAGGCAGGGCTCCTTATTCTCCCCGCTCCATGATGGGGATCCTGCTTTATGGGATCATGAAAGGACAGCGTTCGCTCAGAGCACTTGAACGCTTGGCGCGTTTAGATTTGGGCTGTATTTGGGTCAGTCAGGGAATTACCCCTGATCATGCCAGTCTTGGACGTTTCATTTATCAGCATCAAACTGTCCTGACGGGGATGTTTTTTAAAGAGCTGGCCTTATCTGTTTTGCGCCGCAGTCAATCCGGTATTTCGTGTCTGGCTGGTGACGGGACAGTGATTGAGGCCATGTGTTCTCATTATCATCTTTTGACTCAGGCAGCCATTTCCCGCGAAAAAAAGCCCCTCAGTGCAGCGCCTGCCACGGGGCAGACAGAGAAACGTCTTCAGCAATTGGAACAGGGCACAGAAGTATTACGACGCCGGCAAGAAAACCGGGAAAAAAAGGGGAAAGATGGTAGCCAGTTACGTATTAATCCCACAGAGCCAGACGCTGTCGTCCAGAAACTCAAGCGGGGAAAGGGATTTTCAACAGCCTATAAACCGTCTGTTTTAGTCAACACAGGACGTATTATCGTCGCCCAAACCGTAGATCCATCCAGTGAGACACGGGTAATGGCGGATTTATTGGTGCAGAATTTCAATTTATCGGGATATCATCCGGACAAATTGTTGTTGGATGCCGGTTATTTCCATGACGCGGTGATGGCTGAGGCACAAAAATATCAGATCTCGCTGTTTTGCTCTGAAAATTCAACCCGGCAGAGCCCCCGAACAATCTCCCCCAAATCGTTATTTATCTATGAGGCTGAGAAAGACACTTATCTCTGCCCTGCCCATCATTCATTATCGTTGAAAAGCACCGTGGCCGCGTCAGAAAAAGTGCGCGGCTATCGGGTCTATGGCAGTGCCAATTGCACCCAATGCCGGCAAAAAACCCAATGTACACGGGCCAAAGGTGGAAGAAAAATAAAACGCTATCGGGAAGATGAAAAGCGGGATGAACTGCGTTTGCATATGGCTAACCCTGAGTCAAAACGGATATTGAGTCAACGAAAGAGCAGAGTAGAACCGGTATTTTCAGCTTTGCGGGGAATTCAGGGACTGGAGCGCTTTCGGCGTAGAGGATTATCAGCGGTAAAGCTGGAATTTACCCTGCATGCGATGGCCTATAACTTATCAAGAGCAGTGGCTCTGATATTATGGATGATTTTCAGCCTGTTATTGGTTCAAATAACAGGCACTGAAAAATGGGAGAGGATCTCAACTTAACGCGTTGCAAAAATGACCTCCCCCCTTTTACGACACCCTCGCATTGGGCGAGGATATACGGGGAAATTGTTAAAAAGGGGAGCCAAAGCTCCCCAATAATTCGGTCATTGACCTGCTTTCAATTTTTGGAAGTACTCTTCGTACAGGATACTGGCATTGCCAACATCACTCTGCCATTCGCCTTTTTTTATCACCTCGGCGTCTGGATACAACGTCTTATCTTCTGTCATGGATTTCGGCAGTAATTTTTTCGCTTCCAGATTCGGTGTCGGGTAGCCAATTTTCTTAGCAACCTGCGCCGCAATTTCCGGGCGTAACAAGAAATCAATCAATTTCATCGCGCCCTCAACATTCTTGGCATTCGCTGGAATAGCCAAGCTGTCCATCCAGAAAATCCCGCCCTCTTTCGGCCAAATAATCTCAACCGGTGTACCAGCCTGACGCGCAACATAGGCAGAACCGTTCCACATCATACCGATATCCGCCTCGCCTTCCATAAATGGGTTGGCAGGGTTGTCAGAATTAAATGCCAGTACATTTGGCATCAGTTTTCTCAGTTCCTGATAAGCAGCTTCAATCTCTTTCGGATCAGAGGTATTGCCGGAATATCCCAATTTCAGCAACGCCATCTGGAAAACTTCACGCGCATCGTCAGTCAGTACTAAACTGTTTTTGTACTCTGGTTTCCAAAGATCAGCCCAGGAAGAGAAGGATTTAGGATCAATATTATCGCCATTGACGCCAATTGCCGTTGCACCCCAAATATAAGGGATAGAGTACTCGTTATTCGGGTCAAAAGACTTATGGAGCAGGTTGGGATCAAGGTTATGGAAGTTGCTCAATTTACTGGTATCGATTTTTTGCAACATCCCTTCTTTACTCATCTTTGAGATAAAGTAAGTGGATGGAACCACTAAATCATAAGCGCCGTCTTTATAAGTTTTCAGCTTGGTGTACATGCTCTCATTGGATTCATAGGTGGAATAAATCACCTTAATCCCAGTCTCTTTGGTGAACTGGTTGAGCAAACCAGGCGGAACATATTCAGTCCAGTTGTAGAAATACAGCGTCTTGCCATCATCAGCGGCAGCGGCATTCACCGAACCAATGCTTAATGCCATCATCCCAGCGGCTAACAGACAGAACCACTTTCTCATGTTGTTTTTCATGTCGTGTTTCCCCTCGCAGTTGGTGCGTTAGTATCATATATAGGTTCTGCGTGAACCTATCCCCGAAAAAGGGGCTATTATAAAAGTGACATTTAATGCGGTAAAGTGACTTAATTCTTGCTAATAAAAGCGTGGTCAACCCGCAACCACGCTTAAAAGAAGGTTAAGACTTTTCTGTGCGATCACGCATCACAAATTGGCTAATCAGCACCAAAACCAACGACATAAGTAATAAAATCGTTGCCAATGCGTTCACTTCTGGCGAAATTCCCACTTTTACCATTGAATAGATCTTAAGTGGCAAAATCTCGTAGCTTGGCCCCGTCACAAATGAAGAAACAACCACATCATCCATCGATAGGGTAAAGCTCAGTAGCCAACCCGCCATAACCGCCGGCATCGCCAGCGGCAGGATGATTTTTCGCAGGATAGTCAATTCACCCGCGCCCAAATCACGCGCCGCTTCCAGCATTTTGACATCGAAATCTTTCAGGCGGGAGTACACCGTTATCACCACAAATGGCAAGCAGAAAGTGATATGTGAAAACAGCAGTGACCAGAATCCCAGTGAAACGCCGAGTAGCATAAACAGCACCAGCAGTGAAATCGCCATCACGATATCCGGCGACATCATCACGACAAACAGCATACCGCCAACAAACTTTTTGCCCCGGAAGGAATAACGATACAAGGCAACCGCAGTCAGGGAACCAATCAAGGTAGCAAACGTGGCGGATGTGACCGCCATCGTCAGGGAATGGCCTGCCGCTTGAAGCAAACTGTCATTCGCGAATAGCAGGCTATACCATTCAGTGGTAAAACCCTGCCAATGAATGCCAAAGCGCGATTGGTTAAACGAGCTTACCAACAGGATAATAATCGGGATATACAGGTAAGCATAAACGATGGTCATGAAGCCACCGCGCAACAGGCGTCCGATCATTCCAGTTCCACCTTCTTGTTCAGCAGCTTAGCCGCACGATAATAAACCAATAACATCAATCCCATTACCAACGTCAAACAGATGCTGGTCGCTGCCCCAAATGGCCAGTCACGGATATTGAGAAATTGGCTCTTAATCACGTTCCCGATCAGCAGGTTCTTCGCCCCGCCCATCAAGTCAGCCACATAGAACAGCCCCATCGCCGGTAGCAATACCAGCAAACAACCCGCGATAATGCCCGGCATGGTCAATGGCACAATGATGCGGATAAAAGTCTGCAATTTCCCCGCCCCCAAATCGCGTGCCGCTTCCAGACAGGATTTATCCAGCTTCTCAATGCTGGAATAAAGCGGCATCACCATAAACGGCAGCAGGATGTAAACCAACCCCAACACAACCGCTTCGGGGGTATACATGATGCGAAAAGGCTTATCGATAATTCCCACCCACATCAGAAAATCATTCAAGTACCCGCGGGTACTGAGGAACATCTTCAAGCCATAAATACGGATTAACGAGTTCGTCCAGAACGGCACGATCAACAGGAATAGCATCAGGGAACGCAGTTTCTTTGGCATACGAGCCAGGAAAAAAGCGAACGGATAGCCAATCACCAGACAGCATAGCGTCGCTATAATCGCCATATTCAGCGAATGCAGCAGCACCTCGGCATACAGCGGATCAAACAATCGGCTATAGTTATCCAGCGAGAATATCATCTGCACTAAATTGGCGTCATCACGGGTCAGGAAGCTGGTTCCGATGATCATCAGGTTCGGCAAAAAGACGAACAGCATCAGCCAGGATACGATGCCCGTAATGACGATATTCTGGAATAGTTTACGCGTCTTCTTCATCGACCAGCACAACCTCCCAGCTTTCTACCCAAGTGACCGCAATCTTCTGGTTCAGAGAATGGTCAACATCAGGATCGTCTTCGTTGAAGAACTCGCTCACCATGACCATCTTGCCATTTTCCATTTCGACCACGGAGTCCAGCGTCATGCCCTTGTAGTTACGCTCACGGACGTAACCAATCAGTCCCGATACCTGCTCACCGTTATTGATCTCTTCCACGCGCAGGTCTTCCGGGCGCAGCAAGACTTTCAACGTTTGCCCAACGGTCACTGGCAGCGAGGTGAAAATATCACACTCATGGCCTTCGACATTGGCGCGTATCCGTTGATCATCAATACGATGCAGCACTTTAGCATCAAAGATATTGATTTCGCCGATAAAGCGGGCAACAAACAGGTTTTTCGGCTCTTCGTAAATCTCACGCGGAGAGCCATCCTGTTCAATACGCCCGTTACGCATAACCACGATACGGTCTGACATAACCAGAGCCTCTTCCTGATCGTGGGTCACAAAGATAAAAGTAATGCCAAGCTTACGCTGGAGCGCCTTTAGCTCATTTTGCATCTGCTTGCGCAACTTGTAATCGAGCGCGGACAGCGATTCATCCAACAGCAAAACTTTCGGTTTATTGACAACCGCACGGGCAATCGCCACACGTTGCTGTTGGCCGCCGGAAAGCTGGGCAGGTTTACGCAGGGCAAACTCTTCAAGCTGAACCATGCGTAATGCTTCCTCAACACGCGGAGCAATCTCTTTTTCCGGTGTTTTCTGCATCCGAAGTCCAAAAGCGACATTTTCAAATACGGTCATGTGGGGGAACAGGGCATAACTTTGGAAAACCGTATTAACGCAACGGTGCTCGGCAGGAATATCCGTAATATCCTGCCCTTCCAGCAAAATTTTGCCGCTGTTTGCATCTTCTAGCCCGGCAATCAGGCGAAGTACTGTAGTTTTGCCACAACCGGATGGCCCAAGAATGGTCAGAAACTCGCCATCATTGATTGTCAGATCGAGCTGTGAAATAACTTGTTTACCGTCGAAGCCCTTACTCAAGGCTTTCAATTCAACGAGTGGTGTCAGAGAGGTGTTCTCAGTCATTTATGCTATCATCTATCCCTTGGAATAATGCAGATAGAACCGCCACGGGAAAAGACTGTGTTAGCTAGCAGGAGACATCATTTCTCCGCTAAAGCTCAAAGCCAGTGGCGCCGGTTGAAATTACGAAGCGCGCATCATAAACGCAGTAAGCCCAAATTGAAAGCCGAAACAATGACAATATGTCATTTTTTATTACTATTTTATGAATAGTAACAACGCACCCTATTTTGCGCTGAATTTTACCGGATGGAAATAGTTTCATGTCGGATGCATTCAAACATTTTTAATCTATCTGATTTTTAATGGAATTTAACTCGACTGAAAGGTTATTTCTGACCGCCTACGAGTGCCTATCACCACTGAGTGTTTTTCACTAAAAAATTAGTAATGTCATACAACTACATAAGAAAAGCAGCTATTTGATATATCTCCACAAGCTACTTGTCACATTGAGAAGCAATACTCATGACCTGATGATTCTACAGCTATAAGAACATCATTTAACCGCAACAAACTCATTGATGAACGCTATTACTGGATTATCCCTATATGCATGGGTTGGCTCAATAACCACAGGATATTCATATATAGAAAGTTAAAATTACTGCCAACAGAAGACAGAATCGAGTCAATTTATTTCAATGCGAGTCCGTTCACTCCTGTTTCCAATTTTAGCTCCATATATATGGGGAACAGTACCTCTGGATTCTGCAAAGCTTGTGCCTTTACGGTTTATCCCCATACACATGGGGAACAGTTATTGATTCCATTCTGTAACTCGCCATCACCCGGTTTATCCCCATACACATGGGGAACAGATATGCCAAACTCTGATTATGACGATGTTTGGCGGTTTATCCCCATACACATGGGGAACAGTCCGGTGGCGCTGAATTCTTGGCTCGCTTTATCAGTTTATCCCCATACACATGGGGAACAGTCACTATTACCTTAATTGGGGTTAATTGCCTGCGGTTTATCCCCATACACATGGGGAACAGGCATAATATCCAGCAAACGCCGGATAGGTTGGCGGTTTATCCCCATACACATGGGGAACAGCGTTGAACACCCTGAACAGCGATGATGCCAGCCGGTTTATCCCCATACACATGGGGAACAGTACTGCGTTACAAGGGAAAAAGATGACCATGTCGGTTTATCCCCATACACATGGGGAACAGGCGAACTGAAAATGGGGCTGTATTTCTCGTTTCGGTTTATCCCCATACACATGGGGAACAGTTCTCGCGGGCTTTATCGTTAGCGCTCGTCTCTGGTTTATCCCCATACACATGGGGAACAGGAATAGGGTAGATTACAGAAAATAGAACCGTAGCGGTTTATCCCCATACACATGGGGAACAGTGCTCGTTGTTCAAGTGGGCAAATAAAAACCACGGTTTATCCCCATACACATGGGGAACAGAAACTAAATCTTCAATTTCTTCATCGCTAATACGGTTTATCCCCATACACATGGGGAACAGATCAGCGGCATAACATGAATATCTTCGTTGCCCGGTTTATCCCCATACACATGGGGAACAGATTTTTACAGGGGAAATACCGTTCTACCCGGCCGGTTTATCCCCATACACATGGGGAACAGGATTTGGTATTTCATTTTGCCTCCTGAATGTTCGGTTTATCCCCATACACATGGGGAACAGAGACAGTAAGTCAGGAAAAGCGATAGGGGTCGCGGTTTATCCCCATACACATGGGGAACAGACATTGAGGGTTATCGACAATGTTACTGATGGCGGTTTATCCCCATACACATGGGGAACAGTGCATTCACACGCACATCAATAAACGCAGAACCGGTTTATCCCCATACACATGGGGAACAGTTTACCTCAGCTGTTGTAATAATCGGGTAGGACGGTTTATCCCCATACACATGGGGAACAGGTTAGCGCCGATATTGCCGGAGCACGTTTTTCCGGTTTATCCCCATACACATGGGGAACAGGTACGTGAATAACGTCTTGACCGGAAACTACGCGGTTTATCCCCATACACATGGGGAACAGGTTTGCTAATTTTTGCAGGTTCAAAACCCAGCGCGGTTTATCCCCATACACATGGGGAACAGTGCCGGAGGGGGCGGAGGTTTCAGGTACGGGGCGGTTTATCCCCATACACATGGGGAACAGGTCGTAATTAACATCGAACAATGCCCCGCTAGACGGTTTATCCCCATACACATGGGGAACAGTGACAAGATCACCCGCGCGGGTAACATCAACCCGGTTTATCCCCATACACATGGGGAACAGGGATGCGCTGCCCCGGTATCCACCTGGTTCGCCGGTTTATCCCCATACACATGGGGAACAGAGGAATACGCGAATCACCGGATAATAAGCCCTCGGTTTATCCCCATACACATGGGGAACAGGTAATCATAAAGAAAGGCTAACTCTTGCTCTCCGGTTTATCCCCATACACATGGGGAACAGAAGACGGTATTGGTCAGAATAGCCTGCGCTGCCGGTTTATCCCCATACACATGGGGAACAGTTATTCCAGTACAGGGAACGTTGGTGCAAAAACGGTTTATCCCCATACACATGGGGAACAGTATCAGTTTGATGTCGGAATTGTGACGAAAGTCGGTTTATCCCCATACACATGGGGAACAGTCGCCAAATATCAAAAAGGATCTCAGGACGATCGGTTTATCCCCATACACATGGGGAACAGTTTAGGTCAAATAATACGCATAGTTAAACATGCGGTTTATCCCCATACACATGGGGAACAGGCTTTCCCAAGAAATCGTACTCAGTGAAGACACGGTTTATCCCCATACACATGGGGAACAGACCAACTCTATTATTATGTTTTTAAATAACTTTTTTAACAGAAAAAATTCCACCACGTTTTTTACCTAAAAACTTCATTTTATCAAATATAAAAACACTGATTTTTCATGATGTTAAAAAAACAAAACTAAAACCCATGCCAATCTACCAAAATTTCCAATACGAAATATTTTTATCTCCAACGCTTAGCAGCTATGTTACTAAAAGAATTTCCCAATCCCAAAAGGCTAGTCATCAACAATAAAATTCTAACCAAGCGCCAAAGAGAGTAAACCACATCCCATGGCTTTAGCCGGCCCAATTCCTTGACGCAAAAGAGAGGTGAAAACATCACCTTCCTGTACAATGAGTTGTCCTTCAAAACTTATTGGCTGAATTTTCCCCTTAATATCATCTTTGCAAAAATAGATTGGGGACTCCGGTGTCACCCATACCGTCGATAACAGCGCAGCTCCTGCCAATTTGCGTGATAACCACTGCAACTGCTCCTCCTCATGGATAAGCGGCACTCGGCAACATTTGACCCTTCCATTACGATCACGGCGCTGTTCCCCGTCTTTGATAGTCTTAATCGGATTAGCCCGTAGCTTAAAGCGTAACTTGGCACCATTGGGAATACTCCACTGAATAGGTTTATTCACGATAACCTGAGCCGCTTGTACCGACGAAGGTGCCTGTGCTGATTGTAATAAAGCTTCCGCACCACGACCAAAGTGCTGTGCCTCAATCCGAAAGAGAAAATCACGTGTATCATTAGGACGATTGGGGAAAAGCTGCCACAAAGCCCGATGCAATTGATAGGGATCTTTCGCCCATCGCCAGTCGATCCAAACTTTGCTTAAGAACATGATGAGTCTCCCTGAACCACAAACCAATCATGCGCTGAAAATTGACGAGGCAAGGCAACGATAGGCTCATCCCGTACGCGTAAAGGATATCCTTTTGAATCGATAGCCTCTTCACTATAAATAGTTCCTCCATCACCAAATTGATTTAACGCTAATCGAGGATTGTCTGCCTCACATTGTCCCAAATAGAGTGGATGACTCAATGGACAACTACGTCTCCCCAAATAAGGAGTAAACCAAGGCTTTTGGACAGCAGTAACTAAACTTGCTAATTTGTAATGACTATCAGGTAAACACCAAACAGCGACAGTAAAGTGCGCATCACAGAGATATTCACGCCAGGTTTGAATGATGTCATGGCTTTTCAGACTAACGTAATCCACTCTGGCATCTTTGATGGTGTGATAATCCGTAATTTTGCTAACCTTCACAGACTTATTCTCCACAGAATCATCATCCAATTTATGTTCATCACAGCGCACTGCGAAACGAACACTGTCAGATAAAGCCTGAAGCGCAGTTTTATCATTTCGGCGTATCCCCAGACATGCTCCAAGCAACCCTAGTAAACCACTACGAGTGGGGAAATTAGCAGTAGGACGCATACCTTCAAATGTGGGTTGCCCCCAAAACTGCATAGGTCCAGAAAGGCGTAATATGAGATAAGAAACCATATTTAACCCTCACCGTTATTACGGATCCAAGTTTTCAGCTCTTCTAACCCTGATTTGGATACAACACCGTTCGCAAGTTCCGTATCCAGCAAAGAGAATTGTGCGGCTGGTCCAGTTAGTCCATAGACTTTAGCAACACGGTTCCAGTAATCGGTAAACGCTTTAATCGAAGGTTTGAGATAACCCTCTTGCTCTGCTCTGACAGGTGATTCAAAAGCATTAGCCATAGATATTGGCACATCGGAAAAGTTGACTATCACCAGATCCGCTGGGTTAAACGCTGCAAATGTACGCTGTTTAGCATTCGGGGTTTCTGTCGCCAGCATATGCGCCAGATGTGCAGCAATATCTAACGCCTTGCTGCGTTCAATACCACCGAGATTTTCCTGTAATTGTGCAAAATTCAGGCTGGCATAACGGTAGAACACACCAGCAGAGAACTCCTGCGTCCCCAAATGAGCAGATCCTAAATCTTTTAAGTCATCAACAGCAGCAAACCAGTCAATATCCGATGCCACAGTATGGGTAGTGATGGCGTGTGCAATAGACATCGCCCCATCCACTTTACCCAATTCCTTCATCATACCGCTAGTCGCCATACGGCCACTTAACGCCAGATCAACGCCATTTTGTAAATTAGCGCGCATAGCCGCAATGTTTGATTTCAGTTGTTTTGTCAGTTTCTTGTCATCGACCCCTTCAGCATCTGCCTGAGCAACCTGTTCACAGAACCAGGCGACTTCGCCTACGACCCAGGGAGATATGGCACCCCCAAGAATTTCCTCCGAATCATCAATTGGTTCTCCAGTCAGTAGTGTCAGTGAACGATCAATCAATGCTGTTTCAAAGCGTGTTCCTAAACGTTCATGTAAAACATTCCTTAGTTCAGCCAGTTGGATAGTTCGAATACTCGACTCACCCAGATGCCGCATATAGTAGTCACTCTTACGCATAGTACGTTTAAGGCTTTGGCTGGAAATACGAACTCGACGCCTGCCACCAAAGATGGCATCTTTTTGCATATTCATATCATCACGGTTCAGACAAGCCGGACTATGGGAGATTAATACGTGGAAGTTAATAAAATTGTTCATTATGTTACATCCTTATGCTTTTTTCTTTTGAGGGAGGGAAAGTATGAAATCTTCTAATATCTGACGGCGTGCATGTTGATTCCACCATATTAATTGCTTGGCCAGCGTTGGCCAGTAAAGCTTAGGTTCAGCATGGATGAGTAAACGACGCAACTGCACCATATCGTTAGGCCAATCCGCACGCAACATTTGGTACAGCCGGCGTTCACTGATACGCTCACTATCTGCCAGCGCCTTACCCAGACTAATACCTTTGGGATTTTTTTCATCCGGTTCAGTATGTTCAATAACCTCTTTCCCTGCGCTCAGACAAAACACCATACGGAGCAACGGCAATTGATTCTTGGGAGCATGCCAGCCAAAATCTCTCACCAGATAGTAAAAAGCGGGAATATCTTTCAATTCTCCAGGTTCCGTCACACGCCTAAGTTGGGCACAAGCACCATTATCCAGTTCATTCCAAGCTTTATAGAGCACAAGTGGATCAAAATCAGCATCAAACGACATATTTTTATTCTCCTTGAGGCTAACTCAAAGCAGCGAGTTGTTTGTATAGGCTACGGCGGGCAACAGCTAATGCCTTGACCAGCTTGGGGTGATGGCAATAAGGGGCGGTTATTTGTTTAAAAAGATTAATACACAAATTATTTAGACTTTTCTTCAATTGCTCTAAACGCTCATCTGCCTGTGTAAAATCGATAGATACTAGCAAATTAGGGATCAGCAAATCACTCTGCCGGTAATATTCTCTCTCTCCCTTTTCATGCACGGCTATTCCAGATCCTTTGATATCATGCTCTTTGATACCTTCAGCAAAGATGTAAAGCGCTTTACGCAAAGCTGTCTTGTGCTCAAGACCTATTTTGACAATTTCATTGATGACTTCAGGATTGTTTTGCCAGCCTTGATTAACAACCATCACATCATGCCGGCGCTCCAAAATGGACGCCTGATTATTACGATAACCACCGACAATCAATTGCAATTGCGCATTGGGAAATAAGACGCTGCTTTGATCCACCACAGTGGCAGGAAGATGTCCTCCCGCATTTTTTTTCCTTTTTTCATCTTCCTCCTCCTCCAGCTGAACCTTGACCAGCAAACGGCTAAGATGGGTCCACGATGGAGCAGAGGTTGTAAAAGCCAGGAATTTCTCTTCCGCTGCCCCTTGTTTTACCTGTAATACACGGGGAGAGTGAGGATGCGGCCACACGCCCTCTACCGTGAAAACAAACTTTTCTTTCAGGAAGCCGGTATAGCGTTGTGCAACGTGTTGTCCGCAACCACTGCATTGACCAGCCCCTATTGGCGGACATAATTCAATATGATTGGGTTGCCAGAACAGCCCTCTGAGTAAACCAATACGAGCAGCAGGAATGGTTTCCCCTGCCTGAATCGGCTCCTGCCATACTGGCAATGGGTTAGTTTGCACATCCTCGCTAAACCATTTTTGCAGAGAAGGTTTAATCAATACATTCAACCAGACAGTTGTACGTAGATCCGCCCTGCGGTTATCTACTGCCTGTATCAGCGTGGTAACAGGAGCACCTCCACGTAAACCACTTTTAAACCCGCCACCAAAACTGGGGGCATTATTTGCCTTGTTAAACAAGGCAACAGCGGTACAGCCACCGCATAATGCATTCCCTTGTCCCGGTTCATTAATGAAGGTACAGTTGGTGGCGCCTGTCAATCCGGCCAACAGCGTATCCATACCGGTTACATCCTTGGCTGACACACCTTTAAACTGCATAAAGGGTTTTTCAGGATGATCAAGCTGAAAAGTATCACCCCAAGCAGAAACTCCCTGAACGAAATCATCTGGTGTTAGCGGCTGCTTTATACGCAGGCGCAAAGTCTGTTCATCTTGCGGTGTCCAAATTACCTGAGTAAGGCAAATCAGCAACTGGAGCGCAGCCAGCTCCATATCGTCTCTGGGTAAACATAACATCCATTGTTCGTCCGAACACAATAATGTTTGCAGAGAAATTGTAGTGGGTGTTCCCCCTGCCATCGGACGGACGGGGATCCAATTATGAACCAGTAAATCCATCAACTTTCCTCCCTTAACCAAAAATTTTCGCTATTTCCAACAACAACGCCAACGCTGCCACCGAAAGAGATACAATCGCAATTCCCATAGGGGTGACTGAATTTATGGCATTGATTAATAACCTGATATTTTTGACAAACTCCCGCATGTCCAAATCTCATTCTGAATATTTGGCATTTAGGGTAGCGAAGAACGATATAAACGGCAATAAAAAATCAAGTCATTATGTATATGTAAGTTATTGTGTACCGAACATGTCAAATAATGCCCCACTCTTGTAAAATTAAATTTATTGCCTACGACAAACCATAACGTATACTACTCCGCTGTATATTCCCCGTGAGTACGGGGATAAACCGTCATTCTGTATATGAATAATGATGCTTGTCATCAAGTTCCCAAACCCTTTTGGGATTTATTTGGGGATGACTAATATCATCCCCTGTTCATGACTGTAACGTAATCTGCCGTCCTGGCTACTCCAGGCCCAATCAGCACTATCTCTGTTTCCTTCCAACCAAACCCTGTTCCATTTATCCTGAACCAGACCCAATTTTTTCTTCCATCCCAAAGGAATATTCACCTGATTACGGGTTAATGCCTCCTGCTGATGAAATTCCCCCAGTTGTTCATAAATACTGCCATCTAACAACTGTCGACCAGCTTCGGTTGAAATAAAAGGCACCAAAGGAATACTCATAGCACCATCACGGGTGACCGCTCTTTCATTACCTTCAACGTCCCCCAACCCAACGACTTCAGCCCAATCCATTATTCGCTGTGCTTTCATACGCTGAGTAAAATTATTTTCTTCAAAGAGTTTCATACCTTCTGTCACCCATTGCGGCTCAGGTTCAGAAATCTCTTCCCGATAGATAGGTTCAATCCATTTACGGTAGGCATCAGGAAAGATAAGTGGTTTACCTTGCAGAGCTTCGATCCACTTTTGGGTACGCCACATCACACGGGTATGACTGTAAATTTTGCCATGTAGCCCATAACTGCCAGAAGCAGGGAAGAGCACCGTCGCTATGGGATCCTCAAAACCATAAGGACGCACTAGCCAGCAATGACGATGCAATCTGCCCAGACGCTGGAATAAAAGATCCACCGGACAGTGTTGAGTAATCAACCAATCAAAATCGACATCCAACGATTGTTCTATGACCTGGGTAGCCACCAGAATACGTCCATCACAACGATCTCCTCCTTTACCAAAGTAACTCAGTGCTGTGTTCTCTTTTTCTTGCCGGTCCACCAGACTAAAACGCGCATGAAACAACATAACGTCAACACTGCCTGCTGCCAGCTTTTTAAGTCGCCGCCAGGTCTGTTGAGCTACATCAACCAAATTACAGATCAGACAGACCTGAGCCCCCTTACGGGCAGCATCAACCATACGTTCCAGTAAAGCATCATCTGGTACAGCATCTTCAGTGTAATAAGGTTCAAGCTGGAGAGAGAATGAAGCAGGGTATTGTTCGGGTTGATTTTGCAAGTCAAAAAACTGCATTCCTTCATTACCAACCCAGCTAATCAGAGGATAAGGAACATCTTCTGCTGCCACTGTTTGTTTATTGCTATCATCATTTGGCTGGGGAGCATAACTGCTTAGTAGTTGCTGTTTCTGCCATTGCGGTAACGTAGCCGACAGTAATATTGCCGAGCTTCCGGCGCTCAACTGATTGTGCAAAACCGCATCCAGCAAGCCATACATGTATTGATCATAAGCATGTATCTCATCAACAATTAGCACACTACGGCCAACACCAAAGCCACGGATAAAACGATGACGGATCGGCAATACAGAAACTAGCACCTGATCGATAGTACAAACCCCTATTTGCCCTAAAAAAACCCGTTTTCGTCCCTGCGATAACCATTCACAGCACTGGCTCCAGGCATCTTCTTCTTGAAGATTAATCCCTCGCTGTTTGATCGCTTGAAAAGTCGTATTAAGATGCGCATTACCATGAGCAAGAATCAAGTTCGGAGCCGTGAAGAGTTTTTCCGCCAACTTGTCCATACGATCCAACATCGCGTTAGCCGTAGCCTGGGTCGGTAATGCAAAGATAATGCTATCGGCCAGATTATGCTCCAGCAATCGCCAGGCATAAGCGAGGGCAGCTTCCGTCTTACCGGAGCCTGTGGATGCTTCGATCAATGTTAGCCCAGGAGCAACAGGAAGATTATCAACCAGAGTCTGTACTTGCCGAGGCTGATAACCAGAATCAAGCAATGCCTGTACTGAAGCCCCCTGTTTTACCTGACCTATTAATCCACTATGTGTCACTACACGCATGGCATCTTCTTGGTAACGTTGCTCGAAGTAAGCCCGTAACTCTGCCACATCAGAAACAGCCGCCGCACGGTAGTTAAAAGTATCTTCGGTTGACCTAGAGCCTAGCCAGTCCGCTATAGAACAAAACCCAGCCATCAAAACGGAACAGTCAGGTGGCGTATCTTGTAATGAAAGTCCAACAGGCGCTAAAAACAATTCCGCTGCAATATCCAACCAAGCGAGCCGAGCTTGTTTATCACGATCTGCATGGTGACGTAATGAAAATAATAATGAGTAGACATCATCACGTTGGGTCACACTCTTTTTCTGTTTGATAGTACCATGATGACCAAACACGGCTTCTACCCAGGGGAGCCAATCTTGGTAAAGCTGTGTTTCTGTTGCAGGCTCAGAAAACCCATCGTCATCTTCAGATGATTCTGGCTGATGATCCTTAATAAACCAGTAAAGCCCAGAAGCACCATGATCGTAACTTTTACAATCATTGATTGAAGGCAGGCGGGATTGCTTATCTTCTGGGTTTAAAAACAGCCAAACTTGTGATGACTTACATTGAAAGCGGATTTCAAATTTACCCAGATCATGCAGTGCAACAAAAAAGAGCACCCACGCTCTTATTTCTCGCTCACTTCTGTCTTGATGGATACAAAACAGGCGCCTTAACCCTGGGCTATGATCCCACCAGTACGCAGCTACACTGACCACATCCAGACTGTGGAAAGGTAACAGATGATATTCAACACCTTCTGTATCTTTTAGCTTCCGTGCTTTTCCCCAATATCGAAGTATTATCGTAATATTCATATTTATTTAAATGTTATTAAACCACCATTTAAAGATTAAATGATTATCTTTAATGCGCTAATAAAATTAAAAAATAATTGAATATTATTATGTTAAAAGTTGTCCATTGTCATAAAAATCCAAGAAATCGTGATATTAATCACAAAGCAGATAATGATGTGGTTCATTTCGATGACTAACACATTAAGTCATAGAAAGTTATCTATTGTGAAATAGATATTCCCTCATCCAGCATTAACCAACCCCACCGCTTCCCTCACCAATCTACCAACCTCCTTCCAGTCCTTATCCCGAATCAACTGTGGGCTGACCATCCATGATCCACCACATGCCACAATTTGTGGGATAGCAAGATAATCGCGAATGTTCTTCACGTTGATCCCACCGGTTGGCATGACTTGCAACTGTGGGTACGGTGCAAGTAGTGCTTTAATCATCGCAATGCCACCTGAAGGCTCAGCCGGGAAGAATTTGACAAAATCGATGCCTAATTCCAGCGCTTGTTCAATAGTACTGGGGTTATTCACGCCAGGAATGATAGGAATACCAATTTGCTGGCATGCTTGTACAGTGTTTGGATTAAGCCCTGGTGAGACGACAAACTCTGCCCCCGCGGCTTTTGCCTGACGAACATGTTCACGATGAAGCACGGTTCCTGCACCGATCAACATATCTGGCCGCTCAGCCTTCAGTAGACTGATCGCTTCGGCGGCACTCTCGGTACGAAACGTGATTTCAGCCACAGGCAGGCCGTTGTCTGCTAATGCATGACCAAGGGGAATGATATCTCTGGCCTCTTCAATAGCTATCACAGGCACAATTTTAATCTGACGCAGACGCGCCATTATCTCTTGCATTATCATTCTCTCCGATTTCGTTCGAATTAAAAAAACGGGCGGTAACCGGCTGTGTCGCTGTCTGCGGTACAATCGCACCTTTATGCTGGATCACAACCCTTGCGAGCTGATGCCCCATTAATGCTGAATCATAAATGGATTTCCCATTTAACAGCCCCGCGATAAAACCCGCATTAAATGCATCACCTGCCGAAGTGGTATCAACGACAGGTGTAACAGGTTGAGTCTCAATATGTTGCGTGGCATCGCAGCCGCTTAAGTCACGATAAAAACAGCCCCGTTCACCCGCTTTGATAATGGCTTGTTTAACCCCCATGCTTTTCAGGCGGTTAAAGCTTGCCTCAATTGATGAATCTCCCCAGAGACGCGCTTCGTCATCGTCAGTGACTAACGCGATATCAGTGATGGCATACATTTGCTGATAACACTCACGGGCTTGTATTTCGTTTTCCCATAAAGCGGGACGATAATTACTGTCAAAGAAAATCAATTTCCCTTCAGCAGCCAACTGGTTCAAATCAATGAGCAGCAATTGGCGATCATGCTCAGGCAAAATCGCCAGGCTGATCCCACTGAGATAGAGTACGTCCATATTCTGCAATTGCTGGCGCAAGAAAGGATAATCAGGATGGCGCCAGAGATAACGCGCCGCCGAGTTATTGCGCCAGTAAAGAAACGTACGCTCACCTTTTTCATCAAGCTGGATTAGGTATAAACCGGGTTGATGGGCGTTGTCACGCAACACTAACGAAGTATTAATGCCCTCTTGCTGCCAGCGTGAGATCATGCCTTCGCTCAAAGGATCCGTACCCATCGCTGTGACAAAATGGACATCAAGTATATTGCCGCCAGCGCGAGCCAGATAAACTGCACTATTTAGCACATCACCGCCATAACTTTGTGTCATGGCACCAAATGGAATGCCATTTAGCTCAACCATGCATTCGCCAATCAGGGCAATTTTCCGCATCTGCATTCTTTAATCCTTTATAGCCTGAAAATAACGTTCAGCATTATTAAAGCAGATGTCCTGGACTATCTGCCCCAGCATCTTCTCATCATGGGGGATTTCACCATTTTCGACCCAATTTCCCAGCATATTGCAGAGAATGCGCCGAAAATATTCATGACGGGTATAAGATAAAAAGCTGCGTGAATCTGTCAGCATACCGACAAACTGACTCAATAAACCTAATTGGGAAAGTTGCTCCAATTGACGCTGCATACCGTCTTTTTGATCGTTGAACCACCAGCCCGATCCAAACTGGATTTTCCCCCGAATACTTTTATCACCCTGATCCCCGCCCTGAAAATTACCAGTCATAGTTGCGATCACTTCGTTATCACGGGGATTTAAACAATAGAGAATGGTCTTCGGTAATTCATCGGTTTTATCCATTTCATCCAACAAGCGAGATAATGGATAAGCGATAGGATTATCCCCAATGGAATCAAAGCCGCTGTCTGGCCCTAACCGCTTAAACATACGCGTGTTGGTATTGCGTAAGGCGCCAATATGCAGTTGCATGACCCAGCCACGTTTTGCGTACTGTTTACCTAACCAAACCAGTAGCGCTGTCGTAAATTGTGCTATTTCTAATTCACTGAGTAATTGCCCTTGTCTGCGCTTTTGCAAAATGATGTCTAACACTTTTTCGTCAGGTATCGGCGCATAACGCAACTGTTCAATACCATGATCCGATGCCACACAACCGTGCTCTTGAAAGTGTTTAAGTCGGCGCTCTAATGCCTGCAATAAATCAGCAAAACGCCCGATCGCGACATCTGCGACTTCTCCTAATCGTTCGAGATAGTCACAAAAACCCGATAGCTCAATTTTGCAGACTTTGTCTGGACGCCAGCTTGGTAATACTTCGATGGTAAAATCTTTATCTTTGGCAATCTGTTGATGATATTCGAGAGAATCAATGGGATCATCCGTTGTTCCTGCCATGCGTACCTGCATTTGCTGCATAATGCCACGGGCAGAAAATTCATCTTGTGAGAGTTTCTCGTTCGCTTCATGCCAAATAGCCTTTGCAGTATCAGGCGCAAATAGTTTTCCGCTAATGCCAAAGGGACGCCGCAATTCCAGATGAGTCCAGTGATAAAGTGGATTGCCAATCGTCAGAGGAACCGTTTCCGCCCATGCGAGGTATTTTTCATAATCACTGCTTTCAGCACCGGTAATTCGTGCCTCTTCAATCCCTGCCGCACGCATCGCGCGCCATTTATAATGATCGCCCTCCAGCCAGATTTGACCAAGATTGTGGAAACGGCGGTTTTGCGCAATTTCTTTGGGATTGAGATGACAGTGATAGTCATAAATAGGCATCAATGCCGCGTAATCATGATAAAGACGGCGGGCAACGTCATTATTTAACAGGAAATCTTCACACATAAAGGTTTTCATGGGATTTTCCTCTATGGTCAAAGAGCCGCAACCGCTTGGCGGGTGCCAACATTGAGTAAGTTTTGGTAGGCTTTGGTGACGTTATCGACAAATTCACGGTTTTTTGCGAGTTTCTTGCCGAAGATCGATTCAATTGCCAGTAATTCTTTCACCACCTCGACCGACTGACCATATTTGGCAAAAATCGCCACAAAGGTTTCTTTTAATGGATCACGCACATCAATGGGTTGGCCTTGTTCATCCACGCCGCTGATATAACGCATCCAACCCGCTACACCAAGCGCTAAATGGCGATAATCACTTCCCCGCAAAAGATGCCATTCAATGGAATCAATCATGCGCTGCGGCAATTTCTGGCTGCCATCCATCGCAATTTGCCAGGTCTGGTGTTTTAACGCTGGGTTAGTGAATCGTTCGAGCAATTTATCCGCATAGGCCATCAGGTCGATATCTTCTGGCATTGATAGCGTTGGGGCTTGTTCATTTAACATCAGTGCATACACCGCCCGACGATAATCGGCATTTGTCATGGTATCGGAGATATGCGCATAGCCACCTAAATATCCCAGGTAGGCCAAAAATGAATGAGCGCCATTTAACATACGCAATTTCATCATTTCAAAGGGCACCACATCGTCCACAAATTGCGCACCGGCCAGATCCCAATTTGGGCGCCCATTGACAAAGTTATCTTCAATCACCCATTGACGAAAAGGTTCGCAGGCAATAGCACACGGATCGGCAACGCCCAGCTGTTGGGCAATTTCAGTTAACGTTTCTGGCGTCGCTGCCGGCACAATGCGATCCACCATCGTGCAGGGAAATGTCACCTGACTTTCTATCCATTGTGCCAATTTTCTGTCCTGCAAACGCGCCAGACCTAATACGGCATCACGGGCAACATGTCCATTTTCCCGCACGTTATCACACGACAAAATCGTCACAGCGGGTAGGTTTCGTTCAAAACGCAATCTTAGCGCCGCCGTGATATAGCCGATAGCTGATCTTGGCACCGCGGGATTAGCAATATCTTTAATAATCAACTCATTATTTGGATCTAACCGCCCTGTCACGGCATCGGTACAATAACCTTTTTCCGTGATTGTCAAAGAGATGATGGCAACATCAGGATCAGCCATTTTTTCGATAATCGCCTGAACGCCATCAATTAATGGGTGCATACCTTCTTTCATCGAACCAATAATTTTTAATCTGATTTCTTCCTGCCCTTTTTCTGCAACGGTATAGCGCATAGATTGTTTTTTCAGATTTTCAATCAGTGAAGCATCATTTAGCATCAAATTAACTTCACAAAATCCCCAATCACTGTCTGTCTGTTCTAATACATAATGTGTATAAAGCGCCTGATGCGCCCGATGAAATGCACCGCAGCCTAAATGCACCATACGGGAAGTCAGACGTTCGGTTGTCCAACCAGGGTATGGGACAGAAGTTATCGCATTGACAAGATTTTTTTCCATAATGGACTCACCAATAAGCGGTAGTGGGTGATATTCATCCACCACCATGTAGGGTTAGCTCAGAAATTATTTTTGGTAAAATGCGCGATGAATACCCAACTCAAGGCCACGAATTTCAGCCAGCCCTTTCAGGCGGCCGATTGCCGAATAGCCAGGGTTCGTTTTCTTTTTCAAATCATCAAGTATTTGATGACCATGATCAGGCCGCATGGGAATCAGGTGATTTTCACCCGCCGCCAACCGACGATGTTCTTCTTCCGCAACCGCTTTGATCACTTCATACATATCCACATCACCCGCAAGATGTGCCGCTTCATGGAACGTGGATGGGTTTTCTTCACGCACGGTTGAGCGCAAGTGGAGGAAATAGATACGGGAACCAAATAATTTGATCATCTTTACCAAATCATTATCCGCCCGCACGCCATAAGATCCGGTGCACATCGTATAGCCATTGGCATTGCTGTCTACCGTTTCAGCTATCCAACGCATATCTTCTAGCGTAGAAACAATGCGTGGTAGGCCTAAGATTTCACGCGGTGGATCATCAGGATGAACCGCCATGTTGATACCGTGCTCTTCCGCTACCGGAATGATCTTTTGCAGGAAATAAGCAAAGTGCTCACGTAATTTTTCCTTATCAATTCCTGTATAACGTTTCAGGTGTTGGCGAAATTGTTCCAAGCTATAACCTTCCTCAGCGCCAGGAAGGCCAGCAATAATCGTATCTGTCAGTTGTTGTTTTTCTTCTTCTGTCATTGCAGCGAAGCGTGATTGTGCTTGTACAATTTCATCTTCGGAATAATCTTTTTCTGCACCACAACGTTGCAAGATGTGGATATCAAAAACAGCAAATTCGATTTGATCAAAGCGCAGCGCTTTTGATCCATCAGGCAATTCATACGCGAGATCTGTCCGTGTCCAATCCAGAACCGGCATAAAGTTGTAGCATACTGTTTTAATCCCGCAGACAGCGAGGTTACGCAAGGTTTGTTGATAGTTTTCGATCCACCGATCGTATTCCCCAGTATGCGTTTTGATATCTTCATGAATGGGAACACTTTCTACCACTGTCCACTCAAGTTGATTAGCTTCAATCAGTGCCTTACGTTGCGCTATCTCTTCGACAGGCCAGATTTCGCCGTTGGGAATGTGGTGCAACGCCGTCACAATCCCAGTTGCTCCCGCCTGACGGATATCCGCTAATGAAACAGGATCTTCCGGGCCATACCAACGCCAGGTTTGTTTCATAACTCCCCCTATAACTTATTCAAGACTAATTCAGGTAACCACAAACTTAGTTGCGGCAGGTATGTCACCAGCGCTAACGCCGAAATCAGCGCAATGTACATCGGCAACAGCGGTTTCAGTACCTTATCGATACTCACCTCCCCCACAGAACACCCCACAAATAACGCGCTGCCTACGGGAGGAGTACAAATTCCAATCGCCAGATTAAATGTCATGATGATGCCAAAATGCACAGGATCAATACCCATGCTCATGGCAACAGGTAAGAAAATCGGCGTGAAGATCAAAATGGCAGGCGTCATATCCATAAAGATCCCCACTATCAGCAGAATGATATTGATGACTAGCAAGATGGTCAGTGGATTATCAGAAACCGCCATCAACGCATCGGCAATGAGATAGGGTAGATCAGCATTGGCCATCGCCCAAGACATACCCATTGATACGCCAATCAGTAGCAACACAATAGATGTGGTAATAGCTGAATCAAGAATAATTTTGGGCAGTTGTTTGAGACTCACTTCACGATAAATCACCACTGCGAGAATAAAACTGTAGAGAACAGCAATGGCTGAGGCTTCTGTCGCCGTGAAGATCCCCGCAATAATACCGCCCATAATGACCACAATGAGCATTAATGACGGTATCGCTTGCCACGCTGTAACAAAAAATGCGCGCCACGTTGGCCGAGGTGCAACAGGATAGCGCTTCCTCTTGGCAATAATGGCAGACACAAACATGAGTGAAATACCCATAATAATGCCTGGGATATAACCCGCTAAGAACAAGGCAGCAATAGATGTTCCCCCTGAAACCAACGAATACACAATCAAGGTATTACTGGGTGGGATCAGCAAACCAGAAGGACAAGAAGCGATGTTCACAGCAGCAGATAAGTTAGGATCATATCCTTCTTTTCGCTGCATCGGTGCCATTGTTCCCCCAACCGCAGCAGCGGATGCCACTGCCGAACCTGAAATTGCCCCAAACAGCATGTTCGCCATGATATTGACGTGCATTAATGATCCCGGCAAACGGCCGCCAATCATTTTGGCCAGATTGATCAAACGGGCAGCTATCCCACCTTGGTTCATAATATTTCCGGCCAGAATAAAGAACGGGATCGCCAATAGAGAGAAGTTATCGACTCCCGCAGCCATACGTTGTGCAACAACCGTGATCGCGGATTCCAGCGGCAATGTCATCGTAATAGCAACTAACGAAGATAAGCCGATTGCAAAAGAAACGGGAACACTCAATGCCAGCAATATTGCAAATGTGCCAAAGAGTGCGGCAATGATATACCAATCCATACTCTAACCCCTTATCTCCACAAGTTAATCATTCTCAGGCACCACGGGTGGTTGACCAGAAAAATGTTGAATAATCGAGATCACATCAACGGACGCATAGAAAATCATCAATATTCCGCTAATCGGCAGACACAAATAGATGTACCCCATTTTCCAGCCTAATACGGGGGTGATTTGACCATTTTCCAAGGTCGATGAAACCAGCAGGCCGCCACCATAAAGCAGCACAATGGCAGAAAATAAAATAATGGCTGCCTGAATAATCAGGTTGATAACGCTTTTCTTGACTCCGGTTAATTTCATTATCAGCAGATCGATAGCAAGATGCCGATGCTGTCCGGTTGTGTAGGCAGCACCAATCAAGGCGACCCACATAAACAGATAACGTGCTAATTCATCTGTTTCTGTGCTTGGTGTACCTAAGACATAACGTGAAATGACTTGCCATGACACGCATAAAACCAGAAAGGCCAGCAGGCAGATGGTAAAAAATGCCAAACTTTTATTGGTCATCGCCAGAAGGTTTTTCATTTATCCGATCCCCATCATTTTGGTTTACCAATTAAAGCCCGTCCAAAAATGAGAATCTATACTGATCGTACTAAAAACCCTGAAATAACTTGCGAAAGAGAGTGAGGCAGATCACAAACCCAAAAGGTCAACCAATATCGACGTTTTTTGCGAGTAAGATCGACCAATTGAATTTTGCCCTTTGCCCAGTCAATAAAATCTGATTATGGTTTGCCCACAAGAAAATAACAAAAACCGACCCTCACCTCTGGAGAACCAAACATGCAGAACAATAAACGACAGGTTTCAGGCATAGCGGCTGGCATCATATTGATGATAGGGGCATCTCAGGCTTTCGCCGTGACAACGCTGAAACTTAGCCATAACCAGAACCGGGCTCATGCAGTCCATCAGGCCATGACCCAGTTTGCTAACGAAGTGAAAGAAAAAACCAATGGGGAAATTCGTATCCGCATCTATTCTGATTCTCAATTGGGCAACCAACGTGAATCCATCGAATTGATGCAAAACGGCGCCTTGGATATTGCTAAATCCAATGCAGCAGAATTAGAAGCCTTTTCTCCCGCGTATTCCATTTTTAACCTGCCCTATTTGTTCCGCGATAAAGAGCACTACCAACAAGTCATCGATAGCGATATCGGCAAAGAAATCCTCGCTTCAAGTCAAAACATGGGATTTATTGGTCTCACTTACTATGATGCGGGGGCACGCAGTTTTTATGCGAAAAAACCGATTAGAACGCCTGAAGATCTAAAAGGCTTGAAAATTCGCGTACAACCCAGCCCAACCGCTATTGCCTTGGTGAAAGGGTTGAAAGGAAATCCAACACCACTCGCTTATGGTGAACTTTATACCGCCTTGCAACAAGGGGTTGTGGATGCGGCCGAAAACAACATCACCTCTTTTACGCTAAGCCGCCACAATGAAGTGACAAAATTCTTTTCGCTAGATGAACATGCGATGATCCCTGATGTCCTGTTAATATCGAACAAGTCGTTGAATAAATTAACCACTGAACAGCAAGAAATTGTGAAAAAAGCGGCGCTGAATTCTTCAAATTACATGATTCAACTGTGGGAACAATCAGAAAAGGAAGAGCGTGCTAAAGCAGAAAAACACGGGGTTGAATTTATTGTCGTGGATAAAACTCTCTTTCAAGGCGCGGTCAGCCCCATGTATGACAATATTGCTAAGACCCAACCGGAATTATTCGAAATGGTAAATCGAGTACGTAAAATAGAATAATTTCCTCTCAACACCACCTATTGTAACAAGAATAGGTGGTTATATTTCTGGCATTGATGCCTTAGAATAACATCATTTTTAGTCGATCCATTTAAGTATATGACCTTACGGCGGCATTAAATGATGAATTTTGCAGACTCCAGGCGTCCCTATCACGAAGTAGCCCAATCATTACGTCAGATGATTATAGAGATGGATTATTCTCCCGGTGATCGTCTACCGACAGAACGTGAAATTGCAGAAAAATTCAGCGTTTCGCGCACGCTTGTTCGTGAAGCGTTAATTGTACTGGAATTGGAAAACCTCATTGAAGTACGCAAAAGCTCAGGTATTTACCTCATCCAATTGCCACGCTCCTATTCAAGTGATACGACCATCAATGCCGCAGGGCCTTTTGAACTGTTACAGGCACGCCAATTATTGGAAAGTAATATCGCTGAGTTTGCAGCGCTCCAGGTGACTCCAGCCGATATTGCTAATATGCGCAACGCATTGGAAAAAGAGAAAAAGGATCTGATTTCGGGGGAAAGTGAATCCGGTGACAGGGAATTTCATTTAGCCATCGCACAGGCCACGCATAACAGTATGTTAGTTGAATTGCTTAAACAGTCCTGGACGTGGCGTGAAAATAATCCCATGTGGATGAAACTGCATAGCCGAATTACTAATACTGATTACCGTAAAGCGTGGCTGAATGATCATCAGGCAATTTTGGCAGCGATGATAAAAAAAGATCCCGCAGCAGCGAAGCAAACAATGTGGCAACATTTAGAAAATGTGAAACAGAGTTTATTGGAATTATCCGATGTAGATGACCCTAATTTTGATGGGTATTTGTTTGAGTCGTATCCGGTTGGGATTGGGAAGTGAGTTTTGGGGATTGGGGAGTTGCGACTATTTGCAGCTCCCAAAAACTCACTCATCAGGCCGATTTCGCCTTTCATGACATAAACAAAAACCAAGAATAAATAAAAACACTGGCTAATGACTTTCAGTATTATACCAATCGCCTTTCAATATGCGTCTTATATCTTCCCGCATAGCGGGAAGATATAAATAATCACATTGATTTACAAGCTGCAATTTGAGGTTGGATTGGTATATAAGGAAGGAAAAAACTTATCCATTATCTTTAATTAAAATCCCATCTCACTAATATTATTTTTATCATTAATAACGATTCATTTAAATTAATCAAGATCACCATCACCATTTCATAAAATGACCTAAAACTTCCCTTTACATTCTAACTCTTTGACGATACATTCCCAATAATATATACCAATCCAACTTCAAGATGCATGTGATTTCTCCCCGCCTCGCGGGGAGAAATCAGGTTTCATAGAATTTTGTAAATTGTAACTTGAAGTTTAATGCGAATAGATAATTGACATTATCTATCCACATCACAAAAAAATAATTAGTAGCTATAAAACAAGCTAGAAATAAAAATCATATTAATTCGCTTTATTATTAAGATTAAATTATTTCGGTTAAATTCTATTTAAAAAAACAAATTACTTGGTTCATTAAATAATAAAAATAACATGAATTCATTTAGATTTATTTTTTACTTAAAAAGCTGAATCGTTTCAATAAATTATAGAGAGGCAAACATCAATGTTTCATCTACTGTTACAAGATATCCATCTGGCAGCATATGCTACCAATAAAGAAAGGGCTATTCGCCAAGTCGCCACAGCTCTCACTGCGGCAGGATATGCCAGTAAAGAGTACGTCGAAGGAATGCTGGAACGTGAAACACTCTCTTCAACCTATCTGGGTAATGGTATTGCCATCCCACATGGCACCCATACAACCCGCACTAACGTACTGAAAACCGGCGTACAAGTGATGCAATTTCCGAGCGGAATCGACTGGGGCGATAACCAAACCGTCCATCTTGTTATCGGCATTGCGGCAAAATCCGACGAACACCTTAATCTGCTGCATCAGTTGATCCCGATCATTCGTGATGAAAGCCGCGCCAGCCGGATGGCAAAAACCACCGATGTAAATGAACTCTATCATTTATTAATGAACACCAAATCCGCCTATCTGCTGGATAACTCTACGCTCACATTGGATATTGACGTACACGATCTGACAACCTTGCAGGCAATAAACATCTCTCGGCTACAACAAGCCAACGCAGTGAATGCAAAATTTATTGCCGATGTCTTTACCAAGCCACCAATACATCTTGGCCAAGGTATCTGGCTCAGTGACAGTTCGCAGGGCAATTTGCACAATGCAATTGCCATCTCCCGCCCCAAAACACCTTTTACTGTTGATAAACAACCCGTTGGGTTGTTATTAACCATCGCTTGCGCAGACGATCAACTGCACGGTTTTCTAGATAATCTCAGCACTCTGCTGCAACAAGATAAAGGTGAATACCTGTTACGCGCCAAAAACAGCACAGCCATCGTAGACCTACTGACAATGGATGTAGCACAAGAAACGATATTGTCTCAAAAAAACGCACTGATTGCGGATTTTGTCCTACCCAATAAACATGGCCTTCATACCCGCCCCAGTGCACTTCTGGTTAACACCATCAAACAATTCCAAAGCCAAATTTCCATCACCTATCTTGATGGAAATAGCATTCCTGTCGATGGGAGTAAGCTGATGCAAGTTGCAGGTTTGGGCGTTAAACAAGGCGAACGAATTCGCTTTACCGCGACCGGCTCCGATGCCAAAGACGCCTTGCTCGCTATTGAATCCCTTATTAACAAAAACATGGGCGAGGAAATGGTATGAACAAAAAAGT
The DNA here is from genome assembly GCF_037260955.1 of Xenorhabdus sp. TH1. Taxonomy (NCBI): domain Bacteria; kingdom Pseudomonadati; phylum Pseudomonadota; class Gammaproteobacteria; order Enterobacterales; family Morganellaceae; genus Xenorhabdus; species Xenorhabdus sp. TH1. The sequence continues at coordinate 3,353,895 of NZ_CP147734.1, forward strand.
CGCGACGATCACTCTGAATCCTGCTTATGACCTGATTGGACGGGTTGAAAACTTCAAAGCCGGTGAAGTCAATCTCATCCAAACCCTGGGACTATATCCGGCAGGCAAAGGCATCAACGTTGGCAAGATCCTCAAAACACTCGGTATCAACGTCACTGTAGGTGGTTTTTTGGGTAGAGAAAACCAAAGTACCTTTCAAAAAAACTTTGCAGAACTAGGCATCGTCAATCGATTTCAGATTGTAGAGGGACGAACACGCACCAATGTCAAACTGACTGAGCAGAATGGCTTGGTTACTGATTTCAACTTTTCAGGATTCAGTGTCAGCAAAGAAGAGTGGCAACGCTTCGCCGAAGATTCCATCGAGTGGCTGAGTGAATTTAATATGGTGTGCGTAAGCGGCAGCCTGCCAACAGGTGTAGAGCTGGATGACTTCACTGAATGGATGCAACGCCTACGCGAAACCTGTATGTGCGTGGTATTTGATAGCAGTCGAGAAGCTCTGACTGCCGGACTCAAGGCTTTACCGTGGATGGTCAAACCCAACCGCCGCGAACTAGAGATCTGGGCGGGGCGACCTTTACCAACATTCGAAGATATCATCACTGCCGCCCATCAACTGCATGCCACGGAGATCTCGCACGTTGTCGTTTCACTGGGTGAAGAAGGCGCGGTTCTGGTCAATTCAACGGGAACATGGCTCGCTAAACCACCGCATTGCGAAATCGTCAGCACCGTTGGCGCAGGTGATGCAATGGTCGGCGGACTGATTTACGGTCTGATGATGGGACAAAACAGTGAGCACACACTACGCCTTGCTACCGCCATCTCCGCTATGACTGTCGGCCAAAGCAACATTGGCAACATAGACCGCCAACAACTCGCCCGACTAATGGCAAAAATCGAACTGACTGCGTTAACCCCTTATCCAAAACAACAATAAGAAGAGAACATCATGAAGACACTGATTATCAGCAACAATAAACAGGGACAGGCTCGCGCTTACCTCGCTAAACATATATTGGCAAATACAGCCGTCAGGCATGGCCTTTCTCTTGTTGCCAACGTGGACAATGCTGAACTGGTGATCATTATCGGTGAATCTTCACCAGCCTCACTTAACCTACATGGCAAAAAAACCTTCACAGGCTCTACCGAACAAGCGATCCGTGAACCGGAAACATTCCTCCACCATGCCAAAACAAAAGCCAATATTTACCAACCGCAAAATATCGTTAGCACGGATCAACAAAACCCCGTCAATATTGTCGCTATCACCGCCTGCCCGACAGGTGTTGCCCATACATTTATGGCGGCCAAAGCACTGGAGACCGAAGCCCAAAAACGCGGCTGGCAGATCAAAGTAGAAACCCGTGGCTCCGTGGGAACCAATAACGCCATTACCGACGTAGAAATTGCAGCAGCAGATTTGGTGATTGTAGCGGCAGATATTGATGTAGATCTCTCGTCATTCTCCGGTAAACGCCTCTATCGTACTTCCACAGGCGCGGCCTTGAAAAGAACCGCTCAAGAACTCGATAACGCATTGACCGAAGCAGGAATTTACACAGCCACAGGCAGTATTACCGCCTCTAACGCGTTCAATCCATCCACCAATAAAAAACAGGAAAGCACCAGCATTTATCAACACTTGATGACTGGCGTATCCTACATGCTGCCGATGGTTGTCGCAGGCGGATTGTGCATCGCATTGTCATTTGTATTCGGTATCGAAGCCTTCAAAGAGCCCGACACATTGGCATCAGCACTCATGCAAATCGGTGGCGGTTCCGCACTTGCTTTAATGGTGCCCGTACTTGCAGGTTATATCGCCTATTCCATCACCGGACGCACCGGATTAGCGCCCGGACTTATTGGTGGTATGCTTGCTGTTAGCACTGGAGCTGGATTTCTCGGTGGTATTATCGCAGGCTTCCTTGCGGGCTACGTTGTCAAACTTCTGACAACCAAACTGCCTCTACCGCAAAACATGGAGGCGTTAAAACCGATTTTAATCATCCCATTGGTCGCAACGTTAGTGACCGGATTAATCATGATTTATGTCGTGGGTAAACCCGTAGCAACAATTATGGAGTGGTTGACCCACTGGCTGAAATCAATGGGAACCACCAACGCGGTGATCCTTGGCATGACTCTTGGCGGCATGATGTGTACAGATATGGGCGGTCCAGTTAACAAAACGGCCTATGCGTTTGGTGTCGGGTTGTTAAGTGCACAAACCTATGGACCAATGGCGGCAATTATGGCCGCTGGGATGGTTCCACCATTAGCAATGTGGCTGGCAACCACGATTGCACGGAATAAGTTTGAGCAAAGTGAGCGCGAAAGTGGAAAAGCGGCACTGGTATTGGGGCTGTGTTTTATTACCGAAGGGGCGATTCCATTTGCGGCGAAAGATCCAGTTAGGGTACTGCCAAGTTGTATTCTAGGTGGTGCAGTGACGGGAGCACTTTCGATGTACTTTGGTGTGCAACTCATGGCACCACATGGTGGGTTGTTTGTATTATTAATTCCAGGGGCGATTACGCCTGTATTGACTTATTTGGGCGCTATTTTGGTTGGTGCAATACTAGCAGGTGGCGTTTATGGAGTGGTAAAGAGAAAGGAGATTGGGGTATAACCATCGCTTAAAAAAAGAAATCTGTAATACCGTCGTCTCAGAGCTTCTGGAGAACTTATCACAAGTTTCATTCAATTGGGCGCTTTGAAGTGATCACATTGGATGGATGTAATACTGATTATTTTGAACTGTAATCCCTCTAAGAGCCCCAAGAAGTATTGAAGACGGCGTTTAACATATTTTGTTAGTATACTTGCCGTCATAGCAATACGAATTTGAGATCAACATGGCTAAAGCAGCAACTAAGAAAACCAAAGCAAAAAAAGGATTTGAAGAAACGTTATGGGATACCGCTAACCAACTCAGAGGCAGTGTCGAATCCTCCGAATACAAGCATGTCGTACTGAGTCTCGTTTTTTTAAAGTTTATCAGTGATAAGTTTGAGCAACGTCGTAAAAAAATGAAAGACGAAGGCCAACAAGCCTTTATCGATATGGAAATCTTCTACCAGCAAGATAATATCTTTTATCTGCCCGAAGAGGCGCGCTGGACATTTATCCAAGAACGTACCAAACAGGATGATATTGCAGTACTTATTGATACAGCGCTCTCCACAATAGAAAAACGTAATCCTGCTTTAAAGGGCGCATTACCAGATAATTACTTCAGCCGCCAAAATCTGGAACCTAAAAAACTAGCATCGTTGATCGACTCCATCAATAACATCGAAACCACTGCTCGTGAAACCGGTGTTAAAGAGCTTTCCAAAGAAGATTTGATCGGCAGAGTCTATGAATATTTCCTTGGAAAATTTGCCGCGACCGAAGGTAAAGGCGGTGGCGAATTCTATACTCCAAAATGTGTGGTAACTTTGCTGACCGAAATGTTGGAGCCTTTTCAGGGTAAGATCTATGACCCATGCTGTGGTTCCGGTGGTATGTTTGTCCAATCTGTGAAATTTGTAGAAAGCCATCAGGGTAAAAGCCGCGATATTGCCATTTATGGACAAGAGCTTACTGCAACGACCTATAAACTGGCAAAAATGAACCTTGCCATTCGTGGATTATCCGGCAACTTAGGTGAGAAACCCGCAGATACTTTCTTTAACGATCAACATCCTGATCTCAAAGCTGACTATATTCTCTCTAATCCACCCTTTAATCTGAAAGGATGGCGTAACGAAAAAGAATTAACTGATGATCGACGCTTTGCTGGCTATCGTACTCCCCCGACAGGAAGTGCCAACTACGGTTGGATCTTACATATACTCTCCAAACTGAGCTCAACTGGTACTGCGGGTTTTGTGTTGGCAAATGGTTCCATGAGTTCCAATACCAGTGGTGAAGGGGAAATTCGCGCACAAATGATCGAAAATGATCTGGTAGAGTGCATGATCGCCCTTCCCAGCCAGCTTTTTTATACCACTCAGATCCCAGCTTGTTTGTGGTTTCTCACCAAAAATAAAGATGTGGATGTTGCCAAAGGCTATCGTAATCGCCAGGGTGAAACGTTATTTATTGATGCTCGTAATATTGGTTCAATGGTTAGCCGCACTAATAAAGAACTGACAGCAGACGATATCGCAACCATTGCCGATACTTACCACGCTTGGCGTAGTACACCGAAAGAGTTGGCGGAGCGTATTAAACGTGGCGATGGAAAACTGGAAAAATACGAAGATATTGCTGGTTTCTGCAAAGTAGCAACCATTGAGGAAATTAAAGCTAACGATTATGTGCTGACTCCGGGACGCTATGTTGGTGCAGCAGAACAGGAAGATGATGGTATTGCCTTTGAGACTAAAATGCGTGATCTGTCAAAGACATTGTTCCAACAAATGAAACAAGCCGAAGAGCTGGACAAAATAATTCGCCAGAATTTAGAGGAGTTGGGTTATGGCGAATAAATGGATAAACACTACTGTTGGTGAATTTTGTCCATTTATATATGGGAAAAATTTGCCGCAAGGTAAACGAATAACAGGAGAAATTCCTGTATTTGGCTCTAATGGGCGTGTTGACTACCATAATATCGCCTATGTAAAAGGCCCTGGTATTATTATTGGCAGGAAAGGTAGTGTTGGGGCTCTTAATATTTCATATACATCTTTCTGGCCTATAGATACTACGTTCTATATTGAAAAATCGAGTATCGGTGAACTCGTTTTCACATACTATTTATTAAAAACTTTAGGCCTAGAAAATATGAATTCTGATAGTGCTGTCCCTGGATTAAATAGGGATAATGCACATTCATTACTTATAAAGATACCTGAAAAAATTGAAGATCGATGTAATATAGGTTTATGGTTAGATACGTTTGATAAAAAAATATTCATAAACCAAGAAATCAATCAAACCCTAGAACAAATATTACAAACCCTATTTAAATCCTGGTTTGTCGATTTCGATCCAGTGATTGATAACGCACTAGAGGCGGGAAACCCAATCCCTGATAGCCTTCAGAAACGGGCAAAGCTGCGCCAGAAAGTACGTAACAGCCCAGATTTTAAACCATTATCGGAGGAAATTTGTGCACTATTTCCAACAGAATTTGAGGAAACGGAATTAGGATGGGTGCCGAAAGGATGGAATATATATACACTATTTGAAGCTAGTTCATTCTTAAAAAGAGGAATCTCACCTAAATATATTGAAGATGGTGGTGTTCAGGTCATTAATCAAAAATGTATCCGAAACCATGAAATAAATTTCTCATTATGCCGAAGAAACAATACTGAATTAAAAAAAGTTTCAGGCTATGAACTAGAATTAGGTGATATTTTAATTAACTCTACAGGAGTTGGAACCTTGGGAAGAATGGCACAAGTTCGGTTTTTACCAGAAAATTCTGTTGTCGATTCCCATGTAACCGTTGTAAGAGCTAACGAGAAAATTTGTCCAAAATATACTTTTGGGCAATTACTAATGCTTCAAGAAAACGTAATAGAACAATTAGGGGAAGGTAGTACAGGACAAACTGAATTAAATAGAAAGGTATTGTTCGATCAAAAAATTTTGCTTCCAAATACATCTCTCTCTAAATATGTGGAGAAATATATCTTAGATATTTCGGAGAAAATAGCTTTTAACAGTATACAAATACAATCATTAACCCAACTCCGAGACACTCTACTCCCAAAATTGATCTCCGGCGAGTTATCCCTTGATGACCTACCGGAAACCGTCACAGAAACAAAATGTGCATAATTTTCAACCCCTTTCACAAGGGGTTTTTTATCTTGTTTTTAGGATATTGAGTAATAAGTCAAAGTAAAAATAAGAAAAGCTATTGTATGATTAGCCGTTTCAATAATTAGGAGCGGGAATAAACAATGGGTCTGAAATTTAGCGAAGCCAAGTTAGAGCGTGCCATTATCGAATTGTTAGGAGAACAAGGTTATCCCCATACACTCGGTGAAAACCTCAGCAGAACCGATAAGGAACAAGTGATAATTGTCAATGAACTCCGCGATTACCTCACAACCCGCTATCAATCTGATGGGCTAACAAACAGTGAAATTGAACGTATTATTCGCCAGCTCACGACCCTTTCCGCTAATGATCTTTACGACAGCAATAAAACATTTTGCTCCTGGCTGTCTAACGGCTTTCTGTTTAAACGAGATGATCGGGCAGAGAAAGATCTCTATATCGAACTTATCGATACCCGTCACCTACCCGCTGCACTAAACCAATTGTTTAATACCGATGAAGTATTGCAGCAACAAGAAGCCGCGGAACCTTCGGCTTTCTATTATCCTACTAGCTCGAGTAATAGATTTAAGATAGTGAGCCAGCTCGAAATTATCGGTAAAGATGAACAGCCCCGTATTCCCGATGCTATTCTCTATATCAATGGCCTGCCATTAGTGGTATTCGAATTTAAAAGTGCTATTCGCGAGCAAAAAGCTAGCTTAAGCGATGCCTGGACACAACTCTGTGTCCGCTACCGTCGTGATATTCCACAACTGTTTGTTTACAACACAATGTGCATTATCAGCGATGGCGCTAATACCCGGATGGGTAACCTGTTTTCTTCCTACGAATATTTCTATTCCTGGCGCAAAATTACTGGGGATGAAAGTTGTGAGCAAAACGGTATTAATTCACTATACACCATGATTGAAGGATTATTTCATCCAATACGTTTACTGGATGTTATCAAAAACTTTATCTGTTTTCCTGATAATACGAATAGTGAAATTAAAATCTGCTGCCGTTACCCGCAATATTATGCTGCACGCAAGCTCTATTACAGCATTAAACGTGCAAGTAAACCACAAGGTAATGGAAAAGGCGGAACTTACTTTGGCGCTACTGGATGTGGTAAAAGTTACACTATGCAATTTTTAACCCGCCTGTTGATGAAGAGTATAGATTTTGCCAGCCCCACAATTGTATTGATTACTGACCGTACCGATCTGGACGAACAGTTATCCCGTCAATTTCGTAACGCAACAAAATATATCGGAGATGACACAATTATATCGGTTAAAAATCGCAAAGAGTTACGTGAAAAACTCGCGGGTTGCAACAGCGGTAGTGTCTTCCTGACAACAATCCATAAATTCAATGAAGGAACAGAATTACTTTCAGAACGTAACAATATCATCTGTATCTCTGACGAAGCACATCGAAGCCAAACCAATCTCGATCAGAAGGTACTTATCGATAACAATACAGGGCGCATTCGCAAAGTCTATAGTTTTGCCAAATATCTTCGCGACTCACTACCATCAGCCACCTATGTTGGCTTTACCGGAACGCCTATTGATGCCACGTTAGATGTGTTCGGTGCAATCGTCGATAGTTACACCATGGCTGAATCAGTGAAAGATGGCATCACCGTTCCTATCGTTTACGAGGGACGTGCTGCAAAAATCATTCTTGATAACAGCAAACTTGAAGAGATCGAAAAATACTACGAAGAATGTGCCGCCGCTGGCACCAACGAATATCAAATAGATGAAAGTAAAAAAGCATCCGCCAATATGAATGCTATTTTGGGCGATCCGGATCGTCTGCGAGCATTAGCCGATGATTTTACAAAGCATTATGAAAAACGCGTGGCAGAAGGTTCGACGATAAAAGGCAAAGCCATATTTGTCTGTGCCAGCCGTGAGATTGCCTGGGAATTTTATAAACAACTTAAAGTAATACGCCCCGCTTGGTTTGAAGTCAAAAAAATTCCAGATAATATCGAACTGACAGAGGGTGAAAAAGAAAAATGGCCGCCATCTGAAATGGTGAAGATGGTGATGACACGTGATAAAGATGACGAAAAAACGCTCTATGATTTACTTGGCAACAAGGAACAACGCAAGGAACTAGATAAGCAGTTCAAAAATCCAAAATCAAACTTCAAAATTGCCATTGTTGTAGATATGTGGGTAACAGGATTTGATGTGCCCGAATTAGATACTATCTATATTGACAAGCCCTTACAAAAACACAATCTTATTCAGACTATCTCACGGGTAAATCGTAACCTTCAAGGAAAAAACAAAGGCTTAGTCGTCGATTATATTGGTATCAAACGACAAATGAATCAAGCATTGGCTATGTATTCCAAAATCGACTCTGTTAACTTTGAAGATATCTGTCTCTCCATTACCGCAGTGAAAGATCACCTTGATTTACTGGAGAATATTTTCCACCATTTCGATAGCCAAGATTATTTTAGTGGTGAGGCTCTAGCACAACTCGTATGCCTAAACTGTGCCGCTGAGTTTGTACTACAAAACAAAAAGCGGGAGCACCGTTTTATGGCGCTAGTCAAGCGACTAAAAGCAGCTTATGACATCTGCTGTGGTAACGAATTATTAACTCAAGATGAGCGCGATCATATCCACTTTTTCTTAGCTATCCGTTCTATCGTTTTTAAACTCACTAAAGGCGATGCACCGGATGTCACCCAAATGAACGCTAAAGTACGAGAGATGATTGCTGATGCGCTAAAATCTAATGGCGTTGAGGAACTGTATACATTGAGTGAAGGCCAAGCAGAATCTATCGATATTTTTGACGATGACTATATAGCCCGGGTTAACAAGATCAAACTACCCAATACCAAAATCCAGTTACTACAAAAGCTATTGGAAAAAGCCATTAGCGATTTTAAAAAGATCAACCAACTACAAGGCGTCAATTTTTCCCGCCGTTTTCAAGCACTGGTTGAGCGCTATAACGAACGCAGGGAAGATGACATCTTAAGTGGGGAAGAATTTGATATTTTCAGTCAAGAAATGACCAATATCATCTACGATATTAAAACTGAAATGGGCACCTATGCCGAAATGGGGATTGATATTGAAGAAAAGGCTTTCTATGACATTTTGGCTCATATGCGTGAAAAATATCAGTTCACCTATGATGATAGCAAAATGCTCGTTTTGGCTAAAGAAATGAAACTAATTGTTGATAACACCGCACAATATCCAGACTGGAGTAAGCGTGACGACATTAAAGCAAAACTCAAGGTTGATTTGATTTTATTACTGCATAAACATGGTTTCCCTCCCATAGTTAATGATGAAGTATATTACGGCGTTCTGTCACAAGCAGAAAATTTTAAGATGAATAGAATGAATCAGGCTATATAAGTGACTATGGATTTCATCGAACAGGAGTACTACTTTTGCTAAGAGATCTAACTAACCCGATTTCTGTTTAAACCGTCACTGAGAAATCATCTTTCAAGTAGGAAACATTCAGTGACGGGTCCAATCAATGGACAAAACAAGGTAATTTAAACGATATTGTATGAGGCAAGAATGTACTATGAAAGTAAGTGATTTCATTTTCCAATTTCAACCAAACAATTATTCTCATGAAGATGCTCTTTGCAGGGTCCGAGTATTTGTTAATGAGCAAATTCAATTTGCACTACTCACAGATTTAGGTGAAAAAAGTGGGCCTACCAGTGTAACTAACTCCGTTGAATATATTAGACAACAGCTAGTTACCAAAGGCTTTATTTACCACGATACTATTATTATTGAGCATTACGAAGATAAATATTCTGGATATGGTACATTCGATATTGTCACTTTCAGCAATTCCAATGCACCCAGCTGGGAAAAAACAACTCTTGAAAAAACACAGAAAATGCTCAATTGCCCTCATAAAGAATTATTAGATAATTCTTTAAAAAATAAAAGACTTTTCGAGCAAATAGAGAATCTCCATCAATCCCTCTATCCTTTCACTAAGAAAACCTATGTAGAAGAACCGGATGTCATTTCTAAGAGATTAAAAATTAGGAACAGTACTATATCAAAGAGTGAATTAATTTATTTTATTAACAATAATCCTATTGAAAGAGATATTTCTAATTTTTTGAGAAATGATTTATCTTTATTTGCTGATTTATATGCTCATCCTTCTGAGGAATATATAGTTTTACCAGAACTAATGGTTGGCAATGGTTTTGTTGATTTTGTTGTTTTATCAGAACGTTCCCGAATGGATGTAACGTTAATTGAAATAAAAGGAACCAACTTCAATCTAATGAATTCATCTGGGTATAACAATTTTTCTCAAAAAACAAATGAAGCAATACAACAAGTAAGAGAAAGAATAGGTACCATTTATAGAGATTACCCAAGACATCGTGAGTATTTCCACAAGGTAAGAGAGGCAGTTGAGACTGGTTCGAATATTCATAACGCCTTATGTGGACCAAAAGGTAAATTAAGCGTCTCCCCCGATAAAGACATAAATATTAGAACAGTTGTCATCGCTGGCCGTTCTAAAAATGATATTGAAGAAAGTAAACAACGTCACAATGTAGAAATGACATCATCTCCTCCAATAAGATTAGAGAGTTGGGATAGTTTATTAAACAAACTACCTAACAACAGATAAATATTAGGACGTGTAAACAGGTCAAAAACCAACTGAAGGCTTGCCTGCAAAAAGAGCTTCATGGCGTAGAAGTATAAATCAGTGGCTCAACAAGCGTATCGGCACAGTGCATACTTTTCAAGGCAAAGAAGAGAAAAACGTCATTTTTGTTCTTGACCTCTCGGAGGAAACCCAAGGTGCCAAAATAGGCCTCTGAGAAACCGAATCTGCTAAATGTCGCGATTACTCACGTGCAAAACCGAGTCTACATCGTTGGCAATAAAAACATTTGGTCAGGTTGCCAATATCTTGACGTTGCAGATGAAAAGCCGGGAGAAGTTTTGCAAGACTGATTTTAATTTATGATGAGCTTGCTTCAATCTATCCGGCATCATTATGAGCAAGGATGTCCATACCTTGCTGAGTATAATAGAAATGATTTTATATAAGTAGCTATCGAGCCAGTTCCCATTTATCAAATTGATCCTTAATTTCTTTAATAGATGTCAACTTGATCTTAAGTATGGTCAATTGCTCAAACAGCTCTGCATAGCGTTTTCTGCTTTTTGGTGTGACAACAGTGATATGATGGATCATTTTCCATTTGATACTATCTCTATTACCTTCCAGACCACCATAGCGATTGCATTGTAATAGTGTCCTATTTACATAACGTAGCAGGCTTGATGGCGTTGAAACATCTAATAAAATCAATCCAGTTGCCCTGGATAGGCGTTGTGATAGGCATTTTCTATAGTTCCCATCTATAACCCAGCTATCTTCCTTTATTGCCATATCATGCAATGAGATGAATTCATCGACAGGACGCTCCTGCCAGTTTGTGTTTGGTAAATGAAAAAGCTGATCGAGGTGAATTACCTTCAAGTTTCTCTTCCTCGAAATAGCATTAGCAAGTGTAGATTTACCGCTATTTGAAGGTCCCATAATGCAAATTCTATTTCCTAAATCTGAAAGTTTCATTACATCCTCCAGTGGTAATAGTGCCAACTTTTGTTATCGAGATCAGGGAACAAGCTCACTTACATTAATGAAGCTATGGTATGAGTAAACCCATAATGGTATAGATGAGCAGAGTACTGAGAAAAGCTTTGTAATACTGAAATTCAGACGTAAAAAAAGACGCTTCTTTTTATTTAGCGTCTTAATTTATATGGTGCGAAGGCCGGACTCGCAAACAGATATAATTAATTGAAATTAAATAAATTATTAAAAAGACGTTTTCAAAATGCCCCATTTTGTGCCCCATATTTATTTTACTCCTTTTACTTGTCCATGTATTTGATTTTAACATACTTTATGAACTGCTTGATATATTGGTATAAGAGTAAAGTTAAAAAGCCATGAGGTTTAAATTAGTTTGTCATCTCACTCTCAGGGCTTTGTATAAAAATTTATCATTTTCACAAAGTAGATCACAAGTTGAAGCTAGTTATTCCTGTGGTTTGTCTCGAACCTTACGTTCAATCAATCGACCCTGCTTATCAAAATAACGGCTAGGCCAGATTTCTGAGGGGTGAATACCGAGATAGTTAGCAATTATCCACTCACCTTTAGGCCATTGCCTACTGAGTGCGTTTGCTAATGTTGATGAGCTGAGTCCTGCTTCACGAGAAATAGCCGCTAAGGTTGTACCACGTTTACGTAATGCTGCGATGATATCGGCCTGATGCCAGTCATTTTGAACATTGTTGTTATTCATTCCTGCTACCCCTTCCATTAATTAATATTGATGGTGGTGATTCAAGGCAGGGTTAGCAGACTGGGTTCACACCAGCGAGGCCGAAGCCTCCCCTACCTGAATCACCATTGAAAGGGTGAACGCAGGCGCACTGGCAGAAACATCCTACCAGTGTTAGTGAACACAAGGCTGCTAAACCTTGACCATTGGATTGTGCCAATGGCAGGAATACTTTAACTGATTGTATTATTGGACTCAATAACCGAACGAATAAGTTTAACGGCTATAAACATGCTCAACATACCGGACAGCGATCCGAATGCTTAATTCTTCAATCAGCCAGTTCATCAATTTCCGTACTTATACCCAACAACATGCAATCTCTGGCGCGCGACAATTCGGACAGAACAGAAAGTGTCTGCCATGCCCTTGATCGATATCTGTGCGCCAGAGTGAACGCAAGTTGAGGTATTGCGGGGTATCGGTTGAGTACTCAGTACTGCCGCCTGTGTTTGCAGGTCATCCCCACCGGCTAGATGCCAGCCTCGATATCGTCAAATTCTCCTTTTTCAATCTAAAAATGCAGTGTCAGATTCACTGCGTGGTGAAGCAGGCATGAGCCTGTCAGGGTTGAGTGGTTCTTTGGCTACGGCGTCACTTTCAGCGGTAAATCCGCAAAAAGTGACGCCTTGATTCCGTTAACAATGAGCAAAGGTTGTGCAAGCGTTGAAGTGCTATCAGGCACAGCAAAACGCCGTAAGATTAAATGTCAAACGATAGTCATGTTAATGGATTAGCTGTAGAAAAATTATCTGTTGAATAATTCAAACAGGAATAGATAAAAGTATGAACGGATGCGCAAAAGCTATCCTGTTGTTCATTGAAGATAAATAGGATTTATGTTGATTTGAAACGCCAGTGTATGAATCCACATTCAATACACTTCGGTAACAAGAGAAAGATATCCTTTTGGGCTATCTATTAGTTTAAGAGACCTTCATTGCCAGACGAGGGTTTAGGTGTCTTGGCAATATCTGCTTCCAAAGGTGGGCAGATGTACCACAATGTTTGCTCTCCCTTTCAGGCTACGGGAGTTTTGTTTCGCCACCCGAAGGCGATCCTGACAGGCGATAGATCGTTTTGTAGAAAAAGATATTAACGGTTAGGCGGGAAGGAGTCAAATTCGCGACCGTTCCTGCCAGCCTTATTTTTGTCTGAATTCTCATGTATATTCCGCTATTTCCTCCATTTTTCGCCAAAATCAGGCGAAAATTCCATCTTAATTAGTTAATTAACATTAGTAAGCCAATGAGTCGCTTTAACGCTTCCATCAGGTATTCTTATTAAATCCAATGTTGGTAATTTAGTGAGATTAATTTGTCTATTTTTTAGATCGTTAAACGGTATTCCTTTCACATCTTGATATCTTCTTTCTATAAATCTACTTAAATTCGCATGAACAAGCCGAGACCTATTTTCCCAAATTTCTTTTGTTATATGCATGATATTTATATCATATTCTGTATTTATGGTTAAATCTCGCAAATTAGAATCCTGAATACCACTTTCAATAAAATGTTGTGGGTGTCCATCATATTCCATTCCCCAAATTGCAATTATCGCGGAATCATCGTCTATAGGATTAACAATGTGCAACTCAATAGCTAAATCAATATACCAGTAATCTTGCTGTTTTCTATCTTTTTTATTTAAATATAACGGTTTCATTAGTCTATATTGGGGATATATATACACATTTTTCTTATCATCAATATTAGCTAAGAAACATACGCTTTGTGGTTTTTCGGTATAACTACAAATCTCTACACTGCTAAACTCACCTATTATCTTAGATATCATCAACGCCTCTGGATATGAGCATTTCCCGGCGCTTAGTAAACCAACGGCAACACTTTTTTTAACTCCTTTCTTAACTAATCTTTCTACATCTTTTTTCTTGTTTTTTGAAAGCTTAGGATAAAAAAAACGTACAAATTCTTCAGTCATACACATATCTCTTATTTTTGATGAGATTATTCTAACCGTAATTTAGTTATTAACCTAATAATTAGATATGGCGATAAACTCATTACTTTTTATTGTTGGTTTGATATGACTAATGTTGATCTTATTTAAAATAAGAATCATAAATTTATTCTATCAGTGTTGTTCGCAGGAAAGGCAACTACCTGATAAAGGGAAAGTTTACAATATCTAACGACCCTTTTAGGATTATCCCATTAACGGCTACCAATTAAGGTGCCGCTAATGTTGCCTAAAGAAATTATCTATATTTTCACATATGTTTCTAATAATGATCTAAAAAGTAAATCTGTCATATCCTTTTCGTGTTTAGTGTCTATCACTACTAATCCTGTCCGAGATATTTTTACTTTCCCAGGATAATTAGGACTTATCATAAAAAGGTGAACTTTATCTACTCTTGATGTACTTTTGTCTGAAAATGTCTTTTCATAATATGAACGTAAGTCTTTACTGCTTGAGACCTGCATTTTAGCTAATGCGCATTCATTAACCTTTATTTGAGATAATTCGATTTGAGTTAACTCTAAAGGCGTTAACTTTGATATTGATTCAACCCAAACCATAGGTTCAATATTAATCTCATCCAAACTCACTCCTAAACCTAAAATTTTCACTAAATTTAGTGCAAATGGTTTTAAAGTTCTTGGTGGATTAATTATAGCAATCACAGGAAGAGTATTTTCATTAATATAGAATTCTACAATTCTGTATTCAACTCGTTCAAAAGTTGCTACCTCTCCATACAATGATGGAATAACTTCTTCAAATGTTAATTTTTCAACAAATCTACCAACCAATTCATTATGTCGAACCTTATTAAAAATAAAACCTTTTCCTTTTTCATCAGTATAAGAAGATGATTTCA
Organism: Xenorhabdus sp. TH1; assembly: GCF_037260955.1. Taxonomy (NCBI): domain Bacteria; kingdom Pseudomonadati; phylum Pseudomonadota; class Gammaproteobacteria; order Enterobacterales; family Morganellaceae; genus Xenorhabdus; species Xenorhabdus sp. TH1. The sequence goes on from NZ_CP147734.1 coordinate 3,368,933, forward strand.
ATTTATCAACCATGTCTGTAATTGATAAGGAAACATTAAGCAACATCCACTTTATTTTTTTCATTTTCGCTTCCTCCAGACATAATATTTATTATTGAATTGTATGCTTTTTCAGCAGAATCTTCAATTAATTTTCCAATATTTTTCTTTTCTATTTCATTAACACTTCTGGTTGTTACATTAAATTTACCTTTGTTAAAATTGTTTATACCTTTTATATTATAAGCAAAGTCCATACATGATTCTGAATTTTTAAAAAATGCCTCCAATATAATTTTATCTCCATTACCAGACGAGGGAATGCTAGCCCATGAAACCTTACTTATATAGTAACCTTTGTTGTGAAGATCAGAAAAAATTGAAGATGAGTTAACCGACTCTCCTTTTAAAACAGCTTTTCTAACATATCCTGCATCAATTTTTTCATCATCATCGTCCTCATCATTATTATTAGAAAGTTTATTTATAAATCTATTAACTTCAATATTATTCACATCTTCAACTTCGTAACCTTCAAGCCCATGCATTAAATCATGAAAAAACTGGCTACGTAAGTTAGGACTTGTCACTACTTCTAAACTTATTTCAAATCGAGAAATTTCTACATTCTTAATTCCTGACAGTTGTGTCTCTATTAATTTTACTAATTCTTTTGATTTTGAATTTTGTGGCATTCTTATATCTATTTTTTCTTCACTTATAGAGAAGTCAAGCTTTACACTTTTTTTATCAATTTGTCTGAGTGCTGTACGCGATAAATCGATATCATCATAATGTAATTCAACAGAGAGTCCACCATCTTTCTTTGTAGTTACTTTAAATACTTCTGATTTAGTCTTTGGATAATTATCTTTCATTTTATTTATAGCATCCTTTACTTCCTGCTGGTTCGTTGAGGTGGTAAGAGATACTTTAGTAACGCTTTCTTTAGGATCGTATGTTTGTACTTTCTTTTTTATTTCCTGCAAATCAATAAATCCATGAGGTAATTTACATACTTCTTCAATTAATTCCTCTTTATCAAGATGTTCAGAAACAATAATTCCTTTTCTCAAAAGAATATCTTGTAACATAGCGGTAGTAATGCGTTTATGGTGCAATGCATCATAAATATTTTTTTCAGTAGCAAAGTATAGATTGTTATTACCTTTCATTATCTAATTCCCATTCCAATTTCTTCTAGATTAAAATTAACAATAGTTTTTTCACTAATTTCCATTGTAATTTTATCAAAAAAACGCTTTTGTTCACCAAGCAACCAGCAAGAACTATATTTCTTTTTTGCATTAATAAAATTCTGTGGTGATTCGTAGTGAGGATGCGCATGAATTAATCTTATTTTTATATTTTTATTTTCAGTTAATATCTGGAAGTTGGACAGCATATCAAAGAAATAAACGAACTCATCAACACTGCTACCTTCTTGATTATAATATATAACATACCCCTCATCACGATGCTCATCGCCATAATCAAACTCTTCATGTTTTATAATGAGATATGGCGATGTGAGAGCCTCAATTGTAGCGGGCGTTGATTTGGTTAGTGGATGCTTTAATCGAGTTAACGACATATCAGGATAGTAGAAATAGTATTTATCTGAGTGAGGTAGGTTTCCCTCGCCAGTTAGATATTTAATATCAAACGCAATATTAATTATGTCATATATTTTAAAAGGATCTAGTAAGTATATTTTTTGCCCATTTGGTAACGTTAATTTGGACATATCTATTTGCTTCATTATTGCATTATAAAAATCAGAATCGTAAAGCTGATCATGATTGTAAAGAAAAAGCAATCCTCTTACATCAAAGCCTAATGAATCGTCTTCAAGATATTTTTTACGCCATTCTTCGTTAGAATTAGCACATTCAACAGCTAGTGAGAGAGAGCTTAAAGCTGACTCAACAGTACCTTTTTTGATTGAGTTTTTACCATAACTTTTTAAGTCCGTGTTTAGATATACAACTTCTTCTTCATAGGGATTCGTATAGTAAAATACTACATCGCTTGGATGTGTATCTTTTCCGTGCGCTTCGGTTTCACAAGGCCAATTCATGTCTTCTCGTAGTGCCCTTTTCCATTTGAAGACTGTAAATATTTTTTGTGTTATTAGGTTAGCTACCCGTTGGATTGCTGCTGTCTCACCACCAGCCATAAAATGCTCCTTAATTTGCTCAACCGATTATTATTAAATACAAAAATGTACGATATGCTCATATCGAAAGTAAACTTATACTTACTTTTATGCATATGTCTACTCTTGCATTTTTTTCATAAATTGAATGATATATAAAGCAACTCGGTTCAAGATGCTGCCCTATCCTGATGAGAATTCATAAACATTATGCCCCTAAATGAAAACTCCACCATTTAGCAGACAAACATTCATGATCACGCCTCGCTCAGCGAGAGTTTAAATTGCCTACTTCAGAATATTCCTCTGCTAGTATTAATTTTGTCCAGTTTCAGGAAGAAAATGGTTTATTGCCTAAAATTTTTTTTTGGATGAAACTAATTCAGATTACAACAGGCTGAATAACTGGAATATGCGTATTGTGCATAGTGCCAAACTGATTTCCAACCAGAAAACGTTTTTCACTTGATAATACGATAATTATTTTGAAGTTATGATACTGACGCGCTACGCTTGTCTTCTCTGAGTAACCGGGCTAATAAATTAACCCGGTTACTCAGAGAGCTAAAAGATCACCTGCCAGAGAAAACATTTTTACCTCCCCCCTCCCTATTAAAGAATTATGGATAAAACTGTTCACCCTGTTCACCTTTGAATAATTTTATTTAAATTCATATTGTTAAAGGGTCATGGGTTGAAATTAAACTCTTCACTACTCTTCACCCAACCGTTCACCTCCAACCAGAAAAAAGGTGAACAGTGATGAATAGTTGTGAACAGTTTTAAAATAACTATTCAGCCTATAATACATTGATATATTTGGTTTAAATTATAGAGTGAACAGTGGTGAACACTTTTTTATATTTCTTTGAAAAATGTCTGAAATCAGAAAAAAATTATTCTTCTGGCTGGCTATTCCTTGTCAGTTTCGGCATCCATTCGATAGCAGTATCAAGATGCAGGCTCAGATTGCTACGAATGCCTTGTTTGCTTTTCTTACGCAGGTAATGCTGACCATATTCTGCCAGTGCGCCCGGCATATCCATGCCAAAACGAGTCACGGAAACAGGTTTGTTCAGGTTATTGCCTTTCATATAAGCAAGGTAGGTGTGATAGAGGTACTTACGGGGATTAAACGGCATAATTTCCGCATTGCCGATTAACAGTCCGTTAGCTTCATTGGAAGCAATAAGATAACCACAAAAATCGACCAGTGGATCTGTGCTACGTTTGATATCCAGCGCCTCCGCAGATTTCTGCTGCTCTGCCAGTAAACACCTCGCTGATTGTGGATCAGCAAACCGATGCAACAAATGCCGGATAATTACAGGCAATTCTGCCGCGATTTTATCCTGCAGGAGTGGATCACGTTCGTTTTCTGGCACAACTTCGGAAAAGTTGAAAATCACCCGACGGCGCGATACTCCACCACTGCGATCACTGAAACTCATGGCATTATTGTTCACTGCCAATACCACCGCAGGAATACGAGTTGAATAGGGTTGTTTGTGTTTCGGATCAATGGCAACTTCATCGCCTCCAGTAATCGCCTTGATGCCGGAACCATCACCTACATAGCGAGTTTGGTCTGGCAAGATGATCAGTGAATAGCCGACAATCAACGCCCGTTCCCGTGGGTTTTCCAGTGCGGCCATACTTGCGGAAACGGTATTGCCTTTACCTGCCAGCATGGAACAAATTTCGGCAAATATGCTTTTGCCACTGCCTCCGGCTCCAGTGATTTCCAAAAAAAGTTGCCAGTCATAACGATTCGCCAACACCATAAACAGCGCCGCTAGCACTCTATATGCTTTATTTTCACAGTTGGCTGTTGCCTGATTGAGCCAGCGCCAGAACTGGGGCGCGTGATCTTGCAGGGTTTCCCCGGAAACAGGGGAATTGAATTCAACGACATTGGCAAGCAATAGCCAGTCATTTTTGCGGTGAGGCCGGAACTGACAGGCTTTCAGGTCAAATACGCCATTACTAAACCCGATTAAGTGGTGTTCTGGTGGTTGCATCATGGGAAGCTGTAATTTCAGAGCATCCACAGCCGAACTAATACCATGCGGTGAATACGGTAGTTTCTCTTCCATAAAGGCGGCGACCATTTCCCGCCTTAAATCGCGATCACTGACCGGACGCCAGACAATGCCATCATAGTGATGAACGGTTTCCGAAGCACCATCCAGCGCTAAATCTCCGTTATAACGCGCCAGTAACACTTCCCCGCGTTGACTGGCTCCCATCTGGCATAATGTCAGTTTTGAAGATTCGGTATCATTATTAAGCTGAACAGCTGCTTTTTTCTTGATTGATGTTGGTTGATAAAGCCCCTGAATAAAGGCTTGTCGTGCTATTTCCACTCCGTGTTGCTGGCGATAATCGTCCCAGTCGGTTTTGTACTCAGTTGGTGGTAACGTTACCCATCCATTGATCGCTTTGGCGGCCTTTTCTGCCGCAATTTTGCCAACATTCTTTTTCGGTTTACCGTTCTTATCCAACTCATCGGGAAGATGCCAATCATTATCTGCGGCAATAATGATTTTCGAATCAGGCCAATGTTCTCGGACTGATTGAGCGACAGAGAACAAATTACCTGCATCTATTGCAGCCAGAACGGTGCCTTGATGTAATTGGCTAACGGTCAATGCCGTGGCGTAACCTTCGGTAATGATCACTGTGTCTGGATGTTCTCCCAACTTTGATAATGCAATAAAAGCACTTTTCTTTTGGCTACCAGACAGTAATTTCTTTGTTCCATCCAGTTTGATGATCTGCGCACCTGTAACTTTTTTATCCAGTGTGATCAATGGCAATAATAACGAACCATCTTTCAGTAATCGCTGGTTAGAACAATGCAATCCTTTTGCGGTTAAATAGGGAGATTCTCCGGCGACAGTTAGCGTCATTAGTGCCGCTACTCTTTCGGCAATTGGCTGTGTTGTTTGAATGGTTTCTTTAGCTGGTTTGGGTTCTGGCAAAGGCAACGCCAGCACGTTAGCAATAATTTTTGCAGCTGCAAGAATTGAGATCCCTTTGGTTTTCGCTACTAAATCCAGCCCATCGCCATAGTTTGGGGCGTCACATTGGCGGCAATGCCAGTTGCCGTTATGGTGATCATCAATAAAGTGAAAACGGTCAGTTCCGCCGCAAATAGGACAGGAGCCATGTTTGCCTTTTGCAGGAATATCAACACCACAGGCAGGTAGAAGATTTTCCCAATGATACATAGCAGATTTTTTCACGGATTGGATTAGGTCGAGCGGTTTTTGTCCGCCTGTTTTATCTGAATGTGTAAATTTAGGGTGAGTTTGGGTATGCTGTATGTCAGCCATCATCGTTACCTCGTATAACGGTTATTGGTTAGACGCCTCAGATGTGTATCAGCACACTGGGGCGTTGTTTTTTATGTCATGCTTTTATGCGTTATGTAATTGCTTATCCCGTATGTAAAATTTTTTGTCGGTTGTACTACTGGTTTTTTCTGTCACGAAGCGGTTTGGCAAAATCATAAGGAGTTACAAATTGCTCCTTGTTAGCATCTAGGTAATCCGCCCACCATTGCACCATCAACCGCCGTTCATCCAAATGTTTGGATGTGTGAATATACGCCGCCCGGACATTGTTTCTTTCGATATGGCTTAACTGGCGTTCGATCGCGTCATCACTCCACAGGCCAGATTCGCCCATTGCACCGCGTGCCATTGTGCGGAATCCGTGTCCGCAAACTTCTGTTTTGGTGTCATAGCCCATCGCTCGCAACGCATTATTAACGGTGTTTTCACTCATCACTTTTTTTGGATCGTGATCACCGGGGAACATTACCTCACTCTCTCCGCTCAGGCTGTGTAAGGTTTCGATAAGCGAAATAGCCTGATGGCTCAATGGTACAATGTGCTCGGTTTTCATTTTCATACCACGTTGAGAATGCTTAACGCCATCAATGGGTTTTCGTATCGCCGGTATATGCCAGACAGCCCTTTCAAGATCGATTTCTTCCCAACGGGCGAATCTCATTTCACTGGAACGAACAAACGTTAATAAAGTCAGTTCTACCGCGATTTTAGTAAGCAAGCGCCCACGGTAACAGGAAAGACGAGCCAAAAATTCAGGCAGGCGTTCATGAGGCAATGCAGGGTGATGTTTGGGTTTTACTATGGTGAGAGTACCCGCCATATCATTGGCAGGGCTATATTCAAGGAGATCATTTTGGACAGCATAACGCATGATGGCAGCTACACGCTGTTGTAATCTCTGGGCTATATCATGTTTACCATCAGTATCAACGGCTTGGATCGGTGCTAACAGTTGGCTGGTTCGTAAAGTGCGAATATCAAGAGTACCAATATAAGGGAAAATGTATTGTTCAAAACCTCGCATAATCCGCTCTCGATGGTCTTCGCTCCACCGTTTATTGCTGGCGTGCCATTCACGCGCGATCCGTTCAAAGGTATATGCACCCTTTGATTCGGCTTGTGCGTCTTTTTTCTCTGCTTTGGGATCAATACCTTGAGCAAGTAATTTTTTGGCTTCGTCTCGCTTAACGCGTGCATCGGCTAATGACACAGCAGGGTAAACACCAAAGGCCAGCCGATCTTCTTTTTTATCTGTGGGGCGATGATACTTCATGCGCCAGTATTTAGAACCGCGCGGCGTGATTTCGAGATACAAGCCAGCGCCATCCGCTAATTTATAGGATTTCTCTTTCGGTTTCGCAGTCTCGATTTGTCGGGCGTTTAGTTTCATTTTTGGGGCACATTTACAATCGAAGTGTAGGTGCCCCAAATTATGCCCCTTGGTGCATGTTGATTGCAACAGACCATAGTAGACGGCAAAATAACTAAACATCTTGATTTATTGGAGTTTTTTGGGAGTTTGTAGACTTGGGTAGACGCTAGTAAACTAACGAATGGTGCCGAAGGCCGGACTCGAACCGGCACACCCGAAGGCGGTTGATTTTGAATCAACTGCGTCTACCGATTTCGCCACTTCGGCACTGAAATGGTTCGGAGAACGGGGGTCATTATACCTGTCAGAAGCGCATTCGCAACACTTATCCTTTCGATTTTGTTCAAGTGACGAAAAAAGGATCGATTATTCTATTTTTTCACCAGATTTTACCAGCAACACTTAAAAGCAAACCGAATTTTTCACCACATCCCGCCAATTCCTCCTCACACAATTCCTTCCAGCCAATAGACAACCTCTAAACTCCTTATATAATTCAAAACAATACACTGCTATGAGGTAAATTATCATGACCATTATCAGTTGGATTTTTACAGGTATCCTGTTAGGTATCGTTATTGGTGCCATTATGGCGATATTTAAGAAAAACAAATAATAGCTTTATTCCTTCACTTGAATGCCCTCTGATTGGTTAATCCAAAAATGAAAAAACGGCTATATAAACTGTGTGCAGTTTCCGTCATGACATGGGCGATTTCAGCTTGTGCAGATTCTGGTTATTCACACCAGAAAAAATTTCAGCAATCTAATGCGCAACCGGCAAAATGGGAAGTATTTGAGGGTAATGACAAGCTCAAGAAAATAGCTACTGCATTGGTCGATCAATATTCCCAATCCATCTTTGAAGAAGGCAAGCCTTTGGGAATGGCAATGGTGGTGATCGATAACAATCAGATTATGCATCGCAGTTTTGGGGAAACTTATCCAGGCAGCGGTATTAGGCCACGCCAAGATTCTTTAATTCGTATTGCTTCTATTACTAAATTGATGACCAGCGAGGTCATGGTTAAGTTGGCACAGAAGAAACACCTTAAGATCACCGATCCGTTACAGAAATACACTTATTACGGTGTCCATGTGCCGGATTATGACGTTAACCAACCAATCCGACTGTATCATCTGGCGAGCCATACCAGCGGGTTGCCACGGGAACAGCCTGGTGGAAAATGGGGACGCCCTGTATTTATTTGGCCAACCCAATCAAATCGCTGGGCTTGGCTGAAAACCGCAGGAATAGATGCCGCGCCTGGCACGACAGCTTCGTATTCCAATCTGGCCTATGATTTATTAGCTGATGCCCTTGCTAGAGCAACGGGAAAACCCTATGACCGCCTGCTGCAAGAAGAAATTACTCATCCTTATCGCATGAAAGATACGACGCTAACCCCCACACCATCCCAATGCACCCGTTTGATGGTCGGGGTTAAATCTAGCCCTTGCGTAAACACCATTGCCGCCGCAGGCAGTGGTGGAATTTATTCTACCCCCGCAGATATGCAGCGCTGGATGCAACAGTTTTTATCTTCCCATAATCAGTTAAGGAAGCAGACTGCCAGTCGTGAACAAGGTATCTACTTTAAACGTGCCGATCTGAAATCAATTAAAGGGATGGATGTTGCAGGTCTGGCAGATGGTATTGGACTTGGCTGGGTATATATGGATGCTAAAGGCAATATTCCCGGTATTTACCAGAAAACCGGTGGTGGCGGTGGGTTTAATACCTATATGGCAATGATCCCTGAAAGCAATATTGGCGTATTTGTGGTAATGACCCGCAAAGAGCAAAGCAAATTTAGTCGTGTGACGAGTGGAGTTAATGAATTAGTTGCAGCATTAGCGAGCAATCATAAGCAAATTTAGTTTTACAAGAAATCGCCTCCACTCTTGAAGGTGGAGGCGACGGATAAGTTTGCTGAGATATCAGGTTATTATTTTCTATATAAAAGTAAGTAAACACTCACTATGAAAAATAACAGACTTGGCAGCAATGCCCCTAATATCGGTGGCATACTATAAACTAGACTGAGCGGACCGAATATCTCATTCAAGACATAGAACACAAAGCCCATACTGATACCTACAACAACCCTGAATCCCATCGGTACGCTACGCAGTGGCCCGAAGATAAAGGAAAGTGCCATCAGCATCATTACTGCAACTGACAAAGGTGCGAAGATTTTCTTCCACATATTAAGCTGGTAGCGTCCAGCATCCTGTTGGCCCTGTTGCAGGTAGGTAATATATTGATGCAAGCCGCGTATAGAAAGCGCTTCAGGATCGAGAGAAACGACGCCCAATTTTTCTGGTGTCAGCCGACTTTTCCAATCCGCAGAAATACGTTGTGTCCCAGTGATCCGCCCATCTTGGGTTAAATCGGATTCTTCAACCTGAGATAACTTCCATTGATGGTTATTTTGGTCATACACCGCAGAAGCCGCATACTTTATGGATAACAGCTTTTGGTTGTCATCAACATGATAAATGTTGATGCCGTTCAAGGCATTATCCTTCCCGACACTCTTGATATAGACAAAATCGTAGCCATCTTTCGCCCAAAGCCCTTTAGTGGTAGACATCAGTGAACCACCATACATTTTTTGCGAGCGATAATTACGGGCAAACTGCTCTCCTTGCGGGGCAACCCATTCACCAATCACCATCGTCAGTAAAACCAGCGGGATTGCTGTTTTCATGACTGAGCCAGCCACTTGTAGACGAGTAAAGCCAGAGGCCTGCATAACCACCAGCTCACTACGTGTTGCCAGTGCTCCCAAGCCCAATAACGCACCAAGCAAAGCAGCCATTGGGAAGAAAATCTGAATATCTTTGGGTACACTCAACAAGGTATAAACGCCAGCAGAAAGTGCAGTATATTCCCCCTGCCCAACTTTGCGGAGCTGATCGACAAATTTAATAATGCCGGAAAGCGATACCAGCATAAACAAAGTCATCAGGATGGTTTGTAAGATGGTTCGGCCGATATATCTATCCAATACCCCAAACATTATAACGCTCCTTGAGTCTTAAAGCGTGAACGCAGTTTGCGCATGGGTACGGTATCCCACAGATTAAGCATCATAGCCAACGCAAAATATCCCCCGTTGACCAACCACATCCAAAACAGGGGATCAAGTTTACCTTTACTGCCATTAGAATGCAGGGAACTTTGCAACAGGAAGAAAATCAGGTAGAGCAACATGGATGGCAACATACTGAGTATCCGCCCCTGGCGTGGGTTCACAACACTTAACGGCACCACCATCAACGCCATAATTAGCACCGAAACAATCAACGTCAAACGCCAGTGAAATTCTGCGCGGGAGTCGTTGTCTGTATCATGCCAAAGCTGTTCAATCGATTTTTGTTCAACTTTGTTATCGATATCGGCTTTTTGATGTCCAATCGTCGACTGATAGTTGATGAACTCAGTAATGCGGAAGTCACGCAATAAAGCTGTACCTTCATAGCGCGTTCCTTGATGGAGGACTGCCACCTGATTACCATTCGGACGCTCTTCCATATGCCCACCATCTGCAATGACCACAGAAGGGCGCTGATCATTCGTAGGACGGAGCTGAGCCAAGAAAACATTCTCAAAAGAGTTGCCCTTCACATTACCGATATACAGCACCATGCTGCCATCACGGGAAGACTTAAACCGCCCTTCCATGATAGCCGCAAGACTTGGATTTGCTTTTGCATCTGCTAATACTTGCGCTTTATATTTAGCAGACCACGGTGTGATCCAGATAACGTTGGCTGCCGCCAATGCTGATGTGAATAGCGCCAGAATAAGGGCTGATTTCACCATGACACTTTTGCCCAACCCGCAGGCATGCATGACGGTGATTTCACTTTCGGTATAGAGTTTGCTGAACGTCATTAACACCCCAAGAAATAAACTCAGGGGTAAAATAAGCTGCGCCATCTCCGGCACACCTAAACCTAACAACGATAAAACCAAATTTGCGGGAATATTCCCTTCCATCGCCGCACCCAATACGTCCACTAATTTTTGGCTGAAAAAGATCAGCGATAAGATGAACAGTATTGCGATTTGGCTTTTCAGGGTTTCCCGTACTAGATATCTAATGATGATCACGCTTATTACGCCTGTGAAAACTTGTCTTTTTGCAGGAAAGTCGCTAACTTCGTCGTATATCTACCATTTATATGAATCAGTTTGGCTTCCCCATCGCTAAAATGATACCAAAGCATTCCATATATTGGTTCCCAATTAGAACACAGTTATCGTTATCTAAGTATCAAAAAATAATATGCTTAGTTAACATAACCGTTAATTTTCTTTGGGATGAATGAATGCGGAACGCGGTATTTTAGCGATTGTATCCGTCTTTGTCTTTAAGATTCAGGAGAACTCATGGAGTTTAGTGTAAAGAGCGGTAGCCCGGAGAAACAGCGCAGTGCCTGTATTATTGTCGGTGTGTTTGAACCCCGCCGTCTTTCCCCTATCGCAGAGCAACTTGATAAAATAAGTAATGGCTATATCAGTGCCTTATTGCGCCGTGGTGAACTTGAAGGCAAGGTAGGTCAAACCTTGTTGCTACATCATGTTCCAAATGTACTGTCTGAGCGTATTTTGCTGGTAGGCTGTGGAAAAGAACGTGAACTGGATGAGCGCCAGTATAAGCAAATTATCCAGAAAACGATCAATACCCTCAACGAAACCGGCTCAATGGAAGCAGTTTGTTTCTTGACAGAGCTGCATGTGAAGGCGCGCAATAATTACTGGAAAGTACGTCAGGCGGTCGAAACAGCCAAAGAGTCACTGTATGTTTTTGATCAGCTCAAAAGCAGCAAAAATGAGCTACGTCGCCCGCTGCGTAAAATGGTGTTCAATGTGCCGACCCGCCGCGAATTGACCAGCGGCGAACGCGCTATTCAGCATGGTCTTGCCATTGCATCGGGTATCAAGGCGGCGAAAGATCTCGCCAATATGCCACCCAATATCTGTAATGCTGCGTATTTGGCATCACAGGCGCGCCAGCTGGCTGACAACGTGGCTAACCTGACCACCAAAGTTATTGGTGAAGAGCAGATGAAAGAGCTGGGTATGAATTCTTATCTGGCGGTTGGTCAGGGTTCGCAGAATGAATCTTTGATGGCCATTATGGAATATAAAGGCAGCGCAGACGCCAATGCGAAACCGATCGTATTGGTGGGCAAAGGGCTGACCTTTGATTCTGGCGGCATCTCGATCAAACCGGCTGAAGGCATGGATGAGATGAAATATGATATGTGCGGTGCAGCTTCCGTCTATGGCGCCATGCGCGTTGTTGCCGAACTGCAATTGCCAATCAATGTCATCGGTGTCCTGGCGGGTTGTGAAAATATGCCTGGCGGACGCGCCTATCGTCCTGGAGACATTTTGACTACCATGTCCGGCCAGACCGTTGAAGTGACAAACACCGATGCGGAAGGTCGTCTGGTACTGTGCGATGCGCTGACTTATGTTGAGCGTTTTGAACCGGAATCAGTCATCGATGTCGCCACCTTGACTGGCGCTTGTGTTATCGCACTGGGCGGTCACTATACTGGCCTGATGTCTAACCATAATCCTCTGGCGCATGAACTGCTGAATGCTTCAGAGCAAGCAGGCGATCGTGCATGGCGTCTGCCGTTGGCTGATGAGTATACCGAACAGTTAGAATCCAATTTTGCGGATATGGTAAACTCGTGCGGACGCTCTGGTGGTGCCATTACCGCAGGTGCTTTCCTGTCTCGCTTTGTCAGCAAATACCACTGGGCACATCTGGATATCGCAGGTACAGCATGGCGTTCAGGTAAAGCGAAAGGAGCAACGGGTCGTCCGGTTGCGCTCCTGTCACAATTCCTGTTAAATCGTTCAGGTTTGAATTCTGATGATTAATGCCCCTGCCGCTTAATGGCATTAAGGGTATTGCAACTGCAATACCCTTACTGTTTCCAGTAACCTTGCAACCAAGAAACTATGAAAAACGCCACCTTCTATTTATTAGAAAAGCTGTCACCGGAAAAGCTGTTATCGGAACAATCATCGTCAGATGATCTACAACCACATGAATGGCTGGCATGTCAGCTTGCTGCTGATCAATGGCGTGCAGGGAAACGGGTTCTGATTGCTTGTGAAAGCCAGCAACAAGCCGAAAAATTAGACGAAGCATTATGGCAGAGAGAACCGAGTCAATTTGTACCGCACAATCTTGCCGGCGAAGGCCCTCGATACGGTGCTCCCGTGGAGTTATGCTGGCCACAAAAAAGAGGCAATGTCCCCCGCGATGTGTTAGTGACACTGCTTCCTCATTTTGCAGACTTTGCCACAGCTTTCCATGAAGTGATAGACTTCGTTCCTATTGATGAAAATCTGAAACAGTTAGCGCGCGAACGATATAAATCCTATCGTAGCGTCGGCTTTAATTTGACCATGGCAACCCCGCCAACCTATTAAATATCAAGACACAATGGAAAAGACACCCGCTACTCAAACGCAACCTGAGCCATCTCTCGATAAAACGTACAATCCGGCAGAGATAGAGCAACCCCTTTACAACCACTGGGAACAGAGTGGTTACTTCAAGCCGAATGGCGATACCAGCCGCGAAAGTTTCTGCATCGTCATTCCACCCCCAAACGTCACCGGCAGCCTGCATATGGGACACGCATTCCAGCAGACTATCATGGATACCATGGTGCGTTACCAACGTATGCAGGGTAAAAATACTCTGTGGCAAGCAGGGACTGACCATGCGGGTATCGCAACCCAAATGGTTGTTGAGCGTAAGATCGCGGCAGAAGAAAGCAAAACTCGCCATGATTATGGTCGTGAAGCTTTTATCGACAAAATTTGGCAGTGGAAAGCAGAATCGGGTGGCAATATCTCCAACCAGATGCGCCGTCTGGGTAACTCCGTAGATTGGGAGCGTGAGCGCTTCACTATGGATGAAGGTTTGTCCAAAGCGGTTAAAGAAGCCTTTGTTCGCCTGTATCAGGATGATCTGATTTACCGTGGCAAACGCCTGGTTAACTGGGACCCGAAATTGCGCACGGCGATTTCTGATCTGGAAGTCGAAAACCGTGAAGTAAAAGGTTCCATGTGGCACCTGCGCTATCCGCTGGCTGACGGCGTTAAGACTGCAGAAGGCAAAGACTACCTGATTGTTGCCACAACCCGTCCCGAAACCATGCTGGGGGATACCGGTGTTGCCGTGAACCCGGAAGATCCACGTTATAAGGATCTGATTGGCAAAGAGCTTCTCCTGCCACTGGTGAACCGGCGTATTCCTATCGTTGGCGATGAACATGCTGACATGGAAAAAGGCACTGGCTGCGTGAAAATCACCCCAGCCCACGATTTCAATGACTATGAAGTCGGTAAGCGCCATAGCCTGCCAATGATCAATATCCTGACCTTCGACGGCGATATTCGTGAAGCGGCAGAAGTCTTCGACAGCAACGGCGAAGTTTCCGCTATCTACTCGACGGATATTCCTGCCGAATACCGTGGCATGGAGCGTTTCGCTGCCCGTAAAGCGATTGTGGCGGAATTTGAAAAACAGGGCCTGCTGGTTGAGATCAAACCTCATGACCTGACGGTCCCTTACGGCGACCGTGGTGGCGTGGTTATCGAACCCATGCTAACCGACCAATGGTATGTTCGCACTGCACCACTGGCAAAAGTGGCGCTTGAAGCAGTTGAAAACGGTGATATCCAGTTCGTGCCAAAACAGTACGAAAACATGTACTACTCCTGGATGCGTGATATTCAGGATTGGTGTATTTCCCGTCAATTGTGGTGGGGCCACCGTATTCCGGCGTGGTATGACGCACAAGGCAACGTTTATGTTGGTCGCGATGAAGAAGAAGTTCGCCGCGAGCACAATCTGGGTGCAGATATCACCCTGACTCAAGACGAAGACGTACTGGATACCTGGTTCTCCTCTGGCCTGTGGACATTCTCTACCCTTGGCTGGCCTGAGCAGACTGACGCGTTGAAAACCTTCCATCCAACGGATGTGCTGGTCAGTGGCTTCGACATTATCTTTTTCTGGATTGCCCGCATGATCATGCTGACCATGTACTTCATCAAAGATGAAAACGGCAAACCACAAGTGCCATTCAAAACAGTCTACATGACTGGCCTGATCCGCGATGAAGAAGGCCAAAAAATGTCAAAATCCAAAGGGAACGTCATCGACCCTCTGGATATGATCGATGGTATCTCGCTGGAAGAGCTGCTGGAAAAACGTACCGGCAATATGATGCAGCCACAACTGGCAGAGAAAATCCGCAAGCGTACCGAAAAACAGTTCCCGGAAGGCATTGAAGCCCACGGTACTGACGCCTTGCGTTTCACTCTGGCCGCACTGGCTTCTACCGGTCGTGATATCAACTGGGACATGAAGCGCCTGCAAGGTTATCGCAACTTCTGTAACAAACTGTGGAACGCCAGCCGTTTCGTGCTGATGAACACAGAAGGCCAAGATTGCGGACAGAACGGTGGTGAAATGTCACTGTCACTGGCAGATCGCTGGATCCTGGCAGAGTTCAACCAGACCGTTAAAGCCTATCGTGAAGCGCTGGATACTCACCGTTTCGACATCGCCGCTAACATTCTTTATGAATTCACCTGGAACCAATTCTGTGACTGGTATCTGGAGCTGTCCAAACCGGCAATCAACAAAGGGACAGAAGCCGAAGTCCGTGCGGCTCGCCATACCCTGATTGAAGTTTTGGAAGGTTTGCTGCGTTTGGCACACCCAATCATTCCATTTATCACTGAAACCATCTGGCAGCGTGTGAAAGTGGTCAAAGGTATTGATGCGGATACTATCATGCTGCAACCGTTCCCTGAATTCGATCAGGCGAAAGCAGATGAATTGGCACTGAACGATCTGGAGTGGATCAAGGAAGCGATCATTGCCGTGCGTAACATTCGTGCCGAAATGAACATCGCACCAAGCAAGCCACTGGAAGTTCTGCTACGTGATGCGAATCATGATGCACAACGCCGTGTCGCTGAAAACCTCAATTTCATTCAGGCAATGGGGCGTCTCTCTTCTGTTACTGTGTTGGCAGCAGGAGAAGAAGCACCTGTTTCTGTCACCAAACTGATCGATGGGGCTGAAGTGCTGATCCCAATGGCTGGTTTGATTAATAAAGATGCAGAACTGGCGCGTCTGGATAAAGAAATCGAGAAGCTGGATAAAGAGATCAGCGGTATTGAAGCCAAACTGGCTAACGAAGGTTTTGTCAGCCGTGCACCCGAAGCCGTTGTTGCCAAAGAGCGCGAACGCCTGGCGACCAACAATGCCGCAAAAGAAAAACTACTGACGCAGAAAGAGACTATCGCTGCACTGTAATTTTTCTTAGTTGAAATTTGTTCATATAAGCCACTGTGATTAAGTTTGCAGTGGCTTTTTTGCAATCTAACCAACTTTTTCAATTAAACAACCACTGCATCAACATAAAAAACAGCAGAGAAACCCCCAAACTTTTTAAGATTGAATGCGTATATTTACTGATAAAATAAGCCAATACTACCGTAATCAAGGCAAATAGATATTTAATATTAAATTGTGCAATTAATTCACTTAGAGTCAGATTATTCAATGAAATATTAACGATAATCGTCCCCAGAATAAAACAGATGGCATAATCTAGCGCGGTAATGAGAAAACGCTTTCCCTTTAATAAGTGATTATCATTCATCAAAAAAGGGGCAGCCCTTAATATAAAACTGATTAATCCCATCAATACGATCAACAGCATCATAATCTTCTATCCTGTCTGATTCTCTGTTCAATGAACGCAATCCCTATCCCACATAAAATTGGGACTATCAGATCGATTAATTTCATATCCACTTCATTCAATAACGGTGCACATAACCCACCCATGACCGTTGCCAGAACAGACATATCCTTGCCTGAACGCCTGGCAGTCAAGGAGGAGAAATGGACAGGAACCAACATCACGAGGAACAGCGAAAAGGAATCATAATCCAGATATTCGGCTGAAATATACCCCAACAACGTGGCACAGAAGGTGATCACAAAACAGGGTACAGCAACACCCAAATAAAAATGAAATTGGGATTTCCCATCCGTGATATTTTCCGCAGAGAGATGTGCGTGCGTCACCGTATAAGTGCTGGCACTAAATCCTAACATCGACAGCAAAATATTTCGCTTAGAGATACCACGAAAATATTGCGACATCACCATCGCCATCAAGAAAAAGCGGAAGTTAATCAGAAATGCTAAAACGATAACAGAAAGTATCGCCCCGTCAGCCAGATAACCAACCGCAGCCACTTGTAACGGTGCAGCATATATCAACAATGATCCGACCAACGTTTCCATTAATGGGATACCGTGACTTTGATAAAGCGCACCAATTGAAGTAAAAATAAAGAAAAAAGAGATACAAACAGGTAAAGAATCAACCATGCCTTTCCGAAGGAGTGAATTCAACACTTGGCACCTATATTAGCGTTATATTTAGGGTAACTGAGAAGCTGATATAGCTTATGATAAATATAATTAAACGATAATCAATATGACCCTAATTTATCAGCAGTAACATCAGGATATGATATAACTTTATTTTATATATAAGGCTTATGATATTACCGCTATAGTGAAAATAATTTTAAAAACAATAATTCCCTTTTGGAGAAATAGATAACATGAAAGCCGTACTAAATATATTATTAGCGGGCATTATTCAATTGGGTTTCACCCACTTCTCTTATGCACAATCTACCCTTGATAACATTCATTCCACAGGCATATTCAGGATTGGGACTGAAGGCGCCTATGCCCCATTCAGTTATCATGACACCTCTGGAAAACTGACCGGATTTGATGTGGAAATCGGCCGTGAAATCGCACTTCGCATGAAAGTGCAGCCTGAATTTATTGAAGGTAAATGGGATGGCTTGATTGGTGGGCTTGATGCCGGACGTTTCGATGCGGTGATGAACCAAATCGCTATTACACCGGAACGCGAGAAAAAATACAGTTTTTCCCTGCCTTACGTGATTTCAGAAGCTGTACTGATTACCCGAAAAGATAACAACGATATTAAGACATTTAGCGACTTAAAAGGGAAAAAATCAGCACATACCTTGACCAATAACTTTGCCCAGATCGCCAGACATTATGGCGCCGACATTATCGGCACGAATGGTTTTAATCAGGAAGTCGATTTGGTGAGCACAGGCCGTGCAGATGCAACAATCAACGATAAACTTTCTTACCTCGATTACAAAAAACATCGCCCGGATGCTCCGGTAAAAATTGTTGCCGCAGATACCCAGGCAGCACAATCTGCTGTGTTATTACGTAAAAATGACACTGAATTAAAAACCGCAGTAGATAAAGCGATTGCTGAGATAAAAGCGGATGGGACTTATCAACGTATCTGGGATAAATATTTCGCCGAAAGCGACTAATCAATAATGAAAATAAGAGCCTAATGGAATAGGCTTTTAAAATAAATCTTAGGTTCTAAGCTATAACTTTATTGTATATAGAGTTCACCTTTTCTTGCCATATCATCATTAAAACAACCCTATAAAAAATAAACATATTTTTAATATCTATCAGGAAGGTTCTATGACCCCATCATGGCTCAATTTAGCGCTGGATTCTCTATGGCCGATGATTTACGCCGGCCTGACATTCACTATTCCCCTCACGCTGATTACATTCGCACTTGGGATCTCATTGGGGTTTATCGTTGCTTTAATTAGGCTATATGGCCCTAAACCACTGGTTGCTGTCGTTCGGTTTTACGTCTGGTTGATTCGCGGTACGCCTCTGCTGGTTCAGTTATTCCTGATTTTCTACGCCCTGCCCAGTGCAGGCATTACTTTAGACGCGTTCACCTCCGCCATTATCGGCTTTACCCTAAATGTCGGTGCCTATACCTCAGAAGTGATCCGTGCCGCACTAATTTCGGTTCCCAAAGGGCAATGGGAAGCATCTCACTCTATCGGCATGAGCTGGTGGCAATCACTGCGTCGGATTATTCTGCCACAGGCGGCGCGGGTTTCGATTCCTCCCTTGTCCAATACCTTTATTTCGCTGGTAAAAGACACCTCTCTGGCTTCTGTTATTACCGTGCCAGAAATGTTTCTGGCGGCACAGCGCATCGCTGCAGTCACCTATCAACCGTTAATCCTGTATACCGAGGCCGCCATTCTTTATCTCCTTTTGAGTTCGGTATTATCGGCACTGCAAGTGCGGTTGGAAAAGAAATTCGCTCAGCAAAACAGCAGCAACCATAAGGAAGCCAAAAATGATTCAGCTTACCAACATTGAAAAAAGTTTCGACGGACAGAAGGTGCTGAAAAATATTAACCTGACGATTAAAGAAGGCAGCCTGACAGCACTGATTGGCCCTTCCGGTAGCGGTAAAAGTACCTTGCTGCGTTGCATTAACTTGTTGGAGATCCCACAGGCGGGCAAGCTGGAAATTGGCAAAGAGCAGATCACTTTTACGGGTAAGGAGCGATTGCCGCATCGAGAAATTCAGCGTTTTAGCCTGCAAACCGGCATGGTATTCCAGAACTTTCAGCTTTTCCCGCATCTGACTGTGATTGAAAACATTATGGAAGGGCTGATTTGGGTACAGAAATGGTCCCGCGAACGCGCCAGAGAACGGGCGTTGGCGTTGCTGGAAAAAGTCGGCTTATCCCACAAAGCGGATGTTTGGCCAGCCACACTGTCAGGTGGTCAGCAGCAGCGTGTGGCCATCGCCAGAGCGATGGCACCTTCCCCCAAAGTGCTGCTGTGCGATGAACCGACTTCGGCGCTTGATCCCGAATTATCGAAAGAAGTCGTCTCGGTTTTGAAGCAATTAGCAGGAGAAGGCACGACCATGTTAATGGCAACGCATGATCTGCGCCTGGCTGCTAATCTTGCTCATGATGTCGTATTTCTGGAATCTGGTGAAATTATTGAATCGGGTACGGCAAAAACCCTCTTTACCCGCCCCAGTAAGGTGCGAACTGTCGAGTTTATTTCAACCCTGACAGAAACTTTACCGGATTGGGAAATATAGCGAGCAGTCACGTACATTATTTATTCGGAGAAACACGATGAAAAAAATTTTGAATTTCTTACTGGCGAGTGCGACTGCCCTTGCTATTTCTGCCCCTGGCTATGCCGGCGAAGATTTTGATGCCATCAAAGCCTCTGGCATCTTTAAGATTGGCACGGAAGGCACTTATCCTCCTTTTACTTACCACGATGCTAGCAATAAATTAATCGGCTTTGACGTGGATATCGCACGGGAAATTGCCCAACGTTTGAACGTCAAACCTGAATTTATGGAAGTCAAATGGGATGGCTTGATTGCCGGATTAGATGCTAAACGTTTTGATGCGGTTATCAACCAAGTCGGTGTTACCCCCGAACGGGCAGCGAAATACAGTTTTTCCATTCCTTATACGACTTCTCAGGTTGTGTTGATAACCCGTAACGATAACAGTGATATTAAAGCCTTCGCAGATATTAAAGGTAAACGCTCAGCCCAATCATTGACCAGCAATTACGGGCAACTGGCAACGTCTTATGGCGCAAGTTTGGTCAGTACAGATGGCTTTAACCAGGCCATTGATCTGGTCGCCACCGGACGCGCTGATGCCACACTCAATGATCGTCTGTCATTCCTTGACTTCAAAAAACAGCGCCCTAATGCACCGGTAAAAATTGTCGCCCAACAAACCGATGCAAGTAAATCAGCCGTATTACTGCGTAAAGGGGACGCAGAGTTACTGGAAGCAGTGAATAAAGCATTGCAAGAGATAAAAGATGACGGTACGTATGCCCGTATCTCTGAGAAATATTTTGGCGTAGATATTTCCAAATAAAATTTTCTTTGCTTGAGAATATGGCGGCACTTTTATTATATTAGGCCGCTTTATTTATATTTAAGAACAATACCCCTTCACAAATCACCATCATTAATTAATGTATTTAAACATACTAAACCATTTAATAAAACGTCATAAAAACTTATGATTAAATTTATTTCACTGAAATCCAAATAACCTACAAATGAACATTGATATTTTCAATAATTGCCATAAGGCAATGAATGAACATTCCGTTTTATATATTATCGATATGCTTAAAGATAAAAATGATGCAAAGGCATATTCGTTTAATTTACATATGGATATCTTTTTATCAGTTCAAGAACGGTATCAATCAGAATTTGAATCTATAGAAAAACAGGCTGGATCCTCTATCACAAATACCTATAACCTGAATTTTTCCCTAACGGGAAGAAGCTAATACGTTATTAACCTGAACTTCGCTTAAGAAAGGAAAGGCAAAAGGGAACTAAGTGCCTGAGGCACGATCAAAGTTTTTGCTTAGAAAACAAAATCGTGGGGATCCTCAGGCTATGACTACTTTAGATGAACTTTTCTGTTGCGTCGATGACTTTTGCCAAAAATTTATTCCCCTTTGGGAACAACAGCTCATTGAGAATAATCAGCTCAAGCGTCATCGCGCCACTTCCCTGTCTCTCAGCGAAATAATGACTCTCCTCATTTTATTTCACATGAGCCATTATCGTCATTTTAAAGCGTTTTATACTGAGTATGTACAGCAATACCTCAAAGCAGATTTCCCCAGTCTGGTGAGCTACAATCGAATAATAACATTGAAGAAAAGAGTCCTTATTCCGTTATGCGCTTTCCTTTCTTCACGCCAACAAAAATCACACGGCATTGCCTTTATCGATTCCACTAAAATCGCGGTTTGTCATAACCTACGTATTTCTCGTCATAAAGTTTTTGAGGGTGTCGCGCAGCGAGGAAAAACCAGCACAGGATGGTTCTATGGCTTTAAACTCCATCTGATTATTGATGATTGCGGTGAGATTTTATCCGTTAAATTAACACCGGGAAATGTTGACGATCGTCAGCCGGTAAAGGAATTAGTCAAAGGTTTAACCGGGCATCTCTATGGTGACAAAGGCTATTTATCCCAAGTGTTATGCGATGAACTGAAAGAGGAAGGGCTTACGTTAATCACGAATGTTCGCCGTAATATGAAAGCCCAATTTTTATCGCTTTGGGACAAGGCCATGTTAAGAAAACGGTTTTTGATAGAAACGGTGAATGACCAATTGAAAAATATTTCTCAGATAGAACATTCAAGGCACCGAAGCATAATCGGCTTTTTACTGGAAATCGTATCAGGACTGATTGCTTATACATTCCAGCCGAAAAAGCCGAGCTTAGGTTTACGTGACCATGAAATAGTGATGCTTAAACAAAGTTGAGGTTTATTAAAATAAAGTCTCAATAATCTGAATGTTGGATAAGAAATGGTGTCGCAAAAGGCTAAGGTGACTTTTGCGACAACCTCTGGAGGGTGGGGTTACAACGCACCAGAGAAATTAGGGAGTGGATGCCAAACGCCGAGCAGCCTCGACGACAGAAGCTCGACGCCTGTCGTGTTCTTTCTGGCTTTCGGAACCAGTTAACATACGCGCCACTTGGGGTACAGCCGACCACCACCCAGCCAGTGCCAATACCAGAAACGCCAAATGGTCAGGCTCCAAGGCTTGTGTAAGCATACCTTGCTGCTGCCCATCGGCGACAGCCTGGACCTTGTAGCCATAGTATTCACGTCGCTGCTCTTCATCCGGAACCTCACCATCGAAAATCAGGCCTTCCCAGCGCATAAGGCGGCTCAGTTCCGGGTGTCTGCTATGATAGTCGTAAGCTCGACCCGCATACTCCCCAATATCCTCAACGGCGAAAGACGTAATAGGGACTTCCTGTGCAACCTTGGCTAGTTCGCTGCGTAGTACGGCCGAAAATAGGGCGCGCTTATCGCCAAAATAATTGTAAATGCGCTCTTTATTTACACCAGCCGATTTAGCAATCTTTTCTACCGTAGTGCCATCAGGACCAAAGCGAGCGAATTCTATTACTGCTGCTGTCAAAATCTTGCATTTTGTTCCTTCGATATCCCAAGCCATCGTCTGTATTTTCTCCTCTATCAGTGGTTATCGTTGCTAAAACCATACTATACCAATTCCAACTTTATGGTTGGATATTAAATTGTGAAGCACACTATACTAATTTGTGGTTATAGTCTAGGAATCTCGCGTACTGTTACCCGTCGTTTTGGTAAGGCTGGACATCCTGTTGTTATTATTGCTCGCAACGCACAACATTTGGACTTTGCGGAGAAGCAATGGCGATCGCGGGTATTCAAGCTCGGGCTTTGCCAGCCAACTTAAGTAATATCGAAGAAGTAAAACATATACAACACGTCAAACTCATCCCATCATTTTCGCCTCAACGATACCACTATCGTTGCAGGCAGTGCGTCACTTACACCATCCTTGAAGAAGTGATAGAAACTACTCGCATTATTTCCTCTAACTCATCACTAGGATTATAAATAAAAAATTCACCTTTCATCAGAATTTGGGCATTTCTCTGCGCACTTGCATACTTTATATAGTCACCATCATGCGTAATACTAAACTTGGATATCCCAGACAAATGCTCAATCCGCACAGTAGAGTGACCGTTAACCCTATTAGCATAATAAAGATGACTGGCAACCGTTCCGGGAAAACAGCAAGCAGCAGCTAAGCAGCAACCACCGGATACCGCGACAGATAAATGAACGTTTTTGGGCGTGAGATACCTGATAGTAATATCTCCTTTGGATAAAGGAGGTGCAACAATGGCGACTTTGGGTTGGGTGATAGATTCTGCTAAATCCTTTTCATTCATCACTGTTCCATTTTTCTGACGAATGCCCATCTTAATCCCCATCTCTACCCTGATTTGCATGATTTTTTCTTGTAATACTTGATTATTTTTAATTTCATTGGGATTTTCGTAACCCGAAATTCCCAAACTTTCTGCATTGATAATAATCATAGGTACAGCGACATCAATACACGTGACCGGAATACCATTCACTTTATCAATCAAATTTCCTGTCGGAAAAAGGGCTTTTGTTTTTGAACATGCAGGATCTGCAAATGATACATTAATCTCAGGAAAATCACCCACTACACCAGGTATATGTGCCAGTTGGTATTTAGGTGACACATTCGGCATCGTACACACAATATTTTTATTGGTATTTGTATTATAAATACTTAACTTTCCATCGGGCATTAACAACTTTTCTTCTGGGAGATCTCTTATTACCAAGGGTATTGATGAGGTCATATTTCCACAGTTAACTTCCCACGATACGGTACTACTCTCTTTTTCAAGTTGAGCAAAAGTGCTAATCACCTTTTTAGCTTGATAATCGATATCAATAATAAAAGCTTTATTACTGGTTGTCGTTTCCCTACCCAACCCCTGTAGTTGTTTATTATTTTCATTTTTTCCTTCAAGAGGCACACCCATGATATGTCTAATAATTTCTTCTTTGAGTTCTTTTTTTTCTGGTAGATGTTTTTGTAATAAAACGATACCGGTTGAAGTTCCGCCTCTCACATAATAGAGAGGAATACGAATAGGAAAAGATAATTTTTTCATATTATTACTATGACTAAGTTAGTTTTGCTATTATTTAATAACCTCATGAAACAGAGAAAATATATTTCATTAATGATAAACAAAACAGAAACAAGGATTCTATTTATTAGTAACAGATTGTTGTCACTAATAATGCCAGGGAATTTAATAGCGTGAATGACTCAAGAATCGAGGATGGGACAAAAGAATAAGGATAATAATTTACTCCATAAAGTCATAGTCATAAAAAGCATTCAGGCCATATATCCTGCCCTGATAAAAATAGCATCCACCAGCCCCCCAATTTTTTACGACTATTTTTAATAATACGATTAATGCGTTGATTATTTTGATTGATTTTTTATTAATATCAGGTTAAATGAGGTTTATTTATATAGTGTAAGATATATATAGGGGGCTATTATGTTTTTCATCAAAATAAAGTAGTTATAATCAATAGAACTCAAAAGTTGACGGGTGAATATAATGAATAAAAAGACCACATCCACACCCCATGATGCGGCTTTCAAAGGATTTATGACTCAGATTGAAAACGCTAAAGATTTTTTTGACATCCACCTACCGGAAAAAATCAAGCAATTGTGTGATCTTAGCACATTAACATTAACCAACTCGTCATTCATCGATCAACAGTTACGTTCGAGAATGTCGGATGTCCTCTATTCGGTGCAAACGCAACAGGGGGAGGGTTATATCTATGTCCTGGTTGAACACCAGTCTACCCCAGATAAAATAATGGCATGGCGAATGATGCATTATTCTTTTATGGCGATGAATCAGCATCTGCAACAGGGAAACAAGACACTGCCGCTGGTTGTACCCGTCTTGTTTTACCACGGTGAGCGCAGCCCTTATCCTTTCCAGCAAACCTGGACGCAATGCTTTCCGTTGCCCGAATTGGCGAAAGAGATATACTTTAATCCATTTCCGTTAGTCGATGTCACTGTGATTGATGATAATGAACTGGTGAATCATCGCAAAATCGCCGTGATGGAACTGGCGATGAAGCATAAAAATTTGCGGGAAGGGTTTAAGGCCGTGACCGCGTTATTGGCACAGGCTCTTAAGCACAATTATAATAGTGACAATGATGTGGTCACTATCCTTCATTACCTGTTTAACACGATGGATTCACCACATTTTGAACAGATTATCCAGCAACTGATTGAACAGACAGATAGTCGTCAGGAGGTGATTATGACTATTGCTCAACGATTACACGAAAAAGGCCGGAAAGAAGGCCTTCAACAAGGTCTTCAACGAGGTATGCAACAAGGTATGCAACAAGGTCTTCAACGCGGCGTGCAACAAGGGGAAGAAAAGGGTCAACGTGATGCACGACTCGAAATAGCACGTAACCTGTTGAAAAATGGTGCTAGTATCGAACTAATTATGGAAAGTACCGGCCTGAGCCGTGAAGCACTGCTTTCCCTGCAATAACCTCTCATCTTTATCCTTTTTTCGTGTTTTCTTACCCACGTTTTGGAAGCGGGTAAGAGGATTTAATAGATGCACCGCATTTTGTATAAGTACTCCAGCAGCTGATTAAACAGACAGATAGTCGTCAGGAGGTGATTATGACTATTGCTCAACGATTACACGAAAAAGGCCGGAAAGAAGGCCTTCAACAAGGTATGCAACAAGGTCTTCAACGCGGCGTGCAACAAGGGGAAGAAAAGGGTCAACGTGATGCACGACTCGAAATAGCACGTAACCTGTTGAAAAATGGCGCTAGTATCAAACTGATTATGGAAAGTACTGGCCTGAGCCATGAAGAACTGCTCTCCCTGCAATAATCCCTCATCATTCCCTTTTCGCATTCTCTTACCCGCATTTTTGGCGGGTAGATGAAGTAATAAAAATATAAAGAGAAAATAATGACAACAAAAACAACACACAATTACATTATTCGCCCCATCACTCAACAAGACAATGCAAGCATTGCCGCTGTGATCCGTGAGGTTTCTGCTGAGCATGGCTTAACCGCAGACAAAGGTTTTGCCGTCGCTGATCCAATTCTGGATACCTTGTACGAAGTTTACAACCAGCCACGCAGCGCTTATTGGGTGGTTGAAATGGATGGCGAAGTCGTTGGCGGTGGCGGTATTGCTCCGTTGGCTGGTGGTGATGGTGATACTTGCGAATTACAAAAAATGTACCTTTCATCGGTATTACGCGGAAAAGGTATTGCCAAGCAAATCGTGAAGCAATCTCTCGAATTTGGCACAGAGCAAGGCTTTAAACGCTGCTATCTGGAAACGACAGAGAATCTGAAAGCCGCCATTGCCTTGTATGAAAAGCTGGGCTTCAGCTATCTTGATAAGCCTCTTGGTAATACAGGCCACAGCGACTGTGAAGTCAGGATGCTCAAAGCATTATGATGCTATATAGCTTTCAATTAAAGATAGTCAGCCCCACGGTTTAAGTGGGGCAATTTGTTGGTTTGACGCAATCCTCAAAATCTTAATGGAGTTTGGGTTCATCGTCCTCAGGGGGAAAGAGATCACCGTCATCTTCATCATCAGGCGCATTAGGGTCTTCAAAGTACGTTCCCCAACCGTCGTAATTTACACCTATCTTTCCAGCCAGATCCATGAGCTGCTCAACCTGTGCGTCGATCAATTCAGCTTCCAGACGACTTTCGCTGATCACATCACAACACATCAAAACAACACCGTCTTCTGTTTCCAGCTCTTCTGCATCCGTCACTTCATAGCCTAACCTGAAAGCTTCAAGGGCTGCCTTTTCCAGTTGGTCGAAGTCTTCTGCCGAAAAATGGTGCTCAATAATATAGAGTGCATCCGGATCACTGCCATCTTCCAATAATTCTTCGATGATCAAGCGAGTTTCTTCACACTGTTCTTCTAAAGCATGTGGGTCTGCCATGCCAATCCCCTCTGTCAGTTGGCTGTCTTGTTTTGCATTCTCCCATCTTTTATGTACAAAGGATATATCTATCCAATTTTGTTCAAAAAGAAATACATAACTAAGCGGCTGATCTATAACCTGTCTTGATACATTCACGCCTATAAACTCTGCATACAGGGCTTGTAATTGCATTTTTTTATCGATATATAATGAATATAAATTCAATATTGCCTAATGGAGACAATGCATGATGAACCCATTTTTTAAGCGTTCTTTCCTAAGATTACTTGACATTACTCCCGCAGAAATTGGTATCCTTTTAACTTTTTCTCATGCATTAAAAGCGAATAAAAAATCAGGTTCTGAATCTCTCTTACTCACCGGGAAAAATATTGCCTTGATTTTCGAAAAAGACTCTACTCGTACACGCTGCGCATTTGAAGTCGCAGCCCATGACCAAGGTGCCAACGTTACCTATTTAGGCTCAAGCGGCAGCCAGATCGGGCACAAAGAATCCATCAAAGATACCGCACGGGTACTTGGGCGTTTATATGATGGCATCCAATACCGTGGCTATAACCAGAAAATTGTCGAAACACTTGCGCAATACTCAGGTGTTCCGGTTTGGAATGGCCTGACGGATGAATTCCACCCAACCCAACTATTGGCTGATTTAATGACAATACAGGAACACAGCCAAAAGCCACTCTCTGAGATCAAATTTGCCTATTTGGGTGATGCCCGTAATAACATGGGTAATACTCTGCTGGAAGCGGCTGCATTGACAGGGATAGATCTCCGTTTGGTTGCTCCAAGAACATGTTGGCCGGAAAAAAATTTAGTTGCGGAATGCCAAAAACAGGCAGAGAAAACAGGCGGCCAGATCACCCTGACAGAAGATATTGCGCAAGGAGTAAAAGGGGTCGATTTTCTGTATACCGATGTTTGGGTATCAATGGGAGAACCCAAATCGACCTGGCAAGAACGCATTGCATTACTGAAGCCTTATCAAGTCAATATGGATGTTGTGAAACTCACAGGCAACCCAGAAGTGAAGTTCCTGCATTGTCTGCCAGCTTTCCATGATGAAGAAACAATACTTGGTAAGCAACTGGCAGAGGAATTCAATTTATATGGTGGTCTGGAAGTCACGAATGAAGTATTTGAATCAAAACACAGCATTGTGTTTGATCAGGCTGAAAACCGAATGCATACCATTAAGGCCATAATGGTAGCAACACTAGTAGAAAACCTCGTGTTGTAATCGTTGATTTATATTTCGCGTCCGCGCATATTGGCAAAAATCAAAATGCCAATATACCCAGCTTACTTGGATCTTGTATCTTCAAGTAAGTTGGGTATTCTTCACTCACTTTCAGTTAAAAATCAGAAAATAACTCTATCACTATGTACAAATTTCCAATATATTGATAGTCATCACATTAAACAATATTAATTTAACAATTTGATTTATATTGAAAATTATCAAATTTGGAAAAAAATTTCTCTAAATTAAACAAATTTAGTTACTTTTTGGAAAAATTTTTTTATCCCTCTATGCCATATTCTTTTTCAGTAATGTGATACTCCCCCTAAAAATATTGATAATCAATTTATAGGATTATAAGAATGACAAAAAACATAGCTACAGCATTAATCCATGGTGGAAAACAGCAGGACAAAGAAAACCATGCTATTTTCCCTCCCATTACAACAGCTAGTACGTTTGTACAACAAGATCTCTCTGAACAGGGTGAATATTGTTATTCCCGTTGCAGTAACCCAACACGTTATGCCTATGAAACATTATTAGCCGAAATAGAAAATGGTATTTATGCAACTGCAACCGCCTCTGGTGTAGCTGCCGCGGCTTTAGTCTTAAACTTGTTACCTAAAGAATCCCACATTATTGCGATGAAAGGAGTTTATGGCGGCACGTTTCGTTTATTTGAACGGGTAGCCATTGAAAATAATGGTCACCAATTTGACTATGTCGATTTAAATAATCTCAATGAAGTTGAGGATAAAATAAAAGATAATACTCGATTAATTTGGATAGAAAGCCCAACTAATCCATTATTAGAATTAGTTGATATTAAACGTATTTGTACATTCACAAAAAAATACAATATCTTAACTTGTGTTGATAATACATTTGCAACCGCATGGAATCAAAAACCACTCGAATTGGGGGCAGATCTTGTCATGTTATCCACAAGTAAATATATCGGTGGCCATTCGGATTTGATTGGAGGAGCGGTTATTACAAATCGAAATGATTTAGCCAATAAGCTGGATTTCCTAAAAACAACCACTGGTGCCATTGCATCTCCCTTTGATGCCTATTTAGCATTACGTGGATTAAAGACATTAGCGTTACGAATGTCAGCGCAATGTGCTAATGCACTTGAAATTGCCAATTTTCTGCAATTCCATCCCAAAATTGAACAAGTCTATTATCCCGGTTTACCCACTCACCCGCACTATTCCATTTGCCAGCAGCAAATGCGCGCAGGTGGTGCTGTCGTTACGATCAAATTAAAAGGTGAACTAGAGGATACAAAGAGGTTTGTAAACAAGCTACGCTATTTTGTTTTAGCAGAATCTCTCGGTGGTGTGGAGAGCATGGTTAACCATTCTGCCACTATGTCACATGGCTCAATGACAAAAAAAGAACGTGAGGAAATTGGTATTTATGATACCGTATTACGCTTATCAGTAGGAATCGAAGATATTCGCGATTTATTAGCTGACCTTGAACAAGCATTAGAATAAATTTACTTAATATAAAAAATAACAATAAAATAAGGTGAGTAAAAAAATGAATGATTACGGTATTTGGACCATTATCACCCCTGTTGTCACAATTATTTTAGCTATATTTACCCGCCAGGTTATTTTATCGCTGCTACTCGGTATATTAGTTGGTTTTACTGTCATTAATAACCATAATGTTATTTTAGGTATACAAGGAACTATTGAAGGTATTATTGATACTTTTTCCTCTTCAGGTAATACAAAAACCATCATTTTTATGTTGATGATTGGTGGCATAATGCGGCTTGTGGTTGTTACAGGGGGCGTGCGATCTTTAGTGCGTTTACTCACTAACAAGACACAACTGATTGAAAATAAAAAATCTGTTCAATTTTTGGCAATGATCATTACATCATTAATTTTTATTGAAAGCTCAATTAACCAATTAATTGCTGGAGCATCAACCAAGAAATTAGCCAAAAATTACGCTATTCCACCAGAAAAAATGTCTTACATTATCCAGACGTCCTGTGTTTCTGTTTGTTCTTCTGCCATGATTAATGGTTGGGGTGCTGCAATGATGGGGATCATCGGTGTACAGATTTCCAGGGGATTAATCAACGGTGAGCCATTCGATATCCTGGCTGGATCTATGGTTTATAATATTATGGCTTGGTTATCACTGGCTTCTGTCTTATTTTATATTTTTTCTAATTTTTCTTGGGGGCCAATGAAAGCCGCAGAAACTCGAGCCTTACATGAACATTTGAATAGTGATATTGAAAATAAGCACAGCGAAGATAATGATGATATTATTGAACACCCCAACTGCCATACTTCATTAAACTTTTTTATACCTATTTTATCGACAGTATTAATGCTCCCTCTTGCCCTCTACATTACAGGTGATGGTGACTTGAGTAAGGGAAGCGGTTCAACCTCTATCTATTGGAGTGTTATATTTGGAACCACGATCTCTTTTTTCTGGTTTTTATTACGTCGTGTTTTAACCATGGAAAGTTTTTTTAAAGAGCTTTATATTGGTTATGCCAGCATGATAAAAATAAGCTCTGTCATGGTATTGGCCTTCTTAATGGGTAACGTTTCTGCTGATTTAAATACCGGTGCTTATATTGCACAAATGACTTCTGGTATTATTCCGGCTGGTTTTTCCATCGGTTTTATTTTCCTGATTAGTTCCATCATGTCATTAGCAACAGGTACCTCATGGGGGACATTTGCAATTATGATCCCCATTGGGGTACAGCTAGGTATTTCAGTGGGTATGCCTCCTGAATATATGATCGGTGCCGCAATTGCGGGTTCCATTTTTGGTGATATGACGTCGCCAATTTCCAGCGATGCTATCGTTGCATCAATGGCAACAGATTGTGACCATATTGAACATATTCGGACTCAAATGCCATATGCATTGGTTACTGCAAGTTTCGCTCTCGTTATCTATTTCTATTTAGGCTTTACTTATTAACTGGCAAGCCGCTGAGGATAATATGTCTTTAAAAGAAAATTTAGCAAATTTTACCCGCATTGATTTACTAAAAACTGCAACGATAATGGATAAATTGGAAAATTTATCCCACTATTTAGGGCGCGATATTTATATTAAGAGAGATGATTTAACTCCCCTAGCAATGGGTGGGAATAAATTACGCAAACTGGAATATCTTATTGCCGACGCATTACAAAAAAAGGCTAAAGTTATTGTTACCGCTGGCGCAATTCAATCAAATCATGTACGACAAACAGCCGCTATGGCGGCGAAATATGGACTAAAATGCGTCGCTTTATTAGAAAATCCAATTCAAAGCCAGGACAATAATTTTCTCAATAATGGTAATAAATTACTGACGGAATTATTCAGTACCCAATGCGTCATGTGTGATGAGTTAACCGATCCAAATAAGCAAATGGAAGAATTGGTTGATCAACTCAATCTCGAAGATGCGTATATTGTGCCTGTCGGTGGTTCCAATGCCCTTGGTTCATTGGGTTACGTGCGTTGTGCATTAGAAATAGCTGAGCAGCGTCCAAAAGACGTGGAGTTTGCTGCCGTGATTGTCGCCTCTGGAAGCGCAGGTACACATGCAGGGTTAGCTATCGGGTTACACTCCGTACTACCACAAACACCTGTTATTGGCGTTACCGTCTCACGTGTTACAAGCGAGCAAGCACCGAAAGTCAGTCAATTGCAGCAAGAAATCAGCTCGCTCTTAGGCCAAACAACCTGCCCAGATGTTCTTTTGTGGGATAATTATTTCGCTCCCATGTATGGCATGCCAAATAAGCCAGGATCAGAAGCCATTACGCTATTAGCACAAAAAGAGGGTATTTTATTAGATCCCGTCTATACCGGAAAAGCGATGGCGGGATTAATTGATAACGTACTGAATAACACCATCGAAAGTCAGAAGCCATTGCTTTTTGTTCATACAGGTGGGGCTCCTGCATTGTTTTCTTATTCTTCTATAAACGCAATCTAACTTTACAGAAAAAACAGCTATCTTTTTGGCTGTTTTTTCCAATTTTATGAAGTTTTTTGGCTCACACTTGGCAAAATCATCGCCGACTACTCATTACTAACTTAAACGCAAACAACAAAAATAATCCGCCTGTCGCGCGGTTCATCCACTTGATGACATTTTCACGACGTAATAGATAGGAAAACGGGCGGGTGGCATAAATCAGCGACAATGACCACAAGGTGCCGAGTAATACATGGATCGCCACTAAACTAAATGTCCATAAAGTGGGTGAATGCCCTTGAGGAATAAACTGTGGCAGGAATGAAACATAAAACACACCCATTTTGGGGTTCAGTACATTTCCTAACATTCCTTTGATAAACCAATTCTGCTCCTTAACGGAAGAAGATATCTCCCCTCCAAGATCTGTTTTGGGATGCCAAATCATTTGAACTCCCAACCAGCATAAATACAATGCGCCACACCATTTTAATATGTTGAATGCCAGTTCTGATACAGCAATCAATGTGCCAAGGCCAAATGCCACCATTGCACCCCAAATAAAACATCCCGTATTAATACCAAGAGCGGCCTGAAAAGCTTTTTTACTCCCTTCCACCGTTGCAGTTCGCAGAACTAACGCGGTGTCCAGGCCAGGGGTCAATGTGAGCAAGGTCGCCGCTACTGTAAAGGCGAGCAGAGAGTCCATAACTGTCATATTTATCTCCGAATAAAAAAACAGGGGTAATAATGTTAAATGATACTTATATATATTTAACAGGCACCATTTTTGTCAACCAAACACCATTATCTGCCTGGTAAAATTCAAAGCCTTGTTCATACATCAAATAAACTACAATTTTCAGGATAACCGTCTTACCGTTCTGTGATACAAAATCTCAATTGACGATGGTTACCAGTGATGTTGCTTTTGGGATCAACGGGTACTCAGTTTGTCCACATTCTTACTAGCGTACCTATTCTCTTACGCCAATAAATTGAAACGGTGATTAAAGTCTGCCATGGATCCTGCAACTTATTGGAAGCTATTAGCAAACCATTTGCCGTTTCCCACCAACAGAAAAAACAGTCTAATGATGCCGACAAGTACCTTGCCTGCTTCAGTCTTGATTGGGAAAGTATTCGACTTTAACAGAAAAGCAATAGACAGGAGAACAACAATATAGAACTAAACAAGCCGCAACATTGGCGCGTGATGCTCAGGTCAAACACTTTATCGCTACGCATATTAGCAGACGTTATAGAATTGAGGATTGCCCGCGATTATTGGCGGAATGTCGGGAAATATTTCCAAATACTGATTTGGCCACAGATTTCGCCACATTTATTGTTAAATAAAAATGTTGTAAGGAAAATATGATACCTATACGCATTAAACTTCAAGTTGCAATTTACGACACGGTATGAAGCCTGATTTTTCCCCGCTTCACGGCAGGGCGAGAGCATACTTTGATTAATATTTGCACTTGAAATATCAGCATTGTTCTTTAACTCTTTTGTTAACTATAAAACTGTGATAATCAAATATTGAAAATTATTAATCTTTAAAAAGCAGTAAAAATAGTGTGCTCGCGCCCTGCGCTTCACGGGGAGAAATCACAGGCATCTTGAAGTTAGATTGGTATATATACATCAAAATAAATTCTGGTAGAAAATAGATTTATATTACCTATGTCTGGTTAGTTCCCTTCAATAAAAAAACAAAATATTTGAGAGATAAAAATGAATTACGCAAAAGTCTCACCCAAGATTATTAACCCGTTATATAAAAGCTATGAAGAAATCCATGCCTCTGAACTGGATCAAAAGCTCGTTCTATTGGTAGAAACACGGGTATCTCAAATTAATGGTTGTGCCTATTGTTGCCATCTTCATGCCGAAGCAATCCGCAAAGATCATGGTATAGCACAAGTAAAATTGGATAAGTTACCTGCATGGTTCAATTCCAATATCTACAGCCCAAAAGAAAAACTGGCATTAGAGTGGTGCGAAGCCTTGACGATAAATCCCAGGCAAAGTACGTTGGATAAGATTAAAGAGCGCCTGAATGCTGTTTTTACAGAAAAAGAGATTGTTGACCTGACAGCAGCGATCTCCTTAATAAATGCCCTTAATAGAATGGCGATCAGTTTAGGTGATCGAAACGAATAATTATATCATTATGCAGGCTATTTAGCCTGAGCATGAATTGAAACAAAAATTTCTTCCGGCAATCCTTGCGATGAATGCTATCGTGAGTATAATGCGCGACGATTTGCTGGGAGAAAACATGAAAGATTGCGCTGTCAAAGCTATTACACAATACCATGCTAACGAAACACTGTCTGCTGGCAGCGTAAACGCATTGTTTTTCCCATTGCTTAACCGAACATTTAAAAAGCCCCTCAATTGAGGGGCTTTTTTTTGCCTGACCAGTCCA
This sequence comes from Xenorhabdus sp. TH1, assembly GCF_037260955.1. Taxonomy (NCBI): domain Bacteria; kingdom Pseudomonadati; phylum Pseudomonadota; class Gammaproteobacteria; order Enterobacterales; family Morganellaceae; genus Xenorhabdus; species Xenorhabdus sp. TH1. The sequence continues at coordinate 3,403,912 of NZ_CP147734.1, forward strand.
AGGCTAGAAGTCATAAAAGAGGAACGTAAACATGGCTAATCCGTTATATCGCAAGCATATCATTTCAATTAATGATCTGAGCCGCGCAGATCTGGAACTGGTATTGCAGACGGCCGCTGCATTAAAAGCCAATCCACAGACTGAGTTACTGAAATACAAAGTGATAGCGAGTTGCTTCTTTGAAGCCTCCACACGTACCCGTCTCTCTTTTGAGACCGCCATTCAACGGCTTGGCGCTTCCGTCGTGGGCTTCGCTGACAGTAGTAATACTTCATTGGGTAAAAAGGGAGAAACGCTGGCCGATACCATTTCCATTATCAGCCAATACGCCGATGCAATCGTTATGCGTCACCCACAGGAAGGTGCTGCACGACTGGCTTCTGAGTTTTCCGGCCATATCCCTGTTATCAACGCCGGCGATGGCGCAAACCAGCATCCGACCCAGACGTTACTCGACCTGTTCACCATCCAAGAAACTCAGGGCAGGCTGGAAAACCTGAAAATTGCGATGGTCGGTGATTTGAAATATGGCCGTACTGTTCATTCACTGACACAAGCACTGGCGAAATTTAACGGCAACCATTTCTGTTTTATCGCGCCAGACGCACTTGCAATGCCAAGCTATATTCTGCATATGCTGGAAGAAAAACAGGTAAGTTACAGCCTCCACAATAACTTTGAAGATGTGCTGCCCGAACTGGATATTCTGTATATGACCCGTGTCCAGAAAGAACGTCTTGACCCTTCAGAATATGCCAACATCAAGGCTCAGTTTGTCCTGCGCGCGGCAGATCTGATGAATGTTAAAGAAAACCTGAAAGTACTACACCCGCTGCCACGTATTGATGAAATTACGGTCGATGTCGATAAAACGCCATATGCTTACTACTTCCAACAAGCAGGAAATGGTATTTTTGCCCGTCAGGCATTATTATCGCTGGTATTGAACGAAGAAGTTGTTATAGAAAATAAATAGCCATTAAATTTTTATTTCTACCTCTTCCATACATTTTATCCAGCTCGGTTTTTAATGAAGAATACATTGTTATCTTCAAAAACCGAGCCTAATTCACACACTGCTATATCAATCACCTTTCAAGAGCGTCTTACTCCCCGTTACGCGGAGAGATATAAACAATCACATTGATTTGCAAGCTACAAATTGAATTTGGCTTGGTATAACTATTAAGTCCGAAGAACAATAATACTTTATAAAAGACGTTGAGGCTCAAATCCATTCTGTTCAGTAAGAGATAATGTCACCGGTACAGATTTTGAAGCTGGCGTGCCTGTACCATCACCAATACTTTCCATTGGAACTAATGGGTTAGTTTCAGGGTAGTAAGCAGCAAGGTTCCCGCGCGGAATGTCATAAGGCACTAGCTTAAAGCCGGAAACTTTACGCTCAATACCGTCATTCCATACTGTTTCGATATCGACCAAATCACCAGCCTGATATCCCGATTGTGCAATATCTTCTGGGTTCATAAACAGCACTTCCCGCTGACCATAAACTCCACGGTAACGATCATCCAACCCATAAATCGTAGTGTTATATTGATCGTGTGAACGCAAAGTTTGCAAAGTGAAAGGAACATCAGTGCCTTCAATTTGTGGGAACAGCGTTTTCGGCAGTGGTGCATGACTGAATTCGGCTTTTTTGCTCGGTGTTGCAAAACGTAACTCGGCCGCCGCATTGCCAAGATAGAAACCACCAGTGTGTTCACATTTTTTATTAAAATCATCAAACCCTGGAATGGTCGCTGCAATATGATCGCGGATTTTATTGTAGTCTCCCGCTAATTCCAGCCAGTTAATGGTTTCGGTATTGCCGACTGTCGCATTAGCAATACCGGCAATAATCGCTGTTTCAGAACGCTGACTATCAAATAATGGCTTATTTACACCCTCTGAGGCATGAACCATGCTGAAAGAGTCTTCTACCGTCACAAACTGTGCACCTGTAGCCTGAATATCTCGCTCGGTACGTCCTAATGTCGGCAGAATCAGTGCGCCTTTTTTACCGGTAATAAGATGGCTCCGGTTTAATTTTGTGCTGATGTGTACCGTCAAATCACAATGCCTAAGCGCTTCTTCTGTTCGCAGACTATCTGGAGCCGCTGCCGCAAGGTTCCCACCCAGCGCGATCAAAACCTTGACTTCATCACGCAACATGGCGCTCAACGCTTCCACAACATGGTGACCATGGGCACGAGGTGGCTCGAAACCAAAACGAGCAGCCATGTTATCCAAAAAAAGTTTGGCCGGTTTCTCATTAATTCCCATCGTCCGGTTACCTTGTACATTACTGTGCCCACGTACTGGACAAAGCCCTGCACCCGATTTACCCAATTGACCAAAAAGTAATTGGAGGTTGACGATTTCGCGCACCGTAGCCAAAGAGTGTTTGTGTTGAGTTATCCCCATTGCCCAGGTACAAATAACGCGCTCGGCATTCTGATAAATGGCAGCCGCTTCACGCAATTGTGCTTCGGTCAATCCCGATTGAGCTTCAATCAATGACCATTCGGTTGCCGCAACGTGTTGCAAATAAGCATCCACTCCGCTGGTGTAAGTTGCGATGAATGCCAGATCAAAAATACCTGATTTGCCTTCAGTCAGCAGGGCGTTATGGGTTTCTAACAGTGCTTTGACTATCCCTCGCACGGCAGCCATATCGCCACCCAATTTGGGCTGATAGTAACGGTGGCTAATTTCCCCAGCCAATGGAGTCATCACTTCGAGCGGTTTTTGTGGATCAGCGAAACGTTCCAATCCGCGCTCACGCAAGGTATTAAAAGTGACGATGCGTGCTCCACGCTCAGCAGCATGTCGCAAGCTGTGCAGCATTCGTGGATGATTTGTTCCGGGGTTTTGACCAAATATAAAGATGGCATCGGCATGATCAAAATCTTGCAGCCGGATGGTGCCTTTCCCAACACCTAAGCTCGCCAACATACCGGAACCGCTGGCTTCATGGCACAAATTAGAGCAATCAGGGAAGTTGTTGGTTCCCACTACACGGCCAAACAACTGGTACAACCATGAAGCCTCATTACTGGCTCGCCCCGAAGTGTATAGTTCGAGCTGATTGGGGTGATCCATCGCTTTAATGTGGTTGGCAATCAGGGCAAAAGCATCATCCCAACTGATCGGCTCATAATGATCCGTCTGCGGGTTATAGCTCATCGGTTCAATCACCCTTCCCTGGTATTCAAGAAAATAATCACTTTGTTGATAAAGTTGACTAACACTATGGGTTGCGAAGAATTTTCGATCAACATACCGACGAGTTGCTTCCCAAGTGACTGCTTTGGCACCGTTTTCGCAAAAACTAAACAGGCTTTTGTTGTCATCTCCCCATGCGCATCCGGGGCAATCAAAGCCCTTGGGTTTATTCATGCGCATCAGGTTAACCATATTTTTCAGTGCTTGTTTACTATCAAAGACAAAACGGGTTGTTGCCTCCAGTGAACCCCAACCACCAGCTGCCGCATGGTAAGGTTTTATTTTTGACTTGAATTTCATAAAAATCTCTATTTTTTATGTCGTGACCAACACGATCAGGTCACATATTTACAGGTGAACCAATAACGTCGATTTCATTCATTGGTGGCTTACCACCAATGTGATCATACTCCTATCTGCCCATTGTGATAATTATTTCCGTGGTTATATCACGAAAAAACCGAACTATTATGACAATACGCATCTGTTTACAGATAACTTCACCCGCTAATTCGATAAAACGCTGCGGGTTATTTTTGAAGGCTTCGGCTTAGCGCCTAAACCTAGCAGGATGTCGATTATTGTCTGGCGGGTCAGATGGGTCTGATAAGTTACGACACGGTGACACAGAATCATCGTTATCAGTATATGTGGCAATGGCTTAAATATGTTGGGGTGCTTATGGAATAATTTTAATTATAGTAACAACTAAAAATGAAAACCATGAGTGTATCGCTGTCATGAAAATTTATTTAATATTTATCAATATGTTATTTAATTATCCAGATAAAAATCCTCCCTAAAAAGCGTTTTGGCATAAGCTGCTCGTTATGTCTTACAAAACGACAAACACAACGAGCAGGAACACAAACTTCACGATGCAGATATGGCCCCTTTCTTTTATATCCTTTCCCTGTAACCTACACAGACTATAGAAATTTCCCTGATGCTAGCCCATTGAATTAATAATACTTAATAGATAAAATATTATTATCAATATGAACGTTAGACAATATATTATCAAAGAGATGATATAATGCAAGATTCAAACAAGATAAAAACAACTGAAGCCGATGCCTTGTTATCCAACATCGCACAAAACATTGATTTTTTAATGAAAAAAAACAATGTAGACTCCCAAACCCTAAGCCACTTGACAGGTTTAGGGATTGCGACAGTCAACAGCCTTAGGCGAGGTGTTGGTAACCCAACTATTGCGACTATTTCATCCATTGCGGATGTATTTGGTGTAAACATTGGTGAAATTACAGACAACAAATTATCTGAACCAACAGAAAATGAAGAAATTATTTCATCAATACCCCTGGTTCGTTATGATGAATTAGATGGCTATGTATTGGGTAAAATAGTCAACACAAATTTATATAAATTGAGTATTCAAGATGAGCATAAAGGAACCCTCTTCGCAGTAGAATTTTCAAATAACCTCCTGTCCCCATATTTTGATAGTAAAACTATTGCAATAGTTTCTAAAACTGAAAGCTTTTGTGACAGTGACGTAGTACTCGTAAAAATCCAAGATGCTCCAGTTTGTTTTAGACAAGTTTTTGTCGGTGAAAGCGGTATTTACTTTTCAATATTAGGGATTGAAAATGAACGCAAAACAGTTTTAACTAAGAACTATACAATAATTGGAGTAGTGATTAAATCAATTAAAAAATTAAAATAGGAAATAAATAATGGTGAAAATAATTGATTTTTTCAAAAGAACATTTAAGCCCCGTTATATATACAGCTTGCAGAAATTTGAACCGGTAAAAGAAAATGGATTTTACATATTGAAAGAGTCAGGTACACATACATGTATAAAAGCAACAGCAGAAGATATTTTTGAAAGTGATTTATTATATAATATAAATCCTGCTGATATAATATTTATAACAAAATTTGAAGAGTATGATATGAGAGAAAAACAAAAGTTTGAAGTAGTTGAAGAAAGAAGAGATTTGTCATTCACAATACAAAATGCCTATTCTATTAGAAAAATAAATGGCAAAGAATTGCTTGCAGACCAGAACATTATTGAAAAGTTAGATCCAACAATCCTCGTTAGAATCGCTTATATGTCAGGATTAAAAGATGGAAGAAAAATTTCTGATGAAATATCAAAAACAGAAAAAATAAAGGCCGCCAAGTTCACAAAATTAAAGGTAATAAAGTGACTAACTCTTATCCTACCCACTCAAAATTCAAATATGACTCCCTATTCATTGCCTTATCCGTCACAATAATGGTAACTTGTGATGTACTTGTCTATAAAACTCTGGATTTTAATGGTTTTAAAATAACATTTAGCGGAATATTATTCTCTTTTTATTTTCTGATATCCACCATTCAAACGGAAGTTTATGGATACAGACAAGGGGTAAAAACTGTCTGGATAATCGTCCTATGTCAATCAATCTTTGTAATGATTATCTTTGTCGCATCACATACACAACCACAAAACAATCCAATATCAATGAACTTTCAGTCATTATTTGGAGAGTTTTGGCGTGTTATGATCGGTACATGGATCTCTGTACCCATTTCTTATTTTATAAACGGGTTCGTCATATCTAATTTAAAAAAAGTTTTTCTTGGCCGCTTCTTTTTTATAAGATATATCATTGCTTCAATGGTTACCCAAGCCTCCCTTCTACTATCAGCATATCCTATAAGCCTCTCGTCAAAATATAGTTTCAATGAATTAATCACAATAATTTTGACAACATGGTCTTATAAAGTGATCATGTCTATAATTCTTCTTCCGATAGGAATAATCTTAGCTGATAAAATCAAAAAATTAGAGTCAACTGATATATACGATTGGAACATATCATACAATCCATTTATTTTCAGAGGTAATAAAAAATGAAAGTTATTCACTTAACAGACATACATTTGACCCAAAACAGAGAGCAAAAAATATTTGATGTAGATCCTTATGAAAATTTTGATTTTGTGTGTGAAGAAATATGCAGAATAAAAAACATTACTGAAATAGAGTTAATTGTCATATCCGGTGATATTACACATAATGGTGATGTCGATGCATACCGATATTTTTTGAAAAAGATGGAAGCATTAATGACTCCCTATATAGCTATACTTGGCAATCATGATCTCAAAAGTAACTTTAATATCGCTGTCAAAGAAGAAAAAAACTCATTCATTATCCATTCCCGCGAATATAAAAATAAATCCTGGAATATTATTTCCATCGATACTGTTGTTGAAGGCGAGGTTTTTGGCTTTATATCCAAAGATAATCTGGCAGAATTAGAAAGAAAAATGATTAAAAACAGCGAGTGTAATACTGCCATATTCATGCATCACCATGCTATCCCAGTTGGTACTCCAATTGTAGATAGCTATATATTGAATAATAGCAAAGAATTACTGGATCTTTGCGAAAAATATAAGATTAAATTTATCGGCAGTGGACATGCACATACTCCACGTATTTGGCATTACAATAGAATGACGACATGTGTTGCTCCTGCGGTTGTATCCCAATGGCTACCAGGCATAGATACTGTCAAGATATCAAGGGGCTTTGGTTTCAATATCATTGATTTTTCATCTGATTTATCTATAACTTCATGTATTTATTAATGCCTATTTCCTTTATTTTCCAATATGGCAAAATCAGCCGCCCCTAATGACGCTTTATTCCATGGATGGATAACTTAACTATAAGCACACCGGCCAGCGTCGTCACGATATCGCTGAACGTTTTTGACGTTGACTTGAGTCTCACCCGCTTGGGGACTATCGCTTATGATAGTGATTGGAAAAATATGCATCGCCATTTTTGTCAGTAAAAAACAGCTATAAAACCAAGACAATCGAAGCGTTTAAATCCATACATATCCCAAAGGACAGCATTATTCCATATCACAAATTACCCACCACAAAATAAACAAATGTTCCTATATAATTACCAATGACATAGCCGACAGTACCAATTACCATAATCGGGCCAACCAGATTAATCCAACCACGGCTAATTGCCATTGCGGCTGCGGTAGTGGGTCCGCCGATATTGGCATTACACGCTAAAATATTCTCCTCCAGGCTGAAATTAAATATTTTTCCTACGGCAAAAGTCAGTACCAGGTTGAGCATAGTAATCACCAAGACGAAAGCAAATAGCAGAGGCGCATGGTTAATAATAAATTGGATGGATGCAGGTATGCCAATCACGACAAAAAACATATAAATGGCATAAGTACCTAATTCCTGAGTACCATTCAATTTACTGAATGTTTCTTTGAATATTGTGACGATAATAAAAGTGACAGTAGTCAGAAGCAGGTATTTATCGGAAATTAGGCTGAAAACCAGCTCTTGGTAAACGTTATTTGGCTGACCAAGCAAAGTTTTTAGCCATGATGAAAGCTGAAATGATAGTGCGACAATAAAAACTGACCATGCTAGAGATAAGGCAATATCTTTTAGAGCGATATTTTTTGGTTTCCAATAAGTCGCTGCCAAAGGTTGGGATTTATCTAAATTGGTTGTATTTTCAACCAGGTCGGTATATGGGCTGCCCCAAAATGTTCTCGCCACCGTCCAACCAGATAAGAGCATCAGGATAATAAAATAGGCAGCCATCATAAAATGATCAGCAACGATGGTAGAAGCCACCATGTCTTGGGAAGTTTCCAGCTTGGCAGCCATTGCCGCAAAGTTCACCCCACCTCCCGTATAAGAGGCAGATATCATGCCACTGATTTTATCTAACTCTGGTATGTAATCCCTGAAAAGCCAGAAGGAGACGATTGTACCAACCATGGTAGCAACGGAAGAAATCAGGAAAAGTATCAGTAATCGACCACTTTCTTTAAGGATGCTATGCAGGTTGGTTTTAAATAATAATAAAGGAATTGCCAGTGGCAGGATATATCCCCAAACAGCATCGTAAACGGGTGCTTCGGTAGGAATAATATTTAAATTGGAGGCAGAGACAGCAATAATCAATGCAATGACTGCTCCCGGTATTTTAGATGCCCATTTAAAACGCTGTTCTGCTACTATGGCGGCAGCAACAGTAATCATAATAAAAGCCCATAGCATTAATGAATTGTCAGCTGTAATGAGTGTATTTTTCATTATTTTTTCCGATATTTTTTTAAATAAAAAAGAAGATATTTACACACTGACTTATCAATTTATTTCTTCAAATAATATGAAGTCTCATCTATTGCTCCATAAATAGCTGTCCGATGATTATAAAAGGCCCACATGGAGTTACCGTAATCATAATGCCACCATTCAGTCGGTAAATTGGTGAACCCGACTTGCGTCATAACACGATAGAGTAATCGACGATATAAAGTGGCAGTCATGTTTTTTTCGGGTGCTTTTTCTAACGCGGCGGTGTAGGAAAGCTCATTCACTTCATCAAACTCCGTTCCCAAAAAAAGTGCATGACCAGATTCCATATCAAAGAGTGTGACATCCACTGCCCCCCCTGTCAGATGTGGGCTGATTTGGTTTTTTCCTACGGGTACTGGAGCTACAAATTGCTGCAATAATCTCTGCTGTTCTTCAGCCGATAATTCTGTATATTGCTCTGCGATCTTTGCTTGTGTTATCTCTTGCAAGGCTTGCTGAGTTTTCCGTGAACGCCAGCCATCCAATACCAAAATCCCTAAATGAGCAGGAAGTAATTGTGATGCGATCCTTAATTTTTCGGCCACGCTTTTTCTTACCATACAATATTCAATGGAACCTTGTATTCCCGCCAAATAATAAACAGATTTTTGTTTTAACTTATTTGAGTTGGTGATGATTTCTAACGATTCATGGCACTCATCAATAGGAATTTCATTAATTATTTTCCAATCAAATCCCCTTTCTGCCGAGATTTTTTCCGCAGCATTCTTTCCTAAGTTTATATTTCCAGAAGAAGCAGATAGTAACATATTCGGCCTTATACTGTAGTATTGGTATGGATCGCATTTAAATAACAATATATTTACAGATTAGCAACAGAAGTGCTATCCATCAAACTTTATTTATTTTCTATATGTTGAATTAAATCGTCTTTCATACCTATCCAACTTCAAGTTGTCGCTTGCAAATCAATGTGATTGTTTATATCTCCAAAAGGTAATCAGATGAAATGCCAAATTTTCTATGACAAAATAAGCCGTTCCTAATATCTGGAGGAGGAATACCGAAACGGTATTCATGACACAACATGACCCAAGACCATCAACTGCAAGTAGAAGCCATTAAATGTGGCACGGTTATCGATCATATCCCCGCCCATATCGGCTTTAAGTTATTGTCATTGTTCAAACTCACCGAAACAGATCAGCGCATTACCATTGGCTTGAATCTGCCTTCCAACCATTTAGGTAAAAAGGATCTGATCAAGATTGAAAACACCTTTCTGACAGCGCAACAGGCAAACCAGCTCGCCATGTACGCCCCCAATGCCACAATCAATAATATTGAAAATTACGTTGTGGTCAAAAAGATGCAAATCAACTTGCCAGACCGAATCGACAGTATCCTTGTCTGCCCAAACAGCAATTGCATCAGCCATAATGAACCAGTTAACAGCAGCTTCTATGTGATGTCAGAAAAAGACGATGTGGTGTTACGCTGTAAGTACTGTGAGAAAGAGTTTGATCGCCAGGCTGTTATCAATAACGATTAACCGCCGAACCCGCTAGCAGTTCAAGCAATCTGTAAGAATGTCCTGTATCAATTGATGTGGGACAGAGGATCACTATAATGGCGATCCAGAAAATTTTTCCATCTTAGACATCAAACAGGAGTTTCTAATGTCACGTTCTATCCATACCGAAAATGCTCCAGCAGCCATCGGCCCTTATGTTCAGGGCGTTGATCTGGGCAGCATGGTTATCACTTCCGGCCAGATCCCTGTTGATCCAAAAACCGGTGCTATCCCTGAAGAAGTCACTGCTCAAGCCCGCCAATCTTTGGAAAACGTTAAAGCGATTATTGAACAATCTGGCTTAAAAGTGGCTGATATCGTAAAAACCACGGTGTTTGTTAAAGATCTGAATGACTTTGCTGCCGTGAACGCAACTTACGAAGCGTTCTTCGCTGAACACAATGCGCCATTCCCTGCCCGTTCATGTGTTGAAGTTGCCCGTCTGCCAAAAGACGTGAAAATCGAAATCGAAGCTATCGCTGTTCGTCGCTAATTTGCCGTTTTTCCAGCCCTGATCACTTCGGTATCAGGGTTGATATTCACATCTGGTTTTCCTCTTTTTCTTTGTCTTAGATCAACTTCTTTAGTTGTATATTGACGCATAAAATCTACATATTGTGCTTTAATATAATAAACACACTATATATAGTATTTATACACAAAATTATCCACATAAAAACAGAAAGCGAGACGTCCTCTCATTTTTGCTGTGGATAACATATTGAGGTGCCATATTGTGAAAATGGTTGTGACGCAACAGGGTGACATGAGTAAGGGCAATGCCTGTGAACAGGCATCCCATACATGGCATGATCGGTTAGATCAAGAAATTCGGGGCCTGATCGAGCAAAGCAATTTCTCTCTTCTCAATGAAAATGCCAATAAAGATAGTAAGGTCATTCCAACCCAGCGTGACTTATTGGCAGGAATTGTCGCCCGACAATATGCGAAGCAGCATATGCTGCCACATGATGTGGTGCAAGCACATGATAGAGGAGAAATTCACTATCATGATCTGGATTACGCCCCATTTTTTCCTATGTTCAACTGTATGCTGATCGATTTACAGGGCATGTTGACTAACGGTTTTAAAATGGGCAATGCGGAAATTGAACCACCCAAATCCATTTCTACCGCCACTGCGGTCACTGCCCAAATTATCGCGCAAGTTGCCAGCCACATTTATGGCGGTACAACCATTAATCGCATTGATGAAATCCTCGCTCCTTTTGTGAAAGCCAGTTATGACAAGCATCTGGCGATTGCCAAAGAGTGGAATATTGCCGATCAAGTTGCCTATGCAGAAGCACGCACAGAAAAAGAATGTTATGACGCTTTCCAGTCCCTGGAATATGAAGTCAATACACTGCATACCGCCAATGGACAAACGCCGTTTGTTACTTTCGGCTTCGGCTTGGGAACAACCAAAGAAGCCCGTTTGATCCAAATCTCAATTTTGCGCAACCGCATTGCAGGTTTGGGAAAAAACCGCAAGACCGCCGTTTTCCCCAAACTGGTTTTTGCCATTCGTGATGGGTTGAATCATCGGTTTGGTGATCCCCACTATGACATTAAATTGCTAGCCCTGGAATGTGCCAGTAAACGCATGTATCCCGATATTCTCAATTATGATCAAGTGATTAAGGTAACGGGATCATTTAAAACCCCAATGGGTTGCCGCAGTTTTCTCAGCGTTTATGAGGAAAACGGTCAGCAACTTCATGAAGGGCGTAATAATTTGGGCGTCATCAGCCTGAATCTTCCTCGCATTGCGCTCGAAGCCAAGGGTAATGAAGCTGATTTTTGGCAAATTTTAGATCAACGCTTGTTACTCGCGAAAAAAGCACTGATGACCCGAATTGCTCGCCTCGAAAAAACCAAGGCTCGCGTTGCCCCGATCCTCTATATGGAAGGGGCTTGTGGTGTACGTCTGAAAGCGGATGACAATATTGCCGATATTTTCAAGCAAGGTCGTGCTTCTATCTCGTTGGGCTATATCGGTATTCATGAAACGATAAATGCGTTATATGGCAATCACATTCATCTGTTTGATGATGAACAGCGCCAGCAGAAAGCCATTGCGATTGTTAAACACTTACGTAAGGCCGTCGATCTATGGAAGCAGCAGACGGGTTATGGGTTTAGTTTGTACAGTACACCCAGCGAGAATTTATGTGACCGCTTTTGCCGTTTGGATACCGCTGAGTTTGGCGTAATCCAAGGTGTCACCGATAAGGGCTATTACACCAACAGCTTCCATCTGGATGTAGAAAAGAAGGTTAATCCCTACGATAAACTGGACTTTGAAGCACCCTATCCGCCATTGGCAAACGGTGGTTTTATTTGCTATGGCGAGTATCCCAACCTGCAACATAATTTGAAAGCATTAGAAGATGTCTGGGATTACAGTTATTCACGTGTGCCTTACTATGGCACCAATACACCCATTGATGAATGTTACCAATGCGGCTTTACCGGAGAATTTTCCTGTACCAGTAAAGGATTCACCTGCCCCCAATGTGGAAACCATGATCCAGCCCAGGTTTCAGTTATTCGCCGTGTTTGTGGTTACCTTGGCAGCCCGGATGCTCGCCCATTCAATGCAGGTAAACAGGAAGAAGTGAAACGCCGTGTGAAACATTTCACCAATGGACAGATAGGTTAATAGCATGAATTATCATCAATATTATCCAGTTGATGTGGTGAATGGTCCTGGAACCCGCTGTACGCTGTTCGTGTCAGGTTGTTTGCATCAATGCCGTGGCTGCTACAATCAAAGTACATGGCGAGTCGATTCAGGTCAGCCTTTTACGCAAGCAACCGAAGATCAGATCATCGCCGACCTAAAAGATCACCGGATTAAACGACAAGGCCTGTCACTATCTGGCGGTGATCCGCTGCATCCTCACCATGTTCGCCGCATACTGCAACTGGTTAAACGTGTACGGGAAGAATGCCCAGATAAGGATATCTGGCTATGGACAGGTTATGTCCTCAATGAATTAAGCGAAATTCAGCAAGACGTGATCAGTTACGTTCATGCGGTTGTGGATGGGAAGTTTGAACAAGCGCTGTATGATCCTACATTAATTTGGCGAGGCAGCCATAATCAGGTCATCCACTATTTTTAACGCTGCCAATGCAATTTTTTGCCAAACCCGAGGGTGTTATTCACCATTTTGATTTCATTGATATTGAGCTGCCAGATTGGGGATTTGGCCGTCAACGCGATAGGAAAACGGCGGCAATAACGCGCTCTGGCGATGGTTTCTGCTTCACCAGCCAATGAAATCACTTCACCCCGAAATTGAACACCTTTGATTTGGGCGATATTGCGGGTTTGGCCGGCAACAGTGCCTGCAACGATAGGATTATTTTGCATCATCTGACCGTGGCGAGTATCGGATCCCGTCATAAACCAAAATGCCATGCTAGCAGCATCAAAGACATAAAAGCAGCTTGCACACCATAAATCCTGAGCTGAAGAAGTGCAAAGAGTGAATACATGTTGTCTGGCAAGATACTGACTAATTATTAAATTTTCTTTATTTAAATCCATATATTTTCATACCATTATTTTATTCAAGCCATAACAGAACACGACAGGCGCCTTATCCAGTTACGTGTTCTGAATTTGACTTAATAAACCCTAAGACTTATATAAGATCACGATAAATTATTTATAAATTTCGGCAACTCCGGTCAGTTGATTCTGACCATTTGCAGACACAACACGGAAATAACTTGCACCAGCTTCATCAGCTTTTTTGGATAACTCTTCAGTCAAACTATCTAGTGTCGCTGCACCACTCACTGAAACAACCCCAATTTTTTCACCTTTAGCAACTTGAACTTCAGTGGCAGCAAAAGAACCGAAAGAAACCGCACTTAATGCAAAAATAGCGACAATATTTTTTACATTTTTCATGTTTTGTTCCTCTACTCATTTTTAACGTAAGGATTAGTTCCTTGTAAATGTGAGCATGTTATACGCTTGTTCAAAATATTATAATTAGCAATTGTTGCTATATTTTTTCAATTTTTTTGAACAAAAAATACTAACATTGGTTAACAAATAGAATATATTTTAATAAATTCATTTGGTTATATTTAGAAATCATCAAAAATCTGGCTTATAATTACACTTATCACTGAAATGTGAATTAATTCCACACATAAATTAACTTATTAAAATAATTAAAAATAAATAATGAATATTAACGTATCTAATTGGTCTATCTATCTGATCAGAACACGGGATGGCAGTCTGTATACCGGAATAACGACCAATATATCTCGTCGATTTAGGCAACATGCAGCCGGAAAAGGTGCAAAGTACCTAAGAGGGCGGGATCCCTTAATGTTGGTCTATCAAAGTCAGATAGGGGATAAAGGGGTGGCATTGAAAGTGGAATATCACGTGAAAAAACTGAGTAAGCAGCAAAAAGAAAGGCTAGTTATTGACCAGCCTATCTGCATAATAACTTATTTAACCAAAATCGGTTTATCTGAGAAATTTTTCACTCAGGTTATGCCCACAGATGATTAAAATGGGCAGGGTAAGTAACCAGACCGTGACAGTCTTCCTGAACAATATCAGCCAGGGGATAGATCAAAAAGTAACTCTCGCAATCAGGCCATTGGCAATGAACTTGATATTGATGGGCAAGTTTAAATCCAAAACGAGAGTAGTACTCAGGCTCCCCCAGCACAACAACCGCTCCATAGCCAAACTCGTTCAGACTATCCAGTCCCTCATAAACCAATTGTTCACCAAGCCCATGACTACGATATTGTTCCGCCACCGCCAATGGTGCCAAACCTACCCATTGATGATCTTCACCATTGATATCAACAGGCGCGAAACCGGCATAACCAATCACATGGCCTTCATCGTCGGTCGCAACAATACCTAATGTCAATAAACCATCTTCTCTTAGTTGATGAATTAACTCAGCTTCTGCCGATGTTTCAAAAGATTGACGCAGCAAACGATCAATCCCCACAGCATCGACAGGAATTTCGACCCTGATTAACATGACGATAACACGCGATCGTTCTGATCAGCGCCCTCTTTCTGTCCCGCTTTGATCAATCCAGCCAAACGCAATAGACCAAAGCGAAGGATGGATGGCATAGATCCCGCTCTCATGGAATCCATCTGATTTTTCACATGTAGTCCCAATTTGGTATTCCCTTCAACCCACAAACGATGCAGAAAAACAATGTATCAGGAGATTAAAGAGAAAAAGCGTTGCTTACAATGGGAAATTCGATGATAAATTCCTTATTAAAAAACGTCTACAGAACGGATCGCAACAGCCCTGCCAACATGTAATATTTGAATGATCAAATATCCCTGTTTGCTTCTTTATGGCTGTGATTTTATGAGTATTATGATGAAAAAAATTGCTTAATGCGCTGGATGATACAGCTAAATTCTTTATTACGCAGCATACCAACTAAAATACCCAACACCATGTACATCACGCCAAGCAACAGCATCATACCGATATCTTTGTACACATTGTGCAATGGTAATTCCATCTGGTTAACCCCTGCTATCGCTTTTGTTGCCCATGTCGATGGCAGAGCCGATGAAATGACTCTGACCCAATCAGGCATCGCCTGAAGCGGCCAAATTGTGCCTGAAATATAGAAGATTGGCGTGGTAATAAAAGCCAACGTTAAATAAATCATTTCCACGCTACGCAAGCATTCTGTCACCAATTTTCCCAATCCCAATACCGCCAACAGGAACGGGAATGTCAGTAAAAGTACGAGGTAAATCGGTGCATCTTGCCGATATCCCAATATCCACGGCCACAGAATAAAAAAGATCACCGACAGAAATAGCCAGATAGGGATCAAAGCGGACAATGTTCCTAAATAGACGGGCAGCGGTGGATTACCTTTAGGGGTTTCCCGTAGGGTAATACTGACGCGAACACAAGCAACTAACAAGGAGTGTTGCAACAGCATGACCAATAAACCAGGAAATATGATTGCAGCATAGCTGACTCCGGGATTAAATAACCCAATAGTTTCACTCCGAATCGGTTGTAGCAAGGTTTTCACCTGCTCAATGCTGAAACCCGATTGTAAAAGTAATTTACCATTGTATTCTGCCAAAAGTTGTTGATAAGCCAACGCTAAATCGTGTTGAATCTGCCCATTGGCAAGACGATTTGTCGCATCACCATAAACCGGCACAGTAACATTCTGTCCACTCAGTAAACGTTTTTCAAAGTCCACCGGCACAATGATAATGGCAAAGATGGTTCGCTGTAACATGTCACGACGGGCATTATCAAGATTATTGTAGATTTGGGGAGCCACTTTTGCCATGGAGTCAATATGACGGATCAGTGTGCGGCTCGCATAGCTGTGATCATTATCGATCACTGCGATTGGTAAGTCCCACACAGAAGGACGAATGTAAACCAGGCTCATGACACATAATGAAACCATCAATAGCAACCACATGGGTTTTTCCAGCATCCCCAAAAATACATCGCGCAGTGTTTGCCAATACAACGTCCAATTTGTTTGCCCATTATTTGCCATTAACGGTTTCCTCTGATTGATTAAGTCGCTTCCACAAGCGATTGCGAATCAAAAGGCCACAAACCACAGGATAGATCATCAATATCAGGCAAACAGACACAATAACTTGTAGTGATACTTCCCGCAGGAAGATGTCAAACATAGCCTGCAAAGCATAGGTTAATGGCTCAAGAGCAGAGATAACTCTTGCGGGCCATACCATAGAAAGTACGGGGACGAGCATACCAGAAAATGTCATCGCAATACTGACCAACATCCCAATCAAGGTGTAGGCCGTTATGACACTGTTGGTGAAGGAAAACAGCAATAGGCCAATGCTTTGCGCGGCAATCACATAAAAAAATCCTACGATAGGCATGTACACTGGATTACCCGCGACTTTTGCTCCCGAAGAAATAACCAGTATTGTAATTTCTACCATCAATAGCAGTGTAAACATCAAGGTATAAGGCGCCAGTTTTCCCAACAATGCCCCGACGAAATCTTTGGCTTCCAAGAGCTGGCTTCCCCTGGCCATGATGTAAATGGTGCATGTGACGACAAAAAGTTGTAATAAATGAATGGTTGCCGCAAATTGCTGGTAATAAATATAACTGCCGCTGGCGTTAAACAAGCTGTCATAGGACATGGTTGCTTTCGCTAATGGCGGTAACTGCCGGCCGATTTCGGAGGCAATAATTGCGCGATATTTTGCATTCGTTTCTGCTACCAATCCGCTGAAATCCTGAGTCGAGTAGCGACCTGCACCATAAAACAAAGCATTGTAATACATACTCACCATCGGCCGTTTTCCACTTAACGCATCTTTTTCAAAATCTTCTGGAATATAAAGTAGGGAGTAATCCTGCGCTCTGCGCAAACGTTCTATAGATTCTGGCAAGCTATTGTCATAAGACTTGATATTTGCATGAGGGGCGGCATTCAGGTTACGGATAAAGGTGCGTGACAGCACACTGTGGTCATTATCCACGACCGAAACAGGCAGATTAAACAGTGTTCCTTCTGAAAAATTAGCACTAATTAAGATAAACAGTAGCAAAGGGAACAACCATCCTAACCAGTGAAAAACCGGGCTGTGTAACGCAATACTAAATTCTCGCGTAAATTCCTGTTCAAAACTGCTCCACGCAGCTTTTCTCTTCATCTGGCGCCCTTATTTATACGCATTAAACTTCAAGTTGCAATTTACAACAGGATATGAAACCTGATTTCTCCCCGCGAAGCGGGAAGAAATCACACGCATATTGAAGTTAGATTGGTATATACCTTACTTATTCCAAAGCCATAAGGCACTCATACCCGGACGTAAGCCATCAACGGGTTGCAATGGATATAGCCGAACCTCAAACGTTCTCAGGTCAAAATCTCCCGTCGCTCGAGTTGCACGTTTCGTCGCATAATCCCCCATCGGGGCGATATAACGAATTTCAGCTTCTATCTCTTTATTACCCAGTGCAGGTACACGTAATTTAATTTTGTCTCCCTTGCGAACGTGCGCCAAAATATCTTCACGCAGGTTATAGACAAAATAAGCCTGTGAAATACGTACCAATGTCGCCAACGGGCTATTAGCATTAAAAAGTTGCCCAACTTCTGCTGGCAATGGCCCAATTTCACCCTCAACAGGCGCTTTGACTTGCAGATCATCACGCTGTATTTTCAGTTCACGCAGTTTTTCTTCCGCTTCATCCAATGCTGCCTGGAACTGCTGTCTCAACTCTATGCGGTCACCATTTTTTCCTGCATCCAGATCAGCTTTAGCACCCAGCATTTTTTGATAGGCAATATCCCGTGCGTTGCGCGCATTATCTAGATCACTGGCAGATATATAGCCGTTGGTTGACATATTTTTGAGACGATTAAATTCACGCTGTGCATTGATGTATCCTGATTGAGCCTGGGCAAGAATAGCTTCTAAATTTCGAATGTTCTCCTCACGAGTCCCATGCAGGGATAATTCAAGTTTTGCTTTAGCTTGATCACGTACAGCTTGCGCTGCGGCAACTTTAGCCGCCAGTTCAGGGCTATCAAGACTCACCATCAGTTGCCCGACTTTGACACTTTCTCCTCGTTCAACATGAACTTTAATGACTCGCCCCATGGCTTTGGACGCAATAATCACTTCCGGCGCATCAACCTCTCCTTGCAACAAGAGTTCCTGGCTGTGGGAACGGAAAAGCACTGCCATTGCGATTAGAAAAATAATCAGTAAGATTGTGAAAAGTGTTCTTTTCTTCATTATGTTCTGCAAGCCCTAAGCGTACTGTCAGGTCAAATTCTTAATACCATCAAGATCCTAATTCAATACCAGTTACCGTATCAGTAAAAGTTGAGTAGAGGTTTTAATCCAGCCTAAACACTCTCCACTGCCTAAATCTTAGCATCTCTGGGAAAAATGCCCTTGTCAGTTATAAATCTTTCCATAAGCCAATTAATTTCAATAAAAAAAGGTCATATCGCTATAAACCCTTATAATAATAGTATGATATTTTTTAACAAACACAAAACATTTAGCACATATACGCATTAAACTTCAAGTTGCAGTTTACAACACGATATGAAACCTGATTTCTCCCCGCAAAGCGGGAAGAAATCACACGCATCTTAAAGTTAGATTGGTATCATCATATAAAACTGAATAGTAATCATAAAAATAATTAGTTAAATAAATTTAATATTAATTAATTTGATAACCAGAATGAATCAGTCTCTATAATCCTTTTTCATCCAGGATAACTATTGATAATAAAAAAATGGAATAAAAGAACTGTGAAAAATAGGAATTAATTATGCAATAAAATTGCATATTATAATTACTGCTATAAATTCTCATATATTAATAAAGTAAAAAATAACTGTTATTTTGCCGTTTCAAACACTCTCAAAAAAGATTCATTTTAATAATGAACTATTAAGTTGATCCTATGAAAAAATAAATAGCGATCCATCATGTTCCCTTATGCTTAATTCTTCCTTTATTCTAAATCTGAAAAAGCATCAATATAATGCAAAACAAAATGATAACTATTTATTTTTACTTAATTATTTAAATAAAACAGAGTTTTAATATCAACCTAATTCAGAATGTATCGATAACGAAAGTTATATTGATCAAAAAATGATTTTATGCTGGAATAAAAAACCACACAAAAACAAAATAGCAGATCAATAATCTGATTGTTAACCAATAAGTAAAATTTTTTAACTATTTTGTAATATCCAAAATCAGGTAATGCCTTGTTGTCATCCCTTTATTGTGCACTGATATGGCATTTTTATCCTGATTAAACGATTTATGGCAGGCAGTAAACAGAAAATAATATCCTGAAATGGATAGGTTTACTGTTGGCTATCGCATGGTATTTTTTATTGTTACAGGTCTATAGATATGAACAAAAAATCTGATCAGCCGCAGTTGTTACATAAACAGCAAAGTGTGGTGCAACGTGTAGCATGGGTGAACATTATGGCTCAACTCGCGTTCCCAATTGCTGGCGCATTCACCCCCGTGATCGTTGCGGCCAAAACACCCTCAACTTTTCAAAATGAAAAATGGGTTTTACCAACAGAGAGTTATGTCCTGAAATCAGGGGAAACAGTCAAGAGCATCGCCAAACGTTATGGTTTAACTGTCTCCGATTTAAAAAAAATCAATCAATTGCGTACCTTTGAGAAGCCTTTTACCACACTCGGAGTGGGTAGTGAGATTGATGTTCCAAAACCTCGTAACAATAAATTTCTGCCTTTTAATTATTCCTCATTAAAAATATCTTCATCAAAACAGCCTTTATTAAAACAATCTTCATTAAAGCCCTCTTCATTAGACAAAACCGCTACAGAAGATAAGACGTCTATTACAGACAACACAGCCAAAGATTCTAACCACCTGGCTGAGATTTCCTCTCGCATTGGCCAGTTGCTGGCCAGTGGTGACATTAAAAATAATGCCGCAAGTCAATTAAGCAGTCTGGCAGTGGGAGAAGCCAATCAGAAAATTCAAAATTGGCTGGGGCGCTACGGCACAACGCGTGTACAACTCAATATGGATAATCATGGCCATTTGAGTGACAGCCAATTTGATATGTTATTGCCGTTGTATGATACCTATCGTCAGATGTTTTTTACCCAGTTCGGCCTACGTCATATTGATAAACGCAATACCGCCAATATTGGCTTTGGACAACGCCATTTTTTCGATGACTGGATGCTGGGCTACAATGCTTTCTTTGACCACGATATCACCGGCGATAATAGCCGACTCGGCCTTGGCGCAGAATACGCCCGCAATTACCTGAAATTGGCGGCTAACGGCTATATTCGCTTAAGTAATTGGAAAGAATCCCGCCTTTTAACTGATTATGATGAACGCCCTGCCAATGGCTTCGACCTGAGAGTGCAAGGTTATTTGCCTTCGTTACCACAATTCGGTGGCAAGTTGATGTATGAGCAATACTTCGGGGATGAGGTCGGTCTTATCAGTAAAGATCACCGTAAGAAAGATCCTGCTGCCTTCACTTTCGGGGTTAATTATACACCTATCCCATTGTTGACTTTCGGTATTGACCGCAAACAAGATATGTCTGGTGATGGGGAAACCCAGTTCAATATCGAACTGAATTATGAAATTGGTACACCGTGGGTCAAACAGATTGATCCAGATGCCGTAATGTTTAGGCGTTCTCTGCAAGGTAGCCGCTATGATTTAGTCGACCGCAACAACCAGATCGTTTTGGAATACCGCAAACGAGAAGTGATTTCTCTGGCAATAGATAACCTGATTATAGGCTATGCAAGAGATACCAAACCTCTCCATATCAGTGTCAACAGCAAATATGGGTTTAAAGATATTGAGTGGGATGCAGCAGACTTTTTTGCCAATGGCGGTAAGATCCAACATCAAGGTGGAACCCACTATCTGTTGACCTTGCCAAAATATCAAACCCAGGACAACAATACCTACGCGGTGGGAGCCATTGCTTACGATGAGCACGGTAATGCCTCCAAACGAGCCGAAATGAAAGTGCAAGTGCTTCCTGCGGCAATTAATGCGAATAAATCCACCTTCTCAGCAAAAGACAAAGAGCTGTTGGCTGATGATCATTCCACCACCCTTCTGACATTAACCCTGAAAGATAAGGATGACAAACCTATCGTTGGCGTTGCCTCAGACATCAAATTGGTTTCAACTGGGTTAAGTGGAAGTGGCAGCGATCCGAAGATCGATCACATGAAAGAAGTCCAGCCGGGTGTCTATGAATCCCAGCTCACCGCTGGCAAAAAGATTGGGGTATTGAAAATCACCCCGGAAGTGGAGGGTATTACCATCAAGCCTGTCGAAATCACGTTCGTACATCCTGATGCCCCCATCGTCAAAAACTTAACCATCGTTGGCAAGTTAGAAATGGGCCAGAAATTAAGGGCAACCTATACCTTTAATCCTAATCACGGTGATCTAACGGATAAATCGATCTATGTATGGGGCAATAAGGGCGATATTGACCTGACTAAAGGCCATACAGTAACAGAATCGGGCAAAATCCCTGACTATACATTAACACTGTCAGATGCCGGTAAGGTGAAAGAGATTGCCGTCCAGGCAAAAAATGCGATGAATCTGATCGGTAATACACAGCGGGTTGATACCAGCATGAGTGCCGATCAAGGGAACCACACTCATGATGGCGGAAAAGGCGGCACTGTCAGAGGGCTAGCCGATGACATGGTGATCACGGTCAGTGCTGATAAGGTTAAAAAACAAGAACCGATCATACTGACAATCAAAACGCTAAATCACGAACAGCCAGCCAGAAATGTAGCCGTCAGAGTTAACGCCATTAAAGCACTGAATCGCCAGAATACCAGTCAGAAAATCACAGCTTTACTGAGCGGTAAATCAGGTGTATACCAGGGGTTCACAGATTCTCAAGGTGTCTTGTCTATTGCCGTCGCCGATCCGAACGGATCTGGCGTGAAGACGACGTTGTCTATCTCGGCAGACGGTACTGCTGCCCCACAAACTAAAGATGTTATTTTCACGGTAGTGACTAGCCCAGACGTTCCCGTAGCTAATTTTTGGGGGCATATGCCTGATACCGTAGTGGCTGAAAATGGCGTTGTTTTTAAGCGCCCTCGGTTGCAAGCAGAGCTAACGGCTAATCATTTATATGCAAATAACACTTATTCCGAAAGTAATGAAACATGGCCGCGACGTCGCGAAGGAGGAGCCACATGGTATTGTGAGAAAACGCATAGCAAGTTACCAACAAAAGATGATTTGATGGCTCTGTACCGTGCCCATCCAAACAATGAAATGCACGATCTACTGGGTTGGCCCGAACATCGATCCTACCGTTCTGCCACAGTAGGAAAAGACGAAAAAGGAAGAAATGAACATTACGCCGTGAATATAGACGAAGGATTTGAACATGTTATCAATGATAAAATCTATGATTACGTCATCTGTGAAGAATAATGTTACTTGTCAGTTAGTTGCATTGCTTGGTTAAAGCATCCGCCCCAAAGGGGCGGATAATTCTTTCCCATTCCTATCAATACATTACCCTGTTAACGCCTCTTTACGGTGTTAAATTCCACCTTTGATAATAACGTCTTAAATTCTTATCGTTTATTAATCACAAAATGCAAAGATAATTAGGAGACGGAATTGCCAATCTGCTCTCTGCCCAAAAAAGTGGGTTGCCCCTGCGGACACTAGAAACCCACACTTCACCAGCATGACTCAATTATGGGAAAGTATTTTTGGCCAAAATAGGTATTCATAATAGTCAGTTAGAAATAATGAGTGTATCCAGTGAATCGCCGCTATTTGAAATCGCTTAAAGAAGAATTGGGGTTAAATTGCTCACCGCTTAAGGCATAATAATTTCTTAACCCTACAAAAAATAAACATAAGGAAATGCGCTTGGCAGATTTTTATCTCAAAATTAAAACCAACCGAATGATCCTGAAGAACCTCAAAAATCAGCTAGAACTGGAGATTGTGGGACATTTCAGTACCCCACGTTTGCTGATCGGTGACTTTTATAACGCGATGTTTCAATTAAATACTCTGCTCAATCAACATGGCTTCCTGCAAGGAATTAAGCAGCTTTTTGAGTGTAAACACCGCGTACTGATTCATCCACTAGATCAAAGTGAAGGAGGATTGTGTCCTGTGGAAGAGCGAATTTTGCAGGAAGTGGCACACGTTGGTTTCAAAGGTAAGTTAAGAAAAAGCGTTATTCATCAAGGTGAGCGCTTACTTTCAGATGCAGAGGCTAACGCTGAATTAAGCAAACGTATTGCCAAGAAATAATATTTAATAAAATCAAAAAAATAAATAGAAAAAGCCCTTTCTCTGTTAAGAGAAAGGGCTTTATTTAATTGACCATTGCGATATTTTTAGCGCAACGATGAATCAAGCCATTCAATGAATGATTAGTGCTTATACATTACCACTGCTTTGACGGCGACGTGGTGCTTCATCGTTGCCGCGACCGCGGAAAGAACCACGCTCACCACCACCACGACGTTCGTTGTTAAAACGACGACCACCGTTATTACCGAAACCATCACGGTCACGACGTGGACCATTGCCACCATTACCGCCATTACCATTGCGGCCACCGCGACGCTCACGGCGCTCAAAGGGTTGCGCGTCTCCCATCAACTGCATATTCATTGGCTTGTTCAGAATACGAGTACGGGTGAAGTGAGACAGCAACTCCCCTGGCATACCTTTTGGCAACTCAATCGTAGAGTGGGTAGCAAACAGTTTGATATTACCGATATAACGGCTGCTGATATCACCTTCATTTGCAATTGCGCCCACAATATGGCGAACTTCAACACCATCATCACGGCCAACTTCAATGCGATACAGTTCCATATCACCCACGTCACGACGCTCACGACGAGGACGATCACCTCTGTCACGCTCACCAAAGCCATTGCTATTGCCATTGCGACGACGATCATCACGCTCGTTGAATTCACGGCGAGGACGACGCACTGGATCAGGTGGCAGAATAAGTGGGCGCTCACCTTGTGCCATTTTCAGCAGGGCTGCTGCCAATGTTTCCATATCCAGCTCATCGCCAGTACCCAGCTTAGACAGCAAGGCGCGGTATTGATCCAGATCGCTGCTTTCCAGTTGATTCTGAACATTAGCCGCAAATTTCTCCAGACGACGCTGGCTCAGAAGCTCTGCGTTTGGCAGTTCAACCTCTGGGATGGTCAGTTTCATGGTACGTTCAACGTTACGCAGCAAACGACGTTCGCGGTTTTCAACAAACAACAGCGCACGACCCGCACGACCCGCACGACCAGTACGACCGATACGGTGTACATAAGATTCAGCATCCATTGGAATGTCGTAGTTAACCACCAGGCTAATACGATCAACATCCAAACCACGAGCAGCAACATCAGTCGCAATCAGAATGTCCAAACGGCCATCTTTCAGGCGCTCAAGTGTCTGTTCACGCAGAGCCTGGTTCATGTCACCATTCAGTGCCGCGGAGTTGTAGCCGTTACGCTCCAGCGTTTCTGCAACTTCCAACGTTGCATTCTTGGTACGCACGAAAATAATCGCAGCATCAAAATCTTCTGCTTCCAGGAAACGCACCAACGCTTCATTTTTGCGCATTCCGTAAACAGACCAGTAGCTCTGGCTAATGTCAGGACGGTTTGTCACACTGCTCTGAATGCGAACTTCCTGTGGATCATTCATGAAACGACGGGTGATACGACGGATCGCTTCTGGCATTGTCGCAGAGAACAGCGCGGTTTGATGTTCAGCAGGGATCTGGCTCATGATGTTTTCAACATCTTCGATAAAGCCCATACGCAACATTTCGTCAGCTTCATCTAATACCAAACCTTTCAGGTTGGACAGATCCAATGTGCCACGCTTCAGATGGTCAAGCAAACGTCCTGGTGTACCCACCACAACTTGTGGCCCCTGACGCAAAGCACGTAACTGAACGTCATAACGCTGTCCACCGTAAAGTGCAACAACATTCACATTGCGCATATGTTTGGAAAAATCTGAACACGCTTCAGCAACCTGCACCGCCAGTTCACGGGTTGGC
This sequence comes from Xenorhabdus sp. TH1, assembly GCF_037260955.1. NCBI lineage: Bacteria > Pseudomonadati > Pseudomonadota > Gammaproteobacteria > Enterobacterales > Morganellaceae > Xenorhabdus > Xenorhabdus sp. TH1. The sequence continues at coordinate 3,429,496 of NZ_CP147734.1, forward strand.
GCTAACACAAGAATTTGTGGCGCTTTAAGTTCAGCGTCAATGTTATTCAATAAAGGCAAGCTGAAAGCAGCTGTCTTACCACTGCCCGTCTGTGCCATACCCAGCACATCACGGCCACTCAGCAGGTGAGGAATACATTGTTGTTGAATAGGAGAAGGCTTCTCATAGCCCAAGTCTCCCAACGCAGAAAGGATAGGTGCCGATAAACCTAAATCAGCAAAAGAGATTTCAGTCTCAGTGGTCATGTAATGGTGCCTCATTGATCATGGCGGCCAGTCTACATAACACAGTGAAAAGAATTTCTGTCATTTTCATTTAAAATGTGAACTGGCTCAAATTATGTTATTAAACGAACAAACAAGCCCTCATCTCCAGAGATGTGGACTTTAAAATCTGTCGTGAAAATGTTCGTCAGCTATTGTTGGTTCGATTCCGATAAGTCATCTTGTTTTTGGCCCAATAATGCCAATTCCAACAATGCATAGCGGTGCTCAACAAAGTTATGCACATTGTTAGCCACCGTCAGCTTGAATAACGCAGTAGCGCTATCCTCATCCCCCAGACTTAGGTAATGTTTACCTAAATAGAAGTCAGTTTCACTGAGATGCTCAGCGAGCGAAGTGTTATCTGTTGAACCCTGCTTTAAGCGTTCCATCAATGTCTTTTCACTGATTTTGCCTAAATAGAATTCAACAATATTCCAGCCCCATCTCCCTCGATTCGCTTTGTCAAAATGGTGCGACAAATTAGTCATTGCAGCCTTAGGATCAAGTTTGTCTTCCACAAGGTACAACCACAACGAACGGAAGGGATCATTTGGATCGTCTTGATAAAACGCCTGCAGATCATCCTGCGCCAATCGATAGCGGCCACCGTAATACAGTGATATGCCGCGATTCATTCGCGCGTAGTTGTAAGTTGGATCAAGCTCTAAAACAGAATCAAACGCTTCATAGGCAGAATCAAAATTGCCTGCCTGCGTAAAATAAATTCCTAAATAATTAAAAATTTCAGGAATATCAGGGCGGATAGACAAAGCCACTGAAAAATCATTCTGTGCCAATGCCCTCAGCCCGAGGCTATCATACAGCACACCTCGTTCATATAAAAGCTGTGCATATTCATCTTCCGTCAGTGACCGACTCGCAAGTATTTGCTCCATACGAGCCAGAATAACCTCTTGTTGCAATGTCGGTTGTAATGGAATAGCAATAACTTCATTTTTACGCCACCCAGTGCCGCTACATCCCACAAGGAGAAAAATAGCCGCAACATAACACCAGCGCAGAAAAGAATTCATTTCCCACTCCCGAAGCCAGACATCAATCAAAATGCCCTATTACTCCACCCACATTGTATATTTCAGGCTTCCTACCCAAAATTAACTCCCTCTCATCTTTCGAACTATTATTACTAAGAACAATAATTCAAAATTTACTGAGATAAACGGCGCCCTTTTTACAGGACGCCGCTCTTTACGTCAAATTTATTCTACTGATGATTCCGGTGATTGCAGTTCCACATCAGTGGTAATCACAGCTTCTTTCATGCTCAGGCGGATACGTCCCTGACGGTCAATTTCCAGCACTTTCACCGGAACTTCTTGCCCAATTTGCAGATAATCAGTGACTTTCTCGACACGTTTTTCAGCGATCTGAGAAATGTGTACCAGCCCTTCTTTACCACCACCGATAGCAACAAATGCACCAAAATCAACAATGCGAGTTACTTTACCAGCATAAATACGACCCACTTCAACTTCCGCAGTGATTTCTTCGATACGTCTGATAGCATGACGTGCTTTGTCACCGTCAGTCGCTGCAATCTTCACTGTGCCATCGTCTTCAATTTCAATGGTTGTCCCGGTTTCTTCCGTCAATGCGCGGATCACAGAACCGCCTTTACCAATCACATCTTTGATCTTGTCTGGATTGATCTTGATAGTGTGGATACGTGGTGCAAATTCAGAAATATCATTGCGTGGGCTATGAATTGCCTGCTCCATCACACTCAGAATATGCAAGCGAGCACCTTTAGCCTGATTCAGCGCAATTTGCATGATTTCACGGGTGATACCCTCGATTTTGATGTCCATTTGCAATGCGCTGATACCATCACGGCTACCCGCAACTTTAAAGTCCATGTCACCCAGGTGATCTTCGTCACCCAAAATGTCAGACAGAACAACAAAGTTTTCGCCTTCTTTCACCAGCCCCATCGCGATACCCGCAACGGCTGCCTTAATCGGTACACCGGCATCCATCAACGCCAGTGATGCACCACAGACAGAAGCCATAGAGGAAGAACCGTTGGATTCAGTAATTTCAGATACCACACGAACAGTATATGGGAATTCGTTGATGCCTGGCATCACAGCCAATACACCACGTTTCGCCAGACGACCGTGACCAATTTCACGACGTTTTGGTGAACCGACCATACCCGTTTCACCAACAGAGTACGGAGGGAAGTTATAGTGGAACAGGAAGCGATCGGTACGCTCACCCATCAGCTCATCGATAACTTGAGCATCACGCTCTGTGCCTAATGTTGCTGTTACCAGTGCCTGAGTTTCACCACGGGTAAACAGGGATGAACCATGAGTACGTGGCAGTACACCTGTGCGAACGTCAAGAGCACGAACCATGTCTTTTTCACGGCCATCAATACGCGGTTCACCACGCAGAACACGGCTACGAACAACATTTTTCTCCAGAGTAGCGAGAACTTCAAGCACCTCAGTTTCTTCCAGTTCAACGCCTTTTTCTGCAAATTCTGCCAGGATAACCGCAGTGACTTCTTCTTTGATATTATCAACCTGAGCGTAACGTTCCTGCTTCTCAGTAATGCGATAAGCATCACCCAGACGACTTTCAGCCAATTCTGCAATACGATCGTGCAGAGGTTGATTAACAGGCTCTGGCGCCCAGTCCCATTTCTCTTTACCTGCTTCAGCAGCCAGTGCATTGATGTTATCAATCACAATCTGTTGCTGCTCGTGACCAAACACAACCGCACCCAACATTTGCTCTTCAGTCAGCAGTTCCGCTTCGGACTCAACCATCAGCACCGCGTTGTTTGTACCTGCAACAACCAGATCCAAACGGCTGTGTTTCAGTTCATCACTGGTTGGGTTCAGTACGTACTGATCGTTAATGTAACCCACGCGTGCAGCACCAATTGGGCCATTGAATGGGATACCAGATAATGCCAGCGCAGCAGAAGAGCCGATCATGGCAACGATATCAGGGTTGACTTGTGGGTTAACAGAAACGACGGTCGCGATGATTTGAACTTCATTCAGGAAACCTTCTGGAAACAGAGGGCGTAGAGGGCGGTCGATAAGACGGGCAACTAATGTTTCACCTTCCCCCGGACGGCCTTCGCGACGGAAAAAACTTCCCGGAATACGGCCAGCAGCGTAAGTACGCTCCTGATAGTTAACGGTCAGAGGGAAGAAATCCTGACCTGCTTTGACTTTCTTTTGACCGACAACGGTGACAAATACCGCTGTGTCATCCATATTTACCATAACAGCGGCTGTCGCCTGACGAGCCATCATGCCAGTTTCGATGGTCACAGTGTGCTGACCATACTGGAATTTACGAACAATCGGATTAAGCAAAATAATTTTCCTTTGTTAGTGTTGCCAATTTAAGAAACTGGCAACAATGGATTTTCTCTTCTTGCTACACCCTCACGACTAATGACAGTGCTCACTGTTTTGAGGACTCTCATTAGCCGCGCGAGTCACTGTAGCGGAAGAGGTTCAAATTTTAGAAACGGTGCAAAAACAGTGGATTAAATTTTCTGTTACCTATCAATTCCGTTTCCTAGAAGAAAAGGGGCCCGATTAGGCCCCTTTCCACTGAAACTCATCAATTAGCGACGCAGTCCCAGACGCTCAATCAGAGCAGTATAGCGTGCAACATCTTTACGCTTCAGGTAGTCCAGCTGCTTACGACGCTGTGCAACCTTTCTCAGCAGACCACGACGGCTGTGGTGATCTTTTTTGTGCTCTGCAAAGTGGCCTTGCAGGTGGTTGATGTCAGCAGTCAGCAATGCGATCTGAACTTCGCTGGAACCACTGTCGTTAGCGCCACGGCCAAATTCAGCAATAATTTGCGCTTTTGCAGCAGTACTTAGAGACATAGTATAACTCCAAATAAGTAATTTAAAATGACGAGTGCCGATCTCTAATTCAGCCACTCATGTACAGACGCGGTATTCTACGCTGCAAATAGATGAAGCGCAAGACAGCACAATCACCGTCATTCTGCGCCCCAATTCAATTTACCTGCTGTAATTCCTTGTCTATTGCTATCATTATTCCGTTTCAACAACCAGACGGCGTGGAGCCACGAGTCCATCATCATCGATCATGGCAATGCCGATGAATTTATTTTCATCTCCTTCGGTCACCCTCACCCATTCATCTGAAGCCAAATTATGTTTGCTGCGAACTGGCTGGCCTTGTTTGAAATACGACGCAACGACAGATGTTAAGTGAATGACAGGAAAATGAACCACGGCGGTATCCATAGGTAACAATAATGGATCAAGCAATTCCCACGCCTCAATTTCTTGATCTTCAGCCTGTTGTTTTAACTCATATAACTGTTCCAACGTTACCATTCTTTGATTGGGATAGTTGGCAACCTGCAAGCGACGCAGATAAATGACATGCGCGCCACAGCCCAAAAGCTCCCCTAAATCATCAATGATGGTACGAATGTAAGTTCCCTTGGAACAGTGTATTTCCAATTCCAATTCATTCCCTTCCCAGCGAATGAATTGCAATTCATAAACAGTGATAGGACGCGCTTCCCGCTCCACTTCAATTCCCTGACGGGCATATTCGTATAGCGGTTTTCCTTGATGTTTCAATGCAGAGTACATGGAAGGAACCTGCATGGTATCACCACGGAATTGCTCCAATGCAGCATTAAGCTGAGATTCGGTGATTTTTACGTCACGCTCACTGATGATTGTTCCATGTGAATCCGACGTATCCGTGCGCTGCCCTAAACGGGCAATCACACGATAGCGTTTGTCAGAATCCAGCAAGAATTGGGAAAACTTAGTCGCTTCCCCCAGACAAATCGGCAACATGCCTGTCGCTAATGGATCCAACGCACCAGTATGGCCCGCCTTACTGGCATTGAAAATACGTCTGACTTTCTGTAACGCATCATTGGAGGAAATATCCTGCGGCTTATCCAGCAACAGTACACCGTGTATAGCACGGCCTCTACGACGGCGCCCCATCATTTTTCCTCATTGTGATCCGCAAATGCGCGACGCTTCTCATCGTTTTTAACGACGTTACTAACCAAATTCGACATCCGCATCCCTTCCACCAAAGAACTGTCATAAGAGAATGTCAGTTCAGGAATGATACGCAGGCGCATCGCTTTACCCAGCAGGGAACGAATAAAACCAGAGGCTTCGTTCAATGCCTTGATACCCTCTTTAACCATCTCTGAATCATGCCCATCCACCAGCACATTCAGAAAGGTAACAAATACTTTGGCATAAGCCAGATCGCGAGAAACCTCAACACCAGAGACTGTCGCCATTCCAATACGGGGATCTTTGATTTCACGCTGTAAAATGATGGCAATTTCTTTTTGCATTTCCTGTGCAACGCGCTGAGTACGACTAAATTCTCTTGCCATTGTTATATCTCCTGACATTTTGGGGGGCATGAAGCCCCCCAAGAATGGAATGAATCTATTGATAAATAACGGTATTAATCGATGGAGCGTTTAACTTCAATCACTTCAAAGACTTCAATCATGTCACCAACGCGAACATCATTGTAGTTCTTCACACCGATACCACATTCCATACCATTACGGACTTCGTTAACGTCATCCTTAAAGCGACGCAAGGATTCCAACTCACCTTCGTAAATAACAACGTTATCACGCAGTACGCGGATCGGATTATTACGCTTGATGGAACCTTCTGTCACCATACAACCCGCAATCGCACCAAATTTCGGTGACTTAAATACATCACGAACTTCGGCAAGACCCATGATCTGCTGTTTGTATTCTGGTGCCAGCATACCGCTCATCGCCTGTTTGATCTCATCAATCAGGTTATAGATAACGGAATAGTAACGTAGATCCAGGTTTTCGTTTTCAATGATACGGCGTGCAGAAGCATCAGCACGAACGTTAAAGCCCAGAATAATTGCTTCAGATGCCGCTGCCAGTGTCGCATCAGTTTCAGTGATACCACCCACACCAGAACCGATGATTTTCACTTTAACTTCATCAGTAGACAATTTCAGCAGTGAATCACTGATTGCTTCACATGTACCTTGAACATCCGTTTTCAGAACAATGTTCAGTTCAGATACCTTGCCTTCTTCTAAGTTAGCGAAGATATTTTCCAACTTAGCTTTATGCTGACGAGCCAATTTCACTTCGCGGAATTTACCCTGACGATACAAGGCCACTTCACGCGCTTTTTTCTCATCACGAACAACAGTTGCTTCATCACCCGCAGATGGCACATTGGACAGCCCCAAAATTTCCACTGGGATAGATGGGCCAGCCGAGGTCACTTCACGGCCAAGTTCGTTACGCATCGCACGGATACGGCCATATTCGAAGCCACACAGAACGATATCGCCTTTGTTCAGCGTACCGGATTGAACCAGAATGGTTGCAACTGGGCCGCGGCCTTTATCCAGGAAGGATTCAATGACCACACCATTCGCCATACCAGTGCGTACCGCTTTCAGTTCAAGCACTTCAGATTGAAGCAAAATGGCTTCCAACAACTCATCGATACCAATACCAGCTTTAGCAGATACATTGATGAACTGGTTTTCACCGCCCCACTCTTCTGAAATGATGCCGTATTGCGACAATTCATTCTTCACGCGATCCGGATCAGCTTCTGGTTTATCGATCTTGTTCACAGCAACAACAACAGGTACGTTGGCCGCTTTAGCATGCTGGATAGCTTCTACGGTCTGTGGCATCACACCATCATCCGCTGCGACAACCAGAACAACGATATCTGTTGCTTTTGCACCACGTGCACGCATGGAGGTAAACGCAGCATGGCCTGGGGTATCCAGGAAAGTGATCATGCCTTTTTCAGTTTTCACATGATACGCACCAATGTGCTGGGTAATACCACCCGCCTCGCCAGACGCCACTTTAGTGGAACGGATATAGTCCAGCAGAGAAGTTTTACCGTGGTCAACGTGCCCCATGATGGTCACAACTGGCGCACGAGGTTCCGCCTGTGTTTCACCCGTATCACGATCGCTCATCAGCGCTTCTTCCAGTTCGTTTTCACGACGCAGGATAACTTTGTGCCCCATTTCTTCGGCAACCAGTTGCGCGGTTTCTTGGTCGATCACTTGGTTGATGGTGACCATTGCGCCCATGTTCATCATGGTCTTAATGACCTGAGCACCTTTAACGGCCATTTTGTTAGCCAGTTCGGCAACAGTAATTGTCTCACCAATCACAACGTCGCGGTTAACCGCAGCAACAGGTTTCGTGAAGCTCTGTTGTAAAGCACTAGGCTTACGTTGCTTACCTTTGGTACGACCCACAGCACGAGCTTCTTCGCGATCAGCTTTCGATTCAGAATGTTTATTATTCTTCTTCTGGCGGGATTTACCGCCGCGGGAGCGGGAACGACGATCGCCTTCTACTTTGGCGTCATTTTCATCTTCCGCATCACGGGCATAGCGGGAAGTGGTTATGTGGTAGTCACTATTGTCACTGTTATCAGAGTCATAAGACCATTTGTCTTGGTTCTCCTCTGCCATTCGACGCGCTTCTTCTGCAACACGTTTCGCTTCCTCTTCCACCTTACGGCGCATTTCTTCTTCAGCTTTACGTTTTAAAGTTGCAGCTTCAGCCTCACGACGCGCTTTTTCATTTAGCGCGGCAGAATGATTCTGAACTGATTTTTGATTGTTTTCGGTATGTTGCTTAGTCACTTTTTCTTTTTCCGCCGCCTCACGCTGAGACAGTTTAGCCTCTTCACGTTTGGCTTTTTCTTCTGCTTCACGTCGAGCGCTCTCTTCCGCTTCACGTTTTGCCTTTTCTTCAGCTTCACGTTTAGCTTGCTCTTCCGCGAGTTTTTTCGCTTCAGCTTCAAGCCGCGCCTTCTCTTCTGCCTCGCGCCGAGCCTGCTCTTCCGCCTCACGCTTTGCCTGCTCTTCCGCTTTAGCCTGTTCAATGGCATCGCGGTTTACATATGTGCGTTTTTTGCGGACTTCAATCGCTACCGATTTACTTTTGCCACCGGTGCCAGGAACGTTCAGTGTACTGCGCGTTTTACGCTGTAGTGTCAATTTACCTGGCTGACCGCCAGAACCGCCTTGTTCGCGGTTCAGGTGGGCCAGCAAAGCTTCTTTTTCTTTCTGGGAAACAGAGTCAGTTGCGGTTTTCTGAATGCCAGCATCAGCAAATTGCTGGATTAGACGTTCCACCGATGTCTGGATCTCTTCTGCCAGTATTTTTACGGTTACCTCTGTCATTCTGTTCCTTCCTGCTACAGTTTATTTATGCATCATCGCCAAACCAACAGATATTTCGGGCCGCCATAATGAGTTCTCCTGCTTTCTCATCATTCAGTCCTTCGATATCAGATAAGTCGTCGATACCCTGCTCGGCAAGATCTTCCAGAGTACAGATGCCACGGGCAGCCAGGTTAAACGCCAAAGTACGCTCCATGCCAGGCAGATTCAATAAATCTTCGGCAGGTTGCTGATCACCAAGACTCTCTTTCTGAGCCAGTTCCAGCGTCGTCAAGGCCGCTTTAGCACGTTCACGAAGAACTTCAACGGTTTCTTCATCAAGGCCCTCTACTGCCAGAAGTTCATTGATTGGCACATAAACCAGTTCTTCTAGTGTAGAGAAACCTTCCTCGACTAATACAGTGGCGAAATCTTCATCAATGTCGAGATGCTTAGTAAATGTATCAATAGAAGCATGTGCTTCTGCCTGATGTTTTGCTTGTAGCTCTTCCGCAGTCATGACATTGAGTTCCCATTTGTCATCACCACGATGTTTTTTCAACAGTTGCGCCGCCAGACGAACGTTCTGACCATTACGTCCAATCGCCTGAGCAAGATTACTGTTTTCTACGGCAACATCCATAGTACAGCTGTCTTCGTCAACCACAATAGATGCAACATCTGCCGGAGCCATTGCATTAATGACAAACTGCGCAGGGTTATCGTCCCACAACACAATGTCAATTCTTTCACCGCCCAGTTCACTGGAAACGGCTTGTACCCTCGCACCACGCATACCAACACAGGCGCCAACAGGATCAATACGCTTGTCGTTGGTTTTCACTGCGATCTTTGCACGGGAACCCGGATCACGAGCAGCCGCTTTGATCTCAATGATCTCTTCACCGATCTCAGGCACTTCGATGCGGAACAACTCAACCAACATCTCAGGACGAGAACGAGTAATGAAAAGCTGTGCCCCACGCGCTTCAGGACGAACATCATACAGAACACCACGCACGCGGTCACCTGGGCGGAAGTTTTCCCGTGGCAACATATCTTCACGTAAAATGACCGCTTCAGCATTATTACCTAAATCCAAGGTAATATTTTCGCGGTTCACTTTTTTGACCTGACCGGTCACGATTTCACCTTGCTGCTCACGGAATTGATCAACAACCATCGCACGCTCAGCTTCACGTACTTTCTGTACGATAACCTGTTTTGCCGTTTGAGTCGTAATGCGGTCAAAGGTCACTGATTCAATTTGATCTTCAATATAACCACCCAGTTCAATCTCTGGGTTGTCAAATTTTGCCGCTTCCAGCGTAATTTCGCGCGTTGGCTGAGTCACTTCGTCAACAACTAACCAGCGACGGAAGGTATCAAAATCACCTGATTTACGATCGATACAAACGCGGACGTCGATTTCCTGCTCATACTTTTTCTTGGTGGCTGTCGCCAGTGCAATCTCTAATGCTTCGAAGATTTTTTCGCGAGGGAGTGATTTTTCATTAGAAACCGCTTCCACAACAGCCAGAATTTCTTTATTCATCCTAGTTGCCTCATCCGAACTTTAAAAGTGGGGTACCAGGTTCGCTTTCTGGATGTTGCTCAGTGCGAACACTTCGTCTTTTCCATCCACCGTAACCGTAATCATTTCACCATCAACTGACTTGATGATACCTTGCCATTTGCGACGGTTCTGCATTGCCATGCGTAAAACCAAACTGACATCTTCACCAATAAAGCGCTGGTAATGTTCAGCCTTAAACAGTGGACGTTCAAGCCCTGGTGAAGATATTTCCAGGTTATAAAGCCCTGGAATCGGATCTTCAACATCAAGCACTGCACTGACCTGGTGGCTAACATCAGCACAATTATCAACAGTGATACCCTCCTCACTATCGATATAGACCCGCAGCGTTGATACACGAGCGCGAATAAACTCCAGGCCAACTAATTCAAAACCCAAAGCTTCAACTGGTGCTGAAATTATCTCTGTTAATTTTTGCTCTAATGTGGACAAGCCCACCCCCAAGACATAAAAAAAGGGCTATATTAGCCCAGTAATTCTGCTGTCAAATAACAAAAAACCCCGACACCCGGGGCTTTATGCAACTGGACCCTATTTACTGCCAGCGGTCTCAACCTACTTCTTTTCTATACCTTCCAAAGCAACCTGTCAAATCAGGGATCGATATTTCAATGGCTGCTGAATTATTTCTGTTGAAAAGATACAGGTTGTTAAGAAGTGGTTGCGGGAGCCGGATTTGAACCGACGACCTTCGGGTTATGAGCCCGACGAGCTACCATGCTGCTCCATCCCGCGTTCGAAAACGTGGCAAATCTTACGCTGATAATACTAAAAACGCAAGTTTCTAGATTAATGGTGCCGAGGACGGGACTTGAACCCGTACGCCCGTTGTTTAGGCACTACCACCTCAAGGTAGCGTGTATACCAATTTCACCACCTCGGCACTGATTTTATAGGTTTGTTATTTTAATGGTTATCTAAACACATCGTTAAAACCAACAACCCTATTTCAATTCTGTTACTGAATGTTACTGTGGGATATCACTATTTGGTTTTGCTGGCGTTACCGGAACTTCTGCCTGTTTTTCAACTTTCACAGGATCGGCAAGGTTATCCCATTTGCTGCCAGAACCCGTTTTGTTACTGGTCATGTTACCGAGAATCAGGCTGATAACAATGAACAACGTAGCAAAAACTGCCGTCATGCGGGTCATAAAATTACCGGAACCCGATGAACCAAATAGCGTGTTAGATGCACCCGCGCCGAAAGAAGCACCCATATCAGCACCTTTACCCTGCTGTAGCAGAACCAGAGCGATTAGCCCGATACCAACCAGCAAGAATATACCTAAAAGAGCTTCATACATATGTTGTACCCGTTTCCTCGTGGTGTTTACCACAATTTCATAGCGACCTTATGTTGCATCACCCGCTCACAAAATTAGAAAAATTAACTTATTGAGCGGGTGTGAATACTAACCAAAGCGTATCAGACACGCAAGATTAATTTTAAATCCTGGCGCTGTTCGAGTAAAAAATCAACAAATCAACCGATTTTTTTCACAGCATCAGCAATACGATGCGCCAATGCCGTGACTTGCTCTTCATCTTCACCTTCCACCATGACACGAATCAATGGTTCTGTACCTGATTTACGCAGCAGAACACGACCACGGCCATTTAATTCAGTCTCAACTGATTTTACGGTTTCAAGCACTGATTCTGATTGCAGAGGATCGGCATTACCTGCAAAGCGAACGTTAACCAAAATTTGTGGCAGAAGTTTCATGCCACTGCACAGATCATGCAGGCTCATATTATTGCGTACCATTGCACTCAAGACTTGCAACCCAGCCACAATGCCATCTCCTGTTGTGGTTTTGTCTAGCAAAATCACATGGCCTGAATTTTCTGCACCCAGACGCCAGCCTTTTTCCTGCAATTTCTCCAGCACATAGCGGTCGCCAACTTTCGCACGTTCAAATGGAATACCAAGCTGTTTCAATGCCAACTCTAGCCCCATATTGCTCATCAACGTACCCACTGCACCACCACGTAGCTGACCTTGTCTCAAAGCTTCACGTGCAATGATATAAAGGATCTGATCGCCATCAACTTTTTGCCCCAGATGATCAACCATGATGATACGGTCACCATCGCCATCAAATGCCAGCCCAACGTGCGCCTGTTCTTCCAATACGCGCTGTTGCAATAAACGAACATCTGTTGCACCACATTCTTCATTGATGTTGATGCCATTAGGTTCACAACCAATGGTAATCACCTCCGCTCCCAGCTCTCTGAGCACATTCGGGGCAATATGGTAGGTCGCACCATTGGCGCAATCCAAAACAACTTTCAACCCACTTAAACTTTGTTCACTGGGGAATGTCCCTTTACAAAACTCAATGTAACGACCCGCAGCATCAACGATCCGACTCGCTCGCCCTAACTCAGCAGATTCCACACAAGTTAGAGGTTTTTCCATTTCTGCTTCAATCGCTTCTTCAACATCATCCGGTAATTTAGTCCCGTCAATGGAGAAAAATTTAATGCCGTTATCATAGTAAGGGTTGTGGGAAGCAGAAATAACAATGCCAGCTTCTGCACGAAAAGTACGTGTCAGATATGCCACCGCAGGAGTGGGCATTGGACCGGTAAAAGATGCCGATAATCCCGCAGCCGCCAATCCAGCTTCGAGGGCAGATTCCAGCATATAACCTGAGATTCGGGTATCTTTACCAATGATGATTTTTCGAGAACCATGACGCGCCAGCACTTTTCCCGCGGCCCAACCAAGTTTTAATACAAAATCAGGAGTAATTGGAGTATTTCCCACTCTGCCACGGATACCGTCAGTACCAAAATATTTACGGTTACTCATAAATTTCTTTTTCCTTTGCTGAACGAATCTTTTGCTCTCAGCGTTTTTTGCTGACACCATGTTCTTTACAAACTCTGTATTCTACAAACTCTGTATTCTACAAACTCTGTATTCTACAAACTCTGTATTCTATGAACATGAATTCTTTTCAGATACCGTATGTCGTACAGGTATTATTGGCAGACAGTGTTGCGTGAACGACTTGCATTGCCTGAACGGTTTCTTTTACATCGTGCACACGGATAATCTGGGCACCTTTCATCGCTGCAATCACAGCACAGGCAACACTTCCTGTCACACGCTCCTGTGGTGGTACATCAAGTAGTTGGCCAATCATGGATTTACGTGACATCCCTGCCAGAATAGGTAATCCCAAATGATGGAATTCTTGCAAGTGAGCCAATAACTGGTAATTATGCGATAAGTTCTTACCGAAACCGAAGCCAGGATCAAGGATCAGGTTGTTTTTTGCGATACCCGCCGCAGCACAGCGTTCAATTTGTTGTATCAGGAAGGTTTTTACTTCCGAAATAACATCTTCATAGTGAGGTTCTGTTTGCATTGTGCGAGGTTGCCCCTGCATATGCATCAGACAAATCGGCAAGCCACTTTGGGCTGCCGCATCAAGTGCTCCAGGTTCTTGCAATGCACGGACGTCATTGATAATATGCGCTCCCGCCTTGGCTGATTCTCGCATAACAACAGCTTTTGAAGTGTCAACAGAAATCCAGGTATCAAATCGTTGTACCAGCGTCTCAATCACTGGAATAACACGATCCAATTCTTCCTGCTCACTTACCTCATTTGCTCCGGGACGAGTCGATTCTCCTCCCACATCAATAATAGTTGCCCCTTCTTTGATCATCCTGGCGGCATGCTCTAATGCTGCATTAAAAGTATTATGGGTTCCACCGTCAGAGAAGGAATCAGGGGTAACGTTTAAAATTCCCATCACTTGTGGGCAGGAAAGATCGAGGACGCTGCCTCTGGCTGTGAGTTTCATCGCTAAGTGCCTTAATGTCAAAACCCCAGGACAAGCCTGGGGTTTAATACAAGATTGTTAGCCACGTTATGCGGTTGGATTACCATCCGCAGGCTTTGAAGTTTGCTGCGGAGATGGCGTGTTATGACGATTGCTATTACCGCCATTTTTATCACCTTCCCAGCCTGCTGGTGGACGTACTGTTGTACGATTCATCAGATCATCAATCTGTGGAGCATCAATAGTTTCATACTTCATCAGTGCATCTTTCATTGAATGAAGAATGTCCAGATTATCCGTCAGAATCTGACGAGCACGTAAATAGTTACGATCGATGATAGCCTTCACTTCCTGATCGATTAAACGTGCGGTATCTTCAGACATATGTTTTGCCTTAGCAACCGATCGGCCGAGGAAAACTTCACCCTCTTCTTCCGCATACAGCAATGGCCCCAGTTTTTCTGAAAAGCCCCACTGTGTCACCATGTTACGCGCAATAGAGGTCGCCACTTTAATATCGTTGGACGCACCAGTAGAAACATTATCTACACCATAGATAATTTCTTCCGCTAATCGGCCACCGTATAGGGTTGAAATTTGGCTTTCCAACTTCTGGCGGCTTGCACTGATTTGATCGCCTTCAGGTAAGAAGAACGTCACACCCAACGCACGGCCACGCGGAATAATCGTCACTTTATGCACAGGATCGTGTTCTGGAACTAAGCGACCAATAATAGCATGCCCTGCTTCATGGTATGCCGTGGCTTCTTTCTGTTCCTCCGTCATAACCATTGAACGACGCTCTGCACCCATCATGATCTTATCTTTGGCTTTTTCGAACTCAACCATAGAAACAACACGCTTGTTACCACGAGCGGCAAACAAGGCAGCTTCATTCACAAGGTTTGCCAAATCTGCGCCAGAGAAACCGGGTGTACCCCGCGCAATGACTGATGCATCAATATCAGTATCCAGCGGAATGCGGCGCATATGAACTTTCAGGATTTGCTCACGGCCACGAACATCCGGCAGACCAACAACGACTTGACGGTCAAAACGGCCAGGACGTAACAAAGCTGGATCGAGAACATCAGGACGGTTAGTCGCTGCGATAACAATAATGCCTTCGTTACCTTCAAAACCATCCATCTCAACCAACATTTGGTTCAGTGTCTGTTCACGTTCATCATGTCCACCACCCAGACCAGCACCACGCTGACGACCTACTGCATCGATTTCGTCAATAAAGATAATACATGGCGCAGCTTTTTTCGCCTGTTCAAACATATCACGAACACGGGAAGCACCAACACCAACGAACATTTCAACAAAATCAGAACCAGAGATAGTGAAGAAAGGGACTTTCGCTTCTCCAGCAATAGCTTTCGCTAACAATGTCTTACCCGTACCTGGAGGACCAACCATCAGGATGCCTTTCGGGATCTTACCACCCAGTTTTTGGAAACGGCCTGGTTCACGCAGGTATTCAACCAATTCGCCTACTTCTTCTTTTGCTTCATCACAACCCGCAACGTCGGCAAACGTGGTTTTGATCTGATCTTCCGTCAACATCCGAGCTTTGCTTTTACCAAAAGACATCGCTCCTTTACCGCCACCGCCTTGCATTTGGCGCATAAAGAAGATCCAGACGCCAATGAGCAGTAACATTGGGAACCATGAAATAAAGAGGGTCGCCAACAGGCCTTGCTGTTCTGGTGGTTCACCAACAACTTTTACCTGCTTATTGAGTAGGGTATCCAGCAACTTTTCATCCTGAATTGGCATATAAGTGCTGTATTTTCCACTGTTGTCTTTCTTAGTGAAATCAATGTCACGACCCGAAATACGTACTTCGCTTACTTGATTCTGCGATATCTCATTGATGAAATTAGAGTAATCAACCCTACGACCACTGGAATCGCCGGGACCAAAACTCTGGAACAATAACATCAAGACAACTGCGATGACTAACCAGAGAATCAGGTTTTTCGCCATGTCACTCAAGGGATTAACCTCATATTACAACTGTGTTAACAAATAGTAGTCAGGGTACTACACTTTCCGCCCTGTCGCTACAATGTATACTTCACGTGATCGTGCCCGCGAAGATTCTGGTTTACGAACTTTTACCTTCGCAAAAAGGGAGCGTATTTCCCTCAGGTATTCATCAAAGCCCTCTCCCTGAAATACTTTGACAATAAAACTACCCCCAGGGGCCAGCACATCACGACACATATCCAACGCTAACTCAACCAGATACATGGATCGGGGAATATCGACCGCGGGGGTTCCACTCATATTAGGAGCCATATCCGACATGACGACCTGGACTTTATTATCACCAACTCTCTCAAGTAATGTTTTCAATACAAGTTCATCACGAAAATCTCCTTGCAGGAAATCGACTCCAACTATCGGATCCATCGGCAAAAGATCGCAAGCAATGACTCGCCCACTATTACCAATTTGACTCACTACGTACTGAGACCAACCACCTGGAGCAGCGCCTAAATCAACAACGGTCATGCCCGGTTTAAAGATTTTGTCGCTTTGCTGTATCTCATCAAGTTTAAACCAAGCGCGAGAGCGAAGCCCCTTTTTCTGTGCCTGGAGAACATATTTATCACTAAAATGTTCCTGTAACCAGCGACTTGAGCTTGCTGAGCGTTTTTTATTGGCCATTGTTTTTTCCAACTCTACTAATAGGCGCCTTATTTTTTGCGCTCTCTTATCAAACCACACCATACTTTTATGGTGATAGATATGAGATGGCGGTAGAATATATCGTTTTCAATCCCAACTAAGCAAAAAAACGATGACTCTTAACAAGAAACAAATCCAATACCTGAAAAGTCTCGCTCATTCATTAAAGCCTGTCGTTATGATCGGCAACAATGGGCTGACCGAAGGCGTATTGGCTGAAATTGAACAAACTCTTTCGCATCACGA
Organism: Xenorhabdus sp. TH1; assembly: GCF_037260955.1. Classification (NCBI taxonomy): domain Bacteria; kingdom Pseudomonadati; phylum Pseudomonadota; class Gammaproteobacteria; order Enterobacterales; family Morganellaceae; genus Xenorhabdus; species Xenorhabdus sp. TH1. The sequence continues at coordinate 3,446,348 of NZ_CP147734.1, forward strand.
GCTTATCAAAGTCAAAGTCGCAGGCGAAGACCGCGAAATAAAAACTTTGATCGCTGAAGCGATTGTTCGTGAAACTGGTGCACATAACGTGCAGATCATTGGCAAAATGTTAGTTCTCTACCGTCCATCAGAAGAACGCAAGATTAGTCTACCTAAATAATCACGGCATATTTATACAAAAGTGCCATATTAATTTATACCCAATGAATTTCAAGTTGCGGCTTGCAAATCAATGTAATTGTTTATATCTCCTCGCGTAGCGGGGAGATATAAAATGCATCTTGAAAGACGATGGGTATATTTACCTTGATAAAAAAGGCCAAAATCTGGCCTTTTTTATTTGCTCATGGTGTATTAGATATAATCTACGTTCAAAACTTCGAATTCCACTTGGCCGCCAGGAGTAGAAATTACAGCAACATCATCCACTTCTTTACCAATCAAACCACGGGCAATCGGCGAATTCACTGAAAGAAGATTTTCTTTAATATTGGCTTCATCATCACCGACGATACGGTAGGTCTGCTCTTCATCGGAATCCAAGTTCAATACCGTTACCGTTGCTCCAAAAATCACTCGGCCATTGTTAGTCATCTTTCTAACATCAATCACCTGTGCATTGGAAAGTTTAGCCTCAATTTCCTGAATACGGCCTTCACAGAAACCTTGCTGCTCACGAGCAGCATGATATTCCGCATTTTCTTTCAAATCACCGTGCTCACGAGCCTCAGCAATTGCGGCAATAATTTGAGGCCGACGTACATTTTTCAAATGTTCTAATTCTTCGCGCAATTTATCCGCGCCACGTACCGTCATCGGAATTTGTTTCATTTATTCAACCTCTAAATTAATCCTAAGCCCAAACAACATCTTCCTGATTTTTTGTAATAACAGCGCATTTTTTAATAACAGCACAATGAGCACACCTTATCAGGCAGGCTTATAGATACTTAAAAAAAGAAGTGTAATTCAGCACAATCTGAAGTCCACAGGCATACTTACCTGTCGATCTATCATTCTAACGTAGAGTTGATGATGGATCATCGTTTACTTTTCCTTTCAATTGTACCTTAGTATGATTAATACAAATATTTCTGGAATACATCACCTTCATATGCGGGATCTATGGCTCTTTTAAAAATGACCAGCAGAATAGCTTGTATGCTCAGTTTGAGCCTAAGCATTTTCAGCGCAAACGCCTCTTCTGATATCTCTCCTATTGAGAAAAGCGCCCAATATTTGCCTACAGGGACTAATTTTTCATTTATTGCCCAAACCGTTGGCGCAAAAAATCCCTTAATTGATTATCACGGGCAACAAATGGCTTTACCTGCCAGTACACAAAAAATTGTGACAGCATTGGCAGCATTACTACAGCTTGGTAAGGATTACCGTTTTATCACAACACTGGAAAGTGATGCTAATGTTTCAGATGGCGTATTAGAAGGTAATCTAACGGCTCGCTTTGTTGGTGATCCCATGCTAACACGTTCACAACTGCGCAACATGGTGGAGTCCTTAAAACAATCTGGCATAAAACAGATTGATGGAGACCTCGTTATAGATATTTCGATTTTCTCCAGCCATGATAAAGCCCCAGGCTGGATATGGAACGATATGACCCAATGTTTCAGCGCCCCTCCATCAGCAGCCATCGTGGATAAAAACTGCTTTTCTGTTTCACTCTACAGCTCAGAACAACCTGGCGAACTGGCATCTGTCCGTGTCCCCTCTTTTTATCCCGTTAATGTACTGAGTGAAGTCAAAACTTTGGCTAAGGGTTCTCCAGAAGCGAAGTATTGTGAATTTGATGTTACATCGGGTGATTTGAATCGATATACCCTTACAGGTTGCCTGACACAACGTGACGAACCATTGCCATTGGCATTTGCTATCCAGAATGGGTCCAGCTATGCCGGTAAGATACTCAAGAATGAACTGAAAATTGCCGGTATTGAGTTAAAAGGCCATATCCGGCTCCAGTCAACGCCTAAGCAACCAGAAAAGATCCTCGCTGTAAATCAATCTGCACCACTACATAAGATGCTCGAAATCATGTTGAAAAAATCAGATAACATGATTGCGGATACCCTCTTTCGTACCCTCGGCCACCGCTATTTCAACATTCCAGGGACATGGCGAGCAGGTTCCGACGCAGTCCGCCAGATCCTGAAACAGAAAGCGGGTATTGACTTAGGCAATACTATCATGGTGGATGGTTCTGGCCTTTCACGCCACAATTTAATCGCTGCCACAACCATGATGGAAATATTGCAATTTATTGCTCAACACAATGATGAATTGGACTTCATCTCCATGTTGCCCAAAGCGGGATATGATGGCACGTTGGCCTACCGTCCTGGCCTGCATGAATCAGGGCTTGATGGTAAAGTCTTTGCCAAAACGGGATCATTACAAGGAGTTTATAATCTTGCAGGGTTTATGACTGCCGCCAGTGGACAACAAATTGCTTTTGTCCAGTTTGTCTCTGCATACTCTGTTCCTCCAGAAGATCAACGAACCCGCCGTGTTCCATTATCGCGTTTTGAACACAATTTATATAAATCGTTATATCAAAGTCACTGAGTTGGCTCAGTTTTGGTAAGAAGAACTTGATCAAAAAAAGGGCGCTGTATTTGGCGCCCTTTTTTTATATTCAAATGGTTACGGAAGATTAGCGTTTATAAATAAACTCAACGCCTTCGTCATCTTCTTCGTCCCAGTCATCATCCCAATCTTCGTCGTCAGATGCTTGCTGTAACTGCTCTTTATGGTAGTCATCCCACATAAATTCAACTTTTTCAGGTTGGGACTCTTCCGACGCTTCCATACTGCGAGGCTGCGCCTTCATGAACTCCATAATGTCCCAGCAAAGCTCTTTCACTCCCTGACGATTCACGGCTGAAATCATGTAATAATCGCCTTCCCAACCCAGCTCATCAGCGATAGCTTTTGCCCGCTGCTTGGCTTCTTCTGGATCAGCAAGATCGACTTTGTTAAAAACCAACCAGCGTGGTTTTCCTGCCAGTTTTTCACTGTAATTATGCAGCTCTTTGATGATGATACGGGCGTTTTCAACCGGATCGGATTCATCGATCGGGAAGAGATCAATCAAATGTAGCAATACGCGGCAACGTTCCAAATGCTTCAAGAAACGAATACCCAATCCAGCGCCTTCTGATGCACCTTCAATCAGCCCAGGGATATCGGCGACGACAAAACTTTGCTCGTTATCCATACGCACAACGCCAAGGCTTGGCACCAAGGTTGTAAATGGATAATCAGCGACTTTCGGTTTTGCGGCCGATACAGCACGAATAAAGGTAGATTTGCCTGCATTTGGCATCCCCAGCATTCCCACATCAGCCAACAGCATCAGTTCCAACATCAGCTCACGACTTTCTCCGGGCGTTCCCATCGTTCTTTGACGTGGGGCACGATTTACCGAAGATTTAAAACGGGTATTGCCAAGGCCGTGGAAACCCCCTTTGGCTACCATAAAACGCTGTTCATGGCGCAGCATATCCCCAAGCACTTCGCCCGTAGCAACATCACGTACACGAGTGCCGACCGGAACCTTAATCGTAATGTCCTGACCACGTTTACCCGTACAATCGCGGCTTTGTCCATTCTGGCCACGTTCAGCGCGGAAGGATTTTTCAAAACGGTAATCAATCAGCGTATTAAGGTTTTCGTCTGCCAGCAGGTAGACATCACCGCCATCACCACCGTCGCCGCCGTCCGGTCCACCTTTTGGAATATATTTCTCACGACGGAAGCTGACGCAACCATTGCCACCATCTCCCGCTACAACCAGAATCCTGGCTTCATCTACAAATTTCATCATTTTTCTCCGTAGGATAGCCACTGTAAAGCTGGATGGCAGCTAGTACCCAGAGATGGCGTAATCCAAAATAATAAAAAGCCCCGCAACACACATTGCAGGGCTTCTGATTCGATCAAGATGCAAAAAACTTATTCAGCTTCGATGCTGATAAATTTACGGTTTTTTGAACCTTTAACTTCGAACTTAACTTTCCCGTCAGCTAATGCGAACAGGGTGTGGTCACGGCCACAACCTACGTTGTTGCCTGCGTGGAATTTAGTACCACGTTGACGAACGATGATGCTACCTGCCAAAACAGACTCACCACCAAAGCGTTTTACACCCAGACGTTTACTTTCAGAATCGCGACCGTTACGAGTCGAGCCGCCAGCCTTTTTGTGTGCCATTAATCTGCTCTCCTAAAATCTTAAGCGATGCCAGTGATTTTAACATCGGTGAACCACTGACGGTGGCCCTGCTGCTTACGGCTGTGTTTACGACGACGAAACTTAACAATTTTAACTTTCTCGCCACGACCGTGAGCTACAACTTCAGCTTTAACTTTAACGCCTTCAACTACTGGAGCGCCGATTTTGATGTCTTCGCCGTTAGCGACCATCAGCACCTGGTCAAACTCAACAGTTTCACCTGTTGCGATGTCCAGCTTTTCCAAGCGAATTGTTTGGCCTTCGCTTACTCGGTGTTGTTTACCACCACTTTGGAAAACTGCGTACATATAAACTCCGCTTTCCGCGCACCCCCTAAAAATGCTTTCCAGAGCGCGCTATAAAATATTCACAATAGGGCGCGAATTCTACGCAAAAACCACTTGGAAGACAAGTGCAGAATTAGAACAGATGAGAAAAAAACAGAGTTTTTCAATTGTCATTTATTTGAACGGTTTTTCAAGTACAATCAATATATCTTGATATCTATTGATATGCTAATTAATGAGCACAGCTCTGAATCAGAGTCCAAAGCCAAAACATGAATTTAGAATCGATAATTAAACTCACCGCTGATGATATGGCAGCGGTTAATGAAACCATTCTTAACCAATTAAATTCTGATGTTGCGCTGATCAACCAACTTGGATATTACATCATCAGCGGCGGTGGCAAACGCATTCGGCCAATGATTGCCGTACTGGCAGGTAAGGCCCTTCATTGCCAAGACGAAAAATACATCAAAGTTGCTGCTTTGATTGAATTCATCCACACGGCAACACTACTACATGATGATGTCGTTGATGAATCTGACATGCGCCGTGGTAAGGCAACAGCCAATTCCATTTATGGCAATGCAGCCAGTGTCTTGGTGGGCGATTTTATCTATACGCGTTCATTTCAAATGATGACCGATCTCGACTCCATGCGCGTATTAAAATTGATGTCTGATGCTACCAATGTCATCGCTGAAGGCGAAGTCATGCAGTTGATGAACTGCAATGATCCTAATATTTCAGAAGATGACTATATGAGGGTCATTTACAGTAAAACCGCCCGCCTGTTTGAAGTCGCTGCGCATTCAGCCGCCATTCTCGCCAATGCCACTCCTGAACAAGAAATAGCACTACGTGATTATGGCCGTTATCTTGGCACCGCATTTCAATTAATTGATGATCTGCTGGATTATGATTCAGATAACAGTACGCTTGGTAAGAATACCGGAGATGACTTAAACGAAGGCAAACCCACATTGCCTCTTTTGCACGCCATGAATCACGGAACACCGGAACAATCCGCGTTGATCCGAAGTGCTATTGAACAAGGTAATGGCCGCCATTTGCTGGATACTGTTCTGGCAACGATGAAACAGTGTGGTTCACTTAAATACACCCGCCAGAGGGCAGAAGAAGAAGCTGATAAGGCCATTTCAGCATTGCAGTCACTGGAAGATTCTCCATACAAGGCGGCTCTTGAGGGATTGGCTCATGTCGCTGTACAGCGACTTTCCTAAAACTGAATCAGTGCCCCAGATCATTCAATCTAGGGCGCTGTCTTTATTATCAAAATCATGAATGCCGACATATTGGACAAGGCTGGCTAGCCCTTTTCTCAAAATAAATTTAACCATTCGTTCTCTTTCGGATTTACTCAACTGGTAATAAGCCTCTACCCAGATCATAAATGGGTCTTGTCGCTTATTGCGGTAATATTCGACCGAACTTTCACTGACTGTCAGTACATTCACGACTTCTTCGGGCAAGCTGTTGACATTATATTCAAGCGCTTTACCTTGTACGCCACGCTTACGGCGTTGTTCCCAGCCCTCGCGTCTTGCCATCAGATTGACTCCTTGGGGAGATGATGGCAGCCCTGCGAGGCCGATGAGTTCTTTTGCAGAATACCACTCTTTTTTCATCTCTTTCTCCTCGCTTGATACTGGAGCAGTGACGATAAAACCAAATTTTAAGCACTTGGCCTTTCAAAAGCTGTCTCGAGTAGCTATGATTTTTTCCAAAAAGCTTCTTATGCCGTCTCGTAATATCACTTCGGTAATGGCCTCCTTCTCTTCCTCGGTGAGTAAATTAAATGCACTTACCCAAATGGATAAAGGATCTTGTTTCTGAACCTGATATTCCGCTGGTGTTTCATGAAGCTCTAAAGCTTCTAACGTTGATTTAGGAAAACAAGAGTAATGGTATTCAATCGCTCTTCCCTGGATACCTGGCCGCTTTTGCCTTAACCACTCTTCACGTTTTGCCCTGGCATTAACTCCTTGTGGTGATCTAGGTAACTCACCTACACCGGTCAGCTCCATTGCCGTATACCACTCTTTTTTCATAATGTTTCTCTATTTTTGTAACCAAGTTCAAAAAAGAAGTTATTAAGAAAAAATTAGAAACATTTTTAGAAAAAATAATGTTATTTTACTTTCTTAATAACAGGTTCATGTTCGTTATTAATTTCACATTAACGCTTTAGTTATACCACTAATGTGGCTTCAAATTTAATAGAAAAGGATTAAAAAAATGATTTCTATGAAATCGGATTGGCATCCTGCTGATATTATTGCCGCTTTACGTAAACGAGGAACGACATTAGCTGCCGTTTCTCGTGCGGCAGGACTGAGTTCATCAACTTTGGCGAATACACTTTCTCGCCCGTGGCCCAAGGGAGAATGGATAATAGCGAATTACTTAGAACTACATCCGTCTGAAATATGGCCAAGCCGCTATTTCGATCCCCATACAGGAGAACTATTGGAAAGAAAAGTTAGAGAGAAAAAGAATAATTAACTATCAATATAACTATTGAAAGAAAAACCGCTAGTTATTTCTAACTAGCGGTTTTAGTTATCTAATATATTTAACTTAATTCGTATATTAATAAATCATTAATAAATGAATTAGCCATTAATAAACTTTTCGCCTAATTCGATATCTTTCTTCAAAACATCCAGCATGTTATCCAATGCTTTCTGTTCGAAGTCACTCAACTTGCCAATATCTAAACGTTCTTCGATACCATTTTTACCTAAGCGAACAGGCTGTGCGAAGAAACGGGCATATTTGCCATCACCTTCAACATAGCTGCACTCAACAACATGGCTTTCACCTTGCAAGCCACGGATCAGTGACAGTCCCAAACGAGCCGCTGCTTGTCCCATAGAGAGTGTTGCAGAACCGCCACCCGCTTTCGCTTCAACAACCTCAGTACCCGCATTCTGGATACGCTTGGTCAATGCTTCAACTTCTTCATCAGTGAAGCTAACACCTGGGATTTGCGACAACAGAGGCAGAATAGTCACACCAGAGTGCCCACCAATAACAGGAACTTCTATTTCTTCTACTTTCTTGCCCTTGAGTTCAGCCACAAAGGTGTTGGAGCGAATGATATCCAGGGTTGTGACACCAAACAGGCGGTTCTTATCGTACACCCCTTCTTTTTTCAGTACCTCAGCGGCGATTGCTACCGTGGTATTAACTGGGTTGGTAATAATTCCAATTAATGCTTTTGGACAAGTTTTAGCAACCTGCTGAACCAGATTACGAATGATACCCGCATTGATATTGAATAAATCGGAACGATCCATACCAGGTTTACGCGCCACACCTGCAGAAATTAATACGACATCTGCACCTACCAGTGCAGGAGTTGCATCTTCACCAGCAAAACCAGCGACTTTGACTTCCGTTGGGATATGGCTCAGATCGGTTGCCACGCCTGGAGTCACCGGAGCAATGTCATACAAGGAAAGTTCTGAACCTGAAGGAAGCTGGGTCTTGAGTAGAAGGGCAAGTGCCTGACCAATACCACCGGCTGCACCGAGAACTGCAACTTTCATCCTGATACTCCTTAAATTAAGTACTGTAAATACGATCTATTTATATACACTATGTATTAAAAACACCATGCATTAAAAACAATCTGTTAACAGTCAGATTATCCACTTAATAGCCTGACGATGGAACACCAAAGTCGTTTTATTCTAAACAAAATGCTTATCTGTTAATGAGATAATGGACACTTTTTCAAGAATTATTTCAGCTGTATTCCTCATCAATTAACGGATTACCTTACTCTTCCCTTTCAGACCAAACAATCCCCAAATACCACCATTTAATTAACAATACATTTACTCTGTTTAATTCCCTATGCTCTGTATGTTGGTTTCTTCTTCCTCTTTCTTGAATAAAAATGCACTCTTTCGCATAATATCCTCCTGATAACGGATTCAACGATGGTGAAATATGCGTATTCCTTCGAAACATGAAGATTTGGTAAAAGCTTTCAAGGCATTATTGAAAGAAGAAAAATTCAGCTCTCAAGGCGAAATTGTTTCGGCACTTCAAGAGCAGGGGTTTGAAAATATCAACCAATCTAAAGTTTCCAGAATGCTGACGAAATTTGGTGCTGTCCGAACCCGTAATGCAAAAATGGAAATGGTTTACTGCTTACCCGCAGAATTGGGTGTTCCTACTGCCACCAGCCCATTAAAAAATCTGGTATTAGATGTCGATTATAATCACAGCATTGTCGTCATACGAACCAGCCCTGGCGCAGCACAACTCATTGCCCGACTATTAGATTCATTGGGAAAAGCAGAAGGGATACTTGGCAGCATTGCAGGGGATGACACTATTTTTTCCACCCCAGCGCAAGACTTTACGACAAAACAACTTTACGAAGCCATTCTCAACCTGTTTGAACAGGAACTTTAATCTTGTGGGTCGGTCTGCCATGCCAATTAAGATATACAATTAGCAGACCGAATCTTAACACCTTTCCTCGCCTTAAAGGGCAAATACGACATGCCCCACCGCTAAAATGTTACGGTAAGAATGACATTTTAAGATTAGCCACAAAAATCTTATATCAAGACTTATATTCATAGTAACACATTGACAATATAAGCCTTAACTCTTATATTTTAAATATCCTGAAAATGGCGATGTGCTTTAAATAGGGGAAATAATGGTCAAAGTGATTTGGTCTAAAGCAGCAACCAAGCAGCTAATCAGGATCGACACGAAATACCAGAAGGTGATAAAAAACAAAATTAGTTTACTTACTGGTTACCCATTCGTCGATTTGGATATTAAAAAATTAACGGGAACAGAAGCTAAATACAGATTAAGAGTAGGTGACTACCGAATTTTGTTTGAGCTTTCTGACCAAGAACCGAAGATTTTAGAAGTGCAGGAAATTAAGCGAAGACAAACAAATACATATTGACCAGCATAGCGGGTATACCACCAGCTTTTTCCACTATTCACGTAAGGGTCAATACAATATCGGAGATAATATGGCTGGTATTCAGTTTATTACAGATGAGAACGGCAACAAGCAGGCTGTAGTGCTTCCTATTGAAGAATATGAACGTTTACTTGCAGCGGTGGATCGTGATGAAGATTATGTCAGCATCCCTTACACCAAAGACGTTAATGACGATGAAACCATTCCACATGAAATCATTAGCATCATGGTTGATGAAGAAATCACACTTCATGCAGCATGGCGTATATATCGAGGTTTATCACAGACAGACGTGGCTGAAAAGCTGGGAATAAAGCAAGCGGCAGTCTCTCAATTTGAAAAATCAGAACGACCACGCCAGGCAACGTTGGAAAAATTGGCGACGCTCTATGAATGTAGACCTACACAATTAACTTTAGATTAAAATCAACGGGCCGCTTAATGCGGCCTTTTCATATGGATGCTACGCTACACTTACTTTTTGCGCTAATGCAGCCAGTAGTTTTTCGTGAATACCACCAAATCCACCATTACTCATCAGCAGAATATGGTCACCGGACTGTGCCGTTTCTACTATCATCCTAACTAAAGTATCAATATCCGCACTCCAACGGGCAGGCTGGACGCACTGTTCAGCAATTTCAACAACCTGCCACGGAATATTGGTGGGTTGATAGAGGAAAACTTCATCGGCGCGTCCCAAAGAAGGAGCAATGTCATTTTTGCTCATGCCCATTTTCATGGTATTCGAACGCGGTTCCAGCACGGCAAGAATGCGAGCCACGCCACCCACTTTACTTCTCAATGCTTCCAGTGTGGCTAAGATAGCCGTTGGATGATGGGCAAAATCATCATACACTGAGATACCATTAACTTCGCCGCGCAATTCAAGGCGACGACGGGCATTAATAAATTTGCCAAGTGCCTGACAGGCATCCGCAGGTTGAACGCCTACATGATGGGCTGCCGCAATTGCGATCAAACCATTATGCATATTGTGTTCACCGACTAATGACCACTTCACCTCCCCAACCTGCTCACCCTGACGGAATACCTGATAGTGGCTGCTATCCTGGCTGGCTTTTTTCGCTTGCCAGTGACCACTTTCTCCGATCTGTTCCAATTCACTCCAACATCCCATTGAGAGCACTTGCTTCAAATTAATATCATTATCAGGAACAATGATCTTACCGGTACTCGGCACAACCCTGACGAGATGGTGGAACTGTTTTTGAATCGCGCCCAAATTTTCGAAAATGTCGGCATGATCAAACTCAAGATTGTTCATGACCAATGTACGGGGGCTGTAATGGACAAATTTCGAACGCTTATCAAAGAAAGCACTGTCGTATTCATCCGCTTCAATCACAAAAAATGGGCTTTCACCAATGTGTGCTGAAACGTCAAAATTCCCTGGCACGCCACCGATCAGAAACCCGGGTTTATAGCCACACTCTTCCAATATCCAGGCTACCATACCTGCTGTCGTTGTTTTGCCGTGGGTTCCCGCGACTGCCAATACCCAACGCTCCGGCAATATATGATCATGCAGCCATTGCGGGCCAGAAGTATAAGGAATGCCACGATCTAGCACGGCTTCTACGCAGGGATTGCCACGTGTCATGGCATTACCAATGATCACCCTATCTGGAGCAGGATCAAGCTGTGCCGGATCGTACCCCTGGATCAGCCCAATGCCCTGTTTTTCCAGCAAAGTGCTCATTGGGGGATAGACATTGGCATCAGAGCCAGTCACTTCATGCCCCTGTGCACGAGCGAGGATCGCTAGCCCACCCATGAAAGTACCGCAAATGCCAAGAATATGAATACGCATTTATTTCTACCTGATTCATGAACTGTTTCACTATTCTACCCCTCAAATCAAAGATTAAAAACGCAATAGCCTATGAATCATCGGATTCTTTAGCTAAACTGCCCGCGCCTAAGTGCGGCACATAAGTGCGACACATCAGTGAAGCACATTTCCTAAAACCATAACCAATTCAAGGCTTTTGTCATGAAAACATTGGGCGAATTCATCGTCGAAAAGCAGCAAGATTTTCCGCATGCTACAGGTGAACTGACTGCACTACTGTCTGCCATCAAGTTGGGTGCCAAAATTATCCATAGGGATATCAATAAAGCTGGTCTGGTGGATATTTTAGGCACAAGTGGCGTATCTAATGTTCAGGGTGAAGTCCAGATGAAACTGGATTTATATGCCAATGAAAAACTCAAGGCAGCACTGAAAGCACGCGGCGAAGTTGCAGGCATTGCTTCCGAAGAAGAAGACGACATCGTTATTTTTGATGGCGACCGAGCAGAAAATGCGAAGTATGTTGTTTTGATGGATCCTCTGGATGGTTCTTCGAATATTGATGTAAACGTTTCCGTCGGAACTATTTTCTCAATTTACCATCGAATTACCCCGGTAGGCCAGCCTGTCACCGAAGAGGATTTCTTACAACCCGGCAATCGTCAGGTTGCAGCGGGTTATGTGGTTTATGGTTCATCTACAATGCTGGTTTATACAACAGGCTGTGGTGTCCATACTTTTACTTATGATCCTTCCCTTGGTGTATTCTGTCTGACTCATGAGAAAGTCCAATTCCCAGAAAAGGGCAATATGTACTCTATCAATGAAGGGAACTACATCAAGTTCCCAATGGGCGTGAAAAAATACATCAAATATTGTCAGGAACAAGACGAAGCAACCCAGCGCCCTTACACAACCCGTTATATTGGTTCCCTGGTTGCAGATTTTCACCGCAATCTATTAAAAGGTGGGATCTATATCTACCCAAGTACGGCAAGCCATCCAACGGGCAAACTCCGCTTACTTTATGAGTGCAACCCAATTGCACTCCTGGCTGAACAAGCCGGTGGTAAAGCCAGCGATGGTGCAAACCGTATTCTGGATATCGTGCCAAATAAGCTGCACCAACGAGTACCTTTTTTTGTCGGCACCAAATCTATGGTAGAAAAAGCCGAAAGTTTTATGGCGGAGTTTCCTGAGCAATAAGCAGCATTATTAATGCTCTAATTTAAAGAGGTGGGTTTCCACCTCTTATTCCATTTATTTTTCAAACCACAGGCTTATTAAGCCTGCAACCATTTAATTATATATTCCCACTGATACACCATAGTCATTCCTGAAAAAACACCTCTCTTGCATAAAAAACTTTTAAAAAATGAAATCTAATTTCAGCGGAAATAAACTGATAACTTTTTGCTATCAATCGATAATCATTTTTCATTACGCATAACAATAAAAGTTTTCCTAATGTATGTAGGTATGGGAAATATTATCTTTTTTATATTAATGAGATAGCTATACCCAATAAAACTGAAATTTGGAACATCAAAGATGTAACGCTAAAGCGCTGGCGACAGCCCATATTTTATGAGGAATTCATATATGGACTCGTATATAAATCATAAAGTTTTTCGGCTTTCTATTCTCATGTATTCGCTTTTTTTACCCTTTACTCCTACGAGTGCGCTTTCAGCGGGTGAAAAGATTCAAGAGAATAGAATGTCCTTACAGGGATCAGAAAATGAAAAGAACACCAATCAGGCGCAAGATAAGCAAGCTGCTCTCGATAAAGAAGCAGGAGTCATCGCACAAAATATCCATAGGGTGAGTAATATCTTATCCTCTTCCCCATCCCAATTAACCGAACAGGCAAAATCCTATGCTTTGGGGAAAATCAATGGTGCGATATCCACGGAAACGCAAAAATGGTTATCCAGATTTGGTACAGCCAATATCAATCTTTCCGTCGATAAAAAAGGAAAACTGGATAGCAGCTCCCTGGATCTACTGTTACCCCTCTATGACAATAAAGCGGATTGGCTATTTTTCTCTCAGTTAGGTTATCGCAGACACGATAGCCGCAATACCCTAAACCTCGGTCTTGGTGGACGTTATTTCACACCCGATTGGATGTATGGTTTAAATACCTTCCTTGACAATGATTTCACAGGACAACATCAACGGTTGGGTGTTGGCGGAGAAATCTGGACTGATTATATTAAATTGTCTGCCAACACATACTGGCGCTTGAGCAAATGGCGCCAATCCCCCAAAGAACTGGAATATGAAGAACGGCCAGCCAACGGCTACGATATCAATGGTGAATTTTTCTTACCAGCTTATCCAAACATTGGGGGTAAGTTGAGTTATGAACAGTACTTCGGCGATAACGTTGCCCTGTTCAATCGGAAAACCAAGCAAAAAAACCCTAACCTTGCCCGACTTGGCCTAAATTATACCCCGATTCCACTGATGACAATGGGTGTGGATTATAAACTCGGAAGCAGTGGACACAGTGAGGCTCTCTTCCAGGCCAATCTGAATTATCGTTTTGGTATACCTTTTGCGGATCAAATTTCACCGAATAGCGTTGCTGCTATGCGCACACTGATGGGAAGCCGTTATGATATCGTGCAAAGAAACAACCATATCGTGCTGGACTACAAGAAAAAACCCGTGTTCAACCTCGCTTTGCCAAATACATTAAGCGGATATAGTGCCCAACATGTTCAAATCACCCCTAATATTACCGCTGAGCACAAACTGAAGAAGCTATCATGGCAGGCTAATGAAGAGTTCCGTAAAAACGGGGGAGCTATCACACCTCATGGCAGATCTGTTGAACTGGACTTGCCGAAATATTCTGCCAAGGGGATAAACAGCTATACCCTGTCTGCTATTTCTGAAGTCACGGGCAACAATAAGCCCATGACATCTTACATGAATGTGGTTGTTGAACCTTTTGCCATTAAAGACCAAAGCATCAAGCCAAATGGCACAGGCCCTATAATTTCCAATGGCAAACCGGCTTATGACCTGGCAGCCACAATCACCTATGGCAATAAAAACAACCCGCCAATTAAAAACAAGGCAATATCGAACGTAAAATGGAGCATCGATCCACCAGATAAACATGCAACATTAACCTGGGACTCAGCAGGCATGACTAATGATGCAGGCCAGTTAACTGCCATGTTGAGCAGTACTCAACCGATTGATCCGAAAACAAAGATTTATCTGTCAATGGATGAGCAACCTAAATTGGAGATAAAAGGTGATAAGCCATTTTATTTCACTAATCTTAGTGATGCTATTCAGGCCAAAGATTTTGTATTCGACCAAAAAGGGCCTTATGAGGCAACAGAACGCAAACCAATCATTGTGACTGCGACTGTATTCGATCTCAATGGTTATCCTATCAATAAAAAAATGGATATGAACTTACAATGGAGCATCGAACCCGCTGATCTACCGGGATTATCGGTTAAGCCCGCGCCTGGCTATGAGAACTCCTCTGATCAGGAGGGTAAAATCAAGGCGATTGTAACCAGTACCCAGGTAGTGAAAGGTGCTAAAGTTGAGGTATTGATTAATGACAAACATCAAAGCTTCTCTGAGCCACTCGATTTTGTCACACCAGAAAGCCTGAAGTTTGCATTCGGTGCAATATCGCAATCACCTGTGGGACCAATAACCGCTGGCGGAAAAGAACGCTATACCTATAAGGTGCCAGTCATCGACGCAGAAAGCAGACTCCCTCTTAAAAATCAGTCTCTTGTTAAACTTAAAGCGGAAATAATGAATGCTGCTTCTAATGTCATTCCACCTGTAGAAGAAATTAAACTTGAGATTCCTACAAATCCAACCACCGATAACGAGGGTTATGTGACTCTCTCTATGTCAAGTCTTGTCGGTATGGATGGACTTTATTTCAAACTAATGCCAGATGCAGCCAGTGAAAATGATGCAAATAGCATACAATCTGTACCGGTAAGCTTCGATCCTATCCCAATACCAGTGGGAATTCTGATGGGTGCGAAAGGTTCAAATGTTACGAAATATATTGCTGAGCAGGGAAGACCCTATAACGTACATGGAGATCTGGTTATTCAACTGGCGCAGGATGGAACACAGTTGTATGATGACACGGCAACTAACCGCTCAGATGGTACGCAGACTTCGAACAGCCCATCAAGTATCAAATCTTCCAACCCTAACTTAGTGAAAGTAGATACACTAAACGGGGAAATAACATTCCCCATAAATAGTTTCTCCATTGAGCAATGGCCGGTAACAGTGACACTCACCAAAACATTTATGGATACGGGAGTAAAATCTAGTTATTACTATACCTTCAACCCACGGAGATACCTACTTATCCCTGAATATCCTGATATGAATGGTTCGAATTCGAAAACTGTTCCCTTGAATGGCTCTCCAGACTGTCAAGATTTGGATTGGACTGGCAAAGATAATATCAATCTCTATGGCCAGAACGCTGTCACACCGAACCTGACTGATATAGGCGCAACTCCGCAAACGACGACTCTAACTTCAATTAGTTATGAATATGACAAAGCGCAGTTCCCTTACTTTGGATTGGAATATCTGCGGAATCACACGGCGGGGACTAATATATTGAAAATATATACTCCATCAGAGGGAGGACTTTATTATGGATATAACTACGATACAAGGGAAGCTAAAAAGACAAGTCAATCTGCTTCTTCGTCAATGCTCCTTTGTGTAATACGCGTTGATGGTTATGGACAAGTTTCACCATATTAAACTACGTTTAATATAAATCAGCACAGACTCAATTAAACTTGAGTCTGTGCTTTTTTATTATTCTTTTAAGCCACCGCCAACCACCGAAAAATCCGAGGAATTTTGGCCTGTTTTGGCTATAATACCCCGCACTCCATTTTGGTTTAACATTGAAGGAAACCGTTTTATGAGCCTGAATAATGTACCGGCTGGCAAAGAGCTGCCTGAAGATATTTATGTCATCATTGAGATCCCAGCAAATGCCGATCCCATCAAATATGAAGTAGACAAAGAGTCTGGTGCCCTGTTTGTAGACCGTTTCATGTCAACCGCGATGTTCTACCCATGTAACTACGGCTACATCAACAATACCCTGTCTCTCGATGGTGACCCAGTTGACGTATTGGTGCCAACACCCTACCCATTGCAGCCAGGTTCTGTGATCCGCTGCCGTCCAGTTGGTGTCCTGAAAATGACTGACGAATCCGGTGAAGATGCAAAACTGGTCGCCGTTCCTCATACTAAACTGAGCAAAGAATACGATCACATCAAAGATGTGAACGATCTGCCAGAACTGCTGCGTGCCCAAATCACTCACTTCTTCGAGCACTACAAAGATCTGGAAAAAGGCAAGTGGGTTAAAGTTGAAGGCTGGGATAATGCTGAAGCCGCTAAAGCTGAGATCCTGTCTTCTTTCGAACGCGCTGCTAAAAAGTAATCCTGACAAGTAATTGCGGATTTTAATCCCAAAAAACCTCTGCCCCGACCAGGGACAGAGGTCTTTGCTTGTCTTCCGGCTATCTAATTTTTACTCTTCTTCATGGCGTTTCAGCCAGTCACCACAGGTTATCCGGTGCAACCCCTCAACAGGTAATTTGTAGAGGTAGATCCAGGCTTTGCCATACGGTGTTTCAATCAGTTCCCTTTCGTACTCCTGAGCATTTTTTTTCAACTCATCCAATTCTGTCAGGATGGATGGCGTAATACGATAAACTTCACATTCAATGGTTCCTTCGCCACGGACAACCGCCGGATAGTGCCCCAGATCATAAATTTCATAACCTGCTAATCTGTGCTCTCCCAACAATTGAGCATCCGTCATCCAGTGATGATTGCCTTGTTTTCGCCTCAGGCTGCCATAAACAATAACTCGCATCTTTAAAACTCAAACTCATAGAGCAGATCTAAAGCCTGATCAATACCAGATACCGCCTCCAGATACAATCTTGGCATCACACGATAACGTAACGTCAACGTCGCCAGAGAGTCAAAAATACCCACACCATACTTCACTTGTAAGTTGTTGGTAATTCTGCCACTGACAACTACCTGAGATTTATCACCCACACCCTGAGTATCTAAAGCCAAATCAGAGACGCCAAAAGTTTCCCCAATCTTACCGACTAATTGGCCACTCTGGGCAATCCCCAACCCAATCAGCATAGCCGCCATTTGCGAGTTGTCAGAATCCCCTTTTTCCAATCCTTCACCACGTAACAAGTAAGACAAAGCTTCCTGTTGTGATTTTACCGGATCAGAAAAAACTTCTACTTTCGGTTTATCTGCCAATCCGGTGACACGCACTCCTGCGATGACCTTGTCCGCTGTCGATTCTGGATTACGGATAGCTTCAATGTTCAACAATGGCTGATCTGGCGGGCCAGAGAACATAATGGTTCCCTTACGCACTTGCAAATCTTGCCCATAAGCATGGAAATTCCCTTCCGGGATATCAATCTGGCCATTCAGCCCCAATCCCTGCTTATCCTGAAGGACTTTCAAATTTCCTTTAAGCTGTGCCTTCAAACCGAATGCACTCAGATGCACGTCATTACCAATATGAACATTTAAGTTGCTTTGAATCAAAATAGGTGATTTTTTCTTCTCTATAGGCTGGAGATTGTTATTTAGCATCACTTCATCAGCAGAAACACCTACCGCTGATTCCGGTAACTCCTGAACCGTAATACGTGCCCACGGGATATCCACATTACCGTCGAGTTTCAACAGGTTTGGTTTTGCTTCCAGCACCAAATTTGGGCTGACATCCACCTTTACCATCGGCGGAACAGTGACACGTAACTTATCACCATCGGCTGTCACTCTGGCGTACCATGCATCTAAGTTGCGCCAGTTAGCATAACCATTCAGGTTGAGTTGCCCCTTAGGGGTTCTAACCATGCCATGCAAATTAGAACTAGTACCGGCAAAATGCACGGCTAACTGACCTTGGGTAATATCGAACGGAAGCCAATGGCTACTCATTTGCAGGGCATCAACGTTAAGTTGACCAAATAGCAGTGGATCTTTGGCATTGCCACCAATACGTAAGTTCGCATTTACTCCTCCCTCTGCTTTTTCGCCTTTATCCAAAATGGGTTTAACCAACCCTAAGGAAAGTGCTTGAATATCGACATTACCCGCTAATTTTCGGCTACCTTCTAAATCAGCGACCTGCACATCGCCTTTTAACTGCCCATTACCAGCCAATTTAAATAGCCATGCCAAATTAGCCTTCCCATCTGCCAGTCCTGCATGCAAGGTCAGCGTTTCAAAATTAATCGGTAATGTATTACCCTCCACAACCTGACGAACTTGTACCCCATCCCCTTGAAGGGCCACTTTTGCCTGAGGCAACCCCTGCCCTGCTGTCCATCTTATCTCCGCATTACCATTGAATAGACCCTTAAGTTGGGTACTTTTATCAAGGAATGGCTGGATCATAGCCAGATCAAAGCGTTCAAGTGCCACTTGTGCATGACCGCTGGTTCCTGCCTCAATAGGTTTTGAGATACAAAGATGAGCATTGGGATTAAGCCAGCAATGGGTTCCCACTATGGCCTTTTGCTGCAAATTGAAATAATCAATGGCTATCGCCTTGCTTAAACGCCACTCACCGACAGGCGTATTAAAATCAGTATCGTTGATACTGCCTTGCCAGTGCTCCTTTTGACGATCAAAGCTGCCCTTAAGTGCCAAGTGGCCTGATACCGGTGTTCCTTCTATTTTCAGTTGTAAATCATGCTTCCTTTCTGTGCCTTTTGCGTTGAGCGTCAGGTTCCTGATGGTTAAATCCGCCTGCTGCAATTGCCGCACAACAACCGATAACTGGCCCTGGATCTGCTCAGCCGAACGTACATCACCTTTGATCGCGGCGCTATCCACTCTTAGCACATCCTGCCAACGTAACCCACGTGCATTCAAATCTGCCACGATTTGCGGGGCTTGCATATTGCCTCGCAATTTGACTTCACCCGTAATAAAGCCAGCCAAACCCGGCAGTAAGCCAGTTAATTGCGGTGCATTAATTTCACCATCAAGTTTCCACGCCTGATCCGTAAGCCGTCCTTGTACATTCAACGTATTATGCCCAACGGTAAGATCGAGTTGAGGAATATCCCACTGTCCCGCGGCGTTACCCGATGCTTTGCCACGCGCTTTGATAACATTCTGCTTCACATGACCATCAAGGGTAATTTCAGGTATCTGAAGCTGCCAGCTTCCTCCATACAGGCTGCCACGTACGGCTATTTGACCATCTACCCTGGCAGGCCATTCCGGCCACTGTTTGGCCGTATTGATGCCATCCAAAATGAGTCTGGCATTCCAACTAATGGCTTTGCTCCAATCAACCACGCCGGCAATATCAGCTTTCCCCTGCAAGGCCACCAAACGCAGGCGCGTTAACCTCAGCAATTCTTCATTACCTTTTGCATCCAGCATCAACGATGCTGGCGGAAGATCATTGCCCTTAATATCTGAGCGGAGGGAAAGAGCGTAGTGACTGGCTTGACCATTTAAGCGCAACTTGACGCCATCAAGCTGATATTCTGGTTTGCCTTTAAGTGGCCATTGCAGTTGATGGCTTTTCAATGTCAGACGAACAGGTAAGCCTGCTTTTGCCAATTCAGTCTGAGCATCCAAACTGGCAGCGACAGGGCCAGCAAGCTCCAATGAGAGATTAAGCTGCTGTAACAACGCACCTTTTAACGTTAAATCAATCTGTTGCCCTTTTAAGTCATCCAGATTGATATGATTTAAGTCATTGACCTTACCCTTAACCACCAGGTTAACTGGCCATTTTTCAGCTAGCTTTGCTGTCCCCCGTATCGCCAGTGAACCTTCCGGTGCCTGTACGCTTAACGTTTTTATTTCGACTGCCTGCCCATGATTGCTGGCCTGTAGCTGCAAATCGTTAATCTTGATATCGGTATCACCCGTCAAATGAAGCTGGCTGCCGTGGATACCCTCCAGCGTGATATCAAGAGGAATAGGAACAGCAGGTAACTCCGCTAACAGAGGTTGGGCAAATAACGCCTTCAACGTTTCACCCAGAGGTTTTTCCACTTCGGCCTGCTGCTCAATTTTTTGCGCTGTACCGGTTTTTTCAGATGTGCTTTTTGGCAATGCCACCAGCAATCTATTAATTTCCGTAGGTTTTAATATCAGTCGTTTTTCCTGCCACTGGGCAGCCGTTTTAAACTCATCCAATGCAATAGCGATACCATCTACCTGCACATGAATATTTTTCAAAGAAAGCAAGTCTAATGAGATAGGATACGGTGTTTGCAATTCAGTCAATGGTTCTGAGTCAGTAACAGGAGCCGATGGCGGAAGTTCAGCGGTATTCACCGCAACAGTGACCCCTTCAGTTGTCAATGCATTAACGCACACCTGACTGTGTTTCAGACAGGAGAGCCGGATAGAGAGATGCAAATTATCTGCATTAACGTTAACGCCTGGCATCTGATATTTCACGCCTTTTAACGTTAAATCGCGCCAACCTCCGCTGACACTCGCAATATCCAATCCAGGAACCCAACGTGCCGCACTGTTGATCACCAAATGCAAACCAGTTTGAGTGCCAACCAGTCCGATAACTGCCACTAATAACAAGCCAACAATCAGCAGGAAAGCAATACTAACCCTTTTTGCCCACTTCATAGTTCGGCTCCTAAACCAATATAAAATTCAACATTATGACTATCTGGATCTCCAATTGGCGTTGCCAAATCAAATTTTATCGGCCCAACCGGTGACGCCCAGCGCACGCCAATTCCTGCGCCAGTTTTAAAATTACTCTTTCTAATGTCATCCACCGCTTCACCGGAATCGACAAACAACGCACTCCACCAATTGCCATAAATATTGTATTGATATTCTAACGAACCAACCGCCAGCTTTGATGCCCCAACTAATTTTCCCGCACTATCTTTCGGTGAGATTTTTTGGTACTTATAGCCACGAATACTGCGATCCCCCCCTGCAAAGAAGCGGAGATCCGGTGGCACCTTGTCAAATTCGCTAGTCTCTATCCAACCCAAATCTGCCCGTACCACAAAACGGTGATTCTCCCGATACGTTCTTATCCAAACATGATGAGCCTGTAATACGAGAAAATCGACATTGGACTGCCAGGTTGTATCAGAAATATCAAGCGAGTAACGCTGGCTATCTCCCCAATAAGGCATTGTGCCGCCATGCTGGCGAATACGGCTTAGACTAAATCCCGGATAAAGCAGCATGGTGGTATTTGTTACGTTAGCCTGAGTAAAGTGGCTAAGACTCCAACGCAGATTCACACTGTACTGCCAACCCGTAAAACGATCCCAATTACGGGAAAGGTTCAAGGTTGCCGTATCTGAAATGGTATCGTTAATATCTTTACGTCTATAACCCGTTTGTAGCTGATAATATTCTTCCAGTGGGTTAACTTTAAGCGGCATTTTGTAGGATGCGTCAATGATTTGATCGCGTCTAGAAAGGTTAAGGCTGGTACTCAAACTGTGTCCACGGGAATTAAGCCACGGTTTTTTCCATTTTGTCTGAACACGAGGCCCTACATCCGTTCCATAACCTCCCCCCAATTCAACATAGTTGGCAGAACGAGGCACTAAGGATGCATTTAATGGTAATAATTTATCCTTACTCTCACGCCCTATTTTAAAATCGGGTACAACAACCGCAGAATTGAACCATCCGGTATCCACCAAACGACGGTTAAATTCGGCTAATTGTTCAGAGGAATAGTATTCGCCTGGTTTAAAAGGAATAAGGTTATTCAGGTAAGTTTCACGAATTTGAGATCCGTAGAATGTCACAGGGCCAAAACGATAGCGTTGCCCGCTATCGAAATCAAAATCCCAAATAGATTCGTGCAGATCTTTTGCTACCCCCAACTCACTTTTTTTCATTACGGCATCAAAATAGCCTTTCTTAACCGCCAGATTCGTCAATGAATTTTTAAAATCTTCATATTCGCCGTGGTTGAGTATGGTCCCATCTTTTGGCCTATTTTTTTTAATCAGGATGGCATAGTCTTTATCTGTTTTAGCGCCACCTTCCAAATCAATATTCATTTTAGCCACTCGCACAGGTTCACCAAGCGTTACCTTTGCAGTTAAAACAGGACGGGCAGGAGGTGTGTTCTCTTGATAGGTAAATTCAACAGTGGGATCATAATATCCTAATGGACGAAGCCCTTGTCGTATCGCTTTCTCCACACGAGAACGAAAACGGCCATCAGGAGAAACTTCATCGGTACTGATATTGGAAAGTTGCACTCTGGCATTTTTTTCTAATTCTCCAGAAAGACCTTCTAGTTTCAATCGTAAATTTGCACTATAAGCTGATGGAGTGACGATAAAGACAAAAAGCGCACCTATGAGGGAATATCGTGACACTCGAACTCCTAATATTTATCTCTCGGTTGAATAAAATTCAACAATATAAAAATGCCGTAATGAATTAATTCTGGTAAAGTTTTAACAATATACAAGCAACATATAATCATAAGACTTTGAATATACAGGAGGGAATCTTGCCAAATTCAGCCAATGAAAAACAACCTGTTTCTGCACCAGATGCTATACCGGGTAGAGCCACTCCATTAACCGTATCACCCTACCATGTCATCACACAGCATGCGATAGAGAACATTCCTGAAAATATGGAAATTGCCTATGTAGGAATGGGATGTTTCTGGGGCGTGGAGCGCCTTTTCTGGCAACAGGAAGGCATTTACACTACCTCCGTGGGTTACAGCGGCGGCACTACGCCAAACCCAACTTATGAAGAAGTGTGTACTGGATTAACGGGTCATGCAGAAGTGGTCAAGATCGTATTTGATCCAACCAAAATTACCTATTCGCAAATACTTACCCTGTTCTGGGAAAATCACGATCCCGCCCAAGGTATGCGTCAACATGGTGATATTGGTACTCAATATCGTTCCGCTCTGTACACGATTTCACCACAACAATATAAACAGGCAATTGCCAGCCGAGACCAATATCAGCAAGCGCTGGCACAAAATAACGACCAACGCACTATCACGACGGAAATTCGCGAAGCGGGACCATTCTATTTTGCCGAGGATTATCACCAGCAATATCTCCACAAAAACCCTGAAGGGTATTGTGGCTTAGGTGGTACTGGGATCTGTTTCCCACCGACACTTAGAAAATAGCTGATTGAGTTAGCCCAATGGTATGACTATTGGGTTAACTGCCAAAGAACCCGTCGTAGATTCGAATTTACTACTCAGCCAAATTAGTTTTTATGACACTGACCGTAATTCTGGAAAAATCGGCATCCCATCCTTAAAATAAACATTTTTGTTTTTCTTTTTCACTTTATTGTTAATTTATTTAACGTATACGTTATAATTATAACGTTGGTTCAGGAGAACAAATGAAGTACAGTGAGTTTAAGCGATGGTTACTACAACAGGGAGCTGCATTCAAAAAAGCGTCTGGCGGTGGCAGTCACCAAAAAGTTAGTTTGAATGGCCGGCGTTCAGTTTTTCCTGATCACGGTTCCAAAGAAATGCCAGAGCCGCTCCGCAAGAAGATATTAAAGGATCTGGGACTATGAGCTTCAAAATAAAAAATTAATATCAATATATTTTGGTAATTTTAGCCGAAAAATCAAACAAAGGTAGTCAAATGTCCATATTCCATTACCCAGTTAAATTAGAGCATGATAAATCGACAGGAGCTTACGTCGTATCATGCCGTGACTTACCCCTGATGAACTCAGTGGGTGACTCTATTGATGAGGCTCTTTTGGAGGCTGTTGAAGGTGTGGTAACAGCTATAGCAATAGAAATTGAGGAACGCCGCCCTATTCCTCTGGGTAGTGCTCCACTTGATGGTGAATACGTTGTTAATGTACCTGTGCTGGTAGCAATGAAAGCCGCTTTGCATAATGCCATGATAGAAACTGGCACACGCAAAGCTGAATTAGCCAGAAAAATGGGACAAAAACCCGCACAAATCGATCGATTACTTGATGTTGAGCATTCATCAAAAATTGAAACCGTCGAATTGGCATTACACCAACTAAACCGCAATGTGGGAATTTCTGTAATGACCGCAACAGTTTGACATCCTCCCCGCCCTAAAGGACGGGGATTCCTACAGCGTTCAGACCGAAGCCTGACTCACCTCGGTGGGTTCCTGCTTCAACGGGCGGTCTGGCTGCACCATCCCTCCACAGGCAAGCACGGCATGTCCTGCCGCTAAAATATTACGTGCGGCGTTTACATCCGCGTTCGCGGTGTAGCCGCATACCTGACACACGAATTGACTTTGCGTCTGACGGTTTTCTTTCGCCGTATGACCACAGCAGGCACACCGCTGGCTGGTGTATGCCGGAGGTATCGCCAGTACCTGACCACCGCGCCAGAGCTGCTTGTACTCAAGCTGACGGCGCATTTCATGCCAGCCTTGATCCCGTATCGAGCGGTTCAAGCCTGATTTGCCTCTGACGTTTCTTCCGTGCTTCTCTGCCGTGCCTTTTGCCGATTTCGACATGTTACTGACCTTCAAGTCTTCAATGACGATCATCGCGTGGTTTTTGCTGATTTCACTGGTGACTTTGTGAAGGTAGTCGCGCCGGATATTGGCAATGTGCGAGTGCAAGCACTGGATTTTCCGTTTTTGTTTCTGCCAGTTTGCGCTGAATTTTACTTTGCGACTCAACTGCCGCTGGAGTGTTGCCAGCTTACGTTGGTTTGCTTTGAAGCTGCTTACTGGCTGATATACCGTGCCATCTGAAAGCGTGGCAAGTTTTGTTACTCCGGCATCCAGTCCGACCATTGATTCTGCATTGTGAGCAGGGTCAGTCACTTCGTATTCAGTCTGGATACTGACGTACCATTTGCCGCATGACTGGCTGACCGTGACGTTTTTCACTTCGCCAATGACTTCACGGCTGTTGCGATAGCGTATCCACCCTAACTTTGGCAACGAGATTCGACTGTTGGGCTGATCGAGCTTCACGCCCTGCGGGTAGCGGAATGAGTCATGTTGACCACGTTTTTTGAAGCGGGGGAATGCAGCCCGCTTCTGGAAGAAATTTTTGTAGCCGCGCTCCAGATCTTTCAGTGACTGCTGCAACGGTTGCGAGGGAGATTCTTTCAGCCATTGTGTTTCAGGTACGGATTTCCACTCAATCAGCCATGAAGCCATTTTGGTGTAGGGGAGATATTTATTCCCTGCTGCATGGTTCTCATTCTGGAGTGCCAGTGCACGGTTAAAAACGAAGCGACAAGCCCCTGCGAAGCGTCGCATATCGCGCTCCTGCTGACCATTTGGTCTTAACTGGAATTTGAAGGCTTGAAGTCGTTTCATGACTATCATTATACTTTGGTCTATGACAAAAGAAACTGATAGTCGACGCGGAAGACACGGTGTTTTCCTGATGCACGTCCACTTGGTATTCGTCGCCAAGTATCGACGAAAGATATTCGATCTTGATGCCATCGAAAAGCTACGCAGCTACTTTAGCAGCGTATGTGCTGATTTTGGTGTTGAACTGGTTGAAATGGACGGCGAATACGACCACGTGCATTTGCTGATCAACTACCCGCCAAAGCTCGCAGTATCGAATCTGGTCAACAGTCTTAAAGGCGTTTCCAGCAGGCTGCTTCGGCGTGACCGCCCAGATATTGCTCTACGCTATTACTACAAAGGCGTTCTGTGGACACCGAGCTATTTTGCAAGTAGTTGCGGAGGTGCGCCGAGCGATCATCCGGCAATACATCGAGCAGCAGAAAACACCAGGTTAGTCGGAAAACCGCGCCTGATAAATAACTCACGATCAAAAAACGGCCACAAGGCCGTTGATTATACTAATGCTATGTATCATATTGATCTTATTACATTGTCATTAGTCGATGAGCAGTTACAAACAATCACCCTATTTCGGTCTGTAAGCGCAATACTTGCTGATTAACTTCACTCATTACATGGAAATGGCGTTTATCTTTGATTTTCGGGGGTAAAATCTTTCCATAATTAAATTCAAAAGCGCCCATGTCCTTAATATATAACCGCCCACGGAATAGGGTTTTCACGTAGAGAGCAATTTTCAGTGGGTTATAATGGCGAAAGATTTTCATCTCTGTTTTTTCCTCCCATGCTTCTTACGATATGATTTTATGACTACTGCATAACATTTATTCATTACATAACGAGTCAATGCGTCACTGTTATGCCAACTGTATAGACTACGTATATGGAAATTTGTTCCCCCAATATTCAGATTCAATCACTATTTTGATATAACATAATGATATTAATGAGCATTATATTACATCATCCTCTTGTTTACTTATACATCACTCTAAATGTTATCAAATTGTTTATTTTATTGAGGACAGACCAGTTAACAAGCGCTATGCTGAATATGTCATTCCCTGATAACATGCCACACCATGACAAATAAGGAATAAACATGTTAAAAAACAATATTTTAATTAAAATCGTGTTATCTGCAATATTGAGTATCACGTCAATATTTGCGTTCGCCCATAACATCACCTTAGAACAACCTGTTCCCGCTGTCAGTGTGACAGATAAAGGTGAGCTGTTGCTAAACGATGGTAAGTTCAACTACCAAAATTGGAGCAGTACTGAACTTACGGGAAAAGTCAGAACGATCCAGCATATTGCCGGTCGTAGTTCCGCAAAAGAGATGAATGATCCCTTGATTCAGGCATTGAAGGATGCGGATTTACCCAAGGATAAATACCAAACCACCAGCATCGTGAATACCGATGAGGCTATTTTTGGCACTGGTGTTTTTGTTCGCAATAGTATCGAAGACAGTAAAAAACAGTTCCCGTGGTCACAATTTATTGTCGATAGTCACGGGCTGGTTAAAAAGGCTTGGGGACTGGAACCCAAAAGTTCGGCAATCATTGTACTGGATAAAAATGGTAAGGTGAAATTCGTCAAAGATGGCAAATTAAGTCACGAAGACATTACACACGTTATCAGCCTAATTAAAGAAGAATTGCAAAAATAGCCGATTCAATACCGTACAGTGATAATGGTTCTCCCATATTGTGAGCCATTATCACCTTCACATTATCGCTTTCGTATTAAAAAACTCTGACCCTGAATCCTGGATTAAGAAAAGATTCACGCGGCGTGTAATCGAGTGTTTTCCCTTCCCAATCCGTCACATATGCCCCCGCAGCAATAGCAATGGCATGGCCAGCTCCCGTATCCCAGATGTTGGTTGGCCCAAAGCGTGGGTAAAGTTGAGCTTTTCCCTCTGCAACCATACAGAACTTAAGTGAAGAACCTACTTCAAGTGTATCGTGCACCCCTAGCTGGGAAAGATAGTCTTGCAACTCCTCATCGTCCTTGTGAGAACGGCTGACTACCACCACTGGCGGCTTTGCCGGCATAACTTTAATGGGAAGCGTCTGACCATTGGTTTCTTTCCATGCCTGCCGCCCTTGCCCTGAATATAAGACATTCTGTACCGGGACATAGACAACTCCCATCACAGGCACACCATTTTCTACCAATGCGATATTAACGGTAAATTCCCCATTACGGCGAATAAACTCTTTCGTACCATCCAATGGATCAACCAGCCAATAACGCTGCCAATTTTTCCGCTCTTCCCATGCTGGTGGATCTTCTTCTGATAACAACGGAATATCAGGTGCAATGCGTAACAATCCCGCTTTAATGATCTGATGAGCTGCAATATCCGCAGCAGTAACAGGTGAATCATCCATTTTATGCTTAACTTGCAGCGGCTGTTCAGCCTGATAGACCTCCATGATCGCCGCGCCTGCTTCCCGTGCCAATTGGCAGATCTGTTGTAGCATCATACACCTCTGCGTTTGTTGTTTGGCTATACCACTTGAAGTACCATTTTTAACGCATTTTTTACCGGAATGGCGAATATTTTATTCATCCACCATTCCAAATTCAGCTAAAAAATAGCCGGTTAACCGGCTATTCAATAAGTTACAGAATTTCCAATAATTCCACTTCAAAGATCAACGTGCTATAAGGCGGGATGGATGCTCCAGCGCCACGCTCACCATAAGCCAGATTATGCGGAATATAGAGTTCCCATTTGGAACCAACTGGCATCAAGGTCAACGCCTCAATCCAACCCGGGATCACGCCGCTAACAGGGAATTCTGCTGGCGTACCGCGCTGCACTGAACTATCAAATACCGTGCCATCGATCAGGCGGCCTGTATAGTGGACACGAACACGGTCAGTACGGGCAGGGATAGCGCCATTACCTTGTGTCAGGACAGAAAATTGCAGACCAGACTCTGTGCTACTGACACCTTCACGCTGAATATTTTCTGCCAGGAATTTTTTGCCTTCTTCTGCCATCGCCTGCTGACGTTCACGGCGAACGCTATCAGCACGTTCATGTATCTCACGTAGCGCACGATGTAGTTCTTCTACCGGAATAGCAGGAGAGCGGCTTTCCAACGCATCACACAACCCTGCCAACAGGGCTTCTGGTTCCAACCCTTGTAAACCGGATTCCTGTAATTGTTGTCCAACCTGCAAACCAATACCGTAACTTGCGCGCGCTTCAATAGACTCAAAAGAAGGTTTTGTCATGAAAGTACCTGTTATTAAATGAGTGAAAGCTCAAGCATAACAGCACTATATGGATGGGTAAACGCGGGAAAGTGGGTAAAAACAAAAAACGCCGGCAATGCCAGCGTTTTTTGTCACATGTTCTTCAGCTAATCAACGATTAAGCTTCTGGAACGATGTTAACGTTCAACTGTGCAAATACATCGCTGTGTACCTGGAAGTGAACTTCGTGTTCACCAACAGTACGCAGAACGCCGTTAGACAGGCGAACTTCGCTCTTAGATACTTCAACGCCAGCTGCAGTCACTGCATCAGCGATATCACGAGTACCGATAGAACCGAACAGTTTACCTTCGTCACCCGCTTTAGAAGCGATAGTGACAGAACCCAGCGCACTGATTTTCTCTGCACGAGCTTGTGCTGCTGCCAGAACGTCAGCCAGTTTAGCTTCCAGTTCAGCACGACGAGCTTCGAAGAATTCGATGTTTTTCTTAGTTGCAGGAACAGCTTTGCCCTGTGGTACTAAGAAGTTACGGGCATAACCCGCTTTAACGTTAACTTGGTCACCCAGGCTACCCAGGTTCGCTACTTTATCAAGCAGAATAATTTGCATTACCTTATCCTCTCAAAGTCGTTAATGGACTGAGCCTATTACTGATGACGATCAGTGTAAGGCAACAGAGACAGGTAGCGCGCACGCTTGATAGCACGAGCGAGCTGGCGCTGGTATTTTGCACGAGTGCCGGTAATACGGCTTGGTACAATTTTACCGCTTTCGGTAATGTAGTTTTTCAGCGTAGCAATATCTTTATAATCGATCTCTTGTACGCCTTCCGCGGTGAAGCGGCAGAACTTGCGACGACGGAAATAACGTGCCATTTGGCTAGTCTCCAGAATCTATCAATTCAATCTGCTCGGCATGTAGAACCAGTTTGCTAAGACCATTGCACCCATAATGGGAATTAATGAATCCTGAAACCATTATTCGACTGCCGACCGTTATACTGTGAGTATATTCCTGTAACAACTGTCCGCTGGCAATAACGGGCATTCTGCACCATGATTGCCTGCTGAATCCGGCTTCCTGCTGCTGTGAACGATGTTCAAGCACAAACTGACAATGTGGAATACCAGATGGACTGACTCTTCGTATCGGTGCCTTGCACACTGTGCCTGAGAGCACCAAACGATTAGTTGTCACGGTAATTACTCTTCAGAATCCCCAGCTTCATCAGCATCATCAACCAAGTCTTCTTCTAAGACCAGATCACGGCTGCGACGTTCGTCTTTAGCCTTAACCATTGGTGATGCTTCAGTT
The DNA here is from genome assembly GCF_037260955.1 of Xenorhabdus sp. TH1. NCBI lineage: Bacteria > Pseudomonadati > Pseudomonadota > Gammaproteobacteria > Enterobacterales > Morganellaceae > Xenorhabdus > Xenorhabdus sp. TH1. Next base: position 3,476,652 of record NZ_CP147734.1, read on the forward strand.
ATTGCGTGCTTAACGCGCATAACCATGCTGCGGATAACGGCGTCGTTGAAGCGGAAGTTAGTTTCCAGTTCATCAATCGCTTCTTGTGGCGCTTCAACGTTCATCAGAACGTAGTGAGCCTTGTGCAGTTTGTTGATTGGGTAAGCCAGTTGACGACGACCCCAGTCTTCCAGACGGTGAATCTGACCTTGCGCGTTAGTGATAGTCGCACTGTAACGCTCGATCATGCCCGGAACCTGTTCGCTTTGGTCAGGATGGACCATAAAAACGATTTCGTAATGACGCATTAGCATTGCTCCTTACGGATTATTCAGCCTCCTGTCAGGGTCAGCCGTGGCCCATGGAGGCAAGGAACGTGTTTAGTACGGCTGAAAAATCGACGCGTCACTATACCCGTACAATACAAAAAACTCAATAAAGAATTATCGGGCACTTCTCTGGCGCACGATTTCAAACAAGCATACCCCTGTCGCAACCGATACGTTTAAAGAAGAGACGGAACCCGCCATGGGAATACTGATTAATTCATCACAATGTTCGCGAGTCAATCGACGCATACCTTCACCTTCCGCGCCCATCACCAGCGCCATCGATCCCGTCAACTTGCTTGCGTATAAATCATGCGTGGCTTCACCGGCAGTGCCGACAATCCAGATATTGTGTTCTTGCAGTAAGCGCAATGTCCGCGCAAGGTTAGTCACTCGGATCAGCGGTACACTTTCTGCCGCACCACAGGCCACTTTTTTGGCGGTGGCATTCAATTGTGCAGAACGATCACGAGGAACAATAACGGCATCAACTCCCGCAGCATCCGCGGTACGCAAGCAAGCTCCCAGATTATGCGGATCGGTGACACCATCCAATACCAGCAGAAATGGACGCTCTAGCCGAGCTAACAATTCCGGCAGATCATTTTCCTGATACTGACGTCCTGGCTTGACTCGTGCAATGATCCCCTGATGGACGGCACCTTCTGTTTGGGAGTCTAACCATTGACGGTTGGCAATTTGTACCGCGATACCGATACTTTCCAACTCTTGCAATAATGGGGTTAAACGGCGATCTTCACGCCCTTTCAACACATAAACTTCCATGAAACGTTGTGGATCGCGCTCCAGCAAGGCTTTAACGGCATGGATACCGTAGATAATTTCACTCATGACTGACTGATACCTGACTCACTGATATCGTTAAGATACCGAAAATAGTGGGCGGCAAAACCCGCCCTGTTTGATGATTGTATGGATTCACTTTACTCGCGATTAGCTTGCGCTTTTTTTCGCACGCTTCGCTTTCAGTTTTGCCGCAATTTTTTTAGTCTTGCTTGACGGTTTTTTCTTTTTGCCTGACTTAGGCTCTGTAAACTTTTCCGCACTTTTCTTTTTACGAAAGGCGTTATCTGGCTCAAAATTGGCTGATTTTTTATGATCACGACCTTTTTTACTATTTTTACGCTCTGGCGTACCTTTTTTCGCTTTATTGCGGGCTGTCTTCCCTTGATTACGCGCTTTACGGGTTGTTGAAAGTAGGGTGAAATCAATATTACGTTCATCCATATGAACCGCTTCCACCCGAATCTCGACTTCATCACCGAGGCGATAAGTTGTTCCAGAAGACTCACCAATCAAACGCTGGCCGACGTTATCATATCGATAATAATCATTATCCAACGTTGAAACATGTACCAAGCCGTCAATAAACAGATCATTTAAGCGGACAAAGAAACCGAAGCCTGTCACGCTGGTAATCAATCCAGTGAAAACATTACCCACTTGATCTTGCATGAAATCACATTTTAACCAGTCAGCCACATCCCTTGTCGCTTCGTCAGCACGGCGCTCGGTCATGGAACAGTGGTCACCCAATTGCAGCATCTGCTCCATATCATTGTGCCAACCCCCTGTTGGCGTCCCGTTCTGCTCAATAGCACCCTTTTCTTGTGCCAATAAGTACTTAATCGCACGATGCAGAGCCAGGTCAGGGTAGCGGCGGATTGGCGAAGTGAAGTGAGAATAAGAGCGTAATGCCAGACCAAAATGCCCGCGATTCTCCGGCTCATAGATCGCTTGCTTCATAGAACGCAACAGCATCGTTTGTAATAACTCGTGATCGGGCCGATCCGCAACTTGTTTCATCAATTGCGCATAATCTTTTGGTTCTGGCGTCAGGCCACCCAACAAGCTCAATCCCAATTCATTGAAGACTGAACGCAGGTTCAGGATACTCTCTTCTTTTGGTCGATCATGGATGCGGTATAACGCAGGCTCATGGTGTTTTTCCACAAAGCGAGCAGCGGCAATGTTCGCCAAGATCATACACTCTTCGATAAGTTTATGTGCATCGTTACGTACAACGGGTTCTATACGTTCAATGCGACGCTCTGCATTAAAGATAAACTTGGCTTCTTCCGATTCAAACGAAATAGCGCCACGCTGTTCACGCGCATGTTCCAGTGCCTGATAAAGCTCATGCAGATGCTCAATATGTTGCACCAGCGGCTTGTAGTGCTCACGTAGTTCTTGATCACCCTGCAAAATCTTCCAGACTTTGGTATAGGTCAAACGAGCGTGTGAATTCATCACCGCTTCATAAAACTTGTAGGAAGAGAGCTTGCCTTGGGCGGAAACGGTCATTTCACACACCATACATAGGCGATCAACTTCTGGATTGAGGGAGCACAAGCCATTAGATAGCACTTCCGGCAGCATAGGGACAACCTGGGATGGGAAGTAAACCGAGTTACCGCGGCTGCGTGCTTCCATATCCAAAGCAGTTTGCGGACGAACATAGTAGCTGACATCAGCAATCGCTACCCACAACCGCCAACCACCACCCCGTTTTCTTTCGCAATACACCGCATCATCGAAGTCTCGTGCATCTTCACCGTCGATTGTCACTAGCGGCAAGGCCCGTAAATCTACCCGGTCTTGCTTGGCCGATTCCGGTACATGCTCAGCCAAACCCGCAATCTGTTTTTCTACCATCGGCGGCCAGCTATGGGGAATTTCATGGGTACGCAGTGCGATCTCAACCGCCATGTTCGTTCCCATCGTCTCACCCAACACTTCAACAATTTTGCCAATGGCTTTAGTCCGGCGAGTCGGGCGATTTGTCAATTCAACCACCACAACATTACCCATTCTTGCCCCGCAAGTGACTTCTTTCGGGATCAAGATATCGAAACAGAGACGGCTATCATCTGGGACGACAAATCCCATGCCAGCATCCATAAAATACCGGCCAACAATCTGGCTACTCTTGGGTTCCAAAACCCGCACGATACGCACTTCAACGCGGCCTTTTCTGTCTGGTCGCAAGGGCTGTGCCAGTACCACATCACCGTGGATCGCCATTTTCATCTGATCGGCTGGCAGGTAATAGTCTTCTTTGTGCCCTTCCGCACGCAGAAAACCATAACCATCGCGGTGTCCAATCACCGTGCCTTTCAATAAATCCAGCCGCTCTGGTAATGCATAACATTGCCGGCGGGTAAAAACCAACTGTCCGTCACGCTCCATTGCCCGCAAACGGCGGCGCAGTGCTTCCTGTGCATCTGGAGTGGTTAACTGAAGTTCCTGTGCTAATTCCTGACGGCTTACCGGCGTGGCGTGTTTAGAAATGATATCCAAGATGTATTCACGGCTTGGGATAGGAGATTCGTATTTTGCAGCCTCTCGTTCCTGAAAAGGATCTTTTGACATCATCATTCCTCTATTGTCATCAGCAAGCTGTTTATCCCCTTGCTTCACTTAACCAAAAGTAATTGATAAAGGGGACGATTGTCATTGACCATGTCGGCCACAGTATGTTTATCCAACTCTTCCAAAAAATTTTCTACCGCTTGATTCAAGACCGACTTTAAGCGACATGCAGGCGTGATTTGACAGGCACTACAGTTAACCAATGACAAAGGTTCTAATGAACGAACCACATCACCAATTTTGATCTCGTTGGCAGGTTTCCCTAAACTAATGCCGCCATTTTTTCCCCTGACAGCATTCACTAATCCTAAGTGACTCAGTTGATTGATGATTTTTACCATATGGTTACGCGAAACACCATAAACTTCAGTGACTTCTGTAATACTCGTCATTTGGCCCTCTGGTAACGAGGCCATATAAATCAAGGCACGTAATCCATAATCGGTAAAACTGGTTAACTGCACACTCACCTCTGGGAGACTGAATATAACGGAGCTTATTTGGCACCAAAAAATGTATGTTTGTTGGTTTTCGTTAGTTAATCATCATTATGTGGGTATTTTAAAAATTAAGCAAAACGGGAAAAAACAAAAACCGGGCAATAAGCCCGGCCATGTGCGCATAAAAGATGAATTTATCGATTAAGCATCAAAGGGATCACGCAGGATCATCGTTTCCGCACGATCTGGGCCTGTAGAAATAATATCAACAGGAACGCCTGTCAGCTCTTCTACACGTTTGATGTAGTTCAATGCTGCTTGTGGCAATTGGCTGTGATCTTTCACGCCAAAAGTGCTTTCATCCCAGCCAGGCAGGGTTTCATAGACGGCTTCAAGCCCTTCCCAGTTTTCGGCTGCCAGCGGCGTTGTGTCAATGACAGTGCCATCAGGCAGGCGATAACCAACGCAGATTTTCACTTCTTTCAAGCCATCCAGCACATCCAGTTTAGTCATGCAGAAGCCAGACAGAGAGTTGATTTGGATCGCGCGACGAATAGCAACGATATCCAACCAGCCAGTACGACGGCTACGACCTGTAGTCGCACCAAACTCCTGACCTTTCTGACGCAGGTATTCACCTGTTTCATCAAACAGCTCAGTTGGGAATGGGCCGGCTCCTACACGGGTAGAGTAAGCCTTGATAATACCCAGTACATAATCAACATAACGTGGACCCAGGCCAGAACCTGTTGCAACGCCACCTGCCGTGGTGTTAGAAGAAGTCACATAAGGATAAGTACCGTGGTCGATATCCAGCAAAGTTCCCTGCGCACCTTCAAACATGACCAATTCACCTTTCTGGGTTGCTTTGTACAGCAAGTCAGAAACGTCAACTACCATGCCCGTCAGGATATCGGCAACCGCCAAAATGTCATCTAAGGTTTTCTGGTAATCGACGGCAGGTTCGTTGTAATAGTTAACTAACTGGAAGTTGTGGTAGTCGATGATTTCTTTCAGTTTGACAGCGAAAGCTTCTTTATCAAACAGATCACCCACACGCAAGCCACGACGTGCAACTTTGTCTTCGTACGCAGGACCAATACCACGACCTGTTGTACCAATCGCCTTGGCTCCACGCGCTTTTTCGCGGGCGTTATCCAATGCAACATGGTAAGGCAGGATCAGCGGACAAGCTTCAGAAATAAGCAGGCGCTCACGTACAGGAACCCCACGTGATTCAAGCGCTTTCATCTCTTTCATCAAAGCATCTGGTGCTAAAACGACGCCATTTGCGATAATGCTAATGACATTTTCACGTAAGATCCCGGATGGGATTAAGTGGAGAACGGTTTTTTCACCGTTGATGACTAGTGTATGGCCCGCGTTGTGACCCCCTTGATAACGAACTACGTATTTAGCTCGTTCAGTCAGCAAGTCGACGATTTTACCCTTGCCCTCGTCACCCCATTGGGTGCCCAATACGACAACGTTCTTACCCATTTCAAAAGTTCACTCGGTTGCTTAAAAATGGATTCTACCATCTCATTTAGCACCTTTCAGTATTTTTTATTACTTCTTGTTATTTCTTTTCGTTATATAAATGGGATATAAAGCAAATAATTGGTAATTATAGTGGGTTATAAAAAAGCCACTGTCGTTTTTTTACAGTGGCTTACAGTAAGTTAAGAGGATATTACTTCGTAGGTGCTTTCATATAACGGAAGAAATCAGTATCTGGACTAAGGACCATTACATCATTACCGTTATTCTTGAAGCTCTTTTCGTAAGCACGCAAGCTACGGATAAACGCATAGAATTCAGGATCTTGATTGAATGCATCCGCGAATAGTTTAGTGGCTTCCGCATCACCTTCACCGCGTAATACCAATGCTTCGCTCTGTGCTCCAGCCCTGATTTCAGTTGCTGTTTTATCAGCAGCAGCCCGGATCTTTTCTGCTTCTTCCGAACCTTCTGAACGCAAGAGACGCGCTTCAGCTTCACGGTCAGCACGCATACGCTGGTAAATAGCTTCTGAAATTTCCTGTGGCAAGTTGATCTGTTTGATACGAACGTCAACAACTTCAATACCTAACGCAGCCATGCTGTTTGGATTAACGGCTGGTTGCTTGCCTTTTGTCTCTTTTTCTACCAAGGCCGCAGCAGAGGCAATGGCATTATCGACATCTGTTGCATCATCTTCTTCGTGGGTTCCCCGATTCAGGGCATCACGCACATCGGTAGTTAAACGACCACGGGAATCAGTCACAATACCACGCACATCAAGACGACCAATTTCAGAACGCAAACGGTCACTGAACTTACGTCTCAACATCACTTCAGCTCGGTTAATATCACCGTTACCTGTTGCCAGATAGTAACGGCTGAAATCATTAATGCGCCATTTTAAGTAAGAATCAACGATCAGGTCTTTATTTTCACGTGTTAAGAAACGATCCGCCTTGATATCCATAGTTTGGATACGGGCATCAAGTGTCTTAACCGTTTCCACAAACGGTATTTTGAAATGCAGACCCGGCTCATAAATGATCGGTTTATTCTCTGCATCACGTACGACCTTACTAAAACGCAACACAATGCCACGTTCACCTTCTTTGACAGTAAAGATTGATGAATAGAGAACAACCAATACCGCAATAATCGCAACAATAAATGAATTACGCATGATTATGGTCTCCCTATTCTGACCGTATCACCGCGCAGGTTATCGCTACCACCATAAGTGCTAGATTCCCGTTGTGGCGCAGGTTGATTCTGACGAATCACTTTCTGTACTGCTGTGTTACTCGACGTATTTTGCTGAACATGTGCCTGATCTTTCACAGCTTGATCCAATGGCAATAACAGCATGTTGTTACTCTTCTCGTTTGCAATGACTTTACGTGTATTGCTCAACACACGTTCCATCGTCTCGATATACAAACGTTCACGCGTAATTTCTGGAGCCGCCTTATATTCAGGTAAGATTTTGGCAAAACTGGCCACTTCACCCTTAGCATTCAATACCGCGCTAACTTTATAGGCTTTGGCATCCTCAATAATACGCTGAGCTTCACCTTTCGCTTTAGGTAATACTTCGTTCTCGTAAGCTTTAGCTTCACGAATGGTTTGCTGCTTCTGTTCACGCGCTGCGATCACATCATCGAATGCAGCCTTAACTTCTTCTGGTGGACGAGCAGCCTGGAAGTTTACATCGACCACAGTAATACCCATGTTGTATGGACGGATAGTCTCTTCCAGTACCTTCTGAGTATCGTTACGGACAATAGTACGCCCTTCCGTCAGATTGGTTTCCATCGAATATTTGCCAACAACACCACGAACAGCGCTGTCTGTAGCTTGGCGCAAGCTATCATCAGGATTAGTCACACTGAAGAGATAAGCCGCTGGATCGGTAACACGATATTGAACGTTCATTTCTGCCAATACCACGTTTTCATCTGAAGTCAGCATGGCACCCGTTGTTGCCAAATCGCGAACAGATTCAACGTTAACCGCCCTGACATGATCAATGAACGTCATTTTCCAATTCAAACCAGGCTGTACAACATGATTAAATTTACCAAACCGAGTTACTACGCCACGTTCTGTTTCTTTAATCGTATAGAAACCACTTACAACCCAAACAGCAATTGCAGCAGCAACGGCAAGACCAATAAGACGCCCGCCAAATTTAGGGTTCTGTCCAGAACCATTTCCACCTTTGTTTCCACCGAAACCACCGAGTTTTTCACTCAGCTTACGGAACAGATCGTCGAGATCAGTTGCCCCACGGTTACGACCACTTTTATTGTTGCCGCCGGAGTTGCCGCCATTATTATCGCTGCTTCCCCACGGGTCGCGGTCCTGTCCGTTATTACCGGGCTGATTCCACGCCATGTTTTAGCTCCACTTTCTAGTTTTTACTGGTTTTTCAGAGGTGACTGCTCTCCACCCAGATGGGTGAGGCTTCCCACTTCACAGGCCGTTGCCTGTCCCTGACAGGTTTGGCAGCGGCCTCCGTGGGCAGAAACGACAAACTTCATCGTTTTTGTAAGCAACCAATATTATTGGGTGATAATTTTTGACAGTGCTGACCTGTCACTGCAATTCTGGCACAATCATTTCATCACCGCCATTTCATCTCTGCCACTCCATAACTATAAGCACCTTGAAATGACGGATAAAATGATACCTTGTTTGTTGTCTTGCGCCAATCAATCAGACAACATAGTCGGGTAATTTTGGTTCTTGTTTACACAGACGACGCCAATCGACCATTGGCATCCTGACTTCAACACCAACCTGGCCATTTTCTTCCAACCACTCACGCTCAATGGCCTGAAGCTGATAAAAACGGCTACGCAGACGTCCTGCTTCAGGTGGAAGGTGCAATTTATAGTGCGCAATTTCACCTGAAAGACGCTCAGTCAATGCTTGCAGTAACAGAGGAATACCTGCGCCAGTTTGTGCAGATAACCAGACTCTGACCGGCCGATTTTCTTCATCACGATCAATACGGGGAATAAAATCTTCTAACATATCGATTTTATTCATCACCATCAGCGAAGGGATCTCATTGGATTCAATCTCTTCAAGAACACTGTCAACAGCAATGATGTTTTCATCGAAGCGAGGATCAGCCGCATCAACCACGTGCAGCAATAATCTCGCCTGCCGAGTTTCTTGCAAAGTCGCCTTGAACGCTGCCACCAAATCATGGGGTAAATGGCGAATAAAACCGACTGTATCAGCCAAAACAACCGTACCAACATCATCCACTTCTATTCGACGCAGTGTCGGATCCAAGGTGGCAAAAAGCTGGTCAGCCGCATAAACGTCGGCAGAAGTGATTTTATTGAATAAACTGGATTTCCCCGCATTGGTGTAACCGACAAGGGAGACGGTTGGGATATCGGCTTTATTACGTGCCTGGCGCCCCTGTTCACGCTGCTTTTCAACTTTGTTGAGGCGTCCCAAAATCTGTTTGATTTTGTCACGCAACATACGGCGGTCACTTTCCAACTGGGTTTCCCCAGGCCCACGCAGCCCGATCCCCCCTTTTTGGCGTTCAAGGTGAGTCCAGCCTCGAACCAAACGGGTGGACAGATGACGCAATTGTGCCAATTCGACTTGCAACTTGCCTTCGTGCGTCCTTGCCCGTTGGGCGAAAATATCCAGAATCACCCCCGTGCGGTCAACGACACGGCATTGGCACAAGCGTTCAAGATTACGTTCCTGAGCAGGACTGAGGGCATGGTCAAACAACACCACATCTGCACCGCTGTTTTTGACAGCTTCAGCAATTTCCTCTGCCTTGCCCTCTCCGACAAAATATTTCGGATGAGGTGCCTTCCGGCTTCCCGTTACAATCTGCACAGGAGAAACACCCGCGGAAGTTACCAATGATTCGAATTCACTGAGATTTTCCGTATCTTTTTCCTGTGAGAAGAAAACATGCACCAGAACGGCTAACTCTCCGCCTTCATAACGATCAAACAACGGTGCAACCCCTCAGGCTGAGTAAAAATCCAATAAGAAAAAACATAGGTAAAGTCTCCCTACCTATGTTTTTATTCTCAGGCACGGCTGCTGATTTATTCAGCGCCATCGCCTTCCTGTTGTACTACCGGGTTAGTGCCAGCATGATAATTTCCAACACTAGTTGGTACATTCTGGTTGTTACCATGATGAGACACAGGACGGGAAGGCACAACAGTAGAGATGGCATGTTTATAAACCATCTGGCTAACCGTGTTCTTCAGTAAAATGACAAATTGGTCAAAAGATTCAATCTGACCCTGCAACTTGATGCCGTTTACCAAATAAATAGAAACCGGGACCCTTTCACGTCGTAAAGCGTTCAGGAATGGATCTTGCAAAGATTGCCCCTTAGCCATTCTATATTTTCCTTATTTGTTGTTTTTAACTAAGAACCGATTGGTTCGAAAAGTAACTACTCAAAAATGATACTTTGTACTGATAACGGGTACTGATCAATTGTACACAATCAATGAATTTATGTACTAACAACCTGCATGACTGTGTTTAGGTTTTGTTTAGGTTGATCGCTATCCAACCAGGTCACATTGTCCCAACTTCTGAGCCAGGTAATCTGACGCTTCGCCAATTGGCGTGTCGCACAGATACCACGATAAACCATCTCATCATGGGAGATTTCGCCCGCGAGGTAGGACCACATCTGACGATAACCAACACAACGAATGGAGGGTAAATCTGTATGCAAATCACTACGAGCATAAAGTGCTTTTACCTCATCTTCAAACCCTGATTTGATCATTTGTTCAAAACGGGCTGCGATACGCTGATGCAACATTTCACGACTTGCCGGCGCAATCGCAAATTGATGAACTCGATAAGGCAATATTTCTCCAGACGTTTCAGTCAACTCAGTTAGAGTTTTACCCGAAATTCGAAAAACTTCCAGTGCACGAGTAAGACGTTGTGGATCATTAGGATGAATCCTTGCCGCAGAAACGGGATCAATTTCCTGTAATTGTCGATGTAACGCGTCCCATCCCAGCTCTGCTGCCTGCTGCTCAATCTGCTCCCTCACCACCGGATTTGCAGAAGGCAAAGGCGATAATCCTTCCAACAATGCTTTGAAATATAGCATGGTTCCACCAACCAGGAGTGGTATTCTCCCAGCCGCGGTGATTTCTGCCATTTCTTGCAATGCATCACGACGAAAATCGGCAGCAGAATAGACTGCCGAAGGATCAAGAATATCGATCAAACGATGCGGTGCCTGTGCCTGCTCTTCTGCTGAGGGTTTTGCTGTCCCAATATCCATTCCACGATAAATCAAGGCAGAATCGACACTGATTAATTCAACCGGAAGATGCTGACGTAAAGCGATCGATAACGCTGTTTTCCCTGAAGCCGTCGGCCCCATGATAAAAATAGCTGTCGGCAGATGTTGAGTTTTTAAATCACTCATGATTAAGGAATGCCACCACTGCTTGTAAATCAATTAACTGTAATAACCCATCTGGCGGCGATCTCACCAGCTGAGGGCAAAGACGTTCGACATCAGCCAAAAGCTGGACAGCTTGCGCGATGTTCCACGTTTCATGCTCGCTATCCACGTGACGGGAAAGCCAACTGGCAAGCTGCTCAACAGAAGCGGCTGACTGTTCCCCAAGATAGCCCAACAGTTCCGGCAAGAGTTTCGGCAGGTTCTGTTGACGCAGAGGCAACGATACCGCATGAATGGTTACTTTTCCATGTGCGACTGTCGATTCAATGCCAAAAGTCTTTAATAAGTCGCTATTCTGCTTTAAGACACTCATTTCTGGCTGATTGAGAGCCAGTTTCAGCGGGATCAATAACGGCTGGGATTTAAGTCCCTGTTCTCCGGGGGTGAGTTGCGCCTGTTTCAGCCAGCGTTCAGCGACGGGCAGGGAAAGCAGCCCGATTCCCAATGGGGATTCGATCAAAGCATAACAACCTGCATAGATACACAATACTTTTCCAAAGCTATGTTTCCCCTGTCCCGTTGGCACAGGCGTAGCAGAAACCGATACACTTTCCCGCGTACCCCGCTCTGGAAATAACGGGCGTTTTTCTTCCGGAGAGAATTGCATCATTTTTTGGTACAACTCCCCCTGTTTTTTCTGGTAGCTTTCCCCATGCTGTACTTGTTGCGTACTACGATCATGACGTCGTGAAGAGGATTCATCCACTTGCTCAACACGCTTACGGGTAAAATGGTTTTCTCCCGCCGAAGGGCGATTCTCCGGCACCCACCTTGTCGCACTCTCCTGACAGCCGAGCGCCAATTCATCGCCCGTGCCGCGTTGTTTCAATACCGTAGCTACCCCCTGATAAATAAAATCATGTACCAGACGAGCCTGATGGAAACGCACTTCATGTTTGGCTGGATGTACATTGACATCCACCTGACGCGGATCGATTTCGAGATACAAAACATAAGCGGGTTGTTGCTCCCCCTTAATCAAATCCTGATAAGCTTGACGAATTGCATGATTAATCAGGCGATCCCGCATCATACGCCCATTCACATAGCAATATTGGATCTCGCTTACTGCCGTATTCACGGGATCTACAACCCAACCCTTAATAGACAAAGCATCATGCTGCCATGACAACGCCAGCGCCTGTTGCACAAAAGCAGTGCCACAAATGGCGGCCAGACGCCGTTCATGCTGAGATTCATCTTTAGCGGGACGATACTGGCGCACTAATTTCCCATTGTGATTGAGGTTAATGGCGACATCCAACCGCGCCAAAGCTATCCGACGCACGACTTCATCAATATGGCCAAATTCTGTTTTTTCTGTTCTCAGAAATTTGCGGCGAGCAGGGGTGTTATAAAACAGATCCAACACTTCGACCGTTGTTCCCACAGGATGAGCAGCAGGTTTTACCGTGACATCCATATCACGGCCTTCGGCATAAGATTGCCATGCTTCTGCCTGGTTTTCAGGGCGGGAAGTTAATGTCAGCCTTGAAACAGAGCTGATACTCGCTAAGGCTTCCCCACGGAAACCCATGCTGACAATTGCTTCCAAATCGTCCAATGAAGCAATTTTACTGGTTGCATGGCGCGCCAATGCCAGCATCAAATCCTGTTTGGCTATCCCACAGCCATTATCGCGGATTCGGATAAGCTTTGCGCCACCCCGTTCAATATCAATATCAATACGGGTTGCACCGGCATCAAGGCTATTTTCCACTAACTCTTTCACTACAGAAGAAGGGCGTTCAACCACTTCACCGGCAGCGATCTGGTTTGCCAATTGTGGGGGTAATATCTTGATAGCCATAATGTGACCTTACTTACAATTCAGAGCCTTGATAGGCTATATTTGGTTACTTTGGTGCAGACTGCAATGGATTAGCCAGAAAATAGTGACGTAATCCCGCATGAATAGCCTGTGCCAGTTTTTCCTGATACTGACTGGAGCCTAATAACGTTTCTTCAGATACGTTACTGATAAAACCGGTTTCCACTAAAATGGACGGAATATCCGGCGAGCGCAAAACACCAAGGCTTGCATGTTCTGGTGTACGTTTATGCAGGGAACCAATTCTGGATAACTGATTCAATACCTGCATGGCAACGTCATAGCCAACCCGCTGTGAATGCCCAAACTGCAAATCCAGCACGGCCTTACTCAGATACGGATCTGTGCCATTGGCGAGAGCATCGCCGGCACCGCCCAGTAATTCCGATTGTTTTTCATGCTGCTCCAACCAATTCCCCAATTCACTGTTTGCACGACGGTTGGAGAGCACCCAGACAGAAGCACCTCTGGCACTGCGATTGGGAGCTGCATCGGCATGAATTGATACCAGTATATTGGCTTTATGTTTACGGGCGACTTCAGAACGTCCTGCCACAGAGATAAAATAATCGCCATTTCGCGTCAACACAGGCGTAAACATGGGATCGTTACGCAAAAGGACTTCCAATTTACGAGCAACATTAATCGTGACATTTTTTTCTTTCAACCCCCGTTGCCCAATCGCCCCAGGATCTTGCCCTCCATGCCCCGCATCAATAGCAACAACAATCGGACGAGATACGCTTCCTTGCACAGATTGGTTAGCCTGCTTTTTCACACTTTGCTCACGGTGGTTCGATACTGGCTGAGTCTCTTTTCCCGTCAGTTGAGCATTATTTGTAAGTAATCGCTTACTTTCATTTTGTAGGGCATGATGATTCGATACAGGTGAGTTTTTCGCTACTCCATGGGCTTTCAGTGTCATCACCACTTGCGATTTATTGCCGACATTTTTCACCCTAGAAGTTACTGAAGCCTTATGTGCCAATTCCAACACCACCCGCTGGTGATGTGCATCAGCGGGCTGACTGGAGCGAACCCGTTTTACCAGATTCTGGCCGGATAAAAGCATCGGTAATCCAATAACTTTACCGGGTTGGCGAATGTCTACCACCAACCGTTCAGGAGAATGCAAAGAAAAGAACCGATAATCAGGATGCCCGCCAGCGAATTCCAGCGTTACTACAGCCTCAGCGGGAGCATTCTTCACATGAATATTCGACAACGTAGCCGCCGACGCTGCCGTCATAACCAACTGGCTTAACATGAAAAACAAAACACAGGCCATTACCCAATAGGCACGCCATTTTTTTATCACATCCACGAAAAAGGCATTCATCATGGTCGGGTATTCCTTCATAAGGACTTCAAATTATCCAACAGACTTTCACCATATTCAGATAACGCAACAAAACGTGCCTGGCGCCCTTCACTGTCATAACTCAGGTGCAACTCAATATCTGCATCAGGCAAAACGCCAGCACCCTGTTGAGGCCACTCCACCAGACAAATAGAGTCCTGATGGAAATAATCCCGAATTCCCATAAATTCCAGCTCTTCAGGATCAGCCAGACGGTAAAGATCAAAATGGTAGACAGGCCGTGGTTGTAAGGCATAAGGCTCGACTAACGTATAAGTCGGACTCTTCACATGCCCCTGATGGCCGAGAGCTTGCAGAAAACCACGGCTGAATGTGGTTTTTCCCGCACCAAGATCACCATATAGATAAATAACATAGCCGCGATCGCCAACTGCCGCCACTGCATTACCCAATGCAACTGTGGCATTTTCATTTGGAAGTGATAAAACGAGTTCTTTCATTGAAAAATATCTGTTTTGATTGATTGAATGAGAAACTAATCAGGTAGACATATCAGTTAAATAGCTTAACCCGTAACCATAACATAATTCAGACATTATCATTTAGTCTCTTCTGTGCTACCGTAACAACTATATACCGCATTTTTTGTATTCAATTCCCGCTGTGTTAAGCTAAACCTCCTCTTTCAGCAGTAATTTGATATTTCATGGCAACCCTCCTCGATCTGAATCTTTTGGCAACCAACATCAAACAATGGGGCCTTTCCCTTGGCTTCCAGCAAGTCGGCATTTGTGACACCGATTTATCGGCAGAAGAACCAAAGCTACAGGAATGGCTTGATAAGCAATATCATGGCGAAATGGACTGGATGGCTCGTCACGGCATGATGCGCGCCCGTCCCCACGAGCTTCTGCCGGGAACTTTGCGGGTTATCAGTGTACGCATGAATTATCTGCCTGCTAAGGCAGCATTTGCCAGTACGCTTAACAATCCACAAATGGGTTATATTAGCCGCTATTCGTTGGGCCGAGACTATCATAAACTGCTGCGTCAGCGTCTTAAAAAACTGGGTGACAAGATCCAAGAATATTGCAGCACTCATGAATACCAGGGAACTTTGAATTTTCGACCTTTTGTCGATTCCGCTCCGATTATGGAGCGTCCCCTGGCAGAAAAAGCGGGGCTTGGCTGGGTTGGTAAACACTCACTTATATTAAATCGTGAATCTGGCTCCTGGTTTTTCCTTGGTGAATTACTGATTAATCTTCCCCTGCCCATTGATATTCCACAAGAGGAACAATGCGGACGCTGCGTAGCCTGCATGACAACTTGTCCAACCGGTGCCATTGTTGAGCCTTACACCATTGATGCCCGACGCTGCATCTCTTATCTGACCATTGAATTAGAAGGTGCTATTCCAGAAGAACTTCGCCCACTGATGGGTAACCGGATTTACGGTTGCGATGATTGCCAACTTATTTGCCCCTGGAACCGTTTTTCTCAATTAACAGATGAAGCTGACTTTAGCCCACGTGCCGCACTGCACACTCCTGACCTGCTAGAACTATTCAATTGGAGCGAGGAAAAGTTTCTGCGTATCACGGAAGGCTCGGCAATTCGCCGTATTGGATATTTGCGCTGGTTACGCAACATTTCCGTCGCCCTGGGGAATGCCCCGTATCAAGACGACATCGTGCTAGCATTGGAAAAAAGGTTCGGCTTAAGTGAGGTTTTGGATGAACATATCCACTGGGCGATAACCCAACAAATGATCCGTCGGAATGCTAACGCTATTGAGGTTCAAACCTCACAACAAAAACGATTGATACGAGCAATAACCAAAGGCTTACCTAGAGACGCCTAATAATTAACCAAGAAAATTTATGGCAAAAAAAGCCGTTCATTTTCTTGTGAATAAAATGAAAATGCTTTGCTGATCAACTAACAAACAGAGAATAAATGTTGATCATGTTATTTTTAAATTAGGTTAATTAATTTAACTAATCAATAAGTTAAGTTTGAACTGTTGTTGTAAATGGTAAGTCAAAAAAAGCAGACACAAAGATGCCTCCTGTGGATAACTCTGTGTAACAAGTAGAGTATCATCAGGTGACTAAATCGGGTGATAATGTTAAAAACTGTGGATAAAAAACAAGAATTGAGTTCTAGTCACAAATACCAGAAATCAGCAGCAAAATAATAGCCCACTCATCCATTCTAGACGCTAGTGGAGAAATTTTCCTCTGCCCACTCAAAAATGAGGCGGCATTATGGACCTGTTGGAGCAGGATAGCAAGCGCTTTATCGACAATTTATTTTGGTAAGGTTTACAATAAGTCCCAACATTCCGCGCTGGCATTTTTCCTTATCAACTCGCTCTCCATATTCCAAATTAACGCATTCTTATCTTCTTAATTAATAGCCGTGATAATCACCTGCATAGTTACCTAGATGGACACCGGGAAAGTATTGGGATGGGGATCGAAGAAATGAAAGCGTTCGGGTTAAGCTCCCTGCTAAAGTACAAATCTTTCAGGGTGAAGCTGCTTATCTTCGATTCCCACAACGGCCTGACAACAGAGGAATGGCCGGAGTTATCCTTTTCAAATACTATCAATACAACAGAAACACACCTGGCTAAGCGGGAAGCAAGGCATCCCTCAATGCTTCAGTATCCTCATAGATGTGATAGTACGTGAGCCGTCCGCCACGGATCCTGCAAATAAGCGCCCAGTCACTACGAAAATCCCTGCCGGTCTGCCGGCTTTTGTGATGTAGTGTTCCGTACATGGCCACATGCTCGCCTTCAGTAAATTTTGCTTCAACGTTGAATTCACCAGGCTCAAGTAGATCAATGAAACCACCAAAGAAACGCCTGGTGCCCTCCGGACCAATAAAAGTGTCATGCAGGGAATTATGAGGGTTGGCTTCCGGCCACATGGAAACAAAGCGGGCGTCCGGGGCCACAAGCGCCAGGGCATCTTCCATTCGTCCTGAAAAAATGTGGTCGAGAAACTCCTGAACAGTACTGAGAGTTGTCATAAAATACCTTAAGAAATTGAGATTGAAAGTTGGGGATCAGAATCCAGCCAGTACTAATTTTCCGACGGTACGCCCCCCCTCAAGCTGTCGATGCGCGGCGCGAAGATTTTCGGCATTGATTTTGCCGATGATCTGAGTTGCAGTTGAGGTTAGCTGCCCGTTGTCAATCATGGTAGCGACAGCATTGAGGATTGCGCCCTGCCGTGCTTTATCTCGAGTCGAGAACATGGAACGGGTGAACATAAATTCCCAAAGGAAGCTCGCGCTTTTGCGCATCAGCAGGTTGAGATCTGGATTTTGGTCAAATGGCACGATACAGCACAGCTTACCCTGTGGGGCGATAAGGTCAGCCAGTGCCGGATAGTGATGATCCGGATCGTTCAGCAGCAGGATCAAGTCTGGTGCGGGTAGATTCTGGTTCTGAATTTGTGCCTTCATGTCGCCGAAATGATCGATAACTGCATGAGCACCGAGTTTTTTACACCAGGCACGTGATTCGGGTCTGGACGCTGTGGCAATAATCTTTAAGCCAGGGATCAAGCGTGCAAGCTGTATTGCTATCGAGCCAACACCACCGGCACCACCAACAATAAGCAGTGTTTTTTCTCCAGCGTCATGTTTGAGGGACAATCCCATGCAGTCGATCAAAGCCTCCCATGCGGTAAGTGCTGTTAGCGGAAGTGCGGCAGCACTGGGAGCATTGATGGAACGGGGACGATGGCCCACAATGGCCGCGTCGATAACATGCAGCTCACTGTTTGCTCCAGGCCGGGTCAAGTCACCAGCGTAATACACCTCGTCACCAATAGAGAATTCCGTTACTTTCTCGCCAGTTGCAACGACTTCGCCCGCAACATCCCAACCGATCACCTCGAAACGTCCGTCATCTGGTTTGCGACGACGCTGACGGTAATCGGCCGGGTTAACAGAAATAGCCTGGACACGAACTAGCAAATCACCGGGTCCAGGCACGGGATCAGGGATGTCCCGATCCACAAGAGACTCGGGATCTTCAGCGGGTAGTGCCTTTACTACACCTACAGCTTTCATAAAAAACTCCTTTGACTTTCCAAGTTAGTGGTAATGGCCTGTAGGTCAGGGACTATATACATACCGTCCGTTTCCTTTTCAGGCCGTTTTCAATATCATCGCTTTGCCGGCGGTACCGGCGATTTCGGTGGCGGCCCCAACACCTTCAACAAAAAGAAACGGGAGATGATGAGCGTCGGCGCAGCGAAACAGAAAAAGAGAGTTACAGTTAGGAACGCGCGATTCCATGCCACCGCGGCCGCCTGTGAGGTCAGTTGCTGTCCTATCTGTCCCATGGCGGCTGCGGCGGCATCAACTGATGACAACCCGCCTCGAACAAACTGCGCGGTTAGGCTGTCAAGCCGTCCATTCAGCAGGACTTCACCGGAAGTCAGGTACGCGCTGAGCATTTGGTTGTTCAGTTCAGTCTGGCGCGTCACCACGGCCCCCAGATATCCGATCCCGGCCAGCCCACCCAACTGACGGGCTGCCGACATCAGCGCTGCGCCATGCGGGATCTGTGGCCCCGGCATCCACATCAGTGCCAATAGCGTGATCGCGAGGAATAGAAAACCCAGTCCGCTACCTCTCAGCAAAACCGGCAGAAAAAGTGCATCCACTCCCGCCCCACGAGCCTGATGACCGAGAAGCCAGGTTGCAATCATCAGAAGAACAATCCCGGCCGGAACGGTAAGGACTGCCGGGATCCTGAGCCTAGGCAACACATAAGCAGAAAGACACATTGCCAAGGCAAAGCTAGCCGCTCCAGGTAAAAGCAGCTCACCGACCTGGCGCGAATTCATCCCCAGCCCACCGATTGCATAGGCCGGGATCAGGTATGCTGTACCGAACAATGCAAAGCCGGCCACAAAACTGGCGAGAAAAGCAAACGAGAAATTCAAATGCCCATAAATTGATAAATCAAGCATCCGGGATTGCGGCATCTGCCGTATCACCCGTAAACCCGCTAACAGGACCAGGATCCCTCCGACTACCGCAGCAACAACGATCCGGGGTTCACTGAACCAGTTCCAACGTTCTCCCTGGGTTGACACATAGGTTAAACACATGGATGCAACTGCGATCATCAGTACAAGCAAACCATCAAACGGAACCTTGACCGATGTAGAACGGATACCGATACGTGTCATCCGTAGCAGCACCAGTGCCAGCACTCCGGCACTGGTTGCCCCTGCCGCAATCCAGCGCCAATCAAAACTGTCAAGTATCCAGCCTTGCATACCTGGCGCCAGTGCAGCAGCACCGGCAGAGGAACCCAGCGCATAGAGAAGCTGAAATCCTGGTTGCGAGGGACGGACAAACGTCTGGAAAAGAAGAGCCTGGGCGGAGACAAGCATCACACCACCCGCTAAGCCGAGACCGGTGAAAATAGCCAGGTGTAGAGGCCAGTATCCGGTCAGAGTCGACAGACAGAAAAACGTCACCATCAGCGACACACTTGCTGTCATCGCTTCCCGTGTACCTATCCATCCACAAAACCAGGGGGCAACCAGAAATCCCAAAATCTTTGCGGCCAGATAGACAATGGTAAGCCAGGCAAATTCATCCGGAGTTGTAGAAAGATCGCCATTGATTTCATTGCGTGCCAGGCTCAGGATAGTCGAACCCACGCCATCCGTAAGCAGGGCAATCAACACACCGATGCTCAATAGCACCTTACCACGGCGTTGCATTCTAGGCGAAGTCAGTCCCTTCTGCCCTACCAATCTGTGGACCGCGATCATCATCGTGCCATCTCCTGATCGCGGGTTTGACGGATCATGCTGAGCTTCATTGTCTCACTGCTTTCATCAACGCTCTGAACGAGCCCATTAGTGCGAATAGCGACACGTGCACTAAGTCCGGGAACCAGCCGCACCCCCTTCGGTACATCAGTTAGCCGGATTTTTACTGGTACGCGCTGGACAATCCTTACAAAGTTGCCGGTGGCATTGTCCGGTGGGATCAGGCTAAAAGCGGCTCCAGAACCCGGGGCGATACTTTCGACCACCCCGGCTATCCGCGCATCAGGAAATCCGTCAACCGAAATGCGCACCGGCTGGCCGGGAAGCACCTGCCCGACATAAGTTTCACGCGGATTTGCCTCTACCCAGAGACGATGTATGGGAACCAAATCTAGCATCCGCGTCCCAGCCGAAACGTAGCGGCCAACCTGAATATCACGGCTACCAACCACACCATCAACCGGTGCACGCACCACGGTGGAGTCCAAATCAACGCTGGACGCATCGAGCGACGCTTTAGCCAACGCGAGGGTTGCGGCAACTGCTGCACGCTGACTGTCGAGATATTCCAGTTGTCTCTGCGCTGCCAGCCGTGATGCCTGCGCGGCGCGCAGCCTTGCTTCTGCCTGCCCCAGATCAGCCCGAGCCAAGTCCACGCTTGCAACCGAAACTGCCCGGGAATCCACTAAAGTATTGGTCCGATTGAACGTTCTTCTAGCCAGATCCAAGTTTGCCTGAACCTCAGCAATAGTTGCCTCCGATTGATCAATGATAGATTCCTGAACCTTTCTCTGGGCTGCCAAAGTCCCTATTGCCGCTTCAGCCTGAGCAACAGCGGCTTCCGCGGAGGCCACCATCGCCCGATAATTGTGATCATCTATCCGGAATAATACATCTCCTTGACGCACAGGCTGGTTATCCGTCACTTGCAATTCAACCACATGACCCGAAACTCTCGGGGCGATTGCGGTAATGTCACCCCTGACATAAGCATTGTCGATCCTTAATTCGTAACGACCGGCATTAAACCAGTCCCACCCCCAGCTGGCGCCAGCAAATATCAGTGCACCAATCAACGTAAAACGAAGGACCCACTTGATCCTGACTTTTCCCAACATCAAATTTTGTCTCCCGTCAATACCCGTGTCACGCCCGAAGTCCTGTCATGAAGCTGCTCCGAATGAAAGCTTTCCACCAAAGATCATGGAATGTGTGGTACGGGCAGCATTCATCTGCCAGAACTGTTCAGCAACGTCTTCCGGATCCACCGAGGTTTCGTGCTGTACAGAACCTGCCGATTTCTTCACAAAACCGTTAACCACAACTTCACCTACATAGATGCCGTGCTGCGCAAGAGTTTGTGTCAGCACTCCGGTTGCTTTATGTTGTGCAGCCACAGAAACAGCCAATGCACCGAAATCCTTGGCAAAGCTGTCGATATCCGAACCGTAGAAGGCCATCACCCCACTGGTGGCCAGAACAGCGCCCCGGGTAACTTCAAGATCGGGCTGAACCGCCTGCACAGCGGCAATATACCCGACGACACGTACCGCAAGACTCTGGGAGAGAGCTTCCGGTGCCGTGGAGAGTAAATCTCCGTCAATATCACTGAAAGCATTCCAGTGTAGGATACCCACAGGCCCCATATCGG
Source organism: Xenorhabdus sp. TH1 (assembly GCF_037260955.1). Classification (NCBI taxonomy): domain Bacteria; kingdom Pseudomonadati; phylum Pseudomonadota; class Gammaproteobacteria; order Enterobacterales; family Morganellaceae; genus Xenorhabdus; species Xenorhabdus sp. TH1. The sequence goes on from NZ_CP147734.1 coordinate 3,498,409, forward strand.
CACGAATATCCTCCATGACACGTGATACTGCTGCCGTATCACCAAGGTCGGCGACATAGGACTGCACCCTGATGCCGTCGGCCTGAAGCGATGCTACAGCGTCAGATAGTCGCTGTGCATTTCGGGCTATCAGAGCCACTGGATGACCTTCGGCGCCGAATCGCCGAGCAACAGCATCAGCGATGGCAGGCCCGTACCCGCAGATAACGATGGTATGTTTCATAGTTCACTCTCCTGTTCAAATTCCCCAATCCAACTACAACGTTGGAGTTTATATTAGTCTCATTTTGGTATCGCGACAACTCACTTTGAACGGGAAAGGTGCTAATAGCTTAGGGTACTAAAGGAACAAAACGCAGAATTCTTGAGGCGCCCGTGGTCGAGTTTTCACGATACGGACCCGACACCACGACCTAACGAATGACCTATTATTTCATACGGATAGAATGCTTCATGAATGTGGACTGAATGCTCCTTACAAACTTGAAATAATTTTAGATCCTAACCCAATTAATATTCTTGACTTAGCCAAAACCAATCAATAAACTTAATAAAAACGCCAACGTTTTAGTTGGCAAATTAAAAATGATATAAAAAAATATGCCCGGTTACAGATAGGTTATTCTCAGAAATTCATTTAATAACGAAATCTCGTTATTCCACTTATGGCAAGACAGCCATAAGGCTTTCTGCTGATCAATTTAAGGAAAGAGTTCATGAAGTTATTACACATCAATGCATCAACACGTGCTTCCGACAGCCAATCACTGGACGTTGCGAATACCTTTATCAACGAGTTGGGCAAAAACAGCAGCAATCTTCAAATTGATACATTTAATCTTTTTGAGGATGAGCTGCCTGAATTCGATGGCCTTGCCGTTGGCGCAAAGATGGCATTATTCTCGGCTAGTGATTTCAGCGCAGACCAAAAGCAAGCATGGGAAAACATCAAGAAAGTCTTCGATCGCTTCGCCTCAGCGGATGCTTATATCTTTAACGTACCCCTCTGGAATAACAGCATTCCCTATAAACTCAAACAGTTCATTGACGTAGTAACACAGCCAGGCTGGGCTTTTGGCTTTGATCCTGCGAAAGGTTATTCCGGTCTACTGACAGGGAAAAAAGCTATCGTCGTCCATGCCAGCGGTGTGTACTACGATGGCATTCCCGAAGCGTTTGGTTCAGATTTTGCCACTGCATATCTAGAGGACTGGCTCAAATTTATCGGTGTGGAAACAGTGGAACATCTCCATGTAGCACCTACTGTCATGAATGCTGACTATACAAAAACAAAAACCGAAGCCAAATCTAGCGCAAAAAAATTAGCAAATGAATGGACAAATGATTAATTTCACTAATTTATTTTGTATTTATTAATATGAAATACTTTTAGGCATGCCTGTCGTAATTCGACAGTTGCATGTCCCTCTACAGTGAAGTTAATTTTTATGAGTTCAGTCTGGAATAAATAACAAAAGAGCTTTGTATTTCCGGCCTGGGAATAGTGGTTGTAGTCATTTCCCGCAGATTGACTGGAAGAATAAAACCAGCCATTGCCCAGCGCTCGGTGGTGCTTTCGCTCAATTAATCTATGGAGAAGATAAAATGCGTTTAGGCATAACAGGAACTTATTCATCCGGAAAGACACTGACATCACTCGTGGTCAGTCATCTGCTGGCTCTGCCCCGTACCGAAGCCAGAACAATGCGCGAAATTCTGCCCGACGCCGCACCAGGTAAAACACTGGAGGAAGTCTCTTCCGCACAGTTGATTCAAATGATCGTGACTCGCCATACCGAACGTGTACTTCATGAGCACCTCAAGTCACCGGATTTTGTCTCTGATGGATGTTCATTGCAGGAGTGGATCTACGGTAGTGTGCGCGTGAAATATGGCATTAATCCCAATCAGTCGATTAGCTTGGCACCGGGAGAGGCCGTGACTAAAACACCGGAGCTAGCTTATTTCGAAGAAATGATGATTGAACTCGGGAAGTTATTTAAAAGACATGTAAAACAATCATTCGATCTTTTTGTCCATCTGCCAAATGAACTTCCTCTGGCAAAAGATGGTCACCGGCCAGTCAACGAACAATTCCGCTCAGCTTCCGATAGTTTATTAAAAGATACTTTTGATGAGCTCGGGATCAAATATGTGATCGTCGGCGGAACGATGGAAGAAAGGGTTGAGCGGATTGCAGAACTTGTTGGCAGAAAACCGGTTATGTCGGTGGCCGATGCTATCAAGCTGGCACAGGATGAGTATAAGACGCTTATCCTCTGATTACCTTGCACCACATAATAACAATAAGAGACGTTTATGAATCTTTCATATTACAAGGAAATAGATGAATTTCTTGGCGTCCGCAACTCCCGTTACTTCGGCGACGGATATTTGCGGACAAACCAGTCAGTTATCAACTTCAGATTACTAGAAGGGGCCGATCATCTTCGCTTTATATGCACCGGACAAGTATTCCTTCCGGATGTCTGGTCACAGAAAGGGAAGAATCACCAGACTCCGCATCTAAGTACCATTGACGTAATCGAGTTGTCTATTGAATGCTTGAGGCAGTTGCTGGCCAACACCCTACAGAACAACATAATTCGCAACGGATCCATCCGCACACTCAGCATTATCGCAGGGAATAAGCCGGTTGAAACCTCACTGGATAATATCGAGATTTCCGGTAAAGCGACGAAAGACAGCAATGGTAACTACGTGCTAGAACTGGCTATTGCAAATATGATGCTGGAGATCGTTTATGTTTCCACAACGAATGCCGGTCTTCCCGTCCTATCTCCCGGAAAGCAGCCCGTTGAAGTGTCCAGTGTGATGATCCACTCGGATGACGAAGAATCTACCGCCTCGGCAATCGTGACACCATTAGCCGTTTGTACCAACGAAACATGGTCGGTCTCAAGTTGTTTTGCGGCATCGTTACAACTTGGTCAGACACTGTTGTACAACCTAGACAAAGTGGATCGTGCCAAAAGCAACACACTGTGGATGAAGCGAACGACAATCACGTTCTCACAGGAATTATCCCGCTCCACGCAGCTATCGCAACCAATTTTTACAAAGCTAGAAAACGTGAAGAAATACACGAAAGCTGACGGTGACTGGCGCCGGGCTGACATCGTGAGCGTGATTTGCAATGCGAAAATCGTTTGTTCAGTGACGCATCGCCTGCCGACTAAACAACAGCAAGAGCTTAACTGAGCACCAGACAAATAACTCCGCAGTGCATCTTTCTGTAAATCTCGCCCTGACCTAAGTACACAAGATTTCTGCAACGGGTCAGGACGAAATTCGTTAGATAGAAAACTGTGTGCGCTCTTTCAGATCAGTAAAGAGGGTTAGATATGGGGAAATACAAAAATGTTGTTTTTGTAGCCGCCACACGTACAGCAATTGGCAGCTTTCAAGGGAGTTTATCAAGCCTGTCCGCACATCAATTGGGGGCGGAGGTGATCCGCAATATTCTGGACAACACCCACCTGGATGTGGGTCAAATTAACGAGCTTATTCTGGGACAAACGCTGACGGCTGGATGCGGTCAAAACCCGGCACGACAGACGGCAATTTTCGCAGGATTACCGTACTCTGTTCCCGCGATGACTGTGAATAAAGTGTGTGGCTCAGGCCTCAAAGCTGTGCACCTGGCCGCTCAGGCTATCGGCAATGGCGACGCCGATCTGATTCTTGCTGGTGGCCAGGAAAACATGAGCCAAGCACCCTACCTGGTGCCCATGGCACGTACAGGGCTTCGACTAGGAAACGGTGTGTTTCAGGACAGTTTGATCCAAGATGGACTCTGGGATGCCTTCAATGACTATCACATGGGGATCACCGCAGAAAACCTAGCGGAACGCTATTCCATCAGCAGAGAAGAACAGGACGCCTACGCACTGGCTTCTCAGAAGAAGGCCGCTGATGCGGTGACATCGGCACGATTCAGGGATGAGATCGCTCCTGTCAAAATTTCCCAGAAAAATAATGAAGTACAAGTATTTGATACCGATGAACAACACCGTCCAGACACAACGCCTGAAAGACTGGCTCGTCTTAAGCCGGCTTTCAAAAAAGATGGTACGGTCACAGCAGGAAATTCTTCCACCCTGAATGATGGCGCGGCAGTGTTATTGATGGCCAGTGAAGAAAAGGCTGCACAATTGGGCCTACCCGTTCTCGCAACAATCAGATCCTATGCCAGCGTTGGGGTGGATCCGGCCGTGATGGGCATTGGCCCAGTACCGGCCACACGTCTGGCACTGGCACGCGCAGGCTGGAGTATTGACGATCTTGATCTGATTGAAGCTAACGAAGCCTTTGCCGCTCAGGTCCTAGCCGTCAACAAAGAGCTAGGCTGGGACACGGACAAAGTGAACGTGAACGGCGGAGCAATCGCACTAGGTCACCCCATTGGGGCCTCCGGTGCGCGAATACTCGTTACGCTGATTCATGAGCTACGACGTCGAAACCTGAGAAAAGGCCTTGCAACACTATGTGTCGGAGGCGGCCAAGGTGTGGCAATCACTCTTGAGCGCCCTTAATTACAAAGTCACCTAACAAAGTGCTGGTGAACACGCAGGGTTCACAAGGCCTTACAACGCTACGGCGCCAGTGCGTACGAAGTTAGCCGTTGTACATAGACACCCTGCGTCGAGCATATCAGCCCCGACAAACATACGTGCAACCCAGAATCCCTCTCACCATTCGACCAATCCCAGAATCAGGAAAGACAGATGGTCTGCCTCAAAAACATGAGGCATGTTCCTACATCCTGTCCGGCAAGAGAATAGCCTACGTTTTATTGGTATAAAACTTACGCCACGACTTCTCATCAGGCACCGTTGCGTCAAGGAGTTTTAAGGAATAAAGGAAGTTTTTCAATGAATTACAGATAGAAATAGGCGTCTGAAGATCAAAAATTGGAGCGGGAAACGAGACTCGAACTCGCGACCCCAACCTTGGCAAGGTTGTGCTCTACCAACTGAGCTATTCCCGCGTCGCTGACAGCTAATATGATTAGCTTGAGATGCCTGAATACTGATTCTGAAGCCCAGTAACCTTATGAGTTACAGGAAATTTCTAAATCCTACATATCAGGAATGGGCGCCATTATGAACGCCTTCAGATAAGATGGCAAGTCCTTTGCTTTACTCCCGAATTAAACGCTCAAAAGATATTCGCCCCAGTTTGACACAAAAAATCCCTACCGTAACCCCAACAGTTATCTGGAATACCAAACAGCACAGAGTTAACATTAAATAAACAATTAACCAACATCTAATAAGATTTATGCTTGTCCTAACGATTTTGTGGAAATAGATTAACAACAATTTTCGTTGTTAATTAGATAATTATTCTCTTAAGAGAGGGTCAGGAACATGGCTCGATATTATCAATCTAAATTTGTCACGGGTAATGAGGCGCTGGTTGACCTTCTACTCGCTCAAGCTGAGTTGGATGAAATCCACAATCTCAACACAGCGGGGTTCGTTTCAGGTTATCGTGGCTCTCCTTTAGCCCGCTTAGATCAAACATTATGGCAACACAGCAAAGCACTTATCCAAGCTAACATTCGTTTTCAACCAGCCATTAATGAAGATCTCGCAGCCGATGCACTGATAGGTACACAAAAAGTCGAAACAGATCCAGACAGACAAGTTAACGGCGTTTTTGGTATGTGGTACGGCAAAGGGCCTGGTGTCGATCGTTCCGGTGATGCACTTAAACATGGCAATGCCTACGGCTCCTCACCAACCGGTGGTGTGCTGGTTATCGTCGGCGACGATCACGGTTGTGTTTCTTCTTCCATGTCCCACCAATCCGATCTCGCGATGATGGCATGGAGTATGCCTATTTTGCACCCAGCATCGGTTGCCGATTATATGAGTGTCGGTTTATGGGGCTGGGCGGCATCACGTGTCAGCGGCGCATGGTTTGGTTTTAAAGCAATCAGTGAAGTTGTGGAAAGCGGTGCTGTCAGAGAAAGCAAGCCATTCCCTGATTATAAAATTCCCCACGTTGATCCTGGCCCCGATGGGTTGCATTGGCGCTGGCCAGATCTCCCTGGCCCACAAATTGAAAAGCGCCTGGCCTATAAACTAAAAGCCGTCGAAGAGTTCGCTAAACTTAACCCTATTGATTACCTGCTCGCCCCCTGCGAACAGCCACAGGCTCTATTGGTAACGGTTGGCAAGGCCCATAAGGATGTTATGGAAGCCCTGCGTATCGGGGGCCTTACACCGGCTGATCTGGCCCAACAAGGCGTCGCTTTTCTCCATGTCCGTTTAGTTTATCCTTTATCACCACTTCTCAGCGAACTTGCTACCCAAGTCAGTCATATTTTTATTATTGAAGAAAAAGCCGCCATCGTTGAGATGCTGCTGGCTCATCAATTAGTTAAGTTACAGAAAATGGCCAATCTAATAGGTAAGCATAACCAGCTTGGTCAGAGGTTATTACCTACTGATGTTGAACTACGCCCTTCACGGGTTGCCGCCCCACTTTCTGGATGGTTACACCAATTCAATTTATTTCTCTCCGTGCCACCCGAATGGTCAACGACTACCATTCAGCACGATACAAGCTTACCTAAACGCACACCGTATTTTTGCGCCGGATGCCCTCATAGCACGTCAACTCGCTTGCCAGACGGTAGCCAAGCTCAGCCTGGTATTGGATGCCATGTTATGGCTACGTGGATGGATCGCAATACCGGAAACGGCCTCTTGCCAATGGGGGGAGAAGGCGTCGACTGGATAGGACACTCTCCATTTGTCAATCGTTCCCATGTCTTTCAAAACCTGGGCGATGGCACCTATTTCCATTCTGGTCACTTAGCCATTCGCCAATCAGTCGCCGCAGGAAGCCACATTACTTACAAATTGCTGTTCAATGATGCTGTGGCAATGACAGGTGGGCAACCGCTGGATGGGAATATCACCCTATCGCAAATTGTTTCTTTAATGATTGCTGAAGGTGTGAAAGAAGTGGTTGTCGTGACGGATGACATGGATAAATATAAAAAACACCTTCCTGCCAAGGTAAAGATCTATGAACGAGATTATCTGGAAGATGTACAGAAACGTCTTCGAGATATCGTTGGCGTAACGGTACTCATCTACGATCAAGCCTGTGCCACAGAACTCCGTCGTAAAAGGAAACGGGGGTTAGCGCCAAAAGTGACGCGGCGCGCCGTCATCAATGAATTGGTCTGTGAGGGATGTGGCGACTGTCAAATACAATCAAATTGCCTCGCCGTCATTCCAGTCAAAACGCCTTTAGGCACTAAACGCAAGATAGACCAACACGTCTGCAACACAGATCTGTCCTGTCTGAAAGGATTCTGCCCCAGCTTTATCACTGTCGAAAATGCCAACCCACGTGCAGATCTCAGTAAGATCATCACACAAGCTGAGTTAGATAAAATTATCCACAAACTACCTCAGCCAACACTGGCTTCTGCTAAAACACCTTATGAAATCCTATTAGTCGGTATCGGTGGTACAGGTATCGTCACCGCAGGGCACCTACTGGCAAATGCTGCACAATTAGATAATTGCTTTGTGAGTCTGCTCAATTTTACCGGATTTGCGCAAAAAGGCGGGGAAGCTATAACCCATGTTCGGCTATGCCATAACAAGGATACACTGCATCAAGTCAGGATTGATCGCGGACGTGCTAATCTGGTTATCGCCGCTGATTTAGTGGCTGCCACCGGGCAAAACGCACTGGAAGTGATGTCGAGGGGATCAACAAAATGCATATTGAACACTCATGAAACCCAAATCGGTACGATGCTTCGCTCTCCTATGCTGGATCTGGATCACCCTAAAATGTTAGATATCCTGAATCAGCATACACAGACATTACTCCCCATTGATGCAGAAATAATGGCGACTCATTTAGTCGGTGACAAAGACCAAACCAATATCATATTAATGGGTTATGCCTGGCAGCTCGGCAAACTGCCAATCACACTATCAGCCATCGACAATGCCATGCAAGAACTAGGAGCTTCAGCGGATAATGCCCGACGAGCTTTCTGTATAGGCCGCATCGCGGCAGCACAACCCGAAATACTGCAAAAACACCTTAATATTATGCCGCAAGAAAATATAAAAAGTCTGGACGATCTCATCATGCATCGGTATCAATTGCTGGTTGATTATCAAAATGAAAGATATGCGATGCGTTATCTCAGCCGTATTGCCCAGGTTCAAATGGTGGCTCAGCAGATCGACGCAGAAGAAATTACTCAATCCGTTGCGAAAAACTTATTCAAGTTAATGGCATATAAAGATGAATATGAAGTCGCCCGACTCTACGTTAAAACCGGTTTTTTCGATAAGCTCCGCTCGCAATTTGATAATACAGATACCATCCGTTTTCACCTTAGCCTTCCTCTCTTTAATCGCAAAGATCCCCGTACAGGCCAACGTGGAAAAAAAGAATATGGTGCGTGGATCGTTCCTGTATTGCGCTTTCTTGCCGCATGTAAATCACTACGTAGTACTGTTTTCGATATTTTTGGCTATCAGGAAGAGCGTAAACAGGAAAGAAATTTGCTGCTTGAGTATGAGCGATTAATTGATTTTTTAATCGAAAAAATGGAACGCAATAATCTGGCAACTTGCCTGCAACTCGCCGAACTGCCTGATCAAGTACGTGGTTTTGGTCATGTGAAACAAAAAGCGATGAAACGCATGTTGGAAAGTAAAGAAGCGTTGTTGAAAACGTTATAAAATAAGTTGGTAATTTATTCTCTTATAACGAAAAAAGGGCCATCAGGCCCTTTTTTCTATGACTTGCAGACTTTTATCACATCTACAGTCCTGAATTTGGAGCGGGAAACGAGACTCGAACTCGCGACCCCAACCTTGGCAAGGTTGTGCTCTACCAACTGAGCTATTCCCGCATTTTGTGTGGCTTGCATTAAGCCTGACTTGGCATACCCGAATAAATCTTAATTTGGAGCGGGAAACGAGACTCGAACTCGCGACCCCAACCTTGGCAAGGTTGTGCTCTACCAACTGAGCTATTCCCGCATATATTCTGGTATATCGTACGGTTGAAATTCTTCACCGGTACGGGGAGCGCATTATACGAGAAATTATTTCTCTGGCAAGTCCCACAACACAAAAATTTGTATTTTTCCTCTGATTGATGATTAAACCAGCAAACAATCCGCTTAACCACCAATGCAGAGATTAATTTACGTACAAATCTTATATCAAATGCCGCTCTTTACTTTTGGACCACATTTTATTTCTGGATAAAATGTTCGCGGTAATACACCAATTCAGCAATGGATTCCCGAATATCATCCAAGGCCTGGTGGGTATTTTTCTTACTAAATCCCGACAACATTTCAGGTTTCCAACGACGGGCCAATTCTTTCAGGGTACTGACATCCAAGTAACGGTAGTGAAAATACTTTTCTAACTCTGGCATATAGCGAAACAGGAAACGACGATCTTGCCCCACGCTATTGCCACAAATAGGTGATTTTCCTGCCGGCACCCATTGTTCCAGAAAAGCAATGGTTGCTTTTTCAGCTTGCGCATCACCAAACTGGCTCTGCTTTACACGTTCGACTAATCCACTCGCAGTATGCGTCCGCACATTCCATTCATCCATTAATGCCAATTGCGCATCCGGCTGATGAACCGCAATTACAGGCCCTTCTGCAAGGATATTCAATTCCGAATCGGTGACAATAGTCGCAATTTCAATTATGCGATCGCGCTCGGGATCTAGGCCCGTCATCTCTAAATCTATCCAGATAAGATTGTTCTCACTTTTTGACATGATATATCCTAGTTTCCTTCAAAAGAGGTAGTCTGTATCTGTGAGGTATCATAACGTTTTTGATCACTCACAGCGATGATCAGCAAGATAGATGAAAGATAAACAAAAAATAAGTGAGGTTCGGTGGCTAAAAGTAAACTCTCTAAAGGGCAACAGCGCCGTGTGCAAGCGAATCATCAGCGCAAGCTGAATAAGGCCAATGCCCAAAAGTCAGAAATGGATGACAGCCAGTTTGGTGAGCCACAAGAAGGGTTGGTGATCAGCCGATTCGGGCAACATGCTGATATTGAAGCAGCCGATTCTTCTATACAGCGTTGCAATATCCGCAGAACAATCCACTCATTGGTCACAGGTGATCGCGTTGTATGGCGCCCCGCGCTACAACTCCAGTCTGATGTCAAAGTAAATGGTATCGTAGAAGCGGTTCATGAGCGCACTTCCGTTCTTACTCGTCCTGACTACTATGATGGCATCAAACCCATCGCATCAAATATTAACCAAATTGTGATAGTTTCCGCTATCTTACCTGAGCTTTCGCTGAATATTATCGATCGCTATTTAGTCGCATGTGAAACACTCAATATCGAGCCGCTGATCGTACTCAATAAAATTGACCTGTTAGATGCCGAAAGCCGTGAATGGGTTAACGAAGTCATGGAGATCTATCGCCATATCGGCTATCGCGTACTGGAGGTTTCCAGCTACACCGGCGAGGGTATCCCTGAACTGACCGCACTGCTGGCTAACAAAATCAGTATCTTTGCTGGCCAATCTGGTGTCGGGAAATCCAGCTTGCTCAATACCCTGTTGCCCGACATGAACGAAGATATTCTGGTCAATAATGTCTCAGATAACTCAGGCCTCGGTCAGCATACCACGACCACAGCACGCCTTTACCATTTTCCACTGGGGGGAGATGTGATCGACTCTCCAGGTGTCCGTGAGTTTGGCTTGTGGCATCTAACGCCAGAACAGGTTACACAAGGTTTTGTCGAATTCCGCGAATATCTGGGAGGGTGCAAGTTCCGTGATTGCAAACATCTAGACGATCCTGGATGTGCCCTAAAAGAAGCATTGGAACAAGGCACCATTGCTCAGGAACGTTTCGAAAATTACCACCGGATTCTGGAAAGCATGGCACAGGTTAAACCACGCCGAAATTTCACAAGCGCTCAAAAATAAGACAATAATTAACGATACCCTGACATTAAAAATAATGGCAGGTACAATAGTCGACTTTTGTCCAATTTGCCAAGAAAAGATCCAAGAGGTTGACGTGCTGGATAATTTTAAAATTAACTTACAATATTTACTGCCAAAACAATGTATTACAAAACTGGCAGGTTGGTTTGCCAATAAAAAAGCAGGCTGGCTGACGCAGCTTGCCATCAAAGCTTTCGCGAAGGCCTATAAAGTGGATATGAATGAGGCGCAAGATCCTGCATTCACTGCTTATTCAACATTCAATGAATTTTTTGTCCGCCCCCTTAAGGAAGGCATTCGCCCTATCGCCAATGAAGCCCACCAATTGGCCCTGCCAGCAGACGGCACCGTCAGCCAGCTTGGGGCGATCCGCGAAGATCAGATTATTCAGGCCAAAGGCCACTATTACACTATAGAAGCACTGCTGGCAGGACAGTATCAACTGGCCGAACAGTTCCGTAATGGTCAATTTATCACGACTTACTTATCGCCAAGGGATTATCACCGTGTCCACATGCCATGCGATGGCGTGCTCAAGGAGATGATCTATGTCCCTGGCGATCTGTTCTCAGTAAATCCCTTGACGGCAGCCAATGTGCCAAATTTATTTGCGCGTAATGAACGCATCATCTGTTTATTTGAGACGAAATTCGGCCCCATGGTGCAAATTCTGGTTGGTGCGACCATTGTTGGCAGTATTGAAACTGTCTGGAGTGGTTGTGTCACACCTCCGCGTGAAGGCATCATCAAGCGCTGGACCTACCCTACAGAAGGTCAAGAAGGCGTCATTTCCCTCAAAAAAGGCGAGGAAATGGGACGCTTCAAGCTGGGTTCAACCGTGATCAACTTGTTTGCGGCTAATCAAATTAATTTTGCCAACAACTTATACAGTGGTTCACAAACCCGTATGGGAGCCATAATGGCGCAAACTGTCACATCAGAAGAACCCACAGTAAATAACGATGAATCAATGAATTAAAGATATCATCAGCTAATTTATAACCAAGGAGCCCCTTATTGTGCGCCTGATTATCAGTTTACTTCTCAGCCTCTTAATTGCGAGTCCGGCTTTTGCTTCTGTGCCTCAGTTGGATGAAACCCAACTAAAACAAGAACTGAAGCAGGTTGGAGGCAGTAAACGCTCACAAGATTCTGAAATCGCACATGCACTTCAAGGGGCAATAAATTGGGTTAATGATACAAAATCCGCCAATGAGCGTTCCCAGAAATATCGACAAGCAATTGATGAATTTCCTAAAATCATCAAAGAACTACGCCAAAAAATCCTTGCTGAAGACAATGCCGCTACCCCCATTCCGGCTAACCAACCTATCAGCAATTTAGAACAGCAAATTATCCAGACAAATAACGAATTACAGGAACAAGGGCGCCAATTACAGCACGAACAGGATAAGCTCCGAGAAATCAGTGATTCCATGAGTCAATTACCTCAACAGCAGGCTGAAGCAAAGCGTTTGCTAGCTGAGGCAACTTCTCGGTTCCAGTCTCTGGATTCACCTTCCACGCCACTGGCCAAAGCGCAATTGGCGCTGGCGCAAGCAGAAGTCAATGCCCGTAAGGCGATGGTTGATGAACTGGAGATGGCTCAACTTTCTGTCAATAATCGTCAGGAAATTGCGCGCATACGCGCAGAATTATACAAAAAACGTTATCAACGACTGGATGTTAAACTCCAGCGATTACGCAGCCAGTTAAATACCCAACGCCAGCAGAAAACGGAATCTGCGCTGGAATATACAGAAATGCTGGCGGAGCAGAGTGGTGAAAAACTGCCAAAGTTTTTGCAGGAAGAACTCCAGCAAAACCGCCAATTGTCGCAAATGCTCAACCAGCAAACCCAGAGAATGGAAGCCATTGGTTCAAAACAGCGCAAGGCCAACAGCGAAATTCTTTTTGTCCTCCAAACACTCAATACTATCCGTGAACAAGCACAATGGCTAAACGATTCCACTGCCCTTGGTGAAACCTTGAGGGCGAGAGTCACCCATATTCCCGATATGTCAAAATCCCAGCAAATTGACAGAGATATTGTCGAATTGCGGGTCGAAAGACTGAAATATGAGGAAATGCTGGACCAGTTGCAACGGCCTCTTGAGCAAACATTGCCCTCATATCACACTCTGACGCCAGAGCAAAAAAAGGTCTATGAGTCACTTATCCGCACCAGGAAAGAACTATTAAATTCCCTGCTATCAGGATATGACAATGAGATCCTGGAACAGACACAATTCAAGGTTATCACCAACAAATTAAATGATGCCCTGAAAGAAGTTCAGGATGCTACCCACCGCTATCTGTTCTGGGTAGCCGATGTCAATCCTATATCGCTCAATTATCCATTGAAGGTGGTGCAAAATCTGACGCGTCTGTTATCTCTGGACACATTCTCTCAGTTGGGCGCCTCTATCCACAGCATGTTAACCAAACAAGATACTCTGCTCTATTTGCTGGGTACTTTATTACTGGTTATTTTTAGTGTTAGTTCACACCGCCAGTATCATGCTTTTCTTGAGCGTTCGAGTAATCGCATCGGGAAAGTGACACAAGATCATTTCTCTTTGACTATGCGCACCGTTTTTTGGTCTGTTGTCGCGGCATTACCGTTGCCAATGCTTTGGTCAGCCATTGGTTATGGGTTACAAAATGCATGGCAGTATCCGATGGCTACCGCAATAGGTAACGGTGTCCGTGAAACCACCCCCGTTCTGTGGATCTTTATGCTCAGTGCGGCCTTTGCCCATCCCAATGGTCTATTTATCGCCCATTTTCGCTGGCCGGAAGAACGCATCAAACGAGCGATGCGTTTCTATCGCCTTTCCATTTTCCTGATCGTGCCTCTGATGATGGCATTGATCACTTTTAATCATTACAAAGACCAGGACTTTATCGCAACCCTCGGCAGGCTATGTTTCATCATGCTCTGTATCTCGCTGAGTTTGGTCACCAGTAGCTTAAAACGCGCCGGCATTCCACTCTATATGGACAAACATGGTTCAGGCGAAAATATTGTTAGCTCTGTTCTATGGTGGATACTGCTCTCTGCCCCAATCTTAGCGGCACTTGCTTCAATCCTGGGTTATCTGCAAACCTCACAGGCACTATTAGGTCGTCTGGAAACCTCTGTCGCTATCTGGTTCTTCCTGCTGGTCATTTACCACATTATACGTCGATGGATGCTAATCCAGCGCCGTAAGATCGCTTTTGAACGGGCAAAACAACGCCGCGCAGAAATATTGGCCCAACGCGCCAAAAGTGAAGAAGATTCTGGCAATATCAATAGCAGCGTAGAGGGATCAATCGAGATTGAAGAGCCAGTCATCGATTTGGATGCCATCAGTGCCCAGTCGTTAGGGTTGGTACGCTCAATTCTGACAATGACAGCACTGGTTTCACTTATTCTATTGTGGTCTGAACTGCATTCAGCCTTTTCTTTCCTTGAAAATATCCGGCTTTGGGACGTGAGTACAACCATCAATGGTGTTGATAGCATTCAACCAATTACTCTGGGTTCCGTATTAATTGCAATCTTAGTTATTGTTATTACTACGCAACTCGTCCGTAACTTACCCGCTCTGCTGGAACTCGCCCTGTTACAGCATTTAGTGCTGACACCGGGAACAGGTTATGCCATTACGACACTTACCAAATATAGCATTACCCTCATTGGTGGTTTGGTAGGTTTTTCTCTGGTGGGTATTGAATGGTCAAAAATACAATGGCTAATTGCTGCAATGGGGGTTGGGCTTGGTTTTGGCTTACAGGAAATTTTCACCAATATTATTTCTGGTCTGATCATCTTATTTGAAAAACCGATCCGCATTGGTGATACCGTGACTATCCGTGGCCTGACAGGCAGCATCACGAAGATCAATACACGGGCAACAACCCTGTCTGACTGGGACAAAAAAGAGATTATTGTTCCCAACAAGGCCTTTATTACAGAGCAATTTATCAACTGGTCATTGTCTGACACGATCACGCGTATCGTCCTGACAATCCCTGTGCCGGCTGATGTGGACTCTGCAAACGCCACCGACATATTGATGTCTGCCGCCAAAAGCTCACCCTTTATTCTCGATAACCCAATGCCGGAAGTGTATTTAGTGGATTTGCAACAAGGTATTCAGATTTATGAACTACGTGCCTATGCTGCCGAGATGGGGCATCGTATGCCTGCCCGTCATGAAGTACATCAACATATTTTGCAGGAATTCCACAAACATGATATCACCTTGCCATTCCCACCATTTCAGGCACGGGTTGATATTTTTGGACAAGAGATCCGCAGTGCTACAACTAACTTCACGGGCCGTAATCCCCCACGCAGGCCGGGAGAACTGTAAGCCTATATAACCACATGACCAAACGTATACCTTTTCAACTTAGCGGATTACTGGCATTCAATGGCGTTTCTATTCTAGGAAATGCCATTACTGAAATTGCTATCCCATGGTTGATTTTGGAAATATCGGGCAGCCCACTATTAGTTGCAGCCATAATGTCTGCAAAAATCCTTCCCCTGCTCTTTTCCATTTTCTTTAGTGCTCAATTAGTGGATAAATATGGAGCATATCGCATTTCCTTATTATCTGATTTAGTCAATTTTTTCAGTGTGTTGTTAATTCCTCTGTTTTACACCATGGACGTCCTGAATTTTTACCTGTTGGCGGTCTTACTGATATTCTCCACCATTTTGGATTCCCCTGGACGTTTAGCGAAAGACGTCATGCTGGCAAAAGAAATCAAACAGAATAAAAGCGAACATGAATTGATCAATGGTATCAACAGTACGGTTGAGAATATTTGTGATCTGATCGGTCCCATCGTTGGTTCATTGATTATTGCCACGCTCGGTACACTCAATGCCCTGTATTTCGATGCGGTAAGTTTTTTGATAACTACATTAGGACTGATTATTCTGAAAAAACATTTTGTCGCCAATATCAATGAAGTGACTGAAATTCCCTCACAACCACACCATTATTTCCTTGAAGCATTCAGATACATGATATCTGAGAAAGAACTTCTCGCCGTACTACTCATTAGTGCAATAGTAAATTTTGTGATTACACCATTTCTGATCATCTATTTACCCTATGTGAATAAACAAGAATTTAATTCTGTATTAAGCCTCGGTATCTCAATGACCAGCTTTGGCATAGGAACAACGCTCTCTTCACTACTCTATGGTGTTTATGGCAAATATTTTCCCAGCAACCGTATTATCATTACCAGCTACAGTCTATTTGTCCTATGCCTAATATCTTTGGCGCTATTTAACGGACAATATGCTTTTTTCATTCAGCTTTTCGCTATTGGTATTTGCATCGGATTTTCTGCTCCCGTTGAAATGACTCTGATTCAACGTCAAGTACCCGAAAATCTATTTGGCAGAATAATGACGCTATTCTCCTCCACACGATTTCTTGCTGTGCCTGTTGGGTATCTCTGTTTTGGTACGATACTGGAATCCAGCCTTGCCAAGCAAACGCCATTACTAATGGCTTTTGTGGTATCAGGGGGATTAATAATTTATTGGTTAATGTGCAAGAGAATTAAATAAAGCCAGGGATATGTCAGTTCGTTATGCCTAATATCTATGATTTTTGATTTGGATAATATTTCCTTTTAAAAGGAGGGAGCGTACTCCCAACTTCCAGAAGAAAAATTTCCTTTTAACTCGCTCAAAATAACTACGATGAAATCAAATAACATTAATGACGCATACCGATTGCTAATCGATTCATCCCATTCATAAGCGCAATCGCAAAGGTCAAATCAGAAATTTCCTGATCCGTAAAGTGATCTTTCAAGGGTAAATAAGCATTATCATCTGCATGTGTCGTTACAACGTGAGTAAGCGCTTCGGCCCACTCCAACGCCGCTTTTTCACGGGGAGTAAACTGACTACTCACTCGCCATCCGGCTAATTCAGCTAACCGACGTTCTGCCTCTTGATTTTCGCGCAAAACTTGAGAATGTTTATTTAAGCAGAAAGAACAACCATTGATTTGAGATACTCGCAAATAGATCAACTCAACCAATTGCAAACCTAACTGACTATTTTCCAGACCTTCTTTTACAAAACGAAAACCTTGAAGTAACTCTGGAGATAAGTTGTAGTAAGCAAGGCGTAATTTACTCATCAATAATACTCATTATATTAATATCTAAAGGAACTATATTAAAAATGATTACTTTAAGTAAAGGAAAGCATTATTTTTTATAAAAAATGTTTTATTTAAGTTAAAAAAGCATAAAAGGAGAATTGATTCAAATTTATATAATTTTCTACGATAATTATTTAATTAAATAATTAACAAAAAATTCCACAAAAGGAATAAGTGGAATTTTATATTACGTGGAAAACTAAACAATTAATTTTTTCACACTCTAATTTTAACTTACTGATTTATACAATAAATTGAAAATTCTTAGCGATATATCCGATATTAATACTTTCTTCTTGGATCAGTGCCGTACTCATTATCATCCTGAGTATCTCCCAAAAGAGTAAATACGAATAAAATAAGTCGACGTATTGTTACGGCAAGACTTGGAATAAAGGTAACAATGATATGCATTAGCAACAATGCAAAACCAGTAGTATTATTAATTTTTGAACCCAATACTGTAATGGCCAGAAATACAACAATGTTAAATAAATATAACTTTCAACATTATTTACGAAGGACACGATCAGATAATTCAAAATATACCAATATAACTTCAAGATGCATATGATTTCTCCCCATTAATAATATCACTTTAAAAAAATAACTTGCATTAACATAATAAATGCAACACCGTTATGAACGAAGTAAACGCGTGAGTATTCCTTTAAATAACTATCTCATATCCAATATTTAATAAAAAAGAGAACCACACTCAAATAAATTGGAGTTTAAATACAAGTTCCCACCAGCATGGTTGATTATTTGACTGGAAAAATCACTTATCAATAAGAAAACAGCATCACACGGATGCTGTTTTCAAACAATTAGCGTCTTTAAACCTGATACATTTTCCGTAAATAACCAGAAACAGCATCATCCGCATTGGAACCAATGACTTCCATCTCAGGTAAAATATTTTTTAAACGCTGGTGCGCTCCCTGCATAATGCAGCCTTTACCGGCCACACTTAACATTTCCTGATCGTTCATACCATCGCCAAATGCAATGCAGTCATTTAATTGATATCCAATCAATTGGCAAACTTGCTCTAATGCATGACCTTTAGAAACACCACCAGCCATTACTTCCAAACAATTTCTCAGTGAAAAACTGACATTAACCCTTTCCCCCCAACGGGCTTTAATCCTCTCTTCCAAATCCACCAAATAATCATGGTCTTCACTGGTGTAGTAAACCTTGCATACGCCATCTGTGGGAAAATTATCGCGCTGAAAAAGTTGGTAATGGAAAACAGACTCTTGGAAAAATTCTGTCTGTTCAGGGGATTCTCGATTTATTAGCCAATCATCGTTATTAAAATAATTAGTCAGGATATCAGGATTATCAAACTCCAATAAACACAAATCATGGGCAATATCAGGATCTAAGTTATGGCTAAATATCAATTCATCCTGGGTATTGTGAACCCTTGCACCGTTGGAAGTGATCATATAAGCATCAATACCCAATCCATCACGGATCTGTCCCACATCAATATGATGCCGCCCTGTTGCAAAAACAAAATGAATCCCTTGTTCCGTTAATAAGTTCAACGTTTCCTTGGTGTATGGGGTTAATTTATGGTCGGGAGATAACAAAGTGCCATCTAAATCTGAAGCAACAACATGATACATGGTTATAGTTCCTAAACTAAATCAATTCTGGTCAAAAAAATCACAAATTGCATTAAGAGCCTGCGCTCGCAATGCATCTTTTTCGAACAAAATTTCGTGATGAGCCCCCTGGATAATCAGAGGATTTTGGTGAGATGCACAAAAAGCCAATAACTCCCGATTACTTACTATCTTATCTTCACTTGCTTGTAATACGATGAGTGGAGTTTGAATTTTGCCCGCATTTTCAATCAGACTATCGCCCATCAGCATACTTTCACGCATCCAATGGTAAGTTGGCCCTCCAAGGCGCAATTCAGGATAATCAGCATAGTAGCGCAAATAACGCTGATAACGCGCATAACTGTGCGTTAATAGATTGATAAAATAGGGTAATGGCCGCCATTGCCCCGTTGATAGGGCATAAGCGTTACGTCTTTTGACATTGGGTTCTGCCTGGTTAACCAGAAAATTTGCCAACCAGCGAGGCATTGGTAAATTAATACCAAACATCGGCGCACATAACGCCACAGCACGAAAAATCGGCTCCTGGTAACGTATCAGAAAACGACTCAAAATCGCGCCACCCATCGAATGGGCCAGAGCATAACAACGATGAGACTGACGAGGCACTACTTCAAGTTCAATAAATTTCACTAAGTCATCCACATAATGATCGAACGCTTCAACATGGCCTTTTTGCCGATCATCCAACATACGCCCTGAACGGCCTTGCCCACGATGATCTATAATGAAAACATCGTAACCCAGATGATAAAAATCATAGGCCACTTCAGGGTATTTCACATAACTTTCACTACGACCAGGCAAAATAACGAGTGTTTTATCATGATGGCGGGAACAAAAGGAGACATAATGGATGGGAATATCATCAATTCCTACAAATTGCCGTTCTTCTCTTGTTTGCCAAAAATCCAATAATAGTCCATTCGTAAAGGCTGAGAACTGAGGTTCACGGTTTAACCAGCTAGCTTTCAAGATCTCAGATACCATTCTTTACCCTTAGTTCATTGTCCTTTATGCCAATCCAACTTCAAGTTGCAGCTTGCAAATCAATGTGATTGTTTATATCTCCCCGCGAAGCGGGGAGATATAAGACGCATATTGAAAGGCGATTGGATAGTTTTTCAAATCTTTCAGTTACTCAAATTCTTCAAAATGCTCTCGGATTAAGGTCATAAAGGCATCACCAAAACGCTCCAATTTCCGCTGACCAACGCCATTAATCAGCAAAAGTTCATCCGGTGTTATTGGGCACTGTTCTGCCATCTCAATTAACGTGACATCATTGAAAACAACAAAAGGTGGAATATTGTTTTCATCAGCAATGGACTTACGCAATTTTCGCAACTTAGCAAATAATTTGCGATCATAGTTGCCGCTGTACGATTTGTTTTGCTGATTACGGCTTTTTAAGTTTTGGATACGTGGTACGGCAAGTTGTAGAGACACTTCGCCACGTAATATCGGCCGAGCAGCTTCGGTCAATTGCAGAGCAGAATAGTTGGCAATGTTTTGGCTGATAAGCCCCAAGTGAATAAGCTGACGCAAGACGCTCATCCAATGTTCCTGACTCTGTTCTTTACCAATGCCATACACAGGCAGTTTGTCGTGTCCAAAATCTCTAATGCGTTGATTATTTGAACCACGTAGCACTTCTACAATATAGCCAATGCCAAAACGTTGTCCAACGCGATAGATACAAGACAGCGCTTTCTGTGCTTCTACCAGACCGTCGTAACGTTTGGGAGGATCAAGGCAAATATCACAGTTGCCACACGCTGTTTGGCGACTTTCTCCGAAATAATTCAACAATACCAAACGCCGACAGGTCTGTGCCTGTGCAAATGCGCCCATAGCATTGAGTTTATGCCGCTCAATATCCTGTTGTTCACCGGCGGGCTTTTCTTCTAAACAGCGACGCAGCCATACCATATCCGCAGGATCGTAAAACAGCACCGCTTCCGCCGGTAAACCATCTCGCCCAGCCCGGCCAGTTTCCTGATAATAAGATTCGATATTACGGGGAATATCAAAATGCACGACAAAACGCACATTAGGTTTATTAATTCCCATACCAAATGCAACCGTTGCTACAACGACCTGCAAATCATCTCGCTGGAAAGCATCTTGTACCCATGCCCGTTGGCTGTTTTCCAACCCTGCATGGTAAGGCGCAACACTTATCCCCCGCTTTTGCAGACGCTCCGCAGTTTCTTCTACTTTATTACGACTATTGCAATAGATAATGCCACTTTTTCCCTGCTGGCCACGGACAAATGACCAGAGCTGATCAAGCGGTTTGTATTTTTCAACTAAGGTATAGCGAATATTCGGACGATCAAAGCTGCTGATATGGATAATCGGCTCATGCAACTCCAATAAACGCACGATATCCTGGCGGGTCGCTTTATCTGCTGTGGCTGTTAATGCGATCACCGGAAGATCGGGGAAGCGACGACGAAGTTGCCCTAATGCTCGATATTCTGGGCGAAAATCATGCCCCCATTGAGAAATACAATGAGCTTCATCGACAGCCAATAAAACAGGCTGCCAGTCGCGAAGTTGGTCAAGAAAATTATCCGTTACTAACCGTTCAGGGGCGATATAAAGCAGTTTAACACTCCCATTACGGCAACGTTGAATGATATCAAATTGCTGTTCACGACTTTGAGTTGAGTTCAGACATTCCGCTTCAACGCCATTCGCACGTAGCTGATCAACCTGGTCTTTCATCAATGAAATGAGTGGAGATACAACCAGAGTCAGCTCATTTTTAACCAATGCAGGGATCTGGTAGCACAGTGACTTACCGCCTCCTGTCGGCATAACCACCAGACAATCTCGTCCGTCAAGAACGGCGTCAATAACTTGCTGCTGTCCCGGACGAAATTGCTGGTATCCGAATGTTTTTCGTAATGCTTGTTCAGCCAGCGATGCCGTGCTGATAAGTTCTGCGGTAGACACGACTTTCCTCGATCGTTAGAAGCTAATCCCTGAAAAAGCCTAAAAATAGGCTATAAAAATACAGCTGCGATCCAATCACCTGTATATAAAAAATTACCGCTTATTCTACACGCTATATGATTATTTTTTGTAGCCCGTTTTTTTCCCATGAATTGTTTCTCGAAGCGCTTCACAGGCTGGCAAAGTCGATCATGAAAGCATAAACTTAACAATCCATTAACTATATTAGCCCATTTAATGCCTGTTGATTTTACTTTTCATTATCAGGTTATCAGGAAAATCACATGGAAAATATTCAACCAGTAGACACCATCTTAACCTCAGAAGAAGCCCGTAAATTTATAGGTGAAATCTTTGTTTATCATATGCCATTCAATCGCCTATTGGGTCTCGAACTGCTCCGCTTCGAACAAGACTACGCAGAACTACAATTTTGTTACCAAGAGAAATTAATCGGCAATATGATCCATAAAATTTTACACGGTGGTGCAATCGCTTCCATATTAGATGTTGCTGGAGGGCTGGTTTGTGCAGGCAATACATTGACATCAATTGAAACAATTACCATCGCGGAGATCCAAAAACGCCTAACGACATTAGGGACTATTGATTTGCGAGTGGATTACCTACGCCCCGGACGTGGTGAAATATTTACTGCCAGTTGCAATCTTATCCGTGCAGGCAATAAAGTTTCTGTCGCCAGAATTGAATTGCATAATGAAAAACAAATGCATATCGCCAGTGCGGTGGGAACTTATTTGGTTGGCTAGAATTTTGGGACTTATACTTTTGGTTTTATATTTTTGATCTTACAAATTGAAGGTGCTGATGGGAAATATATAATTTCGCTTTTCTCCTCTCACACCTTCGTAATCATTATTAAATTGTATAAATATAGACATCTCAATTAGTTAAACATAAAAATTTAGCATATAGTGCTAATTGGCTGATAAGTAGAAACGTTTAATTTATTATTCATGTTATTAACTACTTGTAAATCATTTATTCAAATGACACATTGTATAGGTCCATGAGCTATCACCTTAGCAAGCTCTTCTTAATTTTCTGAACATTCTCTAAACATTCAAGGATATTATGAGTAACCAACAGACTGCCAAAGGTATCTTGTATGCCTTGGGGGCTTATCTTATCTGGGGATTGGCCCCTATATATTTCAAGACCATACAATATGTACCTCCCGATGAAATCGTGTCTCATCGTGTTATATGGTCAGTTTTTTTTATGGTACTGATGTTGACACTGACTCGTCACTGGCGCCAGGTTTGGGTTGTTGTCCGCCAGCCGAAGATACTGCTGCTGCTAGGCATCACAGCCTTCACTATTACCAGTAACTGGCTCACCTATATTTGGGCAGTCAATAATGGGCATTTACTGGAAGCAAGTCTGGGGTATTTTATTAACCCGTTGGTTAATGTCCTGTTTGGTATGATATTTCTTGGTGAACGTTTCCGCCGTATGCAGTGGGTTGCTGTAGGATTGGCCTTTACCGGTGTCTTGATCCAGCTATGGCAGTTTGGTTCTATCCCCGTGATTGGTTTATATTTAGCGACGACGTTTGCGGTCTATGGTCTGATCCGCAAAAAATTGGGCGTTGATGCACAGACAGGTATGTTGGTTGAAACAACCTGGGTATTCCCTGTCGCCTTGATTTACCTGCTGTTTTTCACCCATAGTCCAACAAGTAATATGCTGGATAATACGTACTCTTTGAACCTTATGTTGATTGCTGCCGGTATTATTACAACGGTGCCTCTGCTGCTCTTCACCGCGGCCGCTGCGCATCTGCGTTTGTCTACGCTGGGCTTCTTCCAGTATCTTGGCCCAACATTGATGTTCTTGCTGGCAACGTTAGTTTATGGTGAGGAAATAGGACCAGATCGTTTAATCACTTTTGGCTTTATTTGGGCTGCCTTGATTCTGTTTACTCTGGATGCGCTCTATACGCAACGCCGTTTACGGAAATAGCTCAATTCTTTCAACAACATTCCTAAACTGACCCAAGGTGTTATCTAAAATATCTATACCAATCTAACGTCAAGATGCGTGTGATATCTCCCCCGCTTCGCGGGGAGATATCAAGTTTCATATAGTGTTCTTGAAGTTTAGCTTTTGGGGTAGTGGAAACAGCCGACAAAGCAATTCATTAGAAAATAGATAGCGGGTGAGATGGCTATAGCCAGTTTTTGCGTTTGAAGTAAAGGTAAGGAGCCAAACCCGCTGCTATCATCAATCCAATCGCCGCAGGATAGCCGAATGTCCAATGCAACTCCGGCATAAATTCGAAGTTCATTCCATAGCTGGATGCGACCAGCGTGGGTGGCAGGAATACCACAGAGACAACGGAGAAGATCTTGATAATGCGGCTCTGTTCGATGTTAATAAAGCCCATCGCCGCCTGCATCAAGAAGTTCACTTTCTGGAACAGGGATTCATTGTGCGGCAGCAAGGATTCAATATCTCGCAGGATTTCACGAGCTTGTTCCAACTGATTGGCCGGCAAGCGGGCACGGCGCACAAGGAAGTTCAGGGCGCGCTGGCTATCCATCAAACACAAGCGGACTTTCCAGCCAATATCTTCCTGTTCAGCAAGGTTAGATAACGCAGAATCAAACTCATCGCCCTGTTTACCATTCATAATGACCCTGCTCAGGGATTCCAGCACGCTATAGATGTTTTCAATAACATCAGCCAATTGTTCGATTTTAGTTTCGAACAAATCCATCAACAGCTCATAAGCATTTCCATCAACCATCGTCTGGTTACGGGCACGCATTCGGTATAATCGAAATGCAGGGAGTTCACGCTCTCGCAATGTGTAGAGACGACCGTCACGGATAGTAAATGCGACTGTCGAGTTGCCAGCATGGTCTTCGGCATCTTCAAAGTAGAAGAATGAATGGACGTGCATACCATCTTCATCTTCAAAAAAACGGGCTGATGCCTCAATGTCATCCAACTCGGTGCGGGTCGCCAGGACTTGTCCCAGCTCATTCTGGACACGGAGGCGATCATTATCCCCCAGCCCCACTAAATCTACCCACATGGAGTCAGATAACTTATCACCTTCTTCAAATTCAAGACGGAGCAGGCGATTGTTCTCTAATTTAAATGCGTTCAGCATGTACCATAAGTCTCCTTATACTCCCTACGCTTATCGTAAGGCGCGAATGTTACGCTTAGAAGAAAAAGCCTGTCAACATTCGACCGGATTATTGGCCTGTTTCGAGTCTGGCATAAGCGGCCACCAGCCACTTAATACCTTCACCCTGAAACGCGATTTGCAAGCGGCAATGTTCCCCACTACCTTCTATATTGATAATCGTCCCTTCACCAAATTTGGGATGACGTACACGCTGTCCAAGAGCATAACCACTGTCATTGGCACTGATAGGTGTGCCCAGCCGTTTGTGGCTGACCGGGCGGGATACCGTTGCTCGCAAACGAACTTCTGCCACGCATTCTGTCGGTAATTCTCCAATAAAACGAGACGGACGGTGATGGACTTCCTTGCCATACAAACGACGGCTTTCCGCATAAGTCAGCGTCAATTTTTCCATCGCCCGAGTAACGCCTACATAGGCCAGGCGACGCTCTTCTTCCAGCCGACCGCCTTCTTCGATGGACATCTGACTCGGAAACATGCCCTCTTCCATACCGACAATAAAAACTTGCGGGAATTCCAAGCCCTTCGCTGAATGCAAGGTCATCAGTTGCACCGCATCCTGATAGGCATCCGCCTGACCTTCCCCCGATTCAAGCGCAGCATGGGAGAGGAAAGCCTGCAATGGCAGCAGATTTTCATCCTCGTCCTGATAACTAAATTGACGGGTTGCCGTAACCAATTCTTCAAGGTTTTCGATACGCGCTTGCGCCTTTTCGCCTTTTTCCTGTTGATACATCGCCCATAGGCCAGAATCACGGATAATGCGATCGGTCTGCACATGCAACGACATCTCCTGTGTTTCTGTTTCCAGCGCATCGATCAATTCGATGAAGCGTTGCAGTGCAGATGCCGCACGTCCAGCCAGCACTTTTTCCTGTATCAATACCAGACTACTTTCCCACAAAGTTTTTTGCTGATCTCGCGCAACCTGGCGCACAACATCAAGTGTTCTGTCGCCAATGCCACGTGTGGGTGTATTCACCACGCGCTCAAAAGCTGCATCATCGTGACGGTTTGCGACCAGACGCAAGTAGGATAAGGCATCTTTGATTTCCTGGCGTTCGAAGAAACGCTGTCCGCCATAAATACGATAAGGCATGGAAGCCTGCAACAAGGCTTCTTCCAGAACGCGGGATTGAGCATTGCTTCGATACAGGATCGCACACTCTTTCAGTGCACCGCCATTATCCAACCAATGCTTGATACGGCCGACAACATAACGGGACTCATCCAATTCATTGAAGGCACAATAAAGTGAAATTTGCTCTCCCTCGCTGCCTTCTGTCCACAAATTCTTACCCAAACGATCACTGTTATGAGCAATCAGGGCATTGGCCGCTTTAAGGATATTGCTGGTCGAACGGTAATTTTGTTCCAGACGGAGCGTTTCCGCTCCCTGAAAATCCTTGAGGAAACGCTGGATATTTTCTACCTGCGCACCACGCCAGCCATAAATGGACTGGTCATCATCCCCGACAATCATGACCTTACCGCTATCACCAGCCAGAAGACGGATCCAGGCATATTGAATACTGTTAGTATCCTGAAATTCATCCACCAGAATATTCGTGAAGCGTTCACGATAATGTTTCAGAATTTGTGGCTTGTTCAGCCAAAGTTCATGGGCACGTAGTAACAATTCGGCAAAATCCACCAGCCCTGCGCGGTCACACGCTTCCTGATAAGCCTGGTAAATTTTCAGCCAGGTTGCCTCTACCGGATTACCGTAAATTTCAATGTGTTGTGGACGCAATCCTTCATCTTTTTTGCCATTGATGTACCACATTCCCTGACGGGCTGGCCACTGTTTGTCATCCAGATTCATCGCTTTAATGAGGCGTTTGATGAGGCGGTGCTGATCTTCACTATCGAGGATCTGGAAATCTTGCGGCAAATTTGCATCAAGGTGATGGGCGCGCAACAAGCGATGAGCAAGGCTATGGAATGTACCGATCCACATGCCCCCCTGACTGGTGCCAATCAGGTTTTCAATTCGGTGCCGCATCTCAGCAGCCGCTTTATTGGTAAACGTGACCGCCATGATGGAAAACGGCGAGGCATTTTCAACTGACAGTAACCAGGCAATCCGATGAACCAGCACGCGCGTTTTACCACTGCCAGCACCAGCCAGTACCAACATATTACTACGGGGAGCTGCGACCGCTTCACGTTGTTTATCATTGAGGCTTTCGAGCAGATAAGAAACGTCCATAATTACCGTCAGTTGTTAATATTTTTATATAGATTTCGATTTGAAATTATATCAGTGCTACCAAAGAAGCCAAATCAGAAATCTCAATATGTGGCACCAGACGCCCCTCTGGTTCCTGCATCAAGTTTTTATTCTCAATGTTGATCCAACAGGCTTGCATACCACTGCAAAGTGCCCCTTCAACATCTGTATTCAAATTATCCCCCACATGCAAGATTTGATTTATAGGTAGGTTGAGCCGATCTGCCGCGGTCTGGTACATGTCAGGGTAAGGTTTAGAACGTCCATCTATGCCCGCTTTCAAAACAAATTCAAAGTAACGGGCAAGCCCACAGGCGGCAGGTTCAGCGTTTCCATTGGTAATCGCCACTAACGGCATTTTTTCCGCTAATAGGGACAAAACCTTATGGGTGGATTCTGGAACAGTGATTTGGTTACGCCAGTACGTAAAGCAAGACATAATTTCATTCGTCCCACGTACGGTTTCTTCATCATTGAAACCCTGGTGGGTAAACATAAGTTCTGCGGATTGCCGACGCCATGAAGTCACATCATGATAAATATCAGGTTCCCGTTCAAGAACCGCCTGGCGGTATAAATGCAGATCTTCATGCTCAAAGTGACCGAATTTGGCATCGTACTGCCTGATAAAACACAACACTTCTTTTTCGGTTTTATCGATTACAGGATGATTATCGTAAAGCGTATCATCCAGATCGAATGTCATCGCCGCAAACGGCGCGATAGGCCGATAAAAACGCATTATGATTTCCCTCGTTTGGCTCTAGGGTGAGCCACATCATAGACTTTGGTCAAGTGCTGAAAGTCCAAATGGGTATAAATCTGGGTGGTCGACAGGTTAGCGTGCCCCAGTAATTCCTGAACTGCACGCAGATCTCCACTGGACTCCAGCATATGTGTGGCAAAAGAGTGTCGCAATTTATGAGGGTTAACATGGCTACTCACACCTTGCCGAATCCCCCACTGTTCAAATCGTTTCTGTACATTACGGGCAGAGAGACGTTTTCCGCTTTTGGTGGAAATAAAAACCGCATCATCTTCTGGCTCAAGTAATTCCCGCATTTCTAGCCAACGCTGGAGCCATTCCTGCGCCATACGGCCGAACGGCACTTTACGCTCTTTGCTGCCCTTGCCATGTACCCAAACGTCCGCGCCTTCCAGATCCAAATGGTGGCAATCCAGACCTACCAGCTCAGACAAACGCAATCCCGCGCCATACATCACTTCCAGCATAGTTCTGTCACGCACTGACAACGGATCGTTCAAATTAATATTGAGCAGTTGGTTAACTTCATCCACATCCATGTTTTTAGGTAAGTGACGTTTTTTACGCGGAGTACTGACTGTTTTAGCTGGGTTAGCTACCAACTTATTTTGCATTACCATCCAGTCAAGAAAACTACGCAAAGAAGAAAAGCGCAAAGCAAGGCTGGCAGACTGCAAGCCTGCCCGCCGACTGCGAGAGGCAAACATTTTGACTTTAGCCGGATCTAACTCTTGCCACTCACGTATCCCCATCTCCAGTGACATTTCCGCCAAAATTACCAAATGACGTCGATAGTGAGTGATCGTCACGGGGCTTAAACGTCGTTCAACACGCAAATAGTGCAAGAAATCTTCTACGGGAGCTAACAGTAAATCAATCGGCTGAGTCATGCGCGTTCAATCCAACGGGACAACAAACCCGGCAACAGCTTCGCCAAATGGTCGAGAATATCCGTTCCCATGCCTTCGTGATAGTGCTGTTTATCATGGCTATTGAAGATTACCATGCCCAAATCCCCTCGTGTTCCTAAAAGGGAAATCGCCACTGAACCCACATGGCGTGCCTGTGGCATTAACAATAAAATCTCTGGGCCGTGCAGTCGGCCAAGGTAGTGATTTTTTTCCCAAAATCTCTTAATGCGGACAGATTCAAAGGCCTGACGAGAAATAGCCAGCTCCGGCACATTCAATGGTGCTCCCAGATGCCATTTATCACTGAACAATCGAATATAACTGTTACTTAACCCCAGTGTTTTTGACCATGAACTTAAACAGGAAAGAAAGTCCTGCAAACTCTTGGCACCAGAGAGATCCGAAAGTAATTGCAATAGGCTACTGAACAGCACTTCATTCTGTTTCGCCTGCGCTATCAAATAGTTCAGATCGTCTTCCAAATAACAGATACGTTTTCTCTGACGGTTCATATGCCATTCCATCAAAGAGACACACTCTCGTACCGGATGGGGAACTCTTATCTGATCGACCATATTGGCATTACGGATAAAAAAATCCGGATTATTCAACAAATAATCCACGACAGTCTGATCATCCAGTCTGTTTTCAATGTGCAATGGATCGTTTTTTTCACCCATTTTCCAATGCCCCATATTTCAAGAGAGACTCAACAAATACAGAATCAATCACAAATGAATCGTACCATCATAAACATGAGTTGCAGGCCCAGTCATAAAAAGGGGTTTTCCCGACCCATCCCAGCGAATTTGCAGTGTCCCTCCTGGAAGATCAACCCGAACCTGGTTATCCAACAGATCTTGCTGAATACCGATTGCTACTGCTGCACACGCGCCACTGCCACATGCCCGTGTCTCACCGGCTCCTCGCTCAAAGACACGCAATCGAATATGACCTCGATTGATTACCTGCATGAAACCAATATTGGCGCGTTCAGGAAAACGCTCATGGCTTTCCAACACCGGTCCCAATATTTCCACTTCGGCAGTGTCCACATCCTCAACCTGTATGACGCAATGAGGGTTACCCATCGACACAACGCCACAAAGCACTGTCCGTTCAATAGCACGGATAATATAGGTTTTTTCAGCCTTATTGGCACGAAATGGAATACGCTGCGGCTCAAAGTCCGGCTCGCCCATGTTGACACAAACTTGCTCATCATTTGTGATGCTTAATATCATTCGGCCGGCCTGTGTACTGACCTTGATATCACGCTTATTAGTCAACCCTTTGAGACGGACAAAACGAGCAAAGCAACGTGCCCCGTTACCACACTGGGAAACTTCACTGCCGTCAGCATTAAAAATGCGGTAATGAAAGTCTAAGTCAGGATCATAGGGTGCTTCAACAATCAAAAGTTGATCAAAACCCACCCCAGTATTCCGATTAGCCAAACGGCAAATTAACTCTGGAGAAAAATAAACATTTTGGGTCACTGCATCAACGACCATAAAATCATTACCAAGACCATGCATTTTGGAGAACTGCATATACGACTCCAGGAGAAATCACATTACCCAATCACTATCATGCATTCATCGATATATTGTCTTTTAATAAATTGTTTTCTAACAATTTTTCCGACTGTACCTTATCTGTTTTGTGCATAGGTAGCTGTGTTGCAGATGTTTCCGCAGGAGGAAAATAGAGAGGCCCTTTCAAGCCACAACCAGCCA
This sequence comes from Xenorhabdus sp. TH1, assembly GCF_037260955.1. Taxonomy (NCBI): domain Bacteria; kingdom Pseudomonadati; phylum Pseudomonadota; class Gammaproteobacteria; order Enterobacterales; family Morganellaceae; genus Xenorhabdus; species Xenorhabdus sp. TH1. The sequence goes on from NZ_CP147734.1 coordinate 3,529,065, forward strand.
GAGAAAGTAATGTTATGATAGCCAGTGACCAACGAAGTTGTTTTTTCATTATATTAATGCCTGTGATTCATGCGCCAATACTCTCTATAATCGCAGCTAGGCTCTGAAAAGCAAATAGGAAATAAACATGAACGATAGCGAATTTCATCAATTGGCCGATCAATTGATGTTTCATCTCGAAGAGCAACTGGATAATTACGATGGTGATACGGATATCGACTATGAAACAAACGGCGGTGTGATGACGCTGAGTTTTGAAAACGACAGCAAAATCATTATTAACCGTCAAGAACCTTTTCATCAGATATGGCTAGCAACCAAAAATGGTGGTTACCATTTTAATTATCAGGATAACCAGTGGATTTGTGACCGCAGTGGGCATGATTTTATTTCCATGCTGGCACAAGCCATTACTGAGCAAAGTGGTGAGCCATTCCAATTTTCGTGACCATGTTTCATTAAAATCCAATTTCATCAAAACCAAATAAAAACAATGAGTCAACGAAAGAGATCTAATAAAAGCGCCTGATAAAACAGGCGCTTAACTAATTGACTATATTAATAGTGATACAACGAACGATAAGGATCTTGTGCATGTGCCCCACAGGTTTTATCAAGGCGCTCGTCAATATGAAGCCTGGTATCATTCGCTTCTACATCATCCACTGGGTACACTCCCTCTATAAATGGAGTGACATGGGTACGCTCACCTTTCTTAACGATTTGATAAAACTGCGGCAAGTTGAAATTGACAAAACTAGAGCCATAAGTAAAACGATCATGTGATGATGAATAAAATCGGCTGATATCTCGCACCAACTCTTCTTTACTGCCTTCACAATGGGAATAAATTTCCACTCGATTTGATTCATCAAGAATATAAATATTGAATCCTTGTTTGTTTTCAATATCTTCGAAAAAGAACTGGATGATGCCTTCGCAGGCGAAACCATCTATTACAGGCGGTAAGTGTTTTTCTTTGGTGTCAATTTTGACTGGCAGTCCATGCAATTTGGTGTTGGAAATGGCACCATAAAATTCCACTGCATTTTCCAATTTTTGTACCGAAACGTTTAACCGTTCGAAGAATAATCCCCATGTTTGCCCTGAGATGCGTAATGCCTTGAAACGGTTTGGATCTTGTCGGTTGCTAGACAGGCGTAACTCTATACACTCCGAAACTAATTGCTGGATACGCGTGCGGATCAATCCACGTAAGTGTTTGCTATAACAGAAAACTTCAACATCAGATGGTGGCGCTGCATCTTGATGCATTTTTCCCAATATGGTTTTCAATGCTTCCAATACCGATTGTTCGCCATTGAAATGCAAGGTTCTCACTTCATTCCATGAATTACGGTAAAGCAAATCAATGCTACCTACCAAACATTGCTGCAACTCACCAAAACTGAAAACATTCAAGTTCCTTAAGTCAAAACGAACGATTTGATCAGAAAATGCAGCTGTTGGATCTTGTTCTAAATTGACAATGATCGCCAAGTGGCGAATTTCACACGGGCTGTATAGTGCTTTTGGTGTAGGAGCTGGTAAACGGATTGGGAAATGAGCGGCAATGTCATCCACCAAATCATATAATTTCTGCCTGTCACACTGAGATCTGCCGTGATGAATATGGAGCCGAGTTTCTTTAGACAACAGGCCATTGAAATAGGTCCAGGAAACTAATTTATTCAGATAGCGATTGTATTCCAATGGTTGATGACCAGTGATCGATTCAATCGTGGGGGCATGATTGTAAAGATACCAACCACTGCGGTTTACTCGCCCCGGAGGGACATAGATGAAAGTCAGATCCTTTTCCGACAGATCGGGTGATATCTGAGGATTCACCAAAGTCACTTTACCGGGCAATGCTTCAAAAGCCGCATACAATTTACGGGTCAATACACCAATATCTTGTGGGCTGGCACTCACACTTAAATTATTACGGCGGGCAAAGCGGATTAAGTTGCGATAACTCTGCATCATGGTATCAAGCAATTCATTATGGGCATCACGCACCTGCTCAATTTTCCATGCATTACGGTTATCCAGCATAGCCAGTTTATTCTCATCCCAACCCCATTCGCGCACCAACTGGGACATAACCTGACGACGCCATCCTGTACAACCTTTATCATTCTGGCCTGCCAATAATTTCTCGCATACCTTCAGATAAAAACAACGACGCGCCAAATCAAGGCGCGCAAGGTCGTTCGTGGCAGTCAGGTAGCGGGTTACACGTTCCAGCATCATGCTATAAGCATCGAGGCCAAAAGAAACAATCGCGCCGTCATGAAAATATTGCTTCATTTCCATCGCCAGAAGCTTTCCATTGGGATATTCCCATGAATAAGCTTCCAACAGCAGGCTTTTCAAGACAGCCTTATAAGGAGAGTCCACACTCTTGTAAAGTTGCCAGAGGCTCGCCCCAAAATATTCTTCTGCGGACAATTCCCCCAAGCCCCCCAGATCCAACCATTCATTTGGCGTCAACACACCCTGTGCATAGAGAGAAAGGACGTACTCATCATAATGAGTCTCCTCTTCCACGGGAACCATTGCCCATAACAAGCGCTTGCCAGCCAGACAAACCGCTGTGCGATAAAATTCATCAAGCAGAAGGATATGTTGGGTGGAACCGCAATCTTCACCGTTCAAACTACCACAGGCATTATGCCGAAAACGGTTTTCATCAATCAGAAAAAAAGTAACTTCAGTCCCCAGTGACGCCGCCCACTGTTCTATCAAGGTACATTTTTGTTCCAGCAAAGTTTTCTCGTCACTATCTAACCAAGATTGATGACAAACCCAAATATCTAAATCAGAAGAACAACTTTGCCCAATAGAAGAAGTACTGCCCATGGAATAAATTCCCGTAATCGGCAATTCACCATTAGACGTAGGTGACGATACATCTGGCAGGACACCAGTAAGCTGGCTATCCAGATCATTAATCCAAAACTGCTGTGCTTCATCAGGTATAAAAAAGCAAACGCCATGAGGAACATCGCCTTTGATATAACCTGGCATCATTGGATGATGATAATGTAATAATACTGGAATTAAACTATAAACTTGCTTGAAAGCGTCACTCATTAAGCTCGTAGCGCGCTCTAATCTAAGTTGGTTAATTGCATCCAGTCGCTGCTTCAGCGTTTCAATATAGAGATACAAGAGTTTCGCCTGATATCAGTTCCAGTGCCTAAAGTAGTCCCCTGTTTCCGATAACACATGGTATTACAAGATTATTTAAAATTATTTTTACAAAATTATTGTCGGAAACGTGATCAATTTAACACCTTGCAATCAAAGCGTAAAGTACGCAATACCATCTTTTCTCTTCACCTGCAATAGCCGAAACACAATTAACTCCTTGTAAAATATTAAGTTAATCACGAAACAGACACAATAATATACTTTTTTAGCATAACGATTATCGTTGATTATTTTTCATATCGCGGTTGTAAAGCATTGTAAATACATCACTCTTTCATCAATATTTAACTGAATAATATTTTTCTTATTGTTAAATATTCTCACCGCTTTTTATCATTAAGATAATCACAAATTTCAATTTGCTTTTAAATCAATCTCTTTGTTTATTTTATCTATTTAAATAAAATATTATTTTAATATTTAAAATTATTTTTATTTCATAAACTGTATATCTATATACTATTTTGATTTTTTCTGGCTTTTTCGTAACTGGAAAAAAAATCATTGAGATGTTAAAACTGGCACTATTTTCTCACTAATTGGTGACTAACCGGTGGCTAAAAACCCTTATTTTCCATCAAGTCAAGTTGCGTAATCGTTAATACAGCGGTCAATAAAGCGACAAAAAATTGCAAGATGAAGAATATAGAAACCATTAGTTAATACAGTTACCCAACATACTTATTACCTAATAGATTTATCCATGACAATGAAAACCATTCGCATCGCTACCCGCCAAAGCCCATTAGCTATGTGGCAAGCGCAATATGTTCAAAAACAACTGAAACACTTTCATCCAGAACTGCAAGTAGAGCTGGTTCCAATGGTGACACGCGGCGATATTATCCTCGATACCCCATTGGCAAAGGTGGGAGGCAAGGGGCTGTTTGTGAAGGAATTGGAATTAGCTCTGCTCGAAAAGCGAGCTGATATTGCCGTCCATTCCATGAAAGATGTCCCTGTCGAATTTCCTGATGGTTTGGGATTGGTCACAATCTGCGAACGGGATGATCCACGGGATGCTTTTGTTTCAGTAGAATACGCCTCGCTCGATGACTTACCAACTGGCAGTGTTGTGGGTACGTCCAGTTTACGACGCCAGTGCCAAATCCGTCAGCGACGTCCTGATCTTGTCGTACGTGACTTACGCGGTAATGTCGGAACCCGTCTGAACAAGCTCGATAACGGTGATTATGATGCCATTATTCTTGCAACAGCGGGCCTGAAACGGCTGGGGCTGGAAGAACGCATTCGTATGCCATTAGAGCCTGAGTTATTGCTGCCAGCCGTCGGCCAAGGGGCGGTAGGTATTGAGTGTCGGCTCGATGATCAGCAAACCCGTGAACTGCTGTCGCCCTTGAACCATGCAAGAACAGAAGTTTGCGTTCTCGCTGAAAGAGCGATGAACACCCACCTTGAAGGGGGCTGTCAGGTACCGATTGGCAGTTATGCTATCTGGCAGGGAGAGAAGATTTGGCTACGCGCGCTCGTGGGTTCCCCGGATGGCACGGTGATCGTACGCGGTGAAAGAGTGGTTTCACCCAAAGAGGCTCGTCAAGCGGGTATCGCATTGGCGGAAGAGTTATTGGAGAAGGGCGCACGCCAGATCCTGGCTAGCGTATACCAGAGGAACCTACCGAAATGAGCATTTTGATCACCCGCCCTGTCCCCGCAGGAGAGGAATTGGTCACGCGACTGCGGTCTATTGGAAAATCAGCCTTCAGCGCCCCCCTCATCGAAATTCAGCCGGGGGCAGATTTGCCATTACTGCCACAAAAACTGCAATGGTTATCTGCGGGAGATCGGGTTTTTCTATTATCAAAAAATGCTGTTCATTATGCCAATGAACAGCTTATTCAATCAGGCCAGTCATGGCCTGAACAGCTATCCTATTATGGGATCGGCAAATCAACTTCCCTGATGTTTCATCAATTAACTGGATTGGAAATCTTCTATTCTAAGCAAGGTGAAACCAGTGAAGATCTACTGCAACTCTCCACTTTACAATCAGTGGACAATAAAAAGATTTTATTGCTCCGAGGTAATGGCGGCCGTGAAGTGATCGCCTCTACATTAAGGCTCCGTGGAGGTGTCGTCGATTACTGTGAATGTTATTCACGCCAGCCAGTTAAATACGATACAGCCGATTTCAGTCGTCACTGGCAGCAATGTGGTATAAAAACCATCGTTGTCACAAGTGGCGAAATGCTACAACTGTTATATAACTTAGTCACTGATAGCGACGGAAAAGCATGGTTATTAAATTGCAAGCTGATTGTGGTCAGCGAACGTCTTGCTCATATCGCCCAAACTTTGGGCTGGCAAACAATACAAGTCGCCAAGAGTGCAGATAATGATGCCTTAATCCAGGCACTGGAATAAATTAATATGGGATGTCTATTATGACGGAACAAAAAAAGACGGAACAAAAGCAACCTACCGATGCGGTTAAAAGTTATGGATGGTTAGGTAATACGCTCTCAATTGCCATTTCTTTGGCGATAGGTGTTGGTGGTCTTTATATTTATTATCATGGTCAACAACAGAATGCTGCATTAAAAGCCGAAAATGTTGCTCTTCAACAAGAGATAGCGTCTCTGACACAACGGCAGTCTGCCGATAAGCAAAACTTTGACGCCAAATTCCAAGAGCTGGAAACTTCTTTACAACAAACCAACTCACAAAGCCAACGGCTAGATAGTAGTATTGCAGAGCTTCAAGACCGTGTTTCGGCATTTTCAAATACGGATATCGAAAACTGGCGCCTGGCGCAGGCAAGCTCCCTCGTTAAGATGGCGGGCCGAAAAGTATGGAGCGAACAGGATATTACCACTGCCATCGCTTTGCTGAAAGATGCCGACCAGAACCTGGCTGAAATGGATGATCCCAGCCTGCTCTATGCCCGTAAAGCTATCATGGCAGATATCGATTCCCTGTCTAAAATCAAACAAATTGATTTAGATGGTATTATCCTGATGCTAAATCAGCTATCAAACCAAGTCGATAACCTACACCTTGCCAATAAAATAGAACAAGCCGCTTCGGAGAAGGCAAATGATCATGGGATCACGGCTTCCCTCTCTGATTGGCGCCAGAACCTGAGCAATAGCTGGCACAGCTTTATGGATAATTTCATTACCATTACTCCACGTGATAACAGCAAAGAGCCGTTGCTGGCACCTAACCAAGGCGTTTACCTGCGCGAGAACATTCGTTCCAAACTTCTGATTGCTGCGCAGGCAATTCCTCGCCATCAAGTTAAAATTTATCAGGGCGCATTGGAAGACGTTCAATCTTGGGTGAAAGCCTATTTTGATACCTCTTACCCAGAGGCAGAAAACTTTTTAAATAATGTTGTTTCACTACAAAAGAGACCGTTATCCATCGATGTTCCTGAACAATTGAACAGCCAGCCAATATTGGCAGAGCTGGTTCGTAAGCGTATTTATAATTTACCGAATTCCAAGCAATCCCAAATAGGTTCCCAATCTGAAATTCAGCCTGAGGCACAATCACAGCCATCAACAGGAACCACCGATCAGGCAAAAATATCTGTTGGGGAGAGCTGAGCATGTTAAAAATATTCTTACTGTTCATTATCCTTATCGTGGGGATCGTAGTAGGCCCCTTGATGTCAGGTCATCAAGGATATGTTTTGATCCAGACGGACAAGTCCAATATTACTACCAGTATCACCGGGCTAGTGATTATCTTCCTTCTGCTACAATTCCTGCTGATTTTCATCGGCTGGTGTTATCGGCGCTTAAAACGTACCAGCACGTTTACCCATAGCTGGATCTTTGGTGGATATAAACGTAATCGTGCTCGTTCACAAACCAAACAGGCACTGCTGAAATTCGTCGAAGGGGACTTCAAGCAAGTTGAACGCCTGATGGCGCGTAATGCTGACCATGCGGAACTTCCTGTCGTGAATTATCTCCTGGCGGCAGAGGCAGCCCAACGACGCGGCGATTATTTCCGCACCAACAAATATATTGAACAAGCAGCAGAAGTTGCTGATAAAGACCAACTCCCTGTTGATATTACCCGCATCCGTGTTCAATTAGCACAAGGTGAAACTCATGCCGCGCGCGTTGGTGTGGACAAACTGTTGGATCATGCCCCTCGTCATCCTGAAGCGTTGCGATTGGCGGAACAGGCTTACACTCTTGCAGGTGCTTACCAATCCTTGATTGATATCTTGCCTTCTATGCTGAAAGCTAACCTGCACAGTGAAGAAGAACTCTTTAAATTGCGTCAGCAAGCCTATAGTGGATTGATGAATCAGGTTATGGCAGAGAAAGGCAGTACGGGGCTAAAAATATGGTGGAAAGATCAAAGCCGCAAAATTCGCCATGACATTGTGCTGCAGGTTGCCATGGCCGAGCATTTGATTGAATGCAATGATCACGAAACTGCCCAACAAATCATTTTAGACGGATTAAAACAACAGTATGACGAACGTTTGCTGCTATTAATTCCGCATCTTAAGGCAAGTCATTCTGACGCCATACAAAAGGCTCTCTCTCACCTGTTAAAGCAACATGGCGCAACCCCACTGCTCAATAGTACGCTGGGACAAGTTGCCTTGCACCATGGGCAATGGGCGAATGCTGAATCGGCATTTAAAGCCGCCCTTGCTCAGCGACCAGATGCTCATGATTACGCATGGCTTGCTGATGCACTGGACAGATTGCAAAAGCATGAAGAAGCTACCCAAACCCGCAATAAAGGCTTTATGCTGACCTTGAAGCGTGATAGCGACGTCGAAGTATAACAGCACAGAGACACACCTCAGTTAACGATGCAATATATGGAATGTCATTGAATCGTTAACTGAGGTGCATTCATCATTACAGCTCATGGCAAACCGCCTGAAGCCTATCCTCATTTTTCTACAGACAAAAAAAACACCTATCAAAAAAGACAGGTGTATAAATACAATCAGGTCTACAGACGGATAGTGCCTCACTCAACGTTGTGTCCGGTTTGCGATGAAAAAATGCTTACTCATCTATAACATGGACCATAGGCACCGACAATCAGCTCTACATCATCCCTAGGTTTATGAAGCCATATGCTGTCATAAGGAGTGAGATGAGTATCTACGATTTTAACCTAGCATTTTACGTGCCAACTTTTTCAATCAGGATAAACTTTCCTTACCCACGGTTTGAATAGCTTTCCATAATAGATAACCTGACTTTCATCAAATATCGTTAAAAATACCGTCTCTCATTTGAGACGCCATTTAAGTAATTTATATATATAATATATAAATCATATAGTTGAACGTCTCCTATTTGAGACATCAAGTAGTGTGGTTTGTCGTTGAAATACAACATCAATAAAAAAATATATTTAAAAACATAATGTTAATACATTAAAAAAACAATAATACTCAATCTATTGAGTAAAAATAAAACAGAAATTATGGGGAAATAAAAAGGGGGGGAAACTTTTTATCAACAGAAAAAACAAGAGGAGAAAAAAGAAATCACTAAGCAGTTGTTAGAAAGATAAAACCCTCGCAATAGCGAGGGTTTTCTCAGAATCTGGTCGGCGAGAGAGGATTCGAACCTCCGACCCACTGGTCCCAAACCAGTTGCGCTACCAAGCTGCGCTACTCGCCGAAATATATTTTTTTATCTTTCTTATGGTGCGAAGGGGGGGACTTGAACCCCCACGTCCGTAAGGACACTAACACCTGAAGCTAGCGCGTCTACCAATTCCGCCACCCTCGCGTTTCATAAAAAAAGATGGGGTGGCTAACGAGACTCGAACTCGCGACAACTGGAATCACAATCCAGGGCTCTACCAACTGAGCTATAGCCACCATAACAGCTATCTTTTTACATACAACGATGCTCGACCACGATAACTCATTACCACTGCTCTTGCACGCTTTAAATGGCGCGCCCGACAGGATTCGAACCTGAGACCTCTGCCTCCGGAGGGCAGCGCTCTATCCAGCTGAGCTACGGGCGCTTAACGCCGTTGCGGTGGAGGATAGTACGGATTTAATGTCGTACTGTCCAGTGCTTTTTTAAAAGAAATGATGCGTTTGATTATGCTTTGCTCATTTGGATGATAAAGGCAGCACTTTTTCCACCGGAGTATTAGCAAAAACAGTTTTACGTTCAAAAACCAACCAATAAAGCTATGTCGATTTTTTAGGTGAATACCATTTCATTAACCAATAAATTAGTGACACGATCAGCAAAAATACGCCCCCGACTATCAAGGAAAAACGGGTATCCGTGTTAATTGCCATCCCCACTAATACACAGCTCAGGAAAATCAGTGTCAGATAATTGACATAAGGGAACAGAATTGATTTAAACTGATGCTGTTTTATGGCTTCCTCATGATGCTGGCGGAAACGCAATTGACTGACCAGAATCACAAACCATGGCACCATACCAGGCAATACACTGGCGCTATAAACATAAACAAATACTGACTGCGGATTTGGTATTAGGTAATTCAGGCTGGAACCTGCAATCAAGCAAGCAATGGTAATTGCAATACATCTTACCGGCACACCATTTTTCGACAATTTCAGCAATGAAGCAGGCAATTGACGGTTCTGCGCCAAGGCATACAACATTCTGCCACCGCTGTACATCCCGCTGTTACAACCTGACAATGCAGCAGTCAACACAACAAAGTTAATTACCGCAGCCGCAGAAGTGATACCGACTTTAGAAAAAGTCATCACAAACGGGCTGCCATGCGCACCTACTTCTGTCCACGGGAACAATGTAACAACAATAAAAATGGCACCAACATAAAAAATCAGGATACGCCACAAGATATTGTTGATCGCTTTTCTAAGCGTCACTTGTGGTTTTTTCGCTTCACCGGCAGTAATACCAACCAGCTCTACCCCTTGATAGGAAGCAACCACAATACAAAGGGCAAATAAAAAGCCTTTCCACCCACCGGAGAAGAAACCACCATGTGTGGTCAAGTTATCCAAACCAATGGGTTGCCAGTCATTACCCAACCCGAAGAAAATCAAACCAATGCCAATCAGGATCATCACAATAATCGTTGTGACTTTGATCATGGCAAACCAAAACTCCAGCTCGCCATACAGCCTGACTGCCGCCAAGTTTGCCAAAGCAACCAATCCAACCGCTACCAGTGCCGAAACCCATTGAGGCAACTCCGGAAACCAAAATTCAGCATAGACGCCAACCGCAGTAATCTCTGAAATCCCGACAGAAACCCACATGAACCAGTAACCCCATGCGGTCAAGCAGCCCCAATAAGGACTTAAATACTTATGCCCAAAAGCAGCAAATGAACCCGTTACAGGTTCAAGAAACAACATTTCTCCCATGGAACGCATAATGAAAAAGACAAAAAGCCCAGCAATAATGTAAGCCAGCAAAACAGAAGGGCCGGCCCATTTCAAGGTACTGGCTGATCCCATGAACAGCCCTACACCGATTGTGCCACCTAGCGCAATCAGCTCAATATGACGTGCCTCAAGTCCCCTTTGCAGGCTCTGTTTTGAATCACTCATAAAACTCCCTATCCACTTTTATGATGTCTATACTTACAAACAGAAAAAATACAGGAATTGATAATCAATCGTTGTAAAAAAGGCTGGGATCAAAACACGTTTTGCCTGTTAGTGAAATAAAAAAATGCTAAAACTAGGGATTGCAGACATGGGGATTTAAAAACAAGCAGTCAAACAACAAGCCATTGGTCAACCCAAAGACAGTAATACAATAAGGCAAAACCTGCTGCATATGCGCAATACAGCAGGCAAAACAGAGAAATTTCGGGATTAGAGCTTGCCACCGTAATAATAACCAAGGAATTTCAATAGCTTTATCTGTCTACGAATTCTGCTTGGCTGAGAGAGTAAGCGATACAACCATTCCAAGCCCAGATCCTGCCAGACTTTTGGTGCACGTTTAACGTGACCAGTAAAGGCATCATAGGTTCCTCCAACCCCCATATACAGTGCATCTGGATGTACCTTGCGGCAGTCACGCATAAAGATTTCCTGTTTGGGTGATCCCATAGCAACAGTAATGATCGCAGCACCACTGGCACAAATCCGCTCAAATACTTCATCACGCATATCGGGTGTAAAATACCCATCCTGGCTGCCCACAATATTGACATTCCATTGGGTACGCAGTTTGTTCTCGGTCTGTGCCAGGATATCGGGTTTTCCACCAACCAGAAAGACCGGTGTACCTTCACGTCCTGCCCGTTCCATCAGGGCTTCCCATAAATCAGCACCCGCAATACGCGATACATTCGCATCAGGGTATTTACGACGAATGGCTCGTACGATGCTAATACCATCTGCGTATAAATATTCAGCTTCATCCAGCAATATATTCAGCGCATTGTCTTTCTCCGCCGTGAGTACTTTTTCTGCGTTAATCGCAACCAATGTACCTGTTTTTACCTGTCCATCCAGAAAAAGATGGTCGAGGAAATGCGACATACCGCGGAATCCCCAGATGCTGAGACCACGAATGCGGTATTTGGGAATATTATTCAACGCCATTTTTTTTCCTTACATCCAAAACAACAGATGCTTTTCGCGAGGCTGCCAAATTATTAACCATAAATTTTCGAATCAGCCCAGCACTTTCAAACAGCCAATACAGCAACTTCGCCGCAACCAGACATAGGCCAAAAACAACACAAAAGAACACCACCCGAGAAACAAAAGAATCTACACCTTCACGGGCCAACACAATCATGTTAAAGATGGCACCAAAGCAGAAAGCCTGCAAAATTGCTGCCTTATAGCGATTACTTTCCTGTTTTCCTGCTTCATAAATCCAGTCAAACCATTTAATAATAAAACCGACTGCGATCGCTCCCAGAGGGATAAAGAATACCCCCCCCATCACCACAAGAGAGCCAATCAGTGTTGGGGATATCGCAAGACCAGAGTGGTTATCTAATACATCCCACGTAAAATAGTTAGCGGTGTTCCAGACCAAATTGGGCCTGTCCGGCCATACCCAGCTAGGAATAAAGACATAAAAATCACGGATAATCGGTGCCAACCCTTGAAAATCGATTTTGCTGTAATTATCCAATAACAAGGCCAAATTTTCCCACGGCGAGAAAGTATCTCGCGTGAGATACAGGAAAGTATAAAATGCCTCTGCCCCGCTTACATCCAAGCTGTAGCGCTTCAACGCCAGCCAGAACATACCGACAATTCCCATCGCACCCGCAGTAAACAACATCCACAGCGTGATCCAACCGCGAACAATCCCGATAAACAGGAACAATGCAAATGCGATAATGATGTTAGCCCGCGTTCCACCAACGATCACATATGTCAGGATGCCAAATCCCACCGTTCCTACTAAAAAACACAGCCATCGTACTTTGGTCGGTTTCAGAAAAAAGACCACTAGCATGGCAGGAATAAAGAAATAAAAGAATCGCTTGAGCGCCACGCCGGAAACCTGGCTGGAAAATATCTGGCTATAGGACTGTAACTTAAACAACAAAAAACCATTTTGCATAAAGAACGAACCTACCGTAACGATAGCAACGCCAGCAAGTAGTAACCACGTCAAATTAGTTTCTACCCGATTCATCGTAAATAGGGGATTACGCGGTACAGTCACCGCTAAGTTTTCAGGTCTGATATTATCGTTTGGCCGTATCTTATAAGTGAGGCGTGTTTTATAAGCAACATAGTAAATGGCATAAAAACAACCAGACGCCAACATCGCATGTAATAATGAATCTACCGGCACTACTTCCACATTAAACTGAAATACCAACAAGCTAGTCAGTGGAAAGCCAAAATAGAATGTCAGCAGATATAACAATGAGAAAAAAACATTAAAGTTAAAACGGACACGCTGAAACTCCTGATACGTCAAGGTCAGGATAAAGGCCACCGAAATCACGTAAACAACAAAAAGCCCACCGAATTGTGTCAAAGTCATTGCTACTCTCCAGATGCTGCCGACAGGGCGGTTTTCCACCCCTCAATGAAATGGGGATCAAAAAAAGCAATCGCCTTTTTATCGAGGGATAGCATCTGGCGCTGTGCTTCCTGCACCCAGTGTTTATTGAGTTCATCACCGTCAAACAGAACAGGGATCTGCTGTTCCGTTAAATCATGCCAGAATGGATTTTGACGGCTCAAAACAAATGGAATACCAAATTGAATCAGCAAACAGAGTGTTCCAATTCCTTGCTGACGTTTGAAAATGAAATAACCTAAGTCGCATTGGCGTAACAATGACAAATATTCATCAAAGGCTATTTGATCTTTTAAGATACGGACATTTTGCGCTGGAAATAACGACAACGCAGTTTGCTCCACGCTCTGGATATAGGCTTGGTTATTATCAGGATAGCCCATTGGGATTAGCACCCTAGCCTCATTACCAAATTGGTGGTGGATCTTCTGTAAGGCTTCAATATGACGGTTGGACTGATCCCCTGAATTGCCCAATAAGATGGTAATTCCTTGCGGTGAGCACGTTTTCTCTGTCACTGTCAATGCAGGCTCCATCCGAGTTGGGAAATAGAGCAATGATGATGGCACATCAGGTTTGACCCGACTTGAACACGAATTATCCTGAAAAAAGTGCCGCAGATCACCGCGCGTAGCGAAAATATGCCCCACCCGCTTTTGTGCCAAACGACGAATCAGATAGAACAAACGGAATTTCAGTTGGCGGGACTCTTCATAGAGATCAGCGCCCCAAACATGCCAGAAGAATTGGTGTCGCTGAATTTTGCCAATTAATAATGCCAACCACAAAGCAGCATTAAATTGCCCGTGGAAAAAGAAGCGGACGGTTCTATTTGCTTGCGCTTTCTCTATCACCGCCTGCGACAAAGTGGATTTGCTGTTATAAAGAGAAATAGCCAAGTTAGGGTAATTCGATAGCCATGTGTGGTCTTTAGACACCACCATAAAACACGGTTTGGCGGAAAAATGTATTTCCTGTGCCAAGACGTCATTAAAGAAACGTAGTAACGTTTGATTGTGATGTGGGATATCCGATCCCAAAACGTGAATTAGGGTTGTCATGCTCGCCTGCGATAAATAATAAATACGCTACAACAAAGAATGAAATAAACAATATAAGTTACCATATATGACTGGGCAGCACCCAATGCCCCATTTGCCGGTATCAGCCAATGAGAAAAACCTGTCAGTAAGAGGAACTGGCTCACTTCAGTCAATATATAAAAACGCAGTGCAGCTTTCGCTATCACCAGATATCCAAAAACATAAGCGCCAACTTTCAACACATCGCCCACTAATTGCCACGCAAACAGTTCCCGCATGGCGATGAATTTGTCTGAAAATAACAGCCAAATCACAAAATCACGCAACAACCAAACAGAGAAACTGGCAGCAACCACAGCAGGCAAGACAAATTTCAGCGCTTTCACAATCTCACTGGTAATTGCTTGCTTACTCTCCAGACGCGAAAGGGTCGGCAATAGATAGACAGTGAAGGAGGCGGTAATAAATTGTAAATAAGCATCCGAAATACTGCTTACCCCCTGCCAAATCCCGACCTCTTCCCAGCTATAACGCGCTGCCAGCAAATTTCGCATCATGACATATGCAACGGGCAATGTAATGGAAGTTAGCAACGCCATAAGGGTAAATTTTCCCAGATGGCTGGCAATCGCACGATCCCACATAGGTTTCAAGGCAGAAAATGTAATCACCTTGCGATGCAGTATCATCATGCCGGCAGGTAAAACCACCAATGCAGGCACCAATGCCAAGCCTGCCAATGCCCCTTCGTAGCCTCCCAGCCAATAACAGAGGCTATAAGCCAACACGCCTGTCAGACTGCCTAAAATAATGGCTAACGCATTTCCTTTAGCATCTCTGAACCCTTTCAGGATTGCCAGAAAATAGTTGGCGTAAGCGATACCCATTTGAATAAATGCGAGCGCCTGCACAACAGTTTTGTAATGGGTGTGACCAAATAGGCCAATACTGATAATTTCACTGAACAAAAGGAAGATCACTGCCAGTAAGGTCGAAAAACCCAAAATTATCAAGGACGATGTGCCTAATACTGCCCTGAGCCTTTCCGGTTGCGGATGATGTTCCGCCACATATTTGGTAACACCATTAAAAATCCCTGCCCC
Source organism: Xenorhabdus sp. TH1 (assembly GCF_037260955.1). Classification (NCBI taxonomy): domain Bacteria; kingdom Pseudomonadati; phylum Pseudomonadota; class Gammaproteobacteria; order Enterobacterales; family Morganellaceae; genus Xenorhabdus; species Xenorhabdus sp. TH1. Next base: position 3,544,425 of record NZ_CP147734.1, read on the forward strand.
AGAGAGCACACCTAATACAGTAATGAGCTGGCGAAAATTACCTGCTTGCCCAACACCTGTTGGACCAAAAGATACCGCCAGAAGTTTAATGACCAGCAACCCCACACCGATCTTGATCAATGTGGAGCCCGCTGTCCAAATAGAAGCTTTAGCAAGTGACATATCAGGCGAAAAATTCCTTGATACGATCGATAACGATTTGCTGTTCTGTATCAGTGATGTTGTAGAACATCGGTAAGCGAACTAAGCGGTCACTTTCGCGGGTGGTAAAGCGATCTTCGCCGTGGAAACGGCCACATTTCTCCCCCGCTGGGCTGGTATGCAATGCCACGTAGTGGAATACGCTCAGGATACCATTCTCTTTCATGTAACTATTAAATGCACTACGCTCTTCTACATCTTTGAGCTTGATATAGAACATATGGGCATTGTGTTCCAAGCCTTCCGGGACAATTGGCAAAGCTAAATGCCCCGCGTCTGCTAATGGTTTCAGGGATTGATAGTAGTTATCCCACAAGGTCAGACGACGCTGGTTAATTTTTCCAGCAAGTTCCAGTTGTGCCCACAGGTAAGCCGCTTGCAAATCAGACAACAGATAGCTGGAACCGATATCACGCCATGTGTATTTGTCGACCTGTCCGCGGAAGAATTGACTGCGGTTAGTGCCTTTCTCCCGAATGATTTCGGCGCGGGCAATCATGGAACTATCATTGATTAATGTTGCCCCACCTTCACCACCGGCTGAATAATTTTTGGTTTCATGAAAGCTAAAACAGCCAATATGTCCAATTGTGCCTAATGCACGGCCTTTATAGGTAGACATGACGCCCTGTGCGGCATCTTCTACTACATACAGGTTATATTTTTTTGCCAGTGCCATGATGGCATCCATTTCACAGGCTACACCCGCATAATGCACAGGTACGATAACACGGGTTTTTTCTGTAATGGCTGCTTCAATTTTGTTCTCATCAATGTTCATGGTATCAGGACGAATATCCACGAACACAATAGTTGCACCACGCAGAACAAAAGCATTGGAAGTCGAAACAAAGGTGTAGCTCGGCATGATGACTTCATCACCCGGTTGGATATCCAACAATATTGCCGCCATTTCCAGTGAAGCTGTACAAGAGGGTGTCAGTAATACCTTCGGGCAATTAAAACGCTGTTCCATCCACGCTTCACAACGTTTGGTAAATTCTCCATCACCACACAACTTACCGCTAGCCATCGCCTGTTGCATGTATTCAAGTTCAGTGCCGACCACCGGTGGTTTATTAAATGGAATCATTTCGTCCTCTGTATAACCAATATGCGGTGCTTTCAATGATGGCACCACGACGTGTATAAAGACGCAACGCAGCGATATTACTTATTTGCGTAGCCACTCTCAGCCATTGTATCTGATGGTTATGACACCACTGTTGCGCCGCCGACATTAATGTTTTGCCAATCCCTTGATGATGATTGCCCGGTACAGCAGCCAGTAAGCCAATGCGTGCTTCGCTGTTACCTATGTCCCTTAAGGTGACAAAGCCCGCTATTTGACCTCGTTCATCATGGATAAGCAGGCATTCATGATCAAATGTGCCTAAAACAGCTTTTTCAACCCAAGCAGCGTAGAACCTCCCACTATCATCCTGTTGATACCAGGGTGCACGGAAGCGGCTGGAGGTGAATACACGCGCTGCAACAGCCTTCAATACGGGGATATTTTCTTGTTTTGCCGAAATGGCTGCTCTTCCCGTATAAATGCCAGGAATATCTCTCGCCTCAATCGATAACCGTAAATCAACCTCACCTTCAACCAGTGAAAATCCGAAGGCAGAAAGCCCATCGATAATGTCCGTTTGCTGGGCCGCCACTTTGGCTTGTACCAATGTATATTGGTCCAAATCAGCAACCGTCAACACTGCCGCTTCCGACGAAAAATTCAGGCGAGCTGTAGATAAATCAAAAAACTGGCTTTCCCAGGCCAAAGGTTCAAGGTTGGCGTGAATAGACATTGAGCAAATCCATCAGATAGTTGCCGTAACCTGTTTTCGCCAAGTCCGTGGCCGCTATTTTCAATTGCTCCTCACTGAGCCAACCATTACGCCATGCGATCTCTTCCAGACACGCAATCTTAAAACCTTGCCGTTTTTCGACGGTCTGAACAAAAGTACTGGCTTCAATCAGGCTGTCATGCGTCCCTGTATCCAACCAAGCGAAACCACGCCCCAATAATTCAACGTTCAATTCACCACATTCCAGATACATCTGGTTAATACTGGTGATTTCCAGTTCCCCACGCGTAGAAGGTTTTACTTGTCTGGCGAAATCCACGACTTTGTTGTCGTAAAAATAGAGGCCAGTCACCGCCCAATTAGATTTAGGCTGTACAGGTTTTTCTTCTATGGAAAGTACCCGATATTGCCCGTCAAATTCGACTACGCCAAATCGTTCAGGATCCATCACTTGGTAACCGAATATTGTCGCTCCTGTTCTTCGGCCGGCGACATGTTGTAGTTTCGGGCTAAACGCTTGACCAAAAAAGATATTATCACCCAATACCAGACAGCAAGCATCATTGCCGATAAATTCTTCGCCAATCAGGAATGCCTGCGCCAGACCATCAGGTGAAGGCTGTTCGGCATAACTAAGGTGAATACCAAATTGTTCGCCACTGCCTAATAATCGCTTAAAAGCGGGTAAATCTTCCGGTGTCGAGATGATCAGAATATCGCGTATGCCCGACAGCATTAAAACTGACAGCGGATAATAAATCATCGGCTTGTCATAAATTGGTAATAACTGCTTTGATATACCACGTGTTATTGGATACAAACGGGTGCCAGAACCCCCAGCCAGTATAATTCCTTTCATCTGCTCCCCCTGACGGGTTTATTCATTTCCTAGTCCAAGTCGTTCCCCTGCATAAGAGCCATCCTGGACTCTTCTCCACCAACTCTCATTTTCCAGATACCATTGTACAGTTTTGCGAATGCCGGATTCGAACGTTTCTTCAGGAGTCCACCCTAATTCACGCTCAATTTTCGCCGCATCAATCGCATAACGCATATCATGTCCTGGGCGATCCGTTACGTGGGTAATAAGATCGCGATAATGCTCTACCCCAACAGGTTTTTCAGGACGTAACTCCTCCAACAATTCACAAATCGTTTCCACAACCTCAATATTTCGGCGCTCATTATGTCCACCGATATTATAGGTTTTGCCAGGTTCCGCCTTGGTGGCCACCAGATACAATGCCCGCGCATGATCTTCCACATAGAGCCAGTCACGGATTTGCTCTCCCTTGCCATAAACCGGCAAAGGCTTGCCTGCCAGCCCATTTAGGATCATCAATGGGATCAATTTTTCAGGGAAATGATAAGGACCATAGTTATTAGAACAATTGGTGATCACGGTCGGTAAGCCATAAGTACGGCGCCATGCCCTAACCAGATGATCGCTGGACGCTTTTGACGCAGAATAAGGGCTGCTTGGCGCATAAGGTGTGGTTTCCGTAAAGAAACCATCTTCACCATGCAAATCGCCATATACTTCGTCTGTTGAAATATGGTGGAAGCGGAATTGGGTTTGTTTTTCCTGATCCAACTGTTGCCAAAATGCACGAGCCGCTTCCAACAAAGTATAAGTGCCGATGATATTGGTTTCGATAAAAGCGGCCGGCCCATCAATGGAACGGTCGACATGGCTTTCTGCGGCCAAATGCATGACAGCATCCGGTTGATATTGCTGGAATACACGATCTAAAGCATCACGCTGGCGGATATCAACCTGCTCAAACGCATAGCGGGGATGGTTGGCAACAGGAGCCAGTGATTCAAGATTACCGGCATAAGTCAGGCTATCAACGACAACGACACTATCTTCAGTTTGATTAATAATGTGGCGCACAACCGCAGAACCGATAAAACCTGCTCCACCTGTAATAAGAATACGTTTCAACGCCAAACTCCTTTTGTATCAACAACCCATTTTTGTTTTATGGCAGAACCATGAATGGCTTTAAACTGGCTATGATCCACCAGCATCAAGACAACATCAGCCTGCTTTAATGCCTGGTTGACATCCATCAATTCAACCCTATCTTTCAGTGAATTAGGCAGTTCATGCACATTGGGTTCAACCACGATAGTTTGCCCTACATGCCACTGTGCAACCATTTTTGTAATATAAACAGCCGGACTTTCCCGCAAATCATCAATGTTTGGCTTGAAGGCCAAGCCAAAACAGGCAATTTTAATTTCATTTGCCCGTTTACCACTCTCAGCCAAACAGTCAGCGACTGTGGCTTTCACTTGATCTACAACCCATAGCGGCTTGCCATCATTCACCAAACGCGCAGTATGAATTAAACGGGACTGCTCAGGGTTCTGGGATACGATGAACCACGGATCGACAGCAATGCAATGTCCCCCTACACCAGGGCCAGGTTGCAAAATATTTACTCGTGGATGGCGGTTTGCCAGACTAATCAACTCCCACACATTGATTCCCTGTTCGGCACAGATCAAGGAAAGTTCGTTGGCAAAAGCGATATTAACATCTCGGAAACTGTTCTCTGTCAGCTTGCACATTTCCGCTGTTCTGGCATTGCTGATAACACATTCACCTTCAAGGAAAATATTGTACAACTCACTCGCCCTGCGGGAAGACTTGGCTGTCATGCCCCCGACGACACGATCATTTTTGATCAACTCCACCATCACTTGCCCCGGCAAAACACGCTCAGGGCAATAGGCGATATCGATATCTGAGTTTTCACCCGCTTGTTGAGGGAATGAAAGATCTGGACGTACCGCGGCTAACCATTCAGCCATCTGCTCTGTCGCACCAACAGGAGAAGTGGATTCCAAAATAACCAAATCGCCTTTTTTCAAGACGGGTGCTATTGATTCCGCTGCAGAACGCACATAGGCCATATCGGGTTCATGCTCCCCTTTGAAGGGCGTCGGAACAGCAATCAAAAAAGCATCCGCAGCTTGTGGAACCGTCACGGCTTTCAAAAAGCCTTCTTCTACCGCAATTTTTACTATCTTATCTAAATCAGGTTCAACGATATGAATCGAACCACGGTTAATCGTCTCTACCGCATGTTGATTAACATCCACGCCAATCACCCTCTTTTGTCGGGAGGCGAATGCCGCTGCGGTAGGTAAACCGATATAACCCAGACCGATAACAGAAATTGTTTCAAAACTCATAATGTCACCTGATTTTTTCTCAATGCTTCAAGAATTCGCTGGCAAGCCCGGCCATCACCATAAGGATTATGGGCATGGCTCATTTGTTGGTAGGCGTTAACATCCGTCAATAGACGCGTAACTTCCGCAACAATGGTTTGTGTTCCTGTTCCCACCAGTCGTACTGTCCCCGCATCAACCGCTTCAGGTCGCTCAGTGGTATCACGCATCACTAAAACCGGTTTTCCCAGAGAAGGCGCTTCTTCCTGAATCCCCCCTGAATCGGTCAAGATTAAATAGGCATGATTCATCAAATAGACGAAGGGCAGATAATCCTGTGGTTTGATAAGGACAACGTTATCAATGTCATGCAAAATGCGCTTAACGGGTTCACTGACATTCGGATTCAAATGAACCGGATAAACTATCTGGACATCAGGATGCGTTCTGGCAATCTGTGCCAATGCTTCACAAATACGCTCAAACCCTTTACCAAAATTTTCCCGGCGATGACCTGTTACCAAGATCATTTTTTTATTTAGGTTAAGGAAAGGATAAAGCTCGCTAAACTGCCCATACATGGCTTCATCATTCATGATGCGATCACGCACTGATAACAGGGTATCAATTACCGTATTGCCTGTAACAAAAATACGGTTTTCCGCAATGGATTCTTTTAAGAGATTATTCCGGGAGTTTTCCGTCGGTGCAAAATGGTACATGGCCAAGTGCCCAGCAATCTTACGGTTGGCTTCTTCCGGCCATGGAGAATAAAGATCCCCTGTTCTTAAGCCAGCTTCAACATGACCTACTGGAATATGCTGATAGAAAGCGGCCAGACTCGTTGCCATGGTGGTTGTTGTGTCACCATGCACCAATACCACATCGGGTTTGAATTCTTCTAATACAGGCTTTATACCTTGCAAGATACGACATGTGATATCCGTCAGATCCTGCCCTTTTTGCATGATATTCAGATCAAAATCCGGCGTTATCCCAAACAGATGCAATACCTGATCCAGCATTTCCCGATGCTGAGCTGTGACACACACTTTTGCTTCAAAGGCAGCATCCATAGCCAACGCATGTACCAACGGAGCCATTTTAATGGCCTCCGGCCGAGTACCAAACACAGTCAACACTTTCACAGTGACTCTCTTATTTTGTCAATCATTGCAGATACTTCCAAGAATGGGAATCAAAAACCTATCGTTTATAGTTACTTATATGAACTATCGGGACGAGGACGTCTTACCAACGCGACACCTGCGCCAATCAACATGCCTACAGCTCCCCATAAAATCATCATGAAAACACGGCGAGGACTGTCTCGGTTAACCGGTTCTTCCGGTGTTCTAAGATAGCGGTAAGTTAGGAAAGCGTCCTGCAAAGTCGGACCAACATTTAATGTAGCCAGCATCGCGATATTTTGATCATAATCGATGCTGTAATCAGGACCTGTGGCTTCCAAAGTTTCAATTTGGGCTTGCAATAATGATGTACCCAACATAAACATTTTGGATTCAGGCAGTTCTTCGATAGGAATGTTTGTCTGATTACGGTGAATACCTTGCTTATCAGCTACTTTCAGTGACTGCTGCAAGACATTCAATTCACGATTATATATCGCCTTTGCCACCATCTCCTGACGTTTCACTAACGCTTTCATTGACTGAGTCCGCGTCGCCCACGCCCCTTTGATTTCGTTGTTCAAGTGAGTGCTCGCCCGTTGGTTGGCAAACGCAATATACTGACGCAGAAGTTGATTGGCATCAATGGCAGTTTCTGCTGTCAATTTGATACTGTCATTTGATGATGTTCTATCATCACTGCGCATGATTTTAATATCGTTGATTAATTCATCCAACAATACAGCATCCGCTTTGGCATTCCCTTCCTTACGTTGTTTGTAATACTCAGAATGAAGCCAAAATTCACGACGGGTATCATACGCAGAAACCTGCGTCATGAATTCTTTGTATGCACCGTCTGGAATGGTCGGTAATTGCGCTTCTGGCGAAGCATTGATATGGGTATCTAAATTACGCAAAAATTGTTGTTGCGAATAATAGCTACCCAAATTATTTGTTGTTGGTAAATCCACAATAGCGGTTGCGCTCCATTTTTGTTGCATCAAATAAGATGCCCCCAGAGCGACGGCAGCGAAAATGATTGCCAGTGCGATAATCCATATCTTTCCATGCCACAAAGCATAACACAAAGCCTGAATATCCAGTTCATGCTCTATAGCAGGTTGATCCTGTTTAGATTTCGTTTCTGAGATTATCACTGCACAAAACCCCTTTGATTGTCGATTTTTTAATGATGGCTTGCTGCCCGATTCATACGGCGTTTACACCGCTTAATAAAGCGAGCTACTTTCCACGCTCTTTTGATGCAATAGCCATACAAAATAAATGCAAGCAAAAATAATGCCAACATTATCCACTCAGGAACAAAACTGAGCTTCTCTCCAATGATTCCAATTGATGCTAATAGAGCCGCAGACAAAGTAATCAAAATAAATGACTGACGGGAAGTAAATCCAGAACGCATAATTAAATGATGAATGTGCTGACGATCTGGAGAAAATGGGCTCATTCCCTTACGCAACCGACGGTACATAATAGCAACCATATCCATCAGTGGGATCGCTATGACCCATAATGCTGTCACAGGACTAATAGAAGCATTTGCACCTTGCGTCGCTTCAGTCAATAGCCAAATAATGGTAAAACCGATCAAAGTACTTCCTGCATCCCCCATAAATACCCTGAAACGTTTTCCTAATATGCCAAGATTAAGGAGGATATAAGGCAATATCCCTGCTATAAATGCAAAACACCAAAACGCTAATGCCGTATTGCCACTTTCGTACAACAAAATACCCAATGCACCGAAAGAGACACAAGATAAACCACCCAGCAACCCATCAATACCATCCACCATATTGAAAGCATTGATAGCGGCCCAAACAGCAAATAGTGTCACAACGTAGCTGAATGGCCCGAGTGTCATTTCCCATGGTCCGAATGTATGCCCCAAGCTATTAAGCTTCAGGCCAGCAAAATACATCATACTGATACCAACCAAAGCCTGGATAGTAGCCCGAATCTTCACGCTAATATCAAAACGGTCATCTAAGGCACCGATAAACACTAATATTCCCGCACAAGCCAAATACAACCACTTATGAGGTATAAACTCTTTTGTAATAACAAATGCGAAACAAACACCAAAAAAAACAGATATCCCCCCTACCAAAGGAACTAAACCATGATGACGTTTACGATAATTAGGTTTATCAACCAAACCGATTTCTTTTGCTGCTTTACGAGCTACAAATAAAAATACAAATGAGAATATAAATACGTAGAAAATTTCGATACTCATACTGGGAATATTCACAATAACAACTCTCTATCAAAATTAATGATGGGGCATCTATTATTCATATACTTATGGATGTCCCACTTGACACCAAATCCATAAGTTTCCTGTTAACAAAACAAGACATCCTGACTTATAAAATTACTCAAAATGGACCATACGACCTGTCATGCATGACTCATAATTATAAAATGGTTAGTTAAGAAAAACGCATCTAACCACCCCAAAACCATGCAAAAAATAGACCATTTTGGGGAAACAGAGTAGAATAAGTAATCGATAAAAAAAAACGCCACTTTTTTGTGGCGTCTTAGGTAGTAAATATTATTTATTTACGGATCACTACGGAATTATCTATTTTACAAACACTATGAGCGTTTCATAAAGTCGAAGAACTCTTCATTTGTTTTTGTCATAGCCAGTTTGTTGATAAGAAATTCCATCGCATCAATTTCACCCATCGGATGAATGATCTTACGCAAGATCCACATTTTCTGTAGCTCATCCTGCGCAGTGAGCAGCTCTTCTTTACGTGTCCCAGAACGGTTGTAATCAATGGCTGGAAAGACGCGTTTTTCAGCAATCTTACGGGACAGGTGCAATTCCATGTTACCTGTACCTTTAAATTCTTCGTAAATAACTTCATCCATCTTGGAGCCAGTATCAACCAACGCAGTCGCAATGATGGTCAGACTACCGCCTTCTTCTACGTTACGTGCGGCACCAAAGAAACGTTTTGGTCGATGCAGAGCATTCGCGTCCACACCACCCGTCAAGACCTTACCGGAAGCAGGAACTACAGTGTTATATGCACGAGCCAGACGGGTGATAGAATCCAACAGGATAATAACGTCTTTCTTGTGTTCAACCAGACGTTTTGCTTTTTCGATCACCATTTCAGCCACTTGAACATGGCGAGAGGCGGGTTCATCAAAGGTTGAAGCAATCACTTCACCTTTTACCAGACGCTGCATTTCGGTGACTTCTTCTGGACGCTCATCAATCAGCAACACCATCAAAACGCAATCTGGATAATTATAAGCGATGTTAGCCGCAATATTTTGCAGTAGCATGGTCTTACCCGCTTTTGGTGGGGCAACAATCAGGCCACGCTGACCACGGCCAATCGGTGCGGCCAGATCCAAAACACGGGCTGTCAAATCTTCAGTTGATCCATTACCGCGTTCCATTCGCAAACGGTTGTTAGCATGAAGTGGAGTCAGGTTTTCAAACAGGATCTTACTGCGGGCATTTTCAGGTTTGTCAAAGTTGACTTCATTAACTTTCAACAGAGCAAAATAGCGTTCACCCTCTTTTGGTGGGCGGATTTTCCCTGAAATGGTGTCACCGGTACGGAGGTTAAAGCGGCGGATTTGACTAGGAGAAACGTAGATATCATCAGGACCTGCAAGGTAAGAGCTGTCTGCGGAGCGGAGGAAACCAAATCCATCCTGCAATATCTCCAGCACACCATCTCCGAAAATATCCTCTCCGCTTTTCGCATGCTGTTTGAGAATAGAGAAAATGATGTCCTGCTTACGCATACGAGCCAGGTTTTCCAGCCCCATATTTTCGCCGAGAGTAATCAACTCAGATACCGGCGTATTCTTTAATTCGGTAAGATTCATAATGGTGGGTTCTTTAACTCGGGGTATATCTCGAACTATGAACGTGAATGGTATGGCAGCATTATCGATGCCTGTTTATTTGTACCAGAAACGAATAACACCTACTAACATATTAAATTACATTACAAGGCAATAAGTTTGAAGTACTCAGATTGATTTCAAAATAAGGCTGACAAACTGTCAAAACTATCTTCTAATTATCTATGTACCATATGTTATAACTATCTATAATATAGATACAATTTTACAGTGCAAACACTATTAAAGTTTAACAGTGGACACTATTTCAGCATACACATCTTTCAGCATAAACGTCTTTTTAACATAAGCACTGTTAGCAAATTCTAGACCTAACACCTAGCACAAGAAGGAGAAGGTTCGACATAAAAATGCCTAGGATAAAAACACCCTGCTTAAAGATAATTAGCATTAGGACGCTATGAGTGTACTAAGCTATATACTGGGTTAATCGTATATAGACTCAGAAATTTTACCAAATGCGATATGTCATCAGATACTTCAGGTGACCCAGAGATAACAGATTTATCAGACACTACAAATTATTTAGTATGTAACATGCTTAATGTCAACTCTTTATATCAATAAGCCTTTATACCGAATAAAGAATTTATTCAAACTAAGCATCATACAAGCATATGGCCGCTAACTTACCATGCTTCGTAGCGGACGTCTAGCGGTCAATGAGATAAATCATCTCATACGCCAAACGTCCGTAATTACTGTGACCTGATTCTAAATTAGAGGTGTGGTTCCAAAAACTCTTTCAATTGAGTTTTTGACAAAGCACCTACTTTTACTGCAACCTTTTCACCACCTTTAAACAGAATCAGTGTTGGAATACCACGAATACCGTATTCTGGTGCTGTTGCTGGATTATCATCAATGTTCAGCTTGCCAACTGTCAGCTTTCCTTCGTATTCTGTAGCAATTTCATCCAGAATAGGGGCTATCATTTTACAAGGACCGCACCATTCAGCCCAAAATTCAACGAGAATAGGACCTTGTGCTTTCAAAACATCGTTTCCAAAGCCAGCATCAGTCAGAGAAATAATATTCGCACTCATTTTTTGCTCCAAAAGTAATATCTTTTACAGTGTCAGTGTACATTAACCAACATAAGGGTGTCTTTATTTCAACGGATACACTTTCTTAAAGCAATAGTTAACTGATATTCTACCTTACTATGAGCAAAACACATTTGACAGAAAAGAAGTTTTCCGACTTCGCATTGCACCCCAAGGTCTTAGAAGCCCTTGAGAAAAAGGGGTTTTCCAACTGCACGCCGATACAGGCGCTAACATTGCCTTTAACTGTCGAAGGCCGAGATGTTGCGGGGCAAGCACAAACCGGAACGGGCAAGACGCTGGCATTTTTGGCGTCTACTTTTAATTACTTGTTGACTCATCCTGCAAAGAAAGAGCGTAAAACTAATCAGCCAAGAGCGTTGATTATGGCACCTACCCGTGAATTGGCGGTGCAAATCTACTCTGACGCAGAAGAATTGGCACAAGCCACTGGGTTGAGAATGGGTCTTGCCTACGGCGGCGATGGCTATGATAAACAGCTTAAGGTTTTGGAAGCTGGCGTCGATATCGTCATTGGCACAACAGGGCGTTTGATCGATTACGCAAAACAGGGCCATATCCATCTTGGTGCCATTCAAGTTGTGGTACTTGATGAAGCAGATCGCATGTATGATCTAGGCTTTATCAAAGATATTCGTTGGTTGTTCCGCCGACTCCCTGCGGCCTCAGAAAGAATGAATTTGCTGTTTTCCGCAACTCTCTCTTATCGAGTGCGTGAACTGGCTTTTGAGCAGATGAATAATCCTGAGTATGTGGAAGTGGAACCGCTGCAAAAGACAGGACACCGCATTCAGGAAGAGCTATTTTATCCTTCCAACGAAGAAAAAATGCGCCTGCTACAGACTCTGCTGGAAGAAGAATGGCCTGATCGCTGCATCATTTTTGCCAATACCAAACACCGTTGCGAAGATATCTGGGCCCATCTGGCTGCTGATGGTCATCGAGTTGGTTTGCTGACTGGTGATGTTGCACAAAAAAAACGTCTGCGTATTCTTGAAGAATTCAGCCTGGGTAATTTGGACATTCTGGTTGCCACAGATGTTGCCGCCCGTGGTCTGCATATCCCATCGGTGACACATGTATTTAATTATGATCTACCGGATGATTGTGAAGATTATGTTCACCGGATTGGCCGGACAGGCCGTGCTGGAGAAAGCGGCCATTCCATCAGCCTGGCGTGTGAAGAATACGCGCTGAACTTAACGGCCATTGAAGAATATATTCAGCACCAGATACCTGTTAGCAAATATAACAGTGATGCATTACTAAAAGATCTGCCAGTACCTAAGCGCCGTAATCGCACACGCTCAGGGGGACATCCTCGGCGTACCGGCATACCACGCCGTGGCAATGCAACACGTAACAGTAAACGCCCAAGCTAAAAATTGAAATAACACGATGCTGAAACAACACAGGCCGGAATAAATACTATGCTGAGTACTTCTTCTCTTTATGCGGCTATTGATTTAGGCTCAAACAGTTTTCATATGCTGGTCATCCGTGAAGTATCCGGCAGCATTCAAGTCGTTACTCGCATAAAACGCAAAGTCAGGCTGGCTGCCGGATTAGATAAAAATAATCATTTATCACAACAGGCAATGGAACGGGGATGGCAGTGCTTGCACCTCTTTTCCGAATATTTGCAAAATATTCCTGCCTCACAAATCCGTGTTGTTGCTACCGCAACCTTGAGGCTGGCAGAAAATTCAGATGAGTTTGTCAAAAAGGCCTCAGAAATATTAGGCAAGCCCGTTCATGTGATCAGCGGCGAAGAAGAAGCTCAGCTAATTTATCAAGGTGTTGCTCACACAACTGGTGGGTCTGAAAATCGGCTTGTCGTAGATATTGGTGGTGCCAGTACCGAGTTGGTCACTGGTGTTGGAGCCAAAACCAATCAGCTTTTCAGCCTTGAAATGGGCTGTGTTACCTGGCTGGAACGTTATTTCAATGATCGCCGCCTGACAGCAGAAAACTTTGCCAGCGCAGAAGCTGCTGCGCACGATATTCTCAGCCCAGTTACTGCTAAGCTGCTTAAGCAAGGCTGGAACATTTGCGTAGGAGCTTCCGGCACAGTACAAGCCTTGCAGGAAATCATGATTGCCCAAGGTATGGATGAATTGATCACCCTACCCAAACTCCAGCAACTTAAACATCAGGCAATTGAATGCGGCAAGCTGGAAGAGTTGGAAATTGATGGGCTGACACTGGAACGGGCGTTGGTTTTTCCAAGTGGATTGGCCATCTTGATCGCTATTTTTCAGGCATTGGATATCGAAAATATGATACTGGCAGGCGGCGCGCTACGTGAAGGCCTGGTTTACGGGATGCTGGATGCGCCGATTGAACAGGATATTCGCGCAAGAACCCTGTGCAATATTCAGCATCGCTTTCAATTGGATATTGAGCAGGCACAACGTGTCAAACAGTTAGCCGAAAATTTTTTCCAACAAGTTGCCAAGTCATGGAAATTGGACAAACGTTGTCGCGAATTATTAGGTGGTGCCTGTTTGCTCCATGAAATAGGCCTGTTTATTGATTTCCGTCAGGGGCCTGCACATTCCGCTTATTTGATAAGCCACCTGGATCTGCCCGGCTATACCCCTGCCCAAAAACGACTGTTGGCTACGCTATTGAGAAATCAAAGCGGCCCGGTGGATCTAGCATCGCTCAGTCAGCAAAATGCTGTGCCATTGATACAGGCACAACGGTTATGTCGCTTATTGCGTCTGGCAATTATTTTCGCTAACCGTCGGCGGGATGACACTTTGCCTGCATTACGATTACAGGCGGAAAATGAAACGCTCATTATCACTTTGCCTTATCAATGGCAGATAAAACATCCACTCAGAACTGAAGCATTACAGCAAGAAATGAAATGGCAGAGTTATGTCCAATGGTTGTTGTTGCTAGAGGAACAAAATAACTCTCGTTTAGGCTGAAATTTTTACTTTATTCCCCTGTACTTATCCGTAAATGCAGGGGATTATTATCGAGCTATCTATTTGCCGTTTCTCAGTCCGAGCCCCAGACGGGATTTAATGTCGGCAAGGCGCGATTGCCCCTGTTTCATTCTTTCCTCTGCGCTCATCACTCGCTTACCTTGTGGCCAAGCCAAGTCATCCTGGGGCAATTCAAGCAAGAATCGGCTCGGTTCTGGACGGATAAGTTCACCAAACTGGCGGCGCTCTTTGCTGAGGCTGAAAAAAAGTTCTCTCCGTGCCCGTGTGATGCCGACATAAGCCAAACGACGCTCTTCCTCAATGTTGTCCTCATCAATGCTGCTTTGGTGTGGTAATAAACCTTCTTCCATACCAACCAAAAAAACATAGGGAAACTCCAGTCCCTTGGAAGCATGTAACGTCATTAACTGAACTTGATCCAACTCTGTATCTTCCTCGCCTTTCTCCAGCATATCCCGCAACGTAAAACGCGCCACAACTTGGGAAAGAGACATTGGCTCATTCAAGTCATCTCCTTCAAGCATTTCACTCATCCAAGTGAAAAGTTGGTTGACGTTTTTCATTCTCATTTCAGCCGCTTTTGGGCTGGGGGAGGTTTCATATAACCAGCTTTCGTAATCCATGCCACGCAGTAAGTCTCTCACAGCCAGCAGTGGCTCCCGCTCCGCCTGACGAGCTATTTCGTTCATCCAGTGGGTAAAACGCTGTAATGCCGCCAAACCACGTCCGGTTAAATACTGTTCCAGCCCAAGATCAAAACTGGCTTGATATAAGCTCTTACTGCGACTATTCGCCCATTCGCCCAATTTCTGGATCGTCACTGCACCGATTTCTCGCCGTGGTGTATTGACGATACGTAGAAACGCACTGTCATCCTCAGGGTTGGTCAAAACACGCAAATAAGAAAGCAAGTCTTTAATTTCAGGCCGAGAAAAGAACGATGTTCCCCCTGAAATTCGGTAAGGAATGCGGTTTTGCATCAACATTTTTTCGAAGATACGGGATTGATGATTACCGCGATATAAAATAGCGTAATCTTTATAGTCCGTTTTATTGATGAAGTGATGAGCGATCAACTCCCCCACTACACGCTCAGCTTCATGATCTTCATTGTTCGCTTCGATCACCCTGAGTGGATCACCATATCCCAATTCCGAAAAGAGTTTTTTTTCAAAAACATGGGGATTGTTAGCTATCAGAATATTCGCTGCTTTCAATATCCGCCCTGATGAACGGTAATTTTGTTCCAGCTTAATCACATTCAACTGCGGGAAATCGTCCTTCAATAAAATCAAATTCTGTGGACGAGCACCACGCCATGAATAAATGGATTGATCATCATCCCCGACCACAGTAAAACGTGCGCGATTACCCACTAATAATTTCACCAGTTGATATTGACTGGTATTCGTATCCTGATATTCATCCACCAGCAAGTAGCGAATTTTATTCTGCCAACGCTCCCTAACTTCTTCATCATGCATTAACAGCAAAGTTGGTTTGGTAATCAGATCATCAAAATCGAGGACATTACAACTAGTTAAGTGTAAGTCATAGCGACGGTAACATTCTGCAAACTGGTGTTCTTGCGCTGAGCGTGCCATTCTCATCACTTGTTCCGGCGACATTAAGTCACTCTTCCAGTTAGAAATGTTCGAAGTCAGTTTTTGTAGCAGATCTTTGTCTTCTTGCAGCAAATCCGCAGTAAGATCTTTTAGCAAAGCCATCTGATCTTGATCATCAAATAATGAGAAGTTACTTTTCATTCCCAACGCTTTGTGTTCACGCTTAACAATCTCCAACCCCAAAGTATGGAAAGTCGAGATCATCAGCCCCCGTGTCTCCTTACGACCCAAGGTTTGGGCAACACGTTCTTTCATTTCACGTGCCGCTTTATTAGTAAAAGTGACTGCCGCAATATGGCGAGCCTGATAACCACAGGTGCGGATCAGGTGGGCAATTTTATTGGTGATCACTCGTGTCTTGCCAGAGCCTGCACCAGCCAGAACCAGGCAAGGCCCTGTTACAAATTCAACCGCTTGTTGTTGGTTTGGATTTAATCGCATATTGTTTCGAAAACTATATCAATTTTGATGCTACTGTCATTGAAATACATAGGATCTATTTAACTACATTAATGTTATAACAGCTAATTACGCTTGCTGACATACAATCAATATACCCAATAGATTTCAAGCTATAGTTTGAAAGATAAAGAAAATCAAAGAGGATGTAATATGTTACGTAAAACGGGCTTTTTCTTTGATGAACTCTGTTTCTGGCACAATTCTGGATTATCACACGTTATGACATTTCCTGTTGGAGGATGGGTACAACCTCCCAATGGTGCAGGACATGCAGAATCACCGGAAACAAAACGCAGAATGAAAAACTTAATGGATGTTTCGGGATTAAGTCATTCGTTGCAACTGCGTGGTGCTGAACCTCTTGATGATGCAACGCTGAGACTGGTGCATACCGAAGAGTATTTACAGCGCTTTAAGTCCGTGAGTGATAATGGCGGAGGAATATTAGGTTCAGAAGCACCAATAGGACAAGGCAGCTATGAAATCGCTAAACTATCCGCCGGACTCACTTATGCCGCAGTAAAAACGGTGTTACAAGGCGAGTTGGATAATGCCTACAGCCTTTCCCGTCCCCCCGGACACCACTGCCTGCCAGATCAAGCAATGGGATTTTGTTTCCTTGCCAATATTGCCCTCGCCATTGAGCACGCAAAAGAGCAGCTTGGAGTTGGCCGAGTCGCAGTCATTGACTGGGATGTTCACCACGGCAATGGAACCCAACATATCTTCTGGGAACGTGATGATGTTTTGACTATTTCACTGCATCAAGATGGCTGCTATCCCGAAGGCTACAGTGGCGAGGAAGATATTGGCGCCGGCAAAGGAGAAGGTTTCAATCTCAATATCCCATTGATGGCGGGAGCTGGGCACAATAGTTATCTTTATGCTATGGATCACATTGTGCTCCCGGCATTGCGACGTTACCAACCAGAATTGATCATCATTGCCTGCGGTTATGATGCCAATGCCTTTGATCCTCTGGCACGAATGCAATTGCATAGTGACAGCTTCCGTGAAATGACCCGCAGGGTACAGCAAGCAGCCGATGAACTATGCCATGGAAAATTAGTTATCGTGCACGAAGGGGGGTATTCCGAAGCCTATGTACCTTTCTGTGGATTAGCTGTCATGGAGGAATTAAGCGGTGTGCGCACTAAAGTTAACGATCCGGCCCTGAACATGATCCAAGCACAACAACCGAAAGAACGATTTGAAGCATGTCAGCGACAAGCCATCGATGAATTAAAACTGAAATTCAATTTGTAAGAATGAAAGAGCTACCTGCCCGATAAAGTCACTTCGGGCAGGATAACATTGTATTAACCACCAACCGCAATGCGTTTCATATCCGTCATATAACCACGCAAAGTACGGCCGATAACTTCAATCGGGTGGTTACGGATCGCCTCATTCACATCACGCAACTGCGCATTATCAATGCTACGATCTGCAACTGCTTTTCCTAAATCTCCGGCTTGCAGGGTTGCCATGAATTTCTCTTTCAGCAACGGAACAGCGACGTATGAGAACAGATAGTTACCATATTCCGCAGTATCAGAAATTACCACGTTCATTTCATACAGACGCTTGCGAGCAATGGTATTCGCAATCAATGGCAGTTCATGCAAAGATTCATAATAAGCAGACTCTTCAACGATGCCAGTATCTACCATCGTTTCAAATGCCAGTTCTACCCCTGCTTTGACCATGGCAATCATCAGGACACCATGATCAAAGTATTCTTGCTCACTGATCTGCCCTGTATAGTCCGGATAATTTTCGAATGACGTTTTACCCGTTTCTTCACGCCAAGCCAGCAAGTTTTTATCCCCATTTGCCCAATCTGCCATCATTGTGGAAGAGAATTCACCAGAAATGATGTCATCCATATGTTTCTGGAACAGCGGAGTTAACATGTTTTTCAGTTGTTCAGACAAAGCATAAGCACGCAATTTCGCTGGGTTGGAAAGACGATCCATCATTAATGTAATGCCGCCTTGTTTCAGCGCTTCAGTGATAGTTTCCCAACCAAACTGGATTAATTTTCCGGCATAACCGGAATCAACACCATCAGCAACCAGTTGGTCATAGCACAACAAAGAACCTGCCTGTAACATGCCACACAAGATGGTTTGTTCTCCCATCAAGTCTGATTTAACTTCTGCTACGAAGGAAGATTCCAGTACGCCAGCGCGGTGCCCTCCTGTTGCGGCTGCCCATGCTTTCGCAATCGCCATCCCTTCGCCTTTTGCATCATTTTCTGGATGTACAGCAATCAGAGTGGGTACACCGAATCCACGCTTATACTCTTCACGCACTTCCGTACCCGGACATTTAGGTGCAACCATCACAACGGTAATATCTTTGCGTATTTGCTCACCCACTTCGACGATGTTGAAGCCGTGAGAATAGCCCAGCGCTGCCCCTTCTTTCATCAAGGGTTGCACTGCTTGAACCACCGCGGAATGCTGTTTGTCTGGCGTCAGGTTGATAACCAAATCAGCCTGTGGAACTAACTCTTCATAAGTGCCAACTTTGAAACCATTTTCGGTTGCTTTACGCCATGATGGTCGCTTTTCATCAATCGCTTCTTTACGCAAGGCATAAGCAATATCTAAACCAGAATCACGCATATTCAGTCCCTGGTTTAGCCCTTGCGCACCACAACCGATGATCACCACTTTCTTGCCTTTCAAATACCCTGCTTCGTCAGCAAATTCTTCCCGCGCCATAAACCGACATTTGCCTAACTGCGCCAATTGTTGGCGTAAGTTCAACGTATCAAAATAATTAGCCATGGTGACTCCGATATAATAATTAGGTGTGAGGTCGTTTGCATAGAAACAATATATGACATGCGAGCCATTGCTGAAATTGATATATTAACAAGACTACATTGCAGTTTATGCAACAAACTTTTTCACGACAAACAACCTCTCAATAAAGGGCCTAAAAACGATGGATCTACGTGATTTAAAACTGTTTTTACACCTTGCGGAAAGTTGTCATTTTGGCCGCTCAGCCAAAGCCATGCACGTCAGCCCATCCACACTTTCACGCCAGATCCAGCGCCTTGAGGAGTTATTGGGGCATCCGCTTTTTCTGCGGGATAACCGAACAGTAAAATTGACCGCCGCCGGTGAACAATTCAAACAATTTGCCCAGCAAACTCTCCTGCAATATAAACAGTTACAGCATTCATTAAACCACCAAAGCCCATCACTGACAGGAGAGTTACGTCTATTCTGTTCAGTCACGGCTGCGTATAGCCATCTTCCACAAGTATTGGATAAATTTCGGGCAGAACATCCGTTGGTGGAAATTAAACTGACAACAGGAGATGCTGCTGATGCCGTTGATAAAATTCAATCCGATGCTGTAGATTTAGGAATTGCAGGCAAGCCAGAGAAACTGGCTGATAATGTCAGCTTTACCAAAATAGGCGAAGTACCATTGGTATTGATTGCCCCTGCTCTGCCTTGTATCGTGAGAAATCTCGCTATACAAGAACATCCCGACTGGAATAACATCCCTTTTATCCTGCCTGAGCATGGGCCTTCCCGCAGGCGCATTGAACTGTGGTTTCGGCGGCATAAGATCCTGCACCCCGTCATTTACGCAACAGTTTCCGGCCATGAAGCGATTGTTTCTATGGTAGCACTAGGTTGCGGGATTGCACTGATCCCTACGGTTGTGGTCGAAAATAGCCCTGAACCTGTACGTAACCGAATTTCACTGCTGGAAAATATTGCACTGGTCGAACCGTTTGAATTGGGTGTCTGTGCGTTGAATAAACGCTTAAACGAACCGTTGATTAAGGCATTTTGGGAACTATTGTAGTCTGACTATCGTTATTATTTGGCTAGCTTGCAATTGCTAATATCTCCCCCTCTACGCGGGGAGATATTAGACGCATCTTGAAAGGCAATTGGTATTTTTAGAAGATATTTTGCTGTTTATTTCTTTAACTGATTGATGATTAAGTCAGAAATAATTTAAATGAAGGATTATCGGTTTCATCATGATATTCATAGCCCAGCACATCCAAATGGCGATCAAAACAGACTTCTGGTCCTGAAAGTTCAAAGGCAGCTAATACACGCCCATAATCCGTGCCATGACTGCGGTAATGGAACAGTGTGATATTCCAATGCGTCCCTAATGTTTGCAAAAATTTCAGCAAAGCTCCCGGAGATTCAGGAAAGGCAAAACTAAACAATCGCTCCTGCAACGGCTTGGATGGCCTGCCACCGATCATATAACGAACATGCAGCTTCGCCATTTCATCATCCGTAAAATCAGCAACTTGATACCCCGATGTTTTTAATTCTTCAATGATTTCACGACGCTCAGTATTTCCCCGACTCAATCTGATACCAACAAAGATACAGGCTTGGTTTGGATCTGTTGCATCCGAATAACGATAGCTAAATTCAGTGACGACACGAGTACCCAATATCTGGCAAAACTGTAAGAAACTCCCCTTTTGTTCAGGGATAGTCACCGCCAACAAAGCTTCGCGTTGCTCTCCAAGTTCGCAGCGCTCTGAAACGTAACGCAATCCATGAAAATTCACATTAGCCCCAGAAAGAATATGTGCCAGCCGTTCTCCCTGAATCTGGTGTTGCTGGACATATTTCTTCAAGCCTGCCAGCGCCAGAGCACCAGAAGGTTCAGCCACAGCCCTGACATCTTCAAAGATATCTTTCATGGCAGCACAGATAGCATCACTGTCTACTGTAATGACATCATCGACATATTGCTGGCATAAGCGAAACGTTTCGTCGCCAATGCGTTTAACCGCCACACCTTCCGCGAATAATCCAACTCTCGGCAAATCGACCGGATGCCCAGCTTCCAGTGCGGCTTTCAAACAGGCAGAATCCTCGGCTTCCACACCAATGATCTTCATTTCAGGTACAAGCTGTTTAATGAGAACAGCAACCCCTGCAATCAATCCGCCACCACCAACCGGAACAAAGATACGATCAAGATGAACATCCTGCTGTAACAACTCCATTGCCAGTGTCGCCTGGCCTGCAATCACGACAGGATGGTCAAAAGGTGGAACGAAGGTGTAACCGTGCTCTTTTGCCATCTCAATGGCTTTTGCTTTCGCTTCATCAAAGTTCGTACCATGCAACAGCACCTCGCCACCAAAACTACGGACTGCATCGACTTTAATATCCGCTGTCGCTATCGGCATGACAATAGTGGCTTTTATGCCAACCTTACTGGCCGATAATGCAACGCCTTGCGCATGGTTGCCCGCGGAAGCCGTGATGACACCTTTACTTTTTTGTTCTTCCGTCAAACCTGCGATCATCGCGTACGCACCGCGCAATTTGAAACTATGTACCAGCTGGCGATCTTCCCGTTTAACCAAAATCGTATTGCCTAAACGCGCAGAGATTTTTTTCATTTCCTGTAAGGGAGTGACTTGAGCAATATCATAAACTGGCGCACTCAGTGCCGCCTTGAGATATTCCGCTCCCTTGGGTTCAGTATTAAGAGGATAAACCGCCACAATCAACTCCCCAGTTTGGTTTTATCGCGCACAGCGCCTTTGTCAGCACTGGTCGCCAATGAAGCATAAGCACGTAATGCCAAAGAAACCTGACGTTCACGGGACTTAGGTGTCCATGCTTTATCTCCGCGAGATAATTCAGCCTGTGTACGTTCTGCCAGTTCTGTTTCCGTCACATCCAACTGAATTTTACGGTTTGGAATATCAATATTGATGATATCACCGTCATAAATCAGACCAATCAAGCCACCATTTGCCGCTTCTGGAGAGACGTGACCAATAGATAAACCCGATGTTCCGCCTGAGAAACGTCCATCCGTAATCAATGCACAACTTTTTCCCAATCCCATCGATTTCAGATAGGTGGTGGGATAGAGCATTTCTTGCATACCTGGACCACCTTTCGGCCCTTCATAACGAATAACAACTACGTCGCCCGCCACGACTTTTCCACCGAGAATGGCTTCTACTGCCTCCTCCTGGCTCTCGTAAACTTTGGCTGGGCCACGGAAAGTCAGGATTTCTTTATCAACGCCTGCTGTTTTTACAATGCAGCCATCTTTTGCAATGTTGCCGAACAAAACAGCCAATCCACCATCCTGACTGTAAGCATGGTTACGTTCACGAATACATCCTGTCTCACGATCGGCATCCAACGACGGCCAACGACAATCTTGTGAGAAAGCTTGTGTGGTACGAATGCCTGCTGGCCCCGCGGCATACATCCTTTTAACGCTTTCATCTTTTGTCAGCATGATGTCGTATTGGGCCAACGTTTGTGGCAAATCCAAACCCAAAACATTTTTCACATCACGGCGCAAAAGCCCCGCCCGATCAAGCTCACCAAGTATCCCAATCACTCCACCAGCACGATGGACATCTTCCATGTGGTATTTCTGGGTACTCGGAGCAACTTTACATAAATGCGGCACCTGACGAGACAGACGATCAATATCCGCCATCGTGAAGTCAACTTCAGCTTCCTGTGCTGCGGCCAACAAATGCAAAACGGTGTTAGTCGATCCCCCCATCGCAATATCCAATATCATGGCATTTTCAAATGCCGCTTTGGTCGCGATACTACGCGGGAGAGCGCTGGCATCATCTTGTTCATAATAGCGTTTAGTCAGTTCAACAATGCGTTTACCGGCATTGATAAACAGGGTCTTACGATCAGCATGAGTAGCGAGCAGTGACCCATTACCTGGCTGTGAAAGTCCAAGTGCTTCGGTCAAACAATTCATCGAATTCGCCGTAAACATCCCTGAGCAAGAGCCACACGTCGGACAGGCAGAACGTTCGATTTGTTCGCTCTGTTCGTCACTGACATTGGGATTGGCACCCTGAATCATGGCATCAACCAAATCCAGTTTGATCAGCTGATCGGATAATCGCGTCTTACCCGCTTCCATTGGGCCACCAGAAACGAAAATAACCGGAATATTTAAGCGCAAAGATGCCATCAACATGCCTGGCGTGATTTTGTCACAGTTGGAAATACATACCATAGCATCAGCACAGTGGGCATTGACCATGTATTCCACTGAGTCAGCAATCAACTCCCGCGAAGGTAACGAATAGAGCATTCCACCATGCCCCATTGCGATACCATCATCAACAGCAATGGTATTGAACTCTTTCGCAACCCCTCCTGATGCCTGAATCTGTTCTGCCACCAGCTTACCGAGATCACGCAGATGTACATGTCCTGGTACAAACTGGGTGAATGAGTTAACAACCGCAATGATAGGTTTTCCAAAATCTGCATCTGTCATACCTGTGGCTCGCCATAAGGCGCGGGCTCCCGCCATATTGCGGCCATGAGTCGTCGTGGCAGAACGGTATTTAGGCATTGTCTTCACTCCCAAGTCTTATCAATTAACTAAAACAGGCGGGGAACGACCGCCCGTTGGGTTTTATATTTTTTATTACGGATTAATCGGATCCAACCAACCCCATTTATCTTCTGTCGTACCATCAAATAAGCCAAAGAACGCACTTTGGATTTTTTTAGTAATTGGGCCGCATTTACCAATACCCACCTGAATACCATCTACACTACGAACCGGAGTGATCTCCGCAGCCGTTCCTGTCATAAAAACTTCATCCGCTAAATAAAGCGATTCGCGAGAAAGTACCTGTTCACGAACTTCCAGGCCAAGATCCCGTGCTAACTTGATGATGGCATCACGGGTGATCCCTGGCAGGGCAGATGAAGTAAATGGCGGTGTAAATAGAATTCCATCCTTCACTTCAAATAGGTTTTCACCCGCACCTTCTGAAATATAACCATGCACATCCAGTGCAATACCTTCCTGATAACCATGGCGTCGTGCTTCACTTCCCACCAGTAAAGAAGAGAGATAATTACCTCCCGCTTTTGCGCTTGTAGGGATCGTATTTGCTGCCATGCGATTCCATGAAGAAACCATCGCATCAATACCCTGCTCTAAGGCTTCCTCACCGAGATAAGCGCCCCACGGGAAAGCAGCAATGATAACGTCTGTTTGATAACCAGCAGGTGGGTTTACTCCCATGCCAACATTCCCCACAAATACCAATGGGCGAATATAAGCACTGACCAATTTATTTTTACGCAGCGTTTCACGGCAAGCGTCCATCAATTCGTCCACACTTTGACTGACGGGAAAACGGTAAATCTTGGCTGAGTCACGCAAGCGCTGCATATGTTCACGATGACGAAAAACAACAGGCCCTTTGTGAGAGTCATAGCAACGAATCCCTTCAAATACCGAAGTACCATAATGTAATGCATGGGACATAACATGAACTTTAGCCTCTGCCCACGGCACCATTTCCCCATTGAACCAAATATAATCAGCTTGCTTTGTCATTCTCAGTTTTCCTTCAAGGGCGCATTATGCGCTTATTAATCGTGATTCTTTATGTTTGATCTCAACACCCGCAACGTCCACCAATTTCAGCAGTTGGGAAAAAAGTAAATTAACTGGACGTTGGCTAGACACGGTGAGTTCAATATTTACATTATCACTATCTGTTATATGATCCATATTCAATGCGCATATCTGAAATCCGCGGTGGCGGGTAACTCTCAAAATTCGTTCCAAAATCTCAGGACAGAACCGCGCCTTAATAGCAAGTTGATGCTGTATCATAATGATTTCTCCAACATGGTTTCGTTGCTTGCACCCGGTGGAACCAATGGCCAGACATTCTCTAATTCATCAATAGACACATGTAATAAATACGCGCCCTCGCTGTTGAACAAAGCATCCAATGCTTCATCCACTTGTGCTTTGTGAGTTACTCTCTGTCCCGGAATACCAAACGCCTGCGCCAACGTAAGAAAATCAGGATTATCAGTTAAGATCGTTTCGCTATAACGTTTGTCAAAAAACAGCTCTTGCCACTGGCGAACCATACCCAATCTTTGGTTATCCAATAAGATCAATTTGACCGGCAATTGCTTGCGTTTAATCGTGCCCAATTCCTGAACATTCATCATGAAGGAACCGTCACCAGATATGCAGATAACCATATCTTCAGGACGAGCCATCTGGGCGCCAATCGCCGCCGGAATACCAAATCCCATCGTGCCTAATCCACTTGATGTGATGAAGTTTTCTGGCTGACTAAAAGTCATGTGCTGAGCCGCCCACATCTGATGCTGACCAACATCGGTTGTGATAACCGTACTGGACGAAGCACGTTCAGAAACCTGCTTTAACAGTAACGGAGCATAAATACTTTCACCCTGATAGTCATAACGCCATGCATGTTCGTTTTTTAATTGTTTGATTTCTTGCTGCCAGGCTTGGATAGATAAAGGTTGTTGTAAATGAGGCAATAGCGTTTTTAAATCGCCCAGTAATGACACATGGGTTTGACGTAATTTATTGAATTCAACAGGATCAATATCCAAATGAATAACGTTGGCATGAGGTGCAAAGGTATTCAGCTTCCCTGTAACACGGTCATCAAAACGCGCGCCAGCAGCAATTAACAAATCACAGGATTGAACAGCAAGATTAGCCGCTTTAGTACCATGCATCCCTAACATGCCCAAATAACATTCATGTTCAAAATCTGCCGCTCCCAATCCTTTCAATGTGGAAACAACAGGAATACCCGTTTCAGAGACAAAATGACGTAATTCAGGAACAGCGCCAGACATGCCAATCCCACCACCCACATACAAAATAGGTTTTCGAGATGAAGCTAACAATTGACGGGCTAATTCAATCTCTTGTTTTGGAAGAGAAAACTGGGGAGATGCTGGTATTAAATAGGGGGCAAAATCACCTTGAGCTAACTGAATATCTTTTGGTAAATCAATCAGAACAGGGCCTGGGCGACCACTCATGGCAATGGAGAAGGCATCGGCCATGATTTGAGGTAATTTTTCCAGTGAATCAACAAGAAAGCTGTGTTTTGTACAAGAAAGAGACATTCCCAGTATATCAATTTCCTGAAAAGCATCCGTCCCGATAAATTCAGAGCTCACCTGTCCGGTAATCGCGACAACAGGCACAGAATCCAATAATGCATCAGCCAACCCCGTGATTAGGTTTGTCGCTCCAGGCCCTGATGTCGCGATGCAAACACCCGGCTTGCCACTTGCCCTTGCATAGCCAATTGCTGCCATAACAGCGCCTTGTTCATGGCGGCACAAAATATGCTCAACACCGCCATCATACAGCGCATCATAAACTGGCATGATGGCTCCACCTGGATAACCAAAAACTTTTTCAATTCCCTGTTTTCGTAATGCCTCTACAACCGATTGTGCCCCGTTCATTGCCGTCTCCCCTGTTATGTTTACCTTGTCATTGGCTGTTGTGATGTTTTATGACTTCTGCTTATCGAACCCAGTATCAGACCTAAAAAAAACCCCCGCGCCTTTCGGTGCGGGGGTTTTTGGAATCTGGCTATTCTTCTGTCTAAGCCGTTCTTCGTCCAAGTGCCGCCCCGCACGGTGGGATAATCACCACCACGCTCACAATAATTAGGCTAATCACTAGGACAAATGCGTTCATAATTTACTTTATTCGTTTTTCATTCGTATGCTTGACGTATATTTAAGAGTTATCACTTTCTATGATTGTTGACAACGATTATTTTTATTTTTTTATAATTAAATTATTTTATTTATATTTTTCATTTAGATAACTAAGAAACAGTTAAATCCACTGGAATTCATTCATTTTTAGCTCAGAAAAAATTACTATCTGTTTGTTTAATAAAATTATTAAACAATAAAATAATAAAAAAATGTGTTAATCGTCTAAGTCTCGATAACATGACAAAAATGTGATCGAAATTAATTCTTATGGTTAATGATTACCATGATAAACAGTATATAGAACTAAAAATTATTAAATTAATATTATGTATTTTATATGATTATAATTATCAACGAATACCTCTTATTGTCGTTATATTTTTTTATCATAAAAGTTCCAGATTGCTAGAATATTCATATATAACACTATGTTATTATTAAAATTCAAACGACTGAATAGTGTCAGCATTCTCATAATAATAAATATATTTACGAACCTTTTCACAAAACAATGAAAGGCAACTTTTCATTATTTTTTATCAATCCATGATAACAGCTTTCTTGCTAAGGAGAGCATCATGGCACTGGCCGTTATTCATACACGGGCAACAATTGGTATTGATTCCCCTATCGTCACGATAGAAGCACATATCAGTAATGGTTTACCCGGTCTCACCCTTGTTGGTTTACCTGAAACTACCGTAAAAGAAGCCAGAGATCGTGTCCGAAGCGCTCTGATCAATAGTGGTTTTACTTATCCTCCCAAAAGGATCACTGTCAATTTGGCACCAGCAGATCTCCCCAAAGAAGGGGGAAGATACGATTTACCCATCGCGATTGCAATTTTAGCCGCATCAGAGCAAATCACGACAGATAAGCTACATAATTACGAGTTTTTAGGTGAGTTAGCACTCTCTGGTGAAATACGGAAAATTACGGGAGCAATTCCCGCCGCATTGAGTGCAAAAAGAGCAGGAAGACAGCTAATCCTCTCCTCAGAAAATCAAGCTGAACTGGCAATTTTGTCTCAGAACGAAACATTAATGGCAAATCATTTGCTACAAGTTTGCCACTTCTTACAGGGAGAAACAGCGGCTTTATCCTCTCCTCCTCTTGGCGAACTACAGACTGAAGCATTTATTCTGGATATACAGGATATTATTGGGCAGGAACAAGCTAAACGCGCATTGGAGATCACCGCGGCTGGCGGTCATAATCTTCTGCTACTCGGCCCTCCAGGCACTGGCAAAACTATGCTTGCCAGCCGATTATGTGGCTTATTACCACCATTAACGCATCAGGAAGCGCTAGACGTCGCTGCAATCAATAGCTTAGCTGGATGTCCAGTTAATCCTCAAAAATGGCATATACGCCCATTTAGAGCCCCTCATCATAGTTCTTCAATGGCAGCTCTTGTCGGAGGAGGTTCAATACCTAAGCCGGGAGAAATTTCTCTCGCCCATAATGGGGTGTTATTTCTGGATGAATTACCTGAATTTAATCGTAGTGTCCTTGATGCCCTGCGGGAACCGCTAGAATCTGGCGAAATAGTAATATCCCGTGCCAGAGCAAAAGTCCGTTTTCCTGCCCAAGTTCAATTGATTGCAGCTATGAATCCTAGCCCAACCGGTTATCATCAAGGAATGCATAACCGAAGTAGCCCACACCAAGTATTACGTTACCTCTCTAAACTATCAGGCCCTTTTTTAGATCGTTTTGATCTCTCTATTGAAGTTCCTCTGCTCCCTCCAGGAACTTTAAGTCAATCATCAACAAAATATGGAGAAAGTAGTCAAGAAATCAAAAAACGCGTAGCAAGGGCAAGAAAAATACAAGTAGAACGCTGTGGGCACATCAATGCCCATCTCAGTAGCAAACAAACCGAAGATATTTGCAAAATTAGTATGGAAAATGCCGTTTTTCTGGAAAATACTTTATTGAAATTAGGACTATCTATACGTGCTTGGCACAGAATACTTAGGGTTTCTCGCACAATTGCAGACTTAAAAGAACAAGCAAGAATAGAAAAACCAGATATTATGGAAGCACTCAGCTATCGAAGTATGGATAGGTTACTTATTCAATTACAGAAGCAGGCTGGATAAGTTATTGGCTAAAAGAGAGGCAATCGCCCCTCTTGCGTAGGTGATTAATAACAATGATGGTATTAATCATCAGTATCGGTATAGTCCTCTGAAGAATCAATCTGCGGTTTTCCGCCGGAAAGAGTATGAAAACGTTTTGGACGGCTAATTTTTTCCAAATACTTAGTCCATACCTTTTCCTCTGTTGTTGCAGGTGCACGTTCACCACGGCAAACTGCAACAAACAGTTTTTCTTCTTCTGTTTGAGGTTCACGTTTACCAAGGTCCAATTCATTGAACGCATGACCATAACGTTCTAGCAATTGAGCCTCTTTGATGGTGAAATCACCATGACGGGAAAATCCACGTGGATAATTTTTATTATCAAAAAAACGATTAGTCGTGATGAAGCTTTCAGCCATCTGACACACTCCTAACTCTAAGTCATACTAATTTATGGCGCGGAGTATTAGGGAGGCTTGACATTCTGTAAAACAAAATATTTAAATCTTAACGACAAAAACTATTGGAGATACATGTGGACACTGAATTACTGAAAACCTTTTTGGAAGTCAGTAAGACTCGTCACTTTGGTCGGGCAGCTGAATCGCTCTATTTAACACAATCCGCTGTTAGTTTTCGTATCCGCCAACTAGAAAATCAATTGGGTACCAATCTATTCACACGACATCGTAATAATATCCGCCTAACTGCAGCCGGAGAACGTCTGGTACCTTATGCAGAATCACTAATGAATACCTGGCAATTAGCGAAGAAAGAAATCAATTATGTCGCCCAGCATTCAAAACTCTCTATCGGCGCTACAGCATCCCTATGGGACAGCTATCTAACATCCTGGATAAATACATTTTATCAACTCCATCGGGAAACAAGAATCGAGTCTCTAGTTTCGACACGCCAGTCGCTAGTCAAACAATTACATTCTCGTGAATTGGATCTCTTAATTACTACTGAACCCCCCAAAATGGATGAGTTTCAAAGTCAGTTGATAGGTAATATCCAGCTTATTTTATTAACAACCCAGCATAATCTTGATAAGGGCGTAGAAAATTATATTAAATTAGAGTGGGGAGCTGATTTTCACCAACAAGAACAACAAATCTTAAAGAACGATCATCCCCCTATCATTACAACCACATCAGCACATATTGCCAAAGAGTTATTGGATAGTGTTAATGCTGCTACCTTCCTTCCTGTACATTGGCAAGAACAATATCCAAAACTCATTGCCTTACCTAATAATCAGTTAATAGAGCGACCATTGTACGCTGTATGGCTACAAAACAGTGACCAACAAGCGCTTATCCAACAATTATTAAAAATTCCTGTTGAGAAAGCACCTGTAACTACCCAAAAACAACTTTTATAGAAAAAATAAGGATTGATGTACGGTTATAGAGCACTATAAGGTAGCGCCCACAAAGACATTAGAATGACACGAGACTAGAAGTTAAAACCCTATGTCAGAACGATAATACGTTAGAACTGAGCAAGAAAATGATAAATAAGAAAAAACCCAGCTAAAATTAGCTGGGCTATTAATTTGAATAGCTATATCAATTATTACTTATTTGTTAACTGGCAGGGGCGGAGAGGCTCGAACTCCCAACACCCGGTTTTGGAGACCGGTGCTCTACCAATTGAACTACGCCCCTAAATACGGTGGCGGTGCGGACGGGACTCGAACCCGCGACCCCCGGCGTGACAGGCCGGTATTCTAACCAACTGAACTACCGCACCACCGAATTTCTTTTTTCTTGCTGCCTTTTGTGCCGGCAACACTTATAAATTGATGTCTGGCAGTGCCCTACTCTCACATGGGGAGACCCCACACTACCATCGGCGCTACGGCGTTTCACTGCTGAGTTCGGCATGGGGTCAGGTGGGACCACCGCGCTATTGCCGCCAGACAAATCCTGTTTTCAATCCCGAACAAGCTGTTTTTCTACGCTGAAACCCTTCTCTCTCTTTCCACTCCCGAAAACCCCTTCGGTGTTGTCAGGTTAAGCCGCACGGTTCATTAGTACCGGTTAGCTCAACGTCTCGCAACGCTTACACACCCGGCCTATCCACGTCCTCGTCTCGAACGTTCCTTCAGTACCCTCTAGGGGTAAGGGAAGACTCATCTTAAGGCAAGTTTCCCGCTTAGATGCTTTCAGCGGTTATCTCTTCCGCACTTAGCTACCGGGCAGTGCCATTGGCATGACAACCCGAACACCAGTGGTGCGTCCACTCCGGTCCTCTCGTACTAGGAGCAGCCCCTTGCAATCTTCCAACGCCCACGGCAGATAGGGACCGAACTGTCTCACGACGTTCTAAACCCAGCTCGCGTACCACTTTAAATGGCGAACAGCCATACCCTTGGGACCTACTTCAGCCCCAGGATGTGATGAGCCGACATCGAGGTGCCAAACACCGCCGTCGATATGAACTCTTGGGCGGTATCAGCCTGTTATCCCCGGAGTACCTTTTATCCGTTGAGCGATGGCCCTTCCATGCAGAACCACCGGATCACTAAGACCTACTTTCGTACCTGCTCGAGCCGTCACTCTCGCAGTCAAGCTAGCTTATGCCTTTGCACTAACCTCACGATGTCCGACCGTGATTAGCTAACCTTCGTGCTCCTCCGTTACACTTTGGGAGGAGACCGCCCCAGTCAAACTACCCACCAGACACTGTCCGCAACCCGGATAACGGGCCGGCGTTAGAACATCAAACATTCAAGGGTGGTATTTCAAGGATGGCTCCATGCAGACTGGCGTCCACACTTCCAAGCCTCCCACCTATCCTACACATCAAGGCTCCATGTTCAGTGTCAAGCTATAGTAAAGGTTCACGGGGTCTTTCCGTCTTGCCGCGGGTACACTGCATCTTCACAGCGAGTTCAATTTCACTGAGTCTCGGGTGGAGACAGCCTGGCCATCATTACGCCATTCGTGCAGGTCGGAACTTACCCGACAAGGAATTTCGCTACCTTAGGACCGTTATAGTTACGGCCGCCGTTTACTGGGGCTTCGATCAAGAGCTTCTCGCCGAGGCGATAACCCCATCAATTAACCTTCCAGCACCGGGCAGGCGTCACACCGTATACGTCCACTTTCGTGTTTGCACAGTGCTGTGTTTTTATTAAACAGTTGCAGCCAGCTGGTATCTGCGACTGGCCTCGGCTCCGGAAGCAGGTTCCTTCACCTAACGCCAGCGTGCCTTCTCCCGAAGTTACGGCACCATTTTGCCTAGTTCCTTCACCCGAGTTCTCTCAAGCGCCTGAGTATTCTCTACCTGACCACCTGTGTCGGTTTGGGGTACGATGGACCCGAATCTGGAGCTTAGGGGCTTTTCCTGGAAGCGGGGCATCAGCAACTTCAGCACCGTGGTGCCTCGTCATCGTGCCTCAGTGTTGTGGCTAACCGGATTTGCCAAGTTAGCCCACCTACACACTTAAACCGGGACGACCGTCGCCCGGCTTGCCTAGCCTTCTCCGTCCCCCCATCGCAATTCGGGCCCGTACAGGAATATTAACCTGTTTCCCATCGACTACGCTTTTCAGCCTCGCCTTAGGGGTCGACTCACCCTGCCCCGATTAACGTTGGACAGGAACCCTTGGTCTTCCGGCGAGCGGGTTTTTCACCCGCTTTATCGTTACTTATGTCAGCATTCGCACTTCTGATACCTCCAGCCCACCTCACAGTGGACCTTCAACGGCTTACAGAACGCTCCCCTACCCAACGACACTTACATGTCGCTGCCGCAGCTTCGGTGCATGGTTTAGCCCCGTTACATCTTCCGCGCAGGCCGACTCGACCAGTGAGCTATTACGCTTTCTTTAAATGATGGCTGCTTCTAAGCCAACATCCTGGCTGTCTGAGCCTTCCCACTTCGTTTCCCACTTAACCATGACTTGGGGACCTTAGCTGGCGGTCTGGGTTGTTTCCCTCTTCACGACGGACGTTAGCACCCGCCGTGTGTCTCCCGTGATAACATTCTTCGGTATTCGCAGTTTGCATCGGGTTGGTAAGTCGGGATGACCCCCTAGCCGAAACAGTGCTCTACCCCCGAAGATGAATTCACGAGGCGCTACCTAAATAGCTTTCGGGGAGAACCAGCTATCTCCCGGTTTGATTGGCCTTTCACCCCCAGCCACAAGTCATCCGCTAATTTTTCAACATTAGTCGGTTCGGTCCTCCAGTTAGTGTTACCCAACCTTCAACCTGCCCATGGCTAGATCACCGGGTTTCGGGTCTATACCCTGCAACTTAACGCCCCGTTAAGACTCGGTTTCCCTGCGGCTCCCCTATGCGGTTAACCTTGCTACAGAATATAAGTCGCTGACCCATTATACAAAAGGTACGCAGTCACCCTGATAAATCAAGGCTCCCACTGCTTGTACGTACACGGTTTCAGGTTCTTTTTCACTCCCCTCGCCGGGGTTCTTTTCGCCTTTCCCTCACGGTACTGGTTCACTATCGGTCAGTCAGGAGTATTTAGCCTTGGAGGATGGTCCCCCCATATTCAGACAGGATAACACGTGTCCCGCCCTACTCATCGAACTCACAGCCTGTGTCTCTTCGTGTACGGGACTATCACCCTTTACTGTGCGCCTTTCCAGGCGCTTCCACTGACACACACACTGATGCTGGTTCTGGGCTCCTCCCCGTTCGCTCGCCGCTACTGGGGGAATCTCGGTTGATTTCTTTTCCTCGGGGTACTGAGATGTTTCAGTTCCCCCGGTTCGCCTCATTAACCTATGGATTCAGTTAATGATGGTGCAACGGATTGCACCGGGTTTCCCCATTCGGACATCGCCGGCTGATAGCGCTTCATATCAGCTCACCGGCGCTTTTCGCAGATTAGCACGTCCTTCATCGCCTCTGACTGCCTAGGCATCCACCGTGTACGCTTAGTCGCTTAACCTCACAACCCGAAGAAGTCTTCCGGTCGGAGTGTTGAGAGTTTCACCAATGTTATCATTCCATAACATTGACGGTTTCAAATTTTCAGCTTGTTCCAGATTGTTAAAGAGCGAATATTGCTAAACCGACGCGCACGTCCGCTTAACAATATTTCAGTGGTACCGCCTTTCACCCGCTACCTGAGCAAGATGGCGTCCCCTAGGGGATTCGAACCCCTGTTACCGCCGTGAAAGGGCGGTGTCCTAGGCCTCTAGACGAAGGGGACGTAAAGTCTTCTTCGCAGACGCTTGCTCTGCTTTTTTCATCAGACAATCTGTGTGGGCACTGCACAATCACTATCGTTTGGTAAGGAGGTGATCCAACCGCAGGTTCCCCTACGGTTACCTTGTTACGACTTCACCCCAGTCATGAATCACAAAGTGGCAAGCGCCCTCCAAAAGGTTAAGCTACCTGCTTCTTTTGCAACCCACTCCCATGGTGTGACGGGCGGTGTGTACAAGGCCCGGGAACGTATTCACCGCAGCATGCTGATCTGCGATTACTAGCGATTCCGACTTCATGGAGTCGAGTTGCAGACTCCAATCCGGACTACGACAGACTTTATGAGGTCCGCTTGCTCTCGCGAGGTCGCTTCTCTTTGTATCTGCCATTGTAGCACGTGTGTAGCCCTACTCGTAAGGGCCATGATGACTTGACGTCATCCCCACCTTCCTCCGGTTTATCACCGGCAGTCTCCCTTGAGTTCCCACCCGAAGTGCTGGCAACAAAGGATAAGGGTTGCGCTCGTTGCGGGACTTAACCCAACATTTCACAACACGAGCTGACGACAGCCATGCAGCACCTGTCTCACGGTGCCCGAAGGCACTCCCGCATCTCTGCAGAATTCCGTGGATGTCAAGAGTAGGTAAGGTTCTTCGCGTTGCATCGAATTAAACCACATGCTCCACCGCTTGTGCGGGCCCCCGTCAATTCATTTGAGTTTTAATCTTGCGACCGTACTCCCCAGGCGGTCGATTTAACGCGTTAGCTCCGGAAGCCACAGCTCAAGGCCACAACCTCCAAATCGACATCGTTTACAGCGTGGACTACCAGGGTATCTAATCCTGTTTGCTCCCCACGCTTTCGCACCTGAGCGTCAGTCTTCGTCCAGGGGGCCGCCTTCGCCACCGGTATTCCTCCACATCTCTACGCATTTCACCGCTACACGTGGAATTCTACCCCCCTCTACGAGACTCTAGCCAACCAGTCTTAGATGCCATTCCCAGGTTAAGCCCGGGGATTTCACATCTAACTTAATTGGCCGCCTGCGTGCGCTTTACGCCCAGTAATTCCGATTAACGCTTGCACCCTCCGTATTACCGCGGCTGCTGGCACGGAGTTAGCCGGTGCTTCTTCTGTGGGTAACGTCAATCACAAGGTGTATTCGACCCTGTGCCTTCCTCCCCACTGAAAGTACTTTACAACCCGAAGGCCTTCTTCATACACGCGGCATGGCTGCATCAGGCTTGCGCCCATTGTGCAATATTCCCCACTGCTGCCTCCCGTAGGAGTCTGGGCCGTGTCTCAGTCCCAGTGTGGCTGGTCATCCTCTCAGACCAGCTAGGGATCGTCGCCTAGGTGGGCCATTACCCCACCTACTAGCTAATCCCATCTGGGTTCATCCGAAGGCGTGAGGCCCGAAGGTCCCCCACTTTGCTCCTTAGAGATTATGCGGTATTAGCCACCGTTTCCAGTGGTTATCCCCCGCCCTCGGGCAGATCCCCAGACATTACTCACCCGTCCGCCGCTCGCCGGCAGGAAAGCAAGCTCTCCCCCGCTGCCGCTCGACTTGCATGTGTTAGGCCTGCCGCCAGCGTTCAATCTGAGCCATGATCAAACTCTTCAATTAAAAGTTTGATGCTCAAAGAATTTCACTGTTAGTTCATAATGAATTAACTGCTTAGTCACTCTTTAAGACTTGAATCTTTTTTGCCTTGCGGCAATTCGATAGTCTCTTGCGAGTGCCCACACAGATTGTCTGATTAACTTGTTAAAGAGCGTTGGCAACCGGAAGCGTCTTCCGGGTTGCGAGGCTGCGTATCTTACGCTTTTCGCCTTGAGAGTCAAGCGATTATTTTCACTTTTCTCTTACCACCGTCGCCGCGTGTTTCAGCTTAGCGCCGGTCAGTGGTGGCGCATTATAGGGAGTTTTTTGATACTGGCAATAGTTTTTTGCAATTTTATTTTCAAATGAGTATTTTTTGCCCTTTTAAATATAAAAATCACTCAAATAGGCTAATATTAATACATCCCACTCCATTGCATGGCGTTTTTTTCCTCAATAACATTCCTATATAATTGCCTATATGTTTGCGATCCACTCTAACTATTGAGGTTTTTATGCCTACTGTTTTACGTCAATATCTAAATTTCTATCCTCAAATCGGTCAAAAAGTTCTTTTAGATCCTTCTTCTGTTGTAATTGGAGATGTCAGATTAGCAGACAATGTCAGCATTTGGCCCCTTGTAGTTATCAGGGGAGATGTAAATTATGTCTCAATTGGTTCACGTACAAATATTCAAGATGGCTCTGTTTTGCATGTGACGCATAAATCTCCTGATAATCCAAATGGCTTCCCACTAATCATTGGCGAAGATGTCACCGTAGGTCATAAGTCAATGCTGCATGGATGTAAAATTGGAAATCGAGTCTTAGTTGGCATGGGTTCCATTTTACTTGATGGGGTAACTATTGAAGACGATGTTGTGATTGGAGCTGGTAGTCTAGTTCCTCCAGGTAAAAAATTAGAAAGCGGTTATCTGTACGTCGGTAGCCCTGCCAAACAAGTACGAAAACTCAAACCTGAAGAATTGGAAGGGCTGCTTTATTCCGCTAATAATTACGTTAGTTGGAAAAATGACTACCTATCAACACAATCAGAAAGTAAAGAGTAGCGTCCAAATTGATCATCATGCCCACTCAAGATGGCTGTTTCAAACTCTTCTTCCAAATCCCAGCGATGTTGGCGAAACAAATCGAGTGGGTGATGATCCTTACCATAACGCTCGCTTATTTCATCAGAACTCATCATACATTCCACCAGCAAACCATCCACCATTGCTGGAAATATCACCTTATTTTCTGCCTCATCCCACTCTTCACGATCAGGAAATTGAATTGATTGGTTCATACATGTAACTCCTGTCTTAAGGCCGTTAAAGCAGGTTCTATTTCGGGCAATACTCCATGCCACAATTCAAAAGAATACGCAGCCTGCCCTACCAGCATTCCTAGGCCATCAGCCAAACGTGAAACACCATTTTGATGAGCAAACGTAAGGAAAGGCGTTAATCCATGCTGGTAATACATGTCGTAACACACACTATTATTTTGAAAAATCAACGGAGAGATGGCAGGAATTTGCCCATCAAGGCCAGAAGCTGTTGCATTAATGATAATATCAAAATCTGGAGTAATAAGGCCAAGAGCACTCATTTCAATGGCCTGGATATCACCTAATAGAGAAAATGTATTTGCGATTATTTGAGCTCGTTCAAATGTTCGGTTAGTAATAGTGACTGAACAGCCCAGTGACAACAAAGGAGACAATACACCTTTCGCTGCCCCACCAGCACCTATAATCAGGATCTTCTGTCCTTGAGAGAGGAATCTGAGTCGCTGCAAGTCTACTAATAATCCCATCCCGTCAGTATTGTCACCGAGCAATCGGTTTCCCTCAATTCGTTTTAATGTATTAACTGCACCGCAGAGACTCGCTCGTTCAGTTAATTCATCAGAGCATTTATAGGCTCTCTCTTTAAAAGGAACGGTGATATTCGCTCCTAATCCCCCCTGCTCGAAAAAATGAGTGAGGGTTTGTTCAAAATTTTCTACTGGAGCAAGTATTCTCCCATACTGATGTTCGATACCTGTTTGTTCAGCAAACAATCGATGAATATAAGGAGATTTACTATGTGCGATTGGATTCCCAAAAACAGCAAATTTATCCATAATTATCTATCCTTGCCGATATAATTTACCTGTTAACGCATCCCTGATTTCTGATGGATTCTTACGCCCACCAACTTCTCCTTCTAATATTGGGACACGATTGCCAAATTGCTGTCGTACTTCTTCTACACTACGACATGGTTCTAACCCACTTAGATTCGCACTGGTCGAAACAAGTGGTTTTTCATATATAGCGCACAGCTGCTGAACCAAAGGGTGATCCGTAATTCGAACGGCCAACGTTGAAAATTTGCCAGTCAACCATTTTGGTGTGGCTGCTTTCGCAGGGATTACCCATGTAACAGGGCCAGGCCAAGATGAGAATATGGTTTCTTTCTGTGCATCATTTAGCTGTTCATCATCAATATAAGGACATAATCTTTCATACTTATCAGCAATAAGAATTAGTCCTTTCTCCCATGGCCTATTTTTCAACGCTAATAGCTCTTGCACTGCATTTTCACTATCAGGATCACACCCTAATCCAAAAACGGCTTCAGTTGGATAGGCAATAACTTTTTCTTCTTTTAAGGCCGTGATAACTTCATCAAATACTGGTGAGATTACGTAACTCATTTCATTTCTCAATTTCGTTAACTTGCTGCTTACTACACAATTTACTGGCACAAAATAATTTTACGCCTTGGGAAGTGCGCTTTTCTATTAACAATGGATAGTGACAAAACATACATTCACCTGAAGTTGGCTTATTATTAAGTGCAAACTGACACTCTGGATAGCGACTACAGGAATAAAATGTCTTACCAAAGCGAGATTTACGCTGGAGTAATTTTCCTTGCTGACATTGAGGACAATTAATTGAGGTTTCATCTGGTTTATCAATTAATTCTGTATATCCACATTCAGGATAATGACTACAGCCAATGAACATACCATAACGCCCTTGACGCAAGGCTAAAGTGAAACCGCATTTGGGACAGAGTTGACCATCCAATTCTTTAACAATATGTCCATCTACTTGTGCTTTCAAAGGACGGAGATAATGGCAAGATGGATAACTGGAACACGCATAAAATGGGCCATGAGCGCCATTGCGGATCACTAACTCAGCATTACACTCAGGGCAATGCTCTCTTTCTTTTATAGTAAAAGGCACTTTCTTAGACATATCTCACTCGCTGAATATCGGCAGCCGCCATAACATTAGAAAAAGCACAAATTAAATCGCTTAATTAGTTCGGACATACCCACCAGCAACAACAGCAACTTTTCCCATGAGTTCCAACTCCAGTAATTTGGTCATAACTTCGGTAACAGGCAGGGAAGAGCTCTGGGCAATCACATCAATAGGTGTAACTTCACTACTTACGTTAACCAGCACATCCACAAATGGCAACTCTGTTTGTTCAAATTGTTTATTTTCTTCCTCCTGACCTTTTTCTTCTATATTAACCCATTGAAAAGACGAACTAATATGTTCCATGATATCCATTACATTTGTTGCTAAATAAGCCCCTTGTTTAATCAACCAATGATTGCCTTCATTCGTAGGAGTGCCTAATGGGCCAGGTAATGCAAAGATGTCTCGCCCTTGTTCAAGAGCACAACGTGCTGTAATTAATGAACCACTATTCTTATGAGCTTCCACAATAAGAAGAGCCAAACTTAACCCACTAATAATCCGATTTCGTCTTGGAAAATGCTTGGCCTTAGGTGGCACATCAGGAAAAAATTCGGAAACTAATGCGCCATTTTCTTTAATATGATCGGCTAAGGACTTATGTCTACTGGGGTAAATATTTTTAAGCCCACTACCAAGTACGGCGATTGTTCTGCCTCCCGAATCCAATGCTGCCTGATGGCAGATACCGTCAATACCAATCGCCAATCCACTCGTTATTACCAGATTATTTTTAGCCAAACCACTAGCAAATATCTTTCCCCATTTTTCGCCATAAAAAGTCGCAGCCCTGCTACCCACTATTGAAATTTGCTTTTGAGATAAAACCGATACATCACCAACAACAAAAAGAACAAGAGGTGGAGAGTGTATTTGTTTTAATAAAGGCGGATATGCGGGATGAGAGAAAGTCAACAAATGATGATCTGGATGTTCTAACCAATTGAGAGCCGAAATCAGCGCGGAAGTGTTAGCTTTCATAAATTGCAAGCATTGTGCAGATGACAGACCACATGCTTTAAGGGAGGATATACTGCAATTTTTCGTTTGTAACAGACGATCCATAATAAGCATGGCCTTCGCTGCTGAAAGATGAGAGACCATTTTCATTCTTAACCACATTTCCATCGCGTCCATATCGTCATCCTGACCTGAGGTTGAGAGCACCCTCTCATGATTAATTTATGCTCAATACTGTCAATCTAAATGGGAAATGTCTAGAATAGGCATCAATTATCACTCACTTTTTGGATGCAGTTCTAAACATATATGTCAGTTTTACAAGTATTACATTATCCAGACGAGCGACTTCGCACAGTTGCCAAGCCAGTAGAAAAAGTCGATGCAGAAATTCAGCGTATCGTTGATGATATGTTTGAAACGATGTATGCAGAGGAAGGTATTGGTTTAGCGGCAACACAAGTCGATATACATCAGAGAATTATTGTCATTGACGTCTCTGAGGATCGTGATCAACGTCTTGTTCTGATTAACCCGGAATTGATTAATAAAGCCGGTGAAACAGGAATAGAAGAAGGTTGTTTATCTGTTCCTGAACAGCGTGGATTTGTGCCTCGCTCTGAGCAAGTAAAAATTAAGGCCTTAGACTATAACGGCCAACCATTTGAATTAGAAGCTGATGGATTACTGGCAATCTGTATTCAACATGAAATGGATCATTTAGTCGGTAAACTCTTTGTTGATTATTTATCACCATTGAAACGTCAACGCATCCGTCAGAAAGTTGAAAAAATTGACCGACTGAGAGCCAAAAACAAATAACTTTTATTATCGCAGGAAATAACAGTGTCTGATTCTTTACGTATTATTTTTGCCGGAACGCCTGATTTCGCGGCTCGCCATTTGGCTGCTTTATTAAACTCTCAACACCAAGTTGTCGGAGTGCTCGCTCCACCAGACAAGCCGGCAGGAAGAGGTAAGAAACTGACACCAAGTCCTGTAAAGGTATTGGCTGAAGAACATGATATTCCTGTTTTCCAGCCAAAAACCTTACGTACAGAAGAAAGCCAACAATGGGTCATGGCGCAGCAAGCTGATATTATGATCGTTGTTGCCTATGGCT
The DNA here is from genome assembly GCF_037260955.1 of Xenorhabdus sp. TH1. Classification (NCBI taxonomy): domain Bacteria; kingdom Pseudomonadati; phylum Pseudomonadota; class Gammaproteobacteria; order Enterobacterales; family Morganellaceae; genus Xenorhabdus; species Xenorhabdus sp. TH1. Next base: position 3,585,592 of record NZ_CP147734.1, read on the forward strand.
TAATCCTTCCCCAAGCCATTTTAGATATACCACGTTTAGGCTGCTTAAATGTCCACGGTTCTTTGCTACCTCGCTGGCGTGGTGCAGCTCCCATTCAGCGCTCCATTTGGGCCGGCGACCAAGAAACTGGCATAACTATCATGCAGATGAATGCAGGACTTGATACTGGTGATATGCTATTGAAAGCCATTTGCCCAATTACAAACGAAGATACCAGTGCTAGCTTATACGAAAAACTTGCCGATATTGGGCCAAAAGCCTTACTCAATACCCTAGATTTAATCACATCGGAAACACACCAGCCTGAAATTCAGGATGACACACTTGCAACCTATGCCGAAAAACTGAGTAAAGATGAAGCAAAAATAGATTGGAATTTATCGGCAAGCCAAATTGAGCGTTGTATTCGTGCCTTCAACCCTTGGCCTATGAGCTTCTTCTCAGTTGATGATCAACCAATTAAAATCTGGCAGGCAGAAGTCATTGCAGAGCAAACCACCCAACCTCCTGGAACAATTATCAACGCAGATAAAAGAGGTATTCAAATTGCAACTGCGGATGGGATATTAAATATTGTTCAATTACAACCACCGGGCAAGAAAGCAATGTCGGCTGCAGATCTCTTAAACTCCAAACGTGAGTGGTTTACACCTGGTAGCAAAATCAACTGATACTAACCTGACTTTGCCTGAATATTTTAGCATTCAGGCTTCTTCCTATTTTACCATGCTGACGAAAGTCAGCTTTTTGACCATAGCATGAAAAATACATATAACCTGAGAAGCATCGCTGCAAAAGCAATCACTCAAGTGCTTGAGCAAGGGCAATCCCTCAGCACCGTTATACCCGAACTCCAACAAAAAGTTTCTGATAAAGATAAGGCATTGTTACAAGAGATCTGTTTTGGTGTGATGAGGGTATTACCTCAGCTTGAGTGGTTTATCAGTCAACTCATGGCAAAGCCATTGAAAGGAAAACAACGTATTTTCCACTACCTAATCATGGTGGGTATATATCAGCTGATATATACACGTATACCTGCACACGCTGTACTTGCCGAAACCGTCAATGGCGCAACTAATTTAAAACGACCACAGCTGAAAGGTGTCATTAATGGTGTCCTTCGCCAGTTTCAGCGCCAACAACAAGAATTAATCGAACGGACAAATAATAAACACCTACACCCCAAATGGCTGCTAGAACGCATTCAAAAAGCATATCCACAAAATTGGCAAACTATAGTGGATGCCAACAACCAAAAGCCCCCTATGTGGCTACGAGTTAACCAATTCCATCACACGGCGAAAGAATATCTTGCACTATTAGAAGAAGCTAATATAGAAGCAGAATTAGATACCAACCATCTTAGTGCTATTCGTCTTCTGAATCCCTGTCCTGTCAGTACACTACCCGGATTTAGCCAAGGCTGGGTAACCATTCAGGATCGCTCCGCACAGGGATGTGCAGAACTTTTAGAACCACGTGACGGTGAATCCATACTGGATCTTTGTGCTGCACCTGGCGGAAAAACCACTCATATCCTCGAAATAGCACCAAAATCTAAGGTTCTCGCTATCGATATTGATGAGCAACGAATTAAGCGAGTAAAAGAGAATTTACAACGGCTTAACTTACATGCTGTCGTTAAAACAGGTGATGGACGCCTTCCACACGAGTGGGCTGCTGATGAACGATTTGATCGTATTCTTCTTGACGCACCGTGCTCTGCCACAGGGGTTATTCGCCGTCATCCTGACATAAAATGGCTACGCAGGAACGAAGATATAAATCAATTAGTTACATTGCAATCTGAAATCCTTGAAGCTATTTGGCCATATTTGAAGCGTAATGGCACACTGGTTTATGCCACCTGTTCAATTTTACCTCAGGAAAATAGTGAGCAAATAAAGGCATTTTTGGCCCGTCATCCCGATGCTGTATTATCAAAAACAGGTAATTCGGATACTCCTGGAACACAAATTATTCCAGAAGCTACGGGTGGTGATGGTTTCTTTTATGCCCGACTAACTAAGCAATAATAATGCTCTCTCGTTCCAATTGAACGAGAGAATTTTATGGTTTTGCTAAAATATCAAGATAGAAGATGGCTTCCAATTGAGAAGAGAATGCTATGAAGATAATCATTCTGGGTGCTGGCCAGGTTGGTGGAACATTAGCTGAAAATTTAGTTGATGAAAACAATGATATTACTGTCGTTGATACCGATACAGATCGTCTACGCCAGTTACAGGATAAATTCGATCTCCGAGTTGTCAATGGCCATGGCTCCCATCCCAGAGTATTGAAGGAAGCTGGTGCTGAAGATGCTGATATGTTAATAGCTGTCACAAATTCAGATGAAACCAATATGGTTGCATGCCAAATTGCTTACTCTCTATTTAACACACCTAATAAAGTCGCCAGGATACGCTCATCAGAATATATCCGAGAGTCAGAAAAGTTATTTCAACCTGATGATATTCCTATTGATTATCTAATATCACCTGAACAACTGGTTATTGATTACATCTATAAATTAATCCAATACCCAGGAGCATTACAAGTTGTTAATTTTGCTGAAGGGCGTGTCAGTATTGTCGCGGTTAAAGCCTATTATGGTGGTTCACTGGTAGGTAACGCCTTATCCTCACTCCGAGAACATATGCCACATATTGATAGCAAAGTTGCTGCAATATTTCGTCAAGATCGTCCCATTAGACCACAAGGCTCAACAATTATTGAAGCTGGAGATGAAGTCTTTTTCGTTGCAGCATCACAACATATCAGGGCAGTAATGAGTGAATTACAACGCCTTGAAAAACCGTATAAACGCATCATGATTGTTGGTGGCGGTAATGTTGGTGCGGGCTTAGCCTTGCGACTTGAAAAAGATTACAGCGTCAAGCTAATTGAGCATAACCAAAAAAGAGCCATTGAATTAGCTGAACTATTGCACGATACCATCGTGTTTTATGGTGATGCTTCAGACCAAGAATTGCTAGCTGAAGAACATATTGAACAAGTTGACGTTTTTATAGCACTAACAAATGATGATGAAGCCAATATTATGTCAGCCATGCTTGCAAAACGAATGGGGGCTAAAAAGGCGATGGTTCTTATTCAACGCAGTGCATATGTTGATTTAGTACAAGGTGGAGTCATTGATATTGCAATTTCGCCTCAACAAGCAACAGTATCGGCGCTACTTGGCCATGTCCGTAAAGCAGATATTGTCAGTGTATTCTCATTAAGAAGAGGAGTTGCTGAAGCTATTGAGGCCATAGCACATGGCGATGAACATACTTCAAAAGTTGTTGGGCGTAAGATAGGTGATATCAAATTACCACCAGGAACAACAATAGGTGCCATTGTCCGCGATGAAGAAGTCATCATTGCTAATGATTACAGTATCATCCAACAAGGTGATCATGTAATCATGTTTATTACTGATAAAAAATTCGTGCCTGAAGTAGAAAAACTTTTCCAGCCAAGCCCTTTCTTCCTGTAGAAACATCAATTCGAACTTATTCGATTAATAGAATCTACTTAAAAAACTAGAAGGCCAATGATAACAACTTGAAAAAATTATTATCATTGGCCTCCCAGCCATGGTTTTTACCATGTTTTTCTTTACGATTATAACTTCCCTTACCTTTTTTATTTTTCTCTACTCTCTGTCGAAACAAAGGATCATGTAGTAAGGCTTCTATAGCATTATCTTTGATAACACCTTTTTTATGGCGATATGTTGTCATAATAACCTCTAAATTAATTAATAAAATCGTTTTACGATTAAAAACAGTGCGATTGTACTCTTAGCACTCAGAACAATAAAGAAAAATTATCTGTTTGTCGCACCTTCTTCTAAAATTTCCAATATAGAACAATATGTACTGACGTGAGTGCTACCACAACAAGCATCACTCAACATTTTCAAAGAATCGCGCATTTTTTGCATTTCTAATAATTTTTCTTCCACTTCTCGCAATCTAGAATCAACAATATATTTTGACTCCTTGCATGTATGGTGCTCAGGATCAACCCGAATAGATAGTAGTTCTACAATTGCTTCGAGTGTAAAACCTAATTGTTTTGCATAACGGATAAAACGTAATCGCTGTAGATCTTGTTCAGTATATAGTCTATAACCACCTTCTGTTCTCTCTCCATGAAGCATCAGCCCCTGTTTTTCATAAAAGCGGATAGTATCAGGTGTTACACCTGCTAATTTTGCCAACTGACCGATACGATACATAAGATTTTCCTATCAAGTAGAAAGTAATCACAATACTACCAGAATAGGCTAAGAGATCATCTGAACAGGAAAAATTTACAGATTAGCTGGTGAATATAAAACGAAGAGTGAGAGGATCAAAATTAAAAAGCAATAAAAAACCGGGATAATACCCGGCTTTTTACGCTCCTACAGATTACTCTGCAGATGCTACTTCTGTCTGAGACTCTGCTGCACGGTCAACAAGCTCGATGTATGCCATCGGTGCATTGTCACCAGCACGGAAGCCACACTTCAGAATACGAGTGTAACCACCTGCACGGCTCGCAAAACGCGGGCCCAGTTCATTAAACAGTTTTGCCACGATCTCGTTATCACGAGTACGGGCGAATGCCAGACGACGATTAGCTACGCTGTCGGTCTTGGCAAGAGTAATCAGCGGCTCAACGACGCGACGCAGTTCTTTCGCTTTAGGCAGAGTCGTCTTGATGATTTCATGACGAACTAAAGAACCTGCCATGTTGCGGAACATAGCTTGGCGATGGCTGCTGTTGCGGTTCAATTGACGACCACTCTTACGATGGCGCATGACCTTATCCTTCTCAGTAAAACCTTAACCTGTGATCTAGTTACTCATCAGCAATACTTGCTGGTGGCCAGTTTTCCAGACGCATGCCCAGAGAAAGTCCACGTGAAGCCAGTACGTCTTTAATCTCAGTAAGAGATTTTTTACCCAAGTTAGGTGTTTTAAGTAACTCAACTTCAGTACGCTGTACCAGATCACCGATGTAGTGGATAGCTTCTGCTTTAAGGCAGTTAGCAGAGCGGACAGTCAATTCCAGATCGTCAACAGGGCGCAGCAGGATCGGATCAAACTCTGGCTTCTCTTCTTTTACTTCTGGTTGACGTACATCACGTAAATCAACGAAAGCTTCTAGTTGTTCAGCCAGAATGGTAGCTGCACGGCGGATCGCCTCTTCAGGATCGATTGTACCGTTAGTTTCCATCTCGATAACCAGCTTGTCCAGGTCAGTACGCTGTTCTACGCGAGCTGCTTCAACATTGTAGGCGATACGCTCTACTGGGCTATAGCAAGCATCTACTAACAAACGACCGATAGGGCGCTCATCTTCTTCCGAATGAATTCGGGCAGAAGCCGGCACATATCCACGACCACGCTGAACTTTAATACGCATGCTAATGGAAGCGCTTTCGTCAGTCAGATGGCAGATTACGTGCTGCGGCTTGACGATTTCGACATCACCGTCATGGATGATATCGGCTGCAGTCACAGGGCCAATGCCAGATTTATTCAAAGTAAGGATAACTTCATCTTTACCCTGAACTTTCACCGCCAGCCCTTTCAGATTGAGGAGAATCTCCAGGATATCTTCCTGTACACCTTCTTTGGTGCTGTACTCATGCAGTACACCATCAATCTCAACCTCAGTCACCGCACAACCCGGCATAGACGAAAGCAGAATACGGCGCAGTGCGTTGCCAAGAGTATGGCCAAAGCCACGCTCTAATGGCTCAAGGGTCACCTTGGCGTGCGTCGAACTGACTTGCTCGATATCTACCAGGCGCGGTTTTAGAAACTCTGTCACAGAACCCTGCATTGTGTCCTCTCTTTGGTGCTAAGCTTTACTTAGAGTAAAGCTCGACGATCAGGTGTTCGTTAATGTCAGCGGATAGATCAGTACGTTCAGGAATACGCTTGAACACACCTTCCATCTTCGCAGCATCAACTTCCAACCAAGTTGGTTTCTCACGCTGCTCAGCCAGCTCTAAAGCTGCTTTAATGCGAGCCTGCTTCTTCGCTTTTTCACGAACGCTGACTACGTCATTCGGGGATACCTGATAAGAAGCGATGTTAACAACGCGACCATTTACCATGATAGCCTTGTGGCTTACCATCTGGCGTGATTCGGCACGAGTCGCGCCAAAACCCATACGATAAACGACGTTATCCAGGCGACTTTCCAGCAAGTTCAGCAGGTTTTCACCTGTGTTGCCTTTCAGACGAGTCGCTTCTTTATAGTAGTTACGGAATTGACGCTCCAGAACACCGTAAATACGACGAACTTTTTGTTTTTCACGTAACTGTACACCATAGTCAGACAGACGCGGTTTACGTGCGCCGTGCTGGCCTGGTGCCTGTTCTAATTTACACTTGGTGTCAATCGCGCGAACGCCAGACTTCAGGAAAAGGTCTGTACCCTCGCGACGGCTCAGCTTGAGCTTAGGACCCAAATATCTTGCCATTTTCTTTCTCCAACAATCCTAAAAAACGAAGACGTACTAAACGCGACGTTTTTTCGGTGGACGACAACCGTTATGAGGGATCGGAGTCACATCAGTAATATTAGTGATGCGGAAACCAGCCGCGTTTAATGCGCGGATAGTTGACTCACGGCCAGGACCAGGTCCTTTAACCATAACTTCCAGGTTCTTAATTCCGTACTCTTTTACTGCTTCAGCGCAGCGCTCTGCCGCAACCTGAGCTGCAAACGGAGTAGATTTACGAGAACCACGGAAACCGGAACCACCGGCAGTTGCCCAACCCAAAGCGTTACCCTGACGATCAGTAATAGTAACGATGGTATTGTTGAAAGAAGCATGGATATGAGCCACACCGTCAGAGACTTGTTTTCTTACACGCTTACGTGCACGAATAGGTGCTTTTGCCATTATTCAATACCCCGATTATTTCTTGATCGGTTTACGCGGACCCTTACGGGTACGTGCATTGGTCTTAGTACGCTGACCGCGAACTGGCAGACCACGACGATGACGCAAACCACGATAGCAACCAAGATCCATCAGACGTTTGATACTCAGGGTTACTTCACGACGCAGATCACCTTCTACAACGTATTTGGCAACTTCGTCACGCAGCTTGTCAATTTGCTCTTCAGACAGCTCACTGATCTTAACATTTTCAGCAATGCCCGCTGCTGCACAAATTGCTTGTGAGCGGGTTTTACCGATACCGTAGATCGAAGTTAATGCGATTACAGTATGTTTCTGATCAGGAATGTTAATGCCTGCTATACGGGCCACTATGCACTCCTACAATATTTATTCACTGCAACATCATTCTGAAAAGCCCGTTTTCAGGATACTCAAACAATGTTGCTGTCAGATAAAAAAGATTGGCTGGCTAATTTAGCCAGCTCAACCCAACTTTGCAAGAAAAATATGCGATTAATTAGCCTTGGCGCTGTTTGTGCTTAGGCTCTGCATTGCAAATTACACGAACGATACCGTTACGTTTAACAATTTTGCAATTGCGGCATAATTTCTTGACGGAAGCACGAACTTTCATTTTTACTCTCCGTAACTTCTCAAGCAAACCGATTAGCGGTTATATCCTTTCAGGTTTGCCTTCTTCAATGCAGACTCATATTGACTCGACATCATCAGAGTTTGCACTTGAGCCATAAAGTCCATGATGACGACGACTACAATCAGTAGGGAAGTACCACCAAAATAGAATGGAACTTTCATTGCATCACGCATGAACTCCGGGATTAAGCAGATAAAAGTAATATATAACGCACCAATTAAGGTCAGACGAGTCATTACTTTATCAATGTACTTAGCCGTTTGCTCTCCCGGACGAATTCCTGGTACGAATGCACCAGACTTCTTCAGGTTATCTGCTGTCTCTCTTGGATTGAAAACCAAAGCCGTATAGAAGAAACAGAAGAAGATGATTGCAGATGCGTATAATAACACATAAAGCGGTTGACCTGGTTGCAAATACATAGAAATAGTTGTCAACCAATTCCAGCCTGTTCCCCCTCCGAACCAAGAAGCTATGGTACCAGGGAACAAAATAATACTGGAAGCAAAAATTGCAGGGATAACCCCAGCCATATTCACTTTCAACGGCAAATGTGTACTTTGTGCCGCAAAAACTTTACGACCTTGCTGACGTTTTGCATAGTTAACAACGATACGACGTTGACCACGCTCAATGAAAACAACGAAGAAAGTTACGGCAAACACTAATACTGCAACCAACAGCAACAGGAGGAAGTGCAGGTCGCCTTGCCGAGCTTGCTCGATGGTGTGACCAATTGCAGGCGGTAGACCCGCAACGATACCAGCAAAGATTATGATTGAAATACCGTTACCGATACCTCGCTCAGTAATCTGCTCACCCAACCACATCAAGAACATGGTTCCCGTGACCAGGCTTACAACAGCCGTGAAATAGAATGCAAAGCCAGGATTAATAACTAATCCTTGCATTCCAGGCATATTCGGCAACCCAGTAGCAATACCGATTGACTGGAATATTGCCAGCACTAATGTGCCATAACGGGTGTACTGACTTATCTTACGACGACCAGCTTCCCCTTCCTTCTTAATCTCTGCTAAACGGGGGTTAACCACAGTTAGCAACTGGATAATAATAGATGCAGAAATATACGGCATTATACCCAGTGCAAAGATAGAAGCACGGCTTAAAGCACCACCAGAGAACATGTTAAACATTTCAATGATGGTGCCTCTTTGCTGCTCGAGCAATTTGGCAAGCACAGCGGCATCAATACCAGGGATTGGAATAAAAGAGCCAATACGGAAAACAATTAGAGCTCCAATGACAAACAAAAGTCTGCGTTTTAACTCGCCTAATCCGCCTTTGGCACTTTGAAAATCTAATCCTGGTTGTTTAGCCATCTGTTACTTATTCCTCAATTTTACCGCCAGCAGCTTCAATTGCAGCACGGGCGCCTTTAGTAACACGCAAGCCACGCACAGTTACTGCGCGATTGACTTCGCCAGAAAGCATTACTTTTGCGAATTCAATTTGAGGGCCAATAATGTTAGCAGCTTTCAGTGCATTCAGATCGATAACATCGCCTTCAACACGGGCAAAATCAGACAGACGAATTTCTGCGGTGACCATTGCTTTACGTGAAGTGAAACCAAATTTTGGCAGACGACGGTATAAAGGCATCTGGCCACCTTCAAAACCACGACGAACGCCACCGCCAGAACGAGACTTCTGACCTTTGTGACCACGACCGCCGGTTTTACCCAGACCAGAACCAATACCACGACCTACACGTTTAGGTGCGTGCTTGGCACCTTCAGCCGGAGACAGAGTATTTAAGCGCATCTGTTACTCCTCAACTTTAACCATATAGGAAACCAAGTTGACCATACCGCGAATAGCTGGTGTATCTTCACGCTCAACAGTATGACCAATGCGACGCAGACCTAAACCAGTCAAAGTTGCCTTATGTTTAGGCAAACGACCAATTGAACTGCGAACCTGAGTAATTTTAATAGTCTTAGCCATGGTCATTACCCCAGAATTTCTTCGACGGATTTGCCACGCTTAGCTGCGACCATTTCTGGAGACTTCATGCTGTCTAAAGCATCCAGAGTTGCACGAACCACGTTGATTGGGTTCGTGGAACCGTAGGTTTTAGCCAGTACGTTACGAACTCCAGCCACTTCCAGAACAGCACGCATCGCACCACCGGCGATGATACCAGTACCTTCGTGAGCAGGCTGCATGAACACGCGAGAACCGGTGTGTGAGCCTTTCACTGGGTGGTACAAAGTGCCGCTGTTAAGTGCGACGGTTTTCATATTGCGACGTGCTTTTTCCATCGCTTTCTGGATTGCTGCCGGAACTTCGCGTGCTTTGCCGTAGCCAAAACCAACGCGACCGTTACCATCACCAACTACAGTCAGTGCTGTAAAGCTGAAAATACGGCCACCTTTAACGGTTTTAGATACGCGGTTTACCGCGATCAGCTTTTCCTGCAGTTCGCCAGCTTGTTTTTCGATGTGAGCCATCTTACACCTCTACCTTAGAACTGAAGGCCAGCTTCACGGGCAGCATCTGCCAGTGCCTGGACTCTACCATGATATTGGAAACCAGAACGGTCAAAGGATACATCTTTGATACCTTTTTCCAGAGCACGTTCAGCAACAATCTTGCCAACTAATGCTGCGGCTTCTTTGTTTCCAGTAAATTTCAGTTGTTCACTGATAGCTTTTTCTGTTGTAGAAGCGGCCACCAGAGTTTCAGAACCATTTGGTGCAATAACCTGCGCATAAATATGGCGAGGGGTACGATGTACCACCAGGCGAGTCGCACCCAGTTCTTTGAGCTTGCGGCGTGCGCGGGTCGCACGACGGATACGAGCTGCTTTCTTATCCATAGTGTTACCTTACTTCTTCTTAGCCTCTTTGGTACGCACGACTTCATCGGCGTAACGAACACCCTTGCCTTTATATGGCTCAGGACGACGATAGGCACGCAAATCTGCCGCAACCTGACCAATCACTTGCTTATCAGCACCTTTCAGTACGATTTCAGTTTGTGATGGGCATTCCGCAGTTATGCCTGCTGGCAGCTGATGCTCAACCGGATGCGAGAAGCCTAAAGACAAGCTAACTACGTTGCCTTTAACTGCTGCACGATAACCAACACCAACCAGCTGAAGTTTCTTAGTGAAACCTTCGTTAACACCAATAACCATAGCGTTCAGCAGAGAACGAGTTGTACCTGCCTGCGCCCAAGCGTCAGCAAAACCTTCGCGCGGAGCGAAAGTCAGTTGGCTGTCCGCATGATTAACTTCAACTGCGTTGTGGATTTTACGACTTAGCTCGCCGTTTTTACCCTTAATCGAAATAACCTGACCGTCGAGTTTAACCTCTACGCCGGCAGGAATGACGACGGGTGCTTTTGCAACACGAGACATTCTTTCCTCCCGAATTAAGCTACGTAGCAGAGAATCTCGCCACCCAGACCAGCCTGGCGAGCTGCACGATCAGTCATTACACCTTTAGAGGTAGAAACAACAGCGATTCCCAAACCAGCCATAACTTGTGGCAGCTCATCTTTTTTCTTATAGATGCGCAGACTTGGGCGGCTTACACGCTGAATGCTTTCTACAACAGCCTTACCTTGGAAATACTTCAGAGTGATTTCCAGTTCTGGCTTAGTGTCGCCTTCGATTTTAAAATCTTCAATGTAACCTTCTTCCTTCAGCACCTTGGCAATTGCCACTTTCAGCTTGGAGGAAGGCATGGTGACCGCAACTTTATTCGCGGCCTGACCGTTACGGATACGGGTCAGCATATCCGCGATCGGATCTTGCATGCTCATCTGTCTTTACTCCCGTGATTCAATTGGTGACAATTACCAGCTAGCCTTTTTAAGGCCCGGGATTTCACCGCGCATAGCGGCTTCACGGACTTTAATACGGCTCAACCCAAACTTCCGCAAAAATGCATGCGGACGCCCAGTCTGACGGCAGCGGTTACGCTGACGGCAAGGGCTGGAATCACGTGGCAGTGTTTGCAGTTTCAGAACAGCATTCCAACGGTCTTCATCAGATGCGTTTACATCAGAGATGATCGCTTTCAGTTCAACGCGTTTTGCGAAGAATTTCTCAGCTAATTTCGCACGTTTTACATCACGTGCTTTCATTGATTGCTTAGCCATGAGTACCCTGCCTTACTTGCGGAACGGGAAGTTAAACGCAGCCAACAGTGCGCGGCCTTCATCATCAGATTTCGCAGTAGTGGTGATAGTAATATCCAAACCACGTACGCGATCCACTTTATCGTAATCGATTTCAGGGAAGATGATTTGCTCACGAACACCCATGCTGTAGTTACCACGACCATCGAATGATTTAGCGGACAAACCACGGAAGTCACGGATACGTGGTACAGCAATAGAAATCAGGCGCTCAAAGAACTCCCACATGCGTTTTCCACGCAGGGTTACTTTACAGCCGATTGGATAGCCCTGACGGATTTTGAAGCCTGCAACTGATTTGCGTGCTTTGGTGATCAATGGCTTCTGACCAGAGATTGCTGCCAAGTCAGCTGCTGCGTTATCCAGCAGTTTTTTGTCAGCGATTGCTTCACCAACACCCATGTTCAGGGTGATCTTCTCGACCCGAGGGACTTGCATGACAGAATGGTAACCAAACTGAGTCATCAGTTTTTTGACTACCTCGTCTTTGTAGTAATCATGCAGTTTCGCCATCGTATACTCCAAATTACTTGATAGTTTCGTTATTAGATTTGAAGAAACGGACTTTTTTGCCGTCTTCGAATCTAAAACCTACACGGTCAGCCTTGCCGGTTGCTGTGTTGAAGATCGCAACGTTAGAAACATTGATAGCTGCTTCTTTTTCAACGATGCCACCTGGTTGGTTCAGAGCCGGAACTGGTTTCTGATGTTTTTTAACCAGGTTGATGCCTTCAACAATGACTTTACCAGAAGAAAGAACCTGTTTTACTTTACCGCGCTTACCTTTGTCTTTACCAGTCAGCACGATAATTTCGTCATCACGACGGATTTTCGCTGCCATTGCCTGCTCCTTAGAGTACTTCAGGTGCCAGAGAGATAATTTTCATGAACTTTTCATTACGAAGTTCACGAGTCACCGGCCCAAAAATACGCGTACCGATAACTTGCTCACTATTGTTGTTCAACAATACACAAGCGTTGCTATCGAAGCGAATGACAGAACCGTCCGGGCGACGAACACCCTTCTTGGTGCGCACCACTACCGCTTTCAGGACATCACCTTTTTTCACTTTACCGCGAGGAATTGCTTCCTTGATAGTGATCTTGATGATGTCACCGACATCTGCGTAGCGACGGTGCGAGCCACCTAGAACCTTGATACACATTACGCGACGTGCACCGGAGTTGTCGGCCACGTTCAGCATAGTCTGTTCTTGGATCATTTTAGTGCTCCGCTAAATGTCAACTACTACTGAGCCACTTTATTTTTAAAGAGGCCGTTTCAATATCCCATACTACGAGGGCGCGGCATTATAACACCACATCTTCGCGATGGACAGAAAAATAAACGGCCCCGTTATTTTTTGAGCCGTTTATTTCGTACGATACAGCGATCTATTATAGAACCGCTTTCTCTACAACGCGAACTAAAGTCCAAGATTTAGTCTTAGACAGTGGACGGGTTTCGCGGATTTCCACTACATCACCAATTCCACATTCATTGTTCTCGTCATGTACGTGCAGTTTAGTCGTACGTTTGATGAACTTACCATACAATGGGTGTTTCACCTTACGCTCAATAGCAACAACAATGGATTTTTCCATTTTGTCGCTAATAACACGACCTTGCAGAGTACGGATTTTATCGGTCATTACGCACCCGCCTTCTCAGTCAGTAAAGTCTTAACGCGTGCAATATTACGACGCACTTGTTTCAACAGGTGAGACTGTTGCAGCTGGCCACTTGCCGCCTGCATACGCAGATTGAATTGTTCACGTAACAGGTTCAGCAGCTCAGTGTTCAGCTCTTCAACGCTTTTTTCGCGCAGCTCTTGTGCTTTCATTACATCACCGTCTTAGTTACAAAGGTGGTTTTGATAGGCAGTTTCGCTGCTGCCAGCTTGAATGCTTCACGAGCCAGCTCTTCAGGCACACCGTCCATTTCATACAGGACTTTACCGGGCTGGATCAAGGCAACCCAGTATTCTACGTTACCTTTACCTTTACCCATACGCACTTCGAGTGGCTTTTCGGTGATAGGTTTGTCTGGGAACACACGGATCCAGATTTTACCTTGACGTTTAATTGCACGGGTCATAGCACGACGTGCCGCTTCGATCTGACGAGCAGTCAGACGACCACGGCCTACAGCTTTCAGACCGAAAGTGCCGAAGCTAACATCCGCACCTGCAGCCAGACCACGGTTGCGGCCTTTGTGCACTTTACGGAATTTCGTACGCTTTGGTTGTAACATCAGCGACTCTCCTTACTTGCGGCCTTTACGCTGCTGCTTTTTAGGTTGAGCAGCCGGTTTTTCCGCCTGTTCAACTGCAGCCATACCACCCAGGATCTCACCTTTGAAGATCCATACCTTAACGCCGATTACACCATAAGTGGTGTGCGCTTCAGAAGTATTGTAGTCGATGTCTGCACGCAGAGTATGCAGAGGTACACGACCTTCACGATACCACTCAGTACGTGCAATTTCAGCACCGCCCAGACGGCCGCTGACTTCCACTTTGATACCTTTAGCGCCCAAACGCATAGCGTTCTGTACAGCACGTTTCATAGCACGGCGGAACATGACACGACGTTCCAGCTGTGAACTGATGCTGTCAGCAACCAGTTTTGCGTCCAGTTCAGGTTTACGTACTTCGGCAATATTGATCTGCGCAGGAACGCCAGCGATATCCGCTACAGCCTTACGCAGTTTTTCAACGTCTTCACCTTTTTTACCGATTACAATGCCTGGACGAGCAGTGTGAATAGTCACACGGATGCTTTTCGCAGGACGTTCGATAACGATACGTGAAATAGATGCTTTAACCAGTTCTTTGTTCAAGTACTGGCGAACTTTAAAGTCGCTGTCCAGGTTGTCAGCGAATTCTTTGGTATTCGCATACCAGGTAGAGTTCCAAGGTTTGACAATACCCAGACGAATACCATTAGGATGTACTTTCTGACCCATTGCTAGTCTCCAGAGTCTCAGCGATCGGACACAACCACAGTGATGTGGCTGGTGCGCTTCAGGATACGATCTGCACGGCCTTTGGCACGAGGCATAATACGCTTCATAGTTGGGCCTTCGTCTACGAAAATTTTCGTGACTTTCAGATCATCGATGTCAGCGCCATCGTTGTGTTCTGCGTTAGCAATAGCAGACTCAAGTACTTTCTTCACTAAACCAGCAGCTTTTTTGTTGGTATAGGTCAGAGTTTCCAGAGCTTGCGACACTTTCTTACCGCGGATCAGGTCAGCCACAAGGCGAACCTTCTGAGCAGAAGAACGAGCGTGGCGATGTTTAGCGATAGTTTCCATCTCTTCCTCCTACCTTAGCGCTTTTTAGCCTTTTTATCGGCCGCATGGCCGCGATAAGTACGGGTCGGCGCGAATTCACCCAGTTTGTGACCAACCATTTCGTCGGAAACAAAAACTGGTACATGCTGACGACCATTATGGACAGCGATGGTCAAACCGATCATGTTAGGAAAGATCGTTGAACGACGGGACCAAGTCTTAATAGGCTTTTTGTCTCCGCTTTCCACCGCTTTCTCTACCTTCTTCAGCAAGTGCAGGTCAATAAATGGACCTTTCTTGAGAGAACGTGGCATGGTTTATCCTCTAATTATTTTTTAGAACGGCGACGTACGATATATTTATCAGTACGTTTGTTGCTACGGGTCTTCTTACCTTTGGTCTGGATGCCCCATGGAGTTACAGGGTGTTTACCAAAGTTACGACCTTCACCACCACCATGTGGATGGTCTACTGGGTTCATCGCCGTACCACGAACGGTAGGACGAATACCACGCCAGCGGCTTGCACCAGCTTTACCCAGAACGCGCAGCATATGTTCTGCGTTACCAACTTCACCTAAAGTAGCGCGGCAATCAGACAGAACTTTACGCATTTCACCAGAACGCAGACGCAGGGTTACATAAGAACCATCACGAGCAACGATCTGAGCATAAGCACCTGCTGAACGAGCCAACTGGCCACCTTTACCTGGTTTCATTTCTATGTTGTGAACAGTAGAACCAACCGGAATGTTGCGCATTGGCAGAGCGTTACCGGTCTTGATCGCTGAATCAGCACCAGACTGGATTTGATCACCCGCTTTCAGGCCCTTAGGCGCAAGGATGTAACGACGTTCACCGTCTTTGTACAGAACCAGTGCGATGTTTGCTGAACGGTTTGGATCATATTCCAGACGCTCAACAACAGCAGGGATACCGTCTTTGTTACGTTTAAAGTCAATCAGACGATAATGCTGTTTATGGCCACCACCAATGTGACGAGTGGTAATACGACCATTGTTGTTACGACCACCGGTTTTGTTGTTTTTTTCCAACAACGGAGCATAAGGTTTACCCTTATGCAGCTCAGGGTTAACCACTTTAACAACGTGGCGACGGCCCGGAGACGTAGGTTTACATTTAACAATTGCCATTGTTCTTTACTCCTCCGACTTACTCAGCGCCGCCAACGAAGTCCAGGTTCTGGCCTTCTTTCAAGGTGACGTAAGCCTTTTTCCAGTCGCTACGACGACCAATACGCTGTCCGTGGCGTTTAACTTTGCCTTTTACCAGCAAAGTGTTTACACCTTCAACTTCAACTTCAAACAGTTTCTGTACGGCAGCTTTGATCTCTGCTTTAGTCGCGTCTTTCGCAACTTTGAGAACGATGGTGTTGCTTTTTTCCATCGCTGTAGAAGCTTTTTCAGATACGTGCGGCGCGCGCAGTACTTTCAGCAGACGTTCTTCACGGATCATGCCAGCATCTCCTCAACTTGCTTCACAGCTTCAGCAGTCATAACCACTTTGTCGAAGGCAATCAGGCTTACAGGATCGATACCTGCTGTGTCACGAACGTCAACCTTGTACAGGTTACGAGCTGCTAAGAACAGATTCTCATCAACTTCGCTAGTGACAATCAGCACGTCTTCCAGAGCCATTTCTTTCAGTTTCTGTACCAGCAACTTAGTCTTAGGTGCTTCTACAGAGAACTTCTCGACAACGATTAGACGATCTTGACGTACCAGTTCAGACAGGATGCTTTTCAGGGCACCGCGGTACATCTTTTTATTAACTTTTTGACTGTGGTCCTGTGGTTTCGCTGCGAAAGTTACACCACCAGAGCGCCAAATTGGACTCTTAATAGAACCAGAACGCGCACGGCCAGTGCCTTTCTGACGCCATGGTTTTTTACCTGAACCAGAAACTTCGGCACGAGTTTTCTGAGCACGAGTACCTTGACGAGCACCAGCTGCATATGCAACAACTACTTGATGCACAAGCGCTTCATTGAAATCACGCCCGAAGGTAGTTTCGGAAACAGTCAGCGCGCTTTGCGCGTCTTTGATTACCAATTCCATTCCTATCTCCTCGACGTTACGCCTTGACAGCCGGTTTTACGATCAGGTTACTGTTCGTTGCACCTGGAACAGCACCTTTGACCAGCAGCAGGTTACGCTCAGCGTCAACACGTACTACATCTAAGCTCTGAACGGTTACGCGCTCATTACCCAGTTGGCCTGCCATTTTCTTGCCTTTGAACACTTTGCCCGGAGTCTGGTTCTGACCGATAGAACCCGGAACGCGGTGAGACAAGGAGTTACCATGGGTAGCATCCTGAGTACGGAAGTTCCAGCGTTTAACAGTACCCGCGAAACCTTTACCTTTAGATGTACCAGTAACGTCAACTTTTTTAACGTCAGCGAAAATTTCAACGCTAATGCTTTGACCTACAGTGAATTCAGCGTCGTCTTCTGACAGGCGGAATTCACGCAGAATGCGGCCAGCTTCAACGCCAGCTTTAGCGAAATGACCCGCTTCAGCTTTCTTAACACGACTAGCTTTTTTGCTACCAGTCGTTACCTGAATTGCACGATAACCGTCAGTCTCTTTGTTTTTAACTTGAGTTACACGGTTATTTTCGATTTCGATAACAGTTACAGGGATTGAAACGCCATCTTCAGTGAAGATACGAGTCATGCCCACTTTTTTACCGACTAAACCAATCATTGTTTCAACCTCTCAATCGTTCAATGACCTGATTAACCCAGGCTGATCTGCACATCTACACCGGCAGCCAGATCCAGACGCATCAGAGCATCAACGGTTTTCTCGGTTGGCTCAACGATGTCAACCAGACGTTTGTGAGTGCGAATTTCGTACTGATCACGCGCATCTTTATTAACGTGTGGAGAAATCAGAACGGTAAAACGCTCTTTACGAGTTGGCAGAGGGATCGGGCCACGAACTTGCGCACCAGTGCGCTTCGCAGTCTCTACGATTTCCGCAGTTGATTGATCGATCAAACGATGATCAAATGCTTTCAGGCGGATACGGATTCTTTGGTTCTGCATGAGACCAGAGCTCCAACTATTTTATAAACGTAAATAATTACTCCTCACACCCATTTCGGTTGATGGGGGAGTGTAATCGTTCTGTGCATAACCCCCATATCGGAGGTATTTTAAATGGCGGTTACTCACCGCTCATTACCGATTAATAAATCAGTCCTACTCTGTGTAGGTAAGCCCGCGCATTATACGTGAATTTACCCACAAAGCAATATTAAGAGTGAAATCTATGCAAAAGTACAGACAAGAAAGGGGAAAGCAAGAAAGGAAATGGAAGGAAAACGCCCTATATACATCAAATTATAGGGCGACAAACTATAGTTATTCTTCTTCACTAAGCTGAGATTGAATGTAATTTTGTATTCCAATTCTAGCTATCAGTTCAAGTTGAGTTTCCAACCAATCAATATGATTTTCTTCATCGGCAAGCACCTCTATCATCAAGTCTCGACTAACATAATCATGAACTGAATCGGCATATGCGATTGCTTCTCTGAGATCCTTTGCACCACGTAATTCTAATTCCAGATCAGATTTCAGCATTTCTTCTACATCTTCTCCGATATTGAGCTTGCCCAGATCTTGTAGATTTGGCACCCCCTCCAGAAAAAGAATACGTTCGATAAATTTATCTGCGTGCTTCATCTCATCAATGGACTCGTGATACTCGACGTCATTCAAACGTATCAATCCCCAGTTCTTAAACATTCGGGCATGCAAGAAATATTGATTGATGGCGACAAGTTCATTGCCGAGAAGTTTATTCAAATGTGCAATTATTTTTTTATCACCTTTCATAGCAAGTTCCTCCGCTTCCAGTCACATAAAGTGTAGTACTAATTTGGCAGAGTAATTGCAAGAAAATTGTGCTTATTTTAGGCAACATTATTTATTGGAGGTAACAGGGCAATCTCCTCATTCATTATTTCACGTGCTTGACGTATACATTTTCCGCAGTCGCTTCCTACAGGAACAAAACTCCTCAACTCTCTGATAGAACGAATATGTTGCTGATGAACAGCATTGCGTATGGTTTTATCGCTTATTGCATTGCAGAGACAAACATACATGGAAGCACTCTTCTAACTATTTACACACTCTTGATGACTATTTAGGTCGGGTAACCCCCTACCCAAAATGGTCTACGCTTATAAAATAAGCGATACCCCGGAATTGTAAATAGAAATAAATATCATTTCAATTATTGTTTTTATTTTGTTGAATAACAAAAAACCACCAATTTCGGTGGCTCAAAATAAAAAAAGAGGAGCCAAGGCCCCTCTTTCTCATAATCTTTTGATAATTAAAGATTAAGCAATAACTTTAGCAACAACACCGGCGCCTACAGTACGGCCACCTTCACGGATTGCAAAACGCAGACCTTCGTCCATTGCGATTGGCGCAATCAGAGTCACTTTCATGTTGATGTTGTCGCCTGGCATTACCATCTCTACGCCTTCTGGCAGTTCGATAGTACCGGTTACGTCAGTCGTACGGAAGTAGAACTGTGGACGGTAACCTTTGAAGAATGGCGTATGACGACCACCTTCATCTTTGCTCAGGATATACACTTCAGATTCGAACTGAGTGTGTGGGTGGATAGAGCCTGGCTTCGCCAGAACCTGACCACGCTCAACGTCATCACGCTTAGTACCACGCAGCAGAACACCCACGTTCTCACCCGCACGGCCTTCGTCCAGCAGTTTGCGGAACATTTCAACGCCGGTACAAGTGGTTTTGGTCGTCTCTTTGATACCTACGATTTCAACTTCGTCACCAACTTTAACGATACCACGCTCTACACGACCGGTAACTACAGTACCACGGCCAGAGATAGAGAATACGTCTTCGATTGGCAGCAGGAATGGCTTGTCAATGTCACGCTCTGGTTCTGGGATGTAAGAATCCAGTGCTTCAGCCAGTTCGATAACTTTCGCTTCCCACTCAGCATCGCCTTCCAGCGCTTTCAGCGCAGAACCACGGATGATTGGGGTGTCGTCGCCTGGGAAATCGTACTGAGACAGCAGCTCACGAACTTCCATTTCCACCAGTTCCAACAGCTCTTCATCATCAACCATGTCACATTTGTTCAGGAACACGATGATGTAAGGAACGCCAACCTGACGACCCAGCAGGATGTGCTCACGAGTCTGTGGCATTGGGCCATCAGTTGCAGCAACTACCAGGATCGCGCCGTCCATCTGAGCAGCACCGGTGATCATGTTTTTCACGTAGTCGGCGTGGCCTGGGCAGTCAACGTGTGCGTAGTGGCGAGTTGGAGTATCGTACTCTACGTGAGAAGTAGAGATGGTGATACCACGCGCTTTTTCTTCTGGTGCGTTATCGATCTGGTCGAATGCACGCGCGTTACCGCCGTAAGTTTTTGCCAAAACGGTAGTGATTGCAGCAGTCAGGGTAGTTTTACCGTGGTCAACGTGGCCGATAGTACCAACGTTAACGTGCGGTTTTGAACGTTCAAACTTTTCTTTAGACATTAGGTTGTCCCTCTAAGACACGGAATCGGTGGTTTCACCACATCAACCAAGCAATTGCTTGCGAGATATTTACAGGAAGAAAATCAGGAGGTAAGAACAGGAGAAGTGGTGCTGATAGGCAGATTCGAACTGCCGACCTCACCCTTACCAAGGGTGTGCTCTACCAACTGAGCTATATCAGCACATCTTGGAGCGGGCAGCGGGAATCGAACCCGCATCATCAGCTTGGAAGGCTGAGGTAATAGCCATTATACGATGCCCGCGTGAACTCGGCTACCTGACTTTAATCAGCTGTATACTATATCTTAAGTGTTTTTTCTAGAGTATAACTCGAGCAGAACACTCAAGATCGAAACTGGTTAATGGTGGTGGGGGAAGGATTCGAACCTTCGAAGTCTGTGACGGCAGATTTACAGTCTGCTCCCTTTGGCCGCTCGGGAACCCCACCTTTCCAAATTTTTAATGGTGCCGGCACCAAGAGTCGAACTCGGGACCTACTGATTACAAGTCAGTTGCTCTACCAACTGAGCTATGCCGGCATCAAGTGCTGCGCATTCTAGGAAGAGTTGGCCCTCGATGCAACAAAAAAATTGCTTTTTTTGTTCTTTCGCTCACAAAACAGCCATTTTTGGTGCTTGTGGTGTTTTTTTCAATAGTTTCAGCTTAAATATCCAACAAACAACTCTTGTGCAGGAAGAACCCGTAAATGCATCTGACAATTATTTTTTTGAAAGTTAGTTGAATCACAGTTGTCTTTCTCTTTATGAAAGAAAGACACTGACGGTCATAATAGGCTAAAAAATAATACATTTTTGCATTTGCCATCAAAAAAATGACTAAAATCATAAAAAATTCTACGCCTACGATAGCGCAACCGATATGATGAGATTTATTTTTTTGTCGGATACGGGTGTTCTCAACAACCTGTCCAACCTGCATAGACAGGCAGATGTTGGCTTATGAATAAGAAAGAATCTTTTTTGACGACTCCATATTTACAATTTGATCGCAAACATTGGGCCACATTGCGTGACTCGGTGCCGTTAACATTAACAAAAGAAGAAGTCGCTGCTTTAAAAGGGATCAACGAAGAAATTTCAATAGATGAAGTGATTGAAATCTATCTTCCATTGTCACGTCTACTCAATTTTTACATTAGCTCCAATTTACGACGGCAAGCTGTTCTTGAACAGTTTTTGGGGACGGATGAACAAAAAATACCTTATGTTATTGGTATAGCAGGCAGCGTTGCTGTCGGAAAAAGTACAACCGCACGCTTATTACAGGCGCTGCTAAGTCGTTGGCCAGAACATCGTCGTGTCAAGTTAGTGACAACAGATGGTTTTTTACACTCCAACAATATATTAAATGAACGTGGGTTAATGAAAAAAAAGGGATTCCCTGAATCCTATGATATGCGTAGCTTGGTCAAATTTGTCTCCGATATAAAATCAGGTGCAGACAAAGTTATCGCACCGGTATATTCTCACCTAAGCTATGACATCGTTCCTCATGAACAACTTATTATCGAAAAGCCCGATATTCTTATCCTTGAAGGTTTAAACGTATTACAAAGTGGCATGGATTATCCACATGAACCACACCATGTATTTGTCTCTGATTTTGTTGATTTTTCTATTTATGTAGATGCGCCGGAAGAATTACTCCAACAATGGTACGTCAATCGTTTTCTTAAGTTTCGACAAGGCGCGTTTTCCGATCCTGATTCTTATTTTCACAATTATTCCAAACTAACGACAGAAGAAGCGATAAAAGTAGCATCGAATATTTGGCGGGAAATTAATGGATTAAACTTACAGCAAAACATCTTACCCACGAGAGAACGAGCTAGCTTAATTATGACGAAAGGCATTAATCATACGATTGAAAGCGTCAGATTAAGAAAATAAAACAAAAAGCCGGAAATATTTCCGGCTTTATATTCAACAACCTCTCAAGGAAATTTCACCACCGATATAAGGTGTAACAACTCCGTCAATATCAAGTAATAAAGCCCCTTGTTGATCTATTCCACGAGCTATCCCATGAACTTCCTGATCACCAATAATTAATTTCACTGAACGATTAATAAAATTATCTAATTCAAACCACCGAGGAATGAAAGAATTTAGCCCTTCATTTTCAAACTGGATTAACGCTTTTTTAAGTTCCACTATGATTTCAGCAACCAACTTATTCCGTTCAATAATCGTTCCTGATTGCTGTAAATTAGTCCAATTTTGATTAATTGATCTCTGTTGATCGCTACTCATCGAAATATTCATGCCTATTCCGATAACAACATGGGCTGCATCTCCCGTTTTTCCCGTCAACTCAACCAATATTCCAGCAAGTTTTTTATCATCTAAGTATAAGTCATTTGGCCATTTTACTTTTACGCTTTCTGCTCCCTGGCGATTAAGAACTTCAGCAATGATAATACCAACGACCAAACTTAAACCTATCGCTGCTGCTGGTCCTTGTTCCAAACGCCAATACATAGATAGATATAAGTTACGGCCAAAAGCAGAAACCCACTTTCTACCACGGCGCCCTCTACCGGCATATTGATATTCTGCAACACAGGCATCTCCTGAATCGAGCTCTGCTAACTTTTCCAGAATATATTGGTTAGTGGAATCAATGACAGGTATCACTTCAATACGATCATTAGGAAGATAGTTTTCAATAATTTCTTTATCCAGAAGATTCATTGGAGCAGGAAAGCGATAACCTTTACCTGAAAGAGTGAGAACCTCTACTCCCCATTCACGAATAGTTTGAATATGTTTATTGATCCCTGCTCGGCTCATTCCCAATTCCTGACCAAGTTGTTGGCCTGAATGAATTTCGCCATCAGATAACACTTTAATTAATTTTAATGGGATACTAAGATCTTTCATGAAATACATTCCACTGCGTCTATTTCACCTGCACTACCAATGAAGCGTACCTCAGGCTCTAAGAAGATATTAAATTTTTCTGCAACCTTATTACGTACATAAGAAGCTAAGGTAATGACATCTTGTCCCGTTGCATTACCTGTATTAATTAATACCAATGACTGTTTCAGGTGTACGGCAGCGCCACCAATAGCATAACCCTTCAATTGACATTGTTCGATAAGCCAACCCGCAGCAATCTTTACGCTATGCTCATCATGAGGGTATTGAGGACAATTGGGATATTCAGACTTAATCCTGTCTGCTAACTCAATTGGTACAATAGGGTTTTTGAAGAAACTGCCTGCATTCCCCATCAACGCAGGATCTGGCAACTTACTCTGGCGCATTTCACACACAGCATCGAATATTTGCTCTGGTGTCACTTTTTCTCGTGAGAACTGCGCTAAGGCACCGTACGTTAAAATGGGTTCCCACTTCTTATTCAAACATAAACCAACCGCTGTAATAGCATAACCATCTTTATATTGATGCTTAAAGATGCTGTCTCTATACGCAAATTGACACCCATTCGCCGTTAGACGAATTGAATTACCGGTTTTCAGCTCAACAAAATCCACATATTCACAGACATGTTTAAATTCAACGCCATATGCTCCAATATTCTGGATTGGAGCAGAACCAACATTTCCAGGTATTAAGGCTAAATTCTCCAAGCCATAAATCCGTTGTTTAAATAAATAAGTAATCAGTTCATGCCAATTTTCACCTGCACCAACATGAATATGCCATGCAGTATCTGACTCTTGTATATTGATACCAAGAATACGATTTAAGATCACAGTACCTTTAAAATTTTCGGTGAAAAGGATGTTACTCCCTCCCCCCAATAATAAAATAGGATGATTCTTTTCCATTGCTTCTTGCCATAATGCCAAAAGCGATTCAATAGAAGTCGCTATTCCAATATGATCAGCACTGGCTGAAATGCCAAACGTGTTAAACGCTTTTAGTTGAGTAGATTGACAGACAGACATTCATTTCAAACTCAATAGGGTAATTTAAGTCGTAGTCTATCAGACTCTATATTTGAAAGATAAGTAAGTAGTTTTTGCTAAAAACGCAAAAGGCCACTCATATGAGTGGCCTTTTGACTGGATATTAAAGCTTGGCAGTTCCCTACTCTCGCATGGGGAGACCCCACACTACCATCGGCGCTACGGCGTTTCACTACTGAGTTCGGCATGGGGTCAGGTGGGACCGCCGCGCTATTGCCGCCAAGCAAATTCTGTTTTATTCGCCGAACATATTATTCATGGTGCTGATACCCAGATTCGAACTGGGGACCTCACCCTTACCAAGGGTGTGCTCTACCAACTGAGCCATATCAGCAAATGCTAAAAATAAAAGTGTTGCTATATCGGCAACACTTATAAATTGATGTCTGGCAGTGCCCTACTCTCACATGGGGAGACCCCACACTACCATCGGCGCTACGGGCGTTTCACTGCTGAGTTCGGCATGGGGTCAGGTGGGACCACCGCGCTATTGCCGCCAGACAAATCCTGTTTTCAATCCCGAACAAGCTGTTTTTCTACGCTGAAACCCTTCTCTCTCTTTCCACTCCCGAAAACCCCTTCGGTGTTGTCAGGTTAAGCCGCACGGTTCATTAGTACCGGTTAGCTCAACGTCTCGCAACGCTTACACACCCGGCCTATCCACGTCCTCGTCTCGAACGTTCCTTCAGTACCCTCTAGGGGTAAGGGAAGACTCATCTTAAGGCAAGTTTCCCGCTTAGATGCTTTCAGCGGTTATCTCTTCCGCACTTAGCTACCGGGCAGTGCCATTGGCATGACAACCCGAACACCAGTGGTGCGTCCACTCCGGTCCTCTCGTACTAGGAGCAGCCCCTTGCAATCTTCCAACGCCCACGGCAGATAGGGACCGAACTGTCTCACGACGTTCTAAACCCAGCTCGCGTACCACTTTAAATGGCGAACAGCCATACCCTTGGGACCTACTTCAGCCCCAGGATGTGATGAGCCGACATCGAGGTGCCAAACACCGCCGTCGATATGAACTCTTGGGCGGTATCAGCCTGTTATCCCCGGAGTACCTTTTATCCGTTGAGCGATGGCCCTTCCATGCAGAACCACCGGATCACTAAGACCTACTTTCGTACCTGCTCGAGCCGTCACTCTCGCAGTCAAGCTAGCTTATGCCTTTGCACTAACCTCACGATGTCCGACCGTGATTAGCTAACCTTCGTGCTCCTCCGTTACACTTTGGGAGGAGACCGCCCCAGTCAAACTACCCACCAGACACTGTCCGCAACCCGGATAACGGGCCGGCGTTAGAACATCAAACATTCAAGGGTGGTATTTCAAGGATGGCTCCATGCAGACTGGCGTCCACACTTCCAAGCCTCCCACCTATCCTACACATCAAGGCTCCATGTTCAGTGTCAAGCTATAGTAAAGGTTCACGGGGTCTTTCCGTCTTGCCGCGGGTACACTGCATCTTCACAGCGAGTTCAATTTCACTGAGTCTCGGGTGGAGACAGCCTGGCCATCATTACGCCATTCGTGCAGGTCGGAACTTACCCGACAAGGAATTTCGCTACCTTAGGACCGTTATAGTTACGGCCGCCGTTTACTGGGGCTTCGATCAAGAGCTTCTCGCCGAGGCGATAACCCCATCAATTAACCTTCCAGCACCGGGCAGGCGTCACACCGTATACGTCCACTTTCGTGTTTGCACAGTGCTGTGTTTTTATTAAACAGTTGCAGCCAGCTGGTATCTGCGACTGGCCTCGGCTCCGGAAGCAGGTTCCTTCACCTAACGCCAGCGTGCCTTCTCCCGAAGTTACGGCACCATTTTGCCTAGTTCCTTCACCCGAGTTCTCTCAAGCGCCTGAGTATTCTCTACCTGACCACCTGTGTCGGTTTGGGGTACGATGGACCCGAATCTGGAGCTTAGGGGCTTTTCCTGGAAGCGGGGCATCAGCAACTTCAGCACCGTGGTGCCTCGTCATCGTGCCTCAGTGTTGTGGCTAACCGGATTTGCCAAGTTAGCCCACCTACACACTTAAACCGGGACGACCGTCGCCCGGCTTGCCTAGCCTTCTCCGTCCCCCCATCGCAATTCGGGCCCGTACAGGAATATTAACCTGTTTCCCATCGACTACGCTTTTCAGCCTCGCCTTAGGGGTCGACTCACCCTGCCCCGATTAACGTTGGACAGGAACCCTTGGTCTTCCGGCGAGCGGGTTTTTCACCCGCTTTATCGTTACTTATGTCAGCATTCGCACTTCTGATACCTCCAGCCCACCTCACAGTGGACCTTCAACGGCTTACAGAACGCTCCCCTACCCAACGACACTTACATGTCGCTG
>NZ_CP147734.1:3617500-3770596 GCF_037260955.1 Xenorhabdus sp. TH1
CATGTTTCTGTACAGGGATGTTATTAGAGCCTGCGGCGATCCATTCTCTTTTCCAGTCAATCCCACTACTGATTGCACCATGAGCAACCTGCCACGTATTTCCCCACTGCACATTGTATTGTTTTGAATCACTTAGACTGGAGTTTGTGCCATAACGCCCATGCTTAGGAACATAATTGTAATCTTTAACACGACTGTAACTGACAATGAATTGGGAAGAATAGAGGCCTTGATTAAATTGAAGCCCCGCATCATAGGAACGACTGAACAGTTCGCGCGTGTCTGCTTCGCCGAAGTTCCATGCATCATAAGCGGTCCGATTATTAAATCCATAGGCTCGAGCAAACCCGCTCATTTGCTCATTTATTTTATGATCAATTTCCAACCACAACATTTTACCCATAAAACCATCACGATCTGGCTGACGATATCCCCCTGTTTTACCATCAACTATCACATCAAACCCTTTGGTATAGGTATAACCTGCAGCTGTAGTTAATAAAGTATTCTCACCAAATTTTTGCTGTGTTGAACCATTATAGTTCTGATATCCATTCGAGCCGATCCCCGCATTCAGTGTTGTCCCGCGTTGTTGCCGTTTTGTAATAATATTAATCACGCCACCAATGGCATCAGAACCGTATACAGCCGAACGCGCACCACGGATATATTCTATTCTTTGCACCATTGAAATTGGGATTTGGCTAAAATCGGCGGCTCCGGTAATACCTGCCTGATTCAAACGGAGTCCATCCACCAGCACCAG
Source organism: Xenorhabdus sp. TH1 (assembly GCF_037260955.1). Lineage (NCBI taxonomy): Bacteria > Pseudomonadati > Pseudomonadota > Gammaproteobacteria > Enterobacterales > Morganellaceae > Xenorhabdus > Xenorhabdus sp. TH1. The sequence goes on from NZ_CP147734.1 coordinate 3,618,267, forward strand.
TGTATGGTTTGAGTTCGTACCACGAACAAATAAAGAAGAATGCTGCCCAATACCACCATTCTGCGCAATATCAATACTCGGCAAACGGCGCAAAACATCAACCAAGCTACTGGATTGCCAACGATCTATATCTTCACGAGTTACTACTGTCGTTGGCGCCAACACTGAAGAAACCGGCTGCTTAAAGCGATTAGCTGTAACCACCAACGTATCCTGGTTATCTGCAATTGCAAGATGGTTCCAACCAGAAAATATCGCCACGGACGCAGTATATAGAAGAGCTTGCTTTTTATTTGCCATAAGATTTGTAATGAGAATGTGTGTGTTATCTGGCTAGCTATTTTAACTATAAAGAGTCATGCTACGATGAAGACTTTAGCGTGTCCAGAATGCCTCTCTATCAAAAAAAGCACTGATAAACCAGAAAACTGGACATCCTTTGCACTTGCCCTACAATGCCGCTCGGAAATTTTTCTTAACGCGACCATACGAGAACCCGATAATGCAGAATGCTTTGCCAACGGAAAATTATGAAAATCAATTGATGGAGAAAGTCCATCGTTTAAAAGGAATGATGCTCCCCTTTAGCGCACCTGAGCCTGAAGTTTTCCGTTCCCCGGCATCACATTACAGAATGCGCGCAGAATTCCGTATCTGGCATGAGGAAGATGATCTCTATCACATTATGTTTGATCAGCAGACTAAACAGCGTATCCGCATTGATCAATTTCCCGTTGCCAATCAGCTAATCAATAAAATGATGCAAGCCATCATTGCTGGCGTAAAAGACAATCCCATCTTACGCCATAAACTGTTTCAAGTGGATTACCTTTCTACCCGCAGTGACAAAATCATTGTCTCTCTGCTTTACCACAAAAAACTGGGGGATGAATGGCGTGAACATGCAACTGCTCTGCGTACTCAACTCATAGCAACAGGGTTTGATGTGCACCTTATTGGACGCGCAGCAAAAACTAAGATCATGCTTGACCATGACTATATTGATGAAGTACTGCCTGTTGCAGGCAAGACGATGATTTATCGTCAAGTTGAAAATAGTTTCACCCAGCCGAATGCCAATATCAATGTGCATATGTTGGAATGGGCAATTGATATCACCAAAGACTCGAAAGGTGACTTACTTGAGCTGTATTGCGGTAATGGTAATTTCTCTCTGGCACTGGCGCAGAATTTTGAACGAGTATTGGCGACAGAAATAGCCAAACCTTCAGTGGCGGCTGCCCAATTTAATATTGCAGCGAACAAAATTGATAATGTACAGATTATCCGCATGTCAGCAGAAGAATTTACTCAGGCGATGAATGGAGAGCGTGAATTCAATCGCTTGCAAGGAATTGATTTAAACAGTTATCAATGTGAAACCATTTTTGTTGATCCACCGCGCAGCGGACTGGATGAAGAAACATTAAAAATGGTTCAAGCATATCCACGTATTCTTTATATTTCCTGTAATCCAGAAACGCTCTGCCAAAATCTGGAAACGCTAACACAGACCCACAAAATCAGCCAACTGGCGCTCTTTGACCAATTCCCTTATACCCATCATATGGAGTGCGGTGTTCTGCTAGAAAAAAGAACTTAGTCGTCATAAAAAAAACAAAACGCCACAGAGTCAATTTCGTGGCGTTTTTTATTGAACCATTCTCAATAAAAGCGGTTAGTTTTGGCTTTCTGAAGTGAACGCTACTTGCTGCTTGCGCTTTTTCATCTTTAGGTAGATCCAAAACACCAAAACTGTGCCAATAATGACAGATAATAAATTAGATCCAATTGCTGGATATTCCATCCGAATAAATGCGCTATACATGAATATACCTAACAAGAAACATCCCGTCGCTAGTTTTGGTAATCCTTCTGCCATTGGATAATTCAAATAACGTTGATGGAGACAATACAAAGAGAGTGCCAGTGCAATAAGCGGGAAAATAGAAAAAGGGACAAATGAATTAAAAAATGCTGAGAAAGTTCCGTGTGTTGCCATTCCAACGATAAGCGCCAGCAACATTGTGCTTTTATCTTGGCGGTATTGTTCCATCGTATTATTCTCCTTTCATTATTATTCAGAGGTTTTAGGGATCACTTTAGGGACAGTTTTCTTTCTTGCTCACGACGATACCAATAATAAGCACCTTTGGAAATCATGCGGAGTTGCAAAACTAAACGTTCTTCGAGACGACGCCTTTTTTCTTCATCAATATCCAACGCTTCTGCACCTGCACTGAACACGATTGTCACCATCGCCTCGGCTTGTATTTCGGTAAAATGACGTGGCATATGGCTGGCTTGCTCGAGATAGTCTGCCAATTCGGCAATAAAATGTTGGATTTCTCGTGCTACAGCCGCACGAAATTCAGCCGATGTACCGGAGCGTTCACGCAGTAACAGCCGGAACGCATTAGGATTGTTGCCAATAAACTCCATAAAGGTTGAAACCGAAGTACGGATGACACTGCCACCTTTGGCAATACGCTGGCGGGCTTGACGCATTAACTGACGCAACATCAAACCACTTTCATCCACCATCGTCAGACCCAGTTCATCCACATCGCGAAAATGTCGATAAAAAGAAGTTGGTGCAATACCCGCCTCCCGAGCCACTTCCCGTAGACTCAAACTGGTAAAGCTGCGTTCAGCACTGAGTTGGCTGAATGCCGCCTCAATCAGGGAGCGGCGGGTTTTTTCTTTTTGTTTTGCTCTAACGCCGGTTACGTTACTCACAACAATCCTGATCTATCTCGACTTTAATCAGGCAAATATAACAGATTCTGCTAAGTTTGCTGTGATTGTTCTCTTAAAGATATTATTCGATGTTTTCCTGATTTATTTCTAAACAATGAGATAAAAACCTTATGTTCATTGGGTTATTGCATCAAGTAATGTTAAGATAGCGTTGTTATTTTGTGTAAAAACAGGTCTTTCCTCTATGCAACATACTCATTTTGATGCCATTGTGATTGGCTCTGGTCCCGGAGGGGAAGGAGCAGCAATGGGGTTAGTAAAACAAGGCAAAAACGTTGCTGTTATAGAACGTTATAATAATGTCGGTGGTGGATGTACTCATTGGGGCACAATCCCGTCGAAAGCTCTCCGCCATGCTGTTAGTCGTATTATCGAATTTAATCAAAATCCTCTCTACAGTGATAACTCCCGCATTCTTCGTTCCTCGTTTTCAGAAATTCTCCGCCATGCTGAAGTCGTGATTAACCAACAAACTAAGATGCGCCAAGGGTTTTATGAACGTAACCGTTGTCGAATGTTTGCAGGAGAAGCCTCTTTCATTGATGAACATCGGGTCAGTGTGCGTTATGCCGATGATAGTGTTGATATCTTAAGTGCAGACAACATTATCATTGCCACCGGCTCCCGTCCTTACTGCCCTCCTGATGTCGATTTCACCCACTCCCGTATTTATAACAGCGATACCATACTGCAACTGGATCACGAACCTCGGCATGTCATTATTTATGGTGCCGGCGTGATTGGTTGTGAATATGCCTCTATTTTCCGCGGATTGGGTGTTAAGGTGGATTTGATCAATACTCGCGATCATCTTCTGTCGTTTCTTGATCAAGAAATGTCTGATGCGCTCTCCTACCATTTTTGGAATAGTGGCACAGTCATTCGTCATAACGAAGAATATGAAAAAATTGAAGGCCTTGATAATGGTGTCATCGTTCACCTGAAATCCGGTAAGAAAGTCAAAGCGGATTGTTTGCTGTATGCCAATGGCAGAACAGGCAATACAGACACTCTCGGTTTAGAAAATGTTGGACTGGAAACAGATAACCGCGGGTTACTGAAAGTCAATCGCGTCTACCAAACCAACAATGAAAGCATCTATGCCGTGGGGGATGTTATTGGTTATCCAAGTTTGGCTTCTGCGGCCTATGATCAGGGACGCATCGCGGCAAAAGCGATTATCACAGGCCATGCTGATCTGCATCTGGTGGAAGATATCCCAACGGGCATTTATACCATTCCTGAAATTAGTTCCGTTGGTAAGACTGAGCAGCAATTAACCGCAATGAAAATTCCTTATGAGGTAGGACGTGCCCAATTCAAACATCTGGCAAGGGCACAAATTGCCGGTATGAATGTTGGCAGCATCAAGATCCTGTTCCACCGTGAGACAAAACAGATTTTAGGCATCCACTGTTTTGGCGAACGTGCGGCAGAGATCATTCATATTGGTCAGGCCATTATGGAACAGAAAGGTGAAGGCAATAATATCGAATATTTCGTTAATACTACCTTCAATTATCCAACAATGGCAGAAGCCTACCGTGTTGCAGCACTGAATGGGCTAAACCGATTATTTTGAGGTTTTTCCAAGTATTTCATAATAATTACCCATTTTAGTCCGAATCGCCTCTGCCAATTGCTCATAGCGACCACGCAGAGGTGAGCCGGGACGATAAACCAATATGACAGAGCGCTTCGGTTCCGGTTCATAACACTCCAGATAGCAAACCCCATCCCGGCTTCTCTCATTCGGCACTGATAAATCAGGTAATAACGTAATACCGCTCCCCGCCGCGACCATATTGCGCAGAGTTTCCAGACTGGTCGCCCTAAAATGGGTATCTTCTTTGGCGCCAGCCTGAAAACAAAATCCCATCGCCTGATCACGCAAACAGTGTCCATCTTCCAGCATCAATAACTTCTCGCCGGATAGCTCCGCCATCTTAATTTTGTCCCGTCCAGCCCATTTATGCTCTTCATATACCGCCAGTTTCATGGGTTCTTCAAATAATGGCACTTCGATAAATGCTTCGGTTTCTTTCACCAACGCCAAAATAGCGCAGTCAAGTTTGCCACTATCAAGTTGAGCCAACAAATTTAGGGTTTGAGCCTCATGCAGGTACATTTCCAATTTGGGAAACAATTTATGCAGTTCAGGAATAATAAGTGGCAGGAGGTAGGGACCGATTGTTGGAATAAGGCCGATATGCAACGGCCCAGACATACTTTCACCTTGAAGCGAGGCCATTTCCTGCAAAACCTTCACTTCTCTCAAAATGGTTTTGGCCTGTTCCACTAGCAACATTCCCTGTTGGGTAAATAATACCTTGCGGCTAGTACGTTCCAGCAGCATCACGCCAAGCTCATCTTCCAGTTTGCGGATTTGCCCGCTTAGTGTCGGTTGGCTGACATGACAAGCATCAGCGGCTCGGCGAAAATGGCGGTATTCAGCAAGTGCTACAAGGTATTCCAGATCGCGGATATTCATTCCCAACCTCAGCATTTGATATCAATGATAGTATTGACCAATAAATCATTATATCCACGAGGGGAAAAAACTATCAACCGCATGTGATTACTGATGTTTTTAGCTAAATCGCTTCTTGGCCTGAGTAATCGCTTGCTTCACTTGTTCTTGCGCTACTCCACCTTTTGCCAGTCGCTTGTCTAAACACGATTGCAACGATAAAACGTCATAGACATCCACGGCAATGACATTGCTGAATTTTTGCAATTCAAATAGAGAAAGTTCTTCCAGTGCCTTACCTCGGTCAATTGCCGCAACAACAACTTCACCAACAATGTGATGTGCCTCGCGGAACGGAACACCTTTTGCCACCAGATAATCCGCCAGCTCAGTTGCATTAGCATATCCCTGCTTTGCTGCTTCCTCACAACGGGAGCGTTTTACCTGAATGCCATCCAACACCAGTATCGCCATATGCAAACAATCCAGCCAGGTATCCAGTGCATCAAACAAGCCTTCCTTATCTTCCTGCATATCTTTATTGTAGGCGAGAGGAAGCCCTTTTAACGTCATCATCATCCCCGTCAATGCGCCTTGCACCCGTCCACACTTACCGCGGATAAGTTCCAACGCATCTGGGTTTTTCTTTTGCGGCATCAAGGAAGAGCCGGAAGTTACCCGATCCGACAATTCAACAAAGCCGGCCTCTCCGCTATTAAAGAAAATCAAATCTTCAGCCAAACGCGAAAGATGAATCATACTAATGCTCGCATCTGACAGTAGCTCCAAAACATGATCACGGTCAGACACACTATCCAGACTATTGCGTGTCGCTGAAGCAAAGCCCAGCCATGACGCCAGTTGCTCACGATCAATATCATAAGCCGTTCCTGCCAATGCCCCGCATCCCAATGGACTGACATCCAACCGCTTTAATGCATCTTGCAGTCGGCTTTCATCACGATTAAGCATTTCCACATAGGCCAAACACCAATGGGCAAAAGTGACAGGTTGCGCCCGCTGTAAATGGGTATAACCTGGCATGACTGCATCCTGATTATTTTCAGCAGTGAATACCAATGCTTGTTGCAACTCAACTAATGCTGTCAGGATGTGGACGATCTGATCTTTGCACCATAATTTCAGGTCAGTTGCGACCTGATCATTACGGCTACGTCCCGTATGGAGTTTTTTACCCAAATCGCCCACTTTCGTGATAAGTTGCCCTTCAACCCAACTGTGAATGTCTTCCGCATCGCTTTGCAAAATGGCCTTGGGGTTGGTTCGCACTTCATCCAGTAACTCATTTAAGGCTAGTTCCAGCTTTTGCTGCTCTTCGGCAGTGAACACGCCTACCGTAACCAACGCTTTTGACCACGCAACCGAGCCAATAATATCCTGCTCCGCCAAACGATAATCAAAACGCAGTGAATCATTAAATTGCTTGAAGCGCTGATCGGCTTCCTGACTGAAACGCCCACCCCAAAGTGCCATAATATCGTTCCTGTTTTTCTAACCGTTATTCATTACTATACCAATCTCACTTCAAGATACGTGTGATATCTCCCCGCTTCGCGAGGGAGATATCAGGTTTCATAGCGTGTTGTAAATTGCAACTTGAAGTTTAATGCGTATAAAAGTTGATCGCCCCAAAATTACTTTTTGCTATTCAGTGCACGAATGCGTGAAGAAAGCGAATAGAGGCGAATAAACCCTTCTGCATGGCTGTGATCGTAAACTTCATCCTCGCCAAAAGTGGCGAATTCTTCAGAATAGAGGCTATTGGCTGATTTTTTCTGCACTGCCGTTACCTGCCCTTTATAAAGTTTCAGGACAACTTCACCGCTGACACTGACCGCTAACATTTCTGCTGCCGCTTGAATTGATTGACGCAATGGTGCAAACCAACGGCCGTCATAAACCACATAAGACATCTCCAGCCCCAGTTGTTGACGCCATTTGAAACTATCACGATCTAAAACCAGTTGTTCGATACCACGTAATGCTTCCATCATGATGGTTCCCCCCGGAGTTTCATAACAACCGCGGGATTTCATGCCTACTAAACGATTTTCCACGATATCTATCCGGCCAATGCCGTGCCTGGCTCCCAACTTATTTAACTCATCAAGGCATTGATAAGGTGAAAGTGCCTGACCATTCACACCAACCACTTCACCTCTTTCAACCATCACCGTGACATACTCCGGTTCATTGGGTGCCTCTTCTACCTCTACTGTCCACGCCCAACAATCTTTATTGGCAGCGTTCCACGTGCTTTCCAGAACCCCGCCTTCAGTTGAAATATGCCATGCATTCTCGTCACGGCTATAGATTTTCTCCAGCGTTGCGGTTGTCGGAATATCGCGAACTTTTAAATAATCCAGCAGCGCTTCACGGGAACGCAGATCCCATTCCCGCCACGGAGCCACAACTTTCAGATGTGGTGCCAACGCGGTATAAGTGCTTTCAAACCGAACCTGATCATTACCTTTACCTGTTGCGCCATGAGCGACAGCATCCGCTCCTACTTTCAGAGCCAGCTCAACCTGCGCCTTGGCAATAATTGGACGAGCCATTGAAGTACCAAGCAGATAACTTCCCTCATACAGGGCGCCAGTTTTTAACACAGGATAAACATACTCTTTGATAAACTCTTCGCGCAGATCAACGACATGGCATTCGGAAGCGCCAGAACGTAACGCTTTTTGCTCCACGCCTTCCAGATCTTCACGACTTTGGCCGACATCAGCGACAAACGCAATCACGTCACAATTGCCATAATGTTCTTTCAACCACGGAATAATGGCGGATGTATCTAAACCACCTGAATATGCCAAAACGATTTTCTTAATGCTTTTAGTCATAGGGGTAACCTTTTTAATTTTAGTAAAAACATAAGTTCGGTAAATACACGTTCAATTACGCCAAAATTCGTGTGCCAATAGGTATGCCATTAAATAACGCAATCAATTGATCTGCATGACGCCAACTCGCAATATCTACGGGTTGTCCGAGTGTTTTTGCCGCTTCCAGCGCTGCATTCACTTTCACTATCATGCCGTCAGTAATAATGCCTTGATCGATAAGCTGCCTGATCTGCTCTGCCGTGGCTTCTGGGATTTTTTTCCCTTTCCCATCCAGAATACCGCTGACATCGGACAACAAGACCAAATCTGCATTCAGTACTTGCGCGATAGCTGTCGCAGCTTGATCGGCATTCACATTCATCAATTCACCCTGCTCAGTAATACCAATCGAGCTGATAATCGGCATATAGCCTACATCCAGCAAAATTTGCAGGAGATCAGGTGATCCTGGTTGAGCCTTTCCAGTGTGGCCAAGCTCTTCATCAAGTTGAGAAACTTTAACCATCCCTCCATCACCCAAACATAATCCGATAGCAGGCAAACGATACTTTGTTGCCCACGCCAGTAATTTCTTATTGGCAGTTCCGGCAAGCGTCCCCGTAATGATGTCAACTTGATCCTCAGGGGTAACCCGCAAGCCTTGCTTTTTCAAAATAGGCATCTGCAATCGTTGCATCAGCTCATCAACCAAGCAACCACCGCCGTGTACAATAACCAGCGGACGTTTATGTGTTTTTCGATATAACTGTAATGTGGTAAATAACCGTTCCAGCGCTTCTTCACTGTCTAATAACACACCACCCAACTTGATAACTAACGGCTCCATCGGATTTATCCTCTGTCGGAATTTTAATTTTTCGGCATTCAGTTATTTTAGAAGTTAAAGTAATGCCTGAGTTTCTTCATACCCAAAACGAATATTCATGCACTGTACTGCTTGTGCCGCGGCGCCTTTCAACAAATTATCCTCAGCTCCTACGATGATCAGATGTTGCCCCTGAACAGCAAAACCAATATCGCAGAATGGCGAACCAACAACAGCTTTCAACGCGGGAACGCCTTTGCTATATAACCGTACCAACGGCTTATCATGATATGCCTGTTGATAAGCTTCCCTAATTTGTGCTTCTGTCACACCAGATTTCAACTTACAGGTAATTGTGGCAAGAATACCGCGTGAGAAATTGCCCAAATGAGGGATGAAAATCACCTCTGTACCTAAATGTGTGGTGATTTCAGGTTGATGACGATGGTTAAAAACACCATACGGTTGCAAACTCACTTCACAGAAGCTATTGGCAATCGACGCTTTTCGGCCAGCGCCACTGACACCACTGACAGCGTTGATAACAGGCCAATGTTCTGTATCTAATAAGTTTTGCTCAAGCAACGGTTTCAAGGAAAGTTGGGAAACGGTAGGGTAACAGCCGGGAACGGCAATCAATTGTGCTTGCTTGATTTTCTCGGCTTGCCATTCTGCCAACCCATATACGGCTTGCTCCAACCACTGCGTATTTTTATGTTCAAATCCGTAGTATTTTTTATAGAACTGTGTATTTTGTACGCGGTAGGCACCAGATAAATCAAATACGATACAACCTGCTGCCAGAAATATCGGGGCAATATCATGGCTGACTTCATGGGCAGTGGCGAGAAAGACGACATCAATCCCTTTTGCCGCCTCAATCACCTCAGTTAGCGGCTGTAAGGGTAAATCCACAATACCTTGATATTGTGGATGAAGTTCAGAAAAACATTTCCCTGCATCTAAACTTTGAGAAGAAACCATCAAGCCGGAAAGATGGACATGGGGATGACGTTGCAGATATGCTGCTAACTCAGCTCCGGTATAACCACTGGCACCAACTATCAGCGTATTCAACATGGGATTTATTCACCTTTAGTATTAACCCAATAATATTAATTCAATGACCCCATTGCATTTATATGCAATAAACATGCATGAATATTGATACTATTATGAGTAAGGGCTGTCAACAGTGAATATTAAATTACCGTCTTTTATTAAATTATATCATCAGCTCATTGCGGCGCCTTCGATCAGCGCCACCGATGCTGAACACGATCAAAGCAATGAAGTTGTTATCAATCTGCTGGCGGAATGGCTAAAAGAGATCGGGTTTTCCATTGAAATTCAGGGCGTCCCTGAAACCAGAGGTAAATTCAATCTGCTGGCAACATTGGGCAGTGGTTCAGGTGGTTTGCTGCTATGTGGCCATACAGATACCGTTCCTTTTGATGAGGGGCGCTGGACACAAGATCCCTTCACGCTGACCGAACGCGATGGCAAATTATATGGACTTGGGACGGCTGACATGAAAGGCTTCTTTGCCTTTATCGTTGATGCGTTACGGGATATCGATGTCAGCAAACTATCGCACCCTCTGTATATTCTGGCCACTGCTGACGAAGAGACATCCATGGCGGGTGCACGTTACTTTGCTGCCAATACCCATCTTCAGCCTGATTTTGCCATCATTGGCGAACCCACATCATTACAGCCAATCCGCGCCCATAAAGGGCATATCGCCCAAGCGATCCGCATTGAAGGAAAATCCGGGCATTCCAGTGATCCGGCACGGGGCGTCAATGCCATTGATCTGATGCACGAATCCATTACCCAGCTCATAAAACTACGCCATACCTTACAAGAACGCTATCACAATCCGGCATTTGTCATCCCTTATCCAACCATGAATTTCGGCCATATTCACGGCGGTGATGCCGCAAATCGTATTTGTGCCTGCTGCGAGCTGCATATGGATATCCGCCCGCTTCCTGGATTGACTTTGCAGAATTTGAATGAATTGCTAAATGACGCTCTGGAACCGGTCAAACAGCGCTGGCCTGGTCGCCTGAGTGTAACAGAGCTTCATCCCCCGATTCCGGGTTATGAATGTCCAACAGACCACAAACTGGTCGGCGTGATTGAAAAACTGTTGGGAACCAAAGCAGATACCGTCAATTACTGTACGGAAGCACCTTTTATACAGGCATTGTGTCCGACCCTGGTCTTAGGGCCGGGATCAATTGAACAAGCACACCAGCCCGATGAATTTTTAGATATGGCATTTATTGAACCGACAAGGAAGCTACTTTCACAGCTTGTGGAACACTTTTGTTTGAATCTTCATTCAAAGCCATGAACTAAAAACAACTATTCTCCCAATCGTCAACTTACTAATTTATGTGTTTTTTATCAAAAAATGTTCAGAATTAGTACCATAAATGGATGGAGAGTATCCGGTCAGCATTTAACCTCGGTGAGTACATCGGGGTTTTTTGCTAATTCCCGCTGATAGGCGAGTAGTGCCTAAACCGTGCGCGCTAACTTATTTGCCATGCCCACCAATCGCGATACAAAGTTTTTTCAACTCCATGCTCCACAAAGAGAGTGTTCTCGTCAGTAAAGTGGCTGACCTTGCACCGTTCTGCACTTCACTAAAGTAAACGAACCTCATGCCCCAGTTTTTTCAGCTCACAGCTACTCCCCTCATATATATACCAATCGATATATAATAGATTGACAATATTTAATCTTGATACTTACAATTGTATCAATTGGTATATTTATTTTTAACCATAGAAATGGTTGTGTTATTAAGGAACAACTTAAATGAGTTTATTTAGATTGCCTTGAACAACGTGGACTTTATCTGGTAGCGGTTGGCTCAGCCTTGCCGCATTAGCCCGATGACTTTACACAGCAAACCATTCGTTTTTCGCCTGACTTAGCACTATCTGCGAGAGGAATCTTGTTATGAGCAATTCAACTATATTGGATGGACGTCCAGCGTCCTCCGCACCTGATCATCTACCTGTCATTGGCCTATTAGCTCTGGCGATGACAGGATTTGTCAGCATCTTGACCGAAACACTACCTGCCGGTTTACTGCCGCAGATCAGTGTCGATCTAGGCGTCTCCGAAGCACTGGCCGGACAAACCGTAACTCTCTATGCCTTAGGTTCTGTGCTGGCTGCGATTCCATTGACCGTTGCTACACGAGGCTGGCGAAGGCGCACGCTATTACTTACGGCAATCGTAGGCTTTTTCATTTTCAATACCACTACAGCTCTATCTACGAGTTACATACTTACTCTGGTAGCCCGGTTCTTTTCTGGTGTCGCCGCTGGCCTATCTTGGAGTTTACTTGCTGGATATGCTCGACGTATGGTGCTGCCACATCAGCAAGGGCGCGCTATGGCGATAGCGATGGTTGGAACACCGCTTGCCCTGTCATTAGGTGTACCAATGGGAACATGGCTAGGCAACTTGGTTGGTTGGCGTATCGCTTTCGGGATCATGTCTGTCCTGACGTTGGTGCTTATTGCATGGGTGCTTTTTAAAGTACCCGACTACCCTGGGCAAACTAAATCTCGACGATTGCCGTTATACCGAGTATTCATAACACCTGGTGTCCGGCCGGTGCTAATGGTCATTGTGGCATGGATGCTTGCCCACAACATTCTATATACCTATATCGCCCCTTTTGTCGTGCTTGCTGGGCTTGCAGAGTACATAGATTTGGTACTGTTTGTGTTCGGTGTTGCAGCACTTGCCGGAATCTGGATCGTTGGCCAGATCATAGATCGTTGGTTACGTGGTGCTGTCCTGACAAGTCTAGCCGCTTTTGCCTTAATTTCTCTGGTTCTTGGGCTGGGCAGTCATTCGCAGTTGGTGATTTACGCTAGTATTGCTGTTTGGGGTTTGACCTTTGGCGGGGCCGCAACTTTGCTGCAAACGGCTCTCGCAGATAGTGCTGGTGATGGAGCTGATGTTGCGCAATCTATGTGTGTGACAGCCTGGAACTTGGCAATTGCCGGTGGCGGTATTGTCGGCGGTGTACTATTAAATATCTACGGAGTCGCCTCATTCCCTTGGACTCTGCTGATTCTATCGCTGGTTGGCTTATTAGTTGCTTGGAGAGCACGTACCTACGGTTTTAGGCCTGGTCCACGCAATTATCATTAATAAAAAAACCAGCTTGCCGTGGGATTTAATGAGCAACTATCTTCCACTTTCAACCGTGTGGAGTGATTCATCCCACGGTTTATTGGTTTTTACCATTACATTGAGAATAACCAGTAACTTACGCACACAAGCAACGATGGTGACTTTATTTAGTTTGCCTGCAACTATCCGCCTTTTGTAGAAAGCACAAGGCACGGAATTAAATCTAATTGCCGTTAATGTATTAGGTCAAAATACAAACTACACCTCAATATGAATTTCTTTCCTGATCACTTTGAATATTCCTCATTGGGAATAAGCCATTTCTCGATTGACTAAAAACGCCGCTTCGCCCATTCTATTTGGACATCTAAACGGATAGACATTTAAACACTTAAACATCTAAAAATATGTTCATGAGGGCACAGGGTATGAGTTTTTTTCACGCTAATCAGCGAGAAGCGCTGAACCAGAATCTGGCTGAACTTGAAGGTCAAATTCGTGTTTCCTTTGAATTCTTTCCACCTAGAACGGCTGAGATGGAACAAACCCTGTGGAAATCCATTGATCGCTTGAGCAAGCTGAAACCTAAATTTGTATCCGTCACCTATGGTGCTAACTCTGGCGAACGTGATCGCACCCATAGCATTATCAAGGGCATTAAAGAAAAAACCGGCCTTGATGCAGCCCCACACCTGACTTGTATTGATGCCAGCCGTGAAGAACTGAGCAGCATTGCTCATGATTATTGGCAAAACGGCATTCGCCATATTGTGGCATTACGTGGTGATTTACCGACTAACGGTTGCAAACCAGAAATGTATGGTGCTGATTTAGTTGAGCTATTAAAAAAAGAAGCGGATTTTGATATCTCTGTTGCCGCTTATCCAGAAGTGCATCCAGAAGCGAAAAGTGCACAGGCAGATTTGATCAATTTAAAACGTAAAATTGATGCCGGAGCCAATCGCGCCATTACCCAATTCTTTTTTGATGTGGAAAGTTACCTGCGTTTTCGTGATCGTTGCGTCGCAACAGGGATTGACGTAGAAATTGTACCCGGGATCTTACCAGTCTCTAACTTCCGTCAATTGCAACGATTTGCCGCCATGACTAACGTTCGGATCCCAAGCTGGATGACCAGAATGTTTGAAGGGTTAGATGATGATCCGGAAAGTCGCAATTTAGTCGGTGCATCTATTGCAATGGACATGGTGAAAATTCTCAGTCGTGAAGGCGTGAAAGATTTTCATTTTTATACCCTGAATCGGGCAGAATTGAGTTATGCCATCTGCCATACACTGGGAGTACGCCCTTGCTAGCACCAAAAAGCCGAACAGTTTCCCATTCGGCTTTTATGATTAAAAAATATTTAAACGCTATCCTGTATTACGCATTCCTGCCGCAACACCGGCAATCGTCACCATCAGCGCTTGTTCAAGATGCGGAGCAGGATTTTCCTGCTGACGAGAACGCTGTAATAATTCGACTTGTAGTACGTTCAACGGATCGGTATACACGTTACGCAAAGCGATAGATTCAGCGATCCACGGCAAATCTGCCATTAATTGTTCATCCTGCGAAATAGTCAATACCGTTTCGATATCCTCTGCAAGTTGATTACGCAATTTGACGCCTAAAGGCCACAACTTAGGTTCTACCAAACGCTGATCGTAATATTCTGCTAGCCACAGATCTGCTTTAGCAAACACCATCTCCAACATGGCAATACGCGTATTGAAGAATGGCCAATCACGACACATATCCGTTAAAACTGACAAGTTACCGGCATCGATCACCCGTTGCAGCGCCGCACCCGCGCCTAACCATGCCGGCAACATCAACCGGTTTTGCGTCCAGGCAAATATCCACGGGATCGCGCGCAAACTTTCAACTCCCCCTGTCGGGCGCCGTTTAGCTGGCCGCGAACCCAAAGGCAGTTTTGCCAACTCTTGCTCTGGCGTCGCTGCGCGAAAATAAGGCACAAATTCCGGTTGCTCACGGACATAATCACGATACATGTCACAGGAAACATCAGAGAGTGTATCCATAATCTGCTGCCATTCCGGTTTCGGCTCTGGTGGCGGCAATAAGTTTGCTTCCAGGATCGCACTGGCGTACAAGGCCAAACTGCTGATCGTGACCTGCGGCAAACCAAATTTAAAACGGATCATTTCCCCCTGTTCCGTTACCCGAAACCCGCCTTTCAAGCTACCCGGCGGTTGGGAGAGCAAAGCCGAATGGGCAGGAGCACCACCGCGGCCAATGGTGCCACCACGTCCGTGGAACAGAGTGAGTGTCACGCCTTCTTTTTCACACACCTTGATTAATGCATCCTGTGCCCGATATTGTGCCCACGACGCTGCCATCACCCCTGCATCTTTGGCTGAATCAGAGTAACCAATCATCACCATCTGCTTATCCTTAATCAGATCGCGATACCACCCAATCCCCAACAGTTTTTCAATCACGCCTTCTGCATTATTCAAGTCATCAAGGGTTTCGAACAACGGCGCAACAGGCAATGACAATGGACATCCCGCCTCTTTCAACAATAATTTCACCGCCAAGACATCAGAAGGAACTTTCGCCATGGAAATAACATAAGCTGCAATCGAATCTTGGGGTGATTCAGCAATAACCTTGCAGGTATCGAAAACTTCTTGCGTTTCTGCGCTTGGCTGCCAATCACGTGGGATCAGAGGACGTTTTGATTGCAACTCTCTCAGCAGAAATGCCTGCTTTTCGGCTTCAGGCCAGCTCGCATAGTCTCCCATTTCCAGATATTGCGTCAGTTCAGCAATCGCATCGCGATGGCGGGTACTTTCCTGACGGATATCAATACGTACCAAAGACAAACCAAAGCAACGAATGCGGCGCAAGGTATCCAGCAATTGGCCATTTGCGATAATTTCCATCCCGCAAGCTTTCAATGATTGATAACAAGCATAGAGTGGTTGCCATAACTGTTCGTTATGCAAAAGTAGATCCGCGGGTGGTAAAGTTTGCTCGCCTTTAAGGCGTTTTTCCAGATAAGCCAGTGTGTTACCTAATTGCGTGCGCAATTGTTTGGCAATTTCACGGTAAGGCTCCAAAACATGCTCACCTCCTGCCATTTGGCGAAGTTCAGGCGTACATTCCGACATGGAAAGCTCAGAAACTAAAACCTGAATATCTTTCAGGAACAGATCGGCGGCTTTCCAACGGCTCAGCAATAAGACATGACGGGTAATCTCGGCGGTAACGTTAGGATTACCATCACGATCGCCTCCCATCCAAGAGGTGAAACGTACTGGTACAGCTTCCACCGGCAAACTATGACCAATGGATCCTTCCAGTTGTTCATTGAATTCACGCAGGAATGCCGGCACACCTTCCCACAAGCTGTTTTCAACCACAGCAAAACCCCATTTTGCTTCATCAATTGGGGTGGGACGATTCTTACGGATCTCATCAGTATGCCATGATTGGGCAATCAACTGACGCAATCGGCGGATGATGTTATTGCGTTCATAATCGGCCAAATCGTCATGATCAAGCTGTGCCAGACAGCCATTAACTTCAACCAACTTATGAATCAGGGTACGGCGGGCAATTTCTGTCGGATGAGCGGTCAGAACCAGTTCAATCGCCAGTTCATTGACTGCCTTGATCAGATCATCATTGCTGAATTGCTTGTCTTTGAGCCGGTTGAATAGCGCTGCCAGCGCGACCGGATTACTTGCCGCTTCGCCATGTGGCGAAATGCTGTGATATTGTTCGGCAACGTTAGCCAGATTTAAAAACTGGTTAAACGCACGGGCCACAGGCAATAATTCATCATTGGATAAATTTTCTAACGTCGATAAAAGCTGCTGACGGTGGGTTTCGTTACCTGCACGGGATGATTTAGATAACTTCCTGATCGTTTCAACTTTATCAAGAATATCTTCTCCCAAAGCTTCTTTAATTGTATCGCCCAGCAACTTACCGAGCATACTGACATTACTTCGCATTGCGGAATATTGTTGATTCATGTGGTTCCTGGCCTTGTGTTGCTGTATGTCACCTATCTCACCAATGGATTGGCTTACCCTTATTTTCTGTCTAAATATTTCATATTTTGCTGTAGAGCCTGTTCTTCTATTTATATACCAATCTAACTTCAGGCTGCGTGTGATATCGTGTTGTAAATTGCAGCTTGAAGTTTAATGCGTATATTCATATCAGAAAACAAACAACTTGGGCGAATTTTAAAGCCTGATCGCTCAATATCTCTCCTACCGAGAGATAGGTTACAGAAGTTGTGACAGACGATTTAAATCCGATTGGATTGCTCCCGCGGTGACATCTCGTCCCGCACCAGGCCCACGGATTACTAACGGATTATCACGATACCAGCGACTTTCTATCGCAAAAACATTATCCGCCGGCAGTAGTGAAGCCAATGGATGATCGCTACGCACCGCTTCTACCCCCACTTTTGCCTTACCACTGGCATCAAAACGAGCGACATACCGTAGCACCAGGCCCATTTCCTGTGCCGCTTCCAATCGTTGCCGCATTTGCTCATTAATGGCAGCACTGTTTTCAAAGAACTCTTCGATAGAACCGCTTCGAGCCTCTACCGGCACCAAAGATTCAACCCGTACATGATCAGGCTCTATCTCATAACCCGCTTCGCGCGCCAGAATAACCAATTTACGCATCACATCCTGACCAGAAAGGTCAATACGCGGATCAGGTTCCGTCAACCCTTGTTGCCATGCTTGTTCAACTAATTCACTGAAAGGTACAGAACCATCAAACTGCAAAAACAGCCAGGATAATGTGCCGGAAAAAACGCCACTGATGGACAGAATAGTATCACCGCTCTCCCGCAGATCCCTGACGGAATAATTAATCGGCAGCCCTGCACCTACTGTGGCGTTGTATAACCAATGGCGCCCCGTTTTTGCAAAGGCATCGCGGATCATACGATAGGTATTACTGTCGGAAGAACCGGCGACTTTGTTGGCACTGATAACGTGGAATCCATAACTGGCAAAATAGATATACTCTTTGGCCAATTCTTCACTTGCCGTGACATCCAGTACAACCAAGTCATCATAAGGATGTGCCCGCATCCATAAAAACAGAGTATCTTCTTCATGTTCAGTTGCCTCATCATCAAAGAAGGCCAATGCCCGACTGGCATCAATACCCTGATAATTCAACAAACTCCGCCGACTATCGACGACACCCGCGAGAATAAATTCAAATCCACTGCGAGCAGAAATGTTCTTCTGTTCACGGGCAAACAGCTCCAGCCAACGAGAACCAATATTCCCTTTACCAAACAACACCAAACCGATACGTTTCTCTGCCCTAAACAGGCTTTGGTGCAATCCCTGAATTAAATGTGATGTCTGATTCAAACGCAGTACAGCAACCAAACTAATGTCATCTTCTGCATGCCAGATAAATTCAACTGGCTGATCTTTTAATTGTTGATAAAAACGATGGCTATGCAGTGGATTCTTGCATACACCCGCCCCCACTAATGCCACCAGCGCTAAACCTTCACGCAAAGAAAGTTTGCCGGGTAAGGAAGCATCCTGCAAAACATCAAGGGCGCTATTGACAATCTCAGAGGTATAGCAAAGTTGGATCAGGTTGCAATCTGCGTGCAGCCCTGTTGCCAATGGCCGGATTTGGGCGCGTTTCAACAAAGAATCAATGTCTTTATAGATTTGCTTGAAATCGTGGGCTGAAGAAACATGCAATTCAATCAGGCAGACATCATCATGGCTGGTGACAATTTTTGCCCCTGTCCCCGTTGCCAGTACCCGTTCAATCCGGGTGGAACCCTGTTCAGGCTGGTAACTGCAACGCAGTTGTAGATCAATATCGCTGAGAGAAACCGGCTGCAATGTTCGGGTATGGAGAACAGGCGCGGCCAAACGTGCCAATTCACTGGCTTCGTCCAAACGCAGCAACGGCAACAAACAGGCATCTTTAACTTTACGCGGATCGGCACTGTAAACTCCCGCTACGTCACTCCAAATTGTGACTTTTTTGGCTCCCGCCAAAGCGCCAACTTGGGTAGCAGAATAGTCGCTGCCATTGCGCCCCAATAATACCGTTTCCCCTTTCTGGTTACTGGAAATAAAGCCGGTAACCACTAAACGCTTATTGGAGTTTTGGATCAGTAATTGGCTAAGCAGAGGTTGAGATAAACTGACATCAACTTGCGGCTGAGCAATGCGCTCTGCCCGCAGGAATTGACGCGCATCCAGCCATGCGCTAGGGATACCCTGATTTTCCAGCACTGCCGCCATTAAACGTGCAGACCAGATTTCCCCGTGACCGACAACTTCGGCGTATGTCATATCGGTGACAGGCTTATCCAACAATACGCTCAATCTTTCCAGATCAGCGACAAACATTGCATTTAGTTCTTCTGCAACTGTTTCGGGCAACAAGCCACGGATCAATTCTTGCTGGTAACGCCGCAAAGACTGCTGTATTTGATGGGCTGATATCCGGTCACTCTGGCTCAATTTAAGCCAATCAATCAATTGGTTGGTTGTACTCCCTGCGGCCGATACCACCATCAAATCACCTGGCAGGCTGTAGTTCGCCATAATTTCAGCAACCCGCTGATAACATTTCACATCAGCCAGGCTGCTACCACCAAATTTATGTAACTGACGGCCAGATCCCGTCCCCGCTGTTGCCCTTGTACTCATGATTACCTCGTTGCCGCTGCCTGAAACGCATTGTCCAGATCAGCAATTAAATCCTGACTATCTTCAATTCCCACAGAGACACGAAGAAGCGAATCCGTAATCCCTGCCTGAGTCCTTGCTTCTGCCGACATTCCCGCGTGTGTCATCGTCGCGGTATGAGAAATCAACGATTCCACACCACCGAGAGATTCAGCCAAGGTAAATAATTTTAACGCAGATAAGAAACGACACATGGCCTGTTCATCACCATCCAGTTCGAAACTTAGCATCGCCCCAAAACCTTGCTGTTGCTTAACGGCAATTTCATGCCCTGGATGGTTCTTCAACGCAGGATAGAAGAGCTTTTTCACTTGGGGCTGTTGTTGCAAATAATCCGCAATGGCAACAGCATTGTTTTGTTGGAGCAGCACGCGGGCAGATAATGTACGAATGCCGCGCAGTAGCAGATAACTGTCAAAGGCCGCAGCCGTTACGCCAATATTGTTCGCCCACCAAGCTAACTCTTCCGCGATGGATGGCTCCTTAGCGATAATTGCTCCCGCAATCAGATCAGAATGTCCATTCAAATATTTCGTGCAAGAATGCACGACTAAATCTGCCCCCAAATCCAATGGCTTTTGCAGTACAGGGCTTAAGAAAGTGTTATCGACCACAGCCAATGCCCCAATTTCATGGGCCAAGCCACAAATGTATTGAATATCTACGATCCGCAACAAAGGGTTACTCGGTGTTTCAATTAGCACCAGTTTGGGGTTTTTAGCCAACGCCTGTTTCAACGCTTGTTCATTTGACTGATCAACAAAAATCACATTGTATGCGCCACGCTTGCTTAGACTGTCAAACAGGCGGTAGCTCCCACCATAACAATCATGCGGAGCCACCAATAAATCCCCTGGTTTCAGAAATACGGTACAGAGCAGATGAATCGCTGACATGCCACTGCTAGTCATGATTGCGCCCGCGCCTCCTTCCAGCTCGGCCAACACCTGTTGGACAACATCACGACCAGGATTGCCACGGCGCGAGTAATCATGCGCCCTGGGCTGATTGAAACCCGTAAAGTTGTATGTACTGGAAAGATAGATAGGCGGAACAACACAACCATATTGTTCATCAACATTTGAACCACTGTGAACCGCAATTGTCGCTTGCTTACATCCCATAACCTTTCACCATCATCGTTATTATTAGCGTCACGCAAGAATAACGATTGGAAAGATAGACGTCAATACATCTAGACATCCAAATTATTTTGCGGTTTAATACCACAATTCCATGGCTGTCATTACACTTTATATGTCTTCTGGTTATATTTTATAAATTAGTGCGGGTAGGGCGATATAGTCGACAGGCTAATTATGTTAGACTATTGCATTATCGACATGAAAACAGATCAGAAATTCCTTCCAATTTCTAATCTCAATTACTTGATTCAAAAATTATTTAAGGTATCTCATGGCTGAGTGGAATGGTGAGTATGTCAGCCCTTATGCTGAACATGGCAAAAAAAGTGAACAGGTCAAAAAAATTACAGTTTCAATCCCACTAAAGGTATTGAAAATTCTGACTGATGAGCGCACTCGCCGTCAGGTGAACAATCTGCGTCATGCAACAAACAGCGAATTACTGTGTGAAGCTTTTCTCCATGCATTCACCGGACAGCCTCTGCCTAATGATAACGATTTGCGCAAAGAACGCCATGATGAAATCCCGGAAGTAGCGAAAACCATGATGCGTGAACGAGGCATTGATCCTGATACATGGGAATATTGATAACAAAAACGCCCGATGCAAAACATCGGGCGTTTTTGTTTGAACTCTCCGGCCTGTATGAACAACAGACAGGAAAAAGTCATTACTTTTTAGTACCTGGAACGCTGAAACGTTTGTTAAAGCGATCAACACGACCACCAGTCGCAACATCACGCTGCTTACCAGTGTAGAACGGGTGGCATTCACCACAGACGTCCAGGTTCAGATTATGACCTACAGTAGAGTTAATTTTGATGACATTACCGCAAGAGCAAGTTGCAGTAATTGCTTCGTATTTAGGATGGATACCTTGTTTCATGGGAAACCTCTGTTCAGGCCGTGTCGCTATCCAGCCTTGTTTTGCTGCCAGACACCACACGTCGTGTTGATAAAAAATATGTATCGGTAATTTCTATACCAAAGGCGGCGGATCATACAGAATATCTGTTTATTGCGCAATGAAATCTGCCGATTTGCTATGATACCCTTATCGCTATATGTTCTTTTATACGTTCTTTCATCTGGTCATTAATTATCCGGAAATCGCCTTATGACAGTTGTCCAGGTTGCATTGCCTGTCCCCCTAACCCGCACATTTGATTATCTACTGCCTACAGCGTTACCTTTACCCACTATTGGAGTTCGAGTACTCGTGCCTTTTGGTAAACGTAATGCGATAGGTATTGTCACTGGTATCACAGACAGCAGCGAACTTCCTCTTGAACAACTCAAGTCTATTGCTACTATTCTTGATAACCAACCCCTTTTTCCTAACGATCTCTGGCAATTGCTTCAGTGGGCCGCCAGCTATTATCACTATCCGCTGGGTGAAGTGTTGTTCCATGCTTTGCCTGTCTTGCTACGACAGGGAAAACCGGCAGAATTTTCCCCTCTTTGGCAATGGCAAGTTACTGAGGCAGGCCGCGAACTCCCGCTTACACAACTCAAGCGCTCCGCTAAGCAACAAAAGGCGTTGGCCGCTTTGCGCCAACGTCCCGTTTATCGTCACCAAGTCGCTGAATTGGCGTTAAGTGAAAGCGCACTGCAATCACTGAAAAAGAAATCACTGATTGCCCTGCATCCCATCCAACCAAAAGCGGAAAATTGGCGTGAGCATTTTAAAACTATTGGCGAACGGTTAAAGCTCAACACAGAACAAGCTACCGCGATAGGCGCCATCCGTGCAGAAGATCAAACCTTTTCTCCGTGGCTACTAGCGGGGATCACGGGATCGGGTAAAACAGAAGTGTATCTCAGTATACTGGAGAACATTCTTGCACAAGGTAAACAGGCTCTCATTTTAGTGCCAGAAATTGGCTTGACGCCACAAACTATCCGCCGGTTCCGGGAACGTTTCAACGCTCCCATTGATGTTCTGCATTCAGCCTTGAATGACAGTGAACGGTTAACAGTTTGGCTGAGAGCGAAAAGAGGGGAAAATGCCATCGTTATCGGTACACGCTCAGCTTTGTTTACCCCCTTTGCTCATCTGGGTGTCATTATTATTGATGAAGAACATGACAGCTCTTACAAACAGCAAGAAGGCTGGCGCTATCATGCCCGCGATCTGGCGGTATTCCGGGCGAAAAAAGAGGGGATTCCGATTATTATGGGTTCTGCCACCCCGGCACTGGAAACACTATATAATGTACAACAGGGGAAATATCGCCAACTCACCTTAACTCAACGGGCAGGCCACGCCCAAGTAGCTACTCAGCATTTATTAGATCTGAAAGGCTTGCCATTGACGGTTGGATTATCCCAACCACTCATCAATCGCATAGGTGAACATCTCAAAGCTGACAATCAGGTCATTCTATTTCTGAACCGTCGTGGTTATTCTCCTGCCCTGCTCTGCCACGAATGCGGCTGGATAGCAGAGTGCCAACGCTGTGATCACTATTACACCCTACATCAAAATCATCGCCACCTGCGTTGCCATCACTGTGACAGCCAGCGCCCAATCCCACGCCAATGCCCGCAATGTGGCACCACTAACTTAATTCCCGTTGGCTTAGGCACTGAGCAACTTGAAGATGGCATTACAAAACTGTTTCCCGATACCCCGGTTACTCGTATCGACCGTGATACCACCAGCCGCAAAGGTGCGCTGGAACAGCAACTAGCCGAAGTCCATCAAGGTGGAGCCCGCATCTTGATTGGTACGCAAATGTTGGCGAAAGGTCACCATTTCCCTGATGTTACGCTGGTTGCCTTACTGGATGTCGATGGTGCCCTGTTTTCTGCTGATTTTCGAGCCGCCGAACGTTTTGCCCAACTCTATACCCAAGTCTCCGGTCGGGCAGGACGAGCCGGAAAGCAGGGAGAAGTTGTCCTGCAAACCCACCATCCTGAGCATCCACTTTTGCAAATATTGTTGGAGAAAGGCTACGATGCCTTTGCCCAGCAAGCGATGGAAGAGCGTCAACAAGTTCATTTGCCACCTTTTGTGAGCCATATCCTGCTCCGCGCAGAAGATCACGACAACCAACAAGCCCCCGCATTTTTGCAGCAAATGCGTCAACTGTTTGAACATCATTCACAACCTGATAATCATTTATGGATCATGGGGCCAGTACCCGCATTACAGGCTAAACGTGGCGGTCGTTATCGTTGGCAGTTGATGATTCAACACCCTTCCCGCATTTTTCTCCAGAAAATGATGGCCAGAATTAATCCCCAAATCACTACACTGCCACAAGCACGTAAAGTGAAATGGAACATTGATGTTGATCCCACCGAAAATTGATAATTATTTCTTTAATTTGCGAAGCACTTCTAAGAAATGATTTATCTCACACTTTTTATGCAAACAAAGTAACAGATGGATCTGTTAATCAGCTTAAAATGAACTTATTAATATAACTGTAGAAAATAATTTGCCAGCACTCCCTTCTCAGGAAAGACTGGCGTTTTTCAGCAGCTGGATAGCAACCGATTAGCTGCCTATGGAAAGCGAGAAGTGAACTATGGAAAAAAAGCATTACGCGTTAGTAACTATGAAGGATGTTGCCAAGGTGGCTGGTGTTTCTACCGCGACTGTATCAAGAACACTAATGAATCCTGACAAGGTTTCTGCCCATACACGCCAGAAGGTTGAGAATGCAGTGTTGGAGGTGGGTTACTATCCCCACACCCTGGCCAAAAATTTACGACGTAATGAATCCAGAACCATCTTAGTACTTGTTCCCAATATCTGTGATCCTTTCTTTACTGAAGTTATTCGGGGCATTGAAGAAACCGCCACTGAACATGGTTATTTGGTTCTGATTGGTGATTACAAACATCAACAGCAACAAGAACATGCATTTATCAATTTTCTGATCACCAAACGTATTGATGGTATGGTGCTATTGGGTTCCAACATTCCTTTCGATGTTTCTAAAGAAGAACAGAAAAATCTGCCTCCCATGGTGATGGCCAATGAATTCGCACCAGAACTGGAACTCCCCACTGTCCATATTGACAACCTGACAGCCGCCTTTAATGCTACCCATCATTTGCAAGATCTGGGACACAAACGCATTGCCTGCATTACCGGGCCGGAAACCATGCCATTGTGCCACTATCGTTTACAAGGTTACATCCAGGCATTACGGCGTGCAGGAGAAGAAATTCGCGAAGAATATATTATCCGTGGTGATTTCACCCATAAAAGTGGGGCTACACTGGCAGAAACCTTGCTTAACCTGCCAGAGCCTCCAAGCGCTATTTTTTGCCATAGTGATATCATGGCAATGGGCGCAATGTGGCAAGCTAAAAAAATGGGATTAAAATTACCAGAAGATCTCTCTATTGTCGGTTTCGATAATTTAAACTTGGCTCAATACTGTGAGCCAGCCCTAACTACAGTAGAACATCCCCGTTATGAGATTGGGTATAATTCCATTTTATTATTACTGGAGCAGCTTCAAGGCCGTTTGGTTTCTAAAGGTTCAAGATTATTGGAGGCAGAATTGATCATCCGTGCAAGTACTTGTTCGCCTAAAAGCTAGGCAAATAACAACAGCTTAAGTAACATTAGTTACCTATCCTTTAATTTTTAAATAACTCAGTGAATTAAACAGTGGCACAACGAGATTATGTAAGTCGCGGGCGTAACAATCCCCGTCGGAAAAGTACTGGTAAGAAAAAAAATCAGTCTCAAGGATTACCCAAAACTACATTAGCCGTTGCTGTGGCCTTGGTGGTCATATTTATTGGTGGACTTTATTTCATCGTACACAATAAACAGGAAGAAAATAAGCAGGAAGAAAGTACACAAAATACCTCACAGCCCCATCATCAAAACAAGGGGCACGGCTTGCCACCAAAACCAGAAGAGCGCTGGAGTTACATCAAGGAATTGGAAAATCGTCCTGTTAATGAATCTTCCATCCAGGAAGGCGATACAACAGTAAACAAACCACTAAACCAGCCTCCTCAATTAACCCCTGAGCAGAAACAGCTACTCGAACAAATACAAGCGGATATGCGCCAACCGCCTATTTCATTGAAAGAAGTGCCCTATAACAGTGAAGCAGTTGCACGTTCACAAGTGTTGATCAGCCCTCCTCAACAACATACTGAACAACATTCACCAGAACAAAAGCCAGCCAACGTGCCGGAAAAAAGGTCTTCCGCTTCTTCCCAAACCAGCACAAAGCCTGAAGCCAATGAGGCAAAATTGATGCTACAATGCGGCTCTTTCCGCACAATGGAACAGGCGGAATCTGTCCGTGCCAGCCTTGCATTCGCAGGCATTGAGAGTCAAATTACCACGAAAGATAATTGGAACCGTGTTGTACTTGGCCCTTATAAAAATAAAGCCAGCGCTGTGAAAATGCGCGAACGTGTTGCAGGTGCTGGTGTACCTGGTTGTATTCTCCGCCCTACCGGGGGTTGAAAAAGCGGAAAGCTCCCCCATCTTACTCTCTAATAATATACACATGGTGCTTTTATCAGCAGTGCACAAGCAATTGTGGGATAGCAAATTAATGCTCCGTGTGTACCATCTTCTATTTTGTAACCAGGGGCTAACTCGTGACTACAATCGTAAGTGTTCGCCGTAATGGCAAAGTCGTCATCGGTGGTGATGGACAAGCAACAATGGGTCATACCGTTATGAAAGGCAATGTCCGCAAAGTACGCCGCCTTTACAATGACAAAGTCATCGCGGGTTTTGCCGGCGGTACTGCTGATGCTTTCACACTGTTCGAGCTGTTTGAACGGAAACTCGAAATGCATCAAGGACACCTAACCAAAGCAGCCGTGGAACTAGCCAAAGACTGGCGAACGGATCGCATGTTGCGCAAGCTGGAAGCCCTGCTTGCTGTCGCAGATGAAAATACTTCGCTGATCATTACAGGCAATGGTGATGTTATTCAGCCAGAGAATGACCTTATCGCCATTGGTTCCGGTGGATCATACGCACAGGCTGCTGCCCGTGCGATGTTGGAAACAACCGAACTCGGCGCCAGAGAAATCGCAGAACGCGCTTTAACTATCGCTGGCGATATCTGCATCTACACCAACCATAATCACAACTTCGAAGAACTGCCTTCGAAAGCGTAAGGATAGATAGTATGTCTGAAATGACTCCTCGCGAAATTGTCAGCGAACTAAACAATCATATTATCGGTCAGGACAAAGCAAAACGTGCCGTTGCTATTGCCCTGCGTAACCGCTGGCGTCGCATGCAGTTAGATGAATCACTGCGTTATGAAGTCACGCCAAAAAATATTTTGATGATAGGCCCAACCGGTGTCGGTAAAACCGAAATTGCCCGTCGTCTGGCAAAACTGGCCAATGCTCCCTTTATCAAGGTTGAAGCAACTAAGTTCACCGAAGTGGGTTATGTCGGTAAAGAAGTCGATTCCATTATTCGTGATCTCACTGATGTAGCGGTAAAAATAGTCCGTCTGCAATCCATTGAGAAAAACCGCTATCGTGCAGAAGAGTTAGCAGAAGAGCGTATTTTGGATGTCCTGCTACCACCAGCAAAAAATAACTGGGGACAGACTGAGACTCAAGCTGAGCCGTCTTCAACTCGTCAAGCATTCCGCAAGAAATTGCGTGAGGGCCAGTTAGACGATAAAGAAATTGAAATTGAAGTTTCAGCCGCCCCAGTTGGTGTTGAAATCATGGCACCTCCGGGCATGGAAGAAATGACGAATCAGTTACAATCCATGTTCCAAAATCTGGCAGGCCAGCGTCAAAAAAATCGTAAGATGAAAATCAAAGACGCCTTCAAGTTGCTGGTCGAAGAAGAAGCGGCAAAACTGGTCAATCCTGAAGAACTGAAACAGCAGGCAATTGATGCAGTTGAACAACACGGCATCGTTTTCATTGATGAGATCGATAAGATTTGTAAACGCGGCCAAACTTCCGGTCCAGATGTTTCCCGCGAAGGTGTTCAGCGCGATCTGCTGCCACTTGTCGAAGGCTGCACCGTTTCCACTAAACACGGCATGGTCAAAACTGATCACATTCTGTTTATCGCTTCCGGTGCATTCCAGGTTGCCAGCCCTTCTGATCTGATCCCAGAACTTCAAGGTCGCTTGCCAATCCGTGTTGAATTGCAAGCCCTGACCACCGAAGACTTTGAACGAATCCTGACTGAACCTAATGCTTCGCTGACCGAACAGTACAAAGCCCTGATGGCAACGGAAGGCATGGGTATTGAATTCACGGCTGACGGTATCCGTAAAATTGCGGAAGCAGCATGGCAAGTTAATGAAACGACTGAAAACATCGGTGCCCGTCGTTTGCACACCGTGCTTGAACGTATGATGGAAGATATCTCTTTCGACGCCAGCGAACGTCAAGGACAAACTGTCGAAATCAATGCCGATTATGTCAAAGAACACTTGGACGAATTGGTTGCAGATGAAGATTTGAGTCGGTTTATTTTATAATCAGTCATATTATCAGTTTGATTAGAGCCAATAATTCTTCGTACTGAGACAAAATGGGGGGCTTTTAGCCTCCCGTTTTGCTATTTTCGATGGTATAAAATTTATTTCATCAATCATAATGACAAACAGTGACAATATGAGCTCAACAACGTCTATCAGTCAGATGCAAGCATGGCTGGAAAGTTTACGCCCCAAAACGCTCCCGCTGGCCGTTGCTGCCGTCATAACGGGTTCAGCCCTTGCGTCATGGACCGGACATTTCAAATGGCCTGTCGCTTTACTGGCTTTATTAACTGCGGCCCTACTGCAAATTCTTTCTAATCTCGCTAACGATTATGGTGACGTCACCAAAGGCAGTGACACAGAACATCGCATTGGCCCAAGTCGTGGTATGCAAAAAGGCCTGATTACCGCAAAGCAGATGAAAAATGCCTTGAAGCTCACTGTACTACTCTCTTGTTTATCAGGAAGTTCCCTGATTGCTATAGCTTGTAATAACCCAAACGACATAATCGGATTCTTGATCCTAGGGTTACTGGCGATTGTCGCCGCTATCACTTATACAGTGGGTACGCGTCCTTATGGCTATCTGGGGTTGGGAGACATTTCTGTCCTGATTTTCTTTGGCTATTTAAGCGTTCTTGGAACCTACTATCTGCAAGCCAGTACTTTTTCCATAAGCACCGTTTTGCCCGCAACTGCCAGTGGCTTACTTTCCGTGGCAGTCTTGAACATTAATAACTTACGCGATATCGACAGTGATCGCCAAAACGGCAAAAATACGCTGGCTGTCCGGCTGGGAGGAAAAAAGGCTCGCTATTACCATGCAGCCATTCTGCTAACTGCGATGCTCTGCTTTGTTTTCTTCACGCTCCTATACCTGAATAATTGGTTTAGTTGGTTGTTCCTGCTTGCTTTTCCCCTGCTGTTAAAACATATGATGCAAGTGCTACGTGATCCAACCGCTGAAGGTATGCGCCCCAAATTAGTACAAATGGTCAAAGCGGCATTATTGACCAATATTCTGTTTTCTATTGGATTGGTACTGAATTAAGCGAGTAAGAATCGATTTTACACATAGGTTTCAAGATTGATGGTTTTGCCAACACTGACTTTAAAAGGATATACTGTCCGTTCCTTGCATAAACCAGACGTAAATCCCATGAAATATGATACTTCCGAACTTTGTGATATCTATCAAGAAGATATAAATGTGGTAGAGCCAATCTTTACCAACTTTGGTGGGCGTACTTCATTTGGTGGTCAGATCATCACAGTGAAATGTTTTGAGGACAATGGCCTTCTTTATGATTTACTTGAAGAAAACGGACAAGGTCGCATTTTGCTCGTTGATGGTGGTGGATCAGTACGCAAGGCACTCGTTGATGCTGAAGTGGCTCAGCTCGCCGTCAATAATGATTGGGAAGGCATTGTCGTCTATGGCGCAGTGCGTCAGGTCGATTATCTCGCGGAACTTGATATTGGAATTCAGGCAATGGCTGCCATTCCTGCTGGCTCCAATAGCGAAGGGGTGGGAGAAAGTGATATCAGGGTGAATTTTGGTGGCGTCACATTCTTCTCTGGTGACTATCTCTACGCAGATAATACCGGCATTGTCTTATCCGATTTCCCTCTGGAAATTGATGAAGAGCTAAATTAAAGGGAATATAAAAAGGGCGCAATTATCGCCCTTTTTCAGCTAAGCCATTAGATACCCTATTGTACATCTTCCATCTTACCCAACAAAGTGCGTAAGCGCTCTTGCCATGCTGATTGTTCTTGTTTGAGCTGCTCATTTTCACGTGCCAGAGAATCACGACTGTCTGTTATATTCTGGACATCCTGAGATAAGACGGCATTCTTTTCTTTTAATTCTTCAATTTCCATTTGCAGCAAAGTGATGGTATCAATCGCCTGCTGAACTTTAGATTCTAGCTTCTCAAAAACTTCAAATGACATTCTAAGGCCCCTCTTGTAAGCAATGTTATTGATTGTATTTAGCCTATTAACATCTGTCTAGTTTCATCCTAGCAATGTGCGGCATAACGCGAAATATCGTGACCAAACCCAAATGTCTGTAAGATCACATTTCCAAGTTCAATAAAACTGTAAATAAATGCGAATTCGCTCATTTTGTTGACGCAACACGCATATTTCAATTTCGCTATTTCTCGTTTACGCGCATTAACGATAAATTCACAGGCATCTTTTTCTTAACACATAAGAAATGACTAATAATTAATCTCTTCCCTGTACTTTTTTATAGGATATAGAAATGAGCCAGACCACAACTCCAACATTATCAGGTCAATGTATTTCCGAATTTCTCGGTACTGCATTGCTCGTTTTTTTTGGCTTAGGCTGTGTTGCTGCTGCCCGAATTGCCGGAGCACAACTGGGCTTATGGGAAATCAGCATTATCTGGGGCTTTGGTGTTGCCCTGGCAGTCTACCTTACTGCCGGAATATCAGGCGCACATCTTAACCCCGCAGTGACTATCGCATTATGCCTATTTGCCAACTTTGACAGAAAAAAGGTGCTGCCTTATATCATTGCCCAAATGCTCGGTGGCTTTGTCGCAGCACTCATTATCTACATGATGTATTACGATCTGTTCCTCGATTATGAGCAAGTTCACAACATCGTTCGAGGCTCGCAAGAAAGCCTCTTTACTGCGGGGGTTTTCTCCACTTACCCAGCTGCCCAGATCTCCGTGTTTCATGCGTTTATCGTTGAAGTTATTATTGCGGCCGTTCTGTTATGCCTGATCCTGTCCCTGACAGATGATGGTAATGGCATCCCACGTGGACCTTTAGCTCCCCTGTTAATCGGGATTCTTATTGCAGTTATCGGTGGCTCGTTTGGCCCACTGACCGGCTTTGCCCTGAATCCAGCTCGTGATTTCGGCCCCAAATTAGTTGCTTACTTGACCGGCTGGGGAGACATTGCCCTGACCGGAGGCCGAGATATTCCTTATTGCCTTGTTCCGTTGGTAGCTCCTATCGTTGGCGCGATTTTAGGTGCTTTTGGCTACCGTAAACTGATTACTCGCCATTTACCACGCGAGATTTAAATACATAAAACCAGGTTATAGTTATGACAACAGAAAATACTACAGAAAAAAAATATATTGTTGCTCTGGATCAGGGCACGACCAGTTCACGCGCCGTTGTACTTGATCACGATGCCAATATTGTCTGCATCTCACAGCGTGAATTCCCACAAATCTATCCCAAGCCTGGCTGGGTGGAACACGATCCAATGGAAATCTGGGCAAGCCAAAGCTCTACCTTAGTTGAAGTCTTGGCAAAAGCCGATATTCGCTCTGATGAAATTGCCAGCATTGGTATTACAAACCAACGAGAAACAACCATCATCTGGGAAAAAGAAACCGGTAAACCGATTTATAACGCGATTGTATGGCAATGTCGCCGGACAGCAGATATTTGCACCAAACTGAAACAAAAAGAGGGACTGGAAGAATACATCCGCCATAATACAGGTTTGGTGCTTGACCCTTACTTCTCAGGTACGAAAATAAAATGGATTTTGGACAACATTGAAGGCGCCCGTCAGCGTGCTGAAAACGGTGAACTTTTATTCGGTACAGTCGACACATGGCTGGTCTGGAAAATGACTCAGGGGCGCGTACATGTGACCGATTACACTAATGCCTCCCGTACCATGCTATTTAATATCCATAATCTGGAATGGGATCAAAAAATCCTTGAAGAGTTAGGCATACCTCGCGTGATGCTGCCTAAAGTGGCCGCATCCTCGGAGATCTATGGCCAAACCAATATCGGCGGTAAAGGCGGCACTCGTATTCCTATCGCGGGTATCGCAGGCGACCAACAAGCCGCTTTATACGGGCAACTGTGTGTAAGCCCCGGAATGGCAAAAAATACTTACGGCACAGGCTGCTTCCTGCTCATGAACACCGGCAAAGACGCAGTACGCTCCAACCATGGCCTGTTAACAACTGTTTGTTGTGGCCCACGCGGTGAAGTTAATTATGCACTGGAAGGTGCCGTCTTTGTTGGTGGTGCATCCATTCAATGGTTGCGTGATGAACTGAAACTCATTGCAGATGCCGCAGATTCAGAATACTTCGCGACCAAGGTCAAAGACAGCAACGGTGTTTATGTTGTTCCTGCTTTTACTGGCCTTGGCGCACCATATTGGGATCCTTACGCCCGTGGCGCTATTTTTGGCCTGACCCGCGGCGCCAATAGCAACCACATTATCCGTGCTACATTAGAATCCATTGCTTACCAAACCCGCGATGTTTTGGACGCTATGCAAGCTGATGCGGGTACTCGCCTGCAAGCCCTGCGCGTCGATGGCGGTGCTGTCGCCAACAACTTCCTGATGCAATTCCAGTCCGATATTCTTGGCACTCGGGTAGAGCGCCCTGAAGTGCGTGAGAGCACAGCTTTAGGCGCAGCTTTCCTTGCAGGTTTAGCCGTTGGTTTCTGGCGAGATTTGGATGAAGTGAAAAGTAAGGCGGTAGTCGAAAAAGAATTCCGTCCAAGTATCGAAACGACTGAACGCAACCATAAATACAATGGCTGGAAAAAAGCCGTCGCCCGCGCCCAAGAATGGGAAGATCGTGCCTAACCGCAAGATATTGAGCAAGTGAGATAAAGGCTTTGGCATCTAAGATTGTTGCCAGAGCTTTTTTAAACACTATCGTTTCTACAAAACCGTATGTTCTTGACGCTGGAACCGCTGTGAAATAGGCAGCCAACAAAATAGAATCAGCAATGACATGGAAAACATCAACATCCCAACACTAAATTGGCTATTTTGCGGTAGCATCGCCGACAGCCACGTTGCCACACCTGAACCGACATTCTGCAATCCCCCGACCAAGGCACCTGCTGCTCCTGCCAGATAAGGGAAAGGCTCCATCGCTCCCGTCGTCGCGAGAGGGAACAACATACCATGAGAATATAAAAAATCTTGGGACTCTTTCTTTATTCAATTAGCGATAGAATGAACAACCAAACATACCTATCAAGCACCTCACATGAAAACCTATATAGCACTTCAGGGGTATTAGTCAGTCCTATGGGCTGGCACCATTTCAGACTACAGATGATACTTCTTTAGCTGCTTTTTACTATAAGATTAGGTGATGAAACGATAAATTGCCTCACTGAGGCCATTACAGCACAAGCGCCCAAGCTTTTTATGCTCTCAGACTGAACCATTAGAGTCTTGGCTCTAGCAGGATCGGCCAGCCTTGCTTCTGACATTCTTCCATCAGTTCTGATGAAGGGTTAACAGCATAAGGATGGCCAACAAGCCGTAGCAGATCAAGATCTGATATGTGGTCTCCATAGGCATGGCATGCAGAAAGCGGTTGGTGATGAACTTGAGCATAATCACGGGCATGTTTGGCTTTTTGGCTGCCAATGGAAATTCTGCTAAGTGCACCAGTATAATACCCATGTTCTGTTATGGGTTCAGAACATAATGCATTTCTGATTCCGAGTGATTCCATCACGGGGTAGATGATATCTGTCATCGCACCTGAGACGAATACAACGTCATCATTACAGTTTTGATGAAAGCGTATTCTTTTAATTATCGTGGTATTGAAATCATAACAACCTTCACTAAATACCTTACTGGCCATTATTCTTACCTGATTTTGTGATATACCATCAAATAAAGAGTAGTAATAACGGTTAATATCTTCTCTTGATTTTCCTTCGTTACTCTGTTTTTGTATTTTACTCATTATACTGGAGAACGATAATCCACATTGTAATGTTCCATGTTCTAAATATTTTTTCAGAAATATGAACATACTTTTACCTGTAATAACAGTTTCATCAAAGTCGAAAAAGGCGATTCCCATGATAGTAAAACCTCATTTAAATACTTTCTAGATAATGATGATGGCACATAGACGCCTGACTACCCTCTTTTTGGGTAATATAATTAAAGTCATATACACTGAATATGAAATTAATTTCCGCTGTTTTTATTTTGTTTTGTTCGAATGTTATACTATATTCACCTGTAAATTTACCATATTTTGTGATTTTCTGAGATAATACCTTGAGCGATACAGTAACAGGTAATGGGAATACAAAAGATAAAAATGATACATTCAATGATGTCAAAGTAAAATATTTTTCTTCCATGTTGATACCGGCATCCCTAAGAAAGTATTTCTCCGTGGTGGCAATCATAGCCTGCCTTGCTGCTTCAATCAGAATCATTCCCTGTATATGCTGGCCTGTTTGATGATCACATAATAATTCTGAAGAATCCTGAAGAATAAGTTTAGACTTATAATTTCCATTGTCTTGTTTTTCTGGGCTAGTAATAAGAATATTTTCTTTTTTACGTTTATGCACTAGTTTTTGTAGCTCTTTATTATTCTGATAATAAATATCGTTCAAGTTAATTATCCCTTGTATTTTATTAGGATAATTTTGGTGAATAGTATGAATCGTTCTTGCAATATCATCAAGCTGTACGCCCTGACCAAAAATAATTTTTTTCACATTGGCAATTTCACCTGACCAGACAAAATGCTCAAATTCATGAACGGTCAAAACATTTTCATTTCTTTCGGCAAATTCTGTAAATTTTTCTCCGACCACAATAAGTTTTTCCATATTTGTTACCTCTCAGTTTTTTAACTAGTTACACTTCATTCCTTCATCGATACACAATGATGCAAACACGATAATTTTCCTTTTTAAAATCACACCAAGTTATACAGGGAGGAAAAATATTGTATTAGCTCAGTTTCTTTTCCTGTGAAACCCAGGTATCCGTCAGGATTAAGAACGGCATACTCGTCATTATTGATTTGAAGATGCATTATCAGTGCTGTATCTTCTTTCTCTATATGGTAAAAAATAAAAAATTCACTTTCTTTCATAATGTTAAATACCGAACATTTTTTCCTTGCGGAAAAGATAACAATTTTTCCTGAGGAAAAAGCATCATACGTATTTTTAAATCCATATTTATTCGAAGAAAATTCAAACCAAGGAACATGATGCCCCTCCATTGTGCCGGAAGATATTTCCAATGAAGCTGAAAATCCCGCATATTTATGAGGAAGCTCATGGCGATAATAATCCCGGTTGCAGAATTCAGGATAATAAACAGCATCGACACTTCGGTGGGGGATAAGTCCAGCAATTAACCCCGTGTCATGATCTGTGGAGTTCAGAACTTTTCTGACAGCAGTGAAGCGCTGTGAACGATATGTATTAAGAAGTTCAAAATTGGAAACTCCCTTAAGAT
The DNA here is from genome assembly GCF_037260955.1 of Xenorhabdus sp. TH1. Taxonomy (NCBI): domain Bacteria; kingdom Pseudomonadati; phylum Pseudomonadota; class Gammaproteobacteria; order Enterobacterales; family Morganellaceae; genus Xenorhabdus; species Xenorhabdus sp. TH1. The sequence goes on from NZ_CP147734.1 coordinate 3,653,972, forward strand.
AAAAAGCCAATTTCCAAGCCAGATTAATAGCATCCTGAATACCTGTATTCATTCCTTGCCCACCTATAGGACTAAATAGATGAAAGGCATCTCCGACAAGAAAAATATTTTCTTTAAAATTTTCATCCGCTATTCTGTTATAAAAATTCGCACTGGATGACCATACCAACTTATTGGCTTCTCCTGTCTGGTTACAGTACCTTGAAATATAATTATTTATTTCCATTAAGTTAGGAATAGGCCGTAAAAGAGGCAATTTACCGTCTTTCTTGATTACGATTCTGACCATGTTATCAGGCATTGGAAGAAAAATTAAGAACCCATTCTCATTAATATAATAAGATGTCACGGGAATATTTTTGTTTTGCCCGAACTGTACATCTGCCATAATGAAATGCATATCATAATTGTGACCACTGAAATTAATCCCAGCCAATTCTCTGACCGTACTAGTAGCGCCATCAGCACCAATAATATAGTCATATAAGGATGTATACACTATTCCATTTTCGTCCAAAAGTGTTGCTTTATAAAGTCCTTTTTCCCTGGTCCATGAAATAAGTTTGCATCCTCGTTTCACCCTGACCCCAGATTGTTGAAGGTGGTTCTCAAGTATCTGTTCAGTTTCTGGCTGAGGAATACTGATATGAAATTTGTAACATGAAGAAAGATATTTATTATTTATATGAAGGAAGCGTTTATTTTTATAAAAGGCATAAACAGAATTAACTTGATGACCCTTCTTGACTAACTTATCTGCAAGATTTAATCCATAAAACGCTTTAATTGTTGCCGGACTAACTGTCAGTGCTTTAGAATAAGTAGTACTTTCTGTATTTTTATCAATAATATCAAAACAGATATTATATTTATTTAAGTAACATCCTGTCATCAATCCCACTGGACCTGCGCCGATGATAAGAATTTTTTTCATGATAATATTGGTTCAATTTACTATTCAATAATTAATCACATGAAGTGTTCTGAAAAAACCTCAGTGTTAATTAATTGGTTGTTTTAATATTTTGATAATTCACAAAACTGCTATGCTTATAAATAAACTTTCATAATAACGATACACTCATTTTTTTCATTCCCGGTTGTTGCCCGAATGAAAATGCAATCATAAATTCTTCAACGCACGCTAAGAGTTGCCACATATACTGACAGCAATGATTTCGGGTGACGGTTTCATGCAAGGATTGCCACAAGCGTTCAATCTTATTTAGCCATGGCGAATAGACCGGTAAAAATAACAGGTTAAATTGAGGATTTTGTTTTAGCCATTCCCTGACCTTATGGCTTTTGTGAATACCATAATTATCCAAAATCAACGTGATACTTTTGGCTTGACGATACTGACGATTAATTTTCTCTAACATATTGATAAATAAATCAGCGTTTTTCTTTATACCACCGACATAAGTCACTTGACCTGTTCGGACATCAAGGCAGCCTGCAAGGTAGTGCTTTTGGTTTTTCCCCGGTGTCATCACGCGTTTTTGTTGTCCTTTTAGACACCAGTCTGCCCCGATTTTAGGATTCAGATCGATATCGACTTCATCTTCATAAAAAACAAGATGTTGCTCTGATGCGTTGGCTAAGGCTTCGGTGATTTTTGCCATTTTTTCGTCATACTCCGGATCAGGCTTTTTGACAGTAGGCGCCGCTCTTCGCCAGACAATACCCACCTGACAAAAGTAACGATAAAGCGTACTTTTCGACAGTGATACCCCTAATAATTCATTGATTATCTGAGTGATAAGTTCAATACTCCAGCGTGAACGCAAACAGTCAAAATCCTGCGGGGAGTGTGATAATAAGAACGACAACAAGCTAAAAATCGGGGCTAAATTCCATCGAGTAGGCCTTCCTCTCGGTAAGCTTTTTAATCCTTCCAGCCCATATAACGTTAACCAATTTATCCAACGATGGACGGAAGAACGTGAACAATGAAGGGTTCTGGCGATGTAAGAAACGGTCTGACCTTCATGTAACATCAAGAGTGCCATGAGTCGGCGGGCGTAATCTTTATCCCGGGTTTTATGAATAAATTTTTTCATCTGACGTCGTTCATTTCGGGGTATTGGTGCTATGATTCGCATCACTCAGTCCATTTTGGGATTTTTTTGATTTGGCGATTAATCAGATCGCAAAAATTGGACTGAGTTCCCTTCAAGTGATCTACTATTTTGAAAGCTTATTTATACCAATCTAACGTCAAGATGCTTGTGATTTTTCCCCGCAAAGCGGGGAAAAATCAGGTTTCATAGAGTGTTGTAAATTGCAACTTGAAGTTTAATGCGTATATATCCTGTTAAGGCATACGTATAATAGGTTTTTATAATAGTCAACCACTACAAATCGTAGGGTGCTTAATGCCTCCGCAGTGCGAGGTATTAAGCAGTTTCCTATCATGTTGACAAACTATTTATTATCTCTTTAAAAAAACCATTATCAGTTACGGATAAATATCACCTTTAATGCGGCGATCACTGGCGACATTACAAATGTGCCAGTATGGATATGGCTTTTCTCTTTCACTGACTTTATTAAGAATATCTGTTTCCTCCAGACTAAGCTGCCAGGAAAGTGCGGCAATATTGTCTTCGAGCTGAGTCATTTTTGTCGCTCCAATCACAAGTGAGGTGATCCCCGGACGTGTACGCAGCCAGTTCAGTGCCACTTGTGCGATACTAGCGTCATGTTGCAGTGCAATTTCACGCATAACATCCAACGTCTGATAAGCCTGCTCCCGGTTAGCTATAGGCGCAGATTCAAACGGGGTAATATTTGATAAACGACTACCTTCAGGATAAGCCTGATTTCGCGGATATTTACCCGTCAGGAACCCACCGGCAAGTGGACTCCATACCGTGATCCCGACATTTTGATCGACACTCAACGGGATAATTTCGTGTTCCAATTCCCTTGCAGCGATATTGTAATACCCTTGATATACACAAAACTTTTCCAGGTCAAGGCGTTCAGAAATGTCTAAAGCTTTCATCAGTTGCCAAGCTGCATAGTTTGAAACACCAATATAGCGGATTTTTCCGTCACGGATCAGATTATCTAATGTCCTGAGGGTATCTTCCAGTGAAGTCCGGGGATCAAAACCATGCAAATGATAAATATCAATATAATCCGTCTTAAGATGTTTTAAACTCAGCTCTACTGCATTGATAATGTGATAACGAGATGCACCAAGTGAATTAGGATTGGGATCAGTCTGCCAGCGGCCTTTAGTGCCGATGATGACTTCGTGTCGCTTACCTTTCAGCGCATTACCCAGTAGCTCCTCGCCTTGTCCATTTTTATAACAATCAGCGGTATCAAAGAAATTGATCCCAGCATCCAGAGCCTTATATACGAGATCATAAGCTGTATTTTCAGAAACGACTCCAAATTCCGCCCAATTACGATCTGGTGCACCAAGAAAAGCGCCTTTTTCACCAAAAGTCATAGCGCCGAAGCATAACTCAGATACGGATAAACCCGTAGAACCTAAATATCGGTATTTCATATTCACTCACTTACCTTAAAGGGATTACAAGGTTACATATACAATGATGAGTCCGATTGCCGTCATAAAGGCACCTGCCAGCGGAATATGGGAAAGAGATACACCGTATGCAAGTAACAGCCCACCAATCCAGGCACCAACTGCATTACCGAGGTTAAATGCGGCGATATTACAGGAGGACACCATGCTTTTGGATGTTTCGCTACTGTCCAGTGCTTGAACTTGCAACGGAGGAATAGTAGAAAACATGGCCATTCCCAGTAAGAAGACAGCCACACAAGCTGATGCAGTGCTCAACATGGCCACTGGGAATAGGCAAAGCACTATAATAAGGAACGACAGTGTAATAAGGAGTGCTTTGCGTGTTCCTTTATCTGTGAGTTTCCCACCGATATGATTCCCTACAATCATGCCGATACCAAATAGCACCAATATAAATGGAATTAATTTTTCATTCATTTGAGTGACATCTTTCAGCATTGGCGCGATATAAGTGAATGCAGAAAATACACCAGAAAAACCCAGTATTGTAATCAACAGACTTTTAAATACTTTTGCCTGAATAATAATTTTCAATTCATTAACGACGCTTATTTTATTCATCTCTGTTGTCTGACGATTCGGAACAAAAAAGAAGACTGATAATGTCGAAAACAAACCGATAAGAGTCACCATGAAAAATGTGTAACGCCAGCCAAAAGATTGCCCCACCCATGTTCCGAGAGGAACGCCCATGATATTGGCCAGCGTGGCTCCAAGAAATACAGCTGATACCGCAGAGGCTCTTTTATCTGGTGCTGCCAGTTCCGATGCGTAGACAGAGCTGATGCCAAAGAACGCGGCATGAGCAAAGGCTGTGATGATCCTGGCTATAATCAACGTAGTAATATTGCCTGATACACCGCACCAGAAATTTCCAGCAGTGAAAATAATCATCAGAAGAATAAGAGAATACTTTTTATTATATTGACTAAGGAATGAAGTAATCAGTGGTGCTCCAATCACAACACCAAAGGCATACGCAGTGATCGAATAAGCCGCCAATGTGATGGAAATATTAAAATCCCGAGCAATATTAAGCAGTACACCCATAATAACGAATTCTGTCGTTCCAATACCGAATGAGCCTACAGACAATGCATACACAGCAGTAGGCATGTCTGATCCACGGGGAGCAGATAATGTCATGATATAAACCTCATTTCCTGCCAGAGTCGGCGGAATAATTTACGACAGATGATTATTGGTCAATGAGTCTAAGATCATCCTGATTGTATCGCAGACCATGAATGTTTTCCGGCATGAAAATAATATCAATGAGTTGAATATCATCGTCAGAAATACGCAGCTCGGCTGCACAGGAATTATCCTTCAAGTGTTCAATTTTCCTCGCTCCCGGAATTGGGACAATATCATCCCGCTTGCTCATCACCCAAGCGAGGGCGAGTTGGGCCAGAGAACATTGATACTTTTCGGCTATAGATTGTAGCTTATAGAGTAATTGTCGATTTTTTTGCATGGCTTCTTGCTGGAAACGAGGAAGATTTCGGCGAAAATCGTCGTTGGAGAAACCAGACTGATCAATAATTTTACCCGTCAAGAAACCTCGGCCTAACGGGCTATAAGACACAAAGCCCACACCCAGTTCACGACAAACCGGAAGAATGTTACCTTCAGGTTCACGAGTCCAAAGAGAATATTCACTCTGTACGGCGGTAATAGGGTGCACTTTACAAGCCCGACGCAACGTATCGGCGGAAACTTCTGATAAGCCAAGATGACGAACTTTTCCTTCCTTAATTAGGTCAGACATTGTGCCCACTACGTCTTCAATCGGTACAGAAGGATCAATGCGGTGCTGATACAGCAAATCAATAGTGTCTATATTGAGCCGTTTCAGAGAACCTTCGACGGCTTCACGAATATGCTCTGGTCGGCTGTCAACACCGGCCATACGCTCCAATCCACTGCCAGTGGGTAAAATACGGAAACCAAATTTTGTCGCAATCTGGACTTTATCACGGATCCCTTTAATGGCCTTTCCTACGAGTATTTCATTGTCAAAAGGGCCATAGACTTCAGCAGTATCAAGGAAAGTGATTCCCATATCAATGGCTGCATGAATAGTCTTAATAGCCTGTGATTCTTCTGCTCCACCATAGGCAAAGCTCATTCCCATACAACCTAACCCCAATGCGGAAACGGAAAATTTATCTTTTCCGAGATAATGTGTTTTCATCTTTCTTTCTCTTTTGTTAAATTATTTTAAAGGGTGTTATCACTATTAATATGTGATAAATATAGTGTTAACGCATGACGTTTTTGCTCTAAAAATGCATTTATATAAAAAACTGGGTTGTTTTATTTTCATTGCAATACAACTATTTGACCTTTATATAATAATCATTATGGTATTAACCCTGTATCTTTTATAATTACAAGACATTAGACTTGCGGAAATATTTACGCCTCGATCCATCAATGGAGTAACATGCTATCTGCCATTTTGAAAAAACCCATAAATGCTAATTTTGACTTAAATTAACTCCAAATAATGCTTGCCAAAATGCAATTTCACGGCCATTTAAAACATCGAAGATAATAAGACACGGAATATAAATAAATTATCAACACGATAAAATAATTATTTTATTATTGTATGGGCATAATAAGAATAATAATGCTACTTTATATATTCTATAATTATTAACCTAATGGCTTACAATAATGTTACTCTCTAAACAAATAACTCATTTAATCTATTGATTTTGTTATTATTACATAACCAAAAATAACTTTTGTACTAAAAATTTTTAGCGTAACAGAGTTATCAATACTGGATTCTATTTATGTATTTATTAGGAGAGAATAAAAATGTGTGAAGCACTTATTGCAGCAATAGCTTCTGTCAAATAATAATCCTTTTCTTCACATGATCTTATTCCCAGATACCAACGCTTAAATCAAGCTTTTAAATCATCATTGAGTCCCGCTCTGTTCGTGTCTGGAGCAAGTAATGTACCTTGTTGACCTCATTATTTTTGCTGTTTTTTCACCATACGCTTAACGATAACCCCATTGATCGTCAACTCAACAAATGAAGAAAAAATCAGCTCGTCATATCGATACATTTCGCCATAATAGGGGAATTCATGCTGTTATCTACAATATAGATATACATTTCATCTATTTGTTTTAACAGAGATTTGTTGTTTTCACAGTGCGATGTGCCGCCATCACATATCAAGGCGAAATTATCCAATTATTTTAATGCATTATCGACATTTCCAAGCCAAATATACCATTTTATACTAAATAGGTTTTCATAATACTGAGAGTATCAGATGTTGAAGTTTCTTACCTCGCGCGACGCGCGGGGTAAGAAACGCCTATCATTTTGAAACGCTATTTAGTAAAAGAGGTTTAATAGTTCAGTTCCGAATTTAGAGGAGTTTTTGATACCCTTTTGATATATCGTTTTAATATTGCCAGGGGCATCAACAGAAAAATATTTTTCGGCGATGACTTCGAAATGGTGTTTTTTAGAGAAAATAAATTACAGATATATCACCCATATATGTCAATAAAAATGTACATATTAGACCATGATATTGGCAAAAACCCAGTTAATCGAACTGTAACACGTAATCGATAATGCTATCTCAAGTAATCACGTAGAATCGTTACAAAAAATCATCAATTTGTGTAGAGAGGTTAATCGTAATGACAAATTGGGTTACAGGAAAAGTTACCGACATAACCAACTGGACTGATTCGCTTTTCAGCATCAAAGTTCATGCACCAATAGAAAAATTCACCGCCGGACAATTTGCAAAACTTGCCCTAAAAATTGGGGAGGAACGTATCCAACGGGCTTATTCCTACGTCAACGCTCCCGATGACAATAATCTGGAATTTTATTTGGTTACCGTTCCTGAAGGAAAACTCAGTCCTCGATTGGCTGCACTAAAAATTGGTGATGAATTGCTGGTAACAGAGCAAGCGGCGGGTTTTTTCGTTCTTGATGAAATCCCTGACTGCCAAACACTCTGGATGCTTTCCACTGGCACCGCCATTGGGCCTTACCTTTCCATCCTCCAGCAAGGAACCGCTCTGGAACGATTCGAAAATATCGTTTTGGTTCATGCCGCCAGATGGGGAGCGGATTTAAGTTATTTACCGATGATGCAAGAATTAGAGAAAAAATTTCAAGGTAAACTGAGAATACAGACCATCGTCAGCCGAGAAAAATGGCCAAATTCACTCATGGGCAGAATTCCAGCATTAATTGAAAATGGCGAATTGGAATCGGCTGTTGGTTTACCCATTCAGGCAGAAAACAGCCATGTCATGCTGTGCGGGAATCCCCAAATGGTCAGGGATACCCAGCAACTATTAAAAGAGCAGCGTAATATGGCAAAACATCTACGTCGTAAACCAGGCCATATTACCAGCGAGCAATACTGGTAATCAGTTTTCCTTGGCAGAAATATAATCAACCGTTTCTGCCATCTCACCAAAACGATTAGCGCCTTCCGTACCACGGAATACACCACAATCCAATATCATCATGACAAAAATCAGGGTTGGAACAAAACGACCAATTCCCCACTGCCATATTGGTGCCATCACGCTCCAATCAAGGGACAACAATATCCAGGCCAGTGCACATAGTAGCATCCAACCACCCCGTTTATTCCGGTCATGCAGGCGCTTCGAAAAAATTGCCGCCGTTGGATACAATAGCAAAGCAAGACCGACCGCCGCATAATTCATGGGAAGGAGATTCATTCCATGCAATGTCAGAAGTATAAAGATCAAGGCGAAACAAATAGCCATGCCGATCCAAAACTCCCGCCTTCCAATTCGGCCTTTGAATGAAAATCCCCATTGTTGTAATGTCATGTACTCTTTTCCAATTGTGGATGCTGTTTTTCCAGGATTTAACTCAGTGAGTAATTAAAATGAAAACAGGCATAAATAAACTTCTGGTGACAATTTTAATCGCTTTTAGCATCGGTTTACCATTCTCAGCCTCTGCCGATGAGTCTTCAGTCACACCAGAAATAAACTCACCGTTAATGTATCTGCTGCCAGATTCCCCTACTTTCGAAGACACCATCCCTGTCTTTCGGGAGAAATTCAACAAAAAACACCCGGATATTCCCCTATATGAATATCGGGTGATTGCAAGCACAGATATTTCTCAACCTTTCATCCGCGCCGCCAGTAAAATCAATGACAAAATTTACTCTTCAGCGGTACTGGAACGAGGCAGCGAAAAAATTAAAAGTCTGCAAATTACCTTGCTGCCATCACAAAATAAACGAGAAGATGAACAAAACCGTATATTGGCAAAGCAATATATCACAGCCCTGATCAGCCAATTCGAACCGACCTTTTCTCCTGAACAAGCCGAAATTCAATTGGAAAGGCTTTTGCAGACAGCAGAAAACCGCCCTGCTTTCAGTCAAAAAATGGGAGCAATGCGTTATATCATCGTAAACAGCAGCGAAAATATAATGACCTTCGCAATTGAACCGATTAAGCTATCGTTATCTGACACAGCAGCAAATGAAAATTAGTGACACAACGCAGAGCTATTCGCGTTGATGATCTTTATACTGTCGGGATTCCACTTACAGGGAATGACATCACCATAATGTCATTCAAAGAAAGAATATTCATTCAGTTCGCAATTTGATTATTTTCTGGTTGGAGGGAAAAATATGCGACATCCATTAGTTATGGGTAACTGGAAATTAAATGGCAGTACCCACATGGTTAACGACCTGATTGCAGGCCTACGTAAAGAACTGAGCAACGTTGACGGCTGTGACGTCGCTATCGCACCACCAACAGTTTATGTTTCTCTGGCAAAAAATGCCCTGGCTGGTAGCCGTATCGCTCTGGGTGCACAAGATACTGGCGTCAATCTTTCTGGTGCCTTTACGGGCGAAACCTCCGCAGAAATGCTGAAAGACGTCGGGGCAAAATATATCATTATCGGCCACTCTGAACGCCGCACTTACCACAAAGAGAGCGACGAATTCATCGCGAAGAAATTCGCAATCCTGAAAGAGCAAGGTTTGATCCCTGTCCTGTGCATTGGCGAAACTGAACAAGAAAATGAAGCCGGTCAGACTGAAGCTGTTTGCGCGCGACAAATCGATGCCGTTCTGAACACGCTGGGCGCGGAAGCATTCAAAGATACGGTGATTGCTTATGAGCCAGTTTGGGCAATCGGCACAGGCAAATCCGCTACACCTGCTCAGGCTCAGGCCGTCCATAAATTTATCCGTGACCATATCGCCAAACAGGATGCAGCTATCGCTGAACAGGTCATTATTCAATATGGCGGCTCAGTTAACGCCAGCAATGCAGCAGAGCTATTCACCCAACCAGATATCGACGGTGCTCTGGTCGGTGGCGCATCACTGAAAGCTGATGCCTTTGCTGTTATCGTAAAAGCCGCAGCAGAAGCGAAAAAAGCGTAAGTTTTTAATTAAGACAGAACCGCCACGCAGTATCACTTGTGGCGGTTTTCTATCCCAAATGAGTTCAATGATTAACGCCGGATAATGTCGTCAAATGTTCCGCCTGTGGCAAAATGTTCTTTCTGAGCGTTCTCCCAACCACCAAAAACCTCATCAATCGTAAAAAGCTTCAAATCAGGAAAAACCGCGTGGTATTTTTCTGCAATTGCTTTATCACGAGGACGATAATAGTTCCTGGCGGCAATCTCCTGCCCAGCCGGAGAATAAAGATATTTCAGATATGCTGTTGCCAGCTCACGCGTTCCTCGCTTATCAACCACCTTATCGACAACAGAAACCGTTGGCTCTGCCAGAATAGAAATGCTCGGCGTCACAATTTCAAACTTGCCTTTGTCCAACGCATTAATTGCCAGTAACGCTTCGTTTTCCCAGGCAATCAATACATCACCAATTCCGCGCTCCACAAACGTATTCGTTGCACCGCGTGCGCCGGAATCCAGCACTTCAACATTTTTATAAAGCGCTTTCACGAATTCTTTAGCTTTAGCCTGATCTTGGTTGTTATGCGCCAGACCATATCCCCAAGCAGCCAGATAATTCCAACGTGCTCCGCCGGAAGTTTTCGGATTTGGCGTAACCACCGCAACATCTGGACGAATTAAATCCGACCAATCCTTTATCTGTTTAGGGTTTCCTTTTCTCACTAAAAAGACAATGGTTGATGTATAAGGTGCTGAATTATCTGGCAGGCGCTGAATCCAATTCTTATCAATGCGCCCATGCTCTGCAATGGCATTCACATCATAAGCCAGTGCCAGCGTCACAACATCCGCCTGAAGACCATTAATAACAGAAGTTGCCTGCTTGCCTGAACCGCCATGTGATTGGCGGATTTTTACATCATCCCCCGTTTTGTTATGCCAGTATTCGCGGAATGCCTCATCATACTGCTGATAAAATTCACGTGTCGGATCATAGGAGACATTCAATAATTGCTGCTCTTTTGCCCATGCACCGTTAGTTACCGCCAGCGCCGCCAAGAATAACGCCGATACCACATACTCTTTTGCCATTGCCCATCTTGAGCCTCTATTTATACCCCTTGCATCCACGATAATATTTCCCCTAAGTTATTATGATTTCTCTATAAAAACTGACAGAAAGCGTTATGACGCAGAAATAATTTTAAATTTCTGCTTATGCATAAGAAGAATATGAGGAACGAGACAGCCAGAGCATATGGCTGTCTCCGCAAGAGGATCTGACAGGTAAGAAAGGATTAGTAGAGTTTCTTCGCGGTTTCCAGCCACTCTTTCTTAAAGACACGCTGCATATTTTGCACCGCATCAATGATATCATGATGAACAAGTTTCTCGTTCTGGATACCAACACAACGACCACCGTGACCTTCCAGCAGTAGTTGAACAGAGTATGCCCCCATACGGGAAGCAAGAATGCGGTCATAAGCGACAGGCGCACCACCACGCTGGATATGTCCTAATACCGTCGCACGGGTTTCATGGTGGGTTTCTGTCTCAATATATCTCGCCAGCTCCGCGACATCACAAACATGCTCAGTTATAGCAACAATCGCGTGACGCTTGCCTCGTTGAATTCCAGCTTTAATTTCAGCCAGCAATTCCTCACGGTCGAACGGAACTTCACTTTCAGGCAGAACAATAAATTCGCATCCACCCGCGATTGCCGCTGATAAGGTTAAATCACCACAATAACGTCCCATCACTTCAACAATCGAAATTCGTTTGTGGGAAGTTGATGTATCGCGCAAACGGTCAATCGCTTCAACCACCGTTTCCAACGCCGTGAAATAACCAATGGTGTAATCTGTGCCCGCAACATCGTTGTCAATCGTTCCAGGCAAACCAATACAAGGGAAACCTGCTTCGGTCAGCTTTTTCGCCCCCAAATAAGATCCATCCCCTCCAATCACCACCAACGCATCGATTCCATTTTTGCGCATGTTTTCAATGGCAGTTTCCCGAACCTTATCATCCCTGAACTCTGGGAAGCGGGCTGATCCCAAAAACGTACCACCGCGGTTAATCATGTCGGAAACACTAAAGCGATCAAGCTTCTTCATGCGGTTTTCATACAACCCCAGATAGCCATCATAAATACCATAGACTTCCAACCCTTCGGTTAAAGCGGCACGAACAACACCACGAATAGCGGCGTTCATGCCAGGCGCATCACCGCCACTCGTTAAGACTCCAATTCTTTTAATCTTGTTGATCATGATGACCTCTGACTTGTAGATATAATATTTGAGAAACCTGATTGTCACTGCATTAGCTGAATTGATTCAACTCTAACTATAATACGGAAAAACACCCAGTCTGCATCAAGATTATGTCTGTTTTTTGATGTTCTTTTGATTATGAATAAATTCCCCTTCAATCCCAGCGGTTTTTATGCTCTTCAGACACGACAGAGCAGGGATCTTGGTGAATAATAATATCGGCATCTGGGAATCTACTCCGCAATTTATTTTCAATCCCATCGGCTAGAGCATGCGCTTGCACCAAGGACAAATTGTCATCTATCTCCAGATGGAACTGGATAAAACGCGTTGAGCCTGATTGACGAGTCCGCAGATCATGCCCACCAGCTATACCCGGATAATTTTGAATGATCTCAATAATCTCCTGTCGCTCTTCATCTGGCAAGGCGCGATCAAGCAAAGACTGTACAGCATCATAGCCCATCCGTAACGCACTATAGAGGATATAGGCTCCAATACCCAAAGCAAAGAGTGCATCTGCGCGTTTAAAACCATACAGACTCAAAAACAACGCCAGCAAAATCGCCCCATTCATCAACAGATCGGACTTATAATGCAGCATATCCGCGCGGATTGCCTGACTTTGCGTTTTACTGATCACCCATTTCTGGAACGTAACTAAACATAACGTGGAAACCAAAGCAATGACGATTACCCATATACCTATCGCCGCATGTTCCAATGGCTCGGGGGAATATAGATGCTGGAAGCCTGTCAAAAACAAGAAAATTGCCGAACCGGAAATAAACATACTTTGCGCCAAAGCCGCCAGCGATTCAGCCTTACCGTGTCCAAAAGCATGTTCGTCATCAGCAGGTTGAAGTGAATAGCGCACAACAAAAAAATTCGTCAAGGAAGCAGCCAAATCGACCAATGAATCCACTAACGCTGCCAATAAACTCACCGAACCCGTCAACCACCAGACAAAAATTTTCACGATTAACAACACACTAGCCAGAACCGTTGCCGCCAACGCAGCAGAACTGACCCATCGCCCATAATTTATACTCATTGACTACCGCCTTTCGGTTCTTCAGTCACTCTCAAGTATAAAAATAGCGTGTGAAATGGAAAAATATAGGCGCAGAGAGGCAAAGTGAGTCGCTTCACTCCAACTCCCCACCATGGCTTTCAATTATTCCACTGAACTCCCTCACTCCACTATCTCGTTTAATCGCCGACTTGCATAATCTACCAACTGTATCAGGGTGATTACTAACGACGAACAGCACAGACATAAGATCCCTCCACCAACAGAGCTATGTCATGAGCTATCGTCAATATGCTTTGTCAGACTACGGTTTTACATGTTAAATGATTTCAACGTCTCGACTATTACTATCCGGTTTTTGGTTTTCGGCAGCAGTACACTTTGAGAGTTCATTTTCTTACTGATAATTAAGGTAAAAAAAAAAGCCCCTCACAGGGGCTGAAAGACAGGGATGGTGTCTATGGCAAGGAAAACCGTTGTTAATGCTACTATGTAGCAAAAGTATAGGAATCAAGAGTAGTAACAAAAAAATTAATTCACTTTTCGAGCTTCACATTCGTTTGTTTTAAACAATTTTTTAATAGCCCTTTCTGCTCTGGTGTTAAAAGTTGATAAATCTGATTGCTAATGCGTGCAATTTCTACACCCAAGGCAACATTCTTTTCAGCTATTTTTTCGAGCTGCGAGCGAACCTCAGCTTCATCAAAATCCTCTGTTGCCAAAAGCGCACGCAACTTTCGATGTTCAGCTCGCATATCAAGCTGCGGCTGTTCATACTGATGCTGCTTTTTGACTAAATTCCACATCTGCTCACGTTGATGCTCAGTTAACGCTATTCCACCGAAGATATAACTATAGTTATATTGACCATCTTGGTGATGATTAAATCCCCTCTTATACCCATATGGCATACAATATGGATGTGTGGAGGAAGGACTAACACTAACCTCAGGAATATGATCCGTATCAGCAGTTTTAGCTAAAGCCTCCGCTGTTCCGAGAACAACCATTGACGCTAAAGCCAATATTGCTATGTTACGCATTAAATTTCCTCGCTTTCTCGAACAGCAGCATTCGATTCAGTGTGGATAACTATAAACCTGCGGCTGCAAACTAGCGTCAGAGCATGTAAAAGAACGTAAAGTCATGGAATAGCGAAGTTTGTTATCGTATTTTGCTCTTGGAGGAAGAATTAATGCATAAAATCTTATTAGTTGATGATGACCGCGAACTGACATCGCTATTAAAAGAATTGCTCGAGATGGAAGGATTCAATGTTGTAATCGCCCACGATGGCGAACAGGCTTTACAATACATCGATTCTTCAATTGACCTATTGTTGCTGGACATCATGATGCCGCGCAAGAACGGCATTGAGACGCTGAAAGAGTTACGGCAATACCACCAGACCCCTGTTATCATGTTAACGGCTCGTGGTAGCGATTTAGACCGTGTTTTGGGATTAGAGTTAGGAGCAGATGACTATCTCCCCAAACCGTTTAACGATCGCGAACTGGTCGCCCGCATACGTGCCATTTTACGCCGTTCCAACTGGAGTGAACAACAAGCTGATATTGGGACACCTATACTGGAGATCGATAAACTACAACTCAACCCAGGACGTCAGGAAGCCAGTTTTGATGGTGTCATTTTGGATCTCACTGGCACAGAATTCACTCTGCTTTATTTATTAGCACAACATTTGGGACAAGTCGTTTCCCGTGAACATTTAAGCCAAGAAGTATTGGGAAAACGTTTAACGCCTTTTGATCGAGCTATTGATATGCATATTTCGAATCTACGCCGTAAATTACCCAACAGAACTGATGAACTACCATGGTTTAAGACATTACGCGGCCGTGGATACTTAATGGTTTCTGCAAAATGATCAACAGCTTGACAGCCCGTATATTTGCAATTTTTTGGTTCACGCTTGCACTTGTCCTGATGATAGCTTTAATGGCTCCCAAACTGGACTCACGGCAGTTAACACCTCTTTTAGATAGCGAATATCAGTTAGGGGAAAAACTGGCAAAACAAGTAGAAGAAGAATTAATGCACGACTCTGGGAATGATCTATTCTGGTGGTTACGTCTAGATCGTGCTATTGCTTTGTGGACTCCTCCTGGACAACGTCTAATCCTCGTCTCCAGTGAGGGGCTGATTAGTGACATTAATACTCCCCCCCATCAACAACAAGTTATCCGCAACTTTATCGGTCAATCCGATAACGCTGATCACCCTAAAAAGAAAAAATATGGCCGTTCGGAAATACTCGGCCCCTTTTCTGTCCGTGATAGAGAAGATCATTACCATCTCTACATCATTAGGCCAGCGGGCAGTCCACAATCAGATTTTATTAATTTGATGTTTGACCGGCCATTTTTACTGCCCGCAGCCACCATGTTAATCAGCGCTCCACTACTCTTATGGCTATCATGGAGCCTGGCAAAACCCGCTCGTAAACTCAAAAACGCAGCCGATGACGTCGCGAAAGGAAACTTACGACAACACCCTGAACTGGAATCCGGACCACAAGAATTTTTAGCTACCGGCAGTAGTTTTAACCAAATGATTAGTGCACTAGAAAGGATGGTCACCGCCCAACAACGTCTGATTTCCGATATCTCCCATGAGCTGCGCACGCCGCTTACCCGTTTACAGCTAGCGACTGCCTTATTACGCCGCCGTCATGGTGAAAGTAAAGAGCTGGAGCGTATCGAAACAGAAACCCAACGTTTAGATGGTATGATTAATGACTTACTAGTACTTTCCCGCAATCAACATAAAAACGAGTTACTGCGCGAAAATATCAAAGCCTACGATATATGGTCTGACATTCTGGAAAATGCAAAATTCGAAGCTGAGCAGATGAGTAAAACTCTCGACATCGTCTCACCTCCCGGAAACTGGATAATTTACTGCAACCCCGCAGCACTCGGCAGCGCACTAGAAAACATCGTCCGCAATGCATTACGTTACTCTAGCAACCATATTGCTGTTGCATTTAAGGCAGATAACCAAGGCGTAACAATTACCGTTGATGATGACGGCCCAGGAGTCAGCCCAGAAGACCGAGAACATATCTTCCGACCGTTTTATCGAACAGATGAGGCACGGGATAGAGAATCTGGTGGAACTGGATTAGGGTTGGCGATAGTTGAAACGGCAGTGAATCAGCATCGAGGTTGGGTGAAAGCAGAAGATAGCCCTTTAGGAGGATTACGGTTGATAATTTGGTTGCCATTGCATGGAAGATAAACAGGCTTTCGCCTTGAAATTTAGCTAGTTACAAAATGTAACAATTAAAGAAAAAAAGTTATTATACTTGACCTCAAAGCGTCGAGGGACTAATCTCGTCGCTGCTTAACATAACTCATAGATATGTTAATTTTTGTTAATATAAAAAATCCTTTTATATTAAATGGATAAGTCAAATTGTTACATATAAAGGTACTCTGGGAACCGTAACCTAGTGCGGTAGCTTTAATTACATATAACAATTTATATTCCATAAACTTCCTTTCTAATTTCTATCAATCCTAAAATCAACTAAAAATCTCAAAAATGAAAATTCTGGTTACTGGCGGAGCAGGTTTTATTGGTTCTGCATTAATTCGATATATTATCAACTACACTAATAATAGCGTTATAAATGTTGATAAGCTTACTTATGCAGGCAATTTGGAATCACTCAAAGAAATTGACGGTAATCCACGTTATTCCTTTGAAAAAGCAGATATTTGTGATCGAAATAGGTTAGATAATATATTAGAACAATACCAACCTGATGCAGTGATGCATTTGGCTGCAGAAAGTCACGTCGATCGCTCCATCACCGGACCTGCAGCATTTATTGAAACCAACATCATTGGCACTTATGTACTGCTAGAAGCCACACGCAAATATTGGTCTTCACTTGATAGTGAGAAAAAAAGCGCTTTCCGCTTTCATCATATTTCTACTGATGAAGTCTATGGCGACTTACTGCACCCTGATGAGGTGCTCAATAAAACGGAACTTCCCCTGTTTACTGAAACAACTGCCTATGCTCCAAGTAGCCCTTACTCCGCATCAAAAGCATCCAGCGATCACTTAGTACGTGCCTGGATGCGCACCTATGGCCTGCCAACAATCATCACGAATTGTTCTAACAATTATGGCCCGTATCACTTTCCGGAAAAATTAATCCCGTTAGTGATACTGAACGCTCTGGAAGGTAAACCACTGCCAATATATGGCAAAGGCGATCAAATTCGGGACTGGTTGTATGTGGAAGATCACGCTCGTGCGTTATATGCCGTTCTGAGAGAAGGTAAAACAGGTGAGACATACAATATCGGTGGTCACAACGAGAAGAAGAATCTCGATGTGGTGCATACGATTTGCGATTTACTGGATGAAATCGTACCAAAGGGTTCGTCATATCGCGAGCAAATCATCTATGTTGCCGATCGACCGGGGCATGACCGCCGCTATGCCATTGATGCAGAAAAAATTAGTTGTGAGTTAAGATGGAAACCGCAAGAGACATTCGAGAGCGGTATTCGTAAAACGGTGGAATGGTATCTGGCAAATACTCAATGGGTGGAGAATGTAAAAAGCGGCGTCTACCAAACTTGGATTGAGCAGAATTATGAAGGACGTCAATAATGAATATTCTTCTGTTTGGCAAGACCGGACAAGTCGGCTGGGAATTACAACGAGCTTTGGCTCCACTTGGTAATCTGATTGCGCTTGATGTCCATTCAAAAAGTTATTGTGGTGATTTTAGTGACCCTGCAGGTGTTGCTGAAACCGTTCATAAAATTCGGCCGGATGTCATTGTAAACGCAGCGGCCCATACTGCTGTTGATAAAGCCGAATCAGAACCTGAATTCGCCCAGGTACTCAATGCATCCAGCGTTGAAGCAATTGCTAGAGCGGCAGCAGAAATAGGGGCTTGGGTTGTTCACTTCTCTACCGACTATGTATTTCCTGGTACTGGAGATGCACCATGGAGGGAAATTGATGCTACTGCCCCTCTGAACGTCTATGGGGAAACCAAATTAGCTGGTGAAAAAGCGTTGCAGAATAACTGCGAAAAACATCTGATCTTCCGCACCAGTTGGGTATATGCTGGCAAAGGGAACAATTTCGCGAAAACTATGCTTCGTCTAGCGAAAGAGCGTTCAGAACTCTCGGTGATTAACGATCAATTTGGTGCGCCTACGGGAGCTGAATTATTAGCAGATTGCACCGCACATGCCATTAGAATTGCCATAAAAAATCCAAATGTGGCGGGTTTGTACCATCTTGTTGCTGGTGGTACAACTACTTGGTACGACTTTGCTGCACTTGTCTTTGACGAGGCGAGAAATGCAGGTATTGAACTTGCACTGACCAAACTCAATGCCGTACCAACCAGTGTCTACCCGACTCCGGCACGCCGCCCGAACAACTCTCGTCTGAATACAGAAAAATTCCAACGTAATTTTGACCTCGTTCTTCCTCAATGGGAGACGGGTGTTAAGCGTATGCTGAACGAGTTGTTTACGACAACAACAATCTGATAATAATAATGATATTAATACCCAATTGGGCATTTTGTGCATAAAGAGATAATGAAATGAAAACGCGTAAAGGCATTATTTTAGCTGGCGGATCCGGCACCCGTCTTTATCCAGTAACTATGGCAGTAAGTAAGCAACTGCTGCCAATATATGACAAGCCAATGATTTATTATCCGTTGTCTACACTCATGCTAGCAGGAATCCGAGATATTCTTATTATCAGCACAACGCAAGATACGCCGCGTTTTGAACAACTCCTAGGGGACGGTAGTCAGTGGGGACTCAATCTGCAGTATAAAGTGCAACCTAGTCCCGACGGTTTAGCGCAAGCATTTATCATCGGTGAAGAATTTATTGGTAACGATGATTGTGCCCTAGTCCTCGGTGACAATATTTTTTATGGTCACGATCTACCGAAGTTGATGGATAACGCTGTTAACCAGGAAAGTGGTGCTACTGTATTTGCATATCACGTCAACGATCCTGAGCGCTATGGTGTCGTTGAGTTTGATAAAACCGGCACTGCTATCAGCCTCGAAGAAAAACCGATCGAGCCAAAGAGTAACTATGCGGTTACCGGGCTTTATTTCTATGACAACGATGTTGTAGAAATGGCTAAGAGTCTGAAACCTTCTGCACGCGGTGAACTGGAAATAACAGATATTAACCGAATCTATATGGAGCAGGGGCGTTTATCTGTAGCCATGATGGGGCGAGGCTATGCCTGGCTGGATACAGGAACTCACCAGAGCCTGATTGAAGCCAGTAACTTTATCGCGACGATTGAAGAACGCCAAGGCTTGAAGGTGTCTTGTCCGGAAGAAATTGCGTATCGCAACGATTTCATAGATGCTGAACAGGCTAAGAAATTAGCCGAACCACTGAAAAAAAATGCCTATGGGCAGTATCTGCTGAAAATGATTAAAGGTTATTAAGAAATGAACATAGTTAAGACCGATATACCTGACGTATTGATTTTTGAACCAAAAGTTTTTTGTGACGATCGTGGCTTTTTCTTTGAAAGTTTCAGCCAGAAAATCTTTGAAGAGGCTGTAGGGCGGAAGGTTGAGTTTGTTCAGGATAACCATTCTAAATCCTGCAAGGGTGTGCTTCGAGGTCTGCATTACCAGTTGGCCCCGTATGCCCAAGGGAAATTAGTTCGTTGCGTAGTTGGTGAAGTATTTGATGTTGCGGTCGATATTCGTAAATCTTCGCCGACATTTGGAAAATGGGTAGGTGTAAATTTATCTGCTGAAAACAAACGTCAGTTGTGGATTCCTGAAGGCTTTGCACATGGTTTTCTGGTTTTGAGTGAAACAGCAGAATTTATTTATAAGACTACAAACTTTTATTTTCACACGCATGAAAAAAGTATCGTATGGAATGATGATATTATCAATATATCATGGCCAAATAATGAGCGCATAATTCTTTCAGAGAAAGATAAAAATGCACCACTATTTAATGATACGGTACTATAATAATCATTATTGGATATGTTATGACAATACAGAAGGTTATCGAAAATGGGTACTGTGTTGGTTGTGGTGCATGCAAACTTACACTGAAAGAGTCTGTTGAACTGAAAATATATGATGATGGTTTTTATCATGCAAAAATAAAAGAAAATGTAAATACAGATGTAGCTAATAAAGTTTGTCCGTTCTCAGATGATGCAGATAATGAAACTGAAGTAGGGGAACGGTTATTTTTTGGAAAGAAATTTGATGAACGTATTGGTTATTATGATGATGTTTATGTAGGGTATGTCAAAAAATTAAGTGATCGAAATAGTTCCAGTTCAGGGGGACTTACTACTTGGTTTGCGAAAAAATTATTGTTGAATAATGAAATAGATGCTGTTATCCATGTTGGACATGATAAGAACATGTTCGATTATATTATTACTGATAAAATTTCAGAGTTGGATATAAAGACCAATAAAAAATCAAGATATTACCCTGTAAGTTTTTCTGGCTTAATCAATGAAATTAATAAATCAAATAAGAGATACTTATTTATTGGGGTTCCATGCTTTGTAAAGTCTATAAGGCTTGCTCAGCAAGAGGGAATGCTGAAAAATGTCAAGTTTGCAATTTCATTGTTGTGTGGTCATATGAAGTCTACCAATTTTGCAATGAGCTTAGCTTGGCAAGTAGGTGTCAAACCGGAAAAATTATCAACAATAGATTTTCGCGTAAAGCAAGATTTTAAGAAGGCAAACGATTATAATATAGAAGTTATTGATATTGAAAATAATAAAATTTTGCATCAAAGCTCATCTCTGTTTGGGACGAACTGGGGCTTGGGTTTTTTCAAGCACAAATCATGTGATTTTTGTGATGATATTGCGGGTGAATTGGCGGATGCTACATTAGGGGACGCATGGTTACCAAAATATATTAATGATTCTCAAGGGACCAATATTTTGGTAATAAGAAATAGTATTCTAAATAACTATTTAAAAATATATAGTGAAGAGATATTTATTGAAAATGTTGATGTAAATGATTTTTACGAAAGCCAGGCAGGAAATTATAGAAACCGACGAGAAGGATTGTTAGTTCGTATTGAACATGAAAAAAAATGGACTCCAAGAAAACGAACAACATTACTCAATAATAACTTATCAAATGCTCGTCGTAAATTATATTTGGAGCGCTCGCGTTTGAGTAGGCAAAGTATAAGAAAATTTCAAATTGCAAAAAATTTAGGTTCTATCTTTATATTTAAAATACTTATGTTACCAGATATATTTATGTATAAGCGGATAGAAAAAAGCAATCTTGCAGCATGGAAAGAAATCATAAGATTGTCAGTTCCTGAAAAAATCAAAAAATTACTTAAAAAATGTAATTAAAATTATGCATAAACAAGTTATCCGGAACGCGTTTCTAAACATATTAACATTTTTTTTCAATGTAGTTACTGGATTGTATTTAACACCTTTTTTGATTAGGTATTTAGGCCTTGAGGTATATAGTGTTGTTCCTTTAGCAATGTTCCTGACTTTTTATATGGGTGTAATTACTCAGTCATTAACATCCTCAATAAATCGATTCTTTATAGCAAGCTTGCAAACGAATAATATTCGTGATGCAAATATTATATTCAACACGGCTCTTATTGTAATTGTCTTTTATGCCGTGATTCAGTTTTTGTTTATTTATTATCCAGTTCAGGATATAAACAAGTACATTTCAATTCCCTCATTGAGTGTAGAGCCTGCTATTCTCTTGTTTGAGTCTATTCTGATCAGTTTTTCTATAGCACTTTTGACATCAATATTCAGTGTGTCATTGTTTGCATTAAATAGAATTGACTTTATACAATGTGTATCATTACTTAAGGTATTTTTAAAGTTTATCAGCATCATTGCTTTTTTTAATAATGGTTATATAGGGATTCAATATGTTGGCTATGCAATGATAATTGCAGAGATCTCAGCACTCATTATGACTATTTTTTTATGGAAAAAATTGACACCAAATATAAATATAAATATAAAGCTATTCAGTAAGGATAAAGTTGGTGAAATATCAAAGTTTGCATTATGGTTGATAATAGATCAAATTGGTTATGTGCTCTTCATCAAGATGGACTTATTGCTGGTAAATAAATTTTTTGGTGCAAAGGAATCAGGGCGATATTCAATTGCAACACAATTTAGTGATTTACTCAGATCATTCGCTGGTTTAATAGCTGGAGTTCTTTCTCCTGTTATAATGATCCTTCATGCGAAGAATGAGTTTGAAAGTATCATTACTGTAACAAAAGCATTTGTGATGGTACTCTCACTAACGATCGCGATTCCAGTTTCTATTATTTGTATTTTTTCAAATGAGCTGATCTATTTTTGGATTGGTCAACAAATGAATATTGATTACTTAATGTGGGTAATCATGTTACCGCTAATAATAAATCTAGGCGTGTTACCATTTTTTTCTATTAACGTAGCATTTAAAAAAGTAAAAATACCTGCGTTGCTAAATGTGGTTTTGGCTTTATTTGGAATTTTAATTTCATTTATATTAATTCGTTTTACAGAATTACAAGTTTTGTCAATTGCAATAGGCTTCAGTGTTGCATTAACAGTCAAAAATGCCATATTTATTCCTATTTATGCAGCAATGAACTTAAGTTTAAATAAATTAACTTTCTTAGGTATCCATATTAGAACTGTCTTATTTTCAGCAAGTTACATGATAATTCTATATTCATTTAAATCTATATTATCTTCTAAGTTGGATATATTTTTGCTTGAACTTATTTTATTAGGCATATTAGGTGGGATAGCTAGTGTGATTTTTTATGCTCGAGATGAACGTAAGTATCTTATTAATATGATTCTTAAAAAATTAAATAAATAGTAAAGAAGGTAAAATGAAAAAAAAAGTCGGTGTTTTAAATTTCCAGTATTCTGATCACAACTATGGTGCAGTTTTACAAGCTGTTGCTTTGGAGGGAATACTACATAAAGTTTGTGAGGATGTGGAGCATATTAATTTTATACCAGATGCTAAAAAAAATCGAACATTCAGGGAGAGAATCATAGTAACTTTAGAATTTTTAAGACTAAAAAAAATTCTATTGAAAATACTTAAAAAGAAAATAATTATCAAAAAAAAAGTTCAAGGATCGGAAGTATTTGAGTTATTTAGAGAAAAACATCTGACTCGTTCAAAAACCTATAATTCAATATATGATCTCAAAAATGTAGCATCTACATATGACGTAGTTATCGTCGGTAGCGATCAGGTCTGGCGTCCTCGAATGTATTCAGATCTTTCTCAAGTTCAGGTTTATTTTTTATCATTCGTATCTGAACAAACAAAAAAGATATCTTATGCAGCAAGTTTTGGTGTCGATCAATGGGAATATAAAAAAAAAGATAATGTAACCCATTTGGTTTATGAGTATTTGCATAAATTCGATTCTGTATCGGTTAGAGAAGATACGGGGGTTGCTATTTGTAAAAATCTATTTAAAGTAGATGCTACGCATGTGTTGGATCCAACTTTATTAATCGGTAGAAGTTTTTTTGACAATATTATTGGTGATTTACAGACCAGAGATACAGGTCTGATTAGCTATTATAAACTTGATCTGAATGAGACGTTTTTATCGGGTGTTGAGCATGTATCGCAAATGATGAAATGTAAGCCGTGTAATATTTATTATAAAAGCATGAGCGGCAAAAATTATGAATATTACCCTGTTGTTGATTGGTTAAAGAAGATTAGAGATTCTTCTTTGATCATAACTGATTCTTTCCATTGTGTATGCTTTTCCATTTTATTTAGTAAAAACTTTTATTGTTGTCTTAACGAGGAGCGAGGGGCATCTAGACTCGAAAGTTTATTAAGTGACCTGGAGTTAAAGGATAGACTAATATCTGAAGAAGATTTAGGTAAGCTAAAATCATTCGAGGATATTGATTACTCGAGAGTAGAAGGTATTTTGAGTAAAAAGAGGGAATCATCAATGGATTTTTTGATAAAAGCGCTTGAAGGATAATATATGGACTGCGTTATCCCAATTATAATAATGACACGTAATGAAAGCAATTATCTAAAAAAATGTGTTGAGTCGATAATTAATACAGTTACAATCCCATATCATATTTACATCATTGATAATAAATCCTCTGAAGCCAAACATAACGAAATTTTGGCCAAAATAGAGCAGAATTACAGTAAAAAGATCAATGTTATCAGGAATAAATCCAATCTTTGGATTCTAGGGCTGAATAAGACTTTATTGGAACTTTTTGCGGAAAAAAAGCAAAAATACTTTTTTCTTACCGA
The DNA here is from genome assembly GCF_037260955.1 of Xenorhabdus sp. TH1. NCBI lineage: Bacteria > Pseudomonadati > Pseudomonadota > Gammaproteobacteria > Enterobacterales > Morganellaceae > Xenorhabdus > Xenorhabdus sp. TH1. The sequence continues at coordinate 3,678,647 of NZ_CP147734.1, forward strand.
TGGGGACATTGACTTTTCAGCCTGTCAGGCTAAGCCATGCTGGCTATCGTATTTAGTTTCAGCAATGGATAATAATACTTGTATTGGAAAAATTGGTATAACCCTAAATTGGGACTATATTTCAGGCCGTAAAGAACTGAGCGCCATATATCAACAAGAAAAAAATTTATACAATGAAAATAAAAAAATAAATGATTTATATGTTTCCCCTGTAGATACTACTGCAGCATTGTTCCGTTGGGATTGGTCTATTGAAGGAAAGCCAGGACTATATCCTGACCATATTAGATATTTAAGACCTGAACTTTATTCATGTCGTACGCCATTCAATATTAACGTAATACATATGGGATGGTTTCAATATGGAGAAATACCTGTTGATAAAAGAAATATTAAAGAGAAAATAGCTTGTTTTACACTTGTTGGTGGTGATGTTAAGGATGAGGTATTAAACCAAACTACCGTATTTTATCGACTCTTGTATAAATGCCTTTCCGGCCCAATGAAAAAATTATGGTATTTCCGACGATACTATTATCTTTTGAGATATATGCTTCTAAAAGGAATTCGTCAGTTTGACGGTCAAAATAGCATTTAACATATTATGTTGGCATTATACCCGCCGGGATAAACCTGAAATTTTTTCATCCTGGGAAATCTATTTTTGGAAAACGAAACTATTATATTGGATTAATCGGAAGAAAAGAGTTTCACAAAGGGACTAAGGAACTCATTAAACTACTTTGTAAGTGGCCTAGTGTAAAAAGCATAAAACTGGTCACGTATTCAACCTATTGATGATTGTGTATAATCGCCATTTTTTCGGAAAAATCACATGGCGACTGTTGAAGTAAAATGTCGGTTTTGTCAGCAAACTGAATACGTCAAAAAGCATGGCAAAGGTGAGGCCGGACATCAACGCTATCGTTGTTTCTCCTGCAAACGAGCCCTCCAACTGGATTACGCCTATCGCGCCTGCCAAGCGGGTATAAAAGAACACGTTGTTGATCTTGCCATGAATAATGCGGGTATCCGTGATACAGCCCGTGCATTACATATCAGTATCAATGCGGTTATCCATGTTTTAAAAAACTTAAACCACGAGGCGTAACGACACTCCCACCGGATAATGTCAACGTTCAACTCATTTGTGAAGTTGATGAAGTGTGGTCATTTGTCGGGAATAAAAAATGCCAACGTTGGTTATGGTATTCTAAAACGCATCATCACTCATACGTTTGAAGCGAGAAGCAAAGAAACCCTCAAGAAATGCCTCAAAAAACTGGCTTTGTTCAATGTTGTTTTCTGGTGTACAGATAATTTCAAGGCTGGCAATCTATTACCCAAAAGCCAGCCTCTTGTCGGAAAAACCTTCACTCAACGTATTGAGCGGGAAAATTTGACATTGCGCAACCGACTTAAACGACTCAATCGTAAGACGTTGGGTTATTCGAAGTCACCGGAAATGCATGATAAAGTCATCGGGACTTTCATTGAACGTGAATACTATGTTTAACACAAATCAACGGATTGAATACGTGACCCGAATTTCTGTATAAAACTACAGAGTATTATTTGCCACAGCATGAATTTTCGATCGCCTATAATGAGCCGTTTTTAAATATCGATTGACCTAAAATTGTTCAAGAATATATTTTCTCCGAAAAATATCGAATCGCGAAATATTTTCATGCATGTACTCGATTTAAATAAATAGCAGAAAGTGATTGCTAATCATGCTTATATATAAAAAGAACTTGTTTTATTTAATAATGTTGATGGTGGCAACGATTTATGTTGTTAAAATAATGCCATTTTCTAATGACTATGAATCTTATGTTGATCTATTTACCTATACTTTTAAGGAACCAGCCTTCGACAGGATGGAAATAGGATTTCGTATTCTTGTTATTCTCTTTAAGTCGATCAGTGAAGATTTCATGCTATTTTGGTTTTTTATGGTTGTGATTTCATTAGCTCTGAAATACTATGTATTAAAATCTTTTAATACTAACAACTATATATTAGTCCTTTTGTTTCTTCTATATGGAATTTCTTTATTAGCTTTACATGAAGGAACACAAATCCGCGCTGCTCTTGCTATCGCTTTTGGATTTACGGGATTCCGATGCAAGAACCCTATTTATGCTTTTGTGTTTCTCTCACTTTCAGTTTTATTTCATTACTCTGCATTTTTATTCTTAATACTTTATATTTGTGGGTATTATGTTAAATCATATAAATTTATGTGGTTAATATTGGTTATTAGCTTAGCTACTATTTTGCCTATGCTTTTAAATCAATACTTGAGTTTATTAATAGATTTCAATCCACTTTTTGATTTATATTTAGAAAATTCAGACAATACAAAAGTTAACAAATATTCCTTTACTCTAATATTTGCAATGTTATTTTTTATTGTGAACTTCTTTGTCGGACGAAGGTTAAGTCGCTATAGTTTTTTGGATAAAGATATATTTAATAAATATAACTTATTTTCATTTTTATATCTCACTAGTGCAATATTGTTATCAGTTTTGTCTTTCTCTCCTGTGTTATCAATAAGATTATATGAACTCCTATCTTTGAGTCCCTTTGTTATTATAGCTTGTCTCTACACAAAATTAGTAGATTACATAATTTTACAACATTCAGATGTTAAGCTTTTAATGCTAAGAAAAATCTTGCTTTTAATTTTAGTACTAATGTCGATACACCGCTATATTGCATATTATTTCGTTAATCCAATTATTAATTTCAATATTCAATTGTAGAAAGGGAAAACCAGGTGACTGTGAGTACTCCATCAGTAACTGCAATTCTTGTCACATTTAACCCCGACTTGAAAAGCTTTGGCCAAGTAATAGATAGTATTTCCACACAAGTTAAATATCTAATTATAGTTGATAATGGTTCTAAAGATATATCTGAAATAAAGAAAGTAGCTGTTGCAACAGGATGTAATTTCATCCTTTTAGAACAAAAGAATAATATTGGTTTGGCTTCTGCACAAAATATTGGGATCGAGTATGTAAAACATAATCTTAATACAAGTCATATTATCCTTTTTGACCAAGACAGTATAATTAACACTGATTTTATTATTCATCTGTTAGAAGAAGAACAGAGACTGAATGAAAATGGTGTTAGAGTTGGTGCAATTGGTCCAAGTTTTTATGATCCTGACAATAACAATGTATATCCAGCGACTGTCTATAATGGCCCCTTTATTCAACGTGTTGAGTTAAAAGATGAACCAGTAGAAGCCACATTCCTGATTGCTTCCGGCTGCTTAATCAAGATGGCTGTTCTCAACGATGTCGGTAAGATGTTGGATGATTTATTTATTGATTATATTGATGTTGAATGGTCTTTGCGTGCTAAAAAAAAGGGATATAAAGTTTTTATCACTCCTAAAGCTTCAATGGCACACACTATAGGTGATAAGCGAGTATCCATCTTTGGCAGAACAATTTCAAGTCATAGCTCTTTTCGTCGTTATTTTCTAGTGAGAAATAGTTTTCTGATGATACGGCTATCTTATATACCTTTTGGCTATAAACTTCGTGAAATTGTATTTAATTTTATAAGGATAATTATTGGATTTGCGACGAGCTCGCAGAAAAAAGTATTTATAAAGTACACTATTGCAGCCCTTAAAGATGGTTTTTTAAAGAAATTTGGCCCTTGCAAATATAAATTTTGATATGATTAAAATTGCACATGTTCAATTACTACCACTACTGAGTGGAGTACAACGGGTATGTCTCGATGAGCTAATTCGTCTGGATGATAATAAATTTGATAAGTATCTTATTTGTCGACAGGAAGGACCTCTTACCGTCGAAGCTAGAAAATATGGGATTACCTGCTTGGTTGTTCCTGAACTGGTAAGAGAAATATCCATAGTAAACGATATTAAGGCTCTATATGCATTATGGAAGATTATAAAAAAACACCGATTTGATATTATTCATACCCATTCATCTAAAACAGGTGTATTAGGACGAATTGCTGCTTGGCTAAACCGAACGAAGCTAATTGTCCACACTGTTCATGGATTTTCGTTTCCTGTTGCCAGAAATAAAATGCAATATTTATTGTTCTGGTTGATGGAGAAAATTGGTTCAGCATGTGGAGATATAACTATTTGTTTGCATGAAGATGATATGCGGATCTCAACTCAAGTGGTGAGGATCAACCGCAAAAAAATTCTGATTATCGGTAATGGGGTAGATACCGAACGGTTTAAACCTTACTCTCTTCAGCATAGACAACAATTGCGTACACAACTAGGTGATATAAAAGACAATGAAGTCATTGTTGGTATGATCGGTAGGCTTTGGCCACAAAAGAATCCGATGTACCTGTTGAACGCTTTAGCAAAGTTAATCAAAGATTATCCGTATGTGAAATGTTATTTCATCGGAGATGGTGAGCTTCGTGAAGAAATGACAGAGTTCATTTCTAAAAATCAGTTGGAAAATAATGTTAAGTTATTTGGTTGGAGAAATGATACCGAAGTTTTTTTAAATATTTTTGATGTTTTCGTCCTTCCCTCACTCTGGGAGGGAATGCCCTTAGCTATTCTTGAGGCAAAAAGTTGTGGCTTACCTTGTCTGGTCTCAAATATTTCAGGCAATCGCAATATCATAGATGACGGCAAAGATAGTTTGCTATTTGACCTAGAACAAAACGGTAACGATTTACATAAGAAACTGCAATTTCTTATTGAGGAGTCCGATGAAAGAAAAAGTTTGGGCCAACAAGCAAGACTGAATATACTACAGGAATATAATATTGATGTCCGCATTCGTAGAATTGAACAAATGTACCTGGAGCATTTTTGATTTCCTGTGGTAATCCAAAAAAATGGTATAGAGACATTAGACTCTAAGGGCTGTTGATGTTTTAAGGTCATAATTCAATCACCCACATCAGCAACCAGACAAGGATAAATGCCAGTGCCACCATGCTGGCATAATTCCGTTCAAGTTTATCGTATCTTGTTGCTATTGCTCGGAAATGTTTAATTCTGGCAAACAAATTTTCCACCAAGTGGCGATAACGGTATAAACAGTTATCAATATGTTGGCCTGCTTTTCGACTATTTTTGCGGTCAGGGATCACCGGGGTGGCTTCTCGTTGTTCAATAAATGTTCTGAAAGGCTAGCTATCATATCCTTTGTCAGCGATAACAACTTCGGATGAGGGGGACTCAGAGACAAGACTTTCCGCATGAACACTATCGTGAACCTGTCCCCCGGAGAGTTCAAAATGAACGGGCAACCCTCCGCTGTCTACCGCTAAATGGATCTTGGTTGAACGCCCGCCACGACTTTTACCAATCGCCTCATCGTTATCTGAAGCGGCTCCAGCACTATGCTGGTGAGCACGAACAATAGTTCCATCAATAAACAACCATTTTGTATCCGCAATATCAGATAACCATTTGAAAATAAGCTGTAAAACACCTTTCTTCGACCAGGCATTAAAACGTGAAAAGACGCTATTCCATTTACCGAATTTTGTCGGTAAATCGCGCCAGGGGATGCTCGTTCTCATTCGGTAAAGGATCCCTTCGAAGGTCAAACGGTGTTCAGGTTTGTCATAAACCCAACCGGTATGTTGCATTAATGCAGATAGCTTATTCCAATAGAGATCTGTTAACATAGTTCGCGGCATGATGGTGAGGTCTGGTTGTTTTTTGGCGAAAGTAATTATACCGAATCATCATGCTGTCTAATAATCCCTCGCAAAACGTCAACAGCCCCTAGTCACGGTGATAAGTCAGCTGACTTTATCGCCTATGCGATACGCAGTCATTGGCATATTGAAAATAAACTGCACTGGCAATTAGATGTGAGTTTTGGAGAAGACAGGCAGCGCCAGAGAAGTGGTCATGAGGCTGAAAATCTAGCACTGCTGAATAAAATAGCGCTTAACCTGCTGAAAAATGAGAAAACAGTTAAAGTGGGGGTGAAAACCAAGCGTCAGAAAGCCGGATGGGATAATGATTATCTGCTGAAAGTCCTTACGATGGGATTTACATCAGTATAATTTAGACCCGTTTGCCCTGGCATGATGAGCTGGGGTAATAGTTTTTTCGCGAAGACAATGATACCAGATCATCATGCTGTTCAAACTTACCTCCACGAAACGTCAACACGCCCTAGTACTACAGCCGTAATGGCTCTGGGATAAGAGGGTTATCCCGGCGACGATAATGACATTGTTGTGCGCGGTACTGATGTCGTCGCCACCAATCTGACCAAGATAAAATCTGTTCGACGGTTTCCCTTGCCTTTTTCATCAGTTTTGACAGCAGATTACGCAGTTCCGATACGCTCAGGGCTATCAGCTCCTCCGGTGTTTTTTTTCTCCTGTATTCGCAAAACAGCCAGGACCGCATGGGCCAATAACGACAGCGTAATATGCCAGTACCAACTCTGCCACTGCCGGACTTCGTAGTGATCCAGCCCACACTCGCCTTAACCGCTCTCAATTTCCCAACGATGTCCGGCCGCCTGAACCAGTGCCTTGAGGTCAGCCTGGTCTCTGCGGGCATACACCACATAGTCAGCCCGTTCTTGCTTTTCATCCCGGCTACGCCGGACCAGCAGATAATGACCATAACGCCGTTCCTCTTCACTTATCTGCAGACGCCAGAGCGGGATCCGTGCCCAGTCATACCAACGCTCTCCCTTTGTCCCTAACCCTGCGGACTGGGTTTCCCAATCGTCAGGCGTCAAACTGGCTGCAATCACATCCGCCCTGATATAGCTAAATCAGCATAACTTGACGCAATCTATATACATCATAAGCAATGCTGTGTTGCCATTTGAATTCAGATGCTATGTCACATTATTTTGGTTCTGCTATATCGCGCGGGCCTTGCCACCAGAGCTGTTCATTCTTGGGGATCGTTAATACAAACGGTTGATGCCGGGACTCCAGCCAGCATCGCAGGCGGCGGTCATGCCCATACATGGCATCGGCGGTCACCTAGCGACAGGGCACACCGGCATCCAATGCCTGTTCCAGCATGTGCCGGACAAGCTGAGGTTTCGTGGCAAAGCTCACGGAGTCAGGGATGCCCGCGGCCGCACAGCGAGGCCGGTCCTCAGTCCACTGTTCGGGCAGGTATAAGGCCCGATCAAGAAAGGCATGGCCGCCCTTGCCGGCGTAACACAGGAAGACGCCTATCTGACTGTTTTCAATGCGCCCAGCAGTACCACTGTATTGACGCTGTACTCTGGCCGAGTGGCGCCCTTATTTTGACAAAACCAGTTTCATCGATGATGAAGATACCTTGCTCATCGCCGAGATGTTCAGTCACATCATCGCGTAAGATATCGCGGGTCGCCTCCGCATCCCACTGAGCGCGTTCCAGAAAATATTGAATGCCATCAGGCGAGTGTTCACCCAACCATTCAGCCAGTTGCCAGCTATTTTTACGTTCTACATCACTGAGCAGTCCGCGAAGATAAGCCAGACAACGGTGTTGAGAGCCTACAGAGTGAAACAGCGGAGCCAGACGGGAATGCAGGCCTCGTAGCTCCTCTTCCCAGAGATTGACAGGTGAGGTCATAGGACACCTCCCTTGGTGTGAGGAAGAAAAGAATCATCATGACACAATACGGATCACGGCTGTAGTACTAGTATTGCCGTGATACCCCCTCCCCTTAACTACCTACTACGACAGCAACCGTGCCACTGTTCTGCCAGCCAACCTGATCCAGGAGCAGCGCGATTAATTTAGTGCGCACACCTATAATCGCACTGATAAAGAAGGAATTTTCCATACTGAATGAATGAGAGAACTCTGAAAATATAGATGAGCCCGGTTAAAAGCCCTGTCTCTTGATCAAATCTCTAGCTCAAGAGACTGTGCAAGTAGATAACCCTCAAGGATGGTTTGTAACATGAACCATCCTTCCCCACCCTACTCGACCATTACGTTTCGAGTCGTACCAACCTGCAAGCTTTCCAAGGTTAATATATGCCCAGTAAAGACTTGGCGCTTTGTGAAATTCTTCAATTAGCCAACGTTTTTCGTAGTCATCGAGAATGCGCTTTGCCTCTTCTTTTGTTTTCACTGACTCTGAGGTCAGAATGTGCTAACTCAAGCCGTCATCGTTTTCCGTTTCTTGACAACCGACATAGTACAGCGGTACGGGCTCACCGGTTTTATTCGCAGGGATTTTTACGGTCACGGCCGCATAACGAACTTCACAGTGTGCATCACGAGCCTTTCGCCCACCTTTTTGCCTCACTTGAACCGTTCTTTATTGTAGGGTCAAGAAATATGTCCGAAAGTTCTTGACCACTACATGTTTTAAGGAAAAAAAGAGGCAATCATCATGACACAATATAGGCTACGGCTGTAGTACTAGATAATATCTTTAACTGATAAAATAGAAGTTGGTACTACACACTTAGTAGTAGTAAAAACACATACAACAAAAATGGATACTGTAGAAAATTACAACTACATCTGTAACAATTTAATCAAAACATGCTAAACATAGTCCTATTCGAACCAGAAATTCCGCCTAATACAGGCAATATCATTCGCCTGTGTGCCAACACTGGCTGTCAACTTCATCTCATTCAACCTTTGGGTTTCACATGGGATGACAAACGCCTGCGTCGTGCAGGGTTGGATTACCACGAATTCGCCAATATCAAACAACACCACAATTACAATGCATTCTTGGAAAGTGAAGGGCTCAGCTCTGTCAATTCACAATCTCCTTCTGGAGCCCGTCTGTTTGCCTTAACCACAAAAGGCACACCGGCGCACAGTAATGTAAGTTATCGTGATGGTGATTATCTGATGTTCGGCCCGGAAACCCGTGGCTTGCCATCTTATGTGCTAGATAATATGCCTTCTGGACAGAAAATCAGAATCCCTATGCTGCCAGATAGCCGTAGCATGAATCTGTCCAATTCTGTCGCAGTGGTTGTGTTTGAAGCATGGCGGCAACTGGGTTATCCAGGTGCGTTATTGCGGGATTAAGATTAATAGGACATTCAGCACCTAATCCGCGCTGGATGTCCTATCTATTAACGCTAATGCTCATAAGAAAAGAACAGAATTTCAAATTCCATCCCCATTCTCAAATCCATTATTGATGCCATTAAAATGCTGGTTCATATCCAAAGATGGTTTTTCACTTTCCGGTTTACCAACGATCCTCGCCGGTACGCCTGCCGCAGTGGTATGAGGTGGCACTGATCTCAATACAACCGAGCCTGCCCCAATTTTTGCACCACGACCAATCTCTATATTTCCGAGAATTTTAGCTCCCGCACCAATCATCACGCCTTCACGTACTTTCGGATGACGATCTCCTACTGTTTTACCCGTACCACCAAGCGTTACAGATTGCAAAATGGAAACATCATTTTCAACAATCGCCGTTTCACCAATCACAATGCCAGTTGCATGGTCTAACATAATGCCACAACCAATTTTTGCAGCAGGATGAATATCGACACCAAAAGAAACTGAGATCTGGTTTTGCAGATAAATTGCCAATGCCTTGCGATCTTGTTTCCACAGCCAGTGTGCAATGCGGTAAGCCTGTAGTGCATGGAAACCCTTAAGGTAGAGCAATGGTGTCGAATATTTATCTACTGCTGGATCGCGTAGTCGAACAGCTTTGATGTCATAGGCTGCCGATTCGATCATCTTGGGATCACTGCGGTATGCATTTTCAACGACTTCTCTGACTTCGATGGGAGGCATAATCGGTGATGCTAGCTTATTTGCCAACATATAGCTCAAGGCACTACCAAGATTTCTATGCTTTAGTAGTGTCGCGTGAAAAAAACTGGCTAACATAGGTTCACAATCAGCCAGAGCTTTTGCTTCATTTTTTATATGTTCCCAGACTTCGTTAAGTTCTGATCGCGACATATCAGCATTCCCGTTTTACTTAAGAGTGAGAGTTTTCTCCCTCTTCCCTGGTAGCTCTTCCCAATAATGTTTGGGCAGCCTCAATCACATTTTTATTGCAGTATAGTATCTGGTAGATCTGCTCTGTGATAGGCATTTCAACACCCACTCGTTCCGCCAAGGCCCGAACTTCTTTAGTATTGCGATATCCTTCAACAACTTGTCCGATCTCACGCTGCGCTTCATCAACACTGATACCTTTTCCCAGCATCATGCCAAAACGACGGTTACGGGATTGGTTATCGGTACAGGTCAAAACTAAATCACCCAATCCAGCCATTCCCATAAATGTAGAAGGATCAGCCCCCAACGCCACACCAAGGCGGCTCATCTCCGCCAATCCTCGAGTGATCAAAGCTGTACGGGCATTAGCTCCAAATCCCATACCATCAGAGATCCCTGCACCAATTGCAATAACATTTTTTATTGCCCCGCCGAGCTGCACCCCAATGAAATCCGGGTTTTTGTAGACTCGAAAACTTTTACCACAATGGAAAAACTGTTGCAGTTCTTCACTAAACTCAGGTGTAGTGGCAGAAACCGCAATCGCCGTTGGTAAACCTGCTGCCAGCTCTTTTGCGAATGTCGGGCCAGAAACTACGGCCAAGGGGATTTCATCACCTAATATCTCACGAGCGACATCTTGTAATAAGCGCCCTGTTTCCGCTTCAAGCCCCTTGGTCGCCCACACAATGCGGCTATCCTGTTGTAAATATGGTTTTATCTGCTGTAAGACATCTCCGAAAACATGGCTGGGAACCACGACCAAGATATTGTGGCTGGCTGAAACAGCGCTTTTCAGATCAGTCTCAAGCCGTAAACTATCAGGAAAAGAAACATCTGGTAAAAATGCCTGATTACAACGCGCTTGTTGCAACGCATTGACGTGCTCAGGGTTATGCCCCCAAAGCACAACATCGTGCCCATTGCGAGCCAAAGTAATGGCTAAAGCGGTGCCGTATGAACCGGCACCGATCACTGTCATAGAAGCAGTATTCATTAGGCTTCCTGTTCAGCCTCATTAGGCTGAGATTCAGCCTGCTGTTGCAGATAATTCATGAACAGCGCATCAAAATTAACAGGGGCCAGGTTCAGTTGTGGGAAAGTACCACGACTTACCAAGCTGGTGATGCATTCACGGGCGTATGGGAACAGAATGTTCGGGCAATATGCACCTAAGCAATGTGCCAGTTGGGTTCCTTCAATACCATCAATAGAGAAAATACCCGCTTGCTGAACTTCACACAGAAACGCAGTTTCTTCTTCCAGTGTCGCCGTGACGGTAACACGCAGAACAACTTCATAAACTCCCTGAACCAATTCATTGGAAGCCGTGTCCAGATCCAATTTAACTTCCGGCTGCCAATCCTGCTGGAAAATCTGCGGGGCTTTTGGTGCTTCGAAAGAAATATCTTTCGTGTAAATACGCTGGATCTGGAAAGCCATTTCTGTGTTGTTTTGTTCTGACATAATGATGTTTACCTTTTTCAGATGTCCTTAAACTGTTCAATGATGCAAGAGCTATTACTTGCAGCTAAGTTCGTTATCTCTTGCCATGAGCCAATGGCAGATTTTCACCCGCCCAACCAGCAATCCCCTCTTTCAGGGAATAAACCTGCTCAAAGCCTAAACGAACCAGATTTTCCGCTGGTGTTTTGGATTCTAGCCCATTCGCTGAAACTACGATAACAGGCTGTTTTTTATGTTTCTCCAACTCACCTAAATTACTGTCTTTAATTTCAGATGGCGTCAGGTTAACGGAACCAATAATATGCCCTCTGCGAAAATCGTCACGGGAGCGTAAATCCACGACGATAGCTTCTTCCTTGTTGATGAAATGGATGGCCTGAGCACGGGTGATCTCTTTACTCTTGGAGAACACGCTTTTTACCGTCATAACAATGACAGCCACCAGCAATGCAATCCAGACAAGGCTCAGGATCGTGTTCCGGCTAATAAATTGCATGATTTCTTGCAGCATGGAGGGCAACAACTCCCGTTAGTTAATAACAAATATCTAAGGTAGAAGAGTATACCTGTGTGTTGCCTCAATTACAGCCAATTAGCATCAATCCAATGCAGATTTTGCGGAGAGTTTCGAGAAAAATTTAAAAACATACCGAGAACGACTTGATTGTCATGCACCAATAAAATATTTCATGTAACACTGGCTCCAGGCAGGATCTTCGACCATAAATGGACTAAATTAACTAAAACTTATGTTAATGATAAAAAACAGTCTGTTCTCTGGTCAGGGGCAATTCCTCATGAAATAATCAGGCGCTATGTAGCAGCAGGGTACCCAATAAGATGGCTGAAAATAAGGATCTCAATAGCCGTAAGAATCGGCAGAGGCAATACAAACTGCAAAGTAAAATCAGAGTGTTACAACTCTGTGCCTTGTTATTCACCTTTCTCAGTTTCAGTATAAATACTTTCGCTAATCCAATTTCAGAGAATAAAAATCAGCTCAAAGATATTCAACAGGATATTGCCGAGAAAGAGAAAAGCGTAAAACAGCAACAAAAACAACGTGCAGACTTACTCAACCAATTAAAAGAACAAGAAAATACTATCTCCGAAGTGGGACGTTCGCTGCATACAACACAGAATCGTCTGGAGAAACTAGAAAACGACGTTTCATCACTAAATACCAATATCAAGCAGCTGCAAATACAACAAAAAGAGCAACGTCAATTACTTGCCAACCAATTGGATGCTGCATTCCGGCAAGGAAATCACCAAGGGTTAGAATTGTTGCTCAATGGACAAGAAAATCAGCGCAAAGAACGTATTCTCGCTTATTACAGTTATTTAAATCAGGCTCGTCAGGAAACTATCGCTAAACTGCAAAAAACAACCGAAGAACTTAACCAGCAAAAAAAACTGCAACTAGAAAAACAAAGTGAACAGAAAGCGATACTGGCCAGCCAAAAACAGCAAAAGCAAAAGATGGAAACTGCCCGCACTGCACGGCAAAAAACATTAACGACACTCGAATCTTCATTGAAGAAAGAGCAACAGAGTCTGGCTGAGCTTCGGCAGAATGAAACCAGACTGAGAGACAAAATTGCCAAAGCTGAGCGGGAAGCAAAAGCGCGTGCTGAACGTGAAGCACGTGAAGCAGCTCGTGTTCGTGCCCAAGTTGCTGCTAAGCAGAAACAAGCACAACAAAAAGGTTCCAGCTATAAGCCAACAGAAGAAGAACGTGCTCTCATGGCTCGAACTGGTGGCCTTGGGCGTCCTGCAGGGCAAGCAATCTGGCCAGTACGCGGTCATGTCATCCATAGTTTTGGTGAAGCAATACAAGGTGAGCTTCGCTGGAAAGGCGTCGTTATCTCGGCAGCGGAAGGAACAGAAGTCAGGGCAATTTCAGATGGGCGTGTCTTGCTGGCAGACTGGCTACAAGGCTATGGACTGGTTGTTGTGATTGAACACGGTAAAGGCGATATGAGCATTTACGGTTACAACCAGAGTACATTGGTCAGTGTTGGGCAACAGGTTCGGGCAGGCCAGCCAATAGCGTTGGTTGGCAACAGCGGTGGACAACAACAACCGTCTCTGTACTTTGAAATCCGCCGTCAAGGGCAGGCTGTTAACCCTTTACCGTGGTTAGGGAAATAGGATAGGAACACAAGTCATGGTGAAGATGCGGTATCGATTAATAAAGCGGGTTAATGTATTCACTTTTTTATCTTGGATACCGCTATTCTTCACATCATTGCTGTTTACTTTAAATGCACAAGCTGCACGTTTAGCCATTGTCATTGATGATGTTGGCTATCGTGTTAATGAAGAAAATAAAATCTTACAAATGCCCGTTGCGGTTTCTATCGCCATCCTGCCCAACTCTCCGTATGGCAGGAAAATGGCGGAAAAAGCTCATCAGCAGGGAAGGGAGATTTTAATCCACTTGCCAATGGCCCCATTAGGCAGGCAACCTCTGGAAAAAAATACACTCCATCCTGCCATGAGCAAGGAAGAAATTGCCCGTATTATTCAAGATGCGATACAGAAAGTCCCCCATGCTATTGGTATGAATAATCATATGGGCAGTGCAATGACATCTAATCTCAGTGGCATGGAAAAGGTAATGCAAACGTTAGCCCATTATCACCTTTACTTTCTGGACAGTGTGACAATAGGCAATACACAGGTCACCAAAGCAGCAATGGGAACCCCTGTTCCCGTGATCCGAAGAAATGTATTTTTGGATAATATTCAAACCGAAGCCGAAACATGGCATCAATTTAACCGAGCAATTTCACTTGCCCGTAAGCGAGGTTCTGCCGTTGCAATTGGACACCCACATCCCACGACCATACGCGCCTTACAGCAAGCACTTGCAACATTACCCAGTGATATTGAGCTGGTAACACCCAGCCGGTTGTTAGATCATCAAACTGCACGTAAGTGCATAAAACCCCATCAGCCAAAACATGTACCAACCACTCAGTTGGAGTATCTCAAGATGGTCAAAAAGGCATTCTCTAACAGTGTCATCTTTAATACCTTAAATCGGTACATGCAAAAACTTTTGGGGAATTACACGACAAAAAAAGCGTCAGACAAAACAGAAGTAAAACACACTCTGGAAAATAAAACGGAAACTCGACCAGAAAACGATCAAGCAGGCGCCCAAAAAACCAAAGACGCCTGCGCTAATTTTTAACCCCAATTTAAGATAACTTTGCCAGATTGCCCTGAACGCATGACATCAAAGCCTTTCTGGTAATCATCAATCGAGAATTGGTGAGTGATAATCGGGGATAAATCCAGGCCAGATTGGATCAAAGCCGCCATCTTGTACCAGGTTTCGAACATCTCACGCCCGTAGATGCCCTTGATAAATAATCCCTTAAAGATGACCTGGTTCCAATCTATCGCCATATCCGAAGGCGGAATACCTAACAGAGCAATGCGCCCACCGTGGTTCATGGTATTGAGCAAAGTATGGAACGCTGGTGGAGCACCCGACATCTCCAACCCAACATCAAAACCTTCCGTCATTCCCAGTTCTGCCATGACATCAGTTAGATTTTCTTTGCTGACATTCACAGCGCGGGTAACACCCATTTTACGAGCTAACTCAAGGCGGTATTCATTGACATCCGTAATCACGACATGACGGGCACCAACATGCTTACATACCGCTGCTGCCATAATCCCGATAGGACCAGCGCCTGATACCAGTACATCTTCTCCCACCAGATCAAAAGACAGTGCAGTGTGTACAGCATTACCAAATGGATCAAAAATCGCAGCCAGCTCATCGGGTATATTGTCTGGGATCTTAAAAGCATTAAATGCGGGAATAACCAGATATTCAGCAAAAGCACCTTCACGGTTCACACCCACACCCGTGGTATTGCGGCATAAATGTGTACGTCCAGCACGACAATTACGACAGTGACCACAGGTGATATGGCCTTCACCAGATACACGATCACCAACCTTGAACCCTTTTACTTCCTGACCAATCGCAACAACTTCACCAACATATTCGTGCCCCACTACCATCGGGACAGGGATAGTTTTTTGCGACCAATCATCCCAGTTATAGATGTGAACGTCCGTCCCACAAATAGCAGTCTTACGGATTTTAATCATCACATCATTGTGCCCAAGCTCCGGCGTAGGCACATCTGTCATCCAGATACCTTCTTCTGGCTTTAATTTGGACAATGCTTTCATAATGATACCTTAAGCAATGACATCCAATTGCTTGCCAATGCGGATAAATACAGCCACCACACGTTCAATTTGTTCTTCAGTATGGGCGGCTGAGATCTGGGTTCGGATACGCGCCTGACCTTTCGGCACAACCGGATAGAAGAACCCAATCACATAAATGCCTTCTTTCAGCAGTTCTGCGGCGAATTCCTGCGCCAGTTTTGCATCCCCCAACATAACAGGAATAATCGCATGATCTGCTCCCGCCAGTGTGAAACCTGCCGCTGTCATTTTTTCACGGAACAAATTCGCATTTTTCCAGAGACGCTCACGCAGATCATCGCCACTTTTCAGCATATCCAGCACCTTGATCGATGCAGCGACAATGGCGGGAGCCAGTGAGTTGGAAAACAAATATGGGCGTGAACGCTGACGCAACCATTCAACCACTTCTTTACGCGCGGCAGTATAACCACCTGATGCGCCACCCAGTGCCTTACCTAGCGTACCGGTGATGATGTCAATACGTCCCATAACATCACAGTATTCATGAGTGCCACGACCATGCTTGCCAACAAAGCCAACTGCATGTGAATCATCCACCATGACCAATGCACCAAATTCATCAGCCAGGTCACAGATAGATTTCAGGTCAGCAATAACGCCATCCATTGAAAATACCCCGTCAGTTGCGATCAGGATATTTTGCGCACCGTCCGCTTTTGCCTTTTCCAACTGCACCCTTAATTCTTGCATGTCATTATTGGCATAGCGGTAACGCTTTGCTTTGCATAAGCGGATGCCATCAATGATAGAGGCATGGTTCAAAGCATCGGAGATAATGGCATCTTCTGGCCCAAATAGGGTTTCAAACAGACCGCCGTTTGCATCAAAGCATGATGAGTACAGAATGGCATCTTCCATACCTAAAAATTCAGCAATCTTATTTTCTAATTCTTTATGGGAATCTTGTGTGCCACAGATAAAGCGAACGGATGCCATACCAAAACCATGGCTATCCATGCCTGTTTTTGCCGCAGCAATCAAGTCAGGGTGATTAGCTAAGCCTAAATAGTTATTGGCACAAAAATTAATAACTTGGTTACCCTGCGCAACAGCAATATTGGCATCCTGGGCAGAAGTGATTATACGCTCACTTTTGAATAATCCTTCGGAGCGGGTTTGCTCCAACTGCTCATTAATTTTCTGGTAAAACGACGCTGACATTTTTCTCTCCTGAATCCCTAACTAAGTGAAAGGCCTGATGTATTTTACTGATAGATCCTGCTAGTGACGACACAACGAGAAAGTTAATCTCAACTTTGTAAAGCTGATCACGCCTCAGTGTCTGGTATACAGCAAGATTTCAGGATATTTCCCTGCCTAAGCTGCTGTCGTCAGTGGGGTTAAGTGCTATTATACGCAGCAAAGATATACCCAATAGACGTCAAGTTACAGTAATAAAGCTGGGTATAAAGTGAACTGACTATTTAGAGGTGAGCCAAATGATTATTGTCACTGGTGGCGCAGGGTTTATTGGCAGCAATATTGTCAAGGCACTGAATGATGAGGGCTATAAAGATATCCTGGTTGTTGATAACCTGAAAGACGGCACAAAGTTCGTCAATTTGGTTGATTTGGATATCACCGATTATATGGATAAGGAAGACTTCATTGCCAGTATCGTGGCAGGTGATGATTTAGGTGACATTGATGCTATTTTCCATGAAGGTGCTTGTTCATCCACAACAGAATGGGATGGTAAGTATATGATGGACAATAATTATCAGTATTCTAAAGATGTGCTGCATTACTGCCTTGAGCGCCAAATCCCCTTCCTGTACGCCTCTTCTGCTGCTACTTATGGCGGCCGCAGTGACAATTTTATTGAAGAGCGCCAATATGAAAAACCTCTCAATGTCTATGGCTACTCCAAGTTCCTATTTGATCAATATGTTCGTGATATTTTGCCCCATGCAAATTCCCAAATTTGCGGCTTCCGTTATTTCAATGTGTACGGGTCGCGCGAAGGTCATAAAGGCAGTATGGCGAGTGTCGCCTATCATTTAAATAACCAGATTCACCAGGGACAGAATCCGAAGTTATTTGCTGGCAGTGAAAATTTCCGCCGCGATTTTATCTATGTTGGCGATGTTGCCGCCGTCAATCTGTGGTTCTGGCAAAATGGCGTTTCCGGCATTTTTAACTGTGGAACAGGCCGCGCTGAATCTTTCCAGGCTGTCGCAGATGCTGTGATTGAATTCCATAAAGAAAAATCTCCAGCCGTGGAATACATCGACTTTCCAGAAAAATTAAAAGGCCGTTACCAGAGTTTTACTCAGGCAGATCTGACAAAACTTCGCGCTGCTGGCTATCAAAAACCGTTCAAGACGGTTGCCGAAGGCGTCGCTGAATATATGCAATGGCTCAATCAGGATAATTAATCGATTTCTATGAAGATATTGGTGATCGGCCCATCATGGGTGGGTGACATGATGATGTCACAAAGCCTCTACCGTACTTTGAAAGATTTGCACCCCAATGCAGAAATTGATGTGATGGCACCCGCATGGTGTCGTCCATTACTGGCAAAAATGCCAGAAGTGCATCAGGCATTAGCCATGCCGCTTGGTCATGGTGCCCTGGCCTTGGGTGAGCGCCGACGCCTTGGGCTGGCATTGCGTGAAAATAGATATGATCGTGCTTATATATTACCCAATTCATTCAAATCTGCATTGGTCCCTTTCTTCGCCAATATCCCGCGACGGACAGGCTGGCGCGGTGAGATGCGTTACGGATTACTAAATGACATCCGCGTCCTGAATAAAAGTGCTTTTCCACTCATGGTTCAACGCTATGTCGCTCTCGCGTATGAAGGGAAAAATATACGTAGCGCCGATGATCTTCCACAACCTTTGTTATGGCCGCGATTAAGTGCCAATGACGAAGATATTGCCGAATCAACTTCAGCCTTCAATATCTCCGATCACCGCCCTATTATTGGTTTCTGTCCTGGTGCTGAGTTCGGCCCAGCCAAGCGCTGGCCACATTATCACTATGCTGCTCTTGCCGAACAGTTAATTACTCAAAAAGGCTACCAAATTTTGCTGTTTGGTTCTGACAAAGATCATCAGGCAGGTGAAGATATTCGCGCACTGTTAAGCGATGATGCCCGCGAATATTGTCTCAATCTGGCAGGAAAAACCTCGCTTGAACAAGCGGTAAATGTCATCGCAGCTTGTGATGCCATCGTCACAAACGACTCAGGTTTGATGCATGTAGCGGCAGCCTTAAACCGGCCGCTGGTGGCATTATATGGGCCAAGTAGCCCGGATTTTACCCCGCCATTATCAAATAAGGCCGAAGTGATCCGCCTGATTACGGGTTACCACAAAATCAGAAAAGGCGACAGCGATGGTGGTTATCACCAAAGTCTGATCGATATTCAACCTGAAAGAGTTCTATCCTCATTAGCCAAACTGCTACAGGCGGAGAGCCAAAATTAATGCGTGTTTTACTGGTAAAAACGTCTTCGATGGGAGATGTGTTACATACTCTGCCAGCATTAACTGATGCAAAACAGCAGCTTCCTGACATTCAATTTGATTGGGTAGTGGAAGAGGGATTTGCCCAAATTCCAACCTGGCACTATGCAGTCGAAAATGTGATCCCCGTGGCTATTCGCCGCTGGCGAAAAAATTGGTTCAGAAAAGATATTCGTGAAGAACGGGCACAATTTCGGCAACAACTGCAACAGCACCAATATGACGCTATCATTGATGCTCAAGGTCTGTTAAAAAGCGCTTTTTTGGTAACGCGATTAGCACAGGGTCCAAAGCATGGTTACGATCGAAAAAGCATCCGTGAACCCATTGCCAGCTTCTTCTACGATCATTGTCATGCTGTCAGCAAGCAACAACACGCGGTTGAACGCACTCGGGCTTTATTTGCTGATAGTTTGGGGTATAAAAAACCGTCAGGGCAAGGTGATTACGCCATCGCCCGCCATTTTTTGCACCAGCAAATTAATGGCCAAAATAATTATCTCGTTTTTCTCCATGCAACAACGCGCGATGAAAAACATTGGCCTGAAGATCATTGGCGGCAGCTTATCGCAGATATCCAGACAACGGGTATGCGCATTAAATTGCCTTGGGGCGCTGAGCATGAATATCAACGGGCATTAAGGCTAGCGGAAGGGTTTTCCCATGTTAATGTTCTGCCAAAACTGACACTGGCTGAAGTTGCACATGTCATTGCAGGGGCACAAGCCGTAGTTTCAGTTGATACGGGCTTAAGCCATCTGACAGCGGCACTTGATCGACCCAATATTACGCTATTCGGGCCGACTGATCCTGGTTTAATCGGTGGATATGGTAAAGAACAGCATCCCCTGAAATCAGCAGATAATACGATGCAAGGTGTTGCTTCAGGGGAAGTTATGCTGCTCTTGCAGAACATGTTAAAAAAGCACTCTTCCTAGTGGCAATGTTTCACACCAACGATTTTTGTATTCAAACGTAGGGTTACCTAAGGAATAACGCATAGTTTTATCTCCTTGCTGACACAATGCTTTTGCTTCTTGGATATTCACCCACATCAAGACACTACCAACGCTAAGATGAGCATATTCAGGATCATAACCACCATTAATGGCATCAAAAGAAATCCATTTGGGGCTTTCTGCCCACAGGACAAAATCGTAAGCACAAGGCTTGCCGTTAATCAGTAATACATTGCCAAATATATGCTCGCGAAGCTCAGTGTATATTTCAAGGAGATGCTTTTTCTGCTCTTCAGAATGGCCGTTATTCCAACGCTTTTGGTACAGATCAATATAAATATCTACCAACTCTTCTGCACTGAATTCACTTGAGGGACGAATTTCTCCTCCTGCACGCTTAAATTTGTTGATCTCGTTACTGCGATTACGGCGAGTTTTGTAAGAAAAACTGCCTTTGATTAAGCAAATTTGGCGCTTACTGAAAAGAGGTCTATAACTAACATTGATAAAATTCTTTTCATGAATAGGCGATAATCGCTTTGATTTTATAGGTAAAAATAATTTTGCATCCGTTACAATAGGGAAAACAATTTCATCATATGAAACTGGATATTTAGTTTGCATTTCTTCAATCAGCTTTTTATTTTCAAAAGAAAAACAGGCACCTTTAATTCCAGATGCTGTTTTTTTGATATAAAAGCAAAACTGCCCATCAAGATGTTTATCCAAAAAAGATACAATATTGGGATGAGTTAATGTACATCCGCCAAAAAGAGCATGTGCTTCTTTATACTGTTCAAAATTGCATTCTTTCCATCCTGAAAAAAGCGCTTTTGCTGTTTCCATAGAAAGTATCTCCACCCAAAAATTCAAAATTTGTTAAAAAATCTATTAAAAATGATATAATAATATTACTAGTAAACAATCTATAAATAAAGGTGACCCATTTATATAATGTTTATAATTAGAAATCTAATAATAACCTAATATATCTTTATTATACCATAATATATTTTATGATAATAAAATTTAAAGCATAAATATATAACATCCTAATATTGAATTCTCATAACCCCAGTAGGTCGAGAAAAAACATACTGGGGTAATTCATTAAGGCTGAAATATTTTCTTTACAGATTCAATGACCAACTCATCAATATCTTTATTTTCTTGTAATCTTCCATTTTTAGCTAATATTTGAATCGCTTCATCATAACCGGGTCCCCATAGTGTTTTATTTGATTCAATATCCTGATAGATTGCAACTAGTGGTTTTTTATATGCAGCTGATATATGCACAATAGATGTATCAGGTGATATGATAAGATCGGCCTGGGAGATCATGGAAATAGTATGATATAATGACTCAGATTGGTATCTATAAACTCCATCAAACTTAGACATATCAATAATATTTTCATGATCTAAAAAAACCACCTTGATATTTCCATAAATATTATTTAACTTTTCCGTTATTCTTTTTAATTGATAAACAGATAAACAACGATCTATATTTCCTGCAAATGGATTTATAATAATAATCTTTTCTGAATTAACCTTAAAGTTGTCAATAAATTTTTTAGTTTCAATATCTATTTCACTTGGATAATATAAATCATAACTAAAGTCAGTAACATTTATTCCCAAAGAATTCATTAATGATTCATATGTAAATTTTATATGACTTTCATTATAATCAAAAAATATTGTTTTATTATAATGATTTATCCATTGTTTTTTATTAAATCCAATTATATTCTTAGGGTTTATTTTTTTAAATAAACTTAGTCTGTGAATAGGGGTGTTAAATAAAGATGGATCAACTATAAGATCATAATTATTATTTTTTAGTGTGCTTAAAGTTTTAAATGGTATATTATGAGAATAGTCTTTCATGAAAGACGTCACATCAATATCTTCAGCGAGATAAATATTTCTAACATAAGGATTGTATTTGAGTATGGCGCAGTTACTTTTAGTTCCCACAACATCAACTTGATAACCTGACCTATTTAATTCTCTTATCAAAATAGTATCAACTATCATATCACCAATTTTTCCTTCATTGCGTAATAGCAACACTGTTTTTATGGTATCAATATCAAAAATATTCTTTCCCCTTTTATCCCAAATTAATTTGGCAATAAGTAGTCTTATATAATATCTTATATCTTTCATTAAATAATTTCGTTTACGATTCCAAGCTCTCAATGTTGCAAATTTTTTATTTTCTTTCTTCATAAATCATTCCAAAATTAACTACTTTTAATAAACAACAATTCATCATTTCAGATCACCTTATATAAGGTTTTGCATAAAACCTAATCAAATAATTAAGTTGTATCATCATTATTAATATTTATACGTATTAAACTTTAAGTTGCAATTTACAACGCTATATGAAACGTGATTTCTCCCCTGCGAAGAGGAAGAAATCACACGTATCTTGAAATTAGATTGGTATAGTATATAAATTTTCATTCTATTTATAGAGATTATTCCATAATCAATACATTATTCTACAGAGAATAGTTTCCCTTATATTCTGAAAAACTCCCAATAAAGGAATATAGGATTGGTTCATTGTTTATATTTCAATCTATAATACTCAGCCAACGTCATTCCCTTTACCAAAGGCTGCAAAAACGCAAATAATCCTTCTAGGTCCTGATAAAGCAGCTCAATTTGTTCTTCATTCTGGAAAGTTGGACTCCCTCCCGGCATAAATTCAGAGGAATGCAACATAAACTCAACATAATCATTACCCGATGCCAACGTTCTCTGGACAACAGTTTTCATCTGCGCCAAATTCTCGCCTTTTGGTCTCAGCCAATTAACCGATGGAGGACGCTGTTTTCCTCTCAATCGGTCATATTTCTGCTTAATAAAATTCATAACCGCAGAGTGCTTATATTGAATACTCATCGGGACTTGCAATAACGGAGAATTTCCTTCTTTGGAAATATCTTGCAAATCCATAAAATAAGCATGATCAGGAAAACGGCTATAATCTGTTCCACCGTTTCCATTAGGATCACCTTTGGTAAAGTTCCAATTAACTTTTGGTGTAACAGAACAATCTACCTGATATCCATATTCTACTAATAATTGTGCGTAATACTCATTAAACGCCCAACGGCCAGCACGATGGCTCAGCATCTTAGTTTGGAGCTTATCTTCCAAAAGATTGGTCATTAAACCAACTTTTTCTTTAATTTGATCTTTAGGGTACTCAATCAAATATGGCTTATAGCGCATATCATCATCAGTAAGGGGAACAATAGGTGGGCTATTCCAAGCATGTAAATGCATACCGATTTCACCCATATTTCTGGCTATCACATCTTTGGCAAACTCGATGTAATTATCATCCATTGCCATTTCATAGTTAGTTAACCAGACTGGTTTGAATCCAAAACTCTCACAAAGATTCTGAAATCTCGGCAAATACTGCGTATTTTTTGTTGAGATTTGACCACTATTTTGCCATAGATCATCACCTTCGGTGTCGATCGTAATAATGAAAGCGGGTAATGACATTGATATACACCAAAATGTGACAATAGTAATTGTCCCAATAGTACGCATAGCAAACAAAGAGCGCAATTAGAGAATACTAATTATCAGCTTGCCCCTACTCTATCTGATTGAACATACACTCTATCCAGTGCCATTCTTGGTTGGTGTACTTAAGGATGCCACACTATAATTTTTACACTAAGATCACCCTATGACCTTGATATGCTAAAGAACTCAAAAAAATGATCCCAAAAAAGAATAAAATTAAACGCATTCTGGTGATTAAATTACAACATCATGGAGATATGTTACTGATAACTCCAGTGATTAGCTCACTAACTTACCACTATCCAGATGCAAAAATTGATGTTCTCCTTTATCAAGAAACCTCACCGATGCTGGAAAATTCAGCAGAGATTTCTCGTATTTTTTCTATAGACCGCATGTGGAAGCAACTAGGTACAAGGAAGAAATTATTATATGAGTGGATCCTGCTTAAGACATTGAGACAGCAACACTATGATTTAGTAATTAATCTTGCTGACCAATGGAGAAGTGCATTTATTGCCCGTTTTACTGGTGCACCGATTCGATTGGCCCTTAATTTCCCTAAACGACAAAATTGGAAATGGCGTTTTTGCCATACTGAGATTATACCCACAGATGACCATGATTCATTACATACAGTAGAACAAAATCTTTCTATCCTAAAGCCATTACAACTTAATTCAATTATCACAAAAGTGACAATGAGTTATAGTGAAGACGATTTAAAATGGATAATGCAAACACTTTCTAATTATAGATTTTCAGAAAGATATGTCGTTGTTCAACCCACATCTCGATGGTTTTTTAAGTGTTGGGATGAAAAAAAAATGGCACAAGTGATTACTGCATTACAAAAAGATGGGCATAGTATTATCATTACTTCTGGACCAGACCAAAAGGAATTGGAAATGGTCACCACCATTTTGTCGCATTGCCCTGATGATAAAAAGAACATCCTTTCTCTGGCGGGAAAATTAACTTTACCCAAGCTTGCCGCTTTGATTGATCATGCTAAATTATTCATTGGCGTAGACTCAGTACCAATGCATATGGCCGCGGCCCTAAAAACACCCTGCGTTGCATTGTTCGGTCCCTCCAAGCTGACATTTTGGAAACCCTGGCAATCTGTTGGTGAGGTGATTTGGGCTGGCAATTATGGCAATATTCCACACCCAGATGATATAAGAACTTGTACAAACAAACGCTATTTAGATCTGATACCCACAGATGCTGTCATTTCAGCAGCAAGGAAATATATTTCATGAAACCATTACGTTTAGCCATTGTCCGTCAAAAATATCGTCCAGATGGAGGTGCTGAACGTTTTATTTCAAGGGCTCTGGAAGCCTTGGAGCACCAACAGCTTGAACTGAATGTCATTACACGTTCTTGGCAAGGTACAAGTAACCCAAATTGGCATATCCACCTGTGTGATCCCATCAAATATGGAAGAATTAGCCGCGAAAGCGGTTTTGCCAAATCAGCACGGAAAGTATGGCAAAAAGCACAATTTGATTTGGTTCAAAGCCATGAACGTATTGCTGGCTGTGATATTTACCGGGCAGGAGATGGCGTTCATAAGCGCTGGTTACTTCAAAGAACCCGTATTTTGCCAACATGGAAAGCACGCTGGTTGTTAAACAATCGGTATCACCGCTATGTTATGAATGCTGAGGAAGAAATGTATTCAGATCCAGCTCTAAAGAAGGTGATTTGTAATGCTGAAATGGTAAAAAGAGAAATTATCGAAGAATTTGGTGTAGACGAAGATAAAATCGCCGTTATATATAATTCAATTGACAATACAAAGTTTTTTCCTGCTGATGAGCAAACCCGCCTACAGCTTAGACAACAATATCAAATCCCCGCGACGGCAAGATGCTTAGTTTATGTTGGTTCTGGTTTTGAGCGAAAAGGATTATCTGCGGCAATCCAAGCCATCGCAAAGACAGATAGCTATCTCTTAGTTATTGGTAAAGACAAAGAGCAGAAAAAATATCAGGCGCTTGCAAATACACTAGGGTGTATCCAGCGTATCCGTTTTATGGGGTTACAAAAAGATACATTGCCCTTTTACCAGTTGTCTGATGCTTTGCTACTGCCGACACTATATGATCCATTTCCTAATGTTATCCTTGAAGCTATGGCATGTGGTTTGCCCGTCATTACCAGCACAACATGTGGTGGGGCAGAATTCATCACCGAAGGGAAGAATGGTTTTATCTGTGATGCATTAGACATTGAAAAATTAAAGGATGCTGTTTATGGCATTCCTGATAACATACTCGGAACCGATATGTCTATTGCCGCTAGAAACCAAATAATCGCTGCAACACCTGAAAATTTATCCAAACAATTAATTGATCTTTATCAACGAGTTTTAACACAGTGAAAGAACATATCCTTTTTATTATTGATGGATTACCTGGAGGAGGAGCTGAAAATGTTACCCTTCGTCTTGCGGCTGGTTTGAGTAAATCAAACTACCAAATATCCTTACTTTCACTCAATGCTCAGTTGGATTACACCATTCCGGAAGATATTCATTACATCGTCAGCCCAGATGACTATCGAGGGCTACTAAGAAAACTCAATGAAATAAACCGCAGAGCTAAAGCAATGGATAAAGTTTTATTTAAGCTTTTCCAACAAAAAGGCAAACCTGCACTTGTCATCTCTAATCTACATAAAACTGACCGTATTGTAGTTAAATCCAAAGCGTTAAAAAATTGTAATGTATGGCATTGTATTCACGGCATTTATTCTCAATCCTATTTAAGCAATAAAAGTGGCTTTTCTTATTGGCTAAAAAAAGAAAAGATAAGAAAAGTTTATAAAAACAAAAGAGTTATCTGCGTTTCCGAAGCCGTTAGTCATGATCTACTAAACAATATTGGGATACAGCCCAAGCAGATAAAAACCATCTACAATCCCTTTGATTTTGAAAAAATAAAAGCACAGGCATCAGAAACCAATCCTTATCATGGGTTGAATTACATTTTGCATGTCGGGCGCTTACATCGAGTAAAACGTCAAGACCGATTAATAGATGCCTTTGCAAAGGCAAATCTCCCATGCAAGCTAATTATCGTAGGCCAAGGTTCCAAAGAAATAGAAGGGCACCTTAAAGTAAAGATTGATGAATATGGGTTAAATGATAAAGTCATTTTAGCTGGCTTCCACTCCAATCCACATCCCATTATCAATGAAGCAAAAGCGGTTGTTATAAGTTCAGACAGTGAAGGATTACCGACAGTATTAATCGAAGCATTAATTTGTCATATTCCGATTGTCAGTACTGATTGCCCTGGTGGCGTTAGAGAGATAATGACCGGCCAATTGGAAAATTATCTGTCTAAACTAGACGCAGATTCTTTGGCAGAAAAAATACGACTTGCTTACAACATGCCTCCACAAATTACAGATGAACTGTATGAAAAATTTGAGGCAAACAATATACAGAAGCAATATATTGAATTAATAGAAAAATAACATATAAAACACCAAACTATAGTTCAAGAGGAACTGCATTTACACACTTTCTTCAAACCAATGTGGTACTATAACCGCAGTCCATGTCAGTGAATTTGATAGAATGTTGCTTCGCTTATATCAGGTACTTCTTTACCTTATCCAACCAATTATCTGGTTACGTCTGCTGCTGCGCAGCCGCAAATCCCCCGCGTACCGCAAACGCTGGGGAGAACGCTATGGCTTCTGCGCTAAAAAGGTGACCCCAGGTGGGATCTTACTGCATTCCGTTTCTGTTGGAGAAACATTAGCTGCCATTCCGCTCGTACGGATCTTACGGCACCATTACCCTTTTTTGCCCATTACGATAACAACCATGACACCGACAGGTTCGGAAAGGGTTCTTTCTGCCCTGGGCAATGATGTTAACCATGTATACCTTCCCTATGACCTGCCAGGTTCAATGAAACGTTTTCTTGATCACGTCAATCCCAAGCTAGTGATCATTATGGAAACTGAACTATGGCCAAACCTGATTACTCAGTTACATCAACGGGAAATTCCACTGGTTATCGCCAACGCGAGGCTATCAGCCCGATCAGCAGCGGGATACCAGAAAATTGGCAACTTTATTAAAACCATTTTAAATAAAATCACGTTGATAGCCGCACAAAATCAGGAAGATGGTGAACGTTTTATCGAATTGGGATTAAGACGCTCCCAACTCTCTGTCACTGGTAGCCTTAAGTTCGATATTTCTGTTACACCAGAACTCGCAGCAAAAGCCGTCACATTGCGCCGTCAATGGGCACCGCATCGCCCTGTATGGATAGCAACCAGTACCCATGATGGGGAAGAGACAATTATCCTGGACGCACATTGCAAACTGCTTAAACAATTTCCTGATCTATTGTTAATTCTAGTACCCCGCCATCCCGAACGTTTTGGTAAAGCGGCTGAGTTAACCCAAAAAGCAGGGTTAAACGCGATATTACGTAGTACCGGCACTATTCCTGATACCAATGTGCAAGTGGTTATTGGCGACACTATGGGTGAATTGATGCTCCTGTATGGTATCGCTGATCTGGCTTTTGTCGGAGGGAGCCTGATAGAACGTGGAGGACATAACCCGCTGGAAGCGGCTGCTCATGCCATTCCAGTTATCATGGGTCCACACACATTCAACTTTAAAGATATTTGTGCCAAGCTACATAAAGCGGATGGATTGATTACTGTTACAGATAGCCAATCATTAAGTTCAGCTATTAATAGCCTGCTGACAGACGAAGATTACCGACGCTATTACGGCCACCACGCCGCAGAAGTCCTGCATGAAAACCAAGGTGCTCTTCAACGCTTGCTAAAATTACTGGAACCTTACCTCCCACCAAGGAGCCATTGATGATTGCCAAAAAACGCCTGTCCGTTGTCATGATCACCAAAAATGCCGCTGATGTAATTGCAGATTGCCTGCTTTCTGTAAATTGGGCGGATGAAATCATCGTTCTGGATTCAGGCAGCACCGATACAACTTGCCAAATAGCCAGCGAAATGGGGGCAAAAGTCTACTCAAATACCCAATGGCCTGGCTTCGGACGGCAACGGCAGCTCGCACAATCCTATGCCAGCGGTGATTACATCTTTATGATTGATGCCGATGAACGCGTAACACCAGAACTAAAAGCATCCATTGAACATGTTCTGACAAATCCTGATGACAATAAAGTTTATAGCTGCGCACGCCTCAACCTGTTTATGGGGCGATTTATGCAACACAGTGGCTGGTATCCTGATAGGGTTATTCGCCTTTATTGCCGAGAACGTTACCAATATAACAACAATCAGGTTCACGAATCCCTTGATACCCGAGGCGTCTCTATCGTAACTCTAAAGGGGAACCTGCGTCATTTGACCTGCCGTAACCTAATGGAGTTTCAACAAAAACAATTAAATTATGCAAGAGATTGGGCAAAGCATCGCTACGAACAAGGCAAAAAAACCCGTTATTTTTCTATAATCAACCATACGCTAGGCGCGTTTTTCAAAACTTGGTTATTAAGGGCAGGTTTTTTGGATGGTAAACAAGGGCTGGTGTTGGCAATTGTGAATGCCCAGTATACATTCAATAAATACGCTGCACTGTGGGAAATGGCTCAAACAAAGGGTAAGAACAACGATGAAAAGAAAAGCGATTTATCCCGGCACCTTTGACCCCATCACTTATGGTCATCTTGATATTGTTACTCGTGCCGCAAACATGTTCGACCATGTTTTATTGGCTATCGCCAATAGTGATAGAAAAAGTCCCATGTTCAGTTTGGAAGAACGTGTCGCGTTGGCAAAAGAAGTCACAGCACATCTGAAAAATGTTGATGTGGTTGGGTTTAGCGAACTGATGGTTAATTTTGCCAAAAAACAGCAAGCTAACATCTTAATCCGCGGATTACGCTCTGTTTCCGATTTTGAATATGAATGGCAACTAGCCAATATGAATCGACATTTTATGCCTGAGCTAGAAAGTGTCTTTTTATTGCCTTCCCAAACTCTGTCTTTCGTCTCATCATCCTTAATCAAGGATGTTGCACGCCATGATGGTGACGTTTCATCTTTCCTGTCAGAACCCGTTGCGCTGGCAATGCTAAAAAAATTAGGTAAATAATACATTATACGGGGCAACTATCTTCTGCCCCCCAATATCTTTAATGCTGGCACTGACGACAGAAAAATGTACTGCGTTGCCCCAATCTCACACACTCGATTTTCTCACCGCATAGCGGACAACGTTCACCTTTCTTACCGTAGACAAACAATTCTTGGGCAAAATATCCCGGCTTACCATCAGATTGCAGAAAATCCTTCAGTGTTGTTCCACCTTGTTCAATGGAACGACGTAAAATTTGTTTGATTATCTCGGCCAATAGATGCGCTTCTTGCTGTGTTAATGAATTCACGGAGCGTTCAGGCAAAATACGCGCAACGAACAACGCTTCGTTGGCATAGATATTCCCAACACCAACCACAACTTTGTTATCCATCAACCAAGGTTTGATAGCTGTTTTTTTGTTGCGAGAAACCGTATAAAGATATTCGCCATCAAACTGATCAGAAAGAGGCTCAGGACCTAAATGAGCCAGTACAGAGCACTCTTTGAGATTGTCGCTCCATAACCACGCACCAAAACGTCGGGGATCGGTATACCGGAGAATTTTGCCATCGGACATAACCAAATCGACATGATCATGCTTTGCCGGGGGCTGTTCATCCAACAAGACACGCAGACTACCAGACATGCCCAAATGGATAATAATCCAACCCTCCGGCAACTCAAGCAATAAGTATTTTGCCCGCCGTTGGACACTAAGCACAGGCCTGTCTGAAAGCGCCATGATTTGCTCAGAAACAGGCCAGCGCAAACGTGCATTTCTGACCTCAGCATATTGGATCACATTACCAACCAAGTGAGGTTCAATCCCCCTGCGGCTAGTTTCTACCTCTGGTAGCTCCGGCATACCCACCCCTTGAATAAATTATCTACGATATTGATCTGAGAATATTGTATCTAAGCAGATTACAATATTGTTTTCATGTATTATTTGCAGCCAGATTTGATTGGTTAGTATAAGAAAATAGATTATTCATTATGCTTAATATAAAAAATAGATTTAACCTCTGTCACGACAAGAAATCCTTATGGAATTTATCTCTTGTTGGGCTATATATTATTCTTGTTTATCTGCCAGATATCACAAGATACAAAAATATTGTCATGATTCTTATCGGTACAACCGCACTCTATTATCTGGTAAGATATTTTCGCCAAGTCATCAATTCGTTACGTAGCCACCTGTTTTTATCCGTATTACTGTTCGTTCTGGCAATGTTTTATTCTGTGGGGATCTCTATTGATCCTGCATTAAGTTTCAAGGAAATGAACAAGCCTATCTTAAATGGATTACTTTTATTCAGTTTTACTTTCCCGATTTTGCTCTACCAAGAAAGTAAAGAGCATATCGCAAAGATGATTCTGGTTTCATTTATTATCGGAATGGCGGCTATTTCACTGACCGATATTGCAAAATATATCATCAATTACCATGCTACTGGTGAAATGCCATTTAAGAATTTCAATCATCGTGAGTTTTCATACGGTTTTATTTTCTATTTCCCCGTGTTGCTATGTACCTGGGCGTTATGGAAAAAACATTCTCTATTGAGTTGGGTATTATTGATTATTGCCTCAGCAATGAGCTTATTTTTACTCCTTGGGACACTTTCCCGTGGAGCCTGGGTTGCCGTTGCCGTTGCCACTGTATTTATTATTGTGATTAACAGAGAGTGGAAACTCACCCTTGTAGCTACAATATGTTTAGGGTTACTGGCGGGCACCACACACTGGACAACGGCTTCCAACCCTGATACCCGATTACTGTTCTATAAACTCACTCAAACAGACAGTAGTCATCGTTATCATAATGGTACTCAAGGCTCTGCATGGTCGCTCATTATGGAAAACCCTATCAAAGGCTATGGTTTTGGTAATAAAATCTATCATCAGGTCTACGATAGCCGTGTGGCCGATTATCCTGACTGGACATCTAGGATTTCGCTTGGTCCACATAACATCTTCTTATCACTTTGGTTTTCGGCTGGCATCTTTGGCCTGATAACAACATTATTGATGACATTTTCGGCTCTGTTGACTGGAGGACAAATCATACGCCAAAATAAAGGTATTGTCCGGCAAGTAGGGCTTATCCTTCTGTCTGCTTTTATTGGCGTGTTTATTGTCAGAGGAACTTTTGAAAATGCCTATATCAATCAGATAGGTATCTTGTTTGGCTTAATGCTTGCGCTATATAAGAAAACACCCGATAAAGCGATATAAGCTAAACGACAAAATACCAGCCCATAGGCAATGGATGATATGGGCTGAATTTACACATTTTCCGATAGGATAAGCAGATTATTGGAATAATTTTTCCGTTATCACGTTCATAATTAACTTCGCCCTCTGATCCCAGTTAAAACGTTCCGCAACTAGTCGTTGCGAATAGTCAACTTTCGCCATCATTTCAACAGGATGATTAATCAACCATTGAATCTGTTCAGCAAAACTCTCTGCATTTTCACTATCAGCAAAATTTACCGCATTTTCATCAACAGCATCACGAATGGAAGGGAAATCAGAAATAACCACAGGCTTGCCCATGGCCATATATTCAAATAGCTTGAGAGGGGAGGTATAGCGGCTACCAATACTGGTTTTCGTCAGTGGCAAGACACAGATATCACTGCCAGCAATAACCTGAAAACGTTTTCTGGGTTGAATAAAACCCAGGAAATTCACTTTATCACTCACGCCAATTCGTTCAGCAATCTGTTTTAATCGCTCAATTTGTTCATTTGTACCGCCAGCAATGTTTAGTTCAACATTATCCAGGTAACACATAGATTTCATTACCGTTGGGATACCTTTCCAACGATGCAAGCTGCCCAAATAAAGCACTTTTTTAGCCAAAGTATTGCTGTAATCGCTGCCAACAAGTGTCTGCTTAGCAGATTCAACCGCTAGCATATCAACGCCATCGGGAGCAACAACAATCGGTGTTTTGACACTATATTGCTTATAAATATCTTCTCGTAAGAGCGAAGTCAGGGCAAAAACAACCTTAGAACTATCATAAACCTGCTGTTCAATTTTTCTTAGTTTATGATATTTACGTTGGTTTCTACGATTTAGTAAATCATGGGACTCTCTAAACGACTGAGAAAATACCTCATGGCTTTCAAAAAAATGAGGAATATCTGGATGATTACACAACAGATAATTTGCCATTTTAATATTGCGGGTAAAAAGGGCATCAACTTGATGCTCCTTTAGCCATCGCGAAACCTGCAAATAAAACAGTTTCTGGGTATTTAGCGGGAAATACCATTTTCTACGTATATCATGCAAGGCAACTAGCTCTACGTAGGATGGTAACGACCGGCCAAGAATCTCCTCAACTTGACTTTGGCCTTTTGGAGTAATCAGGTAAATACAGTGCCCCTGGCGGGCAAAAGCGTCTACATTCTGCAAAATTTGCAACGACGCAACCCGATAATCAGGTACAGGATAAGGATCAATATACGCAATTTTCATTATTTTTTTATAGCGTTCAATAAACGGCTAGCAGAATGTTGCCAAGTGTACATCGTTTCAATCCTCTGGCGGGCAGATTTCCCCATCTTTTCTCCCCTATCCGGCAAAGATAAAAGATGATTCACCGCCTCAGCAATAGCGACAGCATCACCCGGTGTCACCAAAATACCAGTACTACCTTCGTTGCCGACCACTTCCGGTATTCCGCCAATACAACTGGCAATCACAGGGCGTCCACACGCCATCGCTTCTGCAATAGTAATACCGAATGCTTCATCACCAATACTAGGGAAAATACCAGCATTACCCGCAGCATAAAATTCTGGTAATTGATCGTGACTAACTGGAGGGTGAAAAATAACAGATTTTTCCAGCTGCAAAGCTGAAACCTGCTTTTCAAGCGATTTCAACTCTTCACCTTTACCAATAATTAATAACCTTACATCCTTGTTCCGCAGCAAAGTCATTGCATTAATGGCTACTTTCATACCTTTCCAGCCAACTAATCTGCCTGCAAACGTTAACAGAAACGTTTTCTCGTTAATACCTAATCGAGTTCGGACATCCGAGTCAGATGGTTTAAACTTACTGATATCTACGCCATTATAGATGACGCTTGGAAATTGCTTGAAATGATGCTGAATCTGCCAGGCATTAAAATGGCTACATGCAACCCATGCAGATATTTTCTTACCTAATACCCGATCCCCTTTAAAAAAACTGGTTCCACCACTCATATAGCAAAACTGGGTACGAGATGTTGCAGGCACCATTCTGGGCCAGAAAAAATCAAATGGTTTGGTCAAAATCACCCAATCAAAATTTTCAGCAATAACTGTTGCGCGGGCATGACGAGCAAAAGAATAACGTTCAACAATGCGTTGGAAACGACGCCCAATGTTAAGCACGCGCTCTCTAGAGATAAATGGGAAAGTATGAATATGGATATTTCTTCCACCTAATGCCGGCCGAACATCACCAACACCACCGAAAATATGGACTTCATGCCCCTCATCAGTTAGCGCTTTGGCTAACTCCCAAACAGCGGTTTGAATGCCGCCATACGACATAGTAACAGTAACATCGATAAATCCTATCTTCATTGGATTTCATTATCCTTTCATTCATTTTCCAGCAAATTTTGAACAGAACGCCAGACTTGATCTACCGATATTGCCGACATTGTATCTTGACGAGTTGCCTGTCGATAATCTATCGGATGTTCAATTACCACTAATTTGGGATGTTGCTGAGGTGCAAGAAAACGTCCTGGATGAAAACTGTGGTACAGTGCAACCATTGGTATTCCCAAGGCTCCTGCCAGATGAGTTGTTCCAGTATCGACGCCCACATACAAATTAAGTTGGCTCATGATTGCCGCATTTTGCCGCATCGTAGTTTTACCTGCTAATGATGAACATCTGTTTGTACCCAATTTCTCAGCCAGCATTCGCGCACTTTCTTCACTCTCTTTACTGCCTAACAACAAAACATGTGCATACGGATAATCACGGTAAATACGTTGAGCTAACTCGTAAAAATATTCTACAGGCCAATCACGATAGGCTTTTGCTGGAAAACTCTGTAACTGAAAACCAATTCTTAATTGCCGCTCTATCCCTTGCCGCTGAAGAAAATCTCTGGCGTATGCCTCTTCACACGAACTTACATTATACTGCAAACGCCAATTACTCACTTCAACCCCAAGTAAATCAATTAACAAAGCCCTTTCCTGTTGTGCTGGTATAAGTATTCCAGGCTTTGCAACAGTATATTCATTTGACTTTTTACTAGAGATATCCGCAAAATAAACCGTCAAATTTGCTACGCGTTTGGCATATTGCAATAGAGATTTATCTTGGCCATAGACTAATGCCAGATCATAGTGCCGACGAGAAAACCAGCCACACCATCTGGCTTTGCCCTTTGAAAAATCTTTCAATTTATTAATTAATTCTATATTTTCAAGGATTTCTTTCGTTTTTTTATGCGCAAATATATCAATATTTGCCTCTGGCCATTTTTCTTTCAGGGCGCGAATAACTGGCGTTATCAGCAAGGTGTCACCAAAACGGGCAATATTGATGATTAGGATATTTTGGGGCTGCATAATAATGAATATTAAATTATCAATTCAGGAATTGGGGGCACTTAAGATACTATACAGTAAAGTATATCAATGTTCTATTTATGGTTAGTAACACAATAAACTCATAAGAATAATCTAATTACACTTCAAATAGCTAAGAAAAAATATCGATTATTCTACTAATATGGATAAAAATGATATAAATAAAACGTTACCTCTTACTTTCAATACTAGAATAAAAAATAGTCTCCATTTTTTCTAACATATTATCCATACCAAATAAGTGAGTTGCTCGTTGCAATGAGGCCTCTCCCATTTGTAAACGCAATTCAATATTATTCATTAATGAATCTAATCTTTCTGCTAATTGTTCAACATTTTTAGGTTCAATAATATACCCTGTATCTCCATCAATTACGGCTTCTGTTATCGCTCCCACCGATGTAGACACAACAGGCAATCCACACGCCATTGCCTGCATGATACCTTGGGGTACACCTTCATTGCCAAACGAAGGCAGAGCAAATATATCCATTGCATTTAAACAATCAGGAACATCCTGACGATTGCCAAGAAAAATGACACTTTCTGTCAGTCCTTCCTGCTGAACTCGCGGCTCTAAATTCTTTCTCTGGGGGCCATCACCCACGAACAGTAATTGCCAATCAGGATAACGTTGGTGGAGAGTTTTCCAACTATCAAGAAGGTAACGATGGCCTTTCCACGTTCTCATTGTGGCGACAATGCCCAGTGTTGGCTTATCTTTTATGCCAATACGCTGACGACTTAAGGATTTATTTTCAGGATGAAAACGTGACAAATCGATTCCTGTCGGTACAGAAGTCATATGAGATAGCGGATAATCGTTATGTATATGCAGATATTGGCGTAGTTTTTCCCCGGTTGTCACAATATGCTGACCTGCGTGCAAATACAGCCAACGAGTCGCAATGGATTTTGAAACATGGGTTGAAACATGACGGGTTCGGACTATCGGGGGCATGCCTTTTAATGTGGCACATGCCGCCGCCACTAGCCAAGAATCCGTAGAACTATGGGTATTGATTACATCAAATTGGCGACCTTCTGTTTTTAGCCAATGACGTATTGCCCGAAGACAAGAAAGACGTTTTTTTTCAATTGGGAGCGCAACAACAGGCACACCGTAATGATGAGCTTCACGGTAAAGGGTTGAAGTTGGACAACAAACGATAACGACATGGTGTCCACGCTGTATCATGCCTTGAGACTCTGTCAGGATACGAATTTCCTGCCCTCCCCAACCACACGATGACTCTGTATGTAAGATATTCAAGGTCTTTCTAACCATTTTAGCGCTACACCTGACGGTTCATAATTGAAAAAACGGTAGTATAACTGAACAATGCACAGGTCTACACGCATAACCCAATTTAAAATAAGCCGTGGTGACATTATCAACAGATATAAAAAACCCAGCATAATGCTGGGTTTTTTATAATCCACTAAAATTACTTAATTTTAGCTTCTTTGTACATAACATGCTGGCGAACAACTGGATCGAATTTTTTCATTTCCAATTTTTCAGGCATAGTACGCTTGTTCTTCGTAGTGGTATAGAAGTGACCTGTACCAGCGGAAGAAACTAGCTTGATTTTATCGCGAATACCTTTAGCCATTTTTCAGCTCCTTAGTACTTCTCACCACGGGCACGCAGTTCAGACAGAACTGTGTCGATACCTTTTTTGTCAATCACACGCATACCCTTGGCAGATACACGCAGAGTTACAAAACGTTTCTCAGACTCAACCCAGAAACGGTGAGAGTGCAGGTTAGGCAGAAAACGACGCTTAGTCGCATTTAATGCGTGGGAGCGGTTGTTACCACTCACCGGACGCTTGCCAGTAACTTGGCAGACTCGGGACATGTCTATTCTCCAAAAATCAAATCAGCTCGAGCTTTATATTGGGTATGACCGCCTCGTCAGGCTTAGGAGCCCATCTCAGCAAACTTTCTTTATTGAAAATATTACTGAAAAGAACGTCACTAAAAGGACTCACATTCTCCCAGTAAAAAAACTTACTGAGATAGGCTCTTCTCGCCAAACCCAAGATCCTCAAAGGTGGCGTAGTATACGCCCTCATTAGCTGATGCTCAAGTCCCGAACAACTAAGATCTGATCGTAATGCGAAAAAACCGTATTAAATCCAACCTCTTTCCATAAATGAGACACAAGATTGCTTACCAATAACGATATGATCCAAAACCTTAACGCCAACCAAGTCACAAGCTTCAATAATTTTTTCTGTCACTAATTTATCTGCCAGGCTAGGTTCTGGATTGCCGGAAGGATGATTGTGAGCAAGAATAATTGATGCAGCATTTACTTTAACCGCTTGTTTCACAATTTCACGTGGATGAACTTCAACTTTGTTTATCGTTCCTTTAAACATTTCATCATGGCAAATAACTTTATTTTGGTTAGTTAAAAACAACACCACAAATATCTCCCTATCTTGCCAGGATAATAAATCCTGCAAATATGTTTGAGTCATCGTGGGACTGCTCATAATATCTTCATGGATAAATTGACTGGAGAAAAACCGTTTTGCCAATTCAGATATCGCCTGCAATTGGACATACTTACATCTCCCCATGCCTTTATGTGAACAAAATTCATCGTAATCCGCGGATAGAAGGTGATAAAGCGAACCAAATGATTTCAGCAGGTATTCTGCCATTTGAACGACAGGAACGCCCCTGGTTCCTGTACGCAGAAAGATAGCCAATAACTCCGCATCGGTTAGGGAAACAGCCCCATAAGCTAATAATTTCTCCCGGGGAAGAAGATTTAAATGCAATTCATCGTTTCTTTCCATTACCGTTAAATCCATAATACTCCTCCCACCTTCAATATTGTCCCAATCCCTTGCCCTATAATCCCCTCATAACAATGGGTGCTATCAATCAATATTCACTCGCCCGCTATCTCCATTCTTCCTCTATATTCATGCAGTTATATATTCACGCACCTACATTTACGCACTTACTATCCCATGATGAAAAAATCATCGCCAGATCGACTTGCGAGGCTTGCGCAACGCTTCGCAAACTTGCCATTTTTGACTACCTAAATAGGGACAGTTCTCAACACAATATTTTCTTGTGATAGAATCTTAGGGAATTGTAACTTACATCTGGACAATCAAAATGACAGGATTTTCCGGCAAACCACTTTCTGATAATTCACTTTCTGGTAAGCAGATAGTCCTCGGGATCAGCGGAGGGATCGCAGCTTACAAAACAGCCGAACTAGTACGACGCTTACGTGATCGTGGCGCCCAGGTACGCGTCGTCATGACTCCTGCAGCAGAAGCTTTTATCACTCCACTGACCTTACAGGCAGTATCCGGTCATCCCGTCTCAGATGATCTTCTAGACCCCGCAGCCGAAGCTGCTATGGGGCATATCGAACTGGCAAAGTGGGCTGATTTAATTATTCTCGCCCCCGCCACCGCAGATCTACTTGCTCGTCTGGCCACAGGCATGGCGAACGATTTAGTCACTACAATCTGCCTGGCTTCCGCTGCACCTATTGCTGTTGCTCCCGCCATGAACCAACAAATGTACCGAGCGCAGGCCACCCAACATAACCTGAAGGTACTTAAAGAGCGTAATGTATTAATTTGGGGACCAGATGAGGGCAGCCAGGCATGTGGTGATATTGGGCCAGGGAGAATGTTGGAACCGATGGCGATTGTCGAACGGGCAATGCAGCATTTCACCACGGAGAAAAATTTTTCTGGCCTACGTATCACCATTACCGCAGGACCAACCCGTGAAGCCTTGGATCCTGTTCGTTTCATCAGCAATCATAGCTCCGGTAAAATGGGGTTTTCCATTGCACAGGCAGCAGCAGAACGGGGTGCTGAGGTGACATTAATTACCGGCCCCGTTAATTTACCCACACCACAAGGCGTTAAACGCATTGATGTCAATAGTGCACTGGAAATGTATGAACAGGTTCAAGCTACCGTAGCCTCACAGCATATCTTTATCGGTTGCGCTGCCGTGTCTGACTATCGTTTTAAGCAAATCTCAACAGAAAAAATCAAAAAGCAGGGTGATGAAATCACATTTACACTGGTGAAAAATCCTGACATTGTAGCGAGCGTTGCTACCATAGAAAAAAATCGTCCATTTGTCGTTGGATTTGCAGCCGAAACCCAGAATGTGGAAGAATACGCCCGCGGAAAACTCAAACAGAAGAATCTGGACTTGATTTGCGCAAATAATGTATCCCTGGCCGGACACGGTTTCAACAGTGATACTAACGCATTACATCTATTCTGGCATGATGGTAGTGTTCTGTTACCCCACAATGGTAAATTACAACTCAGCCACAGCTTATTAGACGAGATACTCAAACGCTATGATGAAAAAAATCGACGTTAAAATCCTTGATCCCCGCATCGGGCAAGAATTTCCTTTACCGACTTATGCTACACCTGGCTCTGCGGGTTTAGATTTACGTGCTTGTCTGGATAATGCAGTGGAACTACCTCCTGGCCAAACTGAACTTCTGCCAACTGGGATTGCTATCCATATTGCAGATGAGCAATTAGCGGCAGTTATTCTCCCTCGCTCTGGTCTGGGTCATAAACATGGCGTTGTTCTGGGCAATTTGGTAGGACTTATCGACTCAGATTATCAGGGACAATTAATGGTTTCAGTTTGGAACCGTGGTGATAAAACTTTCATTATCGAACCTGGCGAACGCATTGCCCAAATGGTTTTTGTACCCGTTGTACAGGCTGAATTCAATGTGGTTGCAGATTTTGAGGAGAGCCAACGCGGCAATGGTGGATTTGGCCATTCCGGTCGTCAATAACTTTTCATAAGGCCTGTACCATCAATCGATTTTCATATTTTTTGTCCACAATGTTTTTGACGACAATAGCTTTTGGCAAAAATGGCTTTTGGCAACAATAACGTTGTGGCAAAAAATCGCTGGATTTGTTTTGCTGTTTTAGCAGGGGTCTTACCAGACATGGCAGAAAAAGAACGTACAAAGAAGAAAAATAGACGTGAGGAAATCTTGCAGACTCTGGCACACATGCTGGAATCCAGTGATGGCAGCCAACGCATTACTACTGCAAAACTTGCCGCAAACGTTGGTGTTTCTGAAGCAGCCCTTTACCGTCATTTTCCGAGCAAAACCCGGATGTTTGACAGCTTGATTGAATTTATTGAAGATACCTTAATTTCACGTATCAATCTGATCCTGCAAGATGAAAAAGACACCATCATACGCATTCGGTTAATTCTCGTCCTTCTTTTAGGTTTTGCGGAAAGAAATCCGGGGCTGACTCGTATCATGACCGGCCATGCTCTAATGTTCGAACAAGACAGATTACAAAATCGAATAAACCAGCTATTTGAGCGAATTGAAATGCAACTTCGCCAAATTTTAAAAGAGAGAAAAATCCGTGATGGGCAAGGATTCGCTTATGACGAATCCGTATTGGCATCACAGCTACTGGCATTTTGCGAAGGGATGCTCTCCCGTTTTGTTCGCTCTGAATTTCGCTATCGCCCGACAACTGAATTTGAAGTACGCTGGCC
This sequence comes from Xenorhabdus sp. TH1, assembly GCF_037260955.1. NCBI lineage: Bacteria > Pseudomonadati > Pseudomonadota > Gammaproteobacteria > Enterobacterales > Morganellaceae > Xenorhabdus > Xenorhabdus sp. TH1. The sequence continues at coordinate 3,719,661 of NZ_CP147734.1, forward strand.
ATTGATATTGACCCAACTGCAATAATCTAATCCACTACAATAGCTGATCGCAGCATCGTAAGTTATGCCCTTCATAGAGTGAATGATAACGTGCGGATTTTTTATTGAGTTGTGTTAACATGTCCTCGTTCATTAAGTTCACTACTCAGTGACTTAATAATGGCATCATCATTATCGCAATCCTTACCATTAGATAGATGCCATTTCTACTACTCACCCCGCCCATTTTTGGGCGAGGGATTTTTTTTCAACCCAGCTTACTGGCCATTAAATACCGTATTCTTTGCGATAAGCCTCTACCGCTTCCAGATGAGATTGCATCTCTGGGTTTTCGCGCAAATAACTTACCAAATCATTCAAGGTAATGATGGAAAAAACCTGACAATGATAGTCACGTTCAACTTCTTGAATTGCTGAAAGCGTTTCACGTCCACGTTCCTGACGATCCAGGCACAAAATCACACCGGATAGCGTTGCCCCGTGCTGCTTAATGATTTCCATCGACTCACGAATCGCCGTACCTGCGGTAATAACATCATCCACAACAACAACATTACCTTGCAGAGGACTACCAACCAGCGATCCACCTTCACCATGATCTTTAGCCTCCTTGCGGTTAAAGCAATAAGGCATATCGATATCATGACGTTCCGCCAATGCTACTGCGGTAGTTGTTGCAATCGGGATCCCCTTATAAGCCGGCCCAAACAGCAAATCACACTGAATTCCGCTATCTAGCAACGCTGCTGCATAGAAACGACCAATCAACGCCAAATCACGTCCGGTATTAAACAGGCCAGCATTAAAAAAGTACGGACTTTTGCGGCCTGATTTCAGCGTAAATTCGCCAAATTTCAGCACCTGTTTTTCCAGTGCCAACTCAATAAACTCGCGCTGATAGGCTTTCATTGGGGTTTCTCCTCTTTGATCTCTTGTCATTCATTACTATTTATTGCAGGTAAATTTATTGCAGGCATAAAAAAGGCGACTCTTCAGCCGCCTGATTTATTTATTATTTTAATGGTTCTTGTTCTAACGCATCTCGCTGTGCTTTGAAAATCGTATCCAATCCCTCTTTTGCCAATGAAAGCAGTGAGAGCAACTCATCATGGCTGAACGGTTCACCTTCTGCCGTACCCTGCACTTCAATCATTCTGCCATCATCCATCATGACGATATTCATATCAGTTTCAGCCGCAGAGTCTTCGACATATTCCAGATCGCAACGTCCTTCACCCTCAACGATGCCAACAGACACTGCCGCAACCATTGCTTTTAGCGGGCTTTCTTTCAGTTTGCCTTCCGCAACCAGCTTATTTAGGGCATCGACCAGAGCCACACAAGCGCCAGAAATAGCCGCAGTACGAGTACCGCCATCCGCTTGGATCACATCACAATCTAGCGTAATGGTAAATTCCCCTAATTTTTTCAAATCAACGGCAGCACGTAGTGAACGCGCAATCAGGCGTTGGATTTCCATTGTGCGACCTGTTTGCTTGCCTTTGGCAGCTTCGCGTACATTACGGCTATTGGTTGCGCGTGGCAGCATACCGTATTCAGCGGTGATCCAGCCTTGTCCCTGGCCTTTCAGGAAACGGGGAATTCCTTCTTCAACGGAAGCATTACACAACACTTTGGTATCCCCAAATTCCACCAGAACGGAGCCTTCTGCATGTTTGGTGTAATGACGGGTCATTTTAATAGGACGCACCTGCCCCGCTGACCTTCCTGCTGGACGCTTTCCTACTAAGCTCATAGTGTATCTCCGTTGTTCGTACATTTTAGGGGCGCATTATACTGCCTAAAGTGGCGGATGCCTATCCTGCATCTACATGGAGCGCTATAATCCGCACATCATTTTATAAATTGGAAACGAATTATGATCCGTAGTATGACTGCTTTTGCACGGCAAGATATTAAAGGAGGTTGGGGAAATGCAGCATGGGAACTACGTTCTGTCAATCAGCGTTACTTGGAAACCTATATCCGCCTGCCAGAGCAATTCAGAAGCCTTGAACCTGTCATTCGTGAGCGCATCCGTTCCCGCCTGACGCGCGGCAAAGTGGAATGTAACCTTCGTTTTGAATTGAACTCCCTTGCCCCAAATTCCTTAATCCTGAATGAAAAACTGGCAAAACAACTGGTTGAAGCAGCAAGTTGGGTTAAACAACAGAGTAGTGAAGGTGAAATTAATCCGGTAGATATCTTACGCTGGCCAGGCGTGATGTCTGCCGAAGAGCAGGATTTGGATGTCATCAATGCACAGTTGCTGGCAGAATTAGATCTGGCGCTAGATTCTTTTATCCAGAGTCGTGAAACCGAAGGACAAGCGCTCAAAACACTGATTGAGCAACGCTTGGATGCGGTAACTGTAGAAGTGGCTAAAGTCCGAGAACAAATGCCGGCAATCCTGCAATGGCAGCGCGAGCGCTTACAGACCAAGTTAGAAGAAGCACAAATTCAGTTAGATAATAATCGCCTTGAGCAAGAGCTAATTTTATTAGCCCAGCGTATTGATGTAGCAGAAGAGTTGGATCGTCTGGATGCTCATGTCAAAGAGACACGTAATATCCTGACGAAAAAAGAAGCTGTCGGCCGCCGACTGGATTTTATGATGCAGGAATTTAACCGCGAATCGAATACATTGGCTTCAAAATCAATTAATGCGAATGTGACGAATTCTGCGATTGAGTTGAAGGTGCTGATTGAGCAGATGCGCGAGCAGATTCAAAATATTGAATAACGTTTCTTAGCGAATCACAACAAACCATCAAGCCAGTCTATACATTGTTTTGACATCCTCCCCGCCCTAAAGGACGGGGATTCCTACAGCGTTCAGACCGAAGCCTGACTCACCTCGGTGGGTTCCTGCTTCAACGGGCGGTCTGACTGCACCATCCCTCCACAGGCAAGCACGGCATGTCCTGCCGCTAAAATATTACGTGCGGCGTTTACATCCGCGTTCGCGGTGTAGCCGCATACCTGACACACGAATTGACTTTGCGTCTGACGGTTTTCTTTCGCCGTATGACCACAGCAGGCACACCGCTGGCTGGTGTATGCCGGAGGTATCGCCACTACCTGACCACCGCGCCAGAGCTGCTTGTACTCAAGCTGACGGCGCATTTCATGCCAGCCTTGATCCCGTATCGAGCGGTTCAAGCCTGATTTGCCTCTGACGTTTCTTCCGTGCTTCTCTGCCGTGCCTTTTGCCGATTTCGACATGTTATTGACCTTCAAGTCTTCAATGACGATCATCGCGTGGTTTTTGCTGATTTCACTGGTGACTTTGTTTTTGAAGCGGGGGAATGCAGCACGCTTCTGGAAGAAATTTTTGTAGCCGCGCTCCAGATCTTTCAGTGACTGCTGCAACGGTTGCGAGGGAGATTCTTTCAGCCATTGTGTTTCAGGTACGGATTTCCACTCAATCAACCATGAAGCCATTTTGGTGTAAGGGAGATATTTATTCCCTGCTGCATGGTTCTCATTCTGGAGTGCCAGTGCACGGTTAAAAACGAAGCGACAAGCCCCTGCGAAGCGTCGCATATCGCGCTCCTGCTGACCATTTGGTCTTAACTGGAATTTGAAGGCTTGAAGTCGTATCATGACTATCATTATACTTTGGTCTATGACAAAAGAAACTGATATTCGACGCGGAAGACACTGTGTTTTCCTGATGCACGTCCACTTGGTATTCGTCGCCAAGTATCGACGAAAGATATTCGATCTTGATGCCATCGAAAAGCTACGCAGCTACTTTAGCAGCGTATGTGCTGATTTTGGTGTTGAACTGGTTGAAATGGACGGCGAATACGACCACGTGCATTTGCTGATCAACTACCCGCCAAAGCTCGCAGTATCGAATCTGGTCAACAGTCTTAAAGGCGTTTCCAGCAGGCTGCTTCGGCGTGACCGTCCAGATATTGCTCTACGCTATTACTACAAAGGCGTTCTGTGGACACCGAGCTATTTTGCAAGTAGTTGCGGAGGTGCGCCGATCTCGATCATCCGGCAATACATCGAGCAGCAGAAAACACCAGGTTAGTCGGAAAACCGCGCCTGATAACTGGCTTTTTTATTCATAACTGACCATCTTATTTATTTGGTGTAACAAGGGTAACAGGTGTAACAGATTTATTTCTTATAATTCAATGATATAACCCATGTTACACCTAAAAATAGAAAGGTATGTATTAAATTGGCTTTATTCTGGAAGGCATTAAAGCGAGGATTAGCAACAATGCGCGTGATGAAAATATACTACCCAGAGTGCAACGAGCAGGCAACAATCAAAAAAATCAAAATGGAAAGATTGGATAACATACCGGAGATTTACTGTTGTTGTAATGATGTTGAATGTGGTCATACATACGTTTTAACCTTGAGTTTTTCACATTCCATACGTCCCAGTAAGTTGATGCAAGATCCAAGTAACCATGTATTGAAGTTGTAGTCATATGGGAAATCGCATCAATAATTGTCTGGTGCAAAACGCTAACAGCAAAAATAATTTTTTCACACAATTTCAGTTTACATTTCCTCTTACCCCGCATGAAGACTGGCTTTTCAGTTTTTATGTTGGGTTTCCCTCCAAGTAAACATCTCACGTAAAACAGAAAAATCATTTTATTTCAAATAAATACAATTGACGCTCCAGAGCGGAACTGGATAACAAACTGAAATTTTCTGAAATTCTTTTCACTCATTTCAGTTTGAAATTTTTCTCACACAGCCAGTACTGGCGCGGTCTGGTGATTTGATTTGTAGAATTTTAAAAGTGAAAAAACTTTTTGATCCAAAAAGTGCAGGCGGGTGCGGTGTAGTGGGGTTTACGTTTATTTCGTGGGAATTACGCAGCATGAGATGCAATGTAATAACGTGATCCAAATTAGCCGTAGAGTGAGTCAATGTTATTGTGCATAGCTCTGTATGCGTCTGGTTGCGCTCTATGGGTGGGCAATAAATAACAGGTTAAGAGGGAGAACACTAGTCAATAATCATAGGTATAATACCCACAAAATAATTGACAACACTTGAGATTATGGGTATTATACCCATACATTAACGCAATGGAGGGTTGATGAGTAGTACAGAGTTAATCAAACGCCTAATGGCTGACGGTTGGGTAAAGATGCGGCAAGATGGGAGTCATGTCACGCTAGCCAAACCGGGAGTCAAAGAAATAATCACCGTACCGCATCCGAGAAAAGATTCGTCAAAGGGGATTCGACAGGCACAGAAAAATTCAGGATTGAAGTTGTTGTAATAATTAAGGAGCGGTCTAACCGTTCCTTCTCTGCGCTACTCATCATCATACGACGAGGTAATATTATGATTTATCCACTCTTTATCTTTAAAACAGAAGAGGGCTTTGACGGTTACTTTCCTGATGCTGACGGCTGCTTTTTCGCTGGCAACACTTTAGAAGAAGCTATCCGTGATGCTGAAAGCGCGTTCGGGCAGCATATGGAGGTATTGACGGAACAAGGCGGATATGTCCCCGCGCCGAAAGATCCCTCAGAGTACATCAATGATCCCCGCTTAACGGAAGATGGAGGAATGATTGCACTAATTGAGCTAGACCCTGCGAAATATGAATCTAAGGCCATCAAGTTTAATCTGACGATGCCTGGCAATTTGTTAACCGCGATAGACCGCTATATTGAGCGAAACGGTCACTATAAGAACCGTTCGGCTTTTCTGGCGGAATTAGCACGTAAAGAAATTGCTCACCCCTAACCCCTAATATTAAAGGTCATCGCATGATTAACCCGATGGCCTTATCCGCCAAAGCAGTGGTTGATTTTGACGAGATAATTTCATTTATGCAGTGACTGAGGAACTATTTGCCTGCATGTTAAATCTTGCACGCTCCGATTTAGGGTGTACCCCTAAAAAATATTGAGTAACAACAATCCAGTATTCATGCGGGCTTGATCCTTCTACTCAATGAATAAATCCATTAGCGAATCACAACATTTCAGAAAGCCAGCATATACCTTGTTATTGCTGGCTTTTTTACTATCAGAATTGCTGAACGAATCACAGTAGCGCATGATTAGCGTGTACCCATAGCACATTCTAAAAACCATTTTGGGTACACCCCCACTTTTTTACATTGAGAATTGCACAAATGCCTAAACTTACAGACAAAGAGATCAGTGCGTGGATACGTCCTAGTAAGTTGGTACAACTGTCTGGAGCAGAACGCTAACAGTGAAAATAAATTTTTCACACAATTTCAGTTTACATTTCCTCCCATTCCGCATGAAGACTGGTTTTTATGTAGGTTTCCTCCCAAGTAAAAATCTCACGCAAAATAGAAAAATCATTTTATTTCAAATAAATACAATCAATATACGAGAGTGCAACTGGATAAGAAACTGAAATTCTTTTCACTCATTTCAGTTTGAGATTTTCCTCACACAGTCAGTACTGGCGCGGTCTGGTGATTTGGTTTGTAGGATTTTAAAATTGAAAAAACTTTTTGATCGAAAACGTGCAGGCGGGTACGGTGTAGACCGTTCTACGTGAAGTTTACGTTGATTTCGTGGGAATTACGTGGTGTGGGCGTGATGTGGTGACATGATCTAAAATCTGCGTAGCTTAGCGGGCGATTGGTTGCGTTATATGAGTATGCAAAAAAGCCACGATTAAAGGTGAACTATGCCGAGATCACTATTGTTGAATAAACACCCAAATTATGTACAATTCACATGTACATATCTGGAGATATATTATGCGTACATACACCTCAACCCAAGCACGAGCCAATATTTCAGAAGTGTTGGATGCGGCTACCCACGGCGAACCTGTTGAAATTACTCGTCGGGACGGCAGTTCAGCAGTTGTTATCAGTAAAGCAGAATTCGAGGCATACCAGAATGCCAAACTGGATGCAGAATTTGATTCGATTATGCAGCGTCATGGGCATACGGTAGAGGCTCTGACAAACCGATGATATGGGTCAGCGCGCAGGAAGTTATCGCTTTTCATGACCGTATATTGCAGTGGTTTCCCGGCGTTGCTGGAATGCCCGATTCAGGCAGAGCTGAAGCACTTATCTATCGGGTACAAAACCGTACCCACAATGAAGGTGTAACAGACATCTTTGAACTTGCAGCCACCTACTGGGTTGCTATTGCTCGTGGTCATATCTTTAATGATGGTAATAAGCGCACAGCGTTTTTCGTTACCATGACTTTTCTTTACCGCAACGGTATCAAGATCCGTGATAACGACAATACACTAGAAAACTTAACAGTAGAGGCTGCCACGGGTGCGAAAACTGTTGACCAGTTGGCGCAACATTTACGCGAATTGGTAGACCATGTTGAGCCAAACTGTAAGACATAATCACAACTTACTTTTTATGAGAATAAGTGAACATCTCATTTTGCCGTGTACCCAAAGGTGTACCCCTAGAAGATATTGAATAACAACAACCCAGTATTTATGCAGACTTAGGCTGTCTACTCATCAATGAATAAATCCGCCCCACAATAGTACATGATTGACGTGTACCCAATTTGGACACATTCACTTTTCATACACAATCCAATTTCCATTTATCAAATACACGGGAAGGAAATTAGAACTTTCGGTTCATAATATCAATCACCACTATTATATGGATATCCCATCACACGGAATCAAGAAAACGGCACTACTTTTTTTATGATAATGCCGTTGATAATAAATTTATTCCTCTGCCTTAATTTTCGCTGATTGAAATGCTGTTAATAATGCCAATATTGGTGCAATGGAAAAGAGTAAAAATAGCCAATAAGCAGAAGAAGCAGCCCCTTCAACGCCTCCTGGCTGATAAAATCCAAATAAATTGACGGTCATTCCCCCCAATGCAGAACCAAATGCAGAGGCAAATAACTGTATAGTAGTAATGGATGAACCGGCGATGCTTTTATCCGCATCACGGGAAACCTGTAAAATGAGCGTCAAAAGATGAGGCCAGCCGAATCCAACCCCAAAACCAAACATCCCCAATCCCAGGATTATCGGTAGTATAATCTGCCGTTCCCCTGCTGACTGAGATGGCAGCAACACAAGCAACAGCAACATACCAACCAACATGAAGACAGGCCCACTGATAATCGCAAACCGCATTTTTGTCCCTTGCCAGCTAGCACTGAGTATTTCTCCTATAGTCCAACCCATTGCCACGGACGCAACCATGTAACCAGAAACAAAAGGGGATTGCCCATGCAGAATTTGCAAAAAATAGGGAATAAAAACATCCCCTGATAAACCCACTACCAATAGAAATATAGTAGTAAATAAGACCAAATGAGGAGAACGTAAACTTAGGGAACGTTCAGGCAATAACCTGGCTGAAGCTCTACGCTCATAAATAATCAATAAAAAGATGAATATCACAGCGGCAACAATGCCGAGAATGTTGAACCGAACATCTGGCGACAAACTGCCAGAAGAAACCGCCAGTACCGCTGCCGATAACAGAATCAATTGAACAATGGGCAGTGCTGTTTTGGTTTTATCCTGCACCTCTGTTTTAGGTAAAATCAGACAGGTAAATACGGCATAAGACAGAATAATAGGAAGCATAATGCCAAATGCGTAACGCCATGCATCCATCTCAGCAAAAATACCGCCAATAGCTGGCCCGATTAAAGTCGCTACACCCCACATCCCCGAAACCAATGCGATAGCTCGCGGCCAAAGTGATTGGGCAAAGACGAGATTAATCATCAAATAGGAAAGGGCGAACAAAAATCCACCACCCAGGCCCTGAATGGTTCTGCCAACCAACATCACTACCATTGTCGGTGCAAGAGTACAGAGTAAGCTACCGATAAAAAAGATCACTGATGCAATCAGATAAGCGTTTCTTGCACCCAATGCACTCAACAATCTCGCAGAAAGAACGGAACCAATAATCGATGCCACGACAAACAATGTCGTATTCCAGGCATAAAGATTTAATCCTCCAATATCATTGACGACAGAAGGCAGAATCGTAATCGCAATTAAGGTATTAATTGCCATCAATACCACGCCCAGTGAAAGTGCTATCGCACTCGGTGCATTTTTGCTGGAAAACAGATCCCTCCAGCGGCTTTCCTCAGTCATTATCATCATTTTTGCCCTAAACACAGGTTGAGTTGTGAAAAGTCTTACGCTAAATTAAACAAGATAAATCTTGGAATAAATTAATGTCGGGATCAACAATATGTCAAGCGATGACTTGGAAAATAGTACAATCGTAGGGCAAACAGTGAGTGAAAAGCTATTAATGTTGCTAAAAACTCAAGGTGCCTTACAAGCCTCTGATGCCGGCAAATTATTGGGAACAACTGGAGAAGCAGCCCGTCAGCAATTTGTGAAAATGGCTAAAGAGGGGTTAGTTGAAGCAAAATCAGAAACAAGGGGGGTTGGGCGTCCAATACAGCTTTGGCATATTACAGAGAAAGGCCATGCCAAATTTCCTGATGCTCACGCAGATTTAACAACGCAACTGATATCGATTATCCGTAATCAGTTGGGTGAAGATGCTATGGATTTGATTATCAGCACCCGTGAAAAAGAGGCTTTTTCCAACTATAAAAAGGCAATGGAAGGTGCCACTGGGTTACAGGAGAAGGTTGAGCGTCTGGTTTCGATTCGCTGCCGAGAAGGCTATATGGCTCATTATTCTGTTGAAGATGGCGCTATTTTGTTTTTTGAAAACCATTGTCCAATTTGTGCCGCCGCCAAATTGTGTCAGGGTTTTTGTCGGACAGAGTTGAAACTGTTTCGGGAGATCCTGCAAGCCAATGTGGAAAGAACCGAATATATCCTGAGTGGTCACCGACGCTGCGCTTATCGCATCACCGCCACAAATAACTAAATGGTTTCACACATAGTTCCCATATTGTAGCGGTATATCGATAACACATCCCTTCTGTCAGTAGCATCACCGACAGAAGGGATAACATTATTCCTTACCTGCCGCTTCCAACTGCTGATAAATATAATGCTTATAACTCTCTACCAATGCACTATCCTGACAATCATTCAAAGCACCACCACATAAATGGCGCATGATCATATTTGCTTGGTAAAACGCTGGCGCTGACAAACGGGCACGTTCCAGAATGATCCCGCCGAGGAAAGAGATATCGGTCAGCTTGCCCGTTGTTATTGACGCTCCCTGTTTCAGGTTATCCCGCAGAGTAAACTGAGTCACATGTGCTGGATCAGGTAACGGAGAATTATAGTGATCAAAATTGATGTTCGGTTGATGATCACCAAAATAGAGGAAAACGGTAGGCTTGTCGCGATTAGCAACGAATTCACTGAAATCCCTGATGGCAGGATCAGAGGCCACAATTTTTTCCATATAATGGCTAAACTTACCTGTCGCTATTACAGAGTCAACGTTGCCAGCCAAGCCATAATCATCATGATGACTCTCTTCATAAGGACCATGTTCATACATGGTGAGAGAGAAAATAAAAATCGGCTTGTCTGTTTCCTTAGCCAGGATAGTTTTCACATAAGACAACATATCTTGTGTTGGAATTTTCCACAAATTTTCATCCATGCCAGCGGGATACCCTAACTCCTGCGGTTGGATAATTCGATCAACACCCAGTGTCTTGTAAGCATGTCCCGCATGGTAAGCAGACTTATTAAACGGTGTCAGAACAACCGTGTAATAGCCATTATCTTTCATTGCACGAAACAGGCTGTTTTTCAGGTGATCAACGACAAAATAAAACACCGCATTTTTACGTGAACCAAAATCATCCGTATTCAATCCGGTTAAAACGGAGAATTCAGATAACCAGGTTCCACCACCAAAGGTTTGTACCCTGAGTGGACTTTGGGCACTGACACCCGCATCACGCCGGAACATGTAAAGATCGGGCAACTGCACTTTGGCAGGTAATTGATAAATATGGGGATTGACCGTGGATTCTTGCAGCAAGACAACCACATCGGGTTTAACCTCCGACTGAGGTTCAGGCAACGTCACTTGTTTCGCCTGCTGCAAGAAATAATCAGCAGATGAACCCAATTTTGGCGGCTGATATTGGGCATCAGAGGCAGACATTACCATATTAGTCACCGTTCCCCGCCCCTTCGGTAATTCCCCTTGCCATTGCTCATGATAAGCACTAACTGTGAGATTGATACCCCAGGTACTCACGACCATCAAAACGATACTGGCGAAGCGCCATTTTATCCCACGCGCAGAAGGGACCATTTTCCAGCTCAATATCATGTTGAATATCAACCAGATAAGCATAGCCACTACAGCGATACCTGCCAGCCAATAATGGCGTAAAGTCTCCTGATTTGATGGATCTAACATCACATTCAAATCAGAAAACATCAGTTGTTCTTTGTAGTAATGGATTTTTATCTGGTTGAGGAATTTTAGGATGATAAATAACGTGCCAGTTAACACTACCGAAAATAACCAGCGCGCTGAAACTAAAAAAGCCAGGCCAAAGATGATGCCGAATACGCCGACAGACACCAGTACAGGATAAATATCTCCACCTTTCTCAAACACTAATATCAAGGAAGCAATCAACAACAATCCAAGATAAATCCTCGAGATTATCTTCTTTTTCATACTCTATTGAATTCCACACATGAGTTCAGTTTGCCAACCCGATGAAAAATAGCACAGATTGTCAGAGATACTGTAAATAAAATACTAAAAAATGCCCTCATCCCGTAGAACATGCAAATTCGCTTTCCTGCGGGTAAATCCCGTACGATCAAAGTATTCCAGTATTTGAATCGCCAGTTTCCGGCCAATCCCTAATTCATCTCGAAAATCGATTGCTGTTATGCCGCCCTTAGTCTGAGAATAGTTGCGAATTAAATCAGCAAGCTGCTGAATCTGCTGTCGGTGGTAATAACGATCAGACACAATGGCGATAACGAGTCCTAATTGTGCCGCTTTTCGCAAAAGACGACGTATGACCTCTTCATCTTCCCCCATTTCAGTTGTCAAATCGCGCACCCACCACGCTTCCGTTTTAAAATAAGGTTCTGCTTTTAACCACAAACACGCCTGCTCTGGGGTAAACATCAATCCATGCTCAGGCAAATGCAACCAACCATGGGTTTGTTTTAGCACTTCTTGTTCCAATAGCCGATTGATAAGTTTATAAGCCAGCATGTCATCCAGTGTCGGCAAAGCCATTCGTTTCAAACGCGCCTTACCCACACCCAATTGATCAGGGTGTTTTTCGTGGTATTCCACGACAGTCTGCAATAGCTTTTGTTCTGCCAGCACCACATGATGCAGTGATAAAACCCAATCACCCGCAACCATTACCTCCATCCCAACCAACAAGTTGTTGAGCTGATTTTCTGTCAACTGGCGTGCCCAGGCAAAGTGGCTAAGTAACAGTGTACCACGTGTTAAATATAAGGTAAGATTTTCCAGATGGCTGCTCGTTCGAGCCAGTTGGGATAACCAATGAAGAAATTCAGGCTGGCGTTTCCCTCTGCGCGGGGAATTTAAGCTAACGACTCGTGCCCCAGCCAGCGTTTTTCTGGCACTGATATCACGCAGTACCAGGCGATCATTTTCCACCAGCCACAAAGGACGATCCAGCGTCAGCTCAGCCAATATTGGCGTAGCGGTTAGCGAGTTCAGGATAGAAATTCTGCCGGTGATATGGCTGGCAGCATGATGGATATGGAGAGATTGCCAGTTTTGCAGCGGTAAATCCGCTTCAATTTCGACTAACACTTTTTCAGCCGCAAACGAGGGTTTTTGTAATAACAGCCAGTCGCCACGGGAAATTTGCTCTTTGCTGATATCCCCCGCAATATTCAATGCAATACGCTGTCCCGCTGTAGCACGTTGAACGAGTTGATTCTGGGCGTGCAAGCCACGCACTCTCACGCTTTGATCACTGCCAGTCAGCCATAACATATCGCCAACATTGACACTTCCCGCTAACGCCGTTCCGGTGACAACCAACCCGGCACCTTTAATAGTAAAAACGCGATCGATAGCCAAACGAAAGCGTTGCTGTAATTTTTCATGTTGTGGATTTTGCCGGAAGCGAACTTGATGGATAGCATAAGATTGGTGAATAGACTGCAAATGCTCTCTTAGTGGGATAATGCCTTCTTTTATGGCGGCTGCCGTTATAAACAAAGGCACCGATTGCCAACCTTGTGATGCTAATAATTGCCCGACTTGTTGCCGGACTTCCTCAATCCGTGCTTGTTCGACGCTATCCGCTTTGGTCAATACAACCGTAATATCAGGTCGCCCAATCAAACGCAAAATTGCCAGATGTTCCCGTGTCTGAGCCATGACACCATCATCACAAGCGACAACCAGCAGGATATGATCTATTCCACCCATCCCCGCTAACATATTCGGCAGGAATTTTTCATGTCCCGGCACATCGACAAACCCCACCGAAGATCCATCTGGCTGCGGCCAGTAGGCATAACCGAGATCGATAGTCATCCCGCGTTTTTTCTCTTCCGGCAAATGGGTCGTATCAACCCCCGTGATCGCTCGAATGAGCGTCGTTTTACCGTGATCAACATGTCCCGCTGTGGCAAAAATCATAGTTATCAAGCCTATTTCTTATAACAGCAAAAGTGCCTGCAATAATGCATTTCCATCTTCCAGGCAACGCAGATCCAGCCATAACCGCCCATCATACAGACGCCCAATCACCGGTTTTTTCAAATTGCGCCATTGGTGAGCCAAATTTTCCAATGTGCTGCCACGACCATCGATGGCAGTAAAAGTCAGCGACCAACTGGGCAACCGATCCACTGGCAAAGAACCACTGCCAATTTGGGAATAGCAAGGTTCATCACGAACAATAAATTTTTCGCTGTAATATGCCTGAAGTTGAGGAATGAGCCGTTGCGCCATATCACGGATTTCACCCTGTGTACGAGTCAGCAGGCGCAAAGTCGGTAAGTTCTGGCGAAGTTGCTCAGGGTGTTGGTAGAGGCGCAAAGTGGCTTCCAGTGCCGCCAACGTCATTTTGTCTGCCCGCAATGCGCGCTTTAGGGGATGCTGCTGGATAGCGTCTATCCACTGTTTTTTGCCAACAATAATGCCAGCTTGCGGGCCACCCAATAATTTATCACCAGAAAAGGTCACCAAATCGATACCATGGTTCAGGTAATCCTGGGGCATCGGCTCAGCCGGCAAACCATACTGTGTCATGTCGGTCATGGAGCCACTACCAAGATCGATGGCTGTCGGGATTTGGGATGCCATACCCAGCGTCGCCAAGGCTTCTGCCGATACTTCAGCGGTGAAGCCTTCAATACTGTAATTACTGGTATGCACCTTCATCAACAAACCGGTATCAGAATTGATTACCCGCTGATAATCTTTTAAATGCGTTCGGTTAGTTGTTCCCACTTCCACCAAACGACAACCTGCTTGCACCATCACGTCAGGAATACGGAACGCCCCGCCAATCTCTACCAATTCACCGCGGGAAATAACAACCTCTTTGCCTTGCGCCACTGTTGCCAACACCAGTAAAACGGCGGCGGCATTATTGTTGACGATGCAGGCATCTTCTGCCCCTGTTAACGTACAGAGTAAATCAGCCAGTGCGCGATCACGATGCCCGCGAGCACCATCAAGAGAATATTCCAACGTGACCGGCGAACGCATTGCCTGTGTCACGGCTTCAATTGCTGATTCCGCTAACAATGCACGACCCAAATTGGTATGAAGCACCGTTCCGCTCAAGTTAAAAACGGGTTTCAATGCAGAGGCTTGAACCTTGTCCAATCTTCGCTGCAATAATGCAGCCCAATCGTCACTCCACTCTGGCAAGGTCTGATATTCACGAATATTAAATCGCGCCTGTTCTTGCATGTCCCGCAATATCTCCACCACTTGCGTCTGTCCATATAACGCAATCAACGAGGTGATTTTTGGTTCTCGCAACAATCTGTCAATGGAGGGTAATTGACGGTACAGCGAATTGATTGCTTGTGTCATCGCTTCCCCACCCCATTTATTCGTTAGGAAACAAAAAAGGGTTCAGGCTACTGCGGGCAAAACCTTCTTCTTCCATTTTGGCATCCAGAATCAATGACGCCAGATCATCGGCCACAGCATCGATATTTGGATCTTTTTCCTGATACAGAATTTTGAGATAACTACCACAATCACCACAACTTTCTGCCTTGATTGCCGATTGCTCACTCTCCAGTGACCAATAACTCAGGTCACGACTTTGTTCACAGTTACTGCATTTGATACGGACAACATGCCACTCGCTTTCACACAGGTTACAATGCAAGTAACGCAGCCCTTGGTGAGTGCCGATTTGCACCACACTGGCAACCGGCATACTGCCACAGATCGGGCAAAACTGGCGATGTTCTCCATATCCCGCCCGTGCCTTGCCGGGGATCAAACTGGCCATTTGTGCCCAATAGACAGATAACGCTGCCCAGACAAATACCGCCTGATCAGCACTAACTTTGCTGAATTCACTATTGAGTAGCGCACTCGCCATCTCTTCTAACTCTTGTTCTGAATTTTTTGCCAGATTTTCGAGGGCGGGTTTTACATGTTCAGGTACGGTAGGCAGCAATTCCGCCATCAGGGCGTGCAGAATATTCTGCCAATGCTGGGTACGGTGCAATGTTTTACAATCCAATGGGACACGAATTTCTTGCTGGGAATGACCCAGAAGCTCATCCAATTCCATCTCCAGCGGATTGTCATACCACGCTTTTTGCTGTGCTTGGGCAATTTCTGCCGCAAAATTCAGGTAACTTGCAAATGGGTTGTTTTCGGTTGCCAACGTTTTCAGACGCTCAGCACGCTGCTGGTAAAGCGTTTTCAGGTTGACAAACAATAATGGGGGAATAGGGGCAATGCGAATACTCATCAATCTCACCTTCCAGTTATGTTGATATGTAAATCCCCAACCATCTTACCCCGCCAAACAGCGGAATGGCATTGCCAGATCCTATCGATTTCAAGTTACAGACCACAAAACAGTAACGTGGATAAATTTCAACACAAACTTACTGTCCTCACAAAAATTCAAGTTAGACTATTGAATAATCGTAAAGGGGAATGGTGGATATGACAGTGTGATAACCAGCACTCTTCTTGGTTGAAATATCGATATATTGAAGAGGTTGATAATGAAATTAACACCTGAAAAATTGCTATCTGCAATAGAAAAATACGCCCATGCTCCTGAGAAACAACGTTCCTTAACGCCAAAGCAGATACAGTGGTTTTCCGAGCCAGAAAACGTCTTCTTGTTGATTAGCTTGGTGCTAACGCTGCCCAAAGAAGCAATGACGGAGACAGGAGACAGCATTAACCATTGGCTTGAAGTTGCCATAGCAGAGCTTGCATTAACAACAAACAAGTTGCCTGCTGAAACCAAACAACTGTTCGAAGAGATCATTGAGCAAATTTTGCTGAATACCAAAGAAGAATTCGAAATTAATAGCGAATGCATGTTGTTATGTGTATCAATCCTGAAAAGAAATCAGTTTCATATCAACACTGACATCACCCAGCTACTGGATGCCCCCCAATCTACTGATGACACCAACATAGCGACTTTCCCTAAAAAATCCTTAAATTTGAACCAACTGTTTAAGCAGTTTGAAATTGATTCTGGCATTGAATTTGTTGACTTTTTTGAAAACGGTCTATCCGTCACGCCCCATGAAGCCTTACCTCATCTGTTGGCGGAGGTTGCCAAACATTCATGGGGTATCGATGCCCTGCTATTACTCACCCAATACTTTGAAGAACCCGTCGCCCTTGCCTGTGCGCAAGCATTGGACGATTGCCCTTCTTCTGCATGGGCAAACTTATCCTACCTGCAACTGATCAATCTGTGTGCACGATTTAACCGCCATCCTGCCATTCACTCCTGTTTTAAGCGTTGGAAAAAAAAGGCGATGTCGCACCACAATAAGCCGCGGGAAACAGCGAAGATACACGAATTATACGTCACTCATGTTGATGGAAATGACTGTGCCAGCATGATGATGACAATCACACTGGATGGTCAAGAATATCAAATGAATATGATGCTGGATTTTAAATCTGGTATCCGCGAAAGCTTTATGAATATTGCTCCTGAGAGCACAATCCCCGAATTGATTGAAGAGTTGAGCAATAGTAGTGAAGCTTATGTTGACTATACTCCGGTCTCCCCTGACTGGCTGCAACAAATTTTACCGTGGATATTTTCAGTCCAGCAAAATAAACATACCCCACTCGATCTCAACTCACTTTATTGGTTGTCACAACTTCCCGTCGAATGGACACAGCCAGAAGCATTTGAGCTTGAACACTGGAGCCAGAAGTTCGGGTATAAAGCTGATCTGAAGCGACAGGATCAGAATCGTCTTGGCATCACCATGGGTTCATCATTAATACTGTCTTGGCTGGCGCCGGAAGAATGCCTGTTGAAAGCGAAAAAACCCAGGGATTTATTGAAGCTCTATTACTACGCAAACCGCGAGCTGTTTATTGAGCGTCTGACTTATTCCGCTTCAATCGAACAATACAGATTGCCACCACAAGCGCCATATCTGGTAGAGCAATATTTAGATTTGGCCTATGCCCTCAGAGATCTTGGATTAAATCGCAAGAGATTTGCCTTATTTGATACCTTGTCTGAACTCAGCTTTGAATATTTCTACATGGAGCAAGAGGAAGAGATTGAGCCGCAAGGTTTGGTTGTTAAAGTGAGTTTATTCGATGCAACACCCGCCGTATGGCGCCGGATCCGTGTCAGCAATCAACTCACACTCAGTGAATTTCATGATGTGATACAAGCTGCCATGGGCTGGGAAAATGCTCATCTATTCAGTTTTAGTTTTGCAGGAATCGATATTCCAGAAGAACAGTATGACCAATTATGCATCGGTGCATTTCTGGAGGAAGCCGGCGATGAATTCAACTACCAATATGACTTTGGCGATGATTGGTTCCATCAAATAACGCTAGAGAAGGTGTTACCAAAAGATATTATCCAGCCTGAAGTGACCGCAGGTAATGGCATGTGTCCGGCGGAAGATTCCGGTGGCATTTGGAGTTGGAACTATTTGCTCAAGTTGAGAAAAAAGAAACTCCTGACGGAAGATGAAGCAGAACAATTAGAACTTGTGGGATTATCCCCAAGTGAGTCACTGGAACCTTTTGATAAACAGCAGATTAATAAGAGGCTCAAGACACTCATTAGTCAATAAAAGTCAATAAACCGGAGGAGAAAAATGGCCTCCGGTTTCCTTCCCTTTCTGAGAACCAAGATATCCATTTTCGACTACTGATGGCTACTTAAACAAATCAGCATGGCTTCCAACACGGTACAATATCAGTTCTATATCAGTGCGTTGATAAATTAAGAGTAAACAATTGTCAACATGTTCTACCAATCCAAATCATCTCTCAGTTCGTCAATTGTATTGACTCGATGAACTCCTTTACCATTTTCCAAGTCACGAATAGCTTGTAAGGTTTCGCTATTTGGCTGAAAAAATCCATCGGGAAGTTGTCCCTCAACAGCCAGCCGGTTAACAAGCATACGGATACGGATAACTCGCCATAGCCGCTTCTTTAGAAGCTGAAGATACTCTGGCTCTTACGATGGTCTCAATCATACAAACGCCCTCATTTATTGTGCAAATAATGAACATTGTAGCCATGTTGTAGCCACAAAGTAACGTTTATCAATTACTACAATAACCTTAAGAACAATAACTGTAGAAATGAGCCAGAGTACACAAAATACCCTGCCTCAAACTCATTCTTTCTCTTTTTGCTGCTCTTGTTTCACCATTTCACGATACCAACGTGGATGATGTTTTTTCGCCCAGCCACGTGTGACCCAACCTTCTACCATTGCCCGCACTGATCCCTTCACCCAAAACGCCGCATAAGCATGGATGATAATCGTCAGGATCAAACCAACCGCCGCCAGTGAGTGAACCAGCAAAGCAATTCGGATCAATGGGATAGAAAAATATTCCGCAAAATACGGGCGCCAGATAATAATGCCACTAATAAGCAGGAGAAACAGGCAGAGACTTACTAACCAGTAAATGCCTTTCTGGCCGAGGTTATACTGCCCGATATCTCCCGCTTCCTCATTACGCAGTACCTTGTGAATATTTTTCGCCCATTCGATATCATCCCTGTCGATCAGATTATGTTTGAAATACCTGAAAAACATAAAGACAAACAGAAAGAACATCACCGAACCCGCAAACGGATGCAATATCCGTGACAATTGCGGCGTACCAAAGATATTCATCAGCCAGTTCAGGGAGGGGAAGAAAAAACCTAATCCACTGATGGCGGTAAACAGGAAGCAAACCACAACCGCCCAATGATTGATTCGCTCAACCGGAGAGTGACGGATAATGGTATCGTTACGCTTTTTCATTTCTTCACCTCCCCATTATTTGCCTTGTCCGAATCAATCTCTTTAAGTGCGCTTTCTTCCTCTTCTCTGGAAATACGGTTCGGACCAATACCCACGTAATGGAAAACGGCAGCAGCAAAAGTCGCGGCAAAACCGATTGCAGCTAATGGCTTCCAGATACCTTTCCAGAAGGTGACAGTTGGGCTTATAACCGGATTATCCGGCAATCCATGATAGAGTTGAGGCTTATTGGCATGGTGCAGCACATACATAACATGGGTTCCGCCTACGCCTTCAGGATCGTACAGGCCGGCATTTTCATAGCCACGCCCCTTAAGCTCTTCAACCCGCTCTGCCGCCAGCGCTTTCATATCCTGCTTGCTACCGAAATGAATCGCACCGGTTGGACAAGTTTTCACACATGCCGGCTCTTGTCCTACACCAACACGGTCAACGCACAAAGTACATTTGTAGGCACGATTATCCTCTTTGTTGATACGCGGTACATTGAATGGACAACCGGCAATGCAATAGCCACAGCCGATGCACTGTTCTGACTGAAAATCAACGATGCCATTGGCATATTGAATAATCGCGCCTTCCGCCGGACAAGCTTTCAGGCAACCCGGATCGGCACAGTGCATACACCCATCCTTGCGGATCAACCATTCCAGCTTGCCATGCTCCTCCACTTCGGAAAATCGCATCACTGTCCATGACTTCGCTGTCAGGTCAGCCGGATTATCATAAACGCCAATGTTGTGCCCAATTTCATCACGAATGTCGTTCCATTCTGAACATGCTACCTGACACGCTTTACAGCCAATACAGGTTGTCACATCGATCAGCTTTGCCACTTCTTGCTGGTGATCCCGCACACGAGGCGCGGGAGTCAATGAATGGGTGGCAGAGCGACGAATAATGTCCTGGGTTTGCAATGACATAATTTTTCTCCCTCACACCTTTTCCACATTAACCAGAAATGCCTTGAATTCCGGCGTCTGCGTATTGGCATCACCGACAAACGGCGTCAGGGTATTCGCAATAAAACCTTTCTTCGCCGCGCCCAAAAAGCCCCAGTGAATCGGAATACCGATGGTATCCACTTCACGGCCGTGAACATTCAAGGTACGAATACGCTTCGTCACCACCGCCTTGGCCTTGATATAACCACGGCTGGAGCTAACTTTAACGGTATCGCCCTGTTTGATGCCCTTTTCTGCCGCCAACCGTTCACCAATTTCCACAAACTGCTCTGGTTGGGCGATGGCGTTTAACAACGCATGTTTTGTCCAGAAATGGAAATGCTCAGTCAGGCGGTAGGTGGTGCCGACATAAGGGAATTTATCGGCTTTCCCCATAGCTTCAAAATCGCTCTTGAACACACGGGCGGCTGGATTGGAAACCACATTCGGATGTAACGGATTGGTTCCCAACGGTGTTTCAAACGGCTCGTAATGTTCAGGGAACGGTCCTTCTGCCATTTTGTCGATGGCAAACAAGCGCCCCATACCTTCTGGCTGCATGATAAAAGGTCCAACATCCGTTCCTGGGGCTGCGTTGCTGTAATCTGGGATATCCACTCCGCGCCATTTATCGCCATCCCATGCAATCAACTGGCGTTTGGGATCCCACGGATTGCCCTGTGGATCAGCAGATGCGCGGTTATACAGAATACGGCGATTCAGTGGCCACGCCCATGCCCAACCCAGTGTATTCCCTATCCCGGATGGATCAGCATTATCGCGGCGCGCCATCTGGTTACCTTCCGGCGTCCAGCTTCCAGCGAAAATCCAACAGCCGCTGGCGGTAGTGCCATCATCACGCAATTGAGCAAAAGAGGATAATTGCTGCCCTTTTTTCACCAAAACATTGCCGTTGTTATCCAGCAAATCAGCCAAAGCGCGACCGTTACTTTCTTGGGCCACCTCTTCCGCTGTTGGTGCGTCAGGATCGAAATAATCCCATGTCATGCTCAAGACTTGTTCTGGCGCAGCACCGCCTTCTTCACGGTACAAATCACGCAGGCGCTTGAAAATGCCCGACAAAATTTCACCATCCCCAATCGCTTCCCCTGGCGCGTCCGCACCTTTCCAGTGCCATTGCAGCCAGCGAGCTGAATTGACTATTGAGCCATTCTCCTCGGCAAAACAGCAACAGGGTAAACGGAATACTTCAGTCTGAATGGTGGCAGGATCAACATCGTTGAATTCACCATGATTTTGCCAGAATGATGACGTTTCGGTACTGAGAGGATCAACCGTGATCAGGAATTTCAGCTTCGACAAAGCGGCGACGACTTTGTTCTTGTCCGGGAATGATGCTATTGGATTGAAGCCCTGACAGATATAGCCATTCACTTCCCCTTTCGACATCATTTCAAAATATTGCAAGACATCGTAAGGCTTATCCCACTTCGGCAACAAATCGAAGCCCCAATCATTCTCTTTACGGGCATTATCACCATAAAAACTCTTCATCAGGCTGACAAAGAACTTCGGATAATTTCCCCAATAGTTGACCTGACCTGTAACGGTGGCTTTTGGTGTGTTCGCCTGCAAATAGGTTTGCAAGTCGGCCTGTTTCTCCGATGGCAGGGAGAGATACCCCGGCAGGCTTTGGGATAACAACCCCAAATCTGTCAGTCCCTGAATATTGGAGTGACCGCGCAGCGCATTGATGCCACCGCCTGCCATACCCATATTACCGAGCAGTAATTGGATTATCGCCATTGTACGGATATTCTGGGCGCCGATGGAGTGTTGCGTCCAACCCAGTGCATACAGGAAAGTAGCGGTTTTGTCCTTCGCGCTGGTTTCTGCCAGATATTCACACACCTTGAGGAAATCTTCCTTCGGTGTTCCACAGATATCAGTCACGACATCCGGTGTATAACGACTGACATGAGTTTTCAGCAGGTTCCAGACACAACGTGGATGGCTCAGCGTTTTGTCCCGTTTGGCAAAACCCTTCTCATCTAGCTCATAGTGCCATGTCGTTTTATCGTACTGGCGATTTTCAGCATCATAGCCACTAAACAGGCCATCATCGAATGAGAAATCTTCCCGCACAATCAGGCTAGCATTGGTGTAAGCCTCGACATACTCACGGTTAATTTTTTCATGGGTTAGCAGGTATAAAATTACACCTGACAGGAAGGCAATATCCGTACCAGAACGAATAGGCGTGTAGAAATCCGCCACGGATGCCGTACGGGTAAAGCGAGGATCGATAACAATCAGTTTAGCGTTGTTGTGAATTTTAGCTTCCATCGCCCAACGGAAACCGACAGGATGTGCCTCAGCAGCATTCCCGCCCATCACGACAATCAAGTTCGCATTCTTAATATCCACCCAGTGGTTGGTCATCGCACCGCGACCAAATGTTGGAGCAAGACTTGCTACCGTTGGTCCGTGTCAGACACGCGCCTGGTTGTCTACGGCAAGCATGCCGAGAGCGCGACTAAATTTCTGCGATAGAAAACCGGTTTCGTTACTGGCCGCGGACGCACATAACATGCCTGTTGTCAGCCAGCGGTTAACCGTCACACCATCTTGGTTGGTTTGGATAAAATTGGCATCGCGATCTTGTTTCATCAATCTCGCGATACGATCGAAGGCTTCATTCCAGCTTATTCGCTGCCATTGATTGGAGCCAGGGGCACGATATTCTGGATAGCGCAGGCGATTTTTGCTGTGCACAAAATCCACCAAGCCAGCCCCTTTAGGACATAAGGCACCACGGTTTACAGGATGATCCGGGTCCCCTTCGATATGAAAAATAGTTGATTTGGCATTTTTGGCGCCATCACCAAGGCTGTACATCAATAATCCACAACCGACAGAGCAGTATGTACAGGTATTTCGGGTTTCACGCGCACGCAGCAATTTGTAGTTACGTGTTTGCGCAATCGCGGCGGTTGGGGCAAACCCCAGCGCGGCTGCCGTCGTACCCGCCATACCGCCAGCGCAGATCTTAAAGAACTGCCTTCTGCTGACTTGCATGGGGGATCTCCTCACTCACATTGCTCATTAACACACCGCCTAACAGGAATTCCGCGGGTGTATTTGCTTCTTATCAGGACACAGATTGATAATATATTATCCACACAAACAGTATTATGAATCAAACTATTGGGGAATTCATTAATGAAAAATAAAAGGTCAGAAAATGAGTTAAATATGGGAGGGATCAGCGGTGTTTTTCGCACCAATGTACAACAAAAAAATGCCAAACAAAGCGGCTCCTTGAGCAGTCCAACGCCGGATTGGGTAGCAGAGGAAGTCCCTGTTGCATTGGTCTACAACGGTATTTCCCATGTCGTAATGATGGCCAGTCCGAAAGATCTCGATCATTTTGCTATCGGGTTTTCCTTGTCAGAAGGAATTATTACATCTGCACAAGAAATTCGGGGGATTGATGCGATAGTTAGCTGCCACGGCGGCATTGAACTGCACATTGAACTTTCCAGCCGCCGTTTTGCGGCATTAAAAGAGCGCCGACGCAATATGGCTGGCAGAACGGGTTGCGGTATTTGTGGCACCGAACAACTCGCAGAAATCTTTCGCCCAATTACGCCCCTGCCTTTCACCCAAACGTTTTCACTCTCCTGCCTTGATGCTGCGCTTGCCCAATTACCACATGTTCAGGAAATCGGCACACTTACCGGCTGTACCCATGCGGCAGGTTGGATTGATCCAGAGGGCAAATTGCTTGGTGGTTGTGAAGATGTTGGCCGCCATGTTGCACTGGATAAGTTACTGGGAATGCGAGCAAAAACAGGCTGGCAACAAGGTGCGGTGTTAGTTTCCAGCCGTGCCAGTTATGAGATGGTACAAAAATCAGCTAATTGCGGGGTAGAAATTTTATTCGCCGTTTCTGCCGCAACCTCACTTGCCATTCAAGTCGCCCAGAAATGTCATTTAACGTTGATCGGATTTTGCAAGCCAGGGCGAGCAATAGTGTATACCCACCCTCAACGATTAGTGGATTAATTGAAATCCACCAACTCAATCTATCCTCAAAAATAATGTAATTTTGACCAATAATTAAACAAAATAAAAACATAAGAATAACTTATGGTTTACAGCATTGTTTAGGCAACATACATTTTATTTTCTGTACATTTATTGAGCATTTTAACCCCAAAAGTTCAGGACGTTCTTATAACAGGATGACTACATATTCAATATTCAGAGAGACTACTCATGAAAAAAATCAATATATTCATCGCGATGTTAGGAATTCTTGGCGTTACAACACAAGTTCAGGCAAAAGTTGGTTATGGTATAAGCCAACAAGAAACCGACCCACATCTTATAATCGGAGAGGTAAATGGTGAACCCGCCCTGGGTTTCACTCTACCTATAGTAAAAGGCAAATTACTTTCTGCCTCCCGGCTGAAAGGTCTAGCTACACTCGACAAGAATGGTATCTATCATGCCTATCATTCCAAAGGGGATGGTACAAAATTCGGTATCGAGAACCAGTATATCGATATCGGTCAGGTTCCCAATACCGAAGTTTACTTTGGCGAATGGGCCCAAAAAACCCCCGATAAATCGGATGTCACTCATACTGTTTTTTATGCGGGCGAAAATGTGACAACCAATCTGCCAACAGGTGGCACTGCGTCCTATACAGTAAAAGGCTTAAGCCAGTATAGTGGCAAGAATCTCCTCTCCGGCAAACTCGTCGCAAACTTTGATACCAAAAAACTGGATGGCTCACTGAGCAATGGTTCACTCAATATTGGTATCGATGCCAATATAAATGACAATGCCGGATTTTCCGGTAAAGCCACAGCCAACGGGAGTATTAATGGGGTTACCGATGGAAAATTCTTCGGTGATTCCGCCTCCTCTCTGGCAGGGTATGCCAAATTTGATAGCGACAGAAACAAAGATACTGCCTTCGGCGGTGCTAAAGAATAATTATTAATTCTCCAGAAAACAGTGTCATTTTGTTTGGGCGCTGTTTTCTCTTCATCTTCTTTACCCGATTTATTTCAAATAAATCGGTGGTTTATGAAGCGGATTTTGTTATGTCTGATCAAAAAAAAGTGACTGCAAAAGAAATATTGCCAATATTTCTTATCATGCTGCTGCTCTCATTCTTTTCCCCGACAGTTTATGCCACTGAAAATATTAGCCCCAAGATTTGGCAAAAAGCACGATACAATCACCAGGAAATTGAAGTCCCAAACGCGACGTCTATAAAAGTGGAAAATAATCTTAAGGGTATCAGTCAAGCTCTGTACCTTGCTATTAACCACCAGCAGTGGCAAAACGTCAGGCGCCTCTTGCTGATTTATCAAAAAATTCCTGGGTACGATCCGTTACTTATCGATTTTGCTCAAGGCGGACTCGCACATCTTGCAGGGAATTTAGCGCTGGCGACTTCTTATTATCAAAAGATCCTACGTCAAAAACCGAATTTTACTCGCATCAAACTGGAGCTGGCTCGTGTTTATTTTGAAGATCACAAAAATCGGGAGTCCGAGCAACTATTTAAAGAAATCAGTAAACAATATCAATTACCAGAAATGGTCTTGAAGAATATTGACCGTTATCTGGCCGCAGTAACCCAAAGAAATGACTGGAGCGGTTCATTCTCATTTGGCTATACCTATGACGATAATATCAATATGTCTCCAAATCAGAGACCCATCTGTCTGCAGTCTATCAAGGGACAGTGCATCATTGAACGGAGCATACCGAAACCTATCAAAGCATGGGGCGGGACTTACAGCGCTACTTTAAGCCGACGTTACCCGCTTGTCGGCCATCACGGCATTTTTGGCCGCGGGTTGATTTATGGTGAAAATTATCGCAATTACCACGACGAAAACGAAAATATGTTCTTGCTGACCAGTGGTTACAACTACAAAAACAGGAACCAGGATTTATCCTTTGGCTCTCTATTTGAATATCAACAGCGGGCAGGGAAGACTGAATATCATGCTATCGGTGCCAAAATAGAGTGGCAATGGGCTATCACCAAACAAACCATCCTTAATGTTGAACTTGGACATAAAAAATTGAGTTATCAACCGCTTTACCGCAGGAAAGACGGCGAACTTTCCTCATCCTATTTCAGCCTATCTCATGTTATCAATGAAAAATTAATTCTGTTTGGTGGCGGCAATTGGAGCTATCGAAATAATCAATACCCGGCAGATCGCTACCAACAATGGAGCATAAGTGCGGGAATAGCTGGACAACTCTATTCCCGCATTAATGGTTCACTGCTTGTTACTCTAAGGCAACAACGCTTCGGTGCTTACAGCGCATTATTGGGTGCCAGACGCCAGGACAATGAACAAATCTATACTGCCGCCATTAAATTCCCTGCCGCGAAGATATTGGGCATGACACCTTCTTTAACTTTCCGCCATCGACACAATCACAGTAATGTGAACTGGTTATACAGTTATGATAAAAACGAGGTACAGATACAGTTAGAAAAATCTTTTTAATCGAGGCTATGGTACATCCACAAATTAGGCTCAATGTAATAAGCCATCTGTTTTTCAACATCTACTACCAATGGCACCAGACCACCCGGAATGACGTATTCCCCGCTTTGCGGAAACTTCATGCCTGTCCATTCCTGCCACTGTTCTAAAGTGCCATAAATATCCATGGAGCGCAGGGCGGGCTTGATGATTTTGGCGCCTAATCGACAATGGGTACGTATCCACGGATCAAATGGTTCGCCTTTACCATTTTTCCATCCGCAATATTCGATAAATAGAGGCCAATTGTTATCAATAAGCTCCTCTACCTCATCACCAAGATCTGTCCTTTCTTCAGCAGACTGAATAACCATTTTTGCTTCCATAATGCATTTCCACTTAGCTTTTTTCAGACAGATATATGAGATATGCCCCTTATTCTTTTAAATAACGGCTTTCTACAACGCAAAAAATAAATATATAACATGTACTTGATTGGTTATTTGCGCTCAAATTTCACCATAACTCATTATTTTCCACAACAGAGAACGAATATTTCTCCATATATACGTATTAAACTTCAAGTCGCAATTTACAACACGATATGAAGCCTGATTTCTCCCCGCTTCGCGAGGAGAAATCACACGCATATTGAAGTTAGATTGGTATAAAATATATGTATTAACTTTGTTTAATTATATGAGTAGTTATATAACCCTATTAATTTAATAATATAGGAAACTTTTTAATTTTAATTAATTTATTAACAATAAAATAACCCCAGTAAATAAAATCTACCAACCTCACATTTTCAAAAAAAAGTAGATAGTTAAAATCTTACCAAAAATGCAAAAAATAAAATAAAAATCAATAAAATAAAAAAACATTGACTAATAAACCCCATTATTAGTGAAACAAATAGTAATAATTATCATTTACATTATCATTTGAACGGAGTACGTTTTTCTCGCGCGATAAATCAGGCCGTTTTTAAGATTGGGTAACGAGGGATCCCCCACTCCAAACGAGGATAATGATGAAAAAGTTCAACGTATTAATCGCCGCTTTAGGCACATTGGGATTTATAGCACAGGCTCAGGCAGAAGTTGGTTTCGGGCAGAGTCAAATAAGCTCACCATCATATGTCAAGGTTGGTGAAACTCAAACAGGTTCAAATTCACACGGTGGTGCGAATGGCGCCCCAGGCATTGGAGTCAGTTCAATCGGTGGAGGAAAACTTATCGGTTTTTCTGGCTTAACTCGCATGGCACCAACGGACAGCAATGGTATTCATAATATCTCAAGAGCAGGCGCACCAGGCTCTCATGGCGGGATGGGGGTATTCCATTTCAGCAAAGTTGCCAATGCTGACGTTTATTTTGGTGAATGGTCTCAGACCGGTCAGGCTGGTGATAGTACCCATACGGTTTACTATGCAGGCAAGGATATCACTACCAATATTCCAACCGACGGTACAGCAACTTATACAGTGACAGGTATTAACCAGTACAGCGGTGACAATGCTCTGGCCGGTACATTTACCGCAGACTTCGGTGAGAAAACCCTGGTCGGTTCCATGGAAAATACCGCAATGACAATAGATATTAGTGCCAATATTGGCGCTGATGCCAAATTCAACGGTATAGCCATAACTGATGATTTGGTTGGCAGCACCAGTGGTCACTTCTTTGGCGATAACGCATCTAGTTTGGCAGGGTATGCGAAATTTGCTGATGATGACACCAAAGATACCGCTTTTGGTGGTTCTAAACAGTAATCGTTAATTTTCCAGAGAACAGAACCATCTTGGGCTGTTCTCTGTTTTTTTATTGCTAATAACGTGAGCTTTATGATCTGGTTTCCCGATGTCTGAGAATAAAATTACGCCAATATTATTAACGACGCTGGTGGCTCTATGCCTATCCCTACCCGTTTATGCCGATGAAGATACCCCAAGAAAAATCTGGCAAGAAGCACAACATAATCAACAGGAAAATGAAACCAATCTGATTACGCCAGATCCTATTTTTGTTGAAAATAATGCTTCACTGATTGTCATTAACGGACAAACGTTTCAGGTCGAAAACAATATTAATGATATCGGCCAAGCACTATTCCTGGCTATTAACCATCAACAATGGTCAGATGTCAGACGTTTTCTCTCGGCTTATCAAAAATTGCCGGAACATGATGTAATGTTGGTCAATTTTGCTCAGGGCGGGCTGGCACGTCTTGAGGGAGATTTAGATCTCGCCGCTTATCATTATCAACAAGTTCTGAATCAACAGCCCGATTTTCCTCGTATCGAACTAGAATTAGCTCGCGTCTATTTTGAGGATCATAAAAATCGGGAAGCTGAGCAACTGTTTACTGGATTGTATAAAGCACAAAAGTTACCAGAAGTCGTGCTGAAAAATATTAACAGCTATCTGGAAGCGATAGATCTGAGAAATAGTTGGCGCGGCTCTTTCTCGGCTGCTTACGCTTATAATGATAATGTAAATATGTCTCCTGATCAGGAAAATCCCCGTTACGATTTTGATCCCATAAAGCAAATATTCTATAAAAGGCAGATACCAAAGGCCATCAGAGCATGGGGTACGTCTTATGACGCAACATTAAGTCGGCGTTATCAACTTACTGGTCATCACGGTATTTTTGGTCGTGGCCTGATTTATGGTGAAAACTATCGTGATTACCATGATGAAAACGAGAATACATTTCAACTGGTTAGTGGATACAGCTACAAAAGCAAAAGTCACGATTTCTCTTTTGGGCCTCTGTTTGAATATAAACAACGAGCAGGCGAACCCTATTACCGTGCGGTAGGCGCCAAAACAGAATGGCGATGGGCATTCACACCCAAAACAGCCATGAATGTTGAACTTGAGCACAAACAGCTACATCATCAGCCAAGTTTTCGCCGGAAAGATGGCAGCTTTACCTCAGCCTACCTCACTCTGTTCTACTCCATTAGTAAAGACGTTGTCCTGTTTGGCGGCGGCGATTGGGTTTATCGTGACAACGACCAGTATGCCGAGGATCGCTACCAGCAATGGGGAATTCGGACAGGAATTGCCGGGCAAATCTATCCCGGAATCAATGGCTCACTGTTTTCCACACTGAAAAAACGCCATTTTGGCGCTTACAGCCCGATGTTGAATGCTACACGCCAAGATAATGAGCAGATTTACAGTGCCGTCATTAAAGTGCCCGCCGCTGAAATATGGGGCATGACACCTTCTTTCACTTTCCGCCATCGACGCAATCACAGCAATGTGGCTTGGATGTACAGCTATAACAAAAACGAAGTGCTAATCAGGCTAGAAAAATATTTTTAATCAAATAGTTACTCTTTTCATTTGTGTGATGATAATTGATAAATCGAGGCAAGAGACATCAATGACATACCGAATTAAAACACAGTTCACCCCCACCACAATTGCATTGTCACTGGCATTATCACTAATTGCCCCACCCCTATTTGCCGAATCCAAACCTACAGCCACAACCTCAAATAGTAAGACGGATCTAGGCAAGATTCGTGTCACGGATAACAGTGATAAAGATGAAGAGGGTTATAACGCAGTCTATGACAAAGATATTTCCAATATTTATATCGGTAAAGAGCAGATAGAGCGCTACAAGGGCGCTTCTCCCGCCGATTTAATTAAAGGTGCTGTCGGTGTATATAGCGGTGACGCCCGCAATAGTGGCTCCCTAGATGTCAATATCCGTGGGGTTCAAGGACAAGGGCGAATTCCCATCACCATCGATGGCACAGAACAGGCTATTACCGTCGGGCGTGGTTATAATGGAGCCAATAACCGTAACTACATCGATCCAAATTTAATCAGTAGCATTGAAATCGAAAAAGGTCCTTCTCTGAACCGTAAAGTTAAAGGATCAATCGGTGGGGCAGTATCTATCAAAACTTTGACCATTGATGACGTGGTACCGAAAGGGGAAACTTTCGGTATCAATACTAAGCTGGAAACCAGTAGTAACTCTGTGAGAGAGCACACTCCGTCCCTGCCATTGGGACAGGATTACCGCGATATTCCTAACTTTATCCAAAACAAGGTGGAAACCGATCCGGAGTTGCAAATTACGCCTCATTCATCGAAAGACAATAAACTGTTTGGTTTCAAAGATAATGCCTTCCGTATCGCATTAGGAACACGGCAGGAATATTTTGACCTAATGCTGGCCTATGCATACCGTCGTCAGGGTAACTATTTTGCCGGCAAAGGGGGCGCCCATCGCTATGATGAACCCATTACGGAAAACGATAGGGAGCTCATGAAAAATGTCCAGACAACACTGGATCCCTATCTGCCTTTTGCCGCTCGTATCTATCACCCCGGCAATGAAGTTCCCAATACTTCCAGTGAAATGCGTTCTGTATTAATTAAAAATACTTGGCGTTTCACCGAAGATCAGGTTCTACAGTTGGGGATTCGTAATACCCATATGGAGTTTGGTGATATTATGCCTTCACGTTTAGGCTGGGTTATACCCGAAGAAAATAAAATTCCTCAATGGCCATTAGCAAAAGTTCACCAGAAAGCAGCCAATCTGACCTATAAATGGCAACCTGAGAATAACCCCTATGTCGACTTCGACATGAATTTATGGACAACTCGCACCACCAGCAATACCAACACGGCGGGAGGATATCCGCGTACCCCTGTTGACAGAGACTGGCGTTGGGAAGATGGTCTTGAGGGCAGAAACGCCAATATCGATGGCACATTGATCAATACCGCTCTCACTCATTCTCAAAACAATCGTTGGGGTGTTGATCTTTCCAATAAATTTACCCTGCACCCGAGTTTAGAACTGACTTTAATGGGAAATTTCCAACGGGAACGCCTTGATTCCAATGATGATTATGATTCACCTAGTCTATATTTCGACCAGTCACCGACACGGAAAGGACAACGTCAGGAAATCAATCTCGCTTTTAACTTTAACTGGCGACCTGCTTCATGGCTGGAACTGAATGCAGGAGCCAAGCGTGTTTCTTATTGGTCTCAAGATGATTTGCTTAATGAACGGCGTGCCGTAAAAGATAGCCGTTATCAGAAACAACCGGAAACCATTGGTCATGAAATGAGTTATTGGCGAACAATAACTGAAACTGAATCTAATATGATGAAAAAAAGAAAACAATTTATAAGATCAAACAACAGCTTGAAAATGAGCTCCGCAGAGAGGATTGAGTTTATGAATAAACTCCAAACTGAATACCCTGTGGTTGAGACAACTCGTA
Source organism: Xenorhabdus sp. TH1 (assembly GCF_037260955.1). Taxonomy (NCBI): domain Bacteria; kingdom Pseudomonadati; phylum Pseudomonadota; class Gammaproteobacteria; order Enterobacterales; family Morganellaceae; genus Xenorhabdus; species Xenorhabdus sp. TH1. The sequence continues at coordinate 3,751,792 of NZ_CP147734.1, forward strand.
TTGATTCACGTGATGGCCTAAAGCGTAATATGGTTAGAGAAAAATTCACTTGGAAGTACGATCCTAGCAATGGCAAGCTCAGTAAAAGCGGTAACCTCTATTTCAATGGCCAATTAGACATGAATGAAAAGGTTATTGACCCAATAAGCGGCAAAGAAGTCTATAAATATGAATACGGTGAGAGAGCTGACGCTACTGGCGTACAAGGCCCTGCTGTTGACGATCCTTGGGAAACTGCGCCAAAACGTAAGGATCACGCTTGGGCACCTACTTTCTCCGCGACGGCCTATGTTACAGATGATTTCCGTATCTACGCCCGTTATGCTGAAGCGGTAAGAATGCCCAGTATTTTTGAAGATACCGTCGGTTTTTCAGGCTCTCCAACCAACCAAATAGGTCATAAATTTAAGCCTGAGCGCGCAAAAACCGCGGAAGTTGGCTTAGTCTACGATGTCAGCCAATTAGTCAAAGCTGAACGCCATGCTGATATCAAACTCTCCTATTACAACACCCTCATTGAAAATGTGTTCGACCGGGACACTACCTATAAATTCTCCCAATTGGACAAACAAAAATTGGCGGGCGTGGAACTACAAGCACGTTATGACAACGGCAGTTTCTTTGCCGATATGGGGTTGGTCTATAACATGAAAAACAAGGTCTGTGACCATAACGCTGTCATGAGACTGGATTCCCAGAATCGTTATGGTATACCTGAATGTATTGATGGTGGTTTCCCTGGCGGTTATTTACGTACCTCTATTCAGCCTAAATACTCAGCTAACCTGAGCGTCGGCGGCCGCTTGTTTGATGAAAAACTGGAGCTAGGCAGCCGAATGCTCTATCACAGTAAGGCAGAAAATAAAGATGAAAAATGGCTGATGAATGCCTTACCGGATATTTATAAAGGACAGTCTAATAACCCAATGCGCTGGAATCCGGTGCTTACGGTTGATGCCTATATCAACTATCAAATCACTCCGGCTATATCCATAGAGTTAACTGGCACAAACCTAACTAACCGCTACTATCTCGATCCGCTGACACGTTCGATGATTCCAGCGCCGGGCAGAACTTTTAAACTCAGTTTGACCAGCCAATTTTAGGGGCTTGATGAGAGGATCGTATGACCAACACAGCCATATTAGACAATCCAGCCGCTTGTTTTCCATTGATGCCCAGAAGGGGAGTGCTGGTTGGTATCTTAATCGCTATTTTATTGCATACCAGTCTGCTATGGCTGTTTAACCGACAGACTTCATATGATGATGACGCGGCACATCATATCAACAATAACGCTTTTACTACCGGGCTATCCATTACGATGGTTGCTGCCCCATCGTGGGAAAATAAGCCAGAGCCTGTTTCTCCTCCCTCCCCACTTTTGACCGCACCGGAATCACCAACAAAACCAGAACTCGTACTGGATAGAGCCATTCACCCTGAAAATAAGATAGCAAAACCGCCAATAGCCGATAAGCCTAAGAAACGCCAAAAGCAGCCGAAAGAAAAACCGCAAGAAGTAGCAGAAAAGAAAACCATCCAATCACCACAGGTAGAGAAAAACAATCAGACAGAGCAGGAAACGCATGGTAACGATCAGGCTAATTCAGAAGGCAGTATGAGCCGCGCAGCAACATCACAACCTTTGGTGGGGCAAGGAAATAGTGAAGTAGACAATTACTCCGCAAGACTGCGGCAAGAAATTGAACGCCATAAACGCTATCCCCGCAAGGCAAAAAGGATGAAACAGCAAGGTATAGTCACCGTCAGCTTTACCCTGCTAAGTGACGGCACCTTGACTGCCGCCAAAGTCGTTAATTCCTCCGGCAATAACATACTGGATAATGCCGCACTCGATGCGATCAATAATGCCAATTCAGTTGGCCCTATACCAGTAGGTATAAAGCCCGATGTTGTGCTGACACTTGATTTTACATTGAGGTAAGTCCCATCTCTCGCTCCCAATCGGGGCGAGGATTAATTATCATTGTGACTAATTAGTTAACTCAAACCACAATAACGTAATCAAAATACAAGAAACATAGTCATTTATTGGAATAATATATGATATAAAAATCCGTTACAGATAAAAAAACTCATTAATTTAAATATGTATTGTTTTTAATAAAAAAGTTATAAATCAATTATTATTTTTTAATATCAATTCCTTGTTTTTATAAGGAGATAGTATAAGCGAAATAATAGAAATCGATGTAAAGTCCCTAACCGGTAACTATCTATGATCTGGTGATATATCAGCCATAATGACACCTGATTTTTTTTCAAATTTCAACTATTGAGAAAACAAAAGGATCCAGTTAATGAGTGAACCAGTTATTGCAACCCGAAAATACACCGGATTAATCGGAATATGTATTGCAAGCTTTCTTGGATGTATAGATCTCACCGTTGTGAATACCATTATTCCTGCAATTGGGCGTGAATTTAACACCTCGTTGAGGGAAACACAGTGGGTTACTTCTATATTTATGATAGCCCTTTCCGCTTTTATGGTACCGGTTGGAACATTGGCAGATAGTCGCGGGCGCAAAAAATATTATTGTGGGGATTAATTCTGTTTGGTGCAGCATCATTACTTGTTGGCCTCGCAACAAATCTTGCCGCCATCACTGCCTTTAGGTTTATTCAAGGAATTGGTTGTGCAATTCTCTATACTGTTTCTGGGGCTATTATCTCCTACTTATTTGATGAACATGAGCAGGGAAAGGCTCTTGGTATCTTATTTGGAGTTAACGGACTTGGGCTTGCGATAGGCCCAATCATCGGGGGATTATTTGCAGGCATTGTAGATTGGCGGTATGCATTCTTGATAAATATTCCTTTTATCATTATTAGTTTTATTCTATGCATCTGGTCTATACCCGAATATAAAACCGAAAAAGTGAAAAAATTGGATATAGTCGGTTGTATCCTTCTGATCATTTTTCTAATAAGCTTAGTCAGTTATTTCTCTCTATATGGGAATGCCCCGCAACAATGGAGTCTATTAGCTATTGCGACTATAACGTTGTTTGCCTTTATAATACATGAATTAAAAACACCAGAACCAATTGTTGAATTTAATTTTTTCCGCAATATGCGTTTTGTTTCTGCACTACTTGCAACATTTTTTCTCGCTTTTTTCTATTGCACAATTCTGCTTACATTACCCATGTTTTTCGCAGGACAACTGGATAAAAATGACATCGAGATAGGGATATTCTTATTACCAGCTACAATCATGTTTGCCTTGACATCTCCTTGGGTAGGTAATCGTAGTGAAAAATTTGGCCCACAACGGATCATTTTAATTGGCTTGCTACTATTTGTAGCCTCTGCCATTTTCCTTGCTCTCGCCTCAACACAGGTAAATGCCTGGTGGTTCATTATCCCACTGTTGTTATTTGGTATGGGATGGGGATCAATTCTCGGTCCGTCAACCTTAATTGCACTGGATTCTCTGCCTCGTGAACAAGCCGCTGTTGCCATGGGAACTTCGTGGACGATTCATAATGTAGGGGGAGCTTGTGGTATCGCTTTTGCTGTATTTTTGTTAGATCGCTTCAATACATTGCTCCAAGGTTATCAAGCTTTGATGTTATTTTTGGCTGGACTTGCATTAGCCTTTATTTTCATCTGTTATTTTCTCAATCGAAAATAATTTCAGTGGCTCTCTATGAAAAAACAGAGAGCCACCAAATTAATGGCAAGGTGTTATACAGTCATATAGAAACATTTACTACTTACACTTTTTTATCCGACATTCCTCAGCTATATATACGCATTAAACTTCAAGTTGCAATTTACAACACGCTATGAAACATGATTTCTCCCCGCCTCGCGGGGAGAAATCACATGCATCTTGAAGTTAGATTGGTATATATAATATTTTGATCTTTAAATTTTTTATATTTTATATAGAAATTAATTATTAATAAAGTGCGGAATGACAGTGTAATCATTTATGCAATTCTATTGTTTTTTATATGTATAATATATTTTGTTAATTGCACCATTATGTTTCTCTGGTTTTTATTCATTTTTGTTGGTAAAAAAGCACATACATTTTCAATTATTGTTCTTCATAAACACATTCCTTTTATTGTTTTATTGGGGCTACTTATATGGAAAAATACATTTCCGCTGTATGTGAAGAGGTTTCTTCAATTCTTTTTGTTGACAAAAATGTTATTAATGAAAATTCTTCATTAATTAATGAATTAGGGGCTGACTCTTTGGATATTATTGATCTTTCCTTTAATCTCGGGAAAAAATTCAAGATTACCATGCCAACTAAAAGTATTTTTTCTCATGTTCAAGAGACTGCGTCTGAAAACATAATAAATCGCTTGTTAACTGGGGATGTCCTTACCGAGGAAGGTAAAGGATTGCTTGCTTTTAGTTGTTATAACTATACAACAGAGCAATTAGGCTCTATTTGTACATTGGGTGATTTATTCGGTGAAACTAATGTCCATAATTGGGCTTCATTATGTAAATCTATTTGTGAATCAGATAGTAAAAATGCAGATGACATTATTTTAGCCGAAATCGAAAAATATTGTCATGATATGTTAATAGGGTTGTAAAGTTGTTAACTTTTGTTTGCAATTATATTAACAACTTAAATATAAAAGTCATTTTGTCACTAATATGGAAGTAAATATGGCTGGTATAACTACAGAGAAAGTGGCTGTAACCGGTTATGGTTTGATTGTCCGTAATCATAATTGTCCAAATGATTTATTCAATTCATTGATGAATAAAAAGTCACTTATCTGTGAAGATGAGTTATTAAGAAAATATGGAATAAATAATATCCCTAGCGCAAAATTAACTTCCACAGATATAAGTAGCTTACGCAATCAATACAACATCACTGGGCAATCATCCAATAATGTTGTTTTATTGATGGCCTATTGTTCAGGCGCAAACAGTTTGCAAATGGCAGGATTAACCTACAAAAATCTGAAGCAATATAGGTGTGAATTATTTTTTGCCAATAATAAGATGTTTATTGATGGTGATACCTTGAACCATTACTTCAACGGAAATGTATCATCCTCAGAATATCTTGACGTTGAACATCTTGGGGCGCTGATGCGCCCGTATGAAATTGCTGAAGAGTTGATTGAACGCTTTAATATGTCAGGGCAACCAAGAGTCTATAGTGATGCTTGTACGGCAGGTATGGTCGCTCTCTATTCTGCATATCACTCCATTAAAAGTGGCCGAAATGATATAGCTCTGGTTGGTGCTTCTGAAGAAGCAACCCATCCTATTATGCAAATATTGTTCAAAAAAGTTAGGGCCCTTTATGATGGTACGTTTACAGAATTAAGCCAATCTTCTCGGGCATTTGATAAAGACAGAGCAGGCTGTGTCTTGGCTGATGCCTCTGCGTTTCTAGTGGTTGAGAATTATTCTCATGCGATTACCAGAAAGGCCAAGATACTCGCTGAGATTGCAGGAATATCCCGACAATCTGAAGGTTATAAAATGACATCAACAGATTTATCGGGGCAATATTATCTCGACTGTATGTCTTCAGCACTAAAAGATGCCGGGCTATCGCCTGAAAATATCGATCACATCAACTCTCATGGCACTTCAACTGTTAATAACGACCTTGCGGAAAGTAAAGCTATTAATGCTCTTTTTCCGCATAAACCACCGGTTATTTCCACGAAGTCGGCAATGGGGCATTCGTTAGCCGTTAGTGGGTTACTGGAAGCAATACTCTCAATTGAAACGCTAAATAATCATCAACTTCTTCCCAGCCTTAACTTTTCTGAACTGGGAAAAATGGATGGAGTCATTAATGTAAACAGTTCTACAAAAGCGATGCGCGCCAAATATATCCTAAGTAATTCCTTTGGCTTTGGTGGAGAAAATAGCAGTGTGATCTTAAAACGAGCTGAAGGATAATTTATGGGGATTTACATAACCAAAGGGAGTAGTTTGCTTCCTGATAGCCTGTGCATGAATGATATTATTCATGGAAATATTAAAGAAGCTCATTTACCAGACAATAGGCTATGTCTGCCACATATTATAGGGGAAAGATACATCAAAGAAGATGATTTTGTCATGCCTTCCATGGATAAGATGATCCGACGGGCAGCACATGGGCAAAGTCAGTGGGTGCTCTATACTGGCATAAAAACTTGGGAAAACAGTATTGGTGAAAAATTTCTTCCTGAGCACCGTGGATTGTTTATTGGGCTAGGAATAAGTGATGCTGATAATAATGCTTATCTCATTGCGTCTGATACAAAAGATGATAAGGATTATGTTTCCAGGGCATTAGTGGAAACACCTCCATTAATGGGATTGACACTGTTGAATACTTCAACAGCCAGCCATTTATCGCAACATCTTGGTATCATAGGCGACAATGCCTTCTTTTCACCGCATGTTGATGCAGGAGGCCATGCTCTTCTAGAAGGGTATTACAGTATCAAAGAGAAACGCAGCCAGTTTGCACTTTGTGGGGGTAATGCCCAGAAAATTTCAGAATGGTATTATCTTGCCTATGAACGCCTAATCAGTGATACACCGTGGCTACCTGCGGAAGCTGCTTCATTTGTTTCCTTACACGGAGACAGACAGAATGCTGATGGTGAGATTATTTATGCTAATCGCATGATAATCTACGATAGTAATCAATATACTCGTTTCCTGTCCAAAGTGAGCACAACAGGTTTATCACCACATCAGATAATCCATGTTGGAAAAATTGATAGTAAACATCTTTCGTTAACGCATGACATTTTCCCTGATGCCTTACAGTTTAATCTTGATAAAGCTATAGGATATACAGGACCTGCCGCATCTTTTATTGCTACCAATCTCGCCATCGAGATGCATGAAAAAACGTTGAGCATAGATAACACTCATTCAAATCTTATCTCTCAACAATCATCTCCTTTAGTCCTGATATTGGTTCATGGTCTGGAAAAACAGTGTATTGCTGTTTTGCTTCGTATGGGAATGGCCGGGAGAGAATTGTGATGATATCTGACCGTCGTGTTGTTGTTACAGGTATAGGGGTTGTGAGTGCTTTCGGAACCCATCTTGATACTGTCTGGCAAAAGCTCTGTGATGGTGAATCAGCCGTTAGGCCACTAACATTTGAGGATGATGGCGTACTGCCAGTGAAATATGCAGCCCAAATTGATTTTAATTCCCTGCTCTCTGAACATTCAACATATCTACCGGAATCAGGCATTACGGACAAGCGTGGCATTATGGGAATCATTTCAGCCTCTAAGGCCTTGGAAGATGCTGGACTATTCATGCCGACACAGAGGAATGAGCAGCATATCGGTATTTATGGATGTAGTGGAGTCACGGAAATATCAGAGGATGACAGGCATCTGTGGCGCAAAAGCCGTCACGATGAAGACACGGAACAACAAGCTATTAAAGCCTTGTTCGACCAACGCCACAACTTGAGTTTCTACTCCGGCATAAAGTGCAGCAACGATGGCATGGTAAAAGCCATTGCCCACCGATTTTCTTTATCGGGACCTGCAATAAACGTGAATGCCGCTTGTGCCGGAGCCACTCATGCTATCGGGCTGGCTTGTCAATCCATAAAAAGGGGGGAAGTGTCCATAATGCTGGCTGGTGGGGCAGATTCAGTCATAAACCTGCATACCTTGATCGGGCTGAAATTATTGGGAGCCACCGCCACAACGGAAAAGTGGGGAAATAAACTTTGTCGCCCCTTTGATAAAGATCGTAGTGGATTGGTTGCAGGTGAAGGTGGTGCGTTTTTAGTGCTTGAAAGTGAAGAAAGTGCGCTACGTCGAGGAGCTAATATTTATGCTGAAATTAAAGGCTATGGCGCTTCCTTGGATGCCTATAAATTAACGGCTCCGCATCCTGATGGAATTGGTGCAGAAAATGCCATTAAGCGAGCTATCAAGGATAGTGGTTTGTATCTGCACCAGATCGATTATATCAATGCCCACGGCACATCAACGCCATTAAATGATGCTCTTGAATCCGCTGTCATAAAACGTATTTTTGGTTCGCGCTCTCCGTTGGTTTCATCAACCAAATCAATGTTAGGTCATTGGATAGCAGCAGCAGGAGCCATTGAAGCGGTGGCAACGGTTTTGACTGTGAAACACAAATTTATTCCACCCACCATTAACCTTGAAACTGCCGATCCGCTTTGTGATTTGGACTATGTCCCGAATTATGGACGGCCTTTCCCTGTGAAGAACGCGATAACCAATTCATTTGGTTTTGGTGGAATTAACTCCTGCTTAGTGATAGGGGATTACGATGGAAAAAAATAGAGTAATCAAACTCATTACCCATAACATAACCACGCCTTGCCATCTGTTTAATAACCTGAATGATGAAAAAGAGGGCGATGAACTGGTTAAAAATAATAAACTCAGGCGCTTTTATTCTACAGGAACAAAAAAAGGGATCATTTCAACCAGAAGAGCTTTGATTTCAGCTGGTTTAGACATCAATGATCCTAAAATAAGGTTTGGCTTGTATACCACGCAATATGGATATCTTCACCCATTGCCTTCGGAATTGTTGCCTGAATATGAGCAAACCCAGACAAACAATCCAAATAGTATTTTTCAAACTATCTGGGAATGTGAACAGGTCAATCCTTTCTTAATCACCCTATCACTCAGTAATAACCTGTTAGGAGTGCTTTCCCAGGAACTCAATTTGCAATGTGATTGTGCTTCTTTCTTGCGCGGAAATTTAGGATTACTGTCGGCATTCAGTGAAGCGGAGTTATGCCTAAACAGTGGCTTGATTGATTATGCCTTGGTAGTTGCTTCCGGGATAGGAAATGTAAGCCAAGAGAGCCAATCTGAATTTGCTGGTGGGGGTGTTGAATTCGGAGTCACGTTTATTCTAACAAAAGTTGAAAATCAAGTACCGCAAGAGAACCTACACCTCATTGATATTACACGACTATATAAAAATTATCGTGAGGGAAATTATGCTGCTGAAACCCTCCTTTTTATCAAGGAATTAGCAGATCGTATAAACGCCCATAAGCAGGTTGAAACTGTTAATTAACAATAGGAATTACAATGGAAAGTTATGCTACTTTTTGTAAGCCTCAGCTAACCCGCGCATTGATTTCACTTGGTTTAAACATAACTTATCATCGGGCAGCAGGGAATTTTCTCTATTACAAAGATGAAAATGACAAAGAAATTCCTGTCCTGGATCTCTTGGGGGGATATGGTGCAACATTATTGGGCCATAACTCTCCTTTTATAAGAGAAAAAATAAAGCGTTATCTTGATGAAGAAACCCCCGTCCATAATCAATTTTCCATCAAAAAACCCGCCGCATTATTGGCTGAACGTCTTAATGAGTTACTGAAAGAAGAAACTGGGACACATAGTGATTTTATATTCTGCTTTGCCAGTACAGGGGCAGAATCAATAGAAATTGCCCTAAAAAGTGCAGAATTTACACGTAATGCCCAACTTGAAGAGCTAGGGCAGGAAGCCATATCAGCTATTGCCAAAATCAGCGGTGGTAAAGAGATCGTACTCACAGGGGAACAACGCCAAGACTTGCAATTGGAGGAAAATGCATCTGCCGAAGAGATAAAATTAGCATTGTCGGCATTTACCCAGAATCGATTGGATACAAAACCAACATTTCTAGCCCTTGAAAATTCATTCCATGGCAAGACAATGATAACGGCCAACTGTACGTATGGTGCCATGTATCGTCATTATCTGAGAAGAATGAAAATAGATACACATTTCCTTTCTTCTGAAGAACTAAACGAATTTGCGGGAATGGGGGAAAAAGCCAATGATGTTTTTAATAGTTGGTTGTGGTTACCGCAAGAAGAGAACAACCAAATTATTTTAACGAAGAAACCATTCAGGGTTGTTACTGCATTTCTGGTAGAGCCAATACAGGGAGAGGGGGGCGTTTATCCACTTAATACAGGGCAAATTGGAGAAATTAACCGATTAAAACAGGTATTGGGTTGCCCAGTTATTGCCGATGAAGTCCAATCAGGATCAGGTAGATGTGGATTTTTGGTGGCATCCAGTGATGTAGGCCTTGATGCCGACTATTATGTCCTTTCCAAGGCATTGGGCGCTGGATATGTCAAGATTGGGGTGGTCGCTATTCGTCAGGAAAGTTTTACACCGGGATTTGATGTCATACAAAGCTCCACTTTTGGGGAGGATGATTTATCTTGTCGAATAGCACATGATTTCGTCAATTTTTTACATGCTGACCAGCGTCATTTACTGAAAAAAGTGACTCAATTGGGAGAGGAATTCAAGACACAGCTGAACGCTCTCCAAGAACAATATCCTGATGTCATTCGAGAAGTGCGTGGCAAAGGTTTGATATGGGGAATGGAGTTTCATGATGTCACTCATTCAGACTCTTATATTTTGCAAAATATTGCCGTACAAGGCAGCTTAGGTTACGTGATTAGCGGGCATTTGCTGTGTGGTAGCCATATTCGTGTCGCACCTTCTGGAAGTGCAGCAAATGTGATTCGTGTAGAACCATCTGTATTTTTGGAAATTGAACAAATTCACCGATTTGTTGAAGCGTTATCCAAAGTTTGCCTTGCTATTCGTCATGCTGACGCGGGATTTATTATTGCTCCCATGCTTGGGAAAAAGGATCTTACTATTTCTACCGATCACCGACGTGTGGAAAGCCCACAGCATGATGATGACAAAGAAGCTGACTATAAGGTGGCTTTTATTAACCACCTGATTTCTGCAAGCGGGCTTAGAGAGGTTGATCCATCATTTGGTATATTTAGTGATGAAGAATTAACATTGTTTGTTGAGAGTTCTACTTTTAATCTCGCGACCAAACCTTTCAAAGCGGCACGTATCCGTTCAGGTAATGGCAAATCAGTGGAATTTACCCTATATCCACTGACAGTGACTTCAAAAATGATCAAAAAATCACTGGAAAAAAATGACCTGGGGCGGTTGCGGCATGAAATTGATGTTCGGATTACCCAAGCAGCCTCTGATGGTAATGTCGCTGTTGGGCTGGGAATGTTTACCTCTATCATCACCAATAATGGCAAATCCTTAAAAAATCCGCCAATTAGCGTGACAACAGGCAATGCCTTAACTGTAGGCATCGGTATTGAAGCATTGCAGAAAAGTATCGCAGATCGGGATATAGCTAACATGCGGATTGCGATTGTAGGAGGTGCCGGAAATATCGGAAGTGTTTATGCAGAGATATTAGGATCTCAATTCCAGGAAATGATATTGATAGGCAGCAGTAATCATGGTTCGCTGAAAAAACTGGATACGGTGAAATACCATATTTATAAAAATATCTATGAACAATTCCTAGTTAATAGGATGCCAGTCACTGGGGGATTAGCAAAAAGAATAGCAGATTGCCTTTCCACTATGCCTATTGATTACCTCATTGGTAAGGCAAACGTGGGAGTGGAGATAGATCACTATTTGAACCAGCATTACCCGACCCAAACATTTATCCACACCTCCCAAAATATTTCTGATATTGAAGACTGTGATGTAATCGTATGTGCTTCGAATGCTTCAGAGGCATTTTTATCAGTCGAAAAAATTAAAAATAGGGCAATCGTCTGTGATATTTCAGTGCCACATAACCTTTCTGATGAAGATGTCCTTAAACGACCCGATATCAAAATATTGCGAGGAGGGATTGTTCAGACACCTAATAATGACAGCCTGGATGCCCGTGTCCGTGCCTATTTGAAAGAAGGGCAGATTTACGCTTGCATGGCAGAAACGGTTTTGTTGGGGTTGGAAGAGTACAAAGGGAATTTTTCATACGGAAACATTACCGCCGATCAGGTGATTGACATCATGACAATCGCCAGAAAACATCATTTTACCTTATCTGATATCAAAGAGAATTCAAGTTTATGAACAATCACGAAGAATCAGGATCAGATACCATCACAAAAAGTGCAATTGTGACGGGGGGCAGTAAAGGCATTGGCAAAGCCATAGTTCTAAGTTTGTTGGACAAGGGATATCGGGTTGCTTTTTGTTATCGGCATGAAACTCCACAATTAACCGATTTTATTGCCGAAATGAAGCTAACTTACCCGGATATCTTGCCTATCAAGGCTGATTTAGCCAAGGCAGAAGATATCAATGCGTTTATTACTAGAGTGATTGGCACATTTGATCGGATCGATCTCTTGGTCAACAATGTGGGAATAACCAGAGATGGATTACTCGCTACGATGGAAACCAAGGATATTGAATTACTGATAAATAACAATTTGCTGAGCTATATTTTGTGCAGTCGTGAGGTACTGAAAGTAATGATACCGCAACGTAGTGGCCAGATTATCAATATTTCTTCGATTTCAGCGACAAGACCGAATAAAGGTCAATCAATTTATGCGGCAGCCAAAGGTGGAATAGAATCATTGACTCGAGCGCTTGCAGTTGAAGTCGCGCCTAAAAATATTCGGGTTAATGCTGTTGCCCCAGGTATTATCCAAACAGAGATGACAGAAACTTTATTAAGTACCCACAAGGAAATAATCAATAACAAAGTACTACTTAAGCGAATTGGACATGTCAATGAAATTACCAGTGCAATACATTTTCTTATAGAAAATAGTTACATAACTGGCGAAGTAATTAATATAAATGGCGGCATTGCACTAAGTTAAATAAGGAAAAATCATGTTAACATTTATTGTTACTGGTGCAGCAAGCGGAATTGGTTTTGCTGTTTGCCAAAGACTTGTTGCGGCCGGATATTATGTTATTGCTATTGATATTAACCGAAACGGTTTAAGTGAATTAGTCGATAAATCACCAGAGTATATTCATCCTCTCCAAATCGATTTAGTTGACGAGAAAGCACTGGTCAGAGAATTAATGCCTTTGGTTAAGGAACGTGAAATAAAAGGCATTGTTGTTAGCCACGGTAAAGCGGATGATAACTATATTGACCAAAATGATATATGGGACTCAGTATTGGCAACCAATTTGCATTCAACCCAACGCTTACTATCACATATTGTGCCTGATATTGTTTTTGGTGGGCGTATTGTCATTATTTCATCTATTCTTGGAAAGATAGGAACAATACGTAATACTGCTTATTGTACATCAAAACATGCTTTACTTGGTTTAACTAAATCATTAGCTTTGGATCTTGCAGAGAGACAAATAACCGTAAATGCTGTATTGCCTGCCTGGGTGAATACGCCGATGTTTGTAAAAGGACTGGAGCCACAAGCCAAATTACTGGGATGTTCAACATCAGTCTTATTAAAAAGGGCAGCCAAAAGAATTCCATTACGACGTTTAGTCACTCCACAGGATGTTGCCGGTACGGTCATGTTTTTCATTTCTCCTGATGCTGCCATGATTACTGCCCAAGGGATAACAATTGATGGTGGTGAAAGGGGAGGAATGTAAGATATTCATTCATCACCCAGATGTTAATGTGTTTTTTTATTTCTTAAAGGAGTAGTAACAAAATGAAGCACATGGTTATTTATGCTCATCCTAATCCTAAAAGTTTTAATCATGCCATTAAAGAAAAAATAATTAGTGAAATAGTCAAGAAAGGTGAGGAATACCATTTTATTTCTCTTTATGATGAAAAATTTAATCCCGTACTTGATAGCCCGGATTTTGAAGCCCTACACCGAGGTGAGGTATCGCCAGATCTTGTGAAAAGTCAGGCCATGGTTAAAGAATCTGATCACCTTATTTTTATTTATCCTATTTGGTGGTTTGGTCAGCCAGCCATCCTTAAGGGATGGATTGACCGGGTTTTTTCTAATGGTTTTGCTTATTATGAAGATGAAAAGACTTTTATGCCCTATTTGACAGGAAAATCGGCAACTGTATATGTCACCTTAGGCACTGAAAAAAATATCTTAGTCCAAAATGGCATGGAAGTAGATCACTTCATGCGTAGTATGACACTTGGAACTCTAGAGTTAGTGGGTATTTCTCCAGTTAACGTTATACCTTTTTATGCTATTCCTAAGATCACTGACGAAGAGAGAAAAATCATGCTGGAATCGATCGTCATTTAAGGTTTTTTTACATTTTTGTAACTCGTTTAACCCACATAATATTGGCAGCCGCATTATTATAAACGCCAGCATCTAACATGCTGGCGTAATTTTGTTTCCATTTTTTATCATCATCATGACTATCTGGAATAGTCGCAGTGTTACTTATTTCCCAATACAGAAACTGGAAAAAATCCGCCCAAGTAAATCATCGGAAGTAAATTCACCCGTGATTTCGCTTAATGCTTGCTGTGCCAAACGCAGTTCTTCTGCCAGCAGTTCCCCTGAACGAGCAAAGACGAGCTGTTGATGACCTTCCTGCAAATGCTCCGCTGCTGTGTTTAATGCCTGCAAATGACGACGACGAGCAAGGAAGCCGCCTTCTGTATTGCTGTTGAATCCCATGGCTTCTTTTAGGTGATCACGCAGAAAACCGATACCTTTCCCATCACGGGCAGAGAGACGAATTAATGTATAGCCACTGGTTTCTGCAACACCCGTTTCTTCCCCCGTCATATCTGTCTTATTACGGATGACAGTAACAGGCAGCGATTCTGGCAACTTAGCCATAAATTCAGGCCAAATTTGTGCAGGCTCAACGGCATCCGTTGTCGTACTGTCTACCATAAACAACACGCGATCCGCCTGCTCAATTTCCTGCCATGCCCGTTCTATACCAATACGCTCCACTTCATCACTGGCTTCGCGCAAGCCTGCCGTATCAATCACATGCAGTGGCATTCCATCAATATGGATATGTTCACGCAAAACATCGCGCGTTGTGCCCGCAATATCAGTCACAATCGCAGCTTCACGGCCTGCCAGTGCATTAAGCAAACTGGACTTACCCGCATTCGGGCGCCCTGCAATGACAACTTTCATACCTTCGCGCAGCAAGCTGCCTTGACGCGCCTGTGAACGAACGTGCTCCAGTTCTGCGATCACTTCATCCAACTTGGCTTCTATCTTGCCGTCGGAAAGGAAATCAATCTCTTCATCGGGAAAATCAATCGCGGCTTCAACATAGATCCGCAAGTGAGTCAGCGCTTCTACCATTTCATGGACTTGGTTGGAGAATGCACCTTGCAGGGAGTTCATCGCAGAACGTGCGGCTTGTTCAGAGCTGGCGTCAATCAAATCCGCAATGGCTTCTGCCTGTGCCAGGTCAAGTTTATCATTGAGGAAAGCCCGTTCAGAGAATTCGCCAGGGTTGGCAATGCGTACACCGGAAATCGCCAGAATGCGCTTTAACAGCAAATCCAGAATAACCGGCCCACCGTGCCCTTGAAGCTCCAGAACATCTTCCCCCGTAAATGAGTTAGGGCCGGGAAAGTAAAGTGCAATACCTTGATCAAGCACAGAGCCATCCGCATCACGGAAGGGCAGATAATCGGCATAACGAGGTTTTGGGAGTTTACCCAATACCACCTCAGCAACTTTCGCAGCCTTAGAGCCAGAAATACGCAGAATGCCTACACCGCCTCGTCCCGGAGGAGTGGCCTGAGCGACTATCGTATCGGTGGTATTCATGAAATTCTCTCTTTTGACCTAGGTTCGTTATCGTTAAAAGCTAAAATAATAAAGGCGGCCAATGACCGCCTTCCACTGATATTTTTAAAAACAGCTATTTTAAAAACAGTTACTTTTTCTCACGGGTATGCAAGCCACGTTTTTCCAGGCTACGGAAAATAACTTGCTGCTGGATAATAGTAACCAGGTTACTGACGATGTAGTACAGCACCAGACCAGATGGGAACCACAGGAAGAAAACCGTGAACACAACAGGCATATAGGTCATGATCTTCTGCTGCATTGGATCAGTCACAGTAGTCGGTGACAGTTTCTGGATAACAAACATGGTCACACCCATCAGCAATGGCAGGATGTAGTAAGGATCTTGAGCAGACAAGTCGTTAATCCAACCAATGAATGGGGCATGGCGCAATTCAACAGAACCCATCAACATGTAATACAACGCCAGGAAGATTGGCATCTGAATCACCAGAGGCAAACAGCCACCCAGCGGGTTCACTTTCTCTGTCTTATACAGCGCCATCATTTCCTGGCTCATGCGCTGGCGGTCATCACCAAAACGCTCACGCATTGCCGTGATTTTTGGCTGCAACAGGCGCATTTTCGCCATTGAGGTGTATTGCGCCTTGGTCAGCGGATACATGATACCGCGCACGATAAAGGTAATCGCAATAATGGAGAAACCCCAGTTACCGATGAACTCATGCAGGAATTTCAGCAACTTGAACAACGGCTGAGAAATAAACCACAACCAACCGTAATCCACGGTCAGATCCAGATGTGGTTCAACCGCTGCCATTTTGTCCTGAATTTCAGGGCCAACCCACAGGGTAGAAGAGATATTCTGTTGGCTATTCGGCGCAATATTGATGTCTTCACCTTTGTACCCGATGATCGCCATTTTTTGGTTTTTCAGGTCCTTGGTATAGAAAGTACTGGTTTTGCTTTCTCCCGGAACCCACGCAGTGGCGAAATATTGCTGGAGCATTGCTACCCAGCCGCCTTTTGTGGTCACGGAAAGCGCTTTACTTTCAATATCATCAAATTTGTATTTTTCGTATTTTTCTTCATCAGAAGAGTAAGCAGCACCACGATATGTATGCAAAGCAAAGTTGCTACTGCCAGTATCGCGATGTTTTGGTAGCTCAACGCTCTGCTTCAACTGACCGAAAAAGGCCATCTGTAATGGTTTATCAGTGACGTTATTGATGTTGTAATCAACAGAAACTGCATAGTCGCCACGTCTTAAAACGAAGGTCTTGACATAAACAACACCGTCCGGCGCAGTATAAGTCATTGGGATACGCAATTCATTCTGACCATCAGCCAAAACAAAGCTATCCTGAGAGGCATGATAAAATGGGCGTTCAGCTTGATTATCGGGACCATTGATACCCGTTAATCCACTTTGAGCCTGATAAGTAAATTCAGGGGTTGTTTCCAGCAATTTGAACGGAGTTTTGGAACCGAGAGTATCAGGATAGGCCAGCAGATCAGCCTCCTCGATATCACCGCCACGGGTATTAATGTGCAGTGAAAGCACATCCGTTTTCACGGTGATCAGTTTACCTTGCCCACTGCTTGCTTCGCTACTCAGCGTAGTATTTGCTTGCTGCGTGATCTGGGCCGTTGGTTGTGGGTTTTTATCATTTTCCCACGCCTGCCAGACCAAGAACGAAACAAACAGCAAAGCGATGAGAAGAAGATTGCGTTGCGAATCCATCGTTAATGTTCTCTGTTATCGTCGTTTTTTTTAGGTGGGACAGGATCATCACCACCTTCGTGTAAAGGGTGGCATTTTAATACGCGTTTCACTGTTAACCAACTGCCTTTTATCATCCCAAACCTGCGCAATGCCTCTATGCCATAGTGGGAACAGGTAGGATTGAAACGACAACGAGGCCCCAGCAGTGGACTAATCACTAACTGATAACCCCTGATCAAAGCAATCAGGAGGCGCGAGCCAAGCGACAGTGACGACGCCATAATTTGCCCAAAGCTTCCGTTAGCTCACGGTTATCGAGCTCAGCGACCCCTTTCCTCACCAAAACCACAAAATCCATTGGAGGCAATTTATGCTGGTTTAAACGAAAACTTTCACGAGCCAGTCGCTTGATACGATTACGCTCATGGGCGCGTTTAACATTTTTTTTGGCGACGGTTAGACCGATGCGGGGATGCCCCAGCTCATTCAAGCGCCCAAGAATTGTTAACTCTGCGGAGCTTGCCCGTTGCGGCTGCTGGAAAACATAAGTGAAATGCTCGGGAGTTAACAAACGTAACTCCCTCGGAAAAGCGAGCTTAACCACTTGGTTGGTTAGCTTTATTACTTAGAAACAGTCAGACGAGCACGGCCTTTCGCACGACGGCGAGCCAGAACCTGACGACCATTTTTAGTGGCCATACGAGCGCGGAAGCCGTGAGAACGGTTACGCTTCAGTACGGATGGTTGAAAAGTGCGTTTCATAGCGATTTCTACCTAGCTTAAAATTTGTTACTGATTCAGCAAATGCGTTGGCGACCAGTGAGAATAAAGTAGACACCGATGCCTCAGTCGCAACATCAATATATAGAAAGAGGCAGGATTGTAATAAAATGTACTCCCCCTAGTCAATCTAAGATGACGCGAGCCTGACCGCCCCCCTGTCAGATTTTTTTATTTCAATCAATACAGACAGGTCAGACTTTTTGCTACCCGAAGTGCTAACCCCAAATCCTCACCAGACCTAGCCGGAAAAAATCGTTGGCATAACACGCAGGGTGCAAGATTATACGGACTGTGTAATAAAGCGCAAGGATCATACACAGATAGTTGCCGCTTAATGCGTGATCATAGCATTGTTTTCATCTTGAATTTAAAACGATAATTAAATGAAGTTTGCTATATGCCATGATTACACTACAGTATTTCTTACGGGCCTTTATATTCTGCAAGTGCCAAAGCGTGGTGATCTCCCTGTGGATAAAAAGCGTCAAAGCTGTGTAAAAGAATGAGGATTTGTGTCGTCTTTTGCGTTATGATCGTTAATCCCGATCCCAGTCTCTCTATATACAGATTATGTGGATCTTTGGGGAGCGATGATGTTAAAAATCGCCACAAGGTACATGCTCTGTTCCTCGTCACATGAGAAACAGAGAGGAATAACGCCTTGTGCCCAATATAACGTGTCTTTTATTCCGGTTTCTTTTATTGGTCTTGTTTTAGGGGAGTTCGCC
>NZ_CP147735.1:0-252011 GCF_037260955.1 Xenorhabdus sp. TH1
TCATTACATCGTCTACAGCAGCAGGTCAGTTACCGACCGTTTTACAATCAGTTACGTAAGCCATCCTTTGAAGCGTTTGTAAAAATTCTTATCCGGTTTGTCATGGCTCAGTGGGTCGGAAAACAGGTTGCAATACCAAGTAAATTTTCCCAATTTCAAAATGCCATCATACGAGATGGCAGCCCGTTCAGAGTCCATCCTGCCCTTGCCGACGTGTTTTCTTCTCGCTTTAAAATTACCTCGATCGCCGTTGAGTGTTATATGATAGTTCTTAAGCTGACTCAACGAATATGGAAATCACCCTCTCTGCGCACGCTTATACCGGATCCGCATAGATATTAATGTTATTACTTTTCAGCATGCACTTAATTTTACTCTCACCGGGCTTGATACCCAGCTTAACCGCCTAATTGTAATGACGCCGGATATATGGTCATAAGTCGTTCAATTCATGCTTGCACTACCGGTGGGTCAAGAACTTTCGGACACATTTCAAGTCCCTTCCCACAGCCTTTCGTATTCAGTAGGAAAAATTTCCCCATTAAAGCGATGGAGATGGGGGCCGGATTTCGTTGTAATACCCGACAAAATAGTGGAGGGATATCTCTCATTATTACAAATTTTGTTCTATTTATTAAAAGGATTCTTTGAAAAAGTAAGGTTTAAAAAAGTGTTCTTAGCAAAGGAAAATTATCGAAAAAAATCCTTATTAAGAAGGAGTCATTTTCACTACAGGTGACTATCTTGGCGTGATCGGCTCTATCACTCTCCAGTCTTGCTATCTGTTATCCCGCTAGACTGTTTATTGACTGTCTTCATAGACTATAATACAGCAACCTTTTTGCCCACCTAAACAATAGCCTATACGCTGATCGCGTGATCAGCAGTGAAATACCGCAAGACTGGCCCACCGATAAACCCTTACGTATTATGACCATCATGACTAATAGACTGATTATCATATCCTTTATCTATGATCACAAAATCTGAAAGTGGCAAATTATCGATTAAACTTTATTCATGGACACTGTCATTCACTTGTTCTCCTGACAATTTAAAATTAACAGATAAATCATAGCTATCGACAATTAAATAGATTTTTGTCGAATGTCCACCATAACTTTTACCAATCACTTCATCATTGTTTGATGCGGCTTCTGCACTATGTTGGTGAGCACGAACAATACTGCCATCAATAAACAACCATCCCTTATCAGAAAACGAACATAACCAATTGAAAATAATCTGTAAAATACTTTTTTGTGACCAGGCAGACACTGTTCCATTTGCCAAATTCTGGGGGTAAGCCGCGCCAGGGGATGTTTGCTCGCATTTGATAAAGAATGCCTTCCAGCGTCAAACAACATAGTTCACAGCATGATGATAAGGGTTAGTTGTTTTTGATGAAGGTATTATACCAAATTATCATGCTGTCTAATAATCCCTCGCAAAATGTTAACAACCACTAGGCCGAAATTGAATTTCTTAATATTAGTGAATTCAAAAAATAAAATTATTGGTAAAAATATTTCTCAACTCTATTTAAAATTTGAATAAGGAAAATAAATAATGTTATTTGAACTAACGGTAGCTTATCGTAAATCGGCAGCACTATTTGCTTTTGTAGAAAGCAAAGCACCTTTATACTTAAATAACCAAGCAGGAAGGACAGTGAAAGAACTATCCCAATTATGCAATATTCCACAAGATAAAATCGAACGTCTATGTAACTATATGCAATCCCTCAAAGTGCTAGAAAAAAAAGAGAATAAGTTTTACCTGACTGAACCATGCTTATCACTCAGTAATCCAAACAGTTTTAAAACAACGCATATAAAATTCGAGCTAAATCCAGCAGTCTGGAATGCTTGGTCACAATACAGCTCATCTTTAACTGACACAAACAGCAAATCTGCTTTTGAACTTTATCATCATGAACCCCTTTATAGTTATCTCAATCACGAGGAAAACCATTCCCACAAAATGGACTTTGATAATTTGATGGCAAAAATGTCTGAGGTAATGAGTAAGCATATTATTAACTTTATCTCTTTAAATAATATTTCTTCAATCATTGACATAGGCGGAGGATTAGGCTCTTTGGCAAAGAATATAAAAATGCACTACCCTGATATTCAATGCCATGTCATGGATCAATATGATTTCACTAGAAATGAGTCAGAAGGAATTACATTTATCAATGGAGATTTCTTTTCCACTATTCCATCTGGATATGACGCCTATTGTTTAAAAAACGTTTTGCATAATTGGCCGGATAATCGTGCAATTAATATTCTGAAAAATTGCCATGATGCAATGAATGAAAATTCCGTTTTATATGTTATTGAGATGGTTAAAGAACCCAATATTCCAAATGCTGCATCATTTGATTTATATATGGATATCATGCTGTCAGGTAAAGCACGATATCAGTCAGAATTTCAATCGATCGCAGAACAAGCTGGCCTGATGATCACCAATATACAAGACTTGGAACTTTCTCTAACCGGCAGTAGGGAGTGTATTATTGAAATGAAGAAACAACCCAAATTATAAATAAGATCAAGATATATGAATATCTCCCCGCAGAGCGGGGAGATACTTGCAACTTAGAGACGGTAGAGATATTGAAAGCAGGTTAATGTGTTGAGTTCAGTATGTCATCTGCTTTATTCAATTGCTGTTTTCTTAGTGTTATCGCCGCTGCCGTGTGATTTTTCGCCAAGAACATGTATACCGTTGGCAACACAAACAACGTGAAAAACGTTCCCACCAACATTCCGGTGACGATCACAAGCCCAATACCAAAACGACTGTTGGCACCGGCGCCACTTGCAAATAGCAATGGGATCAAACCAATCACCATCGCTGCCGTTGTCATCAATACCGGACGAAGGCGAATTTTAGCCGCTTGTACGATGGCAGAACGTTTATCCAAGCCCTCACTTTCCTGCAATTTATTGGCAAACTCCACCATCAGGATACCGTGTTTACTGATAAGCCCGATTAATGTCACTAGACCAATCTGGGTATAAATATTCAGGGTGATATAACCCATCGCCAACGGTATCAGGGCACCACAAATTGAAAGTGGTACGGTGATAAGGATAATCAACGGGTCAACTAGGCTTTCATATTGCGCTGCCAATACCAGATAGATGATAACCAATGCGGCCATAAACGTCAGAGCCAATGCGTTCCCTTCCTGCTTATATTGGCGGGAGTCTGATTGCCAGTCATGGCTGTAACCTGCCGGCAGATCATCCGCAATACCCTCAAGAAAATCCACTGCTTGCCCTAATGTGATCCCAGGGGCGGGAATAGCCTGAAAAATAGCCGCATTCTGTTGGTTAAATTGGGTCAGTTTGTTGGGTTCGACTCTTGTCGAAACGGAAACGACGGTCGAAAGCGGGATCATTTTTTGGTCTTCCGTCCTGACATAATGGTGAGATAACGCTTCCGGCGTTAATCGCTGACGACCGATGCTTTGCGGAATAACATCATAAGAGCGGCCTTGCATACTAAATCGGTTGATGTAATTTTCCCCGACCAACACTGCGAGAGATTCACCAATATCTTGCATCCTTATCCCCAGACTATTGGCTTTGGCACGATCAATCTGCACCTGTACCACAGGATTGTTGTAATCCAGATCGCTGTCCACAACAATAAACAGCCCACTTTCCCGCGCACGTTGTTTGATCTCTTCCATCGTCCGATATAGCGCCGGGTAGTCTTCGATGCTGCGAAGTACCATCTGAATCGGCAAGCCTCCCGTAGAACCTGGCAATGGGGGGAGCTGGAAGATAAAGACACTGCTTCCTTCCACATCATTGACCTCACTTTGCAATTGCGCCTGAATCTCTGCCGCTGAGCGCTTACGTTCATCCCATGCCGATAAATTCACTCCACCAAAACTGGCCGAAGGCCCATCAGTACCATTGACAATCCATGTTTCGACCGCCTCCGGGATTTCGCTGAAGATGCCGCTCAGTTTATGAGCAAAAAGTTCTGCATAATCCAAATTAGCATATTGCGGGGATTTGATGGCGGCCAGCACCACGGCTTGGTCTTCCGAGGGAGCCAACTCCTGCCGGGCATGTTGATACAGCAAAGGCAAACTGATCACAACTAGTAAGACAAACCCACCCATAACCCAACGGTAACGCAATGAAACATTGAGTACAAGAGAATAATAATGCGCCAATTTTTCGAAAAAAAACTCAGCTGCCCGAGCAATTCGCCCTTCATTCTGTTGAGACTGAAGTAAAAAAGAACTCATCACTGGGGATAACGTTAACGCCACCACACCAGACACGATAACGGAACCGGCTAATGTCAGCGCAAATTCTTTAAACAGTGCTCCCGTCAGCCCTGACATTAAGCCAATCGGTGCATAAACAGCAGCCAGTGTAATCGTCATCGCAATGACCGGTCCTGCCACTTCCCTTGCACCGATTAACGCGGCAATAACTGGTGGTTTCCCTTCTTCAATATGGCGATGAATGTTTTCAACAACGACAATGGCATCATCCACCACCAGTCCGATAGCTAACACCATTGCCAATAGCGTCAATAAATTAATGCTAAAACCAAAGGCCAGCATGAGTCCTGCTGCACCCAACATCGATAAAGGAATGGCGACAATTGGGATCAGTACGCTACGTAATGAACCTAAACAGAAGAAAATCACGGTAATTACAATGATTAATGCTTCCAGTAAGGTATGTACGACTTCTTTAATTGAAGCATTAATAAAACGAGCAGTATCAAATGACAACCCTACTTCCACACCGGGTGGAAGAGTTTTCCGGATATCAGGAAACAGCTTGTTGATGCCATCAACAATCACTAGCGGGTTTCCAGTTGGGGTGGAAAATAGCGCCAGATACACCGCCATTTTATCATTGTATATACCGCTGCTGTCTGTTGTGGCAGAACCTAACTCCACAGTGGCAACATCTTTCAGACGGACTAATGAATTACCATCATTGCGAATAACGAGATCACGAAAATCCTCGATACTAGTCAGATCAGTATTCACATGGATATTTGAAATAACATACTCCCCTTTGACTTTACCCGGTGCCGCCTGATAGTTATTCTGTCTGACAGCGGCGGCAACATCGGCAGCCGTCAATCCACGCCCAGCCAGCTTATCCACATCCAGCCACAGACGCATGGAGAGTTTCTGCCCGCCAAAAATTTCGATTTTTGAAACACCCTCAATCGATGAATACATGGGTTCAACCACGCGGGAGAGGTAATCGGTCAGCGCCGATGCCGACAGCGTATCAGTGGAAAATCCGACGTAAGCCACGGCCGTGGATTCTCCCGATGACAGTTCAATAACAGGGTCATAAGCCTCTTTCGGTAATTTGTATCTGACCTGATTGACCTTTGCCATCACTTGAGCCAAGGCTTGGGTTGAATTGCGGTTCAATTCCATACGAACAGTAACAACACTTCTGCCCTGTACCGAAGACGAAGAGAGATAATCCACCCCTTCGACAGAAGAAACGGCTTGTGCAATCGGTTGGGTGACAAACCCTTGCATCAGATCGGCGGATGCTCCCGGATAGGTCGTTGTGATGGTGATGGTTGAGCTTTCCAGTTGTGGATACTGCCGGATGTTAAGTTTGCTCAGGGCAAACACGCCCAATAACAGAATCAATGTGCTCACCACCAATGAGAGTACCGGGCGGCGAACGAAAAGATCGGTAAAAGTCATTTTTCCGCCTCCATCAAGAACCCGTAGCCGCTAATTCCGCTGTCTTCAGCGTATCGGCGGCAATGGCAACAACTGCTGTTCCATCCGTTAATTTCATTTGTCCTGATGTGACAACCTGTTCCCCCTGGGACAACCCTTTTTTGATTTCAACCAGGCCATCCCAACGCTGCCCAACGTCAACCGAAACCCGTTTTACGGTCATTCCTTGCGGAGTGACCGGTTTGTCTTCCTGATTTGTCTCCTGAGTGACAAAAACGGTAGCGCCATAAGCGGTATAGGTGACGGCAGTTTCCGGGATGACTAGCACTGGCTGATTATTTTTGCGTATAACCTGAAAGCTGGCATACATGCCCGCTTTCAGTTTTCCATCAGCATTATTCAGGTGTGCCTGTACCTGCACTGTACGGGAATTGCCAATTAATGGATCTATCGCATTGACGGTGGCAGGGAAATTTTGGTTCGGATACGCATCAACCTGTAGGTTGACGGACTGCCCGACATGTAATTCCGGGCTTGTCTGTTCATTCAGAGAAAAATTGAGTTTCAGGTTTTTGGCATCCACCAGATTAGCAATCGCATCGCCGGCATTCAGGTATTGCCCCTCGTGTATCTGTCTTATTCCCATCACACCTGAAAAAGGTGCTCGGATGACTTTCTGGGCAATAACGGCTTCTTTCTGGCGAATAGATGCCAGTGCCATGTCGCGTTGTGCTAGCGTATTGTCTAGTTCAGCGGCGGCAACCATTTTGCTGGCAAATAATTTTTGGGTGCGTTGATATAATCGTTCCGCATTTTTCCATTGCGCCTGTAGGCGGGCAAGATCCGCCCGTTCAACCGTATCGTTGATTTGCACTAATAATTGCCCTTTTTCTACATATTGACCCGATTCAAATTCAATTCTGACGACTCTGCCACTGGTTTCTGCCGCCAGATGGACTTGTCGTTCGGCTTCAAGTTCTCCAATGCCATGTAATGATTTCGCTAAAGTGATTTCTTTTACTTCTGCTAGAGCCACTTTTACCGGAGGGTAGTCAATATTTCCTGAATTATTCCGGGTAGAACCCTGCAGGACGTAAACGAAGAACCCGATTAGCGCCAATAAAACTATTCCCAGACCAACAACGATTGCCTTATTCATCATCTCTCTCAATTCTTAGTCATATACCAATTCAACTTCGAGATGCGTGTTATCACTCCCCGCGTCGTCTTGCACGCTGCATCTTGAAAAGTGATGGGTATACACATGGTAATAACGACCTCAAATCACCCAACCCTCAACAATAAATTATTATATTGAATGTTAAGTTAAGTCAATGGCATTTGATCCTATCATTAGAATTAACTGAAATAGTTTTATGAATTAATTATCTATTCTATTATAGCTATATCTATAAGACATCTATTATTTGTTTTGCAGCTTTTTTTATGCACTTTTTGTCAAAAAACATGCATTGACACAAATTTAAATTCAATAAACAATTTTTCATTTATATATAATAAATTGTCATCGAAAAATAATTTCAATTATAAATATTTTATATAGGTGATTAATATGATAAAAACAAAATATAATGTATTATTAACGGGTGCAACCGGTTTTGTTGGCGTACATCTTTTGGATGTTTTTTTGCAAAAAAAAGACATTGGAACAATTTTTTTATTATGCAGAGCGATTGATGATAAAAACAAATTATCTCGTATAGAAGACGCCTATAAAAAATTTTCTGTAGGAAGTGTTCACCACCTAAAATCCGCAAAAAACATTAAAATTATTGAAGGTGATATTACTTTACCCCAGTGTGGAATTAACCATTCAGATTTTCAAGAATTATGCAATGAAGTAGATGTTATTTATCACATAGCCGCACGAGTGAATCATGTGCAGCCCTATGACGCACTGAAAGCACCTAATGTTGATAGTGTCAATGACATGATTAATATGGCTAACACAGGCAAAAAGAAAGTGATAAATTATGCCTCTACGCTTTCAGCTGCCTCTAAAATGGATGAATACGGGAATATTTTGGAGGATTTTCCCGGAAACACTATGCTTAATTCTGAAATGGGATACTTAATTTCCAAATGGGAAGCTGAACGCCTGTTGGAAAACTTCGTAAAAAAAGGGGGTAAAGCGAATATATTTCGTTTGGGTTATATTTCAGGGCACAGTAAAACAGGAGAGGCACCATTTTCTAATAATCAATTTATGCTTTTCATGAAAAGTTGTATTCAGTTAGGTTGTGCCCCCATTTTTCCGGGTCTTATGAATTTTACCCCTATCGATTATACCGTATCCATTATGGCATTAACTAAATATACCATTGAAACTGGTAATGTCCTTAATTTATTTAACTACGAAGGCTTGATAAATTGGAATGATATTATAACTTGGTTAAATAGCCGTGGATTTAATATAGAATTAATGGAATATTATCAATGGCAACAAAAATTACTCGCCAGTGATAAAGATAATGCTCTTTATCGTTTTTTTCCACTCTATGGCGTAGAAGATTCCTATGAGAAATTATTAATTCTCTGGCAGGAAATAGATAAATTCCACCATAAAAAAACAAAAGAAGCGACGGAAATGATTGATATGACATTGCCAAAATTACGTTATGATTTACTTGATACTTATTTGGTTTATTTGCAAAAGAAAGGTTTTTTACCTATATCAATTTGATTTAGCGAAGCGTATTTTCCCTTCCTGCTTCGAGGAGAAAATTATCTCTCCTCGTATTATTGATGGCAACTTGAAAAATGACGGCTAGCTTACAAAATTACCCTAAGTCTAAATTAGCAATACCATATATGTCATTGGGTATATTCAATTTAAAATTACCTTTGTGCATATAAACGACATGAAATTGTTCAAATAATTCTCTTTTTCTTAAAAAAGAAAAAAATGATCCATGTACATATTCAGGTAAAAAAATGGAGACTTTTGTATTTTCCGGTAGGTTTGAAGTCAAAGCGTTAAATAACTCCTCTGCGTCAGTTGGCGTTCTTGCGACTAATGGCCCAATACGGAAACCATCGGGTAAAGGCCGGATCACACCATAACCCAAAATGTCTCCATTAACCATTTTTAAATATGAGGTATGTCCAGAGGAAAATAACCAACTATTTAGAAATTTTTGCCGTAATGTCGGAAAAAACAGGCCATCATATTTTATAATAGTGTCAATATGATGAGGTTTAATGATAGATATTTCTTTTATATTTTCTGATGCTATTTTTTTTAGTTCTCCCGTATAATGAATGATATTATAAGTAGGCTTTAACCCTGATTTTTCATAATTAGAGACCATGTGAGGCATTGCGTTTGAACCTATATCTCGATTACCTGCATGGGATCTCGCAACCTTACATACCGCTTTTCCATATCCTTTTCCCCTAAACTCACTATTAACTAAATAGTTTCCCCATATTGCATACTGTTCGGAATGGTTGATGAGAGAAACAGCAGCAACAGCCTGATTACCAATCCACCCAATGAAAAGTCCGTCATTATCCACTGAATACATACAGTCTGCATCATGGTAACCAATATTCCAACCTTCTCTATTTCCCCACTGAACGACACACTCCCAATCCTGGAGTGTGGCTTTTTTAACTTTAAAATCATTTAGTTTATTTATAAAGATTGTTTTTTTCTCTGATGAGTTCATTATTTAGTATTCCTTTAATAACTATTTTCAACTATAACTTAATTATTTAAGAAACGATCAATAAACGTTAAAAGCTCAGTGTGATTTATTTTTCCTGCTGCTGTTTTAGGTAATTTATCTATGGTAATAATATGTTTCGGTATTTCATAAGGTAATAATTCTTTATGGCACAATCTAACTAACTCATTGACTTTTGAGTATTGATTTGAATTTGTCTCTATAACAGCGACAGGGATAGTATTAAGCCTAACATCTGGAACGCCTGCTACCGCGGCCTCGTTAACCCAAGGATGAGTTTCCAGTAAATTCTTTATTTTCTCAGGCTGTATTTTAAATCCACCTCGTATAATTATGTTATCGGCTCGCCCTAATATCCAAAGAAACCCATCATCATCAATCTTCGCTAAATCACTGGTTCGGCTCCATCGGCACTTATTCTCTGACAACTTTCCTTCCTGGCAAATTTCTAAAAAACCGGCTTGTCCAATGGGAAGTTCGTGACCAAATTCGTTGGTAATCCGAAGGTTGATACCGGGATATGCTTTACCTGCACTACCTGATTTTAAGCTCCACCATTCCCTATGTAATTCGTAATTCCAGCCAGCAACAGCACCTGCAAATTCAGTTGCGCCATAAGACATTAATACTCGTATTCCGTAAAGAAGCAGAATCTGATCAATTAATTTAGTAGGGCAATAGGTTGAGCCAGAGGTAATTATCTTTAATGAATTAATCTTAGCCGGATCAATATTGGCGCTTTGTAAATCATGTAAAGCGGCAGGTACAAGAAATGTTGCTCGTATTTTATGGCGCTCAATGGCTTCAACCCAAGGTTCTAATTCAAATTTTGGCATTAATACTATTTTTCTTCCGGTATACAGAGCACTTAATATTCCCCATAAACCAGAGATGTGAAAAATTGGCATTGACACTAATGAGACTGAATCAATTAACAATTGGTTGTTCTTGGGTGTTTGCCCACTTGCTATAAGAGAGTTTTCTATTTTTTGATAGCTTAATTTTATTTGTTTGGGGATTCCAGTTGTACCTGACGTTAACATTTCAATGGCAATATCAGAAGTACTCACATAATTTGTGTGTAATTGTCTTCCAATAGAATGAATTTCTCCGCTATGATTTAATTCAAAAATTACAGTGTTTGTCAGTATTTCTTTAAGTAACATTTTATCTTTAAATAATATCGTTCCACCTACAATCACTCTTAAATTTAATTGCTTGATATCCTCCAATAATTTTTGTATCGGTTTTAATGGGTTTAATACAACTATTGTCTGTTTGTTTTCCAAAAGTTTCAAAAGAATTGCAATATGTTCAGGACGATTTTCCAGAATAACACCAACTCTTTCAAATTTTGTCACTCCTGTTTTCTGTAATAACTCATCAAGCCTATTTGCAATGGTGCGTATTTTTTTCCATGTCCACCAAGATTGAAGATATTCAATTGCATTAGCATCGTCCGGTGTTTCATAGAGTAATCGCTTAAAATGTTCACGAATTCCCATAAATGTTCCTTACATTTATTAATAGGTTTATAAGATAATTTATACTAAAATAATTTCAAATTACCGCCTGTAAAACCGATATGTCCTCATGCGGATATACCATTCATTTTAACGTTAGGTTTATTTATGTACTCATTAACAAAAATTCAATTTAAAAATTGAATGATAGTGATGTGATATACTTAAAGTCAATCATTGTGGAGTCTATGATGACCATTTTAAATGTTACTCACTCGAGTATCCTAGTGGCAGTTTACCTCTTCGAGAGCATAAAAAACCGTGGGGCACTCTGTTCAATCGGCGATAGAATGAGCAATTAAACCTATTTTTTCAGGTAGCTCGCCATGAAAAGCTATATCGTGAAAGTGGCCCTTCGGGGGATCAGTCCTATGATCTGGCATCGATTCAGACTGTCAGGCAGGACTTCTTTAGCGGCTTTTCACTATATCATTCAGATCGCGCAAGGATGGCAGGATGATCACCTGCATCAATTCCGTATTTATGGCAAAAATTATGGTATTTCCTATTCTGGTGGGATTGGTTTTCCGGATAATCCCTACAAAATTATACTGGATGATTTTGAATTTGATGCCGGTGACCGCTTTACCTACGAATACAACTTTTTCGAGCATTGGCTGCATGATATCCGTATTGAAACGGTTCTCGAAAATTCTAATCTAACGTCTCCTTTTTGTCTGGCCGGAAACCGAATTCCCGGGGCGACGTTATTGTCATTTTCAGAAGTCGACTGCACTCAATCGATGACTCGGTTTATATGACAAGCCGTGGTGCGTCGTACTGGTAAGAATATTTGCTGACAACTTGAACTTTATCTTTGTTATCCCACACTTCTTTAATAATGAATGAAGGTCAATGCTGAGCCAGCACAGAAAATGATGGTGTTGCTGTTTTCTGAAACGACCATAAATAAATCTTGCAACGAGCTATATAAAATGCCTATAGTTTTATAGTACGTATGTACTCGAACAATTAAACTATAAGAGGTTTTATGTCTAGGTTTCAAGGTGATCATCAGTATCGGCTTGGGGTAAGTTTGGCCTTACTGGCATTTGCTCAACTAATAATTTCTTTAGATATCAATATTGTTTTTGTTGCCCTTCCTGAAATAGGAAAAGGGTTGGGTTTTTCTGGCCAGACGCTTCAGTGGGTTGTCAGTGCTTATACCGTTTTTTGTGGGGGCTTCATGCTTTTTGGTGGCCGGGCAGCAGACTTACTCGGCCAGCGGCGCATGTTTATTGGTGCTTTATGGCTCTATGCTATTTCTTCCCTAATTGGAGGACTGGCCTGGCGTCCAGAGGTCATTATTACCGCCAGAGCTGTACAGGGAATAGGCGGTGCTTTTCTTTTCCCTGCCACTCTTTCACTCATCAACCGATTGTTCCGTGAAGGTCCTGAGCGAAACCGGGCATTGGCTGCATGGGGAGGGGCTGGCGCGAGTGGGTTAACACTCGGTTCACTGGCCGGCGGTCTTCTGACAAATTATTTGGGCTGGTCATCCGTATTTTATGTGAATGTTCTGCTGGCCGGTATCGCTATCATTGCCGCTTTCATCGTTATTCCTGCTGATCCAACCAGGCATGAGAAGCGCAATTTTGATCTCCCCGGAGCATTAACGGTCACTGCTGCGTCCACGCTTCTGGTTTTTTCGCTTGTGCAGGGGCCTGAATATGGTTGGGGAGCGCCTGTTATTAAATCTGCGTTACTCCTGGCTCTGGTCAGTTTCATCATGTTCATCATCATCGAGTCAAAATCCCGTGATCCGTTGATGCCGTTACGTCTTTTCCGCAATAAAAATCTGGTTGCTGGCGTTACCGTCACTTTCATTTATATGGGGACATTTGGCGCTTTACCCTATTTCGAAACAGTCCTGTTCCAGAACGTGATGCATTACAACGCACTTGAGACCGGCCTTGCGTTTATTATTCCCTCCGCATGCATTTTTATAGGTACTCAGGCTGGTGCACGCTTTGCGAATTCTATCGGAACGAAAAATGCCATTATTACCGGCTGTATTATTGGTATTGTGGGAACATTATTAATGCTGCCCGGCGCATCAGTCTCGGCTTCTTATAAATCTATTTTGGTTGGTTTGGTTATTTCAGGTTTGGGCCAGGGAATTGTCTGGACAGCCATGTGGATTGCTGCTGCAACAGGTGTTGATCATAGTGAACAAGGAATCGCCTCAGGTATGGCATCAACAACACTTAATGTTGGGAATGCCATCGGTCTTGCTGTTCTCATTGCATTGGCTACAGGTGTGGCACAGAATGATGCACCAGAAAGTGAAATCGTCTTGCTGGCAGTCAGTACAGGATATGCATTCCTGTATGCTGCGGTCGGTATGGTACTCGCGTTACTCATGGCATGTACCTTACCGGGAAGAAAAGCACGGATTATTCCCATTTCTGAATGAATAGAAAAATAATCCTTTCTCCGGTCAATAATGGCCGGAGAGGTTATGCTGCGCTAGAATAGCGGGATTGTAATAGTATGGAATGATTTAAATCAGTGGTAAATTGAAACCGACTGCGAAACAACCCTATGTAGCCAAGCAAGTATAGCGGCAGAAAAAATCACTTGTCCTATCAGGCATCAGGATTGTACTGCTTAATAGTCAACCCCGTCAGTTCATCTTCTTGTGTAGCTGTAATAAAGGAGTCAAGCAGTCCAGGGAAACGGATATTGAGATCCTCTGTGCGAAGAGATAACAAATTTTCTCTGCCAGAAGGTTTTTGCCAAATCACACCACTATCACGAAGGACCCGCCAATGATGGGTTAGCGTAGATTTGGATACACCTTGAAGTATGGAGCCACAGGTATGCTCTTTTCCGTCGGCGAGGACACGAACAACTGTCATTCGCATTGGGTTGCCTAATGCAGTAAGTACATGTTCAAGCCGTATTTGGTTACGCTCCGGATGGTGTTTCATTTTTTGCTGTTTTTCCCTGATTTAATTCGAAGGTACACGAATTATCAAACAAATGGTTTGCAAAGTACACAATAACCCTTAGTCAGTGTGTAACCTATGGGGTTATTGAAGATTCTACCGTCATGGGCGTGAAAGCAGTTTCAACCCATCAGGGCGTAATTCCCCCTTCGGCGACACGTGTCGGTACAATGTCTGCCAGGTAATATTAAGCTCCTTACAGAGTTCGTTCACCTTAGTTTCCAGTTGTCCCATAGCGGCCATAGCCAAACGCAATTTCGCCGTAGTCATCTTGAATGGTCGTCCACCTTTCCTGCCACGTGCCCGTGCTGATGCTAAACCAGCCAGAGTACGCTCTGAGATCAGTTCACGTTCAAACTCAGCCAACGCTGCGAAAATACCAAAAACCAGTTTGCCGGCGGCTGTTGTGGTATCAATAGCCGCACCGTGTCCAGTCAACACCTTGAGACCAATACCGCGACCGTTAGGTTCATTGCCATCACCGCAATAATATTGCTGGCTGTACGTGGCTTGCCCAGCCGAAAAAATGCCCTGAAAATCCCTGATAGAATTCCAGCCAACAACCATGTAACGGACAACTCAGCATAAGAGGCAATTTCCATATGAGTAATAATGACCACTGGCGCGAGTGGTTCCCGGGACTGGGTTCACGCGCCGATTTAGCTAAACAGATTTCGAATCTTTGGGTTGTTAAACAACAACTGCAAGAAAAGCTGGCGAGGCTATTGGGCGCGCTCGACAGGCCGGTACATATTATCGACGGATTTCCGCTGCCCGTCTGTGGATTCAAAAGAGCAAAAGGTAGTGCCAACTTTAAAGGACAAGCTGATTATGGGTACTGCGCCGCCAAAAACGAAACTGACTACGGCTTCAAAGGGCATCTGATGATAGACGAAATCGGCGTGGTAACCGGGTTTACGCTGACGCCCGCCAATGTCAGTGAGCGTGAAGCAAGCTGGGATGTGATCGGCTCGATAAAAGGCTATTTGCTGGGTGATAAAGGGTATTTAGGCGTTGAATTTAAATAAGAAATGAAGGAAGAGGGTATTGAAATGATTACCGCAGTGCGTGCCAGTATGGATGACCCCATCCCCAGAGAGACGAGAAAGCGCATTAATGCCAAGCGCCGTTTAATTGAAACCGTGATTGGTCAACTCGCCGGACAATTTACTATTGAGACGTGCTGGGCACGGGATTTGTGGCATTTGAGTAATCGAATTGCCAGAAAACTGCTTTCTCACACGTTGGGTATTTTTGCCAATTTTAAACAAGGTAAAAGTCAACACGACTGGCTTCAACAAGTCAACGTTATAGGATGTTAAAGTCGAGCATCGCGTTATTTGTCTCATTCTAGGCGAAAACGGGCTCTGTCGCATTAAGAAACAATAGGTCAATCCAACCACAAAATATATAGTTCAGGCTATCCCAAAACCACAGCATCATGTGGTCACGAGAATGTAAAACTCTTAATGCGACAGAGCCAAGCCTCATGCTACCGTTTCAAAAATTCAGAAAGTGACAAAACCGTTTTTTACAAAATGATCCTACAACAATCTACCCACTGGAATATCATGTAGATGGTTTCTTGTCCTTTCACTGGCGGGTATCTGAATGAGCCGCCTTGCCAACGGTACGGTGTTTCTCCCAACACATGGGAACGACGACTTTCTGGTGTCGGAAAGACCATATTGAATTTGTATTGTTGCTTCGGAATAGTCGGATAGATATGCGCTCGACATGCCACATCTTTACCTACCGTCAATCGGGCAAGCCCCCGTCGATGCTCAAGTGATAACGTTCTGGCCGTTATCAGGCTAGTTGTTCGTGGTGTGTCTTTCGTGGGGACTGAGCCTGTTAAAGGGTACTGACCACCCCAAGATCCTGCGCACCACCACAATTTATTAACAGGCTTGCCCCCTGTCGCAATTTTCGCGCCCTCTATGGTACATGCTGAATGCGCAATCATGTTCGCCACCGCGACTGATTCAGGATGTTGGAAAAATGCCAATGTCGCACTGTGCCATGTCGGATCTATCTCAGAAAAACTGATAATATCAAAATCACTGTATGCGTCAGGCTGGCAGCCTTTTGGTAGCCACAAGTCTAATATTCTCAGCAGCGGTGCAGCGTAGTAGTGATAATGGTAAAAACTAATTCCCGAATTTGTCTCGGTTTCATGCCCCGAATCAGAAACTTGGTTGCCGTAGCTGAATTTGTTCCCCACATTCATTTTCAAACCGCCAAGCGTTGAAAAACAGCCTGTTTGCCTTGTCACTTCAACAATTTTTCGTGGCTCCCATATTCCCGTGAGTAATCCGGCGTGATAGATGCCCAATCCATCCGGGCAAGCGCAAAATGTGCCACTGGCAGCATCATCAGGGACTTCTCCGCTAGGACCGATATTTGCACCCGTAATTTTTATTGGAAACATACAGGACCAACACACATCCGAGAACATTTTCCCGCGGGTCATAAACCCATTGTCCTTGCAAAGATAGCTGTTGGTATCTTGTTTATCGGTCATGTCTTTGACATTTTCAGCAAAGCAGGCTGTCGATAGGGTGAATAGAGCCGAAATCAAAATTATCTTTTTCATTTTCATTTTTATTCCGCTGCGGGTGCAGCATATTCATTAATGACAAACTGCTTTCCGTCACCGGTGACAACGCTAGGGACTTTTTCGACCCCAAAACGCTCTCTCATGCCCTCCTGAATGAAAAACAACGTGGCATCATCACCATAGAAGCCACTGTCTTCAAACGTTTTCCACCCGTCCTCATAAACATCAGTGGCAATCAGGATAGGAACGAGTTGTTGTTCTTTCGCTGAGGCATACTGCGCTTTGGCAAAGTGACGTTGCCATTCTGAATTTGGATTAAAAAAGATTAATTTCAGGTCAAACGGTATCACGTCCATCGGATTAACCAGCCCTTTTTTGGCAATGACTTTACCATCAGGCGAAACAATATCTTCGGGGATAACAACGCTCGGATCGACATAGTGGACGCTATCTTCAATAGCGACGGGAAATGGGTATATTTTTTGGTTTTTCCAATACCGTTCTACGGCTTCTTTTTTCATTTTTTCAAAATCAAGGTTGTCGATCCCTTCCTTGATTAAGTCGAGCATGTTTCTTTCGGCAATGCTTTTTGCTGGACCTTGTGTACCTAAATCACCCTGCTTACCATCAAGAAACGTTGTGTTTGAAATACCTCGTACCACCGCCACCATTTCACCATTCTTCTCATGGATGATAGTCGGGACTGTTTGTGCCCTGTACTTAATGAAAATGTTTGGATCAATTTGAAAATTGATTTTTTTCCCACTGGTTTTTATCAACTCATGCCAGTGTTTAACTTCATCAACCAATGTTTTTTTGTCTTTGACTCCCTGAACAACCAGCACAACATTTTCTTTGTCTGCTGCCATCT
This sequence comes from Xenorhabdus sp. TH1, assembly GCF_037260955.1. Classification (NCBI taxonomy): domain Bacteria; kingdom Pseudomonadati; phylum Pseudomonadota; class Gammaproteobacteria; order Enterobacterales; family Morganellaceae; genus Xenorhabdus; species Xenorhabdus sp. TH1. The sequence goes on from NZ_CP147735.1 coordinate 17,326, forward strand.
CCATGATGTCTAATAGTTCTTTATCATCAAGTGATGCGGAAACGAGAATGTAAAAAACATTCCCTTTTATGATTTCCTGCTGCGGTGATTCTCCATTCTCAGCCCGTGCTATTTGCCTTAATATTTCAGCTTCATTGTCATTAAATTTTGATGCATTTTCACGAACCATTATGTTTTTTTCATTAATGGCTTGTTGAGCATTGGCTTCCTGTTTTTGGGTTTGCGCGAGAGCGGCTGCTTTCATGCTTTCAATATCTTTAAGTTCAGCTTCGGTGATTTTAGGCGCAGTCACCGTTTCGCCTTTATACGGTCTCACTATCCCTATATCAGGATTTGCCATACTGGTTATGGGTGACCCTAGAAGAATTAAAGAGACTAAAAAAGCAATTTTGTTTTTTACCATATCGGATATGCTCTCCCTATAATGTCTTGCTCTGAAATAATCCCCCAATACCGCGAGTCAAAACTAATTTTTGTCCTTCCCATCATCCACAAATGGCCTATTGGGATCACACCTGTCCTTGTCAGTTCTTGCTCTGTATGGCCTGATTCTTTCGCCAGTAACAGTCCTTCCCCAACCATACTGTCGTTTATCGTTGTTTCTTCGCCATTCACGGCTACACGGTCATTTGCCATTCCATCGACATACTTAATGGCAATGCCTTTAATATATTGGGATTTGAACGCAAATAGCTTCCCTTTCGTGATGTTTTTGTCGCCTTTATCTATTAGGTAAATTCGATACTCTGGTATGCATGGGTAGTTTTGTGCATCAATCCCGAAAGAGAATCGGTTGAAAATGTAAAGGCTGCTGGGTGCAGCAAATATAGCGACAAGAACCATATACACCCCTTGTCGCTTCCAGCTTCGCTTTTTCTTTGACACTCGCGCGTAGATTCTTTTGAAAATGTTTTTTTCATTTTCATTATTCAGGTTTGAGTTTCCCACTGATAAATATCTCGCTAGGGGCATCATAAACACCAGATTTGGTGAGTATGACAAACCCTTTTTCTGATAACGATTTAGCCCTGCTGTTAATGACGGCGATTTCTTGCGGTGATTTGATAGACCCATCAGGATTACTTAAATCGACTACCGCAAATTGCGTCACAAGCGTTTTTGGCGGTTTAAAGTGCAGGAACAACCCCGCACCAATAAAACCACACAGAACGGAGATGAGCGCGTTTTTAACCATTTCACACCCCCGCGATACATTCGTTAATGGCTTCGATGACGTCTTTACCTTGCTTGATTTTTGACTCAATCGCGCTAACTTCTTCTGATTTTGTCGTGTAGAGCATGTAAGAGAAATCATCGACCAGTAACCGACTAATACCGCTCCCCATTTCACTCATAATGAATATTTCAGAAAACACCCCCGCTTCGCTGCGGACTGTTTTTAAAAATTCATAACCCGTCTCGTTTAGCGGCAGACGTTCTTCTTTTCTGGCTTTGTTGATAGAGGATTCCGTCTGGCCCAACATCGCCAGATAAGCGGAGTTATCCGTGATCGCAAGCCCTACACTGTCTTTATACATATCATTAATCGACTGCGTAATGGTGATTGCCGACCCATAGTATTTTCTGAAACGTCTGTACCCTTTTTCGATGAATTTACCGATATTCCCTGTTAATAAAGCCCATGCCTCATCAATAATGACAATCTTCATTTGGCTTCTGTCACCAAGAAACATATCTTGTTGGATTTGATAGATTAACTGCATCAAAACGATTTGTTTTAAATGTTCAGATTTTTCAATGCGCCCAAGCTCTAAAACGGTAAACATATTTTCAAAGGAAATATTGTTTTTCCCGATAAAATATTTACCGTATTGACCTTCAGAGGTGAATGGATATAACTGTTCGCCAACATCCCTTATCCGCTTATCTTCATCTTTTTTTAAGGATTCTGCTACCTTATCAATAGTGGTTTCACGCCCATGCTGCCTAATGAGTTGGGCAACGTGTTTCTTTAAACGTGAAGTGGCATAATCGTCTAATCCGTTTTGCGGTGCCGCCATGACGGATAGCAAGCCAATGATGAGATCTTCTTCCCCCGTTCCATCTTCAGCATCATCATCCTCACCAAAATAGTCCTGTATTAATTCAAAGAAGTTAAGGCAAGGCTTGGTTGCGGGATTGAAGTCTATGTATGAACCTTCAAACATATTACACAGCTTTTTGTAGGAATCCCCCGCGTCAATGACCCACACTTTCGCGCCGAGCGACCGATAAGATGAAATAATGTAGTTCGTGAGAAATGATTTACCCGATCCCGATGTGGCTGCAATACACATATTGTAGTTGGTATTGCTCTGAAATATGTTCAGGTTTTGGATCTGACCGTTTCGGGAAACCAGTGTCAATGCGGGATCACCCACCCCCTGCCAATCGGCATAGAGCGGAGATAATACCAATGCTTCTTCTGCTGCCAATGTTTTAGAGCGACCCAACACGCTATCTGCTTTCGCTTCGTAGAACATAGGCAATGAAGCAAGAAAGATAGGCGCAACGAAATTAACGTCTGGTATCATTTTGAATGACAAGTTGTTGAAATAACTCGCGGCTTCCTGCACTGACTTATTGAGTTGTGTCACGCTGTTGGCAAAAATAGAAATGGTCAGTGACGATCTGAAAATGGGCTGTCCTTCATCGACTTTATGGGCCAATATGTCAAAACCCTGACTGGTGGTTTTCATGGCGGGCACTAACCTAGCGGTGGGTCCATCGGCATTTCGGGTGGCGATTGTCCGCTTACTGGTGAAGCTGGTTTTCGCTGCCTGTTGATCTGGATAGAGTAACGTCATGGTGATGATACACGGGTTTTTTATCCCCGTTGATCCATTCATTAAATCGCCAAGATAGTATTGCGCCTGCCCTTCCTGAAAACGTCTTGGCAACGATTTTGCGGACAATGTACGGATAAAGGTTGTGTCTGTGTCTGTTTTGGCATCTTCATCTTCGGGATTACCAAAACCCACATATTTTGACCTGATGAAAAAAAGGCTATCCATTTGCAATAGCTGTTCGGCAATGCTTTTTTCTTCATCAACTTCAATCGGTAGCCTATCCCGCCAGTGGGCATTTTCGCCCTGCTGTAACATACTGCTTAACGCAGCAATATACATTTGCTCATTGAGCCTTTGGGGACGAAAACCCGTAATGCGTAATGTTGTTTCGAGGCTAGTTTGAATTTCCCGCAACACAGCCAATTCATCTTTGGTTGGTGACAGTTCGGTTTTGATTGGCGTTTTTACGGTAATGTATAACGAACAATTTCGTGCTTTGGTATTCGTTCCCCGAAACGGGACTGCTGTGTGCTTTAACAGGAAATCAGAACGTTTTAGGCACGTTGTTTTCATTATCGGGCTAGGGCAATTCATACGCATAAAATCAGCCATGTTGATAATGTGGCTGATGTTGGGTGAAGCAATAAGTGATATTTGAATAACCGTGTTATTCGGGAAATATCCTGATAAAAGTGTTTTTAGTTGCGAAAGCTCACCGCTACCCGTACCCGACAACGGCACACACTTAAATCCAATAGCAACGTATTTGTTCTCACAGACAAATATGTTTTCATCGTCCATTTCAGCGATAACAGGGCATAGGGAAGAAAATTTTTTAATGTCTTGCATCCTTTTTAAAATTACAGCGGTAGCCATGATTATTTTGCTCCATTCTCGATAAAGGTCTTCAAGCCTTCAGTTGGTTTCCCTACGCTGTATTTTCCGTCATTTCGGATCACAAACGGGATCATGCTCACCCCAAAGACTTGTGCGGTGATTTCGCGTCTGACTAACGCCTCTTTATCGCAGTTTTCTATCTGCTCAAACTTGATGGTGTTATCGCCTGTGATAATTGCCCTATCAGCACGGTAACGGTCTTTCGCGCAATAAAGCTCATAATTGCGTTGCTTACTCCTGTCGCCTAATACGCCCACCGATAACACATGGATGGTGTGTTTTTCAGGATCTAACTTGGATAATTCTTTTAAGGCTATGACGCACTGCTCACAATATGGATCGGTAAAGATGATGGTCTGGTTTGGTCCTTTACCCCACGTTGCTGACTGTAAATCTTCCATTTTGATATTCAGGCTGTTCAGTGGGATCATGGAGGCATATTCTTTAATGTCTTCAAAGGTGTTTAAATCTTTTTTAGCCCATGTGTCATGCAGCACACCTTTGATAACAAAACGACCGTTGGAGGTGAGAAGTTGCAGTTTCCCATTATTTTGGAGTGCAATGATCCCGTTTGTTGGCAGAAGATATTTCACAACATCGGGCGTTTTGTTCGGATTTTTTTCTAATGCTTCTTTGTTAAAAACAGTTTTCGTACGGCTTTTTTCAATATCGTTATAGCCTTCTTCTGCAAAGCTGGTTGCGGTAAACCCTACGAGAGCCAATGCAATACATAAAAGTGTTTTTTTCATTACCGATCCCTTATCGAAAGAACGTATTCGCATTGCCATATTCTTTCAGATTTAAAAAAAATTTATTCCATGTAAAATAAAAAAAGGACGTTAAGCCCTTTCTTTAAAATGATTTTTACCTGTTTGTTGGCGGTGCTGGTCTAGGTTCTGGTGATTGCAATGGTGTCAGAACTGCGTTGGCTTTGTTACTATGTCTGGGTTCTCCAACGTCCCATGTTCTCGGCGCAATTTCCGTATAGATATATCCCGCCACGACTAAATCACCCTCCGTATTTTCGTAAGGATCAATAAGAATGCGCATGACCATTGATTCACTGCGGATAGGTTGTGGATTGGCTGCGGGTTTTGGTACAGGCGTGTATTGACCTGATTCAGCGACCATCCTTTGATTTCTTTTTCCTTTGGTGAGTAATTGAATTTCATCTTTTGTTACCGATTCCCCATTTTGCTGTTTTTTGGAAACAAGGTCGATTTTTTCCTGATAATCATCACCATCCGTCAGCTTGTGAACATCCCTGACACTCATACAAGTCACGGAATTTGGCATACCTTTACAGCCAAACTCGCTGTTTCCTACCAATGAAGAACACGCACCCAATGAAAGAGCAACCATCCCCATTAGGGGGGCAAGTATTAGTTTTTTCATTTTGTATTTTCCCTAATGGTTAATTGGTTTGCCTGAAGTCCAGTTTAACGCCTTTAGTCACAACAAAATCAATGCTTCTCGCGGGATCAATTTCAATGACAGGAAACAGGTCTTGTGCCATATCAATGTAAAAATCAGCCAGTCGATTCAACGCCCCACCCACACCTTTCATGGCTGCGCCTTGTAATTTGTTACTGTTAATTTGCTGGTATGGGGCTTCATAATTTTCGCCAGCACGACCCACTGTGATTGTTGGCATCCGCTGAACACTAAACATTTCTGCGCCCGCTTGTAAGAAACCCGCTATCAAGGCTTTTGCCAGATATTGGCCTTGCTTTGTGACCAAGCGACCCCTTACTCCCGCTTTACCGTCCTCGCCAACCGCGTAGGAATCAAATGTCGCTTCAAACACTGCACCATCATCCCTAATACACGTGATGGTATTGCTTCGCAAATAGGCCCTTTCAGACGATAACTCACCGTAGCCAGATGCCAAGATCCCACACTCCCGAATATCTGCCGAAAAGTCGTTAGGTAAGATGGCTTCTTTCTTCACGCGCAGCAGCATCGGGTATGGGTTTTCACGGGCTTGCTTTGCCGTTGGCGCATCCATCCCTGATAGGGCAACAGTGGGTATGATTGAGGCTGCGGGTAAATATGTGCCTTCAACGACTTCTTCATGACTGTTTTTTGAGTCGCTTTTTGACTGATTTTTAACCTCTTTTTTTTGTTCAACACTATCATCTGTATCACCGTCAAAACGCATGATTTCAGGGTAGTCTTCTTCTTTTGCAAAATTATCTGAATGGGTTTCGTCTTTTACATTCTCATTTTTCTGCAATCTGTTTCCGTCTCTCATTTGATTCGTGCTGTAAGGAATATTATTTTGGCTGTAAATATCTTGAAGCTTTTGTTTTTCCTGCACCTTTGGCGTTTTTGGTGTTGCCGCTGGCGTGGGTATGACATAACTTTGTTGATTGTTGAGCTTGAAATTCAACTCGTTGTTTTCTTTCTCAAGTCGGGTTTGCTTCCGATTGAGATCACTGATTTCTTTTTGGTCTGCAACCCGTTGGTGCTCCATTTTTGCCAGTTGATCCTCAATGCGTCTTAAATCTGCTGCAATTGACTCTTGGCTAACGCCTTGCGTGTCACCGCTTGTAATGAGATTACTGCTAGGCTTGTTGTTTTCCTGTTTAACCGTATTTTTTTGTTCAGGTGTGCTTGTAAATAAATACAGTGCCAAAACCAACAGAAAACCGCCCCCGCCCCACAAAACCCCTTTTTTTGATTTTGGGGATAGATTGTCATATTTCTCTTTTATCGACATGGTTAATCACTCCGCTAGGCGAGGACGCATGGAGGATGATATAGCCCCTTGTGATCCGCTATCGTTTCTGATGACAAAATAGGCTTCGGTCTTTTGGTTAGGGGCAAGCGTGTTATTGCTCCATAAGGCTCTTGCAGCAAGGCGAGGATGCGTACACAGCGACTCATCGACAAGTACCGTTGATGGCCCAGTGTTGGTTGCCACGCCGACTATCACGCTAAAACGTGATCCGGCAATGTACTGCCCGTTTTTGAATGAATATTGAATATTGTCCTGTTCGCTGCCCGTTCTGAACAGGCAGTTTGGTATTGATACATTGTTGTCTTTTAGATCCGTGATTTCATATCCATTTGGCAAGTCACCTAATGCAATTGTTTTAAGGAGTTTTGTGATGGTTTTCGCGTAGGTATCACTTTTCTCCCACCGTTCCGCTTTTTCCTTGTTTGCCCCTTGTATCGCGCTTGTAGGGCTATAATACTTACCGTTGGTAAAGTGAGGGTTATTGCGGTTAGCCTCTTTAGTGAGTAACAGTGTGGCTTCAACTGGGGGTCTTTTTTGTGGGTGCAACGATAATGAGATTGCCTTTGATTCATCACCTTTGTTGGTGATGTACATGGCGATAGGCTCATTTTTGTAAGACGTTAAATAAATCACATTCCCTTCTTTCGCTATTTTAATGCTGTTTTTCTTAATGACCTGTACCACAGGTTCAGGGAACGGAGTCACTATCCTGTTCGGTTGCCCGATTGAGATAGGTATCAACGTGTTTTCACCTGAATGTATTGTGTACGTCATTCGTGAGTCCAACGGCGGCGGTGCTTTATTTGACATAACCGAACTCGGCACGGGCTGGATGTTGTTATCACTCAGATCGGTAGCGATTTCTTCAATATGGCTTTCAGCCTGATAATGATTGGCAGTCGGGGATGTTTTTTCCGGTTTTGAAATGGATTGTGATTGTTTCGTGGATTTTAGGGGCGCTTCAGCTTCGCCATAAACGAAGATTGTTTTTGCCGAAACAGAACCGCACACAAGGCATGAACAAATCACAGCCTGCCAGATTAGCTTAACCTTAAAATCAATCATTGATTCTGCTCCCTTTAACGATTTGTTCTGCTTCTGAACCCTCTACGATCTTGCCCTCATGTTTCTTGGCTTCATTTGAAGGTAATTCAACCCCACCATTTTTAAGCCGAATATTATCCACTACGGGTTTATATCCCTTGATAAATACGGTCACAATATAAGTCACTGAATAGGCTGTTTTTTTACCCGTGATACTTTTAATCTCTTGTGTGCCTTCAACAAAGTACACGCCTTTTGCCATTGGGTCTGACGAAATCTTCGTCGGGCTGAATGAGACTGAAACCCTGTCCCTTTTAATTTTCCCTATTTCGTCATCAATGGTTTGCATGATTGCACCGCGATTTGTGGGGGCTAAAAATGGCTCGAGCGACTCTTTGATGAACTTAACCGATGTGGGATTGGCATTCCCGAGCAGCGTGGCAATATAACCCGCCCATGATTGCATATAGGCGGTAGAACCTTCGTTATTATCAATCCATGAAGTTGTTGTGAGATTGGGCGGTACAATAACCACACGCTCGTTTTTTGTAAAAACCAAAACGATTAACACGATTGATACAATGGCAGTGCAAAGGTTTGTAATGGTTAATGTATTATTCGTTTCCCTCAGTCCCGATAATGTATTTCTCAGTTTTGAAAATTTCATACCGTAAATTCCCTATCAAATGCGTCAGGTATAAATGTGATTTTGTTTGTGCCAATTCCGAATTTCCAATAGACAAGATGGGCCAAATATTTATCGGAGGCTTTGTCTAAAAAACGCCCATATATTTTGCTCAGAATAAGCCCAACAAGAACCATTAATATGAGTCGCCCTGTCACTATCCCGATCCCCATCATCACCATGAAAGGAAACAATTCATCGACGGTCCAAAAGAACATGCGAGGGGGTGCATCTACGCTATGGGAGATCTCTACTATTTTTGACATTTTTTACTCCGTTTGGGTTAATTGCCCCATGACAGCTTGTATTTCAGTGATGGGTACAGCGCCTTGCACCAATACCGCCTTGCTTTTATAGGAAATGATCGTGGAGGGCGTTCTATCTAAATTTAATCCGATCGCTTCTTGCGTATCGAAAGCAATTTTCGCACCACCGCCACCGTTGTTGACGCATGTCCCAAACGTTTTCTCATCCAAAGAGAAGTTATTGGCTAACTCTTTAATAGGAACATTGAAACTCCCGTTTCTTTTGCTATCAAAAAGGTATTTTGCTAATTCAAAAAATCCGTAGTTCCCTTTTTGCTGATAGGCACATTCGACTAATGTAGAGAGATACAATGACCGTTTTCCGTGTCCGAGGGTGTGTTTGAACACCAACGCAACATTTCCACCAGAACTATCAACGAAACCAACCATTTCAGGGAACTCAGACTGACAGTATTCACACTCGAAGTCTGAATAATGGATCAACAAAAATGGCGCGTTTACGTTTCCATAAATACGGTCATTATCGGAGGAGGGCTGATTGATGGCGTTTTCTTCTTTTTCATCGTTCACGGACAGGGTGTCACCCGCCCCGTTATCCGAAACCGTATTGGGTTTGGTCCTTTTCATTACCTGATTGTAACCAGAAGCTAAAATGTATTTTTTAAAGAAACCGTTTAAGTCAGTGTCATTTTTAATTGCCGGGATTTTGATGTGGTCTACAGCGACCTGAAGCTCGGCGACATCCTGTTTTGTTTTTAACAAAATGGCGGTGTTTATGGCGGTTGCCACCACGGTTAATCCCAAAAGCGCCTTAACGATGACTGGTTTGCATTTTGAAAAGTTACTTTCCATTTTTCTTCCCTAAATCCAGCAAGTCAGTCGGTTTTATCATTTTCTGGTTCGGTTTCTTGTTCAGCTCTTTTTCCATATCCTCTTTTGTCAGGTCAAAGAGTTTGAGAACGAGGGTATTTTCATCCGATAAATACATCACACTTTCGTTTACCCGACTCACATCCTCTCTTAACTGATCCGTTACCCGTGATAACGTGATGGTTACGGACAGCATGGCAACGTTCAGACAAAGCAAAATGGCGAACAAGATTGTGAATATGGGGATTTGGTTTTTCATCTTCTTGAACATGGTTATTCCTCGCGTTGTTTCACGATCATAACAATGCCCAAAAAGAAAATTTTAAAGATAGGCACATAAAATGCGCCTATATATTCAAATCTGTTTCGGTAGGTTGCTGATGATGAGGATGATTGCCATTGGAACAACAAACAGGGCCATAATTGCATTAATCACAGGAGGAACAGGGAGCGGTATAATGATGGATAAAACCATAAGAAACACACAGTAACCAACCAGCTTGATACTTCTTCTGTTTAAAAATGGCGACACGTAGGAAAAGTCATACTGCTTCCGTTTCCATTGGCACAGCCCGGCAATGACTGAGGGGACAAGCATGATGAAGAAAAACGGGATCCAAAACGAGAGCACGGATAACCGATAAGTCACCATATACAGGTGATAACAGATCACCGTGGTGATATTTTTGAAAAAAGGGAGAAACACATTACTGATGTTGTTAAACGTGTTTTCCAATTTATCTTCGGATTTTTGGGCGGGGTTAAAATAGGTTTTTAGCACATCGTTAATGCCTGTTTTAACAAAATAATCAGTGTAAAGCGCATTGGCGTAAGGGAGTATTGTGCCGTTAAAACTTTTCTGCCCTGTCATGACTTCACCCATTTTTAGTTCTCTTACCATATTCGCCTTGTACCAACTGGCAGGGATGAAAATGGATAGGATCATCAATAGGGTTGTGCAAATGAATAACAGCTTTTTTATTGAAAAGCTATTCCCACCTTTATCAGAACCAAACATGGGTTATCCTTTTTCCAAAATGGTTTTTGACAAAAAGGCCTCGACCCGTGCGGGGATTTTGTATTTTTTGTACTCTTCGTAGACAGTGTTTTTTTTGAGCAGGGCTAAAAACGTCATTTGCTTTAAAAGCAAGATGGATAGGTTTTCCCAATCGTCAAGTGAGTCGTCCTTTTTGCGAAAATAATATTTCTTTAGCTGTTCCAGCGTGTAGTTGTGAAAAGCAGTTTGGTATTCTGAATCCCGTATTGAATCTTCCATTTTCTTGAAAACATCGAAACAAATATCCCATTGGGTCAGGAATGAAAAGTAGTACGAATCCAGTTCCGCATTGTGAGTGGTTTCCATTTTTGGAACATACCTTGTCATAATAAACCTTTATTACCTTTATAAATATTAATGAGTTGCTTTAACTTTTCTTTTTCTTCCGTTGATTTTGGTAGCGTCACAATAGGTATCTGTCCTTTACATATACGCCCCGCTTGTAAGATAGCAAAAAATTCCAAATTCGGTAGGTTACCGAGAAGTTGAGACGGAAAAAATTCGCCTTCTTCCTCCATGATCCTTTCGCCAATACTCCCTGTAATTTGTTCGGGATCGGCCCCCGCACTTGTTCCATGACCTCGCTGAATGTATTTGAATTTTGCTTTCGGTATGCGTTCAATAATGTCTTTTTGGCCTTGCACGTTAATCGTCCTCAACGCGATATTGTGGTTAGCATTAACGTTCACTTGCTCTTTCTTTGCTTCTGAACCCAGCGTCGCTACATAATCTGTAGTTGATTGTGAGGCAATATACAAATTAAACCCTGCACCCCGTCCCTTATTTTGAAGCCGTATCACCTGATCGTTAATGACCTCGGCGGCTTCATCAATCAAAATGATGGTGTCGTGCTTCGCCTCACCCCGCGGTCTGGCATAGTTGTATATATCGGCGGCGACTGCGGTGATATCACTTAAAAATATTGACCCTACCGCGCTCCCCTTATCACCGTCAGCCAGCGCATTTAAGCCTAGATAGAACATGCCATTCGTTGAAATAATATCTTTAGTGCTTGTCGTCACCCTATCGTCACGTTGATTGTTTAGGGAGGGTGATAATACTTCGTCTAATCCGTCACTGGTGAGCATGGTCAGAACAGGTAAGGCATTGAGTATCATTTTTTGAAAGTGTTCGCGGTTGTGCTGCATTAAATCAATGCCACCTTTAATGAAGGTATACTCTTTTATCGGTGCAATATCGTTGTAGTAAAAATGGATCCTGATAGCGGCATGGGCCATTTTAGAACCCGTGTTTCTCTCTAATTTTTCATAACCCAGCCTACGGTCTAAAATGTCGTTATACACATCGGGAAACAGTTCTTCGCCTAACTTATCTATCGCCAATGTCAGTAGTTCTGCAAAGTAGTTTAAATCCGTGCCCAGTTGCGCTTTCAGGTTAACCAATGTGGGTTTGATTTTGACGAAATTCATGAGCTGAATCACGGTTGTTAGTGCCATTGTTGCAAACGAAAGAAACGGATCTGTCGTGTTATCTGACTTCTGAATGACCGAAATAATCCTGTTGGCGATTTCGGTTGAATTGGTGAAGTTGCTGATAGGTGAAATGCTATTTGACTTATTCAGGTGAGCAATCGAGAGATAGTAATAATCATCTTCCCTGTTCGTCAGTTTCATACACTCACGCATAAACCCCGCGATTTCTTCATCGTTTTTCGGATCGACAAAAATAAGCGGTATTCTTTTAATTGCAGCCTGTAAGATGATTAACTTGTAAAAAGTGGTTTTACCCGATCCGGTTGTGCCCGTGATTGACGTATGCAAAGTGAGCATGTGATCGGGAACGTTTATCCACTCATTTTTATTGCCTAACTGGTGAATCCATCCGTACCCCATTGAATCATCGTTATCAGGCACAAAACGGTCAGCGTTACCCGTTTTAACAATTTCATGCGCCCGCTGCCCTTGTTCGTGTTTCCAAATGAAACCTTTCCCAATGAGGGTACTCTCGGGGTTTTTGATCATTTGTCTGACAATCTCTTCGGCGGGTACAAAAAGCGGTTTAGGTCTCATTTTTAACTTGTTGTGTAGCGCCGCTATTTTCAGTGCGTTAGGGAAGACTTTAAGCGCAAAGATGCCTTGTATCGCTACCGTTGAGATTGTCGCGGCGGGAGGCATTGACAGATAGCTTCCCACACCTATCGTTGTCAGTATCCCCGCTCCCCAACCAAACAATTCATAAAGCTCATAATTGGGTCTGAATGGCATTAAGTGTTTCCAATCATTCATCTTTTACGATCACTCTTAAATTATGATTTCGGAGGTAGCTATCAAAATGGATTGCGATGAGTTTTAATAATACTTTTTCTGATACGTTGAGGGCTTTCGCGGCTAAATACATACCGTCCTTGTTGAGTACGTTGACCTTGTTCTTTTCAGAAGAGGAATGAGCCTGTATGGTTTTCCGTAGGCTATCAGGGGTAATTTTTCTTTCATCTTCGGTCAATTCCAGCAACTCTTTAATTTCAATGTATTTTGTAATGATATAGATATCGTCCAAAATTTTTCTATTTGAAATGTAATATCGTTTGGATCGCATTACCGTTAATGGGGTTCCCTGTTCAGTCAATGCCATGTTCGATAGCCATTCATTCGGGAATATTAATTTTTCTGAACACAGGAAATGGTTCTGATTGATGCTTTTTAGCAGTTCCTCTTTTCCCATGCTCAGTATGTGATTTTCAAATGCTTCCCTATATCTTAAAGGAACTTGTCTATACAGATTGGTATGCTGGTTTTGTCCATTCAACGATATCGTGCCAATCGATGTAAATGTCTTTTCCATCTTTGGTTGTTCAGCTTCTAGCTGTTGCACAGAAGTCTGTTCTGCGTTGTTTTTTTTCACAGCAACTTGTTTATCTTTAGCCTTTTTATCGGCAATCAGGGTTGTTTTTGTCGGGTTGGTTTTGGAAATGTCGTTTGCATGTGTGGGTTCACCCAGCGACAATGAAACTTTATGTTTTTGCGTTGATGGCTTTACCTCCAACGCGGTAAGGGAGGGGGTTTTGTTCGTCATGGTGTTAGAGGTAGGCGTTTTCAGCTTCAACTCGGTTTTAGGTGCCATTGCCGAAGGAATAGGTGACAGTGCAGGACTCGCAGAAATAGGGGTAAGCTCAGACTCAGGCTTTTTCTCAGTTTCAGGTATAGCATCTTCTAAAACGCCCAAACCAGAAAGCAGGCCCAATATCGTTTCTTCTGTCGCTTCTTCAGTGATGAAAATGTCTTTCTCTTTTTTATTTTTAGTCGGGCCGTTCGATTCCGTTGGGTCGATATTGGTATTGACTTCGGGTACGTTCTCAGGCACGTTTTCTGATCTTGCGGTAGGCTCATATTTCATCCATTTTTCCGCTTTTTTCACATAAGCCGTTGTTGGCATCGGCTGTAATACATCACTAAACAACGTATCCGGTGATTTCAATTTCAGACAATACATAAACATTGGCGGCTCTTTGATAAATTGTGTTGGCAAGCGGTTTTCAGCGAGGATCTTCTCAGGGATCACTTTCCAATAGATAGAGCCATTTTCCCCTTCCTCTATCAGTTCATTGGACAACATAATTTCACCTAATGAGTCTGCTGATTGAGGTATAAATACACCTAACTCTTTAATTCTATTATAAATAACTTCTGCTGCTTTCTGCCATATAACATAAATCCCATCCGTTGTGACCCAAATAGGGCTAGGAGGAACGTTGGGTTTCCATTCATTTGTTGATATCAGTAGGCGCATAATATCAACCATGCGTTGTATTGTACTGACCCCCGTTCCTGCGGAACGTATCGCATCACCCGATGTTCTCTGCATATCTTCTAACACGGATTTTTTATCCGCATTAATCACCAGCTCAATTAACGCATTACTTCTTTTTTGTGCATCAGTCGGCGTTAAGTTCGATATGGCATCAACCACTTTGAAAAAGATATTCCTGCTGTTTTGCTGTAAGATCTCAATGACCTCAGCGGGGACAATCTTTTCAATGAGTGAGGAGGCAAGTAGCTTGTGATTGTTGAGCCGGTTTTTGTTCCACGATAGATAGTACCTATCTATTCCATTTTCTACCGCCCATTCAAAAATACATTTTCCGCTGGGCTTCCATTGCAGCGTACCGTCTTTATTCCATATCTCGTAATCTGTCACGGGTTTACCAATATCATGCAGCAACGCTGTGACCACGACCGCTAACCGCCACTTGATAACCATCCTTGATTTTTGTTCGGGGTTTTCTTTTTCATCAAACTCAATCACTTTCATTGCCTTGACCGCGTGATAACAAACTTCGAGGTTGTGGCGTAACAGGCCGCCTTGGGCACGGTGATGATGATGTTCGGATGCCGGGAATAAATGCACAAAATCAGCCACATTCAGCAATAATGGCATGATGTATTTTTCAAAATCATCGCCAAGTTGCACCTCTTTCCTGATCATTCGAACCATATCGCGTTGCGTTTTTTCCAATAGTTGCCGTCCTGATAGCCTTGCCGGAAACCCTTCGAGTTTAGGCGGGTAGCCAACAGACATTTTGAATGTATCAATTTGTGCTTGGGTATCTTCGGGTATCGCGACCTCGCCGACTAACAAGGGGTATTCTTCCTTCTTAGCGACCGCATAAACGGGCATATTAGGGGGGTTATCATCGCCTAAATGGTCTTCATTTTTCTTCAGAAAATAGGATTTTGCTTTCCCAAAACCTGACGATAATTTATCCCAAATTGACGGGTGTTTTCCGCTATTACACATACCATCTCGTTTTGTTCGTTTTTGACTACTTTACCTTTTTTGATTGCTGATGTTTTTCTTTTGGGTTGCGTTTTAAGTCATTAACCGGAAATAACGAAAACACAAATCGTTCATACTCGACCGCATTACAGTGAGTGAGGACGAAAAATGAAAAGAATGATGTTGTTGAATTGCCTGTTAGTCGTTGCAGTGACAGGGTGTAGCTCGGATAAGCCCCTTCTCGGCTGCGGTGACTATGCCAGAACATCGACTATCAGCATCGAGTCTAATGAACCGTATTTTGACAATCCGCCAAAAGACAAAATCAGCCGTAACATAGCCATTAAGCCCGTTAAGGTTAATTACCCCACTGACTACACATACCGCGAAAACTGGAATAACGTCAGCAGGGGCGGTGCAGCGTTGAGAAAGCAAGGGTATCGCCACGTTATCGCCTCGCCATACGAAATTTACGAACAAGGTAAAAAACATGTCGTGACAGATCGGAGTTTCCATACCGACTTACTCTTATCCAGTGTTGAGCGAACGGGTAAGAATTTCAAAGGCAATGGCCTTATGAAAACTCAGGCTCCTTCATTTTGTGGCGAGAACAAGCGCAGTTTTTTCCTCAAAGAAACGCCTGAAAACAAAAAAAATCGTGATGAATATATTCGAGTCAAAGACAAATACTGTTCTGATCCAAACCCCCCACTGACAGAAGAGGAACTCCGTATTTTGACTCGCGGTGAACCCGATAGCTTGAGGGATTATCGCCTGAAAATGTATATCGACAATCAACGCGAACCGGTCTCTCATTCCACTCACTCATATCAAAAAGGTATTTTTTAATGAATTCCAAAAAGAATAAGACATTTTCTGGCATAACCGCGACTGCTTTACTTTTATTGGTGATAGTCGGTATTTTAGGGTTGGTTGGCCTTTGGAAAATATATCAAGAGAGTAAGGACACCAACGCATTGTTGACCTCGATTGCCAATAAACAAGAGTCTGGCAATCAAGACTTGGCAAAACTCGACAAATCATTTAAAAAAATCATTGAGCTTTCCGAAGAAACCAATACCCCTAGCCAGCCACAACCACAAAAACAACCCACCAGAGTTTCTGGGTTGAATACCGATAATGTAAAAATCAAAACGGACGTATTGACTTATGGCAACAAAGAGGCGCGTTTCTCTTTAGTCACGTACATGGATTTCCAATGCCCGTATTGCCAACGCCACGCTGCCACCCCAAGAACGCTGGTTGATTCTGCCAACGAAGGACTGGTGAACTGGAAGTGGAAGAACAGCCCGTTACCAATGCACGAGCCAATAGCTTCTGAACAAGCCAAAAAATTTATTTGTGCTGGCAAACAAGACGAAAAGCACTATTGGGATATTGTTGCGAAATGGGGAAGTAAAGAGCTGAATGTGTCGGATGCCGAGCTTACAGCAAAATACAAACTTGATACAGAGAAATACGAAACCTGTCTGAAAGATGAAAATGGAGAGGTAAAAAACGCGATTGAAGCCGATAAAGCAGAAAGTATGCAGCTTGGTATATCCGCAACACCGACTACCCTCATTATTGACAACAAAACAGGCAAGGTAAAACCGATTGAAGGTGCAGTGCCTATGGATCAGTTTATCACTGCCATTGAAGAAATGGCGAAAAAAGACTCATAGGTAAACTTTTTATGATGGTGCGGGTATATTTTAAAAAAAAGTATTGTTCATGTTTTTTATCCAGAACGGAAATAGACCTTTCTGATAAACGTATATTGCTTCTGTAACCCATTCTGTTACATCTCTTTTCGTAAAAATGAAAAAGGAAAGAAAACATGAATCAATCCGCAAGTGCTTCAACCTTGAATCCGTTCAATGTTAAGAACGTGATGTTATCTGTACTGGCTATCGCTATTGTTGCTGCGATGGCGCTGGCTTTCGCCTATGGTAATGGTACTGAACAAACAGGCTTTAAAGATGTTTGGGAACAAATCACACAATACATGCAAGGCTCATTAGGTCGTGTGTTAGTGGGCCTGATCGTTGTTGTGGGTATTGCGGCTGCCGTCGTTCGTCAATCTCTGATGACTTTCGCGGTTGCTGTGGGTGCTGCTATCGGTCTGTACTATGCACCCGACATTGTAAACGGTATTATGAGTTCTTCAGAAGCGGTTGCTACTATCCTGCCTGTTCTGTAAGTTCAACATACGCTCTCCAAGCGAAAAGTGTTGTTCGACGAAAAAGCCACAAGATTGTGGCTTTTTGTTTGTCTTTGGTTTGGAAAGGTTCTTTTTAAAAGCCATGATTAGATTTTGTGACCCGCAAACAGGAACGCCCATACTGCCGCATACCCGACTATCCATACAACAACAATCGCTTTAAAGCGTCTTCTGTAAGCGAGCCGGGTTTTGTGGTTGTAAACACGTTGAGCGATATAACACCCGCCCCACCCGCCAAGCAAAGCCAAAGCATCTAACTGTAATTCATCGAATCGCGGTTTGTTGGCAATGGCGTTGCTCTTGTCTTTTTTGTAGACAAAAAAGGAAAGAACACTCCAAAAACAGACCCACAACACGCTAATCAAGTAGAACATCGGCTTTCCTTTCATTTTTCGTTTTTATTTCGTTGTATATTAGCATGTAACAAAAAGGCGTGACTGAAAATGGTTATCTTAAAACGATCGGTTGTTTTTCAATGAAATTATTTTCATTTTTTACGTTTTTACAAGGGAGATGCTATTACGCTTTCAAGCGAACAGCGGGATTTCCTCAATTGCCAATCAAATTATGTGTGCTGTATGGCCTATGCCGGATCGGGTAAGACATTTATTCTTCAAAAGTTTGCCGAAAAGTACAGGGAACATCGGATTTTGTATTTAGCGTACAACAAAGGCATACAGATGGAAGCTCAACGCAAATTCCCTGACAACGTAAAAGTGGTGACGACACACGCGCTGGCATACCGCCATTTTGCTGATTTAAAGCAAAAGATGAAGTTCAATTTTGGCATCTTTGATCTGGCAAAGAAATTTAACATTACGTCATTCTCTTTGCGTTTTATCGCGTATAAGACGCTCTCAAATTTTTATTTCTCCGCTGACGAACACATCAATATGTCGCATGTTCCAATGGAAAGCCAAAACAAGAAAACGGTTTACAAAGAACCTGAAAGGGTTGCAGCCTTGTCTATTGCAATAAAGGCATACCGCTTACAGGCTGATCCTGGTAGTGATTTTCTATGCTCCCCCGATTTCTTCATCAAACATTACCAATTAACAGGCCCATCATTAGACAAATGGTATGACATTATCCTGTTAGATGAAGCCCAAGATGTCAACAAGGTGACGAAAGCCATACTGGACAAATGCAGTTGTAAGCGGATTTATGTGGGTGATCCGCATCAGATGATTAACCGTTGGCGTGGCTCATTTGATGCGTTGAGTGCAGCAGCCAGTGAGGGCGCAACGGTATTGCGCCTGACTGAATCTTATCGCTTCGGGAGAAAGGTGGCTGGCATTGCCAATGTGATTTTGTGGTTGAAAGGTGAAGACATCCCTGTCCGTGCGTACAGGGATGATAGGTTGCTATCCAAAAAAGTCATTCAGGGCATCTACCCGAGAACCATCATATCGCGGAGTAACCTTTCTGTTATCTTCAATGCGATAGATGCGGGGAATGCAGGAAAAAAAGTCTACTTCGTTGGCGGTGTAGAAAAGTATTCTTTGTATGATATTGTTGATTATTACTACCTGAAGTGGGATAAAAAAGAAAAAATCAAAAACAAAGCGATATTGGAAAAATATCCATCGTGGGAAGATCTGGTTAAAATTGCCAAAATCACGAACGACCCCACGCTCAACAGGGCGATTGTTTTGATTGACGAACACGGTAACAAAATTACCGATATTGTTGAGTCAATTATAAATTCATCCATAAAATCACAGGATAAAGCTGATTTAGTCCTCGTTACTGCTCATTCATCAAAAGGGTTAGACTGGAGTGTGGTGGAGATTGACGGTGATTTCCCTTCAATTATTGAGTACCTTGAAAACATGGGTAACAGTGGTGGTGATATCGATTACGCCTACATCAATGATGAACTCAATTTGTTGTATGTGGCTGTGACACGCGCCATTGACGCTTTGGCTATCAGTGGTTGCGTCATGGAACTCATTCTGCACATGCAAAGACAACAAAAGGGAGTGGTTGAGCAAATAACCCGCGACTGAAGTGCAGGCTTTTCATTGCGATAAGGGGTAATGGGAGCGAAGCTACAATATGACGACATTTGTCTCGGATGGAGCTCTGGCAGCAAACCACGATCAGCTTAACGCCTCAAATATCATATCCATCGAAAACCCCTTGTACTGGAGGTAGCGAATCTGTTTGTTTTTTTCTTTGGCTTCTGATGCCACCTCATCACCAAATTTACTGACTTTCAGTTCCCTTGCCATGGCATACCAGTCCACATCCACTTTCTCCCGCACCTGCTCGACCAACTCCTGAGAAAAGCCTTTTTGTCTGATCTCCTGTTTGATTCTGGTCGGGCCATGTTTTTTTCGAACATATTTATCAATCAGGTGCGTTATCAGGCGGTGATCATCCAGATAACCACTCTCAACCAGCCTCGACAACGCCTTGTCGATATTCTCTCTGTTTTCCGTCATCTTGCTCAGTGTCCGGGCCAACTCACCGGATGCGTAATCACGCCTTGCCAGCAGTGACACCGCGTAGTCATACAGTTCCTGTGATGTCATGAGACATCTCCGCTATAACGGATACCGTCCTTTCCTACGGATAATCCTTTGATTTTATCTGCCATCAACGGCCAGAGTGCGGTTTTACGTTTATGTTGTTCGTAGAGAGTTCTGAGGTAGCCCTCTGTTTCCGGAAGCTGAGGGCAATCTTCCAGACCTTCGCCGTAATCGATGGCTTTTTTCATGTCGGAGGCGGCATAGCTGTAATACTTGCTTTTTGATTGCTGAATGTTGTCCTCCACCAAAAAACGACGCAAAAGGGTCGCCGTATGCGCATAGCCGTGTTTATACAGGGTACTGGATAATGTCCGTAAAAATGAATGGGTGATATAAGCCAGCGAGTCGGCGAGGTTGTTTTTTGGCATGGACATAATACAGGCGTCGATTAAATCATACCGTTCGATGTCTGACGCAACGCACAACCAGTCAAAAAGCTGCCGGAGATCACTGTCAGCAGAAGGGCGATAGCCGAGTAACTTCCGGATCGTCTGGCGATGCCGCAGCCCCTGCCGATCCAGTGGTTCGTATGAAGAAAAAAGATCACCAGAAAGACCGAGCTGTTGAGCAAGGTACTGAATAACATCCATGCTGACATCCTTGCCTGACGAAGGAAATCGTCCGTACATCTCCATAAACTTCAACTGAATGGCAAATCCGAGACGGCCCTTGTCGGTCATACCAGACAACAGGGGAACTTGCTCAGGAGTCAACAACCAGAGATCTTTCCATTCAGTTTTATCCTGCCAGTTATCCATATGTACTCCGATATTTGTAACTATCAGAAGATGCTGGTGATTTTACTCCTGTATACCACAAATGTCGTCATATTGCAGCTTCGCTCCCATTCGGCCTTGATGGAATGCGAACCAATGCGGTGTTGTGTCATCAGATAGAAGGCCGCAAAGCAGGGTGGATTTTTTCGGCTTCGCTGGAAGATGTGGTCAGAAATGCCGCAGAAGGGCGGACGTGTTTATCTCACTCGGAAAAGCAAAAACCGATAAGTCAAAACCACAAGAGTGTTGAACATAACCCGGATCGGATTTGGCAGTTTGACCTATTACCGGGGGAGATAATGCTGATCCCGAAAGGGTTAGCTCATGAGGTGCATACATTATCCCCCAGTATTTCCCTGACTTACAATTTCATTACATCTGCGGAATATCGGGATTATTTTGATTTTAAAAAACAACGGGGTCACGGCTGGATAGCCAAATCACCGCTGGTTGCTGCTCCGGAATTTTTTCAGATTTACCAACGCAATAACGCACCAGTCAGTTGTTATGAATGATAAGCAGCGCACAAATAATACATTAATGAATAGTGACACTTTGTGATTTTTTGAGCAGTATAGGCACGCATCCCTGAATATCTATTGGCCCCAAAATTTCTCAGTTTAACTAAGCGGCAAAGGTGATGCGTATCAATCTCATATTCCCCGTTGTTTAGAGGGTGTCGTAAAAGCTCATGTTATCCATTAAGATCGGCGCTCTTCCTTTAGGCGCCGATCTTTTATGACCTTATTCACCCGAAAACTGGAATCGTCTGTTCACACCCAACGTCAATTTGTCAAAGCGCAGCATTTACCTGTATTGGATGGCTCTCTTTCCCTTGGGGATTATCTCAAGCAAATGGGAGAACGCAGTGCACTTATTGTCGCGGAGAGCCTGGATGAACAAGACTGGGGACCTTTCGAACGTCATTATGCTTCAACAGGCAGGGCTCCTTATTCTCCCCGCTCCATGATGGGGATCCTGCTTTATGGGATCATGAAAGGACAGCGTTCGCTCAGAGCACTTGAACGCTTGGCGCGTTTAGATTTGGGCTGTATTTGGGTCAGTCAGGGAATTACCCCTGATCATGCCAGTCTTGGACGTTTCATTTATCAGCATCAAACTGTCCTGACGGGGATGTTTTTTAAAGAGCTGGCCTTATCTGTTTTGCGCCGCAGTCAATCCGGTATTTCGTGTCTGGCTGGTGACGGGACAGTGATTGAGGCCATGTGTTCTCATTATCATCTTTTGACTCAGGCAGCCATTTCCCGCGAAAAAAAGCCCCTCAGTGCAGCGCCTGCCACGGGGCAGACAGAGAAACGTCTTCAGCAATTGGAACAGGGCACAGAAGTATTACGACGCCGGCAAGAAAACCGGGAAAAAAAGGGGAAAGATGGTAGCCAGTTACGTATTAATCCCACAGAGCCAGACGCTGTCGTCCAGAAACTCAAGCGGGGAAAGGGATTTTCAACAGCCTATAAACCGTCTGTTTTAGTCAACACAGGACGTATTATCGTCGCCCAAACCGTAGATCCATCCAGTGAGACACGGGTAATGGCGGATTTATTGGTGCAGAATTTCAATTTATCGGGATATCATCCGGACAAATTGTTGTTGGATGCCGGTTATTTCCATGACGCGGTGATGGCTGAGGCACAAAAATATCAGATCTCGCTGTTTTGCTCTGAAAATTCAACCCGGCAGAGCCCCCGAACAATCTCCCCCAAATCGTTATTTATCTATGAGGCTGAGAAAGACACTTATCTCTGCCCTGCCCATCATTCATTATCGTTGAAAAGCACCGTGGCCGCGTCAGAAAAAGTGCGCGGCTATCGGGTCTATGGCAGTGCCAATTGCACCCAATGCCGGCAAAAAACCCAATGTACACGGGCCAAAGGTGGAAGAAAAATAAAACGCTATCGGGAAGATGAAAAGCGGGATGAACTGCGTTTGCATATGGCTAACCCTGAGTCAAAACGGATATTGAGTCAACGAAAGAGCAGAGTAGAACCGGTATTTTCAGCTTTGCGGGGAATTCAGGGACTGGAGCGCTTTCGGCGTAGAGGATTATCAGCGGTAAAGCTGGAATTTACCCTGCATGCGATGGCCTATAACTTATCAAGAGCAGTGGCTCTGATATTATGGATGATTTTCAGCCTGTTATTGGTTCAAATAACAGGCACTGAAAAATGGGAGAGGCTCTCAACTTAACGCGTTGCAAAAATGACCTCCCCCCTTTTACGACACCCTCTTTACGGCGGGGTTCTTCATTTTATATAAGTCAATCCACGTGAGTAAAAAGTATGCCTTTATTTTCAAAAACAATAACTGATTTCTGGCAGGCTATTATGTTGGGTGAAGATATCCTTTATCAGGATGATGTTTTTACTATCACCACCAATACCCGGTTGGAACAGGATGAGCGCGTGATGGTACTGGAAACCAGTGATGGCCGGGTTATGGCAGTTCTAACGCCAGAGATGGCTGAAAAAGCCGGGCTTTATCATCAGGAGAAAATGTCTGAATCTATTTTTCGCCAGAAATTAAATCAGGCGAATATGACTTTGCATGGCGCTGACTATATTTTTTATTTTCCAGACACAAAAAAGCGCCAATTATTGCAGGAACATTCAGGCAATATGCAGCGTCAACTGACGGAAAAGCAAGATGGTGAAATCTTCTCGGCATTTCAAGCATCAGCGTCGGAGCAGGACTTGGACAACGCCTATGTTGAGCTGGGTCACTGGTTAGTATTCGGCGCTTTTGATGAGCAAAACCGTCTGGTCAGCGCCGCCAGCATGTACCCGTGGAATGATTCGCAACTTGCTGATATGGGCGTACTGACGCTGGAATCTTTCCGCAGTAAAGGCTATGCCCGAAAAGTGGTACGCGCAATCAGTCAGCATGCCTGTACTCAGGGGTATGAACCTCAGTTCAGGTGCCAGCTTGATAATCTCGCTTCTGCGGCACTGGCTAAAGCTGCCGGTTTAACATTGTTCGGTAAATGGGAAGTCATTTCCCCTGATTCAGTTAGCTGAGTTATTTCCTCGAAAAATTTTCTGAATTGAAATAATCCATTCGTTTTGAAATAAGTATCCCCCGGCATAGCCGGGGGTTTTTCATATGCGCCTATAAGGCTTTCTTACCAGCCGCGCCCTAACAGGCGCATGGCGATCTGACATTTGCATTCTATTGATTACTTACGGCCCGTAAACGGGCTACCGGGATACGGGATTGATAATTGTTCTCCCAATTTATCCGTCTCCAGTTGATGCCTTATGTATTCCTGTATCCTTACTGCATTTTTTCCCACTGTATCAACGTAATACCCCCGACACCAAAACTCACGATTGCGATATTTGAATTTGAGATCACCAAATTGCTCATAAAGCATCAGGCTACTTTTCCCCTTCAGATACCCCATAAAGCTCGACACACTCATCTTGGGCGGGATTTCCAGAAGCATGTGGAGTGATCCGCGCAACATTCTGCCTCCAATATGTTCACGTTTTTCCATTCACAGAGTTTTCTTAATATGCTGCCTATCGCTCTCCGTTTTTCTCCGTAGAACACCTGCCTTCGGTATCTTGGGGCAAAGACTATGTGGTATTTACAGTTCCATCGGGTATGCGCTAAGCTCTTTTCATCCCTCATGGTGGGACCCCCTTTCGATTTCTTCATTCACTTTTGCAGTTGCCAGACCGCAAGGTGTTTTAACAAATCAAAAGGGGTTTTTATAGCCGACTTAGAGCTGTAAGCTCTACGGAACCCCCAGCCTAGCTGGGGGTTTTCTATATACAATGAAGGTTGCAGTTTGATGAGCTGCAACCTGTTTTTATCACTACATCCGTTACTCACTCCATTACTTATTTCATTGCAACTAAGAAGAAACAGTCACTATGTCAAAACTTAAAATAGCTGTGGTTGGCGGCGGAAATATCGGCTCCAGCCTTGCCTTCGACTGCGCTTTGCGCGGGCATGATGTTGTTGTTATTGAAAAAGATACGATTTCCTGTGAAAAAAGCCGAGAAAATATCGTAGAAACAGCCGGTTATGCTCCGTTGTTCAGTCCGCTTGCCAAAGGAAAAACGGCGGAAATGATATTGCAAAATATAGTTTGGTCGCAGGATTTATTGGCTGTTTCCGATCGGGAATTTGTCGTAGAAAACATCACCGAAAATATTGCGATAAAACAGGCGCTATATGCGAATATGGCGGAATTTATTGCGCCTGATGCTGTACTGGCATCGAATACCTCCTGCATTCCCATCACAAAATTGGGATCGTTCCATTGCGTCCCGTCTCAGGTGATAGGTGTGCATTTTATGAATCCGGTTTATTTGAAACCGACGGTTGAGGTGATTCTTGGTTTTAATACCTCGGAGACGATTCAGGAACGATGTCTGGAAATTCTGACGATATTAGGCAAACAAGCAGTGGTGGTAAAAGATGGCCCCGGTTTTGTTTCCAACCAGATTTCTCATTTATTTATGAATGAAGCGGCATTTACAGTACAAGATGGGCTTGCTCAGCCCAAAGATGTCGATGCCATATTCAAGGGGTGTTTCGGGCATAAAATGGGGCAGCTAGAAACGGCCGATTTGATTGGAATTGATACTATCGTCAACTCGCTTGACGTACTTTACCAGATGTTTCAGGACTCGAAATACCGGGTTTGCCCCTTGATGAGAACTATGGTTGATGCGGGGTATTTAGGGCGCAAAACTGGTAAGGGTTTTTATACATACACTATGGCATATTGATGTTTGCTGCCATATACGCAATTAACTTGAAGATGCAGGAATTAAAGTCTGGAAATTATCGGTCAACCGGGTAGCCAATTCCTGTCCTTTTCCGGGTAAGGTGACATGAAAAAAATGATGAAGGGTTTCACGGAAAGTTTTTGCATCAGGGAAATAGACATTGTTTCGTACCTGCTCATTCGGGTCATGCTCCCAATAGAAGTATCCCCATGATCCGCCGTGCATAATTTTTATCAGATGTTTTTTGGACAACTTTTTTCATCTGCCGACGTTCATTTCGTGAAGTGGGTGGTATGATAAGCATGACTCGATCTTTTTTCTGTGATTTTGCGTTTTGGGAACAAAAATTTTGCAAATTTAGGATCGAGTTTCTTTGATACTCTTACCATTTTGACAAGCTATTTAGTGCTACATCTCCAGGAATGTGTGCTGGCTGTAAACCTAATAGCAAAGTATTTGCAGATCAAAATAAAGATTTTATTATTGGTACAACCGGTAGAAAACCCTAAATATCTAGTGATAAATTCAATATAAAGACCTTAAATCAATATGAAGACCTTAAATAGAGAAACTGTATCTGGAGTTAGTTTTTATACTATCAGAATGACATATGAAGAATTAGTTATTCTTAGGGATTGTTTACATGATATTTTGCTTAAATCTGAAGAGATTGAAGAAAAAAACCTAGATAAATTGTCCTGGTATAGATCTGCTTTTTTAGAAAAATCAGATTATATACAATCCAATATTTCACATAAAACAAATATAATTTTGAAAAAAGAACATTTAAACAATGAAATATTCTATAACCTTAGATTATCCTATGGAGAACTTAAGTTAATTATATACACTGTTATGAGTTTGGAGGAAGATATCAATTATAAACCTTTTTATAGAAGGTTCTCTTTCAGTAAAAAATGTAATGCCAAATTATTGAATGATTATTTTCATAAATTACAATCTTTATGGTCAGTAGATTAATTGGAGTTATAAATGACTAAAACAGAATTAATAGAATATCTACATTCTGCTTACCCAGAGTTGACTATAGATATTACTTACATTAAGGGCTATTCAGAAGAAGATATAGTAAAATTAGAACGTTTATATGATATTAAAATTCAAGGTCAATTACTTGATTTTTTAATTCACATAGGGCGTTGCAGTGGAGGTTTTTTTTCAAATCAACCTTTAAGTTTTTATAGTGAAACTGCTAATATCAGAGATGAGATAAAATTTCAAATAGGATGTGAAAATGGATTAAGAGAAGTTCAACGATTTGATTTAGTAGAACAAAAACCTTTCTTTATTTCAATGGAAAATGAAGGAATTTTGCATTATTTCTTATTAACTGATTCAGATAATCCTGATTTAGTTTATTATCTTGATACTAACTATGACACAATAGTAGATACTGATTTAACTTTTAATGAATATTTAAGAAGCGTTGTAGATTCTAGTAGAGGTTATGCTTGTAAAATCCCACTTGATTATACAGGAGACTTACTTAGAATATAACAATTAAACCTATTTCATTATTATTAGATCTGCTTTGATTTAAATCAAAGCAGATCTACATAAAAATAGGATTTTATGAAAAACTTTAAAACTTTTACAAAGATTTCTACATTAACTTTGTTAGTTTCTATTAACCTAGCTTTTGCTAATGATATCATTCCTAATGATTTTAACACTCAAGTTAACCAAGTTAATAATATACCAGTTATCAACATAGCTACTCCAACTCTTAACGGTATGTCCAGAAATACCTATAAAGAGTTCAATGTTAGTGAAAAGTAAACGCCTAATTAACCCTACATACCCGATTAATTAATTTTTTGTCATCGTGTGTTTTCTTTTTATTCAGGAGATAAACCACCATGACACTGACTGAAAAACAGCAATACTGGGCAGGGATGATTGATTCCCAGCAGCAGAGCGGACAGACGGTGACGGTGTTTTACCAGCACCATGCGATTAAGCTGGCGACGTTTTACTACTGGACAAAAAAAACGTCGGCAACAGCGTGAACCTCAATGCCTGCATCCTGTTGTGGTTGAAGAACATGCGAATGCCGGGCACACCATCATACTCTGCCTGCCCAACGGACTTCGGGCGGAGCTGCCCGCCGGATTATCCCCTGCACAGATCCGCCACTGGGTTGAGGCGCTGCGATGATACCGGTTGGTCACCTCTATCTGGTCTCCGGCCCGACCGACATGCGAAAATCCATCGACGGGCTGGCGAATGTGGTGGAGGCGCTGGGGTTGGATCCGCTCAGTGAAGCCGGATTTATTTTTTGTAACCGTCATCGCGACAAACTCAAGATCCTGTTCTGGGACACCAACGGCTTCTGGCGCTACTACCGCCGGCTGGAAAAGGGCCGTTTTCAGTGGCCAGCGCCCGTGGCGGACGGCACCGTCCATATTACGCGCCCGCAATTGAACTGGCTGTTGTCGGGTCTGGCATTAACCCATCCTCGTGCGCATCAGCCCTTACAGGGCTTGAAAATGTGATCGGTGACACTGATCGTTCATTAAGACTGGCACGATCAGATTTAACTGTCACACTCAGGGGTTTTCCTTCTGAGAGCCTGAATGATGACTGACCTGCCGGATGATATTGACCAACTCAAAGCGCTCGTTTGCCAGCTTCAGGCGCTTAATCAGGCGCAGGCTGAATCCCTGGCTGAGCTGCGAACTCAAATCCAGCACCTGCTCGAACAGCTCAATCTCAGCAAATCGAAACGCTTTGGCAAACAGAGTGAAAAAGCCGATAAAGGCACCTTTAACGAGGCGGAACAGCAGATAAGCCGGCCTAAACCGACGCCGGCACATCACAAAAAAGGGCGTCAGCCGTTAC
Source organism: Xenorhabdus sp. TH1 (assembly GCF_037260955.1). Taxonomy (NCBI): domain Bacteria; kingdom Pseudomonadati; phylum Pseudomonadota; class Gammaproteobacteria; order Enterobacterales; family Morganellaceae; genus Xenorhabdus; species Xenorhabdus sp. TH1. Next base: position 45,567 of record NZ_CP147735.1, read on the forward strand.
CGGCAGGATTAGCGCGGGAAGTGCAGTGTCATACGCTGAATGTGCCGCACTGCGACTGTTGTGGCGAGCCGCTGCATGCCTGTGGGACCGAAACGTCAGAAACCCTGAAAATTGTGCCGCAGAAAGTCAACGTCATTCGTCACGAACGCACCAAATACACCTGTCGGCAGTGTGAAAAAACCGAACCTCACAGCAAAATTATCACGGCGCCGTCCCCAGCCAGCTTGTTACCCCGGACGATCACCAGCCCGGAGACACAGGCCGCCATTGTCACGGCTAAATATGTCGATGCACTGCCGCTGTACCGGCAGGCCGATATTTTAGCGCGTTCCGGTATTGAGATTAGCCGAAGTACGCTGGCGAACTGGTGTGTGTAGCTTGGTCGCAAGGTGCATGTGCTGGTTGAACAGATGCAGGCGCACTTACTCAATGAACCGCTGATTTGTGCGGATGAAACGCCTGTTCAGGTGCTCCACGAAGCGGATCGCCCGGCGCAGAGCAAATCTTATATGTGGGTGTATCGCAGTGGCGAATTTGCCGCTCATCCGGCGGTGATTTTCGACTACCAGCCAAGCCGCAGCGGGCGTTGTGCCGCCGATTTTTTAGGGGATTATGCCGGTGACCTGCTGACCGATGGCTATGCGGCTTACGATACGCTGAAATCGGTCAGACACGCCGGGTGCATGGCGCATGTCCGTCGCAAATTTACGGACGCCCAGAAAGCTCAGGTGGGTAAAAAAGCCGGACGTGCTGAACAAGGGCTGACTTTTATCGCCCGGCTGTATGCCATTGAGCGGGAAGCGCGGTTACTCAGCCCCGATGCACGACGGCGATTATGACAGGAAAAAGCGTCCCCGGTTCTGAAAGCGTTCCACGACTGGCTGACCGAAGCGAGTCAAAGCGTGTTGCCGAAAAGTATCATCGGCACGGCGATCACTTATACGCTGAACCAGTGGCCGAAACTGATAATCTATCTGGAAAACGGGCATCTCAGCATTGACAATAATGTCACCGAGCGGGATATCCGCCCGTTCACCACCGGACGCAAGAATTGGCTGTTTTCCACGTCGGCAGACGGAGCCTTTGCCAGTGCGAATCTGTACAGCCTGGTGATGACCTGCCGGGCCAATGACATCAATCTTTATTTTTACTTCCGGCATATTTTTACCGAACTCCCCAGACGCCAATCCGGTGAGCCCCTGCACGACCTGTTGCCGTGGAACGTGAACATCAGCGATTAATGTGAACTGCACGGTTTAATTGAGCGCTTACAGACAATCAAATCATTTCGCGTCCGTCCAGATGATTTGCCGGCACCATTCGTTTGTGCAGCACACCAAATATCACCGGTTGCCGTTCGTGGATGAGGTAATAAATGACATGACTGACATAAGGAAAACTCAATACGCCCGATCCGACGTCTGGCCTGTCTCTTCCCAGTGCAGGGGTAGAAGCCAGCAAACGAAAGGTTTGTTGAAGTCCTGACAGGTATTTTTCTGATTGCACCTCACCCCATTGTTGTACAGTAAAACGGCGAATTTCAATCAGATCGGCCTGGGTATCAGGCGTTAAACGGTAGTGTGATATGTCCATGATGGTTAATGATCCCTGGGAACGTCGATAATGCCCTCAGCAATACCCTGAGCCAGCATTTCCATGAGTTTGGCGAACCGGAAAAAACCGGTGTATTGCTGACAGATACCATCCAGCTGGGCAATTGATGCACTGTCTATCACCTGTTTGAATGTATCCATATAGTCGTAACAGGTTTTCCGTAATTGCGCATCACCGGTTTCGGTTAGAGGAAAACGGGCAGCATAGTCATGTATACGTTTCACCCACCGTAATTGTTCTGCGCTAAGTCCGGCTACAGACATTTTTTTCCTCAATAGGTGAAATTCTAATCGTACTGACCTGATATCAGTTCATTAAAAAAAGCTTCGCCATCGAGGGTGTTACCGGATTCAATATCAACTCTGGCCTGTTCAGCTCTTGACTGCAATAATTTTAACCGGAGTGTTTCAATGCTTTCGTATTCATCCATTGAGATAACCACCGCAACGGGTTTTCCGTTTTTATTGATTTGGATTGGGGCACGTTGTGCTTTGAGTAGCATGTCGCCAAACTGGGTTTTGGCTTCATTGGCAGAAAGAGCATCCATAATAGTCCTCTCATTGAATCATAGCATGATTCAAACAATATAAACGAATCGAACGATTCGATCAAATTTAAAGCTATTAAAAAGTATACTTTTTAATAGTCGCTGGAAATAGCTCTTAAAAGTCCTATCATAAGTACTCAATCAAATGGTCTAAAGGATAATGATAGGTTATGGCAAAAATTGGTTATGCGCGGGTCAGCTCAACAGGTCAAAGTTTAGACATTCAGCTGGAAAAATTAAGACAAGCGGAGTGTGAACGTCTTTATCAGGAAAAACGCAGTGGTCGGACAACACACCAGGGGTTACGCATGAAATTTTAGTAGGCTAAAATTGATTAAATAACAGCGCTTCCATATAGCCATTATCCCACCCGGCCGATTTCCTTCGGGCACTTAAACTCAGTTTACTGTTGGTATCTCGTTTAACGATATTGAGTGCCATTTTACGTAATTGGGCAAATACTCTTGTGGCGATCCGCTCTCTCATCCGTGAGTCATCTTCTCGAAAAGTGACATCCAGTACCCAGTGTAAACTATTTTCGATAGCCCAATGTTTTCGTATCGCACCTAACTGAAAGGTGGGATTATCCCGGCAACTACTTAAATAATAACGAAAATCAGAGGTCACCGTGTCAGAGTAGTGTTCTTGCCGTATCGTTTCCGTTACCAGAAGGGCCTGAATATTTGGCCAAGAACTTAGGTATTTTGTTTCTGATGTCAGCGGCAGAACCCATCCACGTCGTCTGACGGTACGTCCATGACTATCATCGAATTCATCATAGTCAGGTTTAAGGTAAGGTTTTTGGGTTATCTGTTGCTGTTGAAAATAATTAACAGCTTCCGAAAAAGTTTTTCCCTGATTGCCTTTAAGCGACAAAATATAATCGGCTTCACTCTCACGTAATTGCTGAGCAATCGTGCGTTGGCAGCCCATCGCATCAATCGTCACGAGATGTCCTTTCAATGAAAGCATCGATAATAATGCGGGGATGGCCTTAATTTCGTTTGATTTTCCGTCTACTGCACACTGACATAAGCTGAGTCCTTTCTCAACCGAGAATGCACTCACCACATGTAGTGGGCTTTGTTCAATTTTCTTATCAAACGAATGGCGTAAACTTTTACCATCAATCGCAATGATCGCTCGCTTTTCTGAAGAGACGTCACGAGAAATCCACTGATAAAAATGACGTTCAAAGAGGCCCGGATTTAATAAACTAAAACAGCGCCGGAAAGTATCATGTGACGGAATACCGCCTTTGAGCAGAAGAAATGAACCCAGCCAATCCTTTTTTAGCTGGCCGTACTGTTCAATATCGATCCAGGCGTTAGCCCCGGCAATGACAGCGCATACCGCGATCACTAAGATATCAATAAAACGGTGTTTAACCTTTCCCTAACAATGTGGATCTGGAAAATCAGAAAAGACCTCCACTAATTCTTTCATCGGCCCCCCTCTAAAATAAAGGAATTATCCACTAAATATTTTCATGCGTAACCCCTGTCAGAACCGGTGACACGATTGTTGTTCACTCCATCGATCGGTTATGCCGCAATATGATGGATATGTGTAGCCTGACCCTGCGTTTACGCCAGCAAGGTATTACACTGATATTCCTGAAAGAGCAGCTTACGTTTAGTGCTCACGAGAGCACGCCCATGCAAGAGCTGCAACTGCATATGATGTCGGCCTTCAGTCAGTTTGAACGGGCACTCATTCGGGAGAGGCAAAACGAAAGGATCGCAGCAAAAAAACAGCGCGGGGAACGAACGGGCAGGCCGCCTGCGGATATCAGTAAATTACCTCAAATAGACGCGTTAAGAGCAAAAGGTATCAAGTTAAAGCTGGCCTGCGATAACGTAGGATTAGGTGTTTCTACGTATTATAAATTGCGTCACCAGCTAAAAAACGGGGGAATACAGTAGCCACAACCCGGGAGGACAGCATCATGCAATTCACAATCCAAATCGCGATGGTTGATAAATCGTAATTTTTATGCTCTCAGATCTTTTTAAAATCCAATCACAACTTTAGTCGGTCAACAAGGCGTGCCAATAAGTCCATCCTCTCATGAAAAATTGCCACTATTAACGCAGGAGCATCTTTGCGTGGCAAACAAAATACATAATGATGTTCACAACGCGCCATGATGGAAAGAATTCGCTCATATCCTTGAAAGATCCTTTGCCGCAAGCGAGACGTTCAATACCTTGTTTCAGGGTAGTAATGTAATGGCGCACAAATCAGCTTCAGCGGCTTCTGTCAGTACATAGCCCATTAATCGCGTCCGTTCTTGGCAAGTTCTTCATTAACAATTTCGTCGATGCTTTTTTTCGATACCTTACCTTCCATCCCTTCACTGATCCGCGTATTTAATAAGACCTTCAATTCTTGCCATGCTTGATCGCTATCGGTCATGTCAGGGAACAAACGTTCGAGTGTATATTGCTTGATTGTTTTGCCCTGCAAGGCTGCCAACGCTTTCAAACTTTTGTGTTGTTGATCGGTTATATCAATAGTTAAACGGCTCATAATTTATTTCTCTTATGAATTATCCCACAAACCCACATTAGCACATATCCTCAGAAAACGGAATTTAAAGCATGTTAACCCACACCGCTCGCCGCAAGATGGTTTGAGCAGAGCGAACTAACCATCGAGGAAGCGGAATTTTATCAGATGCTTATTTGAAGTATGTTCACACTGAATTTAATGTTTCTTTGATGAACTAAAGGAATTTTACTAGGACAAGCATAAGGAGGGTATCGTATTCAAAATGATTAAATATTACTTACCTTGTTTTCAACTCGTTTCTGAGGGGATGTGCGAGATCTGCTCGCTGGTTTTTTGCAAGGTTATCCACAAGTGTAGGGGATTAAAAACGATTATTTTTATATTAAAGAAGATTAGCTATTAAAAATCCCACGCCATTTTTTGTAAAAATACTTTTATATACAAATAGTTATTTTTATTTCTTAATTTAGTCACCCTACCTGATATGCCGTGCTTTTTATCACAGTCTTATATTTAAATTACCTAATAAATTGACTTATTTGGTTTAAATGATTAATTTTGACTTAAATGATTTTTTTGAATCAAATGATTTATCTAGGAGGATAGGTGGAAAAACCAAAAGGTCACAAACAAAATTTGCTTGAGCGTTACAGAGCAGAAATAGAGGAAATGAGAGCGAGGGGGTTTTCATTTCAACAAATAGCGGACTGGTTACAAGATAAAGGACTTATCGTCTCGAAAAGTACTGTTAGATTGTTTTTACAATGAAATCAGCCCCTCCACGACCAAGAGTAGGGGCTGATTACCAACAAGACCATAGGAGATATGAAAATGTCAGCACTGACAATGATAATGATTTGCGAGCGTCTTCGTAAAGGGTTGTCCGTTCGACTGCCTGCAATGCGCGCGAATGAATTTTCTGAATTACTTAACATACTCGCCTTTCTCAAGGAGTCAGTAGAATGAATGACTTAGAATTACGACTCGCTAACATCACTGGAATGGTGAAAGAAAAAAATCAAAATCGGGCAAAACTTATTGAATCAACAATAGAACCTACTTCCTCTGAGCCTGAAGAGATCTATTTAGGGGTTTTGGGTGAGTAGAGCTGTCCGGTCACCCAGACAGCCCCCTCCTCAGAACCGGACGTGCGGAACTACCGCATCCGGCTCCCGACAGACCTGTGCCCCTACACCTATTCAGCGAGAATTGAACATTGAATGTGTTTTCCATCGGGATGGATAATTCAGCATTTTCAGGATTAGATTTAGCTTTTCCCACGTTAGCCGGTGACGCCCACCTTTCCGGTTAAACCATCGATAAATTATCCACTTGCTTTGGTAGATAAATTGCTCAACTCTTCTCTGGTTGTCAGAAACACTGTGATAGTTTATCCAGCCTCTGACTACCCTGATGACAGTATTCAGGATTAGCCTTATATCAGTCGTGTTCAGGTTCTTCCGGAGAAAATCCCTGAGTCCCTTCAATTTAGCTGCGAAACGGTCTTTTCGGCTGGTCAATTTCAACCGCCAGTATCCTTTTCGCGTTTTACCCCAATAGCAGGTAAAGCCCAGAAAGTTAAACGTGGGTAACCGTTTTCCTGACAAATCGGCTCTCATTGCTGCAACGTGTCCCGCAGAAATTAACTGCGATTTGTCATCGTGCAACTCCAAACCATATTTATTCAGTCTTTTCGGTAAAACTTCATAGAAACGCTTTGCTTCTTTGGGATACTGAAAGGTAAACACCATGTCATCGGCATATCTTACCATCTCTGCCCGACCACGAATGTGGGAGCGGCTGATTTCGTCAAACCATTCATCAATCACGTGATGTAGGTAGATATTGGCAAGCACGGGTGACAGGATTGAACCTTGCGGACATCCACAGACATTGTTGGAAACCACCTTGTCCATCATGACGGGTGCCATTAGCAGTACCTCAATCAATCTGAGAAAGCGTCGATCTGATATCTTCTTCCGGAGCAAACTCATCAACTCGATATGTGGTATCGTGTTGAAATACTTTCGGATGTCGATTTCCACTACCGCACCATTCCAGTTACGGAATGTTTGCTGCTGTAGTGCCCTTAATGCCGTATGACAATCAAGCCCCGGCCGGAAACCGTAGGAGCAGGGCATAAACAGCGGTTCATAAATTCGGCTGAGGATATCATTGACCGCAAGCTGGATCAGTTTATCTTCTATGCACGAAATCGCTAAAGGCCGTTTACTGCCATCCTCTTTCGGGATCTCAGTGATACGGGCTGCTTTCGGGTGATACGTTCCTCTGCGTATCCGCAGAATGAGATGTTGAATATTCTCATCAAGGTGTTCACCGTAAGCGGCTTTTGTCATGCGATCAATACCCGCGGCTTTACTCCCGTCCAGCCGCAGGAATTGCCCTTTCAGCATGTCACAGTTCAACAAATGTCCTAAATTATTAAACACTTGTTGCTTATTACCTGCTGATTTCTCGCCTATACGCTCAAGTTTCGTTAACCATGAAATTCCGTCGTTGCTGTGTACGGTCATTGTTGCCCTCTTACGTTCGATCTGTCTGCCAGCCCTTTGCTCCACGGTCATTACCCGCTTCATCACTACTATGACTGACTCCGACTTCCTGATACTCATTTCTCCGGCCTTGTGTTTTGCACTTGCGCCAGAAATACTCACTCCATTGAGAAATATCAGGATCTCCTGGGTTCCATACTGTTCTCTACAAACTCGCTGACGCCTGCGGCTCCGGTGTGTGTTGCTGTATGGATATTCGCCAGTATGACCATCCAGTAACTGTTGCCTGCTAGCTGGGCTAACTATCGGCACACACGATCAGATGTATTTCGGAGCTATCACGTTCATCATTTGATTCCGGCTCGAATGTTTCGCTGTCTACGCTTCGTCTCCTTTGTTACCGCCGGACACGCAAGACTCGCTACGTAGTAGTCTGGCTAACCTTCTACGGTGGGACTTTCACCCACAAGATCAGTACAGCTTTTCCCAGCGCACTGCCCATTCCCTCGATAAGTTCACTTCACAAAATCAAACCCTCTTTTTCAGTCTAAAGTAGGTTGCTCTGGATATTCCCGTCCTTTCCATGACGTCTTTCATCGGTGCTTCCTGAATTATCATATTCTTGGCCTGAACTGCACCTTTATGCGGTTTTCTGCCAAATCTAACGCCGGATTCCTTTGCAAATTGGCGACCTTCATTAGTACGCTCAAGAATGCGTTCGCGCTCTGCCTCAGTCACCGCAGCCAGAATCTGAACCATCATTTTACCCATCGTACCCTCAGTGCTAAGGCTGTTGTCCAAAAACCGAATAGCTATACCTTTTTTGTAGCAGCTATCGACAATTTTGATCATGTCCGCAGTATTGCGGCCTAAACGATCCATTTTGGTACATATAATGGTGTCGTCTCTTTCAGCTCTGGCCAGTAACTTTTTCAACCCTTCTCTGTTATCAGTTTTTCCGGTCATCTTATCCGTGAAAATCCGATCTTCACGGATCCCCGCCTGTTTCAGAACCATAATCTGAATATCCAGTTTTTGTTGTGTGGTCGAAACCCTTGCGTAGCCCAGCAATGCCATTTGTATCGTTCTCAGTATCAAAAATCGATATTGATACTATCAGGTATCATAATCATAAAATCAAGATATTTGATATTGGCTTAAATGCCCGACTGTAAAGTATCAGAACTTACAAATTATGATACCTAAAGCGGATAATGAGTGATACCAAGAAGAGCGAAAGGCGACTCCACATCTTAAGCCAGAATGAAGTCAAAGAATTATATGAACGCCCTGTATTCAGCCATGCCAACAGAGAAGACTATTTCTCTTTAGATCCTCATACCACGACGATTGTTGCAGAGTTGAATAAGCCGGAAACCCGGATCTATTTTATTCTGCTACTGGGCTATTTTCGGGCTAAGCCTGTCATTCAAAAATTTAACCTTAATGAAGTCGCTGAAGATGCTGAGTACGTTCGCAAGACTTACTTCCCGGATGAAAAACCGATATGGGTCAATATGGCTAAAAGTACCCGTTTCAAACTCGTCAAAAAAGCACTGGATACCCTGAATTTTGAGCGTCTCACCCAAGTTCACCATACGGCTTTGATAACCCATCTAAAAGATGTCGCGACAATCTGTACCGATCCCCGGTATATTTTTGATGAAATTCTGGCTTTTTTGGGTCAGAAGCGAATTGCTCTTCCCGGCTATACCCGCTTGCAAGAACTGGTGACGGAGACTCTTGTGGCAGAACAACAACGTATTGAAGCCATTCTTTCACAACAAATGTCTGACGCAACAACCGACAGGTTGAAACAAATCATTTCCACTCAAGGCTTGCTTAACAGCTTATCCGCATACAAAGGCTCAGCCCGTGATTTTTCCCCTTCTGAGCTGGATCGGGAGCTGGAAACCCATCAGACCATCAAGAGTATCTATCCCGAACAGACTTACATTACTGAAAGCGAAAAAAATAAACGGTTGGAAGATGACCTTATTCCGGTCAAAGACTGGGAAAACGACAAAATTAGCCTTATCGAGAAAACCGGTTTGCAACGGCTATCAGTCCCCATAGCTCAGACACTGGATGAATTTGGAAAACGACTTGAGCAGCGAATGAACCAAATTGCCACCAGTATCTCTGATGATACCAATGAGTTTGTCAAATTACAGCCTCACTCAAACCAGCTTGCGTGGACATTAGCGAATCGACGGTGGCGCGATGATATTGATAATCCGGTATATAGCCAGATAAGTCATATGGGAATTATTGAGATCATGAATTATGTCAATCAGAAAACGGGGTTTCTTCATGTTTTTCAAGGTATCGCCACCAGAAAAAAATGCACGCAGGCAGAGGAAGATAATTTAATCGCCTGTATTTTTGGTAATGGCACAAATTATGGTCTTCACCGGATAGCGGCGATTTCAGATCGTAGCATTGGCGTTTTACGTAGCATCAATGATTCGTTCGTCCGGCCTGAAACGATTAGCGCAGCCAATGACCTGATCTCGAATGGAATAGCCAAATTACCTGTATTCAGGTATTACACGATCAACGAGTCATCGCCTTTTGGCAGTATCGACGGTCAGAAGTATGCTTGTCGTGCCAATACATTCAAAGCCAGATTCTCGGCTAAATATTTCCGTAAGGGGAAAGGCGTCTCAGCAATGACGTTGGTCTCTAATCATGTTCCTATCAACACCGTAGTGATTTCACCTAATGAGTATGAAGGGCACTATGCTTTTGACTTACTCTACAATAACAGCAGTGATATTCAGCCGAAATCACTGGCAACAGACACACACGGTATCAATAATGTCAATTTTGCGATTCTGGATATCTTTGGTTATCAGTTCTCGCCACGTTATGCCCGATTTAAACATGCGTTCGCGAAACAATTTGAGGTGAATACAGGCACAGATGTGAATCTTAAACTAAAAAAACCTATCCGGCGTAAATTAATCGAACGGGAATGGGAAAATATCCAGCACATTATCTGCTCACTCAGCCGTAAAGCCACCCAGCAAAGTACGGTGATAAAAAAGCTGTCCAATGACAAACGCAGTCACCGAACACTGTTAGTACTTCATGAATATGATCGACTGATTAAATGCCTTTATCTTTTGGAGTATGTTGATAACAAAACGCTGAGGCAGTTTGTACAGCAAGCGTTGAATCGTGGGGAGGCCTATCACCAGTTACGCAGAGCAATTGCATCGGTCAATGGTAATCAGTTCCGGGGCGGAAACGATTATCAGATCGATCAGTGGAATGACTGCGCCAGACTGATTGCTAACTGTATTATTTATTACAATTCAGCGTTGCTGTCTGCGTTAATTGAAAAGTTCCAGAAGGAAGGAAATCAGAAAGCAGTCAATCTGATCGCCGGTTTTTCACCTGTGGCCTGGCGCCATATACAATTGGCAGGGAACTATGTTTTTGGGAACAGGAGTGGTTTACTGAACCTATACAGTATGCTGGAACGTGTTGATCCGCTAGCAGATTCAGAAACTGAAGAACCTGCCACAGAGTAATAAATCGCGGTGAGTGAACTTATCGAGGGAATGGGCGCAAAACCCGGATTTCCAGATAATGCTGCCCCTCTGGTTCCAGTACCCAAATACGGCTGATATCGCGTGGGTCACGCCGGATCAGAAACGCAGGAAAATTTTCACGTCGGGCAATCCAGGGCTTGAGTACGTCAGCGTAGTAATGAATGTGGTCGATAACAAAGCCGGTATGTGTCAGAGTGCGGCGGAACACGGGTAGAAAATCAACCAGAAAGGCGGTCGTGTGCGTGACAACAAATTCGCTCCACTGCTTCAGCCCAGCATGCAGCCGGAGGTTGAAGTATACCACTGTGTACCGAACCGTGATAGGCACCGAGCGCCAGAGTGAACCAGCGCTCTAGTTCAGACAGTGTCAGAGAAGCTAACTTATCGGAAGTATATTCCCCACGTTGTTTGGGGTTGGAGAAGGTGGTTCCCGGCAATTCATCGTGAACCATTTGCATTGTTGTACCGATGAGCCATTCTACAATGCCGCCATAGTGTGGTTGCCCGGGGGGACGATAGTCCAATCGGATACCGTGTTGTTCGCAGCCCCGGCGCAGAGCTTCACTTTTAGATTCAGCTGCGTTGTCGAGATAGAGTTGTCTGGGTTTGCCACTCATCGGCCAGCTCATTTCTACATCCAACCTTTCCAGCCAAGGGCGTTTGTCACAAGCGATGTGGGCGAGACAAAGCCCTACAGAAACAGCAGACGGTGCTTCCAGGGTGATCACCATGCCAAGCACGCAACGCGTGAATACATCAATAGCGATGGTAAGGTATGGGCGACCAATCGGTCGCCGATCACAAGTATCAACAACGATTAGATCAATGACTGTGTGGTCAATTTGTACCTGTTCCAGCGGTGCAGCCACGGCGGGAGGTAAACCTCCGGTACTTTGTCGATCCCGGGTTGCATCTTGGCCTTCTCGGTAATGTATCGTTTTGAGTGGATCAAGGTTAGCTACCCGCAATGCCACCGTATTGCGTGTTGGTACGGGTAAATTTTGCTTTTTACAGACCTGAGTAATCTCTCGGTGAAGTGCTGCCAGACTGCACTTCTGCTTAGTAAAACATCGCTTTTTCAGTAAATCATGGATGATACTTTCGACTGACTCCGGCAAGCGTTTTTTTCCTTTTCCACCATCAGATTGACCCAGTGCCAGATCTGTCACAAGACCAGAGCCTTGCCGGGTTCGGCTAATCAGGGCATATACCTGCCGCCGTGATAAACCTAATGTCTGAGCGGCAGCATCAGCAGCTTGATGACCGACCGTATTAAGCGCTGCCAGTGGTTCAATGACCTCATTTCTGCGTTGAGCTTCTTGCCATGCCTTATCAGGCAATGTCATCACGCCCCGCTCAGTAATTTGTGGTGTGTCTAACATGCTCACACCTCACTTTGGTGCACATGAGTACCAAGCATAATCACGTTTAGTGCAGCCAACTTCTGACATTATTTTATCAGAAGTCATATGCACATCAGGCTCTAATCCCTATTAATTGGTGCAGGCGTCTTCTGAAAATGACAAAATTGATAGGGTTCACGACCGTGCCAAAAACGGTCGTATTTGACATTATTAATGTACGCCTTCATTGTGTACACCTTGCTAACAGGCACACCTTGATGTACAATTTTAGTGTGTACAAATTAGGAGAGCTTAACCATGCCTCAAATCCCTGTAGAAACTAATGACCGTATGTCGCTACGTATAGCCTCAGACGAAAAGTCGCTGTTAATGCGTGCAGCTGCTTTGCAGCACACCAACTTGACTGAGTTTGTGCTCCGCAATGTGATGTCAGTAGCACGGAAGATTATCGACGAGAATGAGCGACTGGCGCTGACCGAAAGAGACAGTCTGCATGTTCTGGATCTGTTAGATAATCCGCCAGTCCCCAATAATAAATTAATGGCCGCAGCATTTGCCATGCCGAAACAATCATGAAACAACCAATCTGGCACGAAGAACCCATTGGCAAACATCATGATCGCGGTGCTTTCGATTGTGGAGATGGGGTATTGAATCAATTTCTATATCGACACGCCCGGCAGAGCCATGAAAAAGGTGGGGCAAAAACCTACCTTGCTATTAGCGAGCACAATGAAAAGATATTGGGTTACTACAGCCTAAGTCCCGCCTCCATTGCTTATGAACGAGCACCGGAGGTGATTAAACGCGGCCTAGCTCGACATGATGTGCCGGTATTTCGACTTGGCCGTCTGGCTGTAGATCTTTCAGTACAGAGTCAAGGACTCGGTGGTCAGTTATTGCTTGCAGCTGGGCGGCGTTGCTTGTTGGTGGCTGTTCAGGCAGGCGGCGTAGCATTGTTGATTGATGCCAAGAATGAACGTGTTGCCGAATGGTATGCCAGCTATGGTGCTGTTCCGCTATTGGATGCCCGTCTATCTTTACTGTTACCATTCAAAACAATACATGCCGCGCTGACTACTGCGGGGAAACTGTAACCTATGATTGGTATCAACCACCAAATGATACCCTTAAAGTTGGCGGTTATCGCAGCTACCCGGTCACTACCCCTAATTGTGCGGTGGCCTAGACTGTTTGTTCATTGGCAGATTACCCATGCTGGAATGACTGGACGATAGGAGCCGGATGAATCGAGAGATTCACGTCCGGTTGCGTGAGAGCCTGCAGGTGAGATTCCCTCGGGCTACTCGACCAGCTAATCCTTATAACTACACCCATTAATGTGACAGAATCGAAGAATCGATGAGAAATTCATCATAACTTGGAGATATAGTTGATAGTTCATGATCCAAAGTACGAGTCGATAAATTATGTGCTTTGGCACGAAAATCTATAGAATCTTGACCAACAAAATATCTTGTTTTAGGAGAGTTATCTGTTAAAGCTAAGTAAACAGTTTGAGCAAAATGCTCCGATGTTGTAGTGCTGGATTGTGCATGTATTAAGCATCCTTCTAAGAAGGCTTGAAAAGAGCGACTATAAATTTTTTTCGAAGAACTACTAGTGTTAGCCATAATGTTCTGTCCGACGGGTCGAAACTTATCCCAGAGAGGAGTATTGATAGATCCTGGTTGAATGATTATCACATTTACACCTGAGTTGTACAACTCTCGCCTTAACGCATCACTAAAAGCTTCTTTTGCGAATTGAGACATAGAATAAGCGCCCAAATATGGCATAGCCAAATTACCCAAGCTTGACGTAATATTAATAATACGCCCTTTTCTATAGCGAAAAAGAGGAAGAACTCTTTGGGTTATAGAAAATTGTCCTATCACGTTAGTTTCCAACTGATATCTTAGTTCATCAATAGGTAGAATTTCTAATGGTGAGGGCACACAAATACCTGCATTATTTATAAGAGCCCAAAGCGGTGGAGCATCACTCTTTTTAATTAGTGATAATGCATTATCAATACTTTCTATGTGAGTTACATCAAGTGGTATATAATGAATATCGTGTGTTAAATCTGGAGCTATGTTGCTTGTATCTCTCACACCTGAAAAAACAGTAAATCCTTTATTTGAAAGGAAAACTGCAGTTTCACGACCGAGTCCTGTGGATGCTCCTGTTATTAGTACCGATTTGAATTTTTTTGAGGTTGATAGTATTTTATGTTCCATAATTATCTCCTAACTCAATAAAGCTTGTTGTAGTGAGAGTGATTTCATATCTTGAAATGCTGCTTTTGCAATATCTTTCAAATAAGATCCTTCCATAATTTCTAAACGGTCACTGAACTCACCAATAACCAATTATTTTACTATTCCTGCTATTTTTAATCTCTTGATAATCGAAATTTTATTGCGTCACACATCGTTTGTAATACTCCATGTAAGGAATCGTTGCATATAATAACTCCATACTAATCCTGTTTTCATTAAATGCCATTGAACCATTTTTTAATTCTTTTGGCTGCTCGTTTGAATGGAGTAAAATACATTTTTCTCAGTCCAGCATAGTTTTCATATTTCTCTCCCGCCACACCAAAAACCAGCTTAACTCCAGCAGAAGGAAAAAACTGAGTACCAAACAACCTATCCCAAAAGGAAAAAACGAATCCAAAATTCCGGTCATGATGTTTAGTATCACTGCTGTGGTGTAGTTGGTGATAGGCTGGGCTGATAAGAATGTTCCTTATAAACCTAGGATATCGTAGGTACACCATAGAATGTTGGAGATTCAATCCTAGCATTAGTAGCATAAACATAAACACGTTTTGCCCAGCAAATATCATGATGGCGTGTTTTGAATCAAAAAAATACCCAATGATCCCTGAATAGATGCCGGTTAGTAGGCTTACAATAAAAATAAATGAGCACTGATTAACCGGATGTGATCGGTAAGCTGTTAATGGATTGAGATGTTCAGCCATATGATGAATTTTATGAAATTCCCATAATATCATAATCTTGTGGGACAAATAGTGTTCAAAAAAAACAGCAAAATCAAAAACTAGTAGAGCACCAAATGTCAATAAAACACTAAGAAGCGTTCCAGGCACATAATGTTGTGTAGAGATTTCGCTTAAAGCCAGCAGCTCCATAACGTATTGACGAAAAAAGAGCGCCGCCTTGAGTATAAATGCATAAATAAAACCGAGCAGTACTTTGTCAAAAAAGTAGAATTTTAAATCATCCAGCGATGAGCGTGATGTGAAATTGTGGGTTCGGATAATTTCACGAATAGCTCTGATTGGGTTGAATGTTTTCAGTTTCCAAAAGAAATAGATTATTGATATAAAAAATGCGGTAGAAAGGTAACCTATGAAAAGTCCGTGATTTGGCGAAAAAAATACAGTCAAACGATGCCAAAGAGAGGCTACTGTTTCTTGAATA
Source organism: Xenorhabdus sp. TH1 (assembly GCF_037260955.1). Lineage (NCBI taxonomy): Bacteria > Pseudomonadati > Pseudomonadota > Gammaproteobacteria > Enterobacterales > Morganellaceae > Xenorhabdus > Xenorhabdus sp. TH1. The sequence continues at coordinate 61,137 of NZ_CP147735.1, forward strand.
AAAATACTGTTTACCACATCAGTTATTAGCATATCAACTTTATCCTTAATTAATCACTCTATGGTAATTTCATCAAATTAGTCCTAACCAATATATTTATAAGAGCGCTAATGTTGGGAAACATACTCACTAGTATGTGAGCATGATATTTTCTAAGAACATCTTCTAATTAATTTTAACTAACTAAAATTTCTGACAAATTCGTTCTTAATCCCGTATAGTCGCTAGTGCTTTGTACCTGCACTTCGTTACTATCTTTATAACACTATACTTTTTAAGAATTTATATAAGAAACGTGCCATTTTTAATTAAAACAATAAATTATGAATAATGTGCGGAATGCCGATTTAGTATGAAATCACATATGTAATCTATGCTGCACCTATCATGTAACACTGTATCTCAAGTTTTAATCTTTAATATAGAAGAATAAAAGGAGGTCAAACATATTTATCCCCTAATTCTTGTATATAAGCATCGTCAATAGACAACTGTTTTTTAAATGGAGAAGTAATAACTTCTGGAACTGGATCAAACCCAAGATGTTTTCTTTTATCAAACATCAAACTTTTATCTCTTGTATAACAAAGTATTAATTGGAGGCGGTTTTCATAAGGGCATGGTTCACGCCAATGTTCAAGTTTTTTTCCATCAAGAATCAGTATATCCGTCGAGTGGAGAGCCACTTCTTCATCTTCAATAAAAAGATTCCAGCCACTTTCTTCTTTTGGGTGAATCCCAAGAGAAATAATGTAATCTACAGAATTCCTATCTTTATGTTTAGGAAGCTGATAATTTTTCTTATAATTCCAGAGAAAAGAATAACTGGGATACACTCTTTCCCCAACTATCTCAGATACAAAATCGGAGTAATAGCTCAACATAGCTTCAAAATAGGGTAATGCATAGTACATATGAGCAGATACTGAATCTGTATTTCCTTTTAAATATCCACAATTTTTTGAAACTGCCAGATAATGATACATAATATCAATTTCACGTTCAGATATAGCATTTCTAATCACTATTATTCCATTAAACATTTTTTCCTCCCATAATTTTGTTGATAAAGTTGTCATGTCTGTACTGGATTCGACTTTCAATTTCCTTTGCAGGTATACCACTCATATCGGAAAGCCAGTTTATGCCATCTTCATTAACATGGAGAATTCTCTTAAAAGTGACTAGATGATCATGAATCATTTCCATTTTTTCTGGCGAACGGCTAATAATCTGGCGGAAATAATTAATTCCTAACTGAACATGCCGAGCTTCATCTTGTAGAGCACCTTTATAAATCTGACCAATTAAGCTTTGTTCACTGAACGCATGAATAAAAATATTAAATTGTTCTAGTGCACCATTTTCAAGAAAAACATGACTCAAAAATGTTTCATCAAATGTTTTTAGTTCGGCGAAGTGTTCCATGTATAGTTCGCGTGTCCTGGATAAATCTTTAATATTTCCATTAGCGAGAATGGCATATTTAGAGAAAAGTTCAGAATGTCTGGCCTCATCATTTACAGCTTGTGCCAGACCGATCTTAAGAGCAAAATCATCTGTCTGTAATAATAATTCAGCTGCGTTTTCCATTCCCAGCAGTTCAACATGTGCGGATAAACTGGCAACACTGATAGCAGTATCACGCAGACGATCTGGAAGTCGATCATTTAGTGCTAGATCCCAATCTAGGGAACAGTCCCAAATCTGACGAGATTTTCCTTTCTGGTATATATCATAATGTTTGTCATTCAAAAAATTTATGTCACTTATTTTTTGCGAACTACCATTCATATATTTTATTCCTGTTTTTTTTAGTGATATATAGACTGAAATAGAGCAGGGTGCAGGCAAAGATAATGCTCGTAATCCTGAAAGTAATATTAATTCCAAAATAACCTGCAATAATACCTCCAACAATAGGCATAATAATTGCTACTATAGAAGATATCATTTGTATGATACCAGTTGCTTTCCCTATAACTTCATAACCAATTGTATTTCTAACGCCATATCGGATAGCGAAAAATGTAATTCCTGAAGCCAATCCTACGAGAATTATGGCTGAATAAAAAAATAAAACAGAAGTAGTAATAGGTGAAAAAAAACCAAAGCAGATAAATGCAACTGTATTAACCAGCACAGAAAAAATCAATATTAAATTTGGTTTTAATTTCTTTGTTAAGAAAGAAGCTAATTTAGTTCCAATAAAACCACCTACTCCCATTAAAGAGATAATAATGCCAATGCTATTTTCAGACTGACCTATTTCTTTAAAAAAAAGACCTAACATATCGCTACTAAGAAAAAAAGCAAGATTGGATATTGTGTATGCTGTTATTAATATTCCTAGAGTTTTCTCATTCATCATAAATCTTATTAACGAAAAATAATCATAATCTCTAGTACTCTTGTGTTTGGAATTAGTGTTACTGAAATTATATGTTTCCGGATCAATAAAGGTACTTAATATAGCGGAAAGACTAAGAAAAATAGAAAGAAATACAATAGCCAAAACCCCAATATGATTATATAATCCTACAACTATTAGAGGCATTATTATACGACTTAAATTAATTAAATATCCGTAAATTTCATAAAATTGAATGCTTTCTTTATCATCTTTATTTAGTTTTGTGTTTGATATATTAATTCCACATCTAGCCATTGTTTTAATAAATGCAATAGAGTAAAGGACAATCATACTATCTGCTGATGCAATAAATAGCATGGCACATGCATTGATAGAAAAAAGAATCCCTCTCAACAAACGGACTTTGTATTTATCAAATATTTTTCCGAATAAATAACCTGAGAATAAAAAAGGCAATGCAAAACATGAACCTAATATACCCAGTTTTTCAGGGCTTGCATGTAATATAAAAATTGCAATAAGATTAAATACTGCATAATCTAAATAGGTATCCAATTCATTGGAACCTATGCTAACATATTTTATTATCATGGTTCATATATTTTCCTAGAGTGAACAGGTATAAAAAGCATTATACCTGCTCATATTTTTTATTTATAGCTAATTAGCTAGCCAGTGGTTGATAATCCATAATGATCTCCTGATAAAAATAGTGAATGATTTTTCGTCATATGCATATCCTTGCAAGGCTGAATAAAGATATCTCCCGAATATTCATAAGTAAATAAAATGTTATTGAGTTTTTAATATTTTGTGATCTAAGTCTGTTTGTTATTCAAATTAATACGGTTTCACCATTTATAATGATGTATAAATTCTAAGCTTCTTCGTGTAGCTACAGAAAAATATTAGAGAATGTAATGAACGCATCCCAACCACTTAGCTTTGAGGGTTCTGTCGCATTAACGGAGGCCAAACGGAGTAATGGTGGAGAGGTTATCTTTTATACAACTATCAGGTAAAATTGTTCATCAGGCGATAAACATTCGCCTTCCGCTTGCCGGTACTGACCTTTTTTGAGCATGGCAACCAATTCAATCCCCGCCAGGAGCGTTTGTACCCGTCGGAATGATTTGAATCCCAGCATGGGACGGGTTCGCCGTTTGATGTTGTGATGATCCTGTTCAATCAGGTTATTCAGGTACGTATTTTGCCGGATGTTTATGGCCTCCTCCGGTTCGATTTCGTTATTAAGGGTCGTGAGCGCCGCGGTATTGGTGCCACTTTTATCAATTGTTACTACCTCAGGCCGCCCGTGCTGGCGTATGGCCTTGCGGAAGAAACGCAGTGCAGCAGCATCCCGTTTTGCCGTCAGCAAACAATCAGAAAAATGGCTGAATGCCTTAAAACTCATGCAGTGAAAAAAATACCGCATTGGCGCCATTTGCTTTGTTGACAGAAAAGCAAAAAAAACAAATCCAACCTGGCGTAATAGACGCTTATCCGGCAACTTTATTGCAACAGGGAATGATTTACCATTCTGAAATCGATGTTCGCCAATCCGTATTTCATGATTTACTGTGTTATGAAATAAAAAAACCTTATGACAGTGAAAAATTCCGCCAAGCTCTTAAGATGCTTATTGCGGAACATGACATCTTACGAACTGCGTTTGATTTCAGTCACTATGGACAAATCATGCAAATTGTTTTTAGCCATGTTTCACTTCCACTAACGGAACTGGATATTTCTGATCTCGATAAGGCAGAGCAAGACATATTTATTGATAATTGGTTTGAACAAGAAAAACAGACAGGGTTCAACTGGTCTACTGCTCCCATCGGGCGTTTCTTCGCCATTCGTTGCTCCGAGCAAACATTCAATTTAGCATTTAGCTTTAACCATTGTATTTTGGATGGTTGGAGTCTGGCAAACTTAATGACACAACTCCTCAACCTTTACAGCAACCTGGTTGCAGGAAAAATTAATGAGTTACCTGAGAATATTACTCTCTTACACTATCGTGATTTTGTCGCACACGAACTGCATTCGCGAGATAATTATCAGGATGCTGATTTCTGGCGCACCTATCTCAAGAACTATCGCTATAACCTGCTACCAAGGAGCACATCAGAAGTACGTTCGCGCTGGAGCGAATGTGCTTTACATTACACACATGAAGAAACAGAGGGTTTAAAAAATCGGGCGTTGGCCTCATGATGTTTCTCTCAACCAGTTACTTTTGGCCTGCCACTGTTTTGCTCTCTATATCATTACAGGTGATAGTGATATAACTACCGGTATCTTCAGCAATATGCGGTTAGAAAGAGAAGGAGGAGACAAGACTATTGGCTTACATCTCATATATTACCACTGCGTACTCAGCCAGGAACGGCTGACACAATACATGATTTCATTCATTCGCTATCAGCAAGCTATACGGAGATTCTTCCCATAGAAATTATCCCTATGCCTCTATCCAGAGCGATATTAAAACTAAACGGTTAACTGAAACGGCGTTTAATTTCACCAATTTTCACATTTATGAAAGTGCGCTTCAGGACAGACAAATGATTGGTCGTATCCGCTGGTTTGAACACGCTGACTTTGCACTGCTTGTTAATGCTGGTATAGACATTATGTCCGGCAATATCAACATTGTGTTTAATGCTAACGGGAAAGTTTTAGGTTCTGAGCAACTAGAAGTCGTTAGTTCGGTTTACCAACAGATTATCCAAGCCGTTATGATTGGTCAGGAACCAAATCTTCAGGTCTTACATGAGCAAGTATCCGTTCTGAGTAACAGCCCTATAAACATTTACGATGACTATGATCGTAACCCTATGATGCAACGTCCTGACGAGATAGATCTCAAATCCCAGCTCAGTGTACTGTGGTTAAAAGAGACTGGATATAAACCAGGGCAGACTAAACCAGACTCGTTGTCAATTCTGCGCCTATCAGCACGTATAGAGAGTGAATTAGGTATCAAAATACCGCTGCATATTATGTTTCATACCGATGCTTTTGGGCAGGTATTCAATTTTATTAAAAATACAACACTGACAGAAGGTTAGCTATTACTTACAGCCCGCTAAAGCGGGCTATCCTAACTAATGGAGATACTATGAATAATAACAGTTATATATGGATTATGGTTATTGCTGCAGTGTTTTTTTGGGGAAGTAACTTTAACGCTATAGCTGCATTGGATACAAATTTACCGGCTATAGTTTCATCGATCATTCGTTTTGCAATCGCTTCAGTGATTTTTTTATTTGCTATTTTTATCTATAGAGGAAGCAATAAGAATTTAGACTTAAGAGAGATAGGTTATTTAGTGTTATTAGGATTTCTAGGGGTATTTTGTTTTAATTACGCTATTTTTGCTGGAATGAAACTTACAACACCCATAAATGGGGCATTAATAATGGCAAATATGCCACTTATAAGTGTAATTTTTTCTAAACTATTTCTTAATATAAAAGTAACTTTGAATCAATATATCGGTCTGATATTAGGTGTCACAGGTGTCTTCTTGGTTATCACTCAAGGCAATATCACTACTCTCAGTTACAGCCTAGGTGATATATGGATTATAGTAGCTTGTTTTTGTGGCGGTCTTTATGCTGTACTAACAAAAAAACTAGTTGCCCATATCCCACCAGTACAAGTAACTTACTGGACAATTCTTTCTGGTACAGTATTCATGTCAGTGTCTTATTTTACTTTCCTATCAGATGGCTTTAGTTATGGCGATTATTTGGCTATCTCTGGCCTTTCATGGAGTCTCTTGGCTTATATGGGAATCGCCGGTACGGTCATGGCCTACTATTTTTGGACGAAAGGATGCCAAGTCTTGGGGCCAGAAAAAACTTCTATAACTACTAATTTAATTCCTATTTTTACTCTATGCATCAGTTTTATAATGGGAAAATCTATCACTATGATTCAAATTGTCGGTATGATCATTATTATCTGTGGTGTTCTTCTTGTGACTAATTCTGCAAAAAACCTTAGTATTTTATTCGGACGAAAACAGAGAACGTAAAGCATCTCTATCCCAGGGGTTACGCATGAAAATATTTAGTGGATAATGCCTTCATTTTTAGAGGAATGCTGATGAAGGAATTAGTGGATATCTTTTCTGATTTTCCAGATCCACGTTGTCAGGGAAAGGTCAAACACAGCTTTATTGATATCTTAGTGATCGCGGTATGCGCTGTCATTGCCGGCGCTAACGCCTGGACTGATATTGAACAATACGGTTAGCTAAAAAAGGATTGACTGCGTTCATTTCTCCCGCTCAAAGGCGGTATTCCGTCACATGATACTTTTCGACGCTGTTTCAGTTTATTAAATCCGAACCTCTTTGAATATCATTTTTATCAGTGGGTTTCCCATGATATTTCTTCAGAAAAGCGGGCGATCATTGCGATTGATGGTAAAAGTTTACGCCATTCGTTTGATAAGAAAATTGAACAAAGCCCATTACATGTAGTGAGTGCATTCTCAGTTGAGAAAGGACTCAGCTTATGTCAGTGTGCCGTAGACGGAAAATCAAACGAAATTAAGGCATCCCCATATTATTATCGATGCTTTCATTGAAAGGGCATCTCGTGACGATTGATGCAATGGGCTGCCAACGCACAATTGCTCGGCAACTACGCGAGAGTGAAGCCGATTATATTTTGCCCCTTAAAGGCAATCAGGGAAAAACCTTTTCGGAAGCGGTTAACTATTTTCAGCAACAACAGATAATCCAACAGCCTTACCTTGAACCTGATCATGATGAATTCGATGATAGCCATGGGCGTACCGTCAGACGACGTGGATGGGTTCTGCCACTGACATCAGAAACAAAACACTTAGGTTCCTGGCCAGATATTCAGGCTCTTCTGGTCACGGAAACGATACGACAAGAACGTTATTCTGACAAAGTGACCTCTGATTTTCGTTATTATCTAAGCAGTTGCCATGATTCTCCCGCCTTTCAATTAAGTGCCATACGGAAGCATTGGGCTATCGAAAATAGTTTACACTGGGTTCTGGATGTCACTTTTCGAGAAGATGATTCACGAATGAGAGAGCGGATCGCCACAAGAATATTTGCCCAATTACGTAAAATGGCGTTCAATATCGTGAAACGAGATACCAACAGTAAACTGAGTTTGAGTGCTCGAAAGAAATCAGCCGGGTGGGATAATAGCTATATGGAAGCGCTGTTATTTAATCAATTCTAGCCTACCAAAATTTCATGCGTAACCCCTGGTGATAAACCACTATTTCCAAGATGAATCTTTCAGGAGTGAATTGATTACTAAACATGAACGTTACACTCAACGTGAGCAAATTACCCGATTATTCAGCTATCAGTCCTGGTCTGGGGAATTTTTGCCTCAGCTCGCACAACAAGCGGCTCATATCGTTCGGCAAGATGCTGCCCCAGGATTTGTTGCCGCCGAATTGGTCATCTGGCTTAATCAAAATAAAATTGTCCGCCCCGGTTACACCACACTACAGGATCTGGTCAGCCAGGCGCTTTCCGCTGAACGCCAGCGTCTAGGAAATATTCTGGCCGAGGTTTTGGATGAAACGGCTGCCGCCTTACTGGATAAACTGCTGGTACGTGATGATACGTTGTCTCAACTGGCCGTACTCAGGCAAGATGCTCAAGATTTTGGCTGGCGTCAGATGGCACGAGAGCGTGAAAAGCGTGCTACGCTGAAACCCCTGTATGAAATTTTTAAAGTGTTACAACCCAGAGGCTGGGGTATTTCACAGCAGAACCTACTGTATTACGCAATTTTGGTGAATTTTTACACCATTTACGATTTGCGTAATCTGAAAACCGATCAAACACAGCTCTATTTGCTTTGTTATGCCTGGTGGCGTTATCGGCAGTTTACTGACAACCTGGTTGATGCGATGACCTTTCATATGAAGCAACTGGAGGATGAAAGCCGGGCTATTGCAAAAAAGATCTTCACCGATGAACAAGATAAACATCGTCAGGAGACTTCCCAGGTGGATCGCCTGCTGTCATTGTATGTCGATGATCGGGTATCTGATATGACACCGTTTGGTGAAGTACGTCAGCAAGCCTGGGCAATTATGCCAAGAGACGCGGTGCAAAATACGGCACGGCGTATGCGCGGTAAGCCACTGAAAAAACTGACACTGCACTGGCAATCAGTCGACAAATTGGCGGGGCGTGTTCGCCGCCATTTGCGTCCGCTGTATACTGGGCTGGATTTTGCCTGTATTAATCCTGCCAGTCCATGGCTTAAAGCGCTCATCTGGGCTAAAGATATCTTCAGCAAAAAACAGCGTTTTTCACAGCGTCCGCTGGCTGAATGTCCGCCGGAAACCTGACCAAAACGACTGCGCCCGTATTTGCTGATATTTGACGAAAATAGCAATCCAAATCATTTGCATGCCGACCGCTATGAGTTCTGGCTATACCGCCAGATAAGAAAACGGTTTCAGTCAGGCGAATTTTACCTGGATGACAGCCTGCAACACCGCCATCTTTCCGACGAGCTGGTTTCAGATGAAGAAAAACACGATGTTCTGGCGCAAATAGCGATCCCTTTTCTGAAGCAACCTATTGATGTTTTGCTGGATACCCTGTCATCGGAATTACATCAACAATGGCAGGTTTTCAATCGCGAACTGAAACGAGGCCAACTTAAACATCTGGAATATGAGAAGGACACACAGAAATTACATTGGCGCAAATCCAAGGCAGATAATCGAAAGCCTCAGGAGCAAACATTTTATGCCCGGCTGCCGTTCTGCGATATTGCCGATGTACTCAGCTTTGTGAATGAACAGTGCCATTTTCTGTCGGTGATGAAACCTTTACAGCCACGTTATGCGAAAAAACAGGCCGAAACGGACAGTTTGATGGCAGTCATCATTGCACAAGCTATGAACCACGGTAATCAGGTGATGGCTCGAACCAGTGATATTCCCTATCACATTCTGGAAAATACGTACCAGCAGTATCTGCGCCAGGCGACATTACAGGCGGCCAATGACTGTATCAGTAATGCGATTGCCACACTACCGATCTTTCCGCATTATTCATTTGATCTTGACGTGTTGTACGGTGCGGTCGATGGACAGAAATTCGGAGTTGATCATCCGACGGTGAAAGCGCGCCACTCACGCAAATATTTTGGACGGGGCAAAGGTGTGGTCGCTTACACCCTGTTGTGTAACCATGTCCCTCTCAACGGTTATCTGATAGGCACAAACGAATATGAGGCTTACCATGTCTTTGATATCTGGTATCGCAACACCTCGAATATCGAGCCAACTGCTATCACCGGTGATATGCACAGTGTTAATAAGGCTAACTTCGCGATCCTTCACTGGTTCGGCCTGCGTTTTGAACCTCGTTTCACCAGCCTGAATGCGCAACTCCAGATGTTATTAATGCGGTGTGCTTTTACTAATACTCAGGTTGTACTAAGTTAAATAATACACTGAATATAAATAAATTATTTTTTAAAATAGATAATTAGTATATATATTTGAGCACCTCCTTAATATATTGTGCTGATAATCCGGAAATGTACAAAAAATGTCTGATTCAACCCGTCGGCCAGATTGATCGGCAACTTATTATCCGCAAAAAAGCCAATATTGACCGGATTGTTGCCACGTTGGGGTTGAAAGAAATGACCCAAGGTCTGCTTATTCGTAAGCTGTGTACTTATACGGCACCCAATCCAACGCGGCGCGCTATCTTTGAGTATGATCGGTTGGTACGCAGCCTCTACGCATTGCGTTACCTGCGGGATCCACAGTTAGAACGAAATGTACACCGTTCACAGAACCGGATTGAATCTTATCATCAGCTCCGTTCAGCCATCGCACAGGTCGGCGGCAAAAAAAGGAGCTCACCGGACGAACCGACATTGAAACGGAAATCAGTAATCAGTGTGGACGATTAGTTGCTAACGCCATCATTTACTATAACTCCGCGATTTTATCCCGATTATTGAATAAACCGAAGGTATCAGACAGCATCAAGACACAGGCATTGATAACCCAACTGTCCCCCGTTGCCTGGCAGCATATTTTGCTGAATGGGCATTATACCTTCCAGAACGGGAAAATTATTGACCTTGATGTACTTATAGCAGGGCTGAATTTCGGCTGACAGAATTTTCTTGGATTCCGGCTTACAACCCCAAGAACATCGTCGGAACGTCTAACAAACATGACAAATTACCTGTATGCGAATAGCCATAGTTAAAACGTATAGCTATTCGCTATACGTTTGCTATAATAACTTTCTGGCCATTTTATATACAGGTGAATGATGAGAGCACAACCTAAAGAAACGCCAATTAACATCCGGGCGAAAGCCTTCCAGCGGGAACTGATTGATCATGCCGCAAACTTGCACTCAAAGACCCGCACTGATTTCATCTTGGATGCAGCTTGCCGTGCAGCTGAAGAAGCCATACTTGATCAGCGTCATTTTTTCGTTAATGACGAAAAATATGATGCATTCATGCAAATGTTGGAGCAACCGCTTTCTGATAATGCAGGCTTTAAAAAACTCATGGGATATAAAGCACCATGGGAATAAGCGCGCCTGAAATATTAACGGCTGAACATAATATCCATGATTTTTATTGCCAGCATGAAACATTAAACGAATGGCTTTCGCGCCGAGCTTTAAAAAATAATAAACTTGGCGCGAGCCGCACATTTGTTATTTGCAAGGAAGGTACAAAAGACGTTATTGGTTATTATTGTCTCAGCGCGGGATCAATTAATCATATTGAATCGACCTCATCGCTTAAACGCAATATGCCAGATCCTATTCCGGTGGTACTTCTCGGCCGCCTAGCTGTCGATGTGGAGTATCAGGGGAAGAAACTCGGCGCATTACTTCTTCAAGATGCCTGGAAGCGCGTCGCCAGTACGGCAGAACAAGTGGGTATTTCAGCAATAATCGTCCACGCCATTGATGAAAGTGCCCGATCGTTCTACACCCGTCTTGGTTTTGCCCAGTCACCGTTAGAACCATACACACTGATGCTTCCATTAGGCACAGTAAAAGCGAAACTGTAAAATACCACATTTTTCATTTCTTCCAGATTACACAGACTCAGCGCGTAGTCCAGATACCAGTGTATGAATGGTTCGAAATTTTTCATCTTCGCCCCGCCCCTGAACGGCGAGCTATCGTTCTTTGTGCTGGGGCGATAAAAAACTTTATGAACGCATGATCCGTATTGCGGATCACGAATTGTCGCCCCATCTGGCAAAAGTACAGGTTAAAAATAAAGTAACGCGATGCTCAACTTTAACACCCTATAACATTGGTTTGTTGAAGCCAGTCCGGCCGATCAATATGTTTGAGGTCTGACGGTGATATATCAAACTGCCAGCAATCATTGCTGTATTCCGCCTGAAACCTGACGGCAGGCGGCTCCCTTAACAAGCGAGGCTGGTCGAGATGGTACAGAGAAAGCCAGCGATTAACAGTGGGTTTTCGCAGCAATCCTTTAGGCGTCTTCACTAATCCTTGAGATGTTTCCACACCGTGCTCTTCGAGCAACTGAATGGCTCGTCCTGTTGATATAAGTGCCGGCCGGATTTGTTGATCGTACGCAATTTCAAAGCAGCGATCAGCTCACAATAATGTTCTAACTCAGACGGAGGTAGAACACGGGGGATACCGTGATCACGCCGGTGAATTGTGCGGGGTTTTAGAACACACTGGAGAGCCCGATAAACAGTAGTAACGGAAACATCGTACAATTGGGCCACTGCTGCAATCTGTGTTGTTCGTTCCGGGCTTTTGGGCGGCAGGCGATCTAGCCGTTGCCGTAATTGCAACAGGGAGTCAGTGGGAATGGATTTACGCTGGCTGCCCATAGTTATCTAACACACGATAGATTGAGGCCCGGCCAATACCGAGTTGACGGGCAATTGCCGTTGCCCCCATTTTTCAACCACATACAAACGGTACACTTCAGCGGGATCAATAGACGATTTCCGACCCCGGTACACGCCACGCGCTTTTGCTGCTGCAATCCCTTCCAGTTGACGCTCACGGCGCAGGTTGGTTTCAAATTCGGCGAATACGCCCAACATATCGAAAAAGGCTTTTCCGGCTGCGGTGCGTGTATCAACAGGTTGTTCTGTTGCTTTCAGGGTAATTCCCCGTTGATTCAAAGCATGAACAATATCCTGCAAATCTTTAATGCTGCGTGCCAGCCGATCTATCCGCGTTACAATCAGAGTATCGTCCGGTCGCAAAAAGTCCAGCAACAGTTGTAGTTCATCTCACCCGTTCCGTTGGGTACCACTGGCTTTTTCAGATTGGATAATTTCACAACCGGCGGCACGAAGCATTTGTGTCTGTAGTGTGAGATCTTGATCATTGCTTGATACGCGGGCATAGCCATAAAGTGCCATGAAAATGTCTCGGTTATCTTTAGATGAGGGAAACGTAGCACTGTAATGAGACAAAACAACGCTAATAAAACATAAAAATTGTCTCATCGCATGTCTCCTTGGTGTAGACCCAAAAAAGATAATAAGGTAGTACAGGGAAGTTTTATTTTCTGTTATCGCGAGCCGTTACACTTACCGATCTTAAAATTACAATGGATAGCAGCAGAAAACTCCACACTGGCGGATATATTCATATCACACACTTTTTTGTGGGCAAAATTATGTGGGATACCTCTTGATAAGAGTATCGAACACTACCTACATCGACAGAGCAATGAATAGGCCAGCTTTTCTGATAGCCCAAAGGAAAAAGAATCTTTAACAGTATCAAAGCGAGTTTTAGGGGATGTGAATTAAGACTGAAAGATGAAAATGTTCAGTCATACCTCCAATAATTAGATCTCCTGTCTAAAAAGAATAGAAAAAACATTATTCATTCTGGATTGATTTTTCGCACCGGCACCGCATCGTCGGGTGCGGGCTAGTCTGAAAGGTGAAACCCGAAATGTGCATCGAGCGAAATCAGGAACAGGATTGTGGAAAATCAGAGTTACCGTGTCAGTGGGTTGACGTTTTTCATTGCTGCATCACATCGTGGAATACGGTGTACATGGAAAGAACTGTCGGTTTTTTAAAGCACAAAGATATTGAGATCAATAATCAACTGTTATCCCGTTTTTCTCCGTTAGATTAGAAGCATATCAATTTGACTAGCGATTATATCTGGCGAAACAATAATGGGGCTTAACGTATAATAACTTGTGCGCCGTGCAAAAGCACGGTCTTTCAGCGGGTGCGAACCCCGCCCGGCAACTTTCGTTCCAGCCGGTAGTAATCAGAGCAGTCGTGGCGGTAACAAAGCGGCTGAAGCCTCTGGTGTATAGGATCATTTTAGTGATTCAGCGAGTATGCAGGCCGTAACGTGAGTGAACGCTGAACAGGCCTCGAAAAACGCAATGTGGAGGCCGACCCACCAAATTATTGGGGAAGGTTGCCAGTTACAGGGGAAGTGAACGAAACGCGCACCCTGCAACCCCCACCGGGGTAGTGGCGACAGCATGTATACAAGAGGAAGACCGGAGCAACACGGGAAGTCCTGCGTGTGGTGAACGCTAACACCAACCGGTGACCGGTGACGGCCAGACCGGGCACGACAGGATGACGGAGAGGCTCGTAGTACCGGGGAAACCGGGTAATGCCGGTGGAGGAAAGGAGCCTTAGTTCAGAAACAACGCCGAAAGTGATGAGGAACTGGAGATTGGGCAACCTAAGAACTCCGAAATACGTTCAGGAATTGCAGACGACGTTACATGCGAAAGCGAAGGAAAGATCTGAGCTTAGATTCCACGCGTTGTACGACAAAATATACCATCGTAGTGTGCTGATTTATGCGTACCAGTGTTGCCGCCGAAATAAAGGCGCAGCGGGTACGGATGGGCAGACCTTCGACGATATTGAGTTATATGGTGTGGAACGGTGGCTCGGAGAACTGGCGCAACAACTTCGGGAAGGTACATACGTCCCGAAACCGGTCAGACGCGTCCATATACCCAAGCCAAACGGGAAAACCCGACCGCTGGGGATCGCCTGCCTGAAAGACAGAGTTTGCCAGATGGCAGCAATGTTGGTGCTCGAACCTATATTCGAAGCCGACCTGCCACCGGAGCAACATGCCTACAGGCGAAACCGGAATGCACAAAGCGCGGTGCAGGAAGTACACAGCCTGGTGACCAGCGGATACAGCGATATTGTAGATGCCGATCTGTCAGGTTACTTCGACACCATACCTCATCCCGAGCTGATGAAGTCAGTTGCGCGTCGGATCGTGGACGGAAACGTCCTGCGATTGATTAAGCAATGGCTGGCAGCACCAGTAGAGGAAAAGATGCGAGATGGTAAAGTGCTGCGAACAACCGCAAACCGGGATAATCAGTGCGGAATACCACAGGGTTCCCCGATATCCCCACTCTTGTCCAATCTGTACATGAGACGTTTCATTATGGGCAGGAAAGCGATGGGGATAGAACAGAGCCTCGGTGCACGAATTGTCAACTACGCCGACGATCTGGTGATCTGCTGCAAACGCAGAAACGCCAGTCGTGCAATGGCAGCAATGCGCGGGCTGATGGCGAAGTTGAAGCTGACGGTAAACGAAGAAAAGACGCGTCTGTGTAGGCTCCCGGAAGGGGAATTTGACTTTCTTGGCTACACATTCAAACGCTTGTATTCAGCAAGGACGAGGAAAGCTTATATAGGGACTCGCCCCTCGAAGAGGAGCATTAAACGGATGATCGAATCCGTCAGACTCCAGACCAGCAGGAACATGGAGTGGATGGATGCCGGTGAGATGGTCACGCGGTTAAACCAGAAACTGGGGGGCTGGACTAACTACTTCAGGTTAGGCCCTGTCACACAGTCGTATCGGTTCATAGATCGCTATACCACAACCCGGCTGCGCCGGTGGCTCTGCAAGAAACATAAGCAACGAAGCAAAGGGTTAAAGCGATACCCCGATGAGTACTTCTATAATCAGTTGGGACTCATCCAGTTGCCGAAGCTCCCGCAGAGGCTTCCGTGGGCGAAGGCATGATCCTGTCCGAGAGCCGGATGCGTTAGAAGCGCACGTCCGGTTCGATGAGCGGGGTGTGGAAACGGGATTTATGGTCAGGACAGTCAGGCACCGCCAATCGAAAGAGGCGGCAACAGATATGCCTGACCTGCAAAATTACCGCGCCACATCTCGACTCTACTCGAATTCCAAGCGCCGCCCCTCTACTGGATTCTTTGGCTTCTTTTCGTAATGTTTCATTTTCAGTCATATCAACACAGTACTTTCATTGTACAAATTCAGGAAATCATGCATCAGTGGTTAGGTATCTTGAACAAAGGATTGCCAGAAAATACGAAAGTTCGCCTTAGAGAACACGGCAAAAACAAAATTTGCCTAACGTCTCTGGATAAGCAACTTGAACCGCCCAACACATCGGCACTGAAATATGAAATAGGTAAACGATGGGCTGATTTTGAGTTAACTGACATACTTAAGGAAGTGGATTTACGAGAAAATTTTTCATCTGTATTTCGAACCTCAGCTAGCCGGGAAGCCTTTGAACCTGACATATTACAGCACCGATTGTTGTTATGTTTGTTTGGTTTAGGAACCAATGTGGGATTGAAACGTGTAGCCAGCCAATAACCGAATGTTAACTATGATGAATTGCGTTACGTCAAACGGAAATCCATTCATAAGTACGCATTGCGACTGCAATTTCACATATTGTGAACGCCATTTTTCAAATCCGTCAGACTTCTAAGTGCCAATGATTTTATCTTTTATGGTGAGCACGGTGAATTTACAACAAATCGGGTAGAAGATCAGGAGCTGTCTATGCTGTCATTAAATTTGTTGCAGATTAGCTTAGTTTATATCAATACGCTGTTGATCCAGAATGTTCTGGCTGAACCTGTCTGGCACAACCGTATGACAGAAGACGATTGGCGTGGTCTATCTCCATTGATAAACCACTATATCAATCCATATGGCCGTATAGAATTAGATATGAACCGACGACTGGTATGACGGTCTGATAGTGTTCCCAGTCTCTCGTTTTTCATATTTCGTCCCATGGTCATTGTGATTCTGAGTATCTCTATTTTATGAAGATCAGGCATCCGGCAAACGCGAGGATCGCCCCGGACTGGAAAACTGCCTGAAAGCATTACGAGCAGGTGACACATTGGTCGTATGGAAACTTGACCGATTCGGGCGCGATGTTGGTCTCAATCTATAGATACCACAACAGCCGCTGATAAACTGGTTTTTGGTATTTTCGTAGCGCTAGCTGAGTTTGAACGTGAGTTGATCTCTGAACGCACTCTGGCAGGTTTGGCATACAGCACGGGCACGCGGCAGACACTGTACCGACATGTATCACCGAAAAGGGAATTACGTCCAGATGGATTGAAATTGCTTTCACACCCATGATATCAGGCTCTTCAATAATCCCCTTTTTCCTCTACGCCTTATGTCGGCGGAAGCATTCTCTAGAGGAAAAAGGGTTGATCGCTAACCTAGATTAAGTAGAGCGGTTGACTAACATAGAAACAAGATCATCTACAACCGCCTCCGCCTGTTTGATTGAATGGGCTAATCTATGATCGGCAAACTCATCGTACTCAATGGCTGCTTCATGAACATCCGTCACACCAATGTATGCAAAAGCGGTGCGTACAGCTCTTTCTACGTAGTTATGATTGCCGAGGCGACTGCCCGGTTGGTACCCGTAATCACCTCGTGAAGAGAGGATGACCAAGCGTTTTCCAGCACCTGCCAACAGGGGCCAATAAGGTTCGCCATTCCGGCTTCGATCAAATCCGAATGTACGCCCTACCCGCACTATGTTGTCAACATAGGCCTTGAATTGTGCAGGAGGCCCAAAGTTATACATTGGTACGCCAGCTACAATAAGATCAGCGCGTATCACTTCGTCCACCAATATATCACTCATCCTAAGCTCCTCTCTCATCCAATCTTCACGAACATGTTCGGGTGTGAAAGCGGCATGTATCCATTTTCCCGTAACAGGTGGTGGTGCTTCCTGACCTACATCGCGGTAGAGCACTTTTGTTTCGGGATGCAATGCAATCCACTGTTGTACGAAACGCGAAGTTAACCGACGTGTATGCGAGCCGTGGGGAATTTCGTCAGAACTGCCATAGCGTGCACTGGAATCGATGTGTAATAACGTAGTCATATCAATTGAACTCTCATAGATGAAATATATTCAAGTGCAGTCAGTTTCTACTTAATATTTCTGTCTAACAAACGATATATTTTCAACCAATAGATGAAATGATATCATCCATGTATGGCTATACGACTCCCTTCCTTGACATCACTTCGTGCCTTTGAGGCTGCCGCACGTTTACGCAGTTTTAAGAAGGCTGCAGAAGAATTATCTGTTACCGCAACAGCGATCAGTCACCGTATCCGCGTCTTGGAGGAATATCTCGAACGCCCTCTATTCCTGCGCAAAGTTCGGGCAGTTGAACTGACACAGGATGGGCTGACTCTGTTTTCTGCGGTGCACAGTAGTTTTGAAACCATTGCTGTTGCCATTGAGCGTATACAGAAGCCACGTCGGAAGTCAGTAATGTTATCCACGACTCCTGCATTTGCTGCAAAATGGCTGATACCCCGATTGGCATCCTTTCAGAAAGCACATTCTGACATCGAGCTGCATATTCATGCATCCAACACTCCGGTAAATCTCAATACCGGTACAGTCGATTTAGCGATTAGGTATGGTCTTGGTCATTACCCGGGAGAGGCGACTACGTTGCTTTTGGAGGATTATTTCGCACCTGTCGCCAGTCCAACTCTCCTGAAGACGATAAATCAGGATGTATCACAATGGCCTTTAATTCATTTCGAATGGTATCATTCTCTGCCTGTCGATTTAACATGGAATACCTGGGCTAAAGTCACCGGACTTAATCCATCAGATTTGTCCAGCGGTATTCGGTATTACGAGGAAAGCCATGCTATTCAGGCAGCTATCGCCGGTCAGGGGGTGGCTCTGCTGAGTTTACTATTGATCGAGGAAGAATTACGCCTAGGGTTACTGCAGGTTGTTACCGAAACATCTCTAAAAGGCATGGCTTACCATGTTCTCAAAAGCAATCAGTATCCCGTATCTGAGGCAGCTATCATCGTGGAGAACTGGTTGCTACAAGTTGCTCACCAGAATCCAACGGACATATTGAGCGATATATCGGTAGGGGAGACGTTTGAAGGTTTTTCGGATTAAAGACACGGGTAACTCACCCTGCAAAAGCGCGTAGGTTAGCCGATCTCTTCTTAAATGCGACAGGTCCATCACAGGTATGTCACTTTTACTTAGATCCAGTTCAAAAAAGTTAAATGTCGCATTTTGCAGCTTCGCTCTCAATAGACCTTTTTCAGTAGCAAACTGTGCCATCTTTCTTTCTGATGCCCTGAATTTCGGGACAATATCTCATGAATACGATCAAGGTTGTTGGTATTGACCTCGCCAAAAACATTTTTCAACGTCTGTGTCTGGATGGCGGACGGTTCTGTCGCCTCGAACCGAAAAATCTCACGGCAAAAATTGCTTGATGCCGTGCGCTCTTTTCCGCCCGGCACTGTCATTGCGATGGAAGCTTGTGCTACATCTCACTACTGGGGGCGAACGCTGCAAGCGATGGGATATACCGTCAGGTTAGTCCCGACTCAACACGTCAAGGCCTTCAGTCATCATCAAAAAAACGATGCCAATGATGCGCTGGCTATTTGTGAAACTGCCTGTCGTCCCGGTCTTCATTTTGTTCCCGTCAAGACCGTGGAACAGCGTACCGCACTTGCTAACCAAATGCGGGCTTTTCTAGCTGAATCGGGACTGATTGTGCCTGCCGGCATTCAAAAACTTCAACAGCATCTCCCTGAGATTCTGGAAGATGACAGCACTAACCTGTCTTGTGTACTGCGTCGTTTATTGCATACCTTATGAGAAGAGATGCAGCATTTGAACACCGGCATTCATGACATGGATAACGAAATAGCGGCACTTTCCCGTCAGCAACCGGGTTATGAGCACCTGCTCACGATCCCCGGCGTTGGTCCTCTTATCGCGGCCGCCTTCGTGAGTGACGTCAGGGCATCCCAATTTGCCAATGGCCGACAACTGTCTGCCTGGTATGGACTGGTTCCCCGGCAACACAGTTCAGGAGGAAAAAACCGTCTGTCTTCCCAGAGCAAAAATGGCCATCGTCATCTGCGAACGTTAATCATTCACGGTGCCCGTGCCGTGATGCGTTGTATTCAAAGACGGGATGATTATCTGGGAGAGTGGCTGAGAAAACTGATTGACCGGGGCGGGTTCATGAAAGCCACGGTGGCTTTAGCCAACAAACTGACCCGGATTATTTGGCGTGTTCTGCGGGATAACGTGGATTTTAATATGAAAAAAGCGTTTCTGTCCGTTAATTGAGTCACCTAAAACGGGCATTTTATCGAGTTTGCAAACACTGATGAGAAAACGGCTTCCGTCCCTGCCATAGCCTGATATTGACCAAGGTAGTGATAAGGAAACAGGGTGCGGATGACATCATGGCGCGGACAAATGAGTCCATAATGACGCCGGATATATGGTCGCAAACCGTGTCAATTCATGCTTGCATAACCGGGGACGTCCATATATGGTCAATGAAAATTGGTCACTGACTTAGCGTTTTTCCAAAATAATCGCTCTGACTCATTGGGTGTTAATCCATTGTTATACAAGCTCAGTGAATTGGATTTCATTTGCAGTTAGTATGAACCAATATTTATGCTGATTGCGAGTCCGGCTATTTTCGATTTCGAACTGTTACAAGTAGCCCTAGATTGTAGTTGAAATTGCAAGAGTCTTATGGCTTTGATAAATCTGAAAAGAAAGAAGCAAAAATCACACTACAATACTGTGACAACGTCACTGTTAAAAAATAAGAGAAGATATTCATGCACCGACAAGAAAACTTGTTCAGACTTTCAATTCTTCAGAAAAAACTAAAGAAAGGTAGCGGACTTCGGGAGCTTCTTCCAGCTTAAAATGGGTGGGATGATGGTTTGACAGACAGCACGAAACCGAAATTTTTAATAAAAAATAGAAGTTATGATGATGAAAAGACTTGATATAAACCAAGGATACGACAATGATATTTTTACTACTAAAGCTAATTAAAATTGTTTTTTTCTTTTTAATATTTATGATTGTTAGCTATTTTTTAATTTCAGACAGAAACTTTAAAAAAACACTGACAACATCACTATCGGCGTCTATTATTCTATTTTTCATTGATGTTTGCTTGCCAATTCTAATCATTTGTTTTTCAAAATATTTTGGTGTTTAATATTTATAGTGCTTGGCGCTTAAAAATGTATATACCATTATACATTTAAAACACCAAGCACAATTTAATATAAAACTCCAGACGACACTTCCAATATCAATTAGATTTTAATTATTTGGTTTTATTTTACTTTCGTATACATACTTACTTACGGAGAAATTTACATTTTCAGTCCATTGACCTGTTATATCAAATGGAGTTCCATCTGGATTCCATTCGCCTGGAAAGAAATTCATCAGATCCCACGGGTCTGTAAATTTGTCATAAAGCTTATAAGTTATAATGGCGCTTAATTTATAAGTTTGCCCTGAAGGCACTGCATTTATAACATGTAATCTTCCACTGACTATAGCTCCTCCTATCGCCCATAATGGGTCATTGAAATAAGATGCTGGAGTTCTGAAATTATACGTATTTTCAAAAAAAATTCTATTTCCATTTTGAATTTGTGAAATAAAACGAGATTGAACGCTAGTGCCGTCATTACTTTCAGAAAAACCTTTAAATGCATCTGGTTTTTTTATTAACTCTCTAATTCTCTCATGAACACCTATATCATGAAGAGTTAGCGCTCGTCCTGAATTCCCCCAATAATGCTTTAATAAGTCAAAAGAACTCATTTCGTTAGAATTAAGGCTACCGTAACTTGTAATATTTTCTTCTGTTTTCATAAAATCATATCCAAATAAAAATAGTTAGGGTTATTTATAAATAAATTAAATAAAAACATCACATTAATTAAACAATATTGAAGTTACAATATATGAGCACTAGAATCAACAGAGTGGAATTGACAACATTAATCAGTTTCTAACAAAATTAAAAGTAACAAACCTCTAACATCACCAATTACTCCCCAACAAAAAAAATAACAAAGAACTGTTAAATATCTAAACTACCAAGTTATCAATACTAGCTAAATAGTATTTAGGTAGAAAATATGTAAATAATAAAATCGAAATGAATAAAATAAAAATACTAACTGTCATACTATTATTGAATTTCTTATTAAACCTCATAAAAAATAAACGAGGTTTAATTATAATATTTACAGCTGAATACTATTTTGTAATTCATGCAAAGCAGCCACCTGTAAAAATAGCTGCGATTCTTGTACAAGATTAGACTTGCTCTAACCTGAGCATCAAATTCTTTCTATAATAAATATTTAATTTGGGGTTCTACGCCGGAACCGCCGAAATTTCCGTTACCCCAGTTTCAGCCCGGCAACCAGCGCATCCAGGTCAATAATTTCATCGCTGCTCTGGAAGGTATAATGTCCGTTCAGCAAAATGTGCTGCAGGCCACAGGTGATATCCGGGCCAGCGCCTCAATGCCTTTGACATTGCCTTCCGCTTCCAGTCAGGGGTTACGCATGAAAATATTTAGTGGATAATTCCTTCATTTTAGAGGGGTGCCGATGAAAGAATTAGTGGAGGTCTTTTCTGATTTTCCAGATCCACGTTGTCAGGGAAAGGTTAAACACCGTTTTATTGATATCTTAGTGATCGCGGTATGCGCTGTCATTGCCGGGGCTAACGCCTGGACCGATATTGAACAGTACGGCCAGCTAAAAAAGGATTGGCTGGGTTCATTTCTTCTGCTCAAAGGCGGTATTCCGTCACATGATACTTTCCGGCGCTGTTTTAGTTTATTAAATCCGGGCCTCTTTGAACGTCATTTTTATCAGTGGATTTCTCGTGACGTCTCTTCAGAAAAGCGAGCGATCATTGCGATTGATGGTAAAAGTTTACGCCATTCGTTTGATAAGAAAATTGAACAAAGCCCACTACATGTGGTGAGTGCATTCTCGGTTGAGAAAGGACTCAGCTTATGTCAGTGTGCAGTAGACGGAAAATCAAACGAAATTAAGGCCATCCCCGCATTATTATCGATGCTTTCATTGAAAGGACATCTCGTGACGATTGATGCGATGGGCTGCCAACGCACGATTGCTCAGCAATTACGTGAGAGTGAAGCCGATTATATTTTGTCGCTTAAAGGCAATCAGGGAAAAACTTTTTCGGAAGCTGTTAATTATTTTCAACAGCAACAGATAACCCAAAAACCTTACCTTAAACCTGACTATGATGAATTCGATGATAGTCATGGACGTACCGTCAGACGACGTGGATGGGTTCTGCCGCTGACATCAGAAACAAAATACCTAAGTTCTTGGCCAAATATTCAGGCCCTTCTGGTAACGGAAACGATACGGCAAGAACACTACTCTGACACGGTGACCTCTGATTTTCGTTATTATTTAAGTAGTTGCCGGGATAATCCCACCTTTCAGTTAGGTGCGATACGAAAACATTGGGCTATCGAAAATAGTTTACACTGGGTACTGGATGTCACTTTTCGAGAAGATGACTCACGGATGAGAGAGCGGATCGCCACAAGAGTATTTGCCCAATTACGTAAAATGGCACTCAATATCGTTAAACGAGATACCAACAGTAAACTGAGTTTAAGTGCCCGAAGGAAACCGGCCGGGTGGGATAATGGCTATATGGAAGCGCTGTTATTTAATCAATTTTAGCCTACTAAAATTTCATGCGTAACCCCTGGGCAGACCCCCTGATTCTTCAGATAATAAATTTGTGAGTGCCTCTTCCACATCAGGATTAAGATCTGATTTTAATTGCTCACAGATACGCCTCCTTTCATCCGATAAACATCGTCCAATCAAATCCTGAAAAGTACTGTACGCAGGGGGAATGATCTGATTTTTATTGAGGTGACTTAACAATGCCCGCAAGATAAACACAGGCTTAGCTGACCTTTTAACAACCTGTGTGGCCAGTTCAGCTAATTGTTCTGCCATGACACTGCCATAGCGTTGATAATTCAGATGCTGGCAAATAAGTCTTTGCAATTATATCCGGGTCGTCTTGCCTGGAACTTTTATATTGGAGGCAGAATGATCAGGGAAATGGCAAGCCAGAATATAAGAGATATCCGTGATAACATCTTCCCGCGTGTAGGTAAAGAATATTTTCCTGGATTTAAAATACCCAAGCATAAGAATGAAGTTCACTCTGGAGTTAACAGACCAACCTTGCGGTATTATCTGATGCTCCTTATCGGATAAGGTGAAATAGTATTCTCGCTCCTCCAAAGTAAATCGAGGCAGGACAAAATAGTCCTGAATTTCAGGTTGAGTCAGTATAGTCAGGCGCTTTTTATTGGTATTCATTTTTTTAATTCTTAATATGGCAGGGTGACATTGAGTGTGTCACTTTATCTTTTCCTTACCACCTTTAATGAACATAGATTTATATACAGTTTATATTACATCTTTCCATCCGTATTTAGGCTAAAACAAGGCGGTCATTTAAACCTTCGTTTAACTGATACACCAAAAGCGAGAAGAAAGGTTTATGGCGCAAAAAATTGATGTTCGGGGTATAAAAGTCTCTGTCTTTTCCGACAAACAAGATGACTATATATCGCTATCTGACATCGCTAAGTACAAAGATGGCGACCGCGGTGATTACATTCTGCAAAACTGGATGAGAAACCGCAGTACCATTGAGTTTATCGGTTTGTGGGAACAGCTCCATAATCCCGATTTTAATTCCATCGAATTCGATGGATTTAAACATGAAGCGGGTGCAAACAGTTTCTCTCTCACGCCAAAACGCTGGATCTCAACCACCAATGCAATCGGGATCATCTCGAAAGCGGGCAGATATGGCGGAACTCATGCGCATCGGGATATTGCTTTTGAGTTTGCTTCCTGGATCAGCGCGGAGTTTAAGCTCTATCTATTAAAAGAATTCCAACGGCTCAAACAAGCAGAAAATGAACAGAAAAATCTGGAATGGAATGTTTCGCGCACTCTGGCCAAGGTCAACTATCATATTCATACAGAGTCAATAAAAACGAACATTATTCCCACCCTGGAGCTTAACCCAAAAGCAAGAAACTTTGCTTACGCTAATGAGGCCGATATATTGAATCTGGCTTTGTTTGGCAAGACAACCAGCGACTGGCGTAAAGAGAACCCGGAACTAAAAGGCAATATACGGGACTATGCCACACTGGGACAGCTTGTCGTGTTATCTAATTTAGAAAGCTTCAATGCTGAACTTATCGAGCAAGGCCTCTCTGCAAACGACAGGTTCCAAAAGCTGAATCGCGTTGCGGTCAGTCAAATGAAGATCCTGATAGAAAACAAATCCATTGAAAAACTTAAACAATTAAAATAGGTCTTTCATGCGAATTGGGTATACCCGTGTCTCCAAATCTGATGGAAGTCAGGTGCAGGATCTCCAACTGGATGCTTTACTTGCTGCCGGTGTTAATAAAGAAAACATTTATCAGGATGAAATATCAGGGAAGTCAGACAAACGTCCTGGATTGGATGCCTGTTTGAAAGCGCTCAGGGCTGGCGATGTGTTAATGGTATGGAAGCTTGACAGGCTTGGCCTAAGCTTAAAACACCTGGTGAATACTATCCATGATCTGGCGGATCGAAAAATCGGATTTAAGGTACTGACCGGGCAAGATGCAGAAATTGATACGACGACGGCCAGTGGCAAATTGGTCTTTGGGATTTTTGCCGCGCTGGCCGAATTTGAACGGGAGTTGATCAGTGAACGAACAAAAGCAGGGCTGGCAGCGGCCAGAGCAAGAGGACGTGAAGGCGGACGTTCTTTTAAGCTCACAAAATCTCAGGTTCGCCTGGCACAAGCTTCCATGAAGAGTAGAGATTGTAGCGTATCTGAATTATGTGAAGAGCTTGGGATTAGCAGACAGGCTCTCTATAAGTATGTAGGGCCAGATGGGGAACTCAGGGAACACGGCAAAAGAGTATTAAAATCTTAGCGCTAACTGAGTACCCATTTTTTTCCTCATCAACTTTGAACCTTATCGGGGGATGGGCAAAAATAGCCAACTTTCCATGCGTTGGATAGCTGGCGAACTGCGAAAACTGCGAGCTCCATCCGGTCGTCATCATTGATGAAATTCTGGAGCTGGTTTCCTCGCTCGCTCAGAATGAGCGCAACACCGGCCTTGCCGTTGTTGTAAACCGCAAAGCTCTTGTTCTTCGAGTCGCCGTGATAGGGACCATCAGCTTTGCTACGTAAGCCAAAAAGAACGCTGCAAAACGCAGTCAGCTCGCCACGAGTGAGCTGCACCGTGATCTTATTTTTCCAGTCTGGGCTGGACCCCGATGTCCTGATCGGCGCAATCTCGATGCTAACCGTAGGATAATCACCTCTGGTTAGCGTGTGCTGCACATTCAGGCCGGTGCGTTCTGCCAGTCTGAGAAAAATTTGAGGCTTTCGCCGTAGGGGACTAGCGGGAGCATTCGCGCAGAAACTTACGGTTTGACCTTGTATCCGGTTAAATTCTCAATTGAAAGCACGTTACGTAAAACAAACGCAACGCGGGGGATTAAGGGTGCTAAAACACCTGAACTCCGCCAGTGATGAGAATTAATCATCCTCATCCTCATCTTCTTCCGATTTCGTCCAGCCAACCAACCCAGCATAAAATTCATCAAATTGCTGGTCGGTCATAACCCTAAATATAGTAATCATTTCATTTGTATTACATTTATGATATTTCTTTAATAAACAATTGATTGTTAACGAAATCAATTAGTATTATGTGTTTTTTAAAGAAATTATTTCCTATTATTCCATCAGCATTTAGTTGATTAAAATCGCCATCAAGCAGCACTGAATTCAATTTGATTTTTTTCACTCCTGTATTTTCGAGTTGAAATGTCGAAGCAGTGCATCCTTCATTTTTCATACTTTCAAGCACAGCTTGACAGGGGATATTAACTGGAACAGATTTTATCCTTTTCTTCCAAAAAATTGAAATTGTTGATGCTGTGTCTAATATCATGTTGTAGCTCTTAGAATTTTGTGTGACTTCGACAATAGCTCCTTCTTGAGTAAGGATCAGTGGTAATTTGCTCCAACCATCATCCGTATTGATTCCCAATGCCTGTAAATTATCAGAAACTGATAATCTTTGGTTTTTGTAATCAACAAGAACAACTTTCCCTTTGAATAAATCAAGTCCAATCACCATTGAGATTGGGAGATGATTATCTGAAGTAGAAAGACTATTATCTGAAGTGGAAGTTGTATCCTTTTGAGTTAAGCTCATCCCCCAGGGCGTTAAAATATACCTTTAATATTATTAAACACCATACCATTTATCAAAATCTGTGGAATTTTGAATTTTTCATTAAAAAAAACTTCCCTGCAAGATCAGTAGAGCGAAATTTTTGGTCATGCTCTCAATGGGGTCCAGTGGTCATTTCTGCAATAACACCCGCTAAGCGATTTTCACCCAGACGGAAATCACCTGTTTTCCGTCTGATCCTGCCGCTGGAGAAAATTGAAGGCATAAACCTGTTATTTTTTACGTGACAAACACTGTCGGAATGAGACACTGTACGACAAGCTCAATTTTAAGGTTTGTCGTACATGTTGATTGGCTATATGCGAGTATCAAGCAATGATGAACGTCAGTCTGTTGCTTTGCAGCGTGACGCATTGATTGCTGCCGGAGTTGACCCCCGTCATTTGCATCAGGATCATGCATCAGGCGCGCGATGATCGCCCGGGACTTAAGGCCTGTCTTGCTGAGGTGCGCGAAGGTGACGTGCTGATAGTCTGGAAGCTGGATCGGCTTGGTCGCTCACTCTCACATTTGATCCGGATTGTTGAAGACCTGAAAATTCGCGGTGTTGCCTTTCAGTCATTGACTGAAGCCATTGATACAACAACGCCACACGGCTCGTTCCTCTTTAACCTTTTTGGCACTCTCGCTGAATATGAAAGAACGCTTATCACAGAACGTGTTAATGCAGGCCTGGCTGCAGCTCGTCGGCGGGGGCGAAAAGGTGGAAGACCACCGGCGATAGATGCCGAAAAGGTTGAGCAGATCCTCACTGCTCTGGAAGCCGGTGCCAGTAAAGCGTCAGTGTGTCGCACATTCAGGGTGCCGCGCTCGACACTCATCGATACGCTGCGGCGAATCGGCTGGACCGGACCTGGATCCTGCAATCTGAAAGCGGACCAGACCGATGTCCTTTCTTGACGCTAAATCGCACGATACCCTTTTTGCGCTGCCTGAGCTTTATGAGGAGGCGCTTTCCCGGTTTGCACTGTCCTGCGAGGATGTTGCATTCGCCAGATCGCATCGTCGGTCTCATAACCGCCTTGGTTTTGCTATTCAGCTCGCACTTATCCGCGACCTCGGTCGTACACTGCGTGCAGGAGAGGTTCCCACGGAGGCAGTTATTGCTGTTGTTGCGGAGCAACTGGATATTGACCCAGCAGTTTTTACGCTTTACGCCCAACGCGAGGAGACACGTAGGGAGCATGCCCGCGAAATTATCTCTGCTCTGGGTCTTCGTTCCGTTCGGGTCAGCGATTACAGAATGCTCATTCTTGCGGCCGCACGCGAGGCAGCAACCACCGAACGGGGACTGCCGATCACCAGAGCGGTTATCGATAAGCTAAAGGACAAAAAGTTACTTGTTCCTGTCCCGACACAACCCATTCTCCTGGCGATGGCGGGTCGGGCAGCAGCAATCTCCGATGAGCAACGCAAGAGGATCCATGTAAACCGTTACGGTATTATTGCCCGCGACTCTCGTGTTTTACATGCACGTGAGATACAACATCTGGCGTCCGAACGCCGCCACGCCACGCTGGCAGCCTTCGTTATCGAAAAGCAGGCTGCAATTACCGATCTGGCTATCGATATGTTCTGCAAATTGATTGGCAGCCACGAGGCGTAAGGCAGAGATAAGCCAGAAGGAGCGTCGACTGAAAGCCGCTGAAGTGCTTGAAGTCGTGGCTCTGGATCATATAAAGCTGGGTCAGGCAATACAGATTTTGCATCAGCGATAACTGCATCACTCGGCTGGGAAGGTTTGATCGCCAGTATGGCGGCTGCAGCTTCTGTAGCATCTCCCCAACGCAATACCGAATTTGATGAGCTTATAGGACGGCACAAATCATTACGTAAGCTGGGGCGGCTCATTTTCGGTACCTTTTCTTTCAGGGCGTTTCGCCCGGATGAACCAGTTTTGCTGGCTGTCGGACATCTGCGGGCGCTCTATCGCGGACGAAAATTACCCAACCGGATCCCGCTCGATTTTATGTCCCGCAAATGGCAGCGGCGTGTCAGCCCGGTGGGAAAAAATACAGGTCTTCAGGCGTGGGAGGTCGCCGTATTCGTTCACCTGCGGGATCGGCTGAAAACCGGTGACATATGGGTTGATGGCAGCCGGGCCTGGCGAAGTTTTGAGGATTATCTTCTGCCGCGCCATGTTTTCGACCAGATGCGGGCAGAATCCAGACTCGGACTTGCCATTCCGGACAATTTTGCGGAATGGCGGGCAGAGCGAACCGCCACGCTCAACGCAAAACTTAAAGCGCAGGCAAAAGCCGCCGCTAATAATGCCATACCCGATGCAGAACTTTCCGACAGAGGGCTGTCTGTTTCACCGGTTCGCGAGGAAGACAGCGACAGAATTACGACTCTCAGCCGTAAACTTTACATGCTGGTTCCTCGCATCAGGATCACCAGCCTGCTGGCTGAAGTGCATAGCTGGACCAATTTTCTCGATTGTTTCACCCACTACCGCACCGGAGAACAGGCAGAAGACGAAGCAGCGCTTATGGCAGCGATCCTTGCCGATGCGACTAATGCTGGAGCAGAACGAATGGCACAGAGTTCACGTGGTGTCACCATTCACCAGATGATGTTAATGGTGGATCGTCATTTACGCGCTGAAACCTATGCATCTGCAACCTCGGTACTGGTCGATGCGCAGCAGGAACATCCTTTTGCCACTATCTGGGGGGATGGTCATGTATCATCCTCGGACGGGCAGTTCTTCCCAGCAGGCGGACGTGGTGAAGCCAGCCTTGAATACAACGCCAAATACGGCAAGCG
This sequence comes from Xenorhabdus sp. TH1, assembly GCF_037260955.1. Taxonomy (NCBI): domain Bacteria; kingdom Pseudomonadati; phylum Pseudomonadota; class Gammaproteobacteria; order Enterobacterales; family Morganellaceae; genus Xenorhabdus; species Xenorhabdus sp. TH1. Next base: position 90,850 of record NZ_CP147735.1, read on the forward strand.
GCCAGGCGCGTCGATTTATGGCTTTCTGTCGAACCGGTTTGCGTCCTTTTTCTCCAGAATGATTCAGGCCTCTGAGAGTGAGGCTCCTTACGTACTCGACGGTTTGCTCCACAACGAAAGTTCAGTAGAAATTCATGAACATGCTACCGATACTGCCGGTGCGACCTGAAACAACATTTTCGATGTTTCACTTCTTTGGTTACAGGCTCATTCCCCGCATTCGCAACCTCGGGAATCGCAGACTGTACGTCATTACTCCCTCTGAGGAGTACAGGCCACTTGATGCCCTGATTGCAGGAAGGGCTAGGATGGATGTTATAGAGCAACACTGGGATGAGGTGCTGCGGCTTAAGGCTTCGATCGGAGCAGGTCTGGTGCCACCGTCGGTGATACTGAAAAAGCTGGCGGCTTCCCCCAGACAAAACCGGCTTAACCAGTCCCTGCGTGAAATGGGACGCATTGAACGCTCTATTTTTATTTGTGACTGGTTGCTTGATATCCGCTTACGTCGCAGATCACATGCCATCCTCAACAAAGGCGAAAGCCGTCATGCTCTTGCCCGCGCCATTTTTCTTCACCAACTTGGCGAACTCCGTAACAGGGCGGCCGAGGCTATGGCTTACAGGGCATCTGGCCTCAATCTTGTTGTTAATGCAATAGTCCTGTGGAACACGGTCTATCTCAGCCGGGCTGTTGATTACGTTCGCAACCAGGGGATCATCATACCGGAAGAGTTGTTGTCCAGCGTGGCGCCGCTCCCTTGGGGTCATATATCGCTAACCGGAGATTACCTGTGGAACGAAATTGACCGCCCCCTTGAACGATACAGGCCAGTTCGCACTAAGCGCTTCAATCCAAAGAACTTCACTTTTCCTTAGCGTGTGTTATTGCAGAAATGACCACGGAACCCCAGTACGATACAATCCCGTTATTCCAGAAAGCATCTGGGTAAAGGCCGTGGCATCTCGCTCTACACACTGCTCGCCAATTACGTGGCGGTTAATGCGAAAAATATTGGTCTGAATGAGTACGAAGGTCATTCACTGTACAACATGATTTACAACAATAAAACGGATATCGATATTCATATGGTGACAGCGGATAACCACTCACTGAACAAGCTGAATTTCGTCACTCTGGATTCTATCGACGTAGATTATGTTCCCAGTATCAAGAAGGTGCGTCACGCAGCTGACGCTATTTATTCAGCGAAACCTCTGGATTATGATACTGGTATTCTCAAACCTAAAGGGGTGATTAATATCGAACGTATCCGCTCTCAGCGGCGAGGCGTTCTGCGTGTATTGCTTTCACTGATCATGCAGGAAAATACCCAGAGCAATATCATCCGAAAACTGAACTCTCATGCCCGTTACACCAGATTAAAAGCGGCGTTGTTTGAATATAATGCCCTCTTCAAGAGCACTCATGTTCTCAATCTGATAGATGATATGGTACTCAGAAAAGCAATCATCATATTTACTTATTGATTATTAAGTGTCATTTTCGTTAAATTAGGTTATTGAGACGCACGCAGGGAGAGAAAGAGAGGAAAAAACCAGTGGACAAGGGCTTACCAAGCGTCAGCGGCAGGAAAAAATCAGGTCATAAAACAGGTATAGAGTCAGCGAACGGCGCGTTTCATCACATCACCTCAATGAGAGTATGAACATGTTGATTTCCCTTTCCATCGCCAACTACCGCTCTATTTGCGATCTTACTATGCCACTGGGTCGCTTGAACGTTATTACAGGTGAAAACGGCAGCGGCAAATCCAATCTGTATAAGGCGCTGCGCCTGTTAGCTGAAACGGCAAAAGGTGGCGTGATTAACTCCCTGGCGGAAGAAGGTGGCTTGGCATCTACCTACTGGGCTGGTCCGGAAATGCTTTCTTCTGGTATGCACCGCGGTGATACACCTATCGAAGGAGTCGGTCGTAACCATACACTGCGCCTCAAACTGGGGTTTGCCAGCGAAAGTTTTGGCTATGCGATTACACTGGGGCTGCCTACGCCCAGTAGTTCCGCTTTTTCACGTGATCCTGAAATTAAGATTGAGTCCATTTTTAACGGCCCCTGTTATCGTCCTGCCGCATCGCTGGTTAAACGCAAAGGCAACCTGATCAAAATTCGGGCGGGACGAGAGTGGCGGGTGGTTACACAACATATTCCTGTCTATGACAGCATGTTCGATCAATTGGCCGATCCTGCCGCTGCCCCTGAGGTTTTCCATGTGCGCGAAATGATCCGTAACTGGCGCTTCTACGACCACTTCCGCACCGATAAAGATGCTCCAGCTCGCCTGGAACAGCTAGGTACCCGCACCCCCGTGCTACATCAAGATGGGCGCGATCTGGCGGCGGCGCTCCAGACGATTCTGGAAATTGGTGACCGAGAGGCACTTGCCGTAGCCATTGATGATGCATTTCCAGGCTCTCGGCTGGAAGTGCTGACGCACAATGACGGGCACTTTTCGCTGGCTTTTCACCAGAAGGGACTGCTCCGTCCCCTTTCAGCAGCTGAGTTATCTGACGGCACATTGCGATTTGTTCTCTGGATTGCGGCGCTGCTAACGCCCCGCCCTCCTGAGCTTATGGTGCTAAACGAGCCGGAAACCAGCCTACATCCCGATCTACTGCCGGCGCTTGCGAGGCTAATCATACAGGCATCACAGCATACGCAAATTTGGGTAATTTCGCATGCCAACCGCTTGGTTCATTCGCTCACACACGATCCCGAATGCCAGACGATTGAGCTAGAAAAAGAGTTGGGGCAAACCCGGATCAAGGGGCTGGGGATACTAGATGTCCCTTCATGGCACTGGCCGAATGAAAAATAGCGGCAATTCTCGAGAATGTAATGAACGCATCCCAAAATCCAGGTTGTCATAGAATTGTCTGCCGACCCAGGCGGTATCAACGTCTTCGGTTCCGTTGTTGGTCATATACAATAGGTTCTGTTCCATGGTGGCAGCATCAGCAATGGCGCTGGCAACCATCACGCCAAAGCGGGTGCGATCTACCTCATTAATATCCAAGCCCGCATCGGCAACCGCCATATTGGCCGCGCCCAGCGCAAATTGCAGATAACGACCGCTACTCTGAATTTGTCTCTCAGAAACGTCATATAGGAACGGTGAAAAATCATCTACCTGACCAATCGAAGCGCTCTTAAAGCCAAAACGTTTGCCCCATTCATAGGATTTGATTCCAGAGATACCTTGGAGTGTGTTGTTCCAAAACTTTTCAATCCCGGTTCCATTAGGTGCGATGACCCCAAGACCGGTAATAACGACTTTTTTTGTCTGCATAGTGCATCCAATATTAAGATTTTCACAGAGAACCCACCTAAGCAGTATTCACCTCGGCACAGCTGCTTCTACCACTAACTATGATCGGTAAATAAGTCCAGAGTTTGACCTGTTGATTCCTGCTTAACCGGCCTGAGAACGGTTGGTGTCCTGTTGGGCAACATGGCTTGCTCTATCAACAAAAAGTCGGCGGCAGTAATTTCAAAGTGGCCGAAGCGGAATTTATAACCCCAGTTACTGTGCCCTGCGGTGAAACTAAGCTGATCGAGCAAGGGGTGAATAGGGGCATCGACACAAGGCTGATAAGCGATATCACGCCGGTAGGGTACGAAGGTTGGTGTCATCTGAAATTGATAGGTTTCCTCCCCGATGACAGTACCAATGGCGGTAAAACTCTGACATTTCTCTTTCCCCTGAAATTGCAGAACGGGGGAATAAAAAACAATGCCATCACCCACTGCCATCCTGGTCAGCGGTGAACGTTTTCCGTGACACACCTGACAAAATCCACCTTGTTCACCGAACTTGATATGTTCTCGGGAGACAACGCCACACCAATACTTTGTCATCGTAGTTCTCCTATTAAATGTAATCATTCAAGTTAGTATTCATGACGTTTACCCACAGTTCATCGCTAACCTTGTAGGTAATACCACCACCAGAAATACCAGCACCATTAACTAACACGTTAATTCTGATACTACGTTCCTGTAAGCGTTTAAAGAGAGCTTGCACCTCAGAAGAAATTGAGATATCGCAAACATCACCAATCATATCAAGATGAGGATATTGTGAGCCGAGCTCCATGGTTAACTGCGTCAAATTTTCTGCAGAACGGGCAATCATAATGGGTGAAAAACCATCCCCACAGAATCTTTTCACAATCGCTTTCCCAATACCACCGGTTGCACCGGTAATTAAAGCTCGCTTATAATCTGGACAATCTACTACATTCATATTTATACCAATCGTCATTGAAGATGCTTGATCTTTTATTTATATCAGATCATGCTTACGACCATGAAAATTCATCTGACGTCAGACCAAAAAGAAGCCCTCGAATTAATGCATGATACGACTCGTGATGGACGAGTACGTGACCGCATCAAGGCCGTTCTGTTAGCGTCAGAAGGCTGGACTGCTCAGATGATTGCCAAATGATTATGGCCGTACAGGGCGTTTCCATACATCAAAGCTTTCATATCATGATTCAGTATCTTTGAATTTTTCAAACGCAGACATTTTTTGTGACAAAGCGTTTAATTCGCAATTTTTTAATTTTAGCTCAGTCATATATTGCTTACTTTAAATTAATCAACTTAATTACCATATACAATCGTGTTTTCGAAAAAAACACATTTATTAATTTATGATTTTCATTAAAATTTAACATACCTAAGAGGTTAAATTTTATATTTATCTGTATCTAAAAATATTTTTCCGGATTAGTTGTCAATACACAACATGGATACCATCCTAGCTAGATTTAAAAAATAAATAAATTTAAAAGTCGGTATATTTTAGGTATAAAAGAGTCATATAAAAATTAGCTATGTATTTCCTCACCTCAAGATCGCATAATTTTTTTGACTAAAAAACTGCATTTTTAAAAATTAAACCATAAATTATAATCATACAGAATGCTATTATTTGTTTTTTTATTTTTAAAAATAGATTTTTATAATCTCTAAAAAAGCAATTACATTGACATTTCACACATCATTATATGCCAATAAAAATTTCCATATATTATTTAGCATAACAGTAGAGATAGCGACCTTCATTAGCACAATTTTTAATAGATAAAATTTAATATTCTCTAAAAAATTCAAAAATTATCAATATTAATTAATATTATTTTTTTCAATAAACTTTAAAGCTCATATAGTAAATTTAACTAAAATAAAACAAGCCTCAATCAAAAAAATGTTCAAATTAGAATTTTGAATATCTATTTTTTCTGATACAAAATCATATAATTTATTATTAATTTGTGATTGTTTTTCGTGCTACTTTTTGCTTCTGTAAGAATACATCGTTATAAATTATAATGTAAAGAATTTTTTATGTTACTTAATGTGATGATAACATTTGATATAGTACATTTACATGATAATTACATAAACACCTAAATAGCTGTTCCGAATACCGCTACAGTTGTGGGGTTTCGGGAGCAATGGAACGGTGAACGCCGTTAAGTGGTCAATTTAAATAGCCATTTAATTATAAATCAATAGATTAATTTTCTTCATTGAAAGGTCTTAACTCACCTCTGTTGACAGCATCTGGAACTGTTCTGCTCAAGAAAAATCGGACATTTTTACGAAGGCCATTTCATATTCCACAGGAGTTAAATCATTATTAGCCGAGTGTAATCGCGTTAAATTGTAATAATGCAGATAATCCAGCCCATCTTTTTTCATCTCCGCCTGATTTTCATGATGAATTTTGAAGAGCCAATCATGTTTTAAACTGCCAAAGAAACGTTCAACGACTGCATTATCCCAACAGGCCCCCACATCCCCCTGACTCGCTCTCATATCATAACTGTCGAGCAGATTCCGATATGGCTGGCTTGTATATTGGCTGCCTCTATCACTGTGAAAAACACAGCCTTTTGACGGCTGGCGTAAGTGATACGCTTTCGTTAAGGCCTGGCTGATCAGGGTCGTATCTATCTCCGTTGACATCTGCCATCCCACGATACGCCGCGAGTATAAATCCATCACGATGGCCAGGTATAACCAGCTTTCAGGCGTTTTGAGATAGGTAATATCGCCTGCCCAGACTTCATTCGGGGCCAACGGATTAAAGTTCCGGTTAAGCAGGTTACAGGCCGTTGATACAGCTTTCCCTTTGCGTGGAGCCCGGTAGCTTTTACGCTGCCTGACGGATAAGCCGAGCTGTTTCATCAGCTTTCGGGTTCGATAATCACTGATAGTAAAGCCTTCTTTGCGTAATTTTTTCGCCAATACCCGATAGCCTAAGCTTTCCCGGCTTTCTTTAAACAGCGCGGTGGCTTTTTGGTGCAATGCGCGTTGCTCATCGGAAAACAGCCGAACGGGTTTTGCCTGCCAGGCATAAAACGTGGAATGACTGACTTTCATCACGCGACATCACTGGCAAATGGGAAATTGCTCTGCATGTTCTTTGATGAACCAACACCTTACAGCAGTTCTCTCGCAAAGAAGGCGCTCGCCTTTTTTAAGATCTCTTTCTCCATTTTTAGCGGTTTGTTTTCTTTACGAAGCTGCAATAACTCCTGTCGTTCCTCAGGGGTTAACGCTCCGGGTTTGGCTTGCTCCACAGCCTGCTTTCGCCATGTATACAGGAGTTTTGTTGAAATACCCAAAGTTTCAGCCGCCAGTGGGACTGGTATAACCCTGTTCAACAACCAGATTGACAGCTTCTCTTTTAAAGTTATCAGTAAATTTTTGGGGTGATTTTCGTTTCATAAAGACACCTTAATTAAAGTCATTCTATTCCTTTACCAAAATGTCCGAATTTATTAAAGCACAACACAACGACAAGAGCCGGATGACGGGAGACTGTCACGTCCGGTTCCGTGGGAGCGCAGGGGGGAAGTTCCCTTGCGCGACCCGATTACCCCAAATTGATTCACCCTATCGCACTCAGCAATAAAACCATATTGCTATAAATACATATTTACATATGTATGGTTTTATACCAGTATATAAATATGGTTTTATATAAAGGAGTTTTTATGGCGCAGATAATTTCCTTTTTAAATGGCAAGGGCGGTGTAGGTAAAACTACACTGGCTTTGAATGTGGCTACGGCCCTCGGTAACAAAGGTTATTCCGTCATAGCCATTGATACTGACCCCCAATTCAGCCTGAGCGATTTTCACCATGAAACGATGCCCTTTGATGTGGCAGAAGCAGAATCTGAAAAAGATATTTACAAGGTGAGAAAGAACTACAATCACCATGACTTCATCATCATTGATGGTGCTGGCTCTCTCAACAATATTGCTGCCGCTGCTGTCTTTATGAGTGATTTGGTGATTATCCCGATAACGCCTTCGGCATTAGACTTTAGGGCGAGTGGATCGCTGATTGATGTTATCGAGGCGAGAAACGACACCCAACCCGTTAAAGTCATCGCAAGATGGGTAGTGAATAAAGCGGTATCAGGTACAGTCATGACGGATTTATTGAAGCAGGCGATATCCGATTCTGGTATTGAAGCATTTAAAACACGTATAGCGCAAAGACAATCCTACATACGCTCATTAAATAATGAGGGTGAGACTATTTACAATAGTAAGGATAGTTTGGCTAAAGGTGAGATTGATGTCCTCGTTAAAGAGATTTTAGGGGTGTTATCACATGGGTAATATGAAATTGGGCACAAGGCACAGAAACAAAGATGATGCTATCAATCAGGTACAAGAGCCACAACTGCCGAGCAAAAAATTCATTATGACAATGCCTGAACAACTTCACACTGAATTTAAATTGTTGTGCGTGCAGAAGGGTATCAGTATGAAAGAAGTCGTCTTAGGGCAGGTTACAGACTGGATAAAAGAAAACCAAAAACCATAAATACGGTTTTATATATTTATGGTTTTATGTTTGTATGGCTATGACCGAGTAGCGGAGAAGAGGTTTTTAAAGTTCTCTTTGTTAATAATTGATTTTAGGTGTCTGTTTATTAACAGTTTCATAATAATTCTTTCATAGCCAAGATAACCCGCGAGATTCAAGTTAGCAATGTACGCTGCTTCGGTCATGGTTAAACCGAAAATGTTTGTTTCATAATCCAATATACGCCTGACCGCTTCAGACTCAGCCCCTTTCTTCAACGTGAATATTTCATTTGCAGTACAGTGTTTCGGTAGCTGCTTGTTGTTCACGTTGGTTGGATTGATTTCGTCAAAGTAGTTAAGGCTTTTTTCTTTTTCGGTCAGATTAACACCCGTTTTGTTCAGGCGTAGATTCTCGCACGGATCAACAATCTTCCCATTTCCTTTTTCTATCCACGCATATTCAATAAACGCAGTGGTGAACGGCAGATTGGTTTCGGGCGCGGTGACTAACTCCCTTTTGTATGTTCCTATCACTGATACCCCATCCACTACGCTGTTATCGGTCAAATGCCGACATAGGACGTATGAGTAAGGGATCATCATCACGCCATCACTGACTTCGACTTGTTTTATGTTTTTGTCCATAAAAATATCTGTTTTTCTACTCTATCTATACGAATTTGCGAAAAAAAGCCCCATTTACGGGGCGTTAATTTACAACTGAGAGGTGTTCGTCGTATATCTGATTGAGTCTGTCCTTTCCGCTGGCGTTGGTGCGTTTAACAAAATGAATGTGTAGTTTTTATTCCCCGCCGTCACAAACAAGTCAGTACCACCCCAATTCTCAACCTTTGTATTTTTAGACAGCAACAAGATGTTGTTCGGTAACAGGCGTAGCTTGTATGAATCGTCATTATCTGAACCGTTAATGAAATAATCTAATTTTTTTATATCCTTGCCTTTCAGGTTTGGTTGTTTACCTAAAAACACTTTCACTGAAAAATTTTTATACAGATAGATTTTGATTTGTTCGCCCTCGTTGTAAGGAATGACCAACTGCTTCCCTTCGTAGTTGATATTTTGTTCTTCTTGCATTGCGGTTTTTCCGTTCTTTGCATTATTGAACAATTCGGTCAGTGCCTTATCTTGTTTCTCTTTGTTTTTGATATCATCATTTTCAAATGCGTCAAGGGCAGGTGCTAACTCAGTTGAAGGTGTTTGCGCCTCCGGTGTGGTTTGTGGCGCGTTTTCTTCCGCAAGATCAGGCGCTAACCCAACTGTAGCCGTTGGGATCGTGGTTAGGGCTTGTGGTGTGTTTTCTGTCACGGGTGCAGTTGATGCCGTTTTCGCCTCTGGTACGCTCTCAGGCGCGCTTTCTGTTGTTGGTGCAGCCGTAGGCTCAATTGATGCCGTTTGTACTTCTGCTTCCGCTTCACCTTGTGCCCCTTCACCGTCTTTTGCTGTCACCCCTTCTGTTTTGGTTTTATCCTCGTTATTGAACACAGGTACGTTTGTTTCAATATCGCTATAAAAATCCACATTCTCAGTGATTTCACCTTTCGTGTCTGATGGCTTGAAATAAAGTAGTGCAGCAATCACAGCGAGAACGACTATCAGTACAATGATAAATCGCCCGTTTTTCTTGCTGAATTTAAACTTTTGTTTCCCGCCTATGATAGATGAATTGCCTGTTGTTTTGGTTTCGTCTGATTTCATCGTGTCACAGTCCTTTTAGCGATTCATGGGTAATGGCGTTATGCTACTTTAAAAAAATGTATTTTTTCTTCAGGTAAGAATCAAAACATGCCTTTAAAATGCAAAACACATTTTGTCCGTGTTTTTTTGAAAATACTTTTCAACCAATACCCCAATATCGATTATCCAACATTCCCTTACAGCCTGTGATTCGCAGATGAAAGGTGACTCACTATTTCATTACCATCAATCAAGGTGAGCTTGTCTGCTACTTGTTGCCTAAACAGGATAGCGTCATTAGAGAACGATCCTGATGTGATTAAAAAAACGTGCGAGGCCTCTTTATCGGCTTCCAAGACACCAATCATTTCCCTTGCGACTGCTACGCCCACCTGTTCTGTTCTCCAGTGTTTGCACTGTGCTATGGATTTCATGCCATTTTTTTCTAGAATCATGTCTTTCCCGTTGTCTGGCCCGTACTTTGTCGTTTGGGCTGCATACCCTTTGCTTTTGAACAATTCCCTGACAAATTCCTCAAACTCCCGCCATGATAGGGTTCTGATGTATTCCAGCGATGCTTTCTCTTGCGTGGCTTGCTTTAAAACGGAATTGAACATGGTCTGCTGTTTGTAGCGGTAAAAAGAGGTTGTCGCATAGATAGCAATAAGATATAGCGTGATAGCGTCAATGACATGCACGATATAATAGCCGTAGGTGTTGATGTGCGTGCGGTTGAAGTAGGTGTTAATTTTTCCCTCACTCCAAAAAGTCGCAAGGGCATCCCTGATCTCTGTCACAACGTAGTGAATGGTATATCGGGCCAAAACATAATCGTAACCGAGCAAAAATATTGACGTTAGAACGATCACTACCATTGGGAATGAAATATACGGATTCAAAAGTGGAGATTTGATTCTGACGTTGATTGTCGCCCATTCTGGTTTTTTCTTTTTGTAGAGTCGAACTACCTTCGAATATGGTGACAGGTATCTCACCCCAAGAAAAGGCAAAACCAACCCTAGCAGCATAACGCCAATGTTAAAATCAAGGAAAGCAACGAGAGCCATGTAAAATACAAACAGGATCATGAATGTTTTCAGTGGGGTATTTTTCTTTTTGAATTTTGTTTTTCTCATTATTTAACCTTCACCCTATTGAATGACATTAAGGGTTCGTAACGTCAGCCTCGCGCCCGCATCGGTCAGGTGTATTCCATCGTGGGTTCTGATCTGTTGCCCGTCTAGATATTGGATATATTCCGTCCCTAACGCCGCCCTCATATCCACCCACGCAATATTTTCTTGCTCCGCAGCTTCCATGAGCGCATTTCGCGTATTCGCTAACAGTGCGTTATTCCTCTGATTTTTCAGGGTAGGGGGCAGTAGCCAAACTACCTTGTCATTTTTTCGTTTGAGGGTTCTGATGAACACTCTGGCGCGGTGCTGGTATTCCCCTTTCTGGTTGGCGGTAATGGGGTCGTTTGTTCCCATCACTACAAAAACGGTATCGTAATTTTCAAAATCAACCTGTTCAGCGTAATTTTGCCAGTTCAATATGTTGTTGTTTAATCCGCTGCCCACTTTGTACTTCGCATCCACAGGGGCTTTCTGGCTATAATTTTTCGCTAGGGTATAGGTGAGTGAATCACCGATAAATAAAGGCTTGCCCATCGCCGTTTGTGATGATGCAGCAAACAACATAGTGAGTGATAAAAATGTGTTAATCTTCATGGCTATCATCACAACCCATGTCAAATAGAGACCAAAATACACCCGAAGATGTCTTGTTCTTTTTCAGTAGAACAGCACAAGGCATAGCCGAAAGCTCCACTTTTATTATGGTTTTTTTGCTCCCCGCCAAATAATAAAAAGCGTTTATGTCTTCATTGCTTACACCAAGTTCTGTTCTGACAATGGCTAAATCATCACTTTTTTGGCTAAACCCTGAAAAATCCGGCGGCTCATTATCAATGAAAGCCATATCGGTACTGCCTGTATGCGGGGTTGCTTCGCAGCCCGCCAGTAACAGGGAGAAAAGACCGCAAATGACAGTGGGGTTAACGCGAATGTGAAATTTCACCTAACAGTCCCACCCTGTATAATTTTTTAAACTCCCTCGCGGTTATCTCGCCCCATCCCTGCTCAATCAAAACATCCACGTCACCTTCACAATCCACAAGTAGTCTCGGATAAGCGAGAATTAACGTATCTTCCACTAACCAAGCCTGACTATGGGTTTCTACCCCAAGATAATTCGTCATAGAAAAGGCCTCCAAGGTGTAGGTGACTGCGTGACTGAACGTGTGGCTTTCCCTGTTCCCGTAGGTATCTCGCACGTCCATCGCCTTTAATGCCGTTTGGCTATACCCAGAGAGTTGATGGTAAAAGGGGGACTTTTTACCCTGTTCGGTAAAAGACAGGATTGAACCGACTTTGGACACCTCAACAAAGTTATTCACGTTAATTTTTTTGGGTTGGGAATGGAAATAGAAGGTGGGGATCATCAGATCTACCCCCATGAATTTATTAAAACCTTCGGCAACGCAGGCTATTTTCGTGTCGTTTACCCAGTTGTGGTAAATGCACACGGCTTCCTTGTATCGTTCCACCCGATTGTTGTCATTTGTTTTAAAGAAAAGGGAAATCATTGTTTACTTTTCTCCGTTTTTTTGGCATCACCCATTACATTTAATCCTAGACGCCCAAAATCAAAATTGTCGGTTGCAAAAGGGATGTTAATCGCGGTTTGCGTGTATCGGCTCAAAATGTATTTTGTGGGCAATAACCCCCTTAATGCTTTCGGTGTCCCCACTGGATTTTCCCAATAGCGTGAATCCCAAGAGTTATCCCTGTTATCGCCAACCACAAACACATACCCTTCGGGAACGAGCCATGTGGTGTATATCGGTGCGATATACGGTTTGTCCCTGTCTATCGTGAACTGATAAACCTTACCATCACGCTCTTGTTTTCCTTCATAGAGTATATTGAAATTGTTTTTTTCTTTTTCTATTCCTGTGGGCTTTCCGTTCACTAAAATTTCTTTGTTCGCATTAAAAGAAACGGTATCGCCCGCGATGCCCACGATCCGCTTGACGTAAACAAAACTAGGAAATGCAGGCGGATTAAATATGACAACATCCCCCCTGTATAGGGTGTCACGGCTTTCTTTGTAGGGTACAGAAAGGGTTAAATCACCCGAACGGATTGTCGGTGTCATTGAGGGGGTTGGCACAATATAGAAATCAAGAAAGTAAAATTTAACTATGCTGACAAGGGTCACACAAGCCAGAATGGTGATAGAGAAAAAATGAACTTTCTTTTTTCTGAAAAAGGTGATGGTTTCAAACAGGATCACTGCAACGGCAATCACATACATTGTTTGGGTTTTTCTGTTGATGATTCAATGGGGCGATAATGCCTTATACCCCCTTTTTTTTCTGTCAGTTAATTCCTTAATTGAGGTGATTAACGCTTTTTCCTGAATCTCGCATAGCCCACAAGACTTTCAATATAATTGAAGAAAAAACGCAAGAAAACCGGTTTGACAGGAACTAGGTCAAGAGTTCTCACCTTACCATTGTTGCCCAGCGTCAGTGTAAACGCTCCCGTTTCCTCATCCAGTGAGGCTTTAATCATGTCCGGGATTTTGTGCTTTATCGGCTTCATAAAGTAGGCATAGCAGCAAATCGGGGGCACAAAAATCAGCACGAGCGTGATGCTTTTCGCCATGAAGTCAAAAATGGGAACGTTAAAAACAAAACCCACCGTATAAAGTATCAATGCGATACAGAATATTTGTCGGGATACCTTTTTCGCCACGGGGATAGACCAAAAAGAGGCATACGAGAAAGCAAATAATGAAAGATACATTTTCAAATTTTTCATGTTATTCAGTCCACCATATCGGGGCAATTAAATGGTGGCCTTCTACTTTCCACCCGTGCTTAATCAGACCTTTCTTGGTGTTTTTCGGTTTATCAAAAAACAGGGTCATTTCGGTCACGGTTTGTTTTTGATATCCCTCTCCAGTTCGATTCACCAGCCCAACATACTCCGCTATCTCCAAGTAAGTCAGTCTGTTGTCGGAAGACAGCGCGGTTAAATCCTGAAGGGATTGGCTGGCTTTCAACACGCTTATTGCACGTTCAAATTCATGATGTACATACCGATAAAGGGCTTTTTTCTTGTCGGGGTGTAATGGGAGGCGAGCCTTTTGCGCGGCGTTGCTGCCTGTTTCCGGCTTCCTGTTGAGGTTCGTCCACCACTCGGGTGCATTTAAATGGGCGTTCACGACACGCCAACCGTTGTTGATGAGCGTGAGTGCGTCATTGAACATATATTTTGACAGCTTCACATCATTAACCCGTGGCAGGTAGAGAATGTGTTCACCTTGGGTCTCCACAATGCCCAAATCGACCAACAGCAACAGGACATCGTGACTCTCGCGGTTAAACTTGTTGGCAATCCCTGAGATGGATCCAAAATTTTTCATCATGTTAATAACGGAATAGATTTCCTCATTAATCCAAATCGTTTTGTTCTTTCCCAAAACTCCCGTTATTTCATGCGGGAAATACCCCTTCTCCAGCCACCATGCGGGCGCTTTCAGTCGTTCTTCGCCGTGGTGCAGCACGGACTCCCAACCCAGTGATCCCAATGTGGCGATAAACGCCGTACACCCGTTCGCGGTAAAATAACTGACTGACGTGTATCGATTCGCAAAAAGGGTGTTGTCTTTTACGTTTTGGGAACACAGCCCTACTTGAATAAGCTTTTCATAGATCTCATTAATCCCTCTGCCTGTATAACGCGCTATTTTTTCTACAAATAGCGGCTCTTTCAGGGTGTTAAACAGTTTCGTGTGTTCAGATGCCGCCCACGCCTTGATGTGCCTCATGGTGTTTCCCCAAATGAAAAGTGCCGTGCGGCCTCTTCCAGACGTTTAATACTGCGTTTGTCGTATTGTTGTGTTGTGACCACACTGGCGTGCCCGAGCGCTTCCTTCACTGTCAGGATATCTTCGCCATTTTCCAGCAGCAGGGACGCATAGGAACGCCTCAAGTCATGCGGGGTAAATGATTTCAGTGACAGCTTTAACACCAGTTGTTCAATGATAAAGCCTATCCCGTTGGTGGTTATTCTATCACTGGTCACGTCATCGTTTTTTCGGATACGGGTAAATAGTGCCCCATTATGGTCGCCCCGCACGGTGTCCACCCACAGGTGCATTCGCTGGGCGGTTTCGGGCGGCATATAGTTGATACGCTCCTTGTTGCCTTTCCCGTGTATGTTGATTTTGTTTAATTCAAAATCAATATGCTCCCTATCGAGGCCTGCCACTTCGGAACGCCGCAGCCCACAGCCGAACATGAGCGAGATGAGCGCCGCATCCCGTATCGCCGCGCCCGTCGACTGGCTATCCAAAAAGGTAAATATTTTTTTCACTTCTGACCGTTCCAGCATCCTGCCACGACTGACCCGTGACCCCCTGACCCGTTTGATGTTTTTGATGTCATGGTAATGATCGGCCTCCATCAGGCGTGATGCCCTCGCTTCTTCTGCGACCCCTTTGATGGCGCAGAGAATGAGGTTAATGGTATTGGGGGCTTTGTGTTCGTTCAACAGACGCTGGATCACCACCTGTACCGTATCCCGTGTCAGCGAGGGCCAGTCAAAACTTAACGGTTCGCTGCACCCGAACATGGCGGAAACGGTCGCCAGACAGGAACGCAGGGTTTTCTGGCTTTTCTTTGATCGCAACCGCAGCAAATAACTCAGCGCGGGATTGTTCAGTGTTCCGGTTTCGTTTTTTACATAAACACTATTTGTGACATTGTCACTAAACATCAACTCATTCATTAGGCTCTCCGATCACCAGAAAAAATATTTCACGAAAAAGGGAAATATTCGGATATGTTTTCCCGAAGTGTAATCCCTAAACCTATTGTAGATTTTTTCTTACTGTATTAAACGCCTATTTAACCTAGTAAAGATTAGCAGACCCACCGATCGGCGAAAAGCTCCAACCTGAGCGAAAGTAAGCGAGACAATTAACGGACAGCTAGATCGTTCCGTACATCCCTTACGGTCAGACGAAATCACCACGTTAAACTGAAAACTCTTAACGTGGGATAATTTCCGAATTCCAAGCGGATCCCTTATCGAGGGAATGGGCAGTGCGCTGGGAAAAGCTGTACTGATCTTGTGGGTGAAAGTCCCACCGTAGAAGGTTAGCCAGACTACTACGTAGCGAGTCTTGCGTGTCCGGCGGTAACAAAGGAGACGAAGCGTAGACAGCGAAACATTCGAGCCGGAATCAAATGATGAACGTGATAGCTCCGAAATACATCTGATCGTGTGTGCCGATAGTTAGCCCAGCTAGCAGGCAACAGTTACTGGATGGTCATACTGGCGAATATCCATACAGCAACACACACCGGAGCCGCAGGCGTCAGCGAGTTTGTAGAGAACAGTATGGAACCCAGGAGATCCTGATATTTCTCAATGGAGTGAGTATTTCTGGCGCAAGTGCAAAACACAAGGCCGGAGAAATGAGTATCAGGAAGTCGGAGTCAGTCATAGTAGTGATGAAGCGGGTAATGACCGTGGAGCAAAGGGCTGGCAGACAGATCGAACGTAAGAGGGCAACAATGACCGTACACAGCAACGACGGAATTTCATGGTTAACGAAACTTGAGCGTATAGGCGAGAAATCAGCAGGTAATAAGCAACAAGTGTTTAATAATTTAGGACATTTGTTGAACTGTGACATGCTGAAAGGGCAATTCCTGCGGCTGGACGGGAGTAAAGCCGCGGGTATTGATCGCATGACAAAAGCCGCTTACGGTGAACACCTTGATGAGAATATTCAACATCTCATTCTGCGGATACGCAGAGGAACGTATCACCCGAAAGCAGCCCGTATCACTGAGATCCCGAAAGAGGATGGCAGTAAACGGCCTTTAGCGATTTCGTGCATAGAAGATAAACTGATCCAGCTTGCGGTCAATGATATCCTCAGCCGAATTTATGAACCGCTGTTTATGCCCTGCTCCTACGGTTTCCGGCCGGGGCTTGATTGTCATACGGCATTAAGGGCACTACAGCAGCAAACATTCCGTAACTGGAATGGTGCGGTAGTGGAAATCGACATCCGAAAGTATTTCAACACGATACCACATATCGAGTTGATGAGTTTGCTCCGGAAGAAGATATCAGATCGACGCTTTCTCAGATTGATTGAGGTACTGCTAATGGCACCCGTCATGATGGACAAGGTGGTTTCCAACAATGTCTGTGGATGTCCGCAAGGTTCAATCCTGTCACCCGTGCTTGCCAATATCTACCTACATCACGTGATTGATGAATGGTTTGACGAAATCAGCCGCTCCCACATTCGTGGTCGGGCAGAGATGGTAAGATATGCCGATGACATGGTGTTTACCTTTCAGTATCCCAAAGAAGCAAAGCGTTTCTATGAAGTTTTACCGAAAAGACTGAATAAATATGGTTTGGAGTTGCACGATGACAAATCGCAGTTAATTTCTGCGGGACACGTTGCAGCAATGAGAGCCGATTTGTCAGGAAAACGGTTACCCACGTTTAACTTTCTGGGCTTTACCTGCTATTGGGGTAAAACGCGAAAAGGATACTGGCGGTTGAAATTGACCAGCCGAAAAGACCGTTTCGCAGCTAAATTGAAGGGACTCAGGGATTTTCTCCGGAAGAACCTGAACACGACTGATATAAGGCTAATCCTGAATACTGTCATCAGGGTAGTCAGAGGCTGGATAAACTATCACAGTGTTTCTGACAACCAGAGAAGAGTTGAGCAATTTATCTACCAAAGCAAGTGGATAATTTATCGATGGTTTAACCGGAAAGGTGGGCGTCACCGGCTAACGTGGGAAAAGCTAAATCTAATCCTGAAAATGCTGAATTATCCATCCCGATGGAAAACACATTCAATGTTCAATTCTCGCTGAATAGGTGTAGGGGCACAGGTCTGTCGGGAGCCGGATGCGGTAGTTCCGCACGTCCGGTTCTGAGGAGGGGGCTGTCTGGGTGACCGGACAGCTCTACTCACCCAAAACCCGATCATGGATCATCGGATGCCATTTGTCGATTGGTAATAAAACAGAGTCCGATTTTGATTTTAAACGCGAATCGTTACAAGTAGGCTTTAGGATATAACTTAATGTAGTAGCTATCCAAATCGTCATTATCCAACTGAGCTATTAATCTAAAATCTTTAGATAGCCAAACCGCCAGAGCTGACGCGAAAATTAACATAGAGAATAATGTTAGTGAGAGTTCTAATTTACCAGAATCAACCATTAATGTAGATATGGCTACGCCTGCCGGAATTGGAAGAATACAAATGGCTAGAAAAATGGATTCAAAGGAGCTTCTTAAGTCAGCTGGAGTTGCTGAACAGCGGATTTTTGTTGTGTTTATGTTATAAATAACCATCCCTGCGCCAGCAAATAACAACCCTAGGAACAAAGAGTAGATATTGTCAGCAATCAGTATTAGTAGCAAGCTGGCACCGACAGTAGCTATACTGAAAACAGTTGTAATTCTAACGCCAAATACATTATTTAATCTTTTACAAAAAAGAGCACTACCTAAAAACATACCTATGCCAAACATTGCCTCAGATAGACCTATTTCTAACGCGGTATAACCATACCTATCTATGATTAATATCGGGGTAATATACATCAATGTTGGCGTGAGAATGAAATTTGACATGGCTGAAACCGTAACCATAACTCTTTCAACATTATTTATTGCTAATGCTTTAATAGCTGACCAACTTTTGTGGTTGGAGTTTTTAAAAGAAAGCTCATTTGTCTTAACTATTATGAATGCTAAACATGAAACTCCGATAGATACGATTAATATTCTAATTGTTTGTTCGGCTGAAAATGCGCTAATAACAAACCCTGATATGGCTGCACCCAAGATAGTGTTGATTGAATTTACAAAGCCTCTAATTCTAAAAGCCCTTTCAGTATCCTTTCCGGTATATAAGTTTGGGATAATGCTAGAGCCTATAGGTTGAATGGTTATGCTAAATAGAGATGTCGCTATATAAATAAGGCCTAGCTGCAATGGCTCGACGCTACCACCAAATTCAAGGGTTATGAGGCATAAAAAACTTGCAGCTGAACAAAAAACGGGGACTGTTTTTTTTCTGAATCGGTCAGAAAATAACCCCATAAAAATAAGAGTTAAAACCTGTAGTAGCCAAGATATGGATATGAACCAACCGAGTTCAACCTTTAATTGGTAGTGTTGTATCATAACCCAAGCAAGTAATATGCCTATAGCACGACAAGATGATGTGAAGATAATGTCAGCCGATTGATATAAATAAAAGTTCTTATGCTTCATTATCGTTTCCACGCTGAAATTTTTTCCAAGTATCATCAAAAATCACAGCTGCGTTCATAACCCTAGTAAAACCAGAAAAAATCGAGTTTTGTATTAAAATTTCCTCCATGTCCTCTCTCGTAAACCCAAGCCTATACGCGGCGTAACTCTGGAAAGATAACTGCCGCTCAGCTCCACCAATAGCAATCAAGGCGGATATAGTGGCAATGTGCCGTTCTCTTGTGGTCAGCACGCCTCTTTGATAAGCATCTTGGTATATGCTTTTGATCAGCCGCTCTACAAGGTCTGGAGCGATTGGATATAAATCTTCCCTTAGCCTTCTTAGGGAATCACCATTAAATTCACTCATCAAATCAATGGTTTTTTGGTCAAGAGAATCAATAAATTCCATCCAATATTGCCTCTATTTCTGAATTGCAAGCATCAATGATATTTTTTCCAGCATTGGTAAGTACTCCCTTGTTGCTTATAACACCATAGCAATCTTTGAATTGTCGAACATTTTGTTCTAAATTAATGATTGCTTTGGTGTTGCTAGGGTCGGATTTTACCAACTTGTTAAAGAAACAAGATATTCTATATAAAACAAAAGCAGCATGATAAATTCCATTCATTGTTCTCAAACCAGTCCTGAGAGGTGATGGATACCTTTCTCTATCATCATTCAATACTATTTCATCAAGAGTCATTATAGACAGTAGAACCTGATGAGCAGACTCATGTATTATTTTGTCAACTAAAAAGTATATGTTGTCGCCTTTACATATTTCTTCATTGATAAATACAGTTCCAAGTTTGTTGAAATCACTGCCTGAATAAACGATGTTGCTATCTCTTTTATGAGTTCTGAATATAAAAAACTCATCAACTATTTTAATTAGTTCTCGATATAGCTCTGAGTCAATATCCAATATTATTTTGAAGGTTTCGTTTAGGCTGTTTCGGATAAGACTTTCATTTTCAATCTCTATATCTACATACTCAAAATCGTAAACATCATCGCAAACGTATAATACATACTCTAATGATGAGAGTAGTTTTTCTTGTGTGGAGTTTTTTAGGTATTCAGATTGATTTGATGAGTGAAATTCATAATGAATGTCCCCTTAAGTAGATAAGCAACTTAACGTTGCTTATCTACTTATAAAGTTACTATTTAGTACCAATGGTCATAACGGTGAGGCAAGTAGATTTATTTTTCAGACCAATAATTTTTTGAGTATCGAATTTTTTTAGTATGATAATACCCTTATGTTAATGTTGTTTTGTGGTCGCTTTTTTGCGACCAAGGGAACATACCAAGCGAGGATTATTACTTCAACACATTCGTTTGCTTTTTGTTTAACAAAGGTTAAATAATGGTTAAATTAATGTCATTTTATGAGGGTGTAAAAAACGGAGGAGTTCTCCTTATAGGGTGTCAAAGTCGAGCATCGCGTTACTTAACAAATTAACAAAGTTACCATTTTTGGCAGTTCTTCCACTGCCCCCTTGTAGGCGGTCAAATCCCTGTAGGTGTAGCCCTTTACTCCGTCTTTTTTTGAATAGTCTTTTGCGGTTGCAGACCCGATGCCAGCGCAAAGGAGAACACAAAGCAGGATTGGTTTTGCTTTTTTCATTTTTTATTAATTAATTGGCTTTGTTCTCATTCAAAAGGCGAATGTCTTCCTCAATTTCCTGCTCGGCAATGTTTAATGTTTTTTCAAGTTCTTCAGGGGTGCGAGCTTCCAACACATCCAGCATTTTTTCTTCCAGTAACATGCCCTTCAGGATCTTCGTCCCTACCATGAGCATATTGGTGTATATCTCGATGCGGTCATGACCGTCACCCTCACAAAGCCAATCCAGCATGTCCAGCACCCCATGATACTTCAGGGTTTCGCTGTGATCTGATATCCCCAGTGATTCGGAGAACTTGGCAAACGTGGCTACCTCATGGAGTGTGGATCGCGCTTTCACCAGTGCAAACGTCAACAGGGCTTGTTCACGTTTAAACTCTCGCGTCTCTGCCTCAAAAGCATCCAGATTTTCTTTTTTCATGGCAGCGCGGAACTCGTTGTCAAATCCCGCCAATGCCTTTTGGACACCTTGGCGTAGAAAGGCAAGTTTTTCAATGCAGAGGGGCATTTCAGCGATATTTGTTGGCTCATCATGGACAAACATCTCTTTGAAATTTAATTTCTCCCCGTCGATGACGACGTAATCCACCCGTTCACCCAGTTTTTCATAATGTTTTAACCTTTCCCGTAGCATGAGGTTGCGTTCAACCAGTGCTTATTGTGATGCGGTATTGGGATCAAATGTTTTTGTTTCTTTCATTTTCAAATGGCCTTCTTAGCCGATTTAACAACACGGAATTGGGCGAATGGCCCACTTAAAATGATGGCGGTTGCGCCTTTTTCCAACGGCTCTAGCCTGCCTTCGATATACACCAGTTGGCCTTTCTCACCGTGTTTGACGATGATTTCAGCTACCTTGCCATACGCTTTGATATTAAACCAATCGGTCACGGTTTCGTTTTTGGCATTTGCGCGATTGATAGCCAGTGAAAAATAGGTCATGGCATCACCGTTGCTTGTGGAGTATTTCAAATTTTCGCACGGATCATTGCCAATACGTCCTATCAGTTGCACTTTGTTCAGTAATTCCATTTGAACTCCCCCGCTTTATTATTTATTTGGGCTGAAGTTTGAAAATGATTTTTACAGTTTCAAACTATATCCAGTCGGTTCAGCATGGTCGGCTGGCAGTTCAGCGTTATGCGGTTTTTCCGCCGCCTGAACCGATTCTTGCCACTTTGCCAGTGTGTCACTCAGCAGGGAAAGCACGTCTGTAGGGACCGTTAAATTGACCGTGGTATCACGTTCACCCGACTTGTTGATGGCGCTGGTCACTTCGTCTTTAATTGTGCTCAAGGAAGAAAAGTACGACACCAATTCTTTTTTGGTGAACGGCACTGTCTTTTGGGAAGGTACACTTTTGCGTGTGATCTTGTTTTTGCCAGATGCTTTTGCATTTTGTAGGCCTTGGTTCATCACGTCATACGGATCTTTACCATTACCTTCACATTCAACGATGATTTCTATCGCCAAATCTGCCGTGATAAGGTTTTCTTTAACCAACGTGGTAATGCGATCATCATCCACTCGATAGAGCCGCAACAGGCGTTCTATTGTCACAATAGAATTGCCCGTCCTTTCACTGATTAATTTTTTGCTCCATCCCCAATTGGTTAAACGGTAAAACCCGGCGGCCTTTTCCAGTGGTGTGAGTGGTTTCCCTTCCGCAGAAGTAATCATGTTGATGATTTCATCTTGCTTTGACCCCGTGAACTCTGTCACTGATACGGCTTCAATCTTTACACCCGCCTCTTTCGCCATTTGCACTGCAAGGTAACGATGATGCCCATCAATCACTTTTAAGCGGGGTTTGTCGTCTACTGTAACGACTTTGACAATCAACGGAGGGACATAAACACCCGCTTCGTAGGATTTTTTGAAGTTTTTTGCATGTTCTTCATCAATCTCACGCAGATTAAAGCCGTCCACGACATATAAAAATTCAGGAGGCACATTGAAAATACTACTAGAGCTAGATACCCTTTCTTTGTGGGCAGCAGCAAATTTCTTGAGCGTGTTGGGGGCGCTTTTTTCATTTACAATTTCAGTTCGTTGGCTATAGTTACTCATTTTTCCTCTCTCCATTGGGTAGTATTGGGTAACAACATATCACAAACAAAATCGTTAATTTCTTATCTAACAGGCGATTTCCCGCCCTTAACGTTTAGAAATACAAAAGCACTTTAGATTCAATATCATCGGGCTTCCCACCCACATTTTCTATGAGCGTTGCGCTAATCAACAGTGACGAGTAATTCTTGTTTTTGATGTACTCACAACAGGATTTAACCAAGTAGTGACTTTTTCCGTTATCAAATGTCATGAGCGTAATCACCGTGTCGTGGTATTTCAGGCCAACCCCAAAATGATAGTGGTCATGTCTCGGAAGCTTGAAATGACTCACTATATCGTCAACGATGGCACGGTGGATATCGAAATTTGTCTTCATTTTGAGTTGTTCCTGTCATAGTATTTAAAATACTCAATGAAGCCCTTATCACTCTCCCTTGTGGCTTTGTCGGCTTCCCGCTGCGCTTCTTCCGCATTTTTCTTCTGAACCTTGTCAGCCAGTTCCATATACCGTTTAATGTTCTTGTCATTCGGCTCTTTAACCACCGCCTCATACGCTGCCTTTTCACGTTCTTCCAGTGAATTGATGATGGGTAGGGTCGAGCAACCACTCAGGAAGGCAGCGAGGGTAACGGCTATCACATTCAAATTTGTTTTTTTCATTTTTGATTCCTTGAGTTGGATGTCCTTACCCGCACAATGTCTTCCCCACGAAACCGACCAAGCAAGATAGTTTTGCTTTTATCGGTTCGGGTTTGACGTTCATGTTCCGCATCATAAAGTGGTAACGGGTTGTGTTGGAACGGCGTGTCTTGCAACACAATAAATGGCATAGGGGCGGTGACACACAGCTTCTTGCCGTTCTCAAAGCGAATATTGCTGACAGGCTGGGGTTTCAGTGTACGCCTGACCCGCAATTCACTCGGGGGGCACGCACTGATCCTTTCAGCCAAATCAGATAACGCAGCATTGCCTTTCGCTAACTCGTTTATCCTGTCACAGAGCTTGCGCGGATCGGGTTTATGTATCAATGCCTTGTTCCCCCAAGAAAAACCCATCACGGCGATATCCGCTTCATCAAATAGCTGGATATTGCGGTATAGGTGCAACGCCATGACGCCCGCAAAACTGCTCCTGAGTGTTCTGAAGCGATCCCCCTTTGGCAGCGCCGTGACCAGCGCCTTGATTTTATTTTTCTCGTCATTGATGGTATTTACACATTCAACTATTTGATTTTGATTTTTACCTAACCGAATAAATCCCGCCGTGCGTCGGGCACACTTTTGGGAATACTCCGGCACAATCAGCAAGTCTTTCCAGCATGTCACCGCATGGCGCACCACTTCCCTACCTACCACAGTGGAAGGGGAAATACGGTTTGGCTGGTTATCAGCCATTCCAAACGGCACAGGCGGTATAACACAGGCCATGGCTTCCAATACGGGGGCATTTTTAACCAGCGAACAGAGGTCATTAAGGTTTTTACACAATGAATAAGTTAATGCCTTCAGCATCAGCAACCCCTCTTAACTTCAGATACAAATGAAAGTGAAAAAAGCATTTTCAATATGCCAACATAACTCATTACATTTCCCCTAACCCCGCAATTTATCCTGACCAACGCCCTCTTTTTCCCTCAGCACAAAAACGTCAGAAAGGAATTTGGTTTTTTTTACCCTTGAGTATGTTGGCATATTAATAATGTTTTTACGTTCCCAAATTGGGTGTTATTGGGTGACGGTCATTTTACCAACAGGGGTTCTTCAGAACTTTATGATGAATGTGATAAGCCTTAAAAAGGTTTTTTCATTTTCAAACATCGAGGCTGAATGTAACCCTTTATAAACGCTTGTTATGACAAAATCCGGGGTTTTGCCCAGTGCTTTGCAATCAATTAAATGACTGGTCATCATATTTAATTATCATTTACCCCATGACGTATACCATAAGGTATAGAGTCAAATCTTTCTTGAATTTTAGACTTAGTTTTACTTGTTGTTGAGATGATTTTTTCCTTATTTTTTCTAGTTCTTTCGTTCGCTTTAATTTCTTGCAATGAATCAAAATTTCTATTTACAAACATCACAGAATCTTTTTCAAGATCAAAAAAACCTCATAACCCGGCAAATCATTTATTTTTGCTAATTGTTTTATATTTTGTCGAAAAATTTTTAGTCGGAACAGATGAATATGACACAATTGATTTAAATATTGAGACTACACCAGTGATTCGAGAGTACATCTCAATGACACCAGATCAAAGGAAAGAATTTTGTATGGATGTGTTAAAGGTGGTTGAACATTGTCATGATTGTAATATAGGCGTAAATTGGGAAGTATTGAATATAACAGCACAAAAGATTATGAACGAACGTATTAGCATTGAAGGCGAAAAATAACAAGTTCTGGTGCGGTTTATTTAAATTGCACCACGTAAAAACATCAAAGCGTTAATTGAATATGGTTTTTGCATTTTCGATTTAATAAAAAGACTTTGCTACATCAGGTAATGTAAAAATAATGTAACCTATTCAGATTCACCAATTGGTTTCCTAGCTAATCGTTTTTTTTTGCCCAAAATTGGCTCACTGACGGCGCAGGTACGGTGGTTTTCGGTGTTGGCGTTCGTGGTCTATTTCCGTCAATCGGACAAAACCCGCCTCAAAATCGTCAACCTGTTCGGTAATTTCCCTGTGCGTATGCGTATACAGGCTACCCCAGCGGCGGATGACCAGCCAGTCATAACAAATCACACACCAGTTCAGCCTCATACCATCGTGTCTTCGATTCCCAGCGCCAGCGCATCGTCAACTTCCCCTTTCACATCACACTATGCGAAAAAGTTTAACGAGTTTTTACATCTTATCCACAAAATCTGTGGATATCTTTAGTAAAAGAATGTATGGCATATCACCTTTTGGATAAAAAATGATTTGGTGGTGTGATTTTAATTAAATAGCGCTATTTATTTCGTATGTGGCAAAATATGAAAATGTTTTTTGAATTTTATATTTGAAGTTTAATATGGAAATAATTATTCAGTGGAAAATAAAAATGTGAAAAACATTTTTAATTTGTGCTAACTGATGTGTTGAATTTATAACAACAAGGGATCGCCTGTGGCTCACAGGGTAAAATCATTAGGAATCCATGTATATTTCACCTATCACGGCTTTCTTCTGTCCTTTTTGAATGACGTTGATTCTGCCTTTGACGCTCTTTGTGATCTCTTTGGTTTGCTTGATACTGGCTCTCAATATCCTGAACTTAGCTTCGTACTTATCGATCAGTATCCGTAATTTTGCGTTCTTCATGGAAAATCTTCTTATATCATAATCACCTGTTGATGTTTTAGGAGCATCCCTCAGCGAAACCACCTTTCCTGTATCAATATCTCTTATTACATGCCCCCACCTGATACGGTGACTGCCAGCATCTATGTGATAGGTTGGTAGGTAAGGTGAAAAGATACCGAGTTGTTTTATCTCTTTCATAAATTCTTCTATCAGTTTCATCGCTATGCTCACATCACACTCAATCGCAGATTCACAAGTGTTCACAACGTTTTGTAGTTTTATAACTATCAATTCCTCATAGGTGCTAGCCATAAAATCCCCATAGATTTAATAAATAGTGTCAGGCTATTTCTAATTATCGCCTAAAGCCATGCTTTAGGACTTTATGGATTCAATCATAACAAATATATAAAGTCCTAACACTCCCTTTTAGGACTTTATATATTTGTGAAAGTGAGTTTCATAAAGTCCTAATACACTGCTTTAAGACTTATTATATTAAATTATAAAAAATATCATAAAGTCCTAACACCCTCACTTAGGACTTTATGTATTCGTGAAAGTATATTTCACAAAGTCCTAATACATTGCTTTAAGACTTAATAGATTTATATTGTGCATTAACTACATCTGGCGTTCTTGAGAAGATTACCCCTTGCTTTACTGAATAAAAATTACACCCAATATGAGTAATCATTAAACAAATTAAGTGAAATAAATGCTCTAACCGTTGAAATAAAGTGAAATTTATGTATACTTATGTTGAAAATTTTAGTGATAAAAGGTATGTAAAATTTAGTTTTCTTTATTGTTTAGGATGCTTTTCGGGGGGTGGGGCGGATAAAAAAATGATAACAAGAATAATAATTATTTCAATAATCAGCGTATTGATGACTTGTTCGTTAAGTTACGCAGCTATGGTTGATTTGAAAAATACATCGTGGGAAAAACACGCAAAACTTTGTGATATTGATCCACTACTTCTTTATGCTATCGCATTAAAGGAAAGTTCTCATCAGATAGAGAGTGGTAGCTTTGTAGCCCCTAACAAATATGCACTTAATAACCCCGTTTTAGGTTCTTACTATCCAAAGAATAAAGAAGAAGCGGTACGAAAAGTCAATGAATTCGTCAGGGTTTCCGACCTAACAGATATAGGAATAACGCAGATTAACTGGAAGTGGAATGGGAGTAGGTATGTTTCAAACCCTTATGAATTATTGGATGTTGATAAGAATATTGAAGTGTCAGCAAAGGTATTATGCTCGGCAATAAAATTATCTCCTAATGATATAGCGCAGGCCATAGGTAATTATCACACACCTAACCCTGAACTCCAATATAAAGCCAAAGCCTATGGTGAATCAGTTCTTTTAATTTGGAAAAGGTTAAACAACTATGAGTAACAAAATAAAAGAATATAATAATTTGATGTGTAATGTATTTTTTGATTTAATCAGGAATGAAAATAGCAAAAACATTTTAATGTCGTATAGTGATAAATCATATTTCTTGGAAAACTTTGATTTTATATATGATTTTATTGAACATCAAAAAACGCCCGCTTTTATACTTTCGTATAACGAAAAAAATAAAAGACAAAGTATGATTTCTCATGGTGATTATATTTTCACTGAAGTAATGAATGATTGTTCTTATTTAAAGTTACACTCACTAATTAGTAGCGCCATTGTGAATAGCATGGAGGATTCTAACGGAAATGATTTCTTTTGGTTTTCTGATAATAAATCTTTTAAAAAGATAAGCGTTATGTCATTCAATGAAATAATTCATTGCATCTGTGATTTTAGTATTCAAGTTTCATCTATTTTCAGACCATCGGAAATAGTAATTAGGGATATCACTAAATTAAGCCGCAGTGATGTAATCACTATGTACTTAAAATCAAGAATGGCAATGTGCTGTAAGGATAATGTATGTCGGTTATAATGCCTGATGAAGCTAGATTGGCTGTAAAAATGATTAAATTAGGCTTCAGAAAGACTATTGTCTTATCTGAAATACCATCCCTTTCCTCATCTGGTTTTGTTTTTATTAAAAGGGAAGCTGGATTGGATGGTGAAGATTCTGAAGATAAAAGATTAAGGAGATTAAAAAAAATAAACAGAATTCTCTTTGAGGATGATGTAAAAAAAAACGCCTCACTTTTCCTTTATGTTTATTTATTAACAGCCTCGAATCCTAAAAACAGAATGCATATTGAAGAGCTGGTGAGTGCATATAACGCATATCGTGAATTATACAATGTTCATTGTAATAGCTATAACGATACGTTAAAGAACGAAATAATAGATGCAAATATGGCGTGGCAGATAGCGACTGAATACCGCAGTGATATTATTGATTTAGCTTGCTGTTTTAATTGCCGAAATGAGTATATTTACTTAACGTGTAATGCGGATTCAGTTTGCAACATGAAGTGTCCATTTTGCGGAAGCCATTAAAGGATAGGGGAATTTGAAAATGAAAGTGAAAGTGGCGAAAACAATTTACTTACTGGCTGCGGTTCTGCTTTCAGGGTGCGCCTCTGAACCTAAAATGTTTGGCTACCGACATAATGTAAAAGCTGTCGATCCTGTGTACGCCTCTGGCAGTGAAGCCAAAAAATATGCCAAAGCCATGTTTCTTGATATTGACGATGATGGTGATAACTACAAACTCTACGCTGCCTATGGTGTGACAGGACAGCAAACATATAGAACAAAACTCAAAGAGCCTGTACGCATTACAGATATTAAGGATGCCAAAAAAATTGAGGGTAGAAATCCGATTGATTTGGGGCAAGTTGGTTTAGGCATTGCAATCAATCCCGTATTTGGGCTATTGGCTTTTGATACTCGTAGCCCAGAAGAAAAAATGATTCCTATAGAAAGTACGATTATTATTAGTCATTGGGATAAACACCCTAGTTCGCTACAACAATTAATAGAACAACGTAATGTTGAAATGAACCCTTTATTTTATAGCCACTTAGGGGGTATTTTGAAAGAGATTTCACCCGTCTATGGTTTAAATTGCGAACATCCACAAGTACAGCCATATACGATGGGGCAGAAATCTGAAATTGACTTTGACTCCGTATATAAACCTCCGTTTGAAAATGAAAAGTACCTCACCATGTTCATAGTGGGAGATTGCTATCTGATGGCATATGAAACAGGAGAAGGAAAATATCTATCTAAATTTATTGATATTAGCAAAGAGCTCGGCCCAACCTACGCCATGTATCTTCCCGCCACATTGAACAGTGAGCCGTTGGTCTTGCATGATGGCAAAGTGATGAAATTCAGGAAGTGAGTTGATAAATGAATTGGCGTTATCTAACACTAAAGACAACGCCAATCTTGCTACGAAAATTCCTATTTCTGCTGCTCAGTGACTCGTATATCGTCTTTTGCTTTTTCCCTGATCTTTTCCAAATCCACACCATCTAAACCTTTCTCAAAGCGTTCTACGGTGTTTTTTCGATCACCCGTGGCGTTCAATGCACTTCCTTTGCCCGTGTATTTATCTAAATCGAATTTGTTGAAGTCGGGCAGCATATCTGCTTCTTTCAGTGTTGCTGTCCATTCAGAAAAATCAATTTTAGTGAAATCCACTTTTTGCAAGTCGCCAAGCTTAATCCCTTCACAGTTTGGATTTTTCACATCACCATAACCGCCTTGCTGCTCATGGAAGTGATCGTTGATTATTCGAGCTACTTGGGAATTATAAGCACAATAACTACTGCTTTTTTCGATACACGCCCCGAAGAGTTTTTGGGAACACCAGCTACCTACTCTTGTCGCCAGTTTCGTTTCTTTTTTCACCGCTAATTTAAATTCGTCTTTCGTGCAAGTCCAGATAATATTAACAAGCATATTTGCAATCTGGTAGGCCATATATGCGTAGCCCACAACGGATAAAGCCGTCGTGATAGTGGATGATAACTCAACAACTGCTTGACCGCCTTGCTCTGCTGTATTTTTAGCTAATGCTTCTGATGCGCTTTGTGCTCCCTGATTCGCAGCACCTTGAAATATCGCATTAGTTACACCTTCGCCAAAGGTTTTCAGCGTCCATTCAGCCACCTTTGTTGTTAGGTCATTAATCGCCCCTTGTGCCAGACTAACAACCCCCTGTTCGGTCGCTTTCTTGGCTACGTCTGCTCCTGCATTACCGACAAAAGAGTTAAACGCAGAAATGGCGGGTTTAGTGATAGCCTCCACCGCTTGCAACGCAGCGTCACTTGCCATGTCGAATATGCCTTTTCCCCCCTCAAATAGCCCTGCTTCTGCAGCTAGCGCATCGGCAGCTTTCATAGTCATCATTGATAGTTGCACGTACTCTATCCAACTTACACCGACGGGCTGGTTGCAACAGTCAACCCGTCCGCCCAGCGCGGTACGGCATGTTAATGCTTCACCTTGGAAAACTACGCATGAATTGGTATTGAGTGAGGCTTCACCTTTCTTCGCAGCTTCGGCATCTTGGCAATAGGTATCGCCCAGCGCAAATGTGGCAGCATGTAGCATAGCTGCTGCCGTTGCAAAATCACCGTTTGGCGGGGTGGTTGGATTCAGGCATTTACCATCCAAACATTGGATCTCACCATCACACACCGTTTCTTCGCGTGATTTACCGTTGCTGATAGTTACGTCCTTTCCACAATCCCACGTTTCAGAGGATTGCCAGCAACCGGACTCACCACCTTCCTTTCCAAGGATACAAGATGATTTTATGAATGCACATCCTTGTTTTTCATAGTTTTTACAGGTGTTATTTACGCCAAAATCTTTACCACAGTTTGTAATAACTTCAGCACGTTTACAGAATGGCGATATTTGAGGGAGTGGGGGCGGGGCAAAATCGGGATCACAAATTTTCACACCGTCAATAATGGTACATTGGTTTTCATCGGGTACTATTTTGTCGTGACAAATAACCTGATAGTCCTGACAATAGCCTTCATTGATAGCCTTTACAGCTTTATCAAATTCTTTTTGGCTAGGTGAAGTCCAAACATCATTTGTGATTGCCCTCGCCTTGTCAAACTCAATCCGTAGTTGAGCAAACCCTTCACCCTTACCTGTTACAGAAACCCTATTTTTAAAAAAGATTTCTTCGTTAGGCTTCGCGTTTTTAAAATATTGAGTTACATCAACGTTTAATGGTTCATCCCAACTTGTGCTGAGTTCACAGCGTCCGGCTGTTTCAGGAGGAAACGTATATTTTCCGTGAGGTCCACCCCAAACCTGTTCCAGTTTATCTTTAGAGCCAACGTAGATTTGCATATAATCATCCCACTTAGCACGGGTGATCGTTGCTTTTTTAACTGCCTCGGGATTGATTACGTTGACCGACATATAATCTTCAAAGATTCTACAGCGACCACTCCAATAGTTATCGCCTACCTTTCCTAACCAAATATCTACGCAGCTATCACCACATGTTTTTATGTTGGCGGGTCCTGCATTGTGTGACACTAAACCTGCGCTAAAAGGATGATCCACGATATACCGACCTGTAACATCAACTGTCTTGGTACATTCTTTGTAATCTGGTATGTGTTTTTTATCCTGAAATTCGTCAAAGATAAATTTCGTTTCGCACTTTGACAAACCATCGATAAATTTCTGTTCATTCTCAATGAAATTGTTATGACTTTTGAAAATCGGGTCTTCTTTTTTCAAATCAATAGACGTGTGGCGGGATGAATCTATCATCGTGCGGTAGGCTTCACCCTTTGCGCTTTTTTCGGTTTTCAGGACTTTCGTTTCTTTAAGTCCGATAGCGTTTGTTCCTTTATCATCACCATAAACGCCTGAAATATCATCCAGTGTTGGGCTGGCTTTATCCTTGGGATAAATGGTATTAAAATTAACGGACTCCCCATTTCCGAACTTTGACTGCCCTGTTGCATCAAAGCTCAGGTTTGGTAGCGACTTGTAGAACTCCATTGCGTCTTGCGAGGTTTTGTTTCCTGCTGTTGCGCCGTCTAGGTTCTGCTTGCCTGACTGATACACGCCTGTATTAGTTGGTGTAGTCGGTGCATTTTCAGCCGAGAACGCATACATTGGTGTAAGCAAAACCGAAAAATATGCGATCAATGCTATGTTTGTGATTACGGAAGAAGTGCGCTGACCTCTCATCCAGTGAAACATGATCACCCCTGATTTAAAGTAAATTTATTTTTTACTATACTATCGGTAAGCAAGGTTCTTTTCTGGTCAGAAAAAGGAAAAATGAAAGGCAAATGTGGTCGTTTTTTTAACATGCAAAAACTGACTTTGGAGGGGGTATGGACTTCGATGATGGCTGTCAAACGTTAAATGACATAAATAATCATTTTTATTATGGTCCAGAAATGTCAGATGTTTTTCCTGGTAACATCTATTATAAACATGGTGTAGACAGATTTAGTGAAAATTTTGACTTTTCAGATAGTATGACCGGCATATCGTCAAGAAAGACCAGACGACAACTTGAAAAAGAAAGAGCTATTCAACGTGAAAAAGATTTGGCTCTGTATGGAAGAGCTTATGTTAGAAAGCGTGACAACGCCAATAAAATGTTTGATGGATTGGGATTAGACGGCTTTATTGAAAATTACGGGGTTGTTGCTATTTTTGCTGTTATATTTTTCTTGTTATTCATTCCGATTTAATCCAATCAAAGGAAAGGTATTACCCTCTCCTTTGATTGTTCCTGTTTTATTTTTGATCGATAAAACTACGCCATCCCTGTACCGCATAAGGTGTTATATCTATACCTGAAACGGTTCTTTGATCTGGATTGTGAGGGATTTTATCCCCGCTGCCACCGACAAGGGCATTTGAAGCGTGATTGAATGTAGCCATTCCATCTCCAAGGCGCATTGAACGTTGAGTTTGATTCAAGGCGGTGTAGACTTGCGTATCAGTTCCCGTTCCCCCATTCTCCCTATACACTTTCATAAAACGACTCGCTTGATCGTTTATTTTTTGAATACTTCCTACATTTTTCGCTACTGCTCCAAACTCTGCAAAGGCATTACCAATATTTCGGGCCTGTTCTTGTGTGAGGCTTGACCCGACTGCTGAACGGTCTGTTATTTTGCTTAATTCCTGTTGATCTACTGCTTTAATGTTCTCGTAATCTCCCGTGATATTTTTCATTCCATTAGAAATACCCGTTCCAAGCTGTGAGAGTGCTTCAGAAGTATTTACAGTGGAATGTGTCAGTGCTTCTGCGCTTTTCGCGTTTCGGTCGGAATAAAACATGGCGTTTTGACCGTGCTCTTCTATTTGGACAAACTTACCTTTTAAATCTTCAAAGTGTTGTTGATTGAGGCTTCCGTAATACAGCTCTGTTTCGTCTTTAGCGAAATCTTTTTGATTTAGGGCGTGTTGGTCGATTAAGGCACCCTTGTTATTGACGTCCGCCATGCGCGCGGGAACCCCCTTATTAACGTCTTCTTCTACGCCTTTTGCAAGATCGGCGTTTTCTTGTGTTTTTGATGGATTCAAACTTTCCGCATTAACACTAGGGCCAAACAATTCATTTGCATAAGGCGCTAAAGTACCATTGTCATTAGCCGCATACAAAATGGCAGCTTGTTCTGCGTCTGAACGATTCATTGCTGTTGACAACTGTTGTGCATATTGCTGTTTCAGATTTTGGTATTCTTGATTCCCCAAGTTTTTATTCTCAATCTTAGTGAGTGCTGCTTGATTATTGTCTGCTAAATAAGCCACTTGAGAAGGTTTGAAGGTTTGTTGTGTGCCAATAGAATTATTGAGAGAAACGGCCTCATTATAGGCTTTTTGGGCTGATTGTAATTCACTCAGCGCATCCTGATAACTACGGGTGCTTGAATGTGACCCACTGACTTGGCCATTTTTTGAATAACTCCACCCCTTGCCTGTATTGGCTGAGAGTTGATTTGCGTCAACAATAGTATCCCCAGTTTTCCTAGATATTTGATTGCCAGTGTTAACTGTTGTTGAATCAGTTTTTGTATCAGCGACTGAGCTACTTGTATTTATTGAACCCGAAATTGAGCCTGAAAATGGAGATTTCCCGTTATCACCTTTATTACCGCCTTTGTTATTATTCGGTATTGATACCCCGAATTTACCCTCTATTCCTGACGAGAGTTGATCCGTTGAGTTGGTTAAACGTGTATTAATATTACCCGTCCCGCCAGAATTCACGTTTGAAACGCTAGTATCCTGATTATGTGTATGGGTATCACCGATTCTAAACGTTGAATCTTGGTTTACACTTCCTGTTTCTGTTAATCCCGTGCCGACATTGACGTTACTACCTGTTACCGCATTAAACTGTTTTTGGGCATTTTCGAGTCTTTGTCTTGATGACTGAACATTGGAGGAGAGTGTCCTGCCAATATTTAAGCTCGGCCCTGTTTGGTCTGTGCCTGTCATGGCGGATACCGCGTTATGGGCTGAATGTGATGATAGGGCAGACGTGGTGTTTATTGGGGCGGAATCGGTCGCTGCTGGAGCCAAAGGCTCTGTGTCTGGTGAGTTTGTCGAAGATAAATTACCTGTAAGTCCCATAAACGCATAGGACGAACCAAAGACAACGAAAGCTCCCAATACAGGTACAGAAGCCATCAGGTGTCCTGCTAGGGCGATATTTTTTTGTGTCACATCCAGAATATGATATAGGTCATTGAATGTCGTTATGCCAGATGACAACACGGATAAATCGGATTGGGTTTTCGTCAGTAAAATGGCGTTCATTATTGCCATGAGTGGTTGCCACGTTTGAACCCACAGCAAAACCAAAATGTATTTTAAGGCTAATCCCATCCCCATCATGCCAAATGCGAGTGTAAACGCAACAAAAGGTACTAACCCGTACACCGCAGCTTGCACAAATGATTGAAGATACTGTACCCAAATGAGGAAACTCGATCCCTCAGAAGCCCATTTAAACGATTGTTGTATTTGCGATTGATTCTTGGCAACCGCCGCGTAATAGTGATAGGCGTTTTCATTCACCGTGCTGGGCATATTCACCATATACGGGTACATCAACAGCATTGTTTGGAATTGTCGTAAGTCAGTTCCGGAATTACTGTAAAACAGCAAGGTATCTTGCATACTATTTTCAGCAAAGGCAGGTGTACATCGGTCTTTCGAGGTTAGGGCATTTTGATTGCATCTCGTACTGTATGAGTTACGAACATCCATGATTCCGTCCGCTAACGAATTTTTCTCCCTTGCCACCAAAGACTTAATCGTTTTCATCGCCTCTCTACACGTGACTTCCATTGTACCTGTAGTACCGTCAGCTTTTGGTAAAAGTATTCTACGGTTTGGACTCAGTGCGAATTCATCACTCATCGGCTTGTTCATTATGCTGAGATAACTTTGTGCTCCCCTTGCTATATCAAACGAAAGGCACTGGCTGGTAAACGTTTGAATTGCATTGTCAATATCTACCCCCTGTGAATATTTCGTCCACGTTAGCGGATCTCGCGCAGCGTCATACATGGCTGACATCATATAGAGTGGATCTATCGGACCGTATTCGGTCATTGAAGGAGTAGAAAAAGCCTGTTCTATCTTTTTGGAAAACTCATAACTTGTCCTGCTAATGATCGAAGCGGTAAAGCCCACCCCGAAAGGAACATTATCGACCGCGCGGATCTCGCCCGTTGTCGTATCTTCTATCGTGACCCTCGTTGTCACCTGAAAGAAACACAGGAACAGGACGATTGAAACTGCCGCATGTTGAAAGGATATTGTTCTCCCACTGTCTGCGGCTGATTTTATGACATACCCGATAACGGCAAGCAACAAAGCTATTTTAAACGCCCCCGCCAATACGCCATCGGTATTCAACATAGCCAGTGCGTTGAATACCATTGCCATCATTTCGGCAGCACCGCCTGTTGTAAAAACTTGAAATTCCATATCCTATCCTTAGTTTTTCGCGGCATTGACGTTTGTAGGCATTTGTAATGGGCTTGTCCCCGTCATGTAGGTATTGAAGATTTCTTGCACCTTAACCAAGCCACCGTGTTTTATGACATAATTATTATGTACCTGGTTTAAGTCTCTTTTTGCTTGCTGAATGAGTTCAGATTGAAGTTTGGAATATTTAAAAAGGGGATTGTCATTGTTGGGGATTATTTTTCCTAAATTTGACTCAGCAACAGACAACATGGAGTTTAAATACATATAGGCCGCTTCATAGGAAATGATAGGAGCAATAGAGGTGTAGTAGTGCATTGCTCTTGTGGTATCTTGCCCTTCAATTAAAGCGTAACCATTGGTGACTGCACCGTTCACATTAAACATATGGGCTTTTTGCAATAGTGCGTTAGCGGCTTTTTCACCACTAATGTAGGCTTGTAAAAACTTTCCTTCTTGAAAAATCTTTAAAAATATTTCTTCTAGTCCATCTATCTTTAATTTTTTGTTTGACGGGTTAGCACAAGTATCGGTATCTTTTCCGCATCCGTATATCTCCATTTTTTCTCCGTTCACCGTGCCTTTCATCACCATCTCATAGATTTCAGCCATTGGGATCGGGGCTATTTTTGTGGAATCAAACGGCATTTCATTATTCGCGTTTTTTGTTGGTTTTGCGACTATCACCATCCCTGTCATGCTCATAACTAATTCTTTTTGTTCAACATCAGAACCCATGAAATTATTATTAAACCCACCTTGATTTAAAGCACACCACATCAAGTTTCCATAGTGTGAACAAGGATTGATCCTGCCTGATTTTTCTGCTGTTTCGACCACTGGCGGTTTCGCTATCTTGTCAGCGTTAAGGGCTTCAAAGGAGTCTAAAAGACCTTCAGATGAGAGCGAAGACGCGACAGAGGATTTTGCATCCTCACCAAACGCACTCGCCATATCGACCAATAACCCTTTCGATAATTGACAGGAGTTTGCGCTATATTCATTGAGCTTTTGAATTAACGCCTGTAATTTTGATATTTCCCCCCCTAAAACGGAATCCATCGCGTTTATTGCAAGTTGAAACGCAAGCCCTACGGAGTTGGCGGCAATGCTCCTTAATAGCTGCACGAACTCATCAGCATTGATAAAACTGAATGATCCCGCAAAAAAATCTATGCCAGCACAACCACCTGATACTTTGGGCGGGGTTATGTTGATGGGTGATATTGTTCTTAACTGATTTCTAACGACAAACCCGCCACCGATATAGCCTTGTCGGGTAACGCTTTCGTAAGAGCCACCGCTTGTTGAATTAGACATAGAGCCAAACATGTTATTTAACTGCGTGTTAATATCATCTGCGTGGCTAATTGATGGTGTTGTTGCCAATACCGCACAAGTCATGACACTTAAAAATGTTTTTTTTATTTCCATTTGTCTGCTCTCTTGTTGTCTTTCTCAACTGCATTGCGAATATACTCCACAAACTGTTCCGGATCGTTTAATACGTAATCAGGCATTTCTTCAAGGATTTTGCTGTCTATGTAGCCATTGTCATTGAAAGGTCTGGTACTTGAATACTCTTGTTCTGATAAGACACCCGCCTCTTTTGCTATGAGTATTATCCTGTCTCTCAGGGTATTACCGCTTATCGCGCTGAACGAAAGTATCTTTATCTCTTTTGGTGGTACGGCTAAAGCAAGGGCAGGAACATTTGCGATCCCCAGCTTTTTGGCTTGCCCGCTATCAACCCGCGAGTTTCCAAAAGCATTTGTTCGTAGCTGGCTTCCGTCGATGGACACGGGAATGATTGGGATCCCGGTTTCGGTTTGAATGGCTTTTAATACGGTGATTTGCTTCTCGCACAATGAACAACCATTACCCTTAAAGAAAAAGAATATCCCCGATTTTTGGGCTACCTTTTTCAACAATTGTGTTTTGTTTTCTTCTGCTATGCGGGTTTGTTCCATTGCAGCAAACGAAGAAGTGGAACGCCTATTGTTTTCGTCAATAATAGGGTCTGTGCTGGTTACTATTCTTGCGGTATCAGCATATTTGTTTGCTTTGTCTAACATAATCCTTTGGGTGTAGTAGTATCGCCTAACGTTCGTTGGCGTTGGATTGTCTATTGCCTCATCACGGATTTTCTGTATGTTCTCCCTATACCATTGCACCGATCCTTTTTGAGATTCAGGTTTTGGTGTAGGTGCAGGCTTTTGTATAGGCTCAGTTTTTGGTGTAGGCTCTGACATTGGCTTTGGTGTAGGCTCAGGCTTTTTCTTCTCCGTTTCTACCTTTTCGTTGTAAAAAAACCAACCTTCGCTTTTTTTCTCAATGTCTTTAATGCCACCGCCTGTTACCTTATCGCCTTTTTCACTCGCGCTACCTTCTGTATCTTGGCTGTTTTTGGCGTATGTCGCGGAGTAAGGCAGCGTGAGTAAACTTGCGATGAACAGCACAATGAAAGTTGGTTTTGCTTTTTTCATTTTTAATTTTTCTCGCTGTATATGGTGTTACATATTTTTTCCGTTAAAAATAGTTTGTTCTTGTTATCGTGTACCCGTGCGGATCTCAAACTTTCACCGAGCTTGTGATCCTTGGTGTATAGTGCTTTTTTTACATAACGTTCCGTGTATTTCAGTTCGTAACAGACTTGTTCCAGCGTCATTGTTCGCCCATAGGTCATAACAAGCAGGTTAAAGCCTATATAGGCTGAAACTTCCATATCAGAGCAAAAAGGCATCAATACATCGAAAGGGCTGGATTTGTGTAAATCTTTACAGATATATGTTTTCATCTTTTTTCATCCACGTAGACGTTCCGCATAGTACCTTTTTAAAATATGTGTTTTTTTCAGTTAATCGAGAATTTAAGCCCCAAAAAAAAGCCCCTGTGTAGGAGTAATACCGTTCGCTTAAGCGTGAGCGGTTCAAGGGTAACGTGATGATTTGCAAAGTACTTGCCTGTGGAGGGAGGGTGCAGGCAGGCCACCCGTCGAAGCAGGGATCCGCCGAGGTGAGTCAGACTACGGTCTGAACACGGTAGGAATCCTCGTCCTTCAAGGCGATGAGGATGTCAATCTGATCTGATGGAAAGTTGCACTACTTAACGATTTAATGCAGTATTAATTTAATAAAATCGTTAGGTGTTTATCCTTTAAGATGAGGTGAGTATGAATACTGTTCATGAAAAACAGAATAAAAAAACCACAAAGGCTGCCCATAGCTATACAAATTTAGCCGCTGAACGCCTAGAAAACATTGTTACAGATTTAGCAACTACGGTGAGAACCGGTGTAACTCCTATAAAAACAGATATCATGGGTAAAACTGATCCCATGTTTTTATTAGAAATGGCAATGAGTTATGTCAAAAAATGTACAATAAATGCTGATACACCAGAAAAAAATAAGCAATTACGTCGTTTACGCAGTAAAGCGCTTTTTCTTGAGAAAACTAAAGAGCATGGTGGGCTTTATACTTCTGCTGAAGCGGCAAAAGAACTTGGCAAATCTAAAGTTACCGTTAAGACAAGAAAAGATAACCATAAAATGCTTGCTTTAAAGATTGATGGTGAGTTCTATTATCCAGTTTTTCAGTTTGTTCAAGATCCAGAAATCTCAAACGATGGAATACTGAAAGGTATAGAGGAACTTTTGCCACTTTTGAAAGACTTTAGCGATAGAATGCAGTATTCATTTTTCATGAGTACAAGAAATACCGTCTTAGATGGTGTCTACCCTAAAGGCAGATGCTTTACTGTAGCCGAATTACTTAAAGAAAACCCGGATACAACAATTATGGAAGAGCTTAAAAGACTCGCTCGTCTTTATGGTACACAAGACGCTGCATGATGAAGGGGGGGGGTATTCCCCAGTGATTACGCATAACATTTTTTACTCTAAATAAATGTTATTTTTTAGCGAGAGTGTCTTTATTTTTCGATAATATCAGTTTTATTATCTATGCCGAAAATTCACTTTCAATCACTTAGCTCATTTTACTCGTTTTCGTGCGTAACCCCTGGTTTATTCCCCCTTATTCCTATTTTCGACAGAACGTCAATAGCGTCTGTCACAGGGTGGGGGCATCTCATTAAACCACCTTACGGTGGGTAATTGAGATCTATAAAACCTATAGAGTTATTATTCAGAATGGATTATGCGCTAGCCAACTCAGAGACTAATGTAGATACTTCTTCCAATTCACCATTTCTCAACTTGAGAGCGGTGTTAATGGCTGAGGTAAATTGGGCATTTTCCACGAGTTCAGGTTCAATTAAACCTTTCGAGCATAACCAACTGGCAATTTCACTCCAATCATATAATGGAGTTTTACTAGCAACTCTGAGATACGGAGTGGGGAAATTGCCATCACCTCGATCTCCTTTGCTAAATTTTGATAATGCAGAACGAGTCAATTCTGAGAGTTCAGCCGCATCAGAAAGACCGACATATTGTCCCGCATCGACACTTTTAACGGTAAGTACATCAATAGATTGAACCTGCTTGATGGCAGAAATCACGGCATCTTTATAGGATTTACTCTCACGGTCAAATTCGATTATTAAAGCATTACCGCGTGATGAGATAGTGCAATCTTCAGCACCGGCCTCAAAGAGATCATTCGCAATCTGACAGATAACTTCTGCATCGACATCGTTCTTGCTGGTTGCGATTAATGCAAAGTCATACTCTTTCATTTTAATTACCTTTTTTATTGAGATTATTACCAGCCAGTTTTCGATTAAAGTCGCCTTCTAAAGAAGGCGACTTTATCTACCACCATTAACAAGAATGACCGTTCACAGCTTGACGTATCTTCTTGGCGTGATTTGTCGGGTTTTTAGGGGAACCGAAAATCGCAATAAAACAAGTTAGCTTTTCATGCGTTCCCGTTGCCTTCGTCGTACAGTACAAATAGCCGACTGTATGACCATTCCCCTTTTGCACCCACCGCCAACCATTCGCCAGACCATAAAGAATTGCTCCGTTTACGTCCTTATCTGAGTGATAATGAACCTTTCCGATAGGCTATTCCCTCCACAGGCTGTTAGATCTCAAATTTTAAAAGAACAGCCGCGAAAAACACGGTGAGTTGACAAATTACCAATTTGTCCACAAATGTAGACTGAATTAATGTAATTGTCAACACATGTAGACAATTAACCGCTGTTTTCCGGCGTTGACGCCCGGATAGCGGTAGATTTCTCCTGTTTACGTACGGAATGCGGCCTCACCACGGACAACAGGCGATTCAATACTGCGCCGCAAACCAACGCTTTTTTTACCTATTTAATCTAAAGCATTATTTATATACTTCTCGCAATAATTGATTATGGTTTCTTCAATTTGTGTGAAGTCCGTAATAATTATATTGTTAGATGAATATATTGTAGCTTTATATTCTATAACTTGTTGTAATATTGATGGATGTTTGAAAATGATCGTAATAACTTCAATACCTTGAGATTTCGCAGTATCGTAGGCTACTTTTGCGACACTTTCATTATCAGGCTCACCATCAGTTATCACAAAAATTATTTTTTTCTTCTGTTGAGAAATCAGGCTTGTCATAACCACCAGATTCATCATCTTTGGTTTGGTTCTTTAATGCTGAAACCATCAACGCGTATATACGTTTTGCCAATTCAACATTGTCGGTAGTGGTAAGAGAATGTATTACCGTTTCCAGCATTCTTTGCAATTCATCAAGTACCTCTTCTGAAAAGTGTTTTTTGAACTGATCGGTTGTGGGAGTAATATCGAGCTTCAGGTCATTGTGCATTTTACGACCGCTATACAATGTGGTTTGTATAAACAGTGAAACCAAATCGCTTACAGCTTGAATATCAAACGTTTCTGCCTCAGAAAATACATGGTTCTTACAGCGTCTAAATATAATTTAGCGCCTGCGTATGTCCTTTCTAACTTGTGTTCTAACCAAATATCTTCACAGATATTTTCCAGAAAATCGATATAAGCATTTCCAGTACATCTAATCACATCAAAGTGAGTGTATTTTGCGTGACCCGCTTCATGCAGCAAATAGCCCAGTAGAACATTGGCTAATGCTGGATCATCGGTGTATGGCAATGCAATCGTGTATTTACCACTCTCACTTATACCGCAGTATGCTTGAGTTTGTGTGAAAATCACTTTTGTGTTCAGTTTCTGGGCCAGTGAACTAGCTACTAACGCTAAACTCGCAGAATTTCTTTGTTCGTTCATATTGTTACCTATTTTTTAAAAAAAGAGCCTGAATAAATTCAGGCTGCTTTGGGTTTATGATACGAAATTAGTAATAAAGTAAAGATGATACTTTTGTAACTGCAATAGAGTTAATAAGGTGTTTTATTTAAATGATTCAGCACATCGGGATTGAGTATCGGGGTACAAGTGGCTGTAACACCACTTTTTCGCCATGCCAACCACTCGTCAGTTCCTTGAACTAAATCACATATTTTATACATAGTTTACTTCCTTAATTACGCAGTAAACTACGCAACGGGTTGGGGGATCATGCTACGGATATAGTCAGAAAGTGGAGCAAAACGAATGTTCGCTAACTCAGTGACCAGAGGTTGCATGTCATTTTGTTTTTTACATTCCCGAATAAATCCCGGCAGTTCTGCAAGTCCGTTTTGACTTATTCGAATTGAGAAAGGTATTTTGATTTTTCAGGTTCAGACATGGTGTTAACAAAGTCGCTAACCTCATCGAAACTGGCACTTCTGATACCTTCAGTTAGCTTTGACTGAAAAACTTCCTGTCTCTTGGCTAACAGTTGAGTTTTAGCGTAATCAACTTCTGCGGGATTAAACCCAAAATTATGGGCCACTTCATCCAGCATGGTTTCAAACGTCAGATTTTTAGCGCATCGGGCAACTAACTTGTCTATGCGTTTTTTGACCCCATCACGAAAACAACGACACCATCATCTTCAACCTGATTGATTACAACGGGTGTAGATGATGGGTTAAAAGCCTTTTCCATTTCGTATTGTGTGCTTTCGAGTGGGATAGCATGGTTGTTTGCCATACCTTCACCCCCTGCCGTATTCAGATAATCAATGGTACTTTTATCTTTCATTAAGTTCGGGCGTGTCTAATCCGTGCTGTTCCGCTTGACGCTGAACAGGTGTGATAGACCAGTAATCCCGCCTTTTGGGGACTGAAAGTCTTTCACTGCCGATTTGATGACCGTTCTCATCATTACTCTTGCATACTCAACAACACTCTCTTTCTTTTTTTGAAGAACGATCATGTCACCTTTTTGTACGCTAGAGCTTGCTTTACGTCTGCCAAACCAAGACCCCAAACAATCGTATCATCGACACGAACATAAAAAGATCTTTTGTTGTTTGGATTATGCAAGTAATGAGCAACACCAAAATCTTTTAGCACACCACAGATGGTTTTTTTCACGGTTTTCGTTTGGAGGAGGAGCCAAAAAGTTATTTGACCTTTGAACTACCCTATCCTAACAATCCACCGTCATTTTGATGCTGCTAATATCATCATCATTTTGATTTGATGACATTTCATTTTGTGAAGGGAACAGGATGGTCGGCTCTGCGTCAATCCTGCTTCTGCGCTGATTACGTCCGGTATCCTTTTTTAGCCAGTTAATGACTAATAAAGTAAATAAAGCGGCTAAAATCAGCATTATTTCAGGGGATAGTAAGTTAGCTAGGTTGATTGAACTGATCATCGGTAGCATTACCAAACCCAATACGTACATACAAACGTACTTCATGTTATAGTTTGCGTGCAGGTAAAAACCCACAGCAAGGGCTATGACGATTAACATATTTATGTCCTCGTGAACGATGGATTAAAAAGATACTTTTTGGCATTGTCGCTAGATTGAAATCTAGGACTGTTTGTGGATTCCCTTGTAGGATTGTGATAATCCGTAAGGATTGCGAATGATTCTTCAGAACCACTCACAAGCTGAACCATGTAAAACATGGCTAGGTGATAGCGTCATTCAAACGCTTTAAAATCGGATTCATTCTGTATTTTTCAAAACGAAAAATCAACACTATTTTTTGGGTTAGTTTTTTAACTCGCTAACCAGTCACGAATTGGTAGGTAGTCATACATTGACTTAAAAAGTATGTAGTTACCACTCTATTGATTTGACACTTTACATTAAATTGTGTAGATTAAATGTCAAATGGAGGTGTGTATGAACATCAAAATTCAAAAAGAGCTACAGGAAACGCTATCTGCTGAGCAGATGACGGTTTTTAACCGTTTAGTAAATTTATCAGTTGAATTAATCGCAAAAATAGCAGAGAAGAAACAACTAACCAGTGCGCGTAATATGACAGATAACGAGCTGGCTAAGCTATTTTTTGAAACTCAACTAGATCGTACATCTGAGATGTCACCGCGCGAACAACGCAGAATTTCTCATCTCAACGAAAGTGCGATCAAATTTTCAGAACGCTTGAAAAATTTAGGGGGAACATGTCGTGCCAGTAAGGCCGCAGAGATTCTTGGAGTAAAAAGACAGACCATTAATAATCGACTGAAAGCAAATAAGCTTCTGGCAGTGAAAACAGGTGGTGAACATAAATTTCCCTTATTCCAATTCGACGAAAACCGTGTAGTGGATGGTCTGGAAGAAGTTTTAGTTTTACTCGGGAATTTTAGTTCTATAACCAAAACATCGTTTCTAACAAGCATGTATTTTTTCGATGATGAAGAGAAATTAAACGTTATTGACGCACTGAAAAAATATGGAACTTCTGGCAAACACATGACGGAGATACG
The DNA here is from genome assembly GCF_037260955.1 of Xenorhabdus sp. TH1. Taxonomy (NCBI): domain Bacteria; kingdom Pseudomonadati; phylum Pseudomonadota; class Gammaproteobacteria; order Enterobacterales; family Morganellaceae; genus Xenorhabdus; species Xenorhabdus sp. TH1. The sequence continues at coordinate 135,499 of NZ_CP147735.1, forward strand.
CAAACAAGCTGCTCTGTTTGGCCATCAAATTCCTCGCTAAAAAAGGCCCTTTTGGGGCCTTTGCTTTATGAGTCGTCTGCACTCACGTTAAACCGCAATGTTTCCACTACAATTTCAAATCCAGTGATGTTTTCTTCAGACCAGTTTTGTGGAAAATTTTCCGCATCTGAATCTACATATGAATCAACTGAACTATGCGTTACATCAGCTAAGGGGCCTGATTTCCCTTCGCGTTCCAAATATGCAGTACACATCCCTACTTCATAATGCCTTGAACGATATGAAATACCGTCATAAGGTAATCCAGGTGTGTTAGCTACCCAATCTGCAACAGCCTGCGTAATACTTTGGTCTTTCCCCATTGTCTGGTCTGACGTGAAATGGAGGATTCCCTGTAGCCGAGGCATATCGATGGTTTTCGTTTCGCGTGTAGTTTCTAGTGTATACATCTGAGCTTTTTGTAAATCACTCAAACCAAGAGTAAATGCCTCTTGGTCACGTTGGTAGACTCTTCCCAACGATTCAGCTATTGCCGTAGCGGCATAGTCTGCAGTATAGCAGATCCCTTTTTTGCCAGTTGGGTCGTTGTAACGGCCCAATAGGTCTGGATCCATCGGTGATGCATAATGCACACCTGATGGGTATTCTTCCCATTGCCAGCGCATTTGTGGGGTGTTTGCCTCACGAATGATATAAGGAACAGATCCCTGCATTTCTAACTGTGTTAATTGCTCATAGATAAAATCTCCATTGTTTTTTGTTACCACGGTATACCTCTAAATGACAATTCACACATAATCTCACCTATTTGAATTAAAAACATAATAAAATAAATCTATTACATTAGTTTGTTGAAGCAATAAATCTTCTTTGAGAAGATCACTTTCATTTTTCATAGAGTTCTGGCGTGTCTAATCCATGAACAGGTGTGATAGACCAGTAACCCCGTCTTTAAAAAGATCTTTTGTTGTTTGGATTATGCAAGTAATGAGCAACACCAAAATCTTTTAGCACACCACAGATGGTTTTTTTCACGGTTTTCGTTTGGAGGAGGAGCCAAAAAGTTATTTGACCTTTGAACTACCCTATCCTAACAATCCACCGTCATTTTGATGCTGCTAATATCATCATTTTGATTTGATGACATTTCATTTTGTGAAGGGAACAGGATTGTCGACTCTGCGTCAATTCTGCTTCTGCGCTGATTACGTCCAGTATCCTTTATGAGCCAGTTAATGACTAATAAAGTAAATAAAGCGGCTAAAATCAGCATTATTTCATGGGGTAGTAAGTTACCTAGGTTGATTGAACTGATAACCGGTAGCATGACCAAACCCAATACGTACATACAAACGTACTTCATGTTATAGTTTGCGTGCAGGTAAAAACCCACAGCAAGGGCTATGACGATTAACATATTTATGTCCTCGTGAACGATGGATTAAAAAGACACTTTTTGGAATTGTCGCTAGATTGAAATCTAGGACTACTTGTGAATTCCCTTGTAGGATTGCGATAACCCATAAGGATTGCGAATGATTCTTCAGAACCACTCACAAGCTGAACCATGTAAAACATGGCTAGGTGATAGCGTCATTCAAACGCTTTAAAAGCGGATTCATTCTGTATCTTTCAAAACGAAAAATCAACGCTATTTTTTGGGTTAGTTTTTTTAACTCGCTAAACAACATTAAATTTCTGAAAATGTATGATATGGAATCAACGTTTAAGTCTTTGAGGAAAGGAACATGGCAGATACAAAACATACCGCTACAAAAGGCAATAACGCAAAAGCAGGAAACAGAAAGCCACAACAAAAGTCATACGCATCGGTATCTTTTGCTTTGCATGTTGACACCGAAAAAGTGATAAGCCTTTGCACAAGACGGCTGTTTAAAGCCAGCCGCGAAGCATTTACACTCACAAAAAACATTGAAAAATACTTAATCATTCCCGAAGAACACATGAAATCCCGCACGATTGCAATCAGTCGCTCTTTGGAATCTGTCATTGGCATTGCTGAAACTGAGTTGCGTAACACAGATACGCACATCAGTAATATCATTGAAGCTGTTAGAAAGGAACGGTTAGAGAAAACGGGTAAAGATAGTCTTTTGCCCCTCACTTACTCAAACCCATTTGTTTCGAACATAGAGAACCGTACCTATTTGGGGCAAATGATGTGTGAGCTAATATTAGTCCTTGATAGCATCATTAAAAATCTTGACCTTTGCCGTCATTATAGCCTAGTGCCCGTGTCCGAAATTGTTGAAGCTGAATCTAACGCTATCAAACGAATGAAAGTTATTTTTAACACAATCATTAGACACAACAATACCATGACACGGCTTGTTAGCGAATACAAAGACCGTAAATACAACAATGTACCAAGCACGGATATAACTGTTCATGACGCAGCAGAACTTAGTGATGATGTAGTTTCAACCCAAGCTGCCGTCAATGATCAATAGCTTGCACAGAACCCAAAAACCCGCCACAACGACGGGTTTTCTCGTTTCCATGCGTAACCCCTGAGATTATCAAAAAACATAAACATATGCTTTTGACATATGCCATTTTATGGCATATTCTTTGAATATATACATTTGTTTTATTCTGGGGTAGTTATGGAACGAATAGCAAAAATCTTCAAAAATGGCAAAAACCAAGCTGTTAGACTACCTGTCGCCTTCGAATTTGATACTGATCGTGTGTACATTCGAAAAAGCGAAAATGGTGATGTCATTCTTTCCAAAAATAAGTTGTCTACAGACAATTGGGACAGTTTTTTAAATACTCTCAGCTCAGTAACCGTACCTGATGATTTCCTGAATATAAATGAACGAAATCAGAACGTGACTGAACGCGATCCATTCGAGGGCGACTTTTAATGTACATGTTGGATACTAACACGGTTAGTTACATCTTTCGCCAACATCCAACTGTGGTCGCCAAATTGAAAACTATACCGCCATCAGAAATTTGTATATCCAGTATCACTGAGGCCGAATTACGTTATGGGGTAGCCAAACGCAAAAATAGTTCTCTTGAATATGTAGTAAATACATTTATTGATTCTATTACTGCTTATGACTGGGATCAAAATGCCGCAAAAAATTATGGAGTGTTACGTGCTAGCATGGAGAAAGCAGGCAGGATCATGAGAACAATGGATCAATTAATTGCAGCACATGCGCTGAGCCGAGGCTTAACCATAGTCACTAGTGATGCAGCGTTCGAAATGGTGATTGGGTTAAATACCAAGAATTGGATGAAATAGTGGGATCACGATCTCACTTTTAAAATGGAAAAATTCATTGATTTTGTGAACACCAAGGGACTTTGTCGTACTTTAACTACCAAGCGATTTTGTCACTTTAACATAATGACCAAGGGAAATTGACGGATCTATTTAATCTGTGATCTTCTGAAGATTTCGGTGTACGTATTCAGGGGACGCGAAGGATGATTATGATGGATGCTAAAGCCCAACTCACCGTGGATGTGATTGCCTAGGTGGCTCAAGGAAAAATCAGCATTACAGAAAATCGAGATACGAAAACACTATGATGGTTGCTTTACGGCCTATTTTGCAGACCGACAATTACAGATCTCTGAAGTGATTGAACCCACGAAACCCTCGCTGCATGACTTGGAAATCCAAAAAAACTAGATGCGCTAGCATTAGCGGATAAGCTGGCTAAAGCCGCTCGGCAGAGTGGTTGCTCCGTGACACGCTCTACCACTATCGTAAGTTACTCGAAGAAAAAGGATCGGAAGGCCTCAAACGCACTTTTACTCCTACTCCCGCATTACATCATAAAAATCGGACCACAAGGGAAATAGAGGAACAGGTGATTGCTTTTTCATTAGAAAATCCCCATCTGGGTCAGGTACAAGTCTCGGCTCAGATGCAAGAAAAATATCAAATAACCCCCAGTCCGAATGGTGTGAGACACGTTTGGCTGCGGGAAAAGATGAATACAAGTACTCTACGAGTTGAGAAAGCCAGAACCTCGTTTGCTATTTTATTATGACGCTCTGCAGTTGAGCAATGAACACGGGAGCAGGTATACTGATACTGAAACGACAAAGTCCCTCGGTAATTAGTCCATCAGTCTCCCTCGGTAATCACACTAGTACAGTTTAAGTCAGTACATATATTCTGAGTTTCAGATTTCTCACTGATTTAAACACGTCTTTTTTTCAGTATGGTTCAGCCAATCAGTTGGCGGCTGTCGCATTTCCCGAGTATTTACCCACCCAAAAATGATTTATCAAGTGCGCCGTAAAACCCCGTCCTTCAGAGGGTGTCGTAAAAGCTCATGTTATCCATTAAGATCGGCGCCTAAAGGAAGAGCGCCGATCTTAATGGATAACATGAGCTTTTACGACACCCTCGCATTGGGCGAGGATTTACAGCAAAATTGAAAACATGAATGAATATAAATTGTGCATCCACTTTCATGTAATGTAATGAATTACCTATATATTTCCGCAACTCCATTTAAATGATTCTGACCAAAAACAGAAATAATACGGAAATATTTTGCTCCGGCTTCATCAGCTTTTTTAGATAATTTATCAGCAAGTGCATCCAGAGTTTCAGCTCCAGTTACGGAAACCACACCAATTTTCTCTTCGAGAGCGGATTTAACCTCAATCGCGGCCGATGAACCAAATGAAATAGTACTTAATGCTAATAAAATGGCAATATATTTTGAACTTTTCATATCGTAATCCTATGTTAGTCTTCAATTTATGAAAAAGCAGCACTGTATTTTGCCAATTGACAGAAAAATCAGATACGTACTATAAGACCTCAAGTTAACTTTAGGTCAATAGGTATAAATATAAGGATATTGATTTTAATAGAGCTTTAACCCCTGCGTGTCAATTCTACGCAACACAGGTTTCCTTTGCTGTTGATACCGAACAGAATCTCCTTGCCATTCAGCTGCTGCCTGACCCACACAACATAAGTAGTTTAATTTGTTTGTGGTATTTACACGCCAGCCAGTGTACAAGTTAAGAAATATGAACCAGTATTGCGCTTTGGAGTTGAATTCACCATCTTCATAAAATATGATGGACAGTACTCAGCAAAATATTCAATATAATGATAAATATTTAGAAACGATCACAAACTGAGAAAATAAATACCCATCGAAATAGCTTAGGCAAATCAATCTATTTATTTAAAATTTAAATAAGGGGAATAATAATGTCATTGGAAATGGTCACTGCCTATCGTAAATCTAATGCACTATTTGCTTTTGTAGACAGTAAAGCACCATTATATTTAAGTACCCAGGATGGAAAAACAGTAGAGCAAATTGCTCAACTATGTGATGTTTATCAAGATAGATTCCATAGGTTATTGGATTATATGCAAACACTCAATGTGTTAACAAAAAAAGATGATAAATTCTACCTTACTGAACAATGGGCATCACTCAGTGATCCAAACAGCTTTGAAACATTATATATAAGGTTCGAATTAGATCCTGCCTTCTGGAAAGCCTGGTCGCAATACAGTTCATCATTAAGTAAAATGAATGATAAGTCTGCTTTTGAACTTACACATAATGAACCATTTTTTGATTACCTCAATCATGAAAACAATAAAAATATCAAAACTATTTTTGATAATTTAATGGCAAAAAAAACCGACGCGATAAATAAATATATTATGAAACATATTCCTATAGATGGAATATCTTCATTTATTGATATCGGAGGCGGGGTAGGTTCTCTTGCAAAAAATATAAAAATGCATTATCCACATATTCAATGCCACGTCATGGATCAATATGATTTTACCAGGCAAGAATCAGAAGGAGTTACTTTCATTAATGGCAATTTCTTTTCTGACATTCCATCGGGATATGATGTTTATTGCGTAAAAAATGTTTTGGATGATTGGCCAGATAATCAAGCCATTGATATTCTAAAAAATTGCCATAAAGCAATGCGGAAGGATTCCGTTTTATATGTTATCGATATGATTAAAAAACCGGATGATGTAACGTCATTTGATTTATATATGGATACCCTTCTGTTAGGCCGGAAACGATATCAATCAGAATTCGAGTTTGTGGCAAAACAGGCTGGATTATCTATTACAAATATCTATAACTTGAATTTTTCCACAGAAAATGGTAGTAACTACATTATTGAAATGAAAAAATAAATTTATATTGAAGTAATTACTGTAAGTAATCATTGATATCCATGCAGGGAGCTTCACTACGCTACCTGCATGAAATTAATGTCTTATTGTATCCCGATTTCAAATGATAAGCATCAACAGATTCTGGCTTTAAAATAGCTTTTTCCATCTCCAGCTCTTTTATGCAACATTGTTCAACGGTCATCCCCTGACCACAGTGCGTTCCCGCTGACTGGTCTATGGATCATTATTCCTGAGTCTTAATTCGTTCCGAAAATATCCTTAATCGTTTCAGTTTCGTAATTAGTTGTCGTAATAGCAATTTCTTGACTACGCTCTTGGGAGTTAAGGTTTTTGAGCATCAGATCCCTCTCATTCATTTTACGATTTGCCATCACAATCTTAGAAACAGCAGGTATACGAATATGTTCATATGCCGCTATTGCAGACTCAAAATCAGGATATTCATATAAAGCATAAGCAAGAGTCTCTGCATCAATAATAGATTGGGTTGCACCATTGGCTCCCACAGGAAACATCGGATGCGCAGCATCACCTAACAGAACACACTGACCGAGGCTCCATTTTTCTAATGGTTGCTTATCTACCATCTCGGTTCGCATAATTGTTTTACTCATAGTGATTAATGTCCGTATATCTAACCAGTCAAGATGCCATTCTTTAAGAAGATCAAGCAAGAAGCCTGTTGCCTGAAAACGATTGATTGCTGTATCAGGCAGTGTCTCATATGACTTAGGAACAAGAATGACCCAATTGACAAAGCTCTCTGCGCATAAATCATGTGATTTTGACATAGGATAAGCAACGAGACGAACTCCGTTTTCACCATTCGCAATAATCAAGGTTCGGCCATCCAGCAACCGCGGCATGATGGTCATTCCTCTCCATAGCATTATGTTGCCAGAATTTAATTCTGTCGTATCAGGGAATAATGCCCTACGCACTGTCGAGTGAATACCATCAGCCCCCACAATAAGTTTGTTTGCCCATTCCTCTTTATTAAAAGGATCATCAGAAAACGCAGAACCAAAATGGAAGGCCTGTTTATCCTTCACTATAGAAAATATCAGCTTAAGTAACTCGGCACGGGATATTGATATTTGAGGGGTATCAAACCCGGCTTCTATACCTCTTGCTTCTTCAAAAAGAAGATTTCCCAAATGATCCACGTAGCGATGAGCTCTTGTTTGGATCCCAATAGAATTCAATTGATCAGAAAGCCCTAAACGATACAAGGTTGAGACAGCTGTAGGTTGAATATTTAAACCAAATCCAGCTTTAGAGAGTGATTTTTGCTGTTCATAAATGTCACAGTCTATCCCCAATGAAGAAAGCTGAGCGGCAAGAGTGACACCACCAATTCCGGCACCGACAATGACGATTTTTTTTTCTGAACAATACATCATAATGAATAGCCCCTCTTAAATACTTTAATAAATATAAACAGTAAATTTATCAGGATTGATGTAGTGGTTCAATGATTCAGAGCATCTCACAAGTTTTTCATTTTTATTAATATCAAATAGATATAAGAATAAAAAATGAAACACCCAAAACGTCAACATTCCTTTCAATATAAGCCTAAAGCTATTCGCAAAGTAATTTGTATCAATTATTTTTATTAATTTTGATAGCGGCTTACCAAGTTATAATACATTGAGTGCAATCATATGATATTTCGTTGGAAATATAGCCAGATAGAAGCATACTATCCTTCCAATTACTTAATAAACGGTTATACTTTTTCAAGATATTTTTTATAGTTTTTTGTCATGATGCAAAAGCAGAAAGTTGTACAATTCAGAATTGCACAAAAACCTCATTCACGCATTGCTGAGTTAAGAACCAGATTACGAAAACAGAATGTTAAGCCGAATATAGACATGATTTTAAATGCTATTTTAGAAAATATCTCAATGGCTTAATTTGATAAATGTACGTGTAGTATTGTTTCCAGTAATGATGCACGATCCCGTTTAATGGAAATGTTTAATGAGGGGCGTATTACAGAGGAACAATTAGCATAACTACTTAATAATGAAAAATATTTTGTCACTGAACAATAACTTTAACTGACTTCCGTTCGTCCAGTAACATGACATCATCGTAAACCACCTGCCTGATTCCCATACGTGTTCCTCACACGCCTGTCAAGCCAATATAAAACATCACTTTTCAAGATGGGTTAGCATATGATTTGTACAATACAAACCTGATATAAGGAAGTGGCATGTTTAAACCAAATAGCCAATTATCTATGTCGATAATGTTCCACTACGCACTGAGTTTTATAGAAAAATATTAAAATATGAGTTTCTAGAAATCTATGAGTAATTTTCTGTTTTCTCTCTCAGTTCAGACTTTATTTTATGCATCCAGTCTAAAGCCGGTATTGATCCTAACCCCCAGCGGGTTTGAATTATGTCAGTTTAATGTTTCCCGTAACAATGTAGAGTTGATTTACTAGGAATGGAAAACTCTTGGTATTAAATTTGATCTTAAGCCAACCGGTTATACATTTATAGCAATCGCTCTCGATAGCTATAGATTAAGGGTATGTGCAGTAATATCATTTTAAAATCCTGTAGAGCAATGCCCGGAAATTCTACTTTCTTAGGATACCTATCAAGCCTGTGAACCTGACATGAAAGAACAAATCCCAAATGGGGGATCGGAGTCAGGAAACACTCAATAACATTTTGTATTTAAGAGATTTCTCTGATATCAAGCTTTACTGTACAGATGACTACTCGCAGAAAAGCATTCCTTTATTGGAACGTATTCTCTGTGGATAGTATTTATTTTTCGGATACGTGTATTTGTTCTCCGTAGGATCGGTATAATGGAAGACATAGCTTTTTAGACCTATTTCTAAAACCACTGAAAACCGTTCTCAGATCATTTTAGAGAATATTTTCTTTTCAAATACTCCTCTTTCTCCAGTAAAAGGATTGTCAGTTATCAAAATTTTCACCCACATTCAGATAAAAAATCCACATATTTAATCTGTCACCTCTAATTGATTTTATTGTTGAATATTTTTACTTAATCCGTTAATCTGAAAATGCTAAACCATGAAGTTAGAGTAATATTATTCCATATTTAAAATGATAAATATGAGAAAGAATAATTAATCAGGATGATTTTCAGAAGGTAGCGTATGAATTGTTCAGTAGAAAATTTGATTAGGCCACTAATAAAATTTTGGGAAATTAGTAATGATCCATGGGGTGCGAAAGATCACACTTCAAAATTTATATATGCTAATAAAAAATATCATAACTTACTCTCCCTTCCTAAAGGATATGATGTAGAAGGCCATTTTGATGGTGAACTTCCGGCATCAACTGCAAATTTTCAGGATGAATTCCAGAAACACGATAGGAAAGTTGAAACATTATTAGATCGAGTTACCTCTATTGAGATCCATCCTTTTCAAAATCTCCCGTACCTTCAACCATGGTATTTCGATAAATTTCCATTAATTGATGAAAATGGGACATGCAGAGGCACTATTTTCCATGGAAGACCGGTAGATACTATAACACTAGAAAAGCTAAAAAAAATAAACGTACAAACATCATTAGTTTTTACACCTCCATCAGAGTTTTTTAGTAAAAGAGAATGGGAAATAGTATTTTATATTCTGCAAGGGTTTTCCACTAAAGAAATATCTGAAAGATTATTTCTGTCCAACAGGACAATCGCTAACTATATACAAAAATTGTATCAAAAAACAGGAGTAAAGTGTAAAAAAGATTTGGTTGAATATTGTTATGAAAATAACATAGCTAACTATATCCCTGAAAATTTTTTCAGGGAATCACAGTCTATCACGCTTGCAGAATAATTATTCACATATATCTGAAAAACAGGTCCTATCATGGGATAGATGGGACTCTGGACATAAAAATATTAATTTTACATCTTCATAAGCAACAAGTTGATGTGCTGTATTTGGATAAATACAAAAAATATCTCCCTGGGAAAATCGCCTTTTTTGGACGTCATGAACATCATTATCTAATACTTCGCCTGTACAAATTTCCCCTTCACCAGAAAGTATTATATACCACTCATCCCCGATACTATGATTATGACACCCAACTCTCTTTCCTGCATTGATAAACGTAGCATAAGCGTTTAGTCCTTCTTTTTTTATAATCTGTCTGACTGAAATACCAACAGCATCATCTTTGATCGCATCTTCTGTAGAAAAACTAGCGAACTCTATCACAATTACATCCTTATATTTTAATATGAGTACTTTTTACTCTTTGTTAGGCCAGATATTTAAATCTAACATTAATACATCTGCAAAAAAATAAATTTTTACAATTATCATAACCTTGTCTTATTTTTTTAAAAAATAACTATTTTTGCTTACACTAGGGAAAACTCATTCATTAGAACGTCTCAGAAAATTGAAAATAAAGCACAATAGAAAACACCTACATAGTTGGCGTCAATATTGCGGAACATTGAATGCAAACTCATTCTGTTAATGAATACACAGGTGAACTCATTGATAAGCCACTGCGGTGGCAGGCTTCTCCAATTTTCTTCAATAACCAGCAGCCTTGCTTAATTGGCATAAGAACTGACAAAGTTGGGGCACACGGTTCATTCGCTGCCAATCCAATACGTTAAATTTTTTATTGTCGGTGGAAAAATGATACTGCTGCGATTTGTATGACAGTAACAAAAAAAGATATTCATTGTGTGTCCATAAAAAGTGTTGAGCAACAAGCACATAGCCATTGCACCGAATACGGGAAAACGCTATTCAGGAAAGAGCGACTAAATCAAATCAGATCCGCAACTTGCTTTCAGAAGAAGACATATATTTCAACCGAGTTGTTTTTTCTAAAAAAGATCCTTGAGCTTATAGAGTAATTGTCGATTTTTTTGTATGGCTTCTTGCTAGAAAGAAGATTTCGGCGAAACTATTCTGATCAGTGAGTTCCGCGACCCAACGGGATATAAGATACAAAATCCATCCCCAGTTCACAACAAACCGGAAGAATGTTGTCTTCAGGTTCACGAGTCCAGAGAGCATATTCACTCTATACGGAGATAATGGGGTGCACTTGTAACGTATCTGCGGAAACCTCCGATAAGCCAAGGTGACGAACGTTCCCTTCCTGAATTAGTTATCGGAAGTTTGGGGCGCAGGAGATACACTGATTTCCTATTCTGTTTGGTATATTTTGTGTGCTTGCCTCAGCAGGTATTAACTATCCGGAAAAAATTTATAATTATTGTACTATTAAGATCCTAATTATAGTCCTAGATATAAATAATTTTAGAATTAGTACCTCTTAGTTTGGCAATGACTACACATGAACCAACTTCGGGTGCTTCAATAATAAGCTTTCCATCTTCATCCCAAATTGCACTCTTACCAATAGCATTCAAACCTCCGGAAAGGCCGCTATAATTTGCCATTACAACCACCATACCATAACTCTTTGCGTAGTTTTGTAATTTGGCCGTATCATTATAATAACCGCCTTCAGTAATCAAGACGGAACTTAAATAGACAGAAGCTCCCATTGTTGCAGTGTTATGTGCATGAACGGCACTCCCTGTATCCGCACATATAGCCAAACCTAAAGATTGTCCATGGCACTGAAAAACTTTTACATCAGAACCAGGTGCAAAGAATTTCTCTTCTCCTGGATGCAAATATATTTTGCTATAGTGAAAAATGGGTGTTTTCGGACTAATAATAAATACCCCAATCTGAGGTTTTTCCCCTCCAGCATTCACTGGTGCGCCAACAATAATCGTTATGTTATGTTCCCGGGCCAATATCCTAAATGGCTCTAAACGAGTATCTGCATCAATAAACGCTAATCCCTTTGCCAAATCATGTTCATAGCCAGTTAGGGATAATTCTGGAAAAATAATTACGTTCACTTTCTCGGAGACTGCCGCAGATATCAGTCGTTGATGCATCCGTATGTTTTCTTCAACATTCCCTCTCACCGGGACAAACTGAGCTGCAGCTATTATGAAATCACCTTGCATAATATGTTCCTTAATAAATTGTATATGTACTTCAACCTTAGATTGAATCTTTCCCCATCCATGAAAATATCTTGGCCAATAATGTATGAAGTCTTAGAACTTGTGTAAAAACGAACCCAATTGATCTTCCTACCCTTCACGATAGGCCTGCCTCAGCTCACCACGTTTTCCATGAAATACATTTCTAGCTACAGCGTGTCGTCCTTCACCACGATTAAGCTGCTGTAATGTCTTATGTCGTTTGTTTTCATCATCGAGGTAAGTCAATATATGGATAGTTTTGTCTGCCCGACCGATCTCCGCTATAGCCTGCGCCAAGCTGGTTGGCCTATCGCCCGTTTGTAAGGTTTTCATGATCGATAAAACATTCAGACGTCCCAGTTTGAGTGAGGCAGTCAATCGTAAGACGTCATCCCAGTGCGGGACAACTTTTTTCTCAAAATTCAGGCGATGTGAGGACAGAGAATTAAATGGACCATAATCTGCTTTTGGATCTGTGCGCCAGAATCTGACGCCGCCTGTATCTGCCAGGCGCGGGCAAAACCGATACCCCAACAAACGAAAGAGACCGAAGATAATATCACTGTAGGCGCCCGTGTCGGTCATGATTTGAGAAGGCATTTTTTCCGTTTGTTGTTCCAGTACAACAGCCAAAATGATCAGACTGTCTCTTAGCGTTCCCGGTACAACAATGTCGTTTAACCCCGAATATTGATCAGATATCAGGTTATACCAGGTCACGCCACGTCCTTTACCAAAGTATTTTGGATTAGGTCCAGCATGAACTGTTCGTACAGGAACGACGAATCGCATACCATCTGCTGATGCAACCTCACCCCCTCCCCAAAGACCTGCTAGTGAAATACCTGCCTGTGCTGAAACCAGAATGGCATTGGCATCACGGATCGTTTCATCCCTGATATAATGGCTGTCCGCCCAAGTCAAACGGTCACGCTTCAGCGCGGTAATATCATTGCGAATAAAGGGTTCTGGCCCTGTATTACAGGCTTCAGCCATGAGCATGGCACACAAACTGATATTCAGATCAGAAACCCGGGAATTCTGTTCTGATACATGGATGAAAGCACGGGTAAATTGCGTCCGGGCATCAATTTCAAGTATGAGTTCCGGTAAGTCCACGCGGGGCAGCATATCAGCTACGCGCTGTCGCAGCGCAATCAGTGACGGTGTTTCTTCTATTGTGCCCAGAGGACTCAGGATCAATTCTGTTTTTTCACTCGCATCTGAAAATATTACGGCTGGGTTTTCAGGAAGCCGGTTTAGTCAAGGCAAGATCACAAATATTTTTTCGCCAAAAATAAAATAGGTTATTTCGAATAAAGCACTGTGATCTTATACTCTCTTTTGAGAGTGAAAACCTATACCATGTGCCTTGAGAACTTTACCCTGCATTTTTCGGCGATCCAAGACCCTCGCCAGAGTGCGAAAGTCACCTATCCTTTATTTGACATCCTGTTTGCGTCACTGTGCGCCGTGATTGCGGGTGCAGAAGGCTGGAGTGATATTCAGGAATATACCGAAGGGCATCATGATTGGTTCCTGAAACAAGGCATGTTTAAAGACGGTGTCCCTGTTGATGATACGTTTGCCCGCCTTATTTCACGTATTAACCCGGAACAATTTAACCTCTGTTTTATCAACTGGATGCGTGCTGTTCATGAACTCACCCAGGGCGAATTGGTGGCCATTGACGGTAAAATATTGCGGGGCGCTTATTCACCGGAAGAACGCCTTTCCACGCTGCATTTGGCGTATTGAGAACAATCTCCATTGGGTATTGGATGCGACATTTCATGAGGATGATTGTCAGATTTATCGAGCAAATGCGGCAGAAAATATTGCGATCTTGAGGCGAATTGCCTTGAATATGTTGAAACAAGAAGGCAGCAAATTAAGTATAAGAAAAAAACGAATGCGAGCCTGGATGAAAACGCAATTTCTGGAACAAGTACTACAAGCAGGATTTTCTAATCTGAATAATATTAGCAGGCTTTTGAGGTATCCGAGATCCTTATACCATATATGGACGCCCCAGTTGTGCAAGCACTAAGTTATACGGTTTGCGACCATATATCCGGCGTCATAATGGAAAAATTATCCGCGCCATGATGTCATCCGCACCCTGCTTCCTTCTCACTACATCGGTATATCACTACCTTGCATAAGAACAGGCTATTACAGGGACGGTAGCCGTTTTCTCATCAGTGTTTGCAAACTCGATAATGCGTCTATTTTTGTTGCTCAATTAATTAATAGTAAAAGCTTTTTGCATATTAAAATCCACTTCATCCCGCAGAACACACCAGATAATCCGGGTCAGTTTGTTGGCTAAAGCGATCGTGGCTTTCATAAACCCGCATCGGGCAATCAGTTTTCTCAACCATTCTCCCAGACAATCATCACGATTTTGGACAAAGCGCATCACGGCACGAGCACCGTGGATAATTAACGTTCGGAGATGACGGTTTCCATTTTTGCTCAGGGAAGACAGGCGGTTTTTTCCACCTGAACTGTGTTGTCGGGGAACCAGGCCACACCAGGCAGAAAGTTGCCGGCCATTGGCAAATTGGGGCGCACTGACGTCACTCACGAAGGCGGCTGCAATAAGAGGACCGACGCCGGGGATCGTGAGCAGATGGTGTTGACATCCTCCCCGCCCTAAAGGACGGGGATTCCTACAGCGTTCAGACCGAAGCCTGACTCACCTCGGTGGGTTCCTGCTTCAACGGGCGGTCTGACTGCACCATCCCTCCACAGGCAAGCACGGCATGTCCTGCCGCTAAAATATTACGTGCGGCGTTTACATCCGCGTTCGCGGTGTAGCCGCATACCTGACACACGAATTGACTTTGCGTCTGACGGTTTTCTTTCGCCGTATGACCACAGCAGGCACACCGCTGGCTGGTGTATGCCGGAGGTATCGCCACTACCTGACCACCGCGCCAGAGCTGCTTGTACTCAAGCTGACGGCGCATTTCATGCCAGCCTTGATCCCGTATCGAGCGGTTCAAGCCTGATTTGCCTCTGACGTTTCTTCCGTGCTTCTCTGCCGTGCCTTTTGCCGATTTCGACATGTTACTGACCTTCAAGTCTTCAATGACGATCATCGCGGGGTTTTTGCTGATTTCACTGGTGACTTTGTGAAGGTAGTCGCGCCGGATATTGGCAATGTGCGAGTGCAAGCACTGGATTTTCCGTTTTTGTTTCTGCCAGTTTGCGCTGAATTTTACTTTGCGACTCAACTGCCGCTGGAGTGTTGCCAGCTTACGTTGGTTTGCTTTGAAGCTGCTTACTGGCTGATATACCGTGCCATCTGAAAGCGTGGCAAGTTTTGTTACTCCGGCATCCAGTCCGACCATTGATTCTGCATTGTGAGCAGGGTCAGTCACTTCGTATTCAGTCTGGATACTGACGTACCATTTGCCGCATGACTGGCTGACCGTGACGTTTTTCACTTCGCCAATGACTTCACGGCTGTTGCGATAGCGTATCCACCCTAACTTTGGCAACGAGATTCGACTGTTGGGCTGATCGAGCTTCACGCCCTGCGGGTAGCGGAATGAGTCATGTTGACCACGTTTTTTGAAGCGGGGGAATGCAGCCCGCTTCTGGAAGAAATTTTTGTAGCCGCGCTCCAGATCTTTCAGTGACTGCTGCAACGGTTGCGAGGGAGATTCTTTCAGCCATTGTGTTTCAGGTACGGATTTCCACTCAATCAGCCATGAAGCCATTTTGGTGTAGGGGAGATATTTATTCCCTGCTGCAGGGTTCTCATTCTGGAGTGCCAGTGCACGGTTAAAAACGAAGCGACAAGCCCCTGCGAAGCGTCGCATATCGCGCTCCTGCTGACCATTTGGTCTTAACTGGAATTTGAAGGCTTGAAGTCGTATCATGACTATCATTATACTTTGGTCTATGACAAAAGAAACTGATATTCGACGCGGAAGACACGGTGTTTTCCTGATGCACGTCCACTTGGTATTCGTCGCCAAGTATCGACGAAAGATATTCGATCTTGGTGCCATCGAAAAGCTACGCAGCTACTTTAGCAGCGTATGTGCTGATTTTGGTGTTGAACTGGTTGAAATGGACGGCGAATACGACCACGTGCATTTGCTGATCAACTCCCCGCCAAAGCTCGCAGTATCGAATCTGGTCAACAGTCTTAAAGGCGTTTCCAGCAGGCTGCTTCGGCGTGACCGTCCAGATATTGCTCTACGCTATTACTACAAAGGCGTTTTGTGGACACCGAGCTATTTTGCAAGCAGTTGCGGAGGTGCGCCGATCTCGATCATCCGGCAATACATCGAGCAGCAGAAAACACCAGGTTAGTCGTAAAACCCCGCCCTGAAGGACGGGGTTTTACGACTAACCTGATAAATAGAGTGACACCAGGGGTTGCATTTTTAAAACCCGTGATAGCATCTAAATGAACCCTAACGAATAGGGGTGCTGGCGGCGATGCCGACCATTATCCCGGCAATGGAGAAATAGACCATGATGACATTGACTACCGTCTCGAAGAAAACTTCAAATAATTCAGCCCTTGTATTCTGGCGCGTTGGTACAAAACGGAAAGGCATCCTTGATGTCCGTATTGATTTTGACCACGAAGAGGCGGATCTTTTGGCTGAGCTCGTAGCCATTCGCTATCTGGTGCTGGACAAACAGGTTTTTTGCAGAGAGCCAGGTGCTGGTTACAAGCTGGTGGTATCCAAAGGTGCAATCAAGAAGCTGGCGCTGGGAAAATCCACCAAGGCGTTTGCATCCAAGTTTGCGGCTTGTCTCACTGGACGTTTAAGGGGCGCTACTATTGAAGTTTCGCAGAGCATGGAGTTTATGGATGAGCCGGGTGAGGGCAACGTTGAGCTCCTCGATGTGGACAAGCAAACTTATACCCAGACCCATGACGAAATATTGACTCTGGCCATTGGCCCCGTCCTGGTTACTCAACATGCCATCGATCAGTATCAGGCACGGATAACCTCTGGAGACCCCAAAAAACCGTGGGCCTCACTCGTTGGCCGCCTCCAGCATCCAGAGCTACAGGTTCAGCCCTTTGACGAGAAGGTGGCTCGTCATAAAGCCAGAAAGTATGGCCGCGTAGATAACGTGGAAGTCTGGGGCCATAGAGATTCCAAGTTCAAGTACCTGATGGTGATCAACGACGACAACCAAAAACGTGTTCTTGTCACGGTGTTTGAGCGAAATGAGTGACCTGTTTGGTGAGTCTAAACCTGCTTCTCATCTGTTCTGAATACATAACCTCTCCAAATCACGTATTCATACCCTAAGAGGGCAAAAACGCAGTCGTTGATAACGACTCACCTACCTGAAAATGGCTCCAGCGCGGGCATAAAATTAGGTGACGAAACGGAGCATTCTTGGACAGAAAAGATTGCTGCATAAATGCTCCACAGATTTTTATGGTCTCCATTACTAGATGGAAAACGACTCTGGGCAGAAAAAAATCTGAACCAGATTTAACCTGACAGACACCTGTATAAATAACCGGTAACTGTCATATATGGACGTCCCATAATATTCAACTTTTTTAGTGACTCAGTGTATTGCTAATTTCGGTTCACGGTCATATATCCGGCGTCTGGCAATCATTTAAATTTGCGGCGCCATGGTGAAGTCCGAACCTTGCCTCCTCATCAGATCAACGGATTAAAAATCCTCGACAGTCTCAGGTTTTTGCAAGGCCGGATAACCGTTTAGCTCATCAACTGTAGTCAACTCTATTGAAAATGAAACCGGTTTATTTAAGCAAAGGCTTTGCTCATCTGGAACGCATCTTTATTAACCATAATTGACCAGCATATCCTGGCACATTTATTGGCATAAGCGACACACGCCTTATTAAATCCCCGTCGGTTAACCAAAGACTGCATCCAATCACCGAGTGCATCATGCCGTAACGCTCTGCGTTGTATAGCAGCTCTGGCGCCATGAATTAAAATCCCGCGTAGGTACCGATTACCCTTTTTAGTGATTTTGCCTAATTGTGTTTTCCCACCACTGCTGGCCTGTCGAGGAACGAGTCCTAACCAAGCGGCCATTTGCCTGCCGTTATTAAATTGTTTTCCATCACCAATATACGCGACCATTGCGGAGGCAATCAGGGGGCCAATACCGGGAATAGATTGGAGTTGCTGCCACTGAGCCGTTTGCGATGATAGCGACTTGAGGGTTTCTTCTATTTCCTCTGTCTGCTGGATCAGCTTCAGCCATTCTTCATAGAGTTGTTTCAGAACCCTGCGTGCAATCATCGTTAATCCATTATCGGCATCTTCAAGTGCCTCGTACAGTGACTCTCTAAGAGCCGCAGAGCGTTGCGGAAAAATAATGCCATATTCTGCTGCCAGTCCTCTGATTTGATTAGAGAGAGCAACGCGTTTTTGAACTAATGACTGCCGGACATTATGGAGAACACAGAGGTCTTGTTGATACAGATTTTTGACCGGAACAAAATGCATACCCGGCCGATTCGCAGCTTCACATATTGCCAACGCATCATTGGCATCATTTTTATGGTGTTTAACGAAAGCTTTCACATGCTGAGGGGGAATAAGGCAAACTTTAAAACCTAGATTTTCAATCGTTCGTGCCCAATAGTGGGCGGTACTACAAGCCTCCATAGCAATCAAAGTCCCGGATTCCATTTGTCTAACAGCATCCAGTAATCGACTTCGGGTCATTTTTTTATTAAATATAATGTGATTATCGTTAAGCAAACAAAGCTGAAAAACAGATTTAGCGAGATCAATACCGAGAATTTTATGATACATGATGGACGCTCCCATAAAATGAATATGCTTATTTCATTTTGGTACAATTGACGCCATACGGGACGTCCATCTCATCAGGTCAAGTCTGAGCTAGTACACATAAAGACACCTTAATAAAAGTCATTCTATTCCTTTACCAAAATGTCCGAATTTATTAAAGCACAACAGTCTTCCCCTATCCGGTGTTATTTTAATGCCAATCTCCCTGTTAATGATTACTCAAAAAACCTCCTCCTCTTGTTGTGATTTCATAGGCGTCATGCCCGAGCTGGTGGAGGGGCGGCCAGAAAAATGATATTCCGTTCCGCCCGCAACGTAAACAGCATTAACTGGCGTCATATCACGCTAATGTGTTGCCAGCGCCTTATAGAAATTAGGATCTTCCTGTATAACAGCTAACACTTTTGCGGCCAGTCCGGTAGGGTTACGGCGCTTTTGCTCCCAGCTTTTGATGGTATCGAGGCTGGTGCCTAACGCTTCCGCCATCTCTGCCTGTGAAATGTTGAGCTGAGCACGGATCGCCTTCACGTCGGCAACGTCGTACCGAGTAACGCGGGTAGCGGCTTTGTTGCCCTGTTTAATTTCAACGGCTTCTTCTAGGGATGCTTTCAATTCGTCAAAAAAAGTCATATCACACCTCGTCTTTTAGTAATTTTGTGAGTTTTTTCATTTCCGCTTTTTCGGCATCCGTTAAACGATCTTTTTTATTTTTAGGATAAGCCATCACCAGATAGATAATTTCTTCGGTTGCCAGAAAATAAATCACTCTGGCGCTGCCGCTTTTTCCCTGTGAGCCTATAGCCATTCTTATTTTACGCAATCCCCCTGTGCCACGTATTAGATCGCCCTTTTCCGGCGATTCGATCAGCTCTCGCTGAAGTTCTTTAAGCTCTTCATCAGTGGCAATATCTTTGATCTGTCGGGTAAACAAACTGGTTTCAATGAACTCTATTGCATGACTCACGGGTAAATCTCCTTTTCCTAAGAGTACATAGTACGCCTTTTGTGTCGAAATTACCAGCATGATTTATGATTTTTCCATCAGCATGGTGTTGTGTGATACTTCTCATTTCTAGAATTAGAAGCATCAAGAGTTAGTTAAGGAAATCATTTAAATGGCTAGACATATGCGACCCCATATAGGGCGTTACATCTCTGAGGAGATGGCACATTTAAATATGAGTCTAAGAGAACTTGCGCAGGCACTGGATGCCTCCCCCTCAACGATTGAGCGTATAGTGGAAGGTCGCGCAGCGGTCACGCCAGCAATGGCGGTGCGTTTGGCTAATGTGATAGGCAGTACGCCGGAAATGTGGCTGAGGCTTCAGAAAGCGCCCAATAAGTAAGGGATTTTATCAGGCGCGGTTTTCCGACTAACCTGGTGTTTTCTGCTGCTCGATGTATTGCCGGATGATCGAGATCGGCGCACCTCCGCAACTGCTTGCAAAATAGCTCGGTGTCCACAGAACGCCTTTGTAGTAATAGCGTAGAGCAATATCTGGACGGTCACGCCGAAGCAGCCTGCTGGAAACGCCTTTAAGACTGTTGACCAGATTCGATACTGCGAGCTTTGGCGGGGAGTTGATCAGCAAATGCACGTGGTCGTATTCGCCGTCCATTTCAACCAGTTCAACACCAAAATCAGCACATACGCTGCTAAAGTAGCTGCGTAGCTTTTCGATGGCATCAAGATCGAATATCTTTCGTCGATACTTGGCGACGAATACCAAGTGGACGTGCATCAGGAAAACACCGTGTCTTCCGCGTCGACTATCAGTTTCTTTTGTCATAGACCAAAGTATAATGATAGTCATGATACGACTTCAAGCCTTCAAATTCCAGTTAAGACCAAATGGTCAGCAGGAGCGCGATATGCGACGCTTCGCAGGGGCTTGTCGCTTCGTTTTTAACCGTGCACTGGCACTCCAGAATGAGAACCATGCAGCAGGGAATAAATATCTCCCCTACACCAAAATGGCTTCATGGTTGATTGAGTGGAAATCCGTACCTGAAACACAATGGCTGAAAGAATCTCCCTCGCAACCGTTGCAGCAGTCACTGAAAGATCTGGAGCGCGGCTACAAAAATTTCTTCCAGAAGCGTGCTGCATTCCCCCGCTTCAAAAAACGTAGTCAACATGACTCATTCCGCTACCCGCAGGGCGTGAAGCTCGATCAGCCCAACAGTCGAATCTCGTTGCCAAAGTTAGGGTGGATACGCTATCGCAACAGCCGTGAAGTCATTGGCGAAGTGAAAAACGTCACGGTCAGCCAGTCATGCGGCAAATGGTACGTCAGTATCCAGACTGAATACGAAGTGACTGACCCTGCTCACAATGCAGAATCAATGGTCGGACTGGATGCCGGAGTAACAAAACTTGCCACGCTTTCAGATGGCACGGTATATCAGCCAGTAAGCAGCTTCAAAGCAAACCAACGTAAGCTGGCAACACTCCAGCGGCAGTTGAGTCGCAAAGTAAAATTCAGCGCAAACTGGCAGAAACAAAAACGGAAAATCCAGTGCTTGCACTCGCACATTGCCAATATCCGGCGCGACTACCTTCACAAAGTCACCAGTGAAATCAGCAAAAACCCCGCGATGATCGTCATTGAAGACTTGAAGGTCAGTAACATGTCGAAATCGGCAAAAGGCACGGCAGAGAAGCACGGAAGAAACGTCAGAGGCAAATCAGGCTTGAACCGCTCGATACGGGATCAAGGCTGGCATGAAATGCGCCGTCAGCTTGAGTACAAGCAGCTCTGGCGCGGTGGTCAGGTACTGGCGATACCTCCGGCATACACCAGCCAGCGGTGTGCCTGCTGTGGTCATACGGCGAAAGAAAACCGTCAGACGCAAAGTCAATTCGTGTGTCAGGTATGCGGCTACACCGCGAACGCGGATGTAAACGCCGCACGTAATATTTTAGCGGCAGGACATGCCGTGCTTGCCTGTGGAGGGATGGTGCAGTCAGACCGCCCGTTGAAGCAGGAACCCACCGAGGTGAGTCAGGCTTCGGTCTGAACGCTGTAGGAATCCCCGTCCTTTAGGGCGGGGAGGATGTCAACGAATGGAACGTCACGCCAGAAAGCTGGGCGCGAAGCAGCTCTGAGAATATTGAAGGTCGGCTGATTTTTCATTCAGACCAGGGCAGTCAATACCGGAGTAAAAAATTTCGCCGCTTACTCTGGCAAAATAAAATTATCCAAAGCATGAGCCGTAAGGGTAACTGCTAGAGCCCAATAATGCGCACCGCCACAGGCTTCCATGCCAATCAGACAAGGTTCGCGGTTACTGAAGAACGTTAAAAAATCCGGCATCCTCAGTTGCTTATCAATAAGTTCACCGGTGTATTCATCGACAAAATGAATTTGCATCAAATGTTTTGCAATATCGACTCCAAAAGGAGTAGATTTCATGGGGGGATCCTCCAGTCATCAGGGAGCAATAGTCTCCGCTTTTAAGCACTATAAGGCCGTAATCCACATCTCATCTATCAATTCCAGCACAATGCCAAAGGCTAAGTGGTTGGGATGCGTTCATTACATTCTCCAATGTCTGACAGAGTCGCTGGTGTCGTTCAATTCCAATTATGGGACAGTCCCAAAATTTTCATGCAAATAGACGCATTTTTGGGAATACACTTCCGACACTGTTTATATTTTTTTGTTTCTTATCATTATTTGATATTGGTACGTTTAATGCATAAAAAATGAAAACATATACAGAAAGCTATATTCTCATGGACATTAAAAAACAAAAAAAAGTGTCATTCACACTCAAGAAAATGAACCTTATTATCCTGGGCTTGGCACTCATCGCGACAGGTGTGTATTTTTCCTCCGTGATTTCATCACAGCGCTATCAGGTGGACAAAAACAACGTCATCATTTCCACGGTGAACCTTGGTCCGATGGCCGTTGAAGTACGTGGTAATGGTATTCTCGCCCCGAAATACATCCGCTGGATCTCCAGCAGCGTCGATGGCCGCGTTGAACGAGTCCTCGTAAAACCAGGCGCCGTCGTCGCTGCAGGTGATGTGATTGCTGAAATGGTAAATCCTGAGCTGACTCAGAAAACCGAGGAAATTCGCTGGGAACTGGAAGCTGAGCAGGCTAATCTGCAAGCGCTGAAGATGCGTCATATTAACAACTTGCTGGATGCTCAGTCCAAAGTGTCCAAAGCAAAACACAGTTATGACAAAGCCAAACTAAAGTACGAAGCAGAAAAAAACTTGTATAAGAGAGTCAATGGTTTCATACCAAAAATTGATTTTGATAGGTCACGACTCGACGCAGAGGGATCTAAGCAAAGCTGGGACATCGAAAAACAACGCCTGGCTACCCTTAAAACCACTCAGGAGGCCGAGTTTGCCGCCAGTCAGGCGATGCTCAGTAGGCTTAAAAAAGGCCTTGCCCGCTCAGAATATTTGCTCGACTCACTCATGGTCGTCGCCAACCAAAACGGCGTCATCCAGGCGGTTAACATCGAAGTAGGCCAACGCGTTCCTGTTGGGAATAACATTGCTAAACTGGCTCAACAAGGCGATCTCATCGCCGAACTAGATATCCCGGAACGCCAGATTCGCGACGTCGCACTAGGACAAAAAGTCACGATTAACACCCACAACACCACTATCGATGGTGAGGTCACGCGCATCGATCCAGCCGTAATCAATGGCACTGTCCAAGTCGATGTTTCTCTGACAGGGTCTCTCCCACCAGAGGTGCGCCCCGATTTGAGTATCCAGGGCACCATTGAAGTATCGAGCATCAACCAAACCCTGTTCGTCGCCCGTCCAAGTTCCGCGCAAAGTAACGCACCGGGCAGTGTCTTTAAGATCTCACAAGATGGGCTTTCTGCGGTTCGAGTCCCCGTAAACTTTGGCTTAGGGTCCGCGGACAATATTGAGATCAAATCCGGGTTAACCGCCGCAGATCGCATCATTACCTCAAACACTAATGCCTGGTCCCATTTGGATCAGATCAGCATAAACTAAATAACAAAAACACAAGGAACAGTTATGTCCACCATCGTCAAACTGCGCGAAGTGTGTAAAGTCTTTCACACCGATGAAATCGAAACACACGCTCTCCGTGATATCAGCTTGAGTATTAACCAGGGCGAATACGTCTCTATCACTGGGCCTTCCGGCTGTGGTAAGTCGACACTGCTCTCGATCCTCGGTTTATTGGATGTCCCAAGCGACGGTCAGTACCACCTCAATGGCATTGATGTCGGTACTCTAAAATCGAACCGTCTGGCGGAAATTCGCAATCAGGAAATTGGTTTTGTTTTCCAATCATTTAATCTGATAAGTGATTTAACAGTTGAAGAGAACGTGATGCTGCCACTGACCTACCGCAAGAATATCTCTCGTAAACAGGCACAGAGTATGGCGATTGGGGCGCTGGAGAAAGTTGATATGCAGCACAGAGGCAAACACTTCCCGTCCCAACTGTCCGGCGGTCAGCAACAGCGTGTAGCCATTGCACGCGCCATCGTCGGTCAGCCATCACTACTGTTGGCCGATGAACCGACAGGCAACCTGGATTCCAAAAATACCGAAGCGGTTATGGCGCTGTTCGACAAACTGCACGCCGATGGTGTCACCATTTGTATCGTCACCCACGATCCACGCTCGGCCGCCCGCTCTCTGCGCCAAATTGATATCTTTGACGGTACACTGATAGACGATCACTACCTCAATAACAGTGGCCTGGTGGCGTAAGGGGTAACCATGAGTTGGATAATGGATATTAATTATGTCACTCGCGTAATGTTAAAACAACCGGGATTCACGGTCCTCACCTTATTGATCATGGCCTGTGGTCTGGGGTTGAGTATTTACATGTACTCGCTCATCAATACTCTCGCGTTCAAACCGCTACCCTTTAAAGATGGCGAGCGTATGGTCATGATCAGCCCAAGTATCAACGATCTGCGTCTCGGCGATTCATCGCTCAGCTATATTGATTACCAGGCCATCGAATCTTCCAGCCGTACCCTGGAATATATGGGCTACTATTACGGTGACATAGCTAACGTCAGTATTGACGGCAAAGCAATGCGCTATGTTGCCATCCGTGCTCAGTCGGATTTGTTCGAGTTCACCGATACCCAGCCAGAGCAAGGACGAAGCTTCAACCAGTACGACATCGTCGAAGGCGCCAATCCGGTTGTCATCATTGGTCACCAACTGTGGCAGAATGGTCTGGGTGGACGTACCGACATCCTGGGGCAGAAGCTCGATATTAACGGTGTGAGCACTGAAATCATCGGTGTGATGCCGGCGGGCTACGAGTTTCCGATGAATAACCAAGTGTGGTTACCCACTCAGTTGAACGACAGCAAAATTACCCGTGACAATGCGCCTGATGTCTTCATGTTTGCCAAACTAGCCCCGGGTAAGACAGTGGCCGACGCCGACAAGGAACTCAGCAGTATCATGACGTCCCTGGCAACCATGTATCCTACCACCAACACTGGCCGTTCCGCGTTTGCTATCACTTTCATGGACAGTTTCATCGGGGAAGATTCGAAACCGATATTTGTTGTCATGCTGTCTGGAGTGGCGTTTGTTCTGCTCCTGGCCTGCAGCAACGTCGGCAACCTACTACTGGCGCGCGCATCAGAACGCTCGAAGGAAAGCGCGATTCGCATGGCCCATGGCGCACCTACGTTTCGCCTGATCGGCCAAATGATGCTAGAGAGTACCCTGATCTGTCTGTTGGGCGGCATACTCGGCATTCTTCTCGCCGGTTGGGGCTTGTCATTGACCAACCACGTGATCGTCGCAATGGTACCGGATAAACCACCATTCTGGTGGCAACTGGGACTGGACGCTGATGTGCTGGTTAAAGCTATTGGTCTTATCTTGATCGTCAGCCTGTTAACGGGTTCGTTGCCAGCCTGGCGAATGACACAGTGCAACATTACAGAAATCCTGCGAGACGGTACTCGCGGTGCGCAAAGCCGTCGCAGTGGTAAACTCAGCCGCGCATTGGTTGTCTTTGAAGTGCTACTTTCCTGCACCGTGTTGTCGCTCGGTGCCTACCTGACCGCAGTGGTTTATGAAGCGAAACAAATCAACTATGGGATCAATGAGCAAGGCCTTTATACCGCCAAAGTCAGTCTGCCAGACCACTACGATTCGCAGCAGATCAGAAATTTTTATCAAGCCCTACAAAGTGAACTGCAAGCGGTTTCACCCGATCTCAACGTTGGCATCATGACCAAACTGCCTGGTGAGTACACATTGACTAGTAAAGTAGTGCTGGAAGGTCAGACCGCCTTAAACGACGAACAGAACCTTCTGCCTAGAGCCAACACCATCTCTGTGCTGCCCGGAACGCTGGCAATGATGGGCGTGCAACTGCAACAGGGACGTCTGCTCGACAGCAGCGACAACGCCAATACTCGCAATGTGGTCGTCATCACGGACAGCTTCGCACAGCGTTACTGGCCTGGTGAGCGCAATGTTCTGGGTAAAAAACTGCGCCGGGCAGACAGCCTGGAATGGTCGACCGTCGTCGGTGTCGTTTCTCATGTCATTCAAGGACGTCCGTTTGGGCACAGCAAACACATGCCAAGCGTGTACCAGTCGTTGCTACAGCAACCTCAGAGCCAGATCGCCATCGTGACTTACGATCCTATCCGGACTAATACGCGTTTTAATATCGAGCAGGTAGTTGCCAAGCTTGACGCTGGACTCTCGGTCTATCACCCGAAAACCATGACGCAGTTACTGGAGCGCAACACCGCCGGCCTGACCTACATCGCGATCCTGTTTAACTTTTTTGGCTTCGTCGCTATGTTACTCGCCGGTAGTGGTATCTATGGTGTCATGGCCAAAACTATCAGCCAACGTTACCAGGAGCTGGGCATTCGCCGCGCGATGGGTGCGACCGAAGGCGATATTCTTAGGATGCTGATGATTCAGGGGTGGGTACAACTGGCCATTGGCCTGCTACTGTCGGCTCCGATTGTGTTTGCTGCCTATCCTCTGGTCGGCAATATCGTCGGTACTAACGCCATCAACCCAATGGTATTATTCATTCTGATCGCCGCCGGGATTGCACTGATTGTCTCCATCGCGATCTTAATACCAGCCCAGAAAGCCATCAGGCAAAACCCAATGTTTGCCTTGCGTGAACAGTAAAACCTGGCCGGATGCCCCAAGCGTCCGACTTGAACAACGTCAGTGTCCTTAGGTACATAATAAGGCCCTAAGGCCGTATAAAAAGAAGAATCAGGATATGTTAAAGACTACCCATACGATCCTCATTGTTGACGACGACACCAACATTCTGTCCACGCTAAAGTTGATGCTTAAGATACGTCAGTTTGACGTGATCACGGCACAGACACCGGACCAGGCTTTGGAGAGCATCAAACAGTACACTCCGGATATCGCCTTGGTTGACCTCAACTACCAGTTGGATACCACGTCTGGTCAGGAAGGGCTGAACTTGATCGATGCCATCAAGGTGCTCGACAGCGACCTGCCCGTGATTGTTATGACTGGCTGGGGCTCGATTGACATCGCCGTCCTGGCCATGCAAAAAGGCGTGGCAGACTTTATTGAAAAGCCCTGGGATAACGAACGGCTGCTGCAAATGGTGAGCACTCAGCTGAAGCTGCGCGACATCCAGAAAAAGCAACAACATCTGGAGCAGGAGAACCAGTTTCTCAAAGCCCAGGCACGCCAACAGCAACCCGAGTATCTCGTGGCTTATTCTCCTCCGATGCGTGATTTGCTCGATACACTCAAAGTGGTCGCTCAAAGCGATGCCAACATTCTCCTCACCGGCGAAAATGGCACCGGAAAAAGCCTGCTGGCTCAGTACATTCATCAACACTCAGCCCGTCAGGAAGCTCCGTTCGTCGCCGTAGATATGAGCTGTATTCCTGAAAACCTGTTTGAAAGTGAAATGTTTGGTCACGTAAAAGGCGCATTTACCGACGCCAAACAAACGCGTATCGGCCGCTTTGAACTGGCCGATCAGGGCACTCTGTTCCTCGATGAAATCGGCAATACGCCGCTACCACAGCAGGCTAAATTGTTGCGTGCACTCGAATCCAACCAGTTTGAAAAAGTCGGGGGCACCAAAACCCAACACGTCGATGTCCGTGTAATCGCCGCGACCAATGCCGATCTGCCTGAAATGGTTCAGTCACGTACCTTTCGCCTGGATGTCTTTTACCGACTCAATACCTTTGAGTTTCGTGTACCTGCCCTCAAAGAACGCCTGGAGGATATCATTCCCCTGGCCGAACAGTTGATCCAGCGATACAGCGACAAATACCGTAAACCACTAGGCCACCTCTCTGCCGCGACCAGGCAATTACTTCAAGCTTATGATTGGCCTGGCAATGTCAGAGAACTCAGCCACGTGATTGAACGCATGGTGCTTCTAGGCAACGGCGAGTACGACCACACGTTGACCACGCGCGTGTTACCCGAGCTAGCCAACCTTACAACGCCTTGTGATAACCTTGCCCGGTCAATGCCTGTTACAAATGAACTCATCAGCGGAGGCATGTCCCAAACGTTGGAGCAACTTGAGCAAACTATCTTACAGCAGCGCCTCGCACATTGGGATGGTAACGCCAATCTCGCGGCAGAATCATTAGGGCTCAGCCGTAGTGCGTTCTACCGTCGTTTGAACAAATCTAAAGAGTAAGGATACCCATGTTTGATATTTCGCTGCAGAAAAAGCAAGGGTGTTTGCTAATGCTGGCGTCATTGCCCCAGAGCCTGCTGTTACTTGGCCTCATGTATCACGAAGGGATCTCTGGCTACCTGATCGGGGTGGTCGTCTTCGTACTTGCACTGATACTAACTTATTGTTTGGTCAAGGTGATTCAACTGCAAAACTACCGTATTGCCACCATCACCAATCTTGTTGAGTCAATGGTCAATAACGAGTTCAACATCCGCAGCAAAGCAACCAGGCACCATGATCTGATTGAAGAGATGCTTAATCGCCTGTCGATGACGCTTGGTCAGCAACAGCGCGAAATCAAACAGCAACAAGTGTTGATTGGCAAAATCATCAACAACGTCGACATCGCTATCATTGCCTTCGATGAGCAGCACAACCTGTTGTTCATCAATGCCGGCACAGAAAAACTGATGAAACAACCTGCCTCACAGTTGGTCAATCAGTCTGTACAATCACTCAACATCGCCCCCTTTCTCCACACAACCAGCGGCGAAATTATCGAGTGGCGCTTCCCCAATAAACAGGGGAGATTTCAAATCAAGACCGATCACTATTTTGAAGATGGACAAAAAAAGACCCTGTTGTTTATCACCGATGTCAGCGCCATTCTTCGGGAAGAACAGACTCAAGCTTGGGGTAACCTGTTCAGAGTCATGAGTCATGAAATCAACAACACACTTACACCCATCTCGTCATTAAGCCAGATGCTCAAGCAACTGCTACCTAAAGATCAATCACTGAACGAAGTGCATGAGGGGCTTTGCATCATTGAAGAGCGTTCTAAAAGCCTGAAAAGTTTCATCGACAGTTATCGAAAGCTCAACCAACTGCCGCCGCCGTCTAAAAGTCGCGTTCTCTTTCGTGAGCTCCTTGAAGGGATCCTGCCTTTGTTCGACCATCGCACCATCACACTCGATGGGGAGCCAGACCTCACCCTCACATTGGATCCGGTGCAAACTCAACAAATGGTTATCAACATCCTCAAAAACGCCGATGAAGCGATGTTGGACCCGCAGGGACAAATCCACATTTCCTGGCGACAGGAACAGCATCAGTTCTCGCTGGATATTGCTGATCAAGGCACTGGGCTGATGAACAAAAACAACCTCTTTGTTCCTTTCTATACCACCAAACCATCCGGCAGCGGAATAGGACTCATCTTATGCCGAAAAATAGCCGAAAATCATGGAGGTTATTTCACGTTAGAAGACCGAATAGAACAAAAAGGATGTGTCGCAAAATTAATGTTGCCATATGAATAAATAATAAAATGAATAATTACCTATAGAATCATCCAATTGTTCTTTTAATTATTAAGATTTTTAAAAAAATTAAACCAACATAGGTGATACAAATGAAATCTAGGGTTAGTTACAATCTAAATTCCAACACTGTATTTTTGATGGATTTCAAAAAGCCGATATTTAATAAACATATCAAGTTTGAGCCAGGGAAAGATAACAGCATAAACGTCTCATCAAATTTGTTATTGAGTCAAATAATAGAGTTGTATTGTGGTGAATCTAGGGAGGGGTTAGCCATCGAAAAAAATGCCTACGGAAAGCCTTATTTAACCAATCGAGAAAACGTTTGGTTTAATCTGTCGCATTCCGGCTCCGTCATGGCACTACTGTTGTCACGTGCCGGCGACGTCGGTGTGGATATTGAGTGTCGTACCGACCAGAAAGATTACGTGAAAATTGCTCGCCGCTTCTTTCATGCCGAGGAAAAATCATCCCTGAGTAAGCTAGACCCCCACAGTGCTCAACGTCGCTCGCATATGCTTTGGTGCCTAAAGGAAGCATACATTAAGGCCATCGGTAAAGGACTGGCACAACCTTTGAATAGTTTTCGATTCGAGATCTCACGCCATCACGTTGATTTATATGAGCCTGCACAACTTCATATCAGTCAGCGTTGGCAGTGCCAGTATCACGAATTAGACAACCACTACGGACTATCCGTGTGCATTCCTCAGGGAACATCATTACTACTTTCCATACGATGTGCTCGAGTCCTCCACCCATTGCAAGGTGAAACCCGAAGTGGGCGATCTGATCATTTTCAACACACAGAACTTCCATGAAATCATGGGACACGGTCAGGGTTGTCGTATTTCACAGACCTCCTTTATAGGGCTGGACGACGACGGCTGTCTTAGACTTTGGTCATAAAGTGATGTCAATTCTTCTCTTAGTATGGTGTTCATAAGTGAGCAGGCTCTGTTGCAAATAACTCTCTGCCGCTAGAGAACCACGCCGTTGGCGGGTCTGGTAAACCCGCGTTACGATCATCGCGTACATACGTCCAGATACGCCCGGTTTTCGTCTTCTTTCTGCCCGGTGCCGGCACCGGGGTATGAAGTGATGTGATGGACGTCCCCTTTTTCAGCGGCAAACAGCGTCATATTTCTTTCCGATGCACTGAAGGTTCAGCCAGCTCGAACCGAAAAATCTCACGGCAAAAATTGTTTGATACAATACGCACTTTTTCGTCAGGAATCCTCATTGCTATAGAAGCCTGTGCCACTTCTCACTATTAGGGTACCCGCCTGGCCGAACAGAGCTGTTACCATACAGTAGCAATACCTTCCAATCCTGATTAATCTCCGCACAAACTGACGACGTTTTGCAAGGTGAGTTTACCGGAGGTTTACATTCTTCACTGATGTCTTATGGATTGTCCGCTAATCTGCTCAAATATAAATGCCCACAGATTTTTATTGTCTTCTATGAAACTCTGGCGATTTCACCCTAATATTTTCAAATAAATACAATAAATTCATTTTGTTATATGGTGAAATTGTATGGCAAATTATTCGTTTGAGTTGAAGTGTTTTCGCATTAACACCTGAACCATTTTTTCCAGTTCTTCCTCGAATTCTTTTGGTACTTGTAGTTCGCACTGGCCAAGGCACCGTCAGCTGACGTGGAAGGTACTCAATGGATCAGTTTGGGGAATGTTATAAACCTCCCATTATTTCCTGCGGTTCTATGTCCTTGGATTGTAGGAAAGTGTTTTTCCTCTGATTCTCCTATCTATTTAGGGGATGTGAATTAATACTGAAAGATGAAAATTTTCGGTCACACTTCCACCTCTGATAGTTAGATCTCCTATCTAAAAAGGATAGAAAGAACATTATTCATGCTGAACTGATTTTGCGATCCGGCACTGCACCACCGGGGCAGACTGATCTGCATAAAGATGAAGCTCAAAATGTACTTGCCTGTGCTGTCTTTATGCACAAGCTGGATGAAATCAGGGACAAGATCAGAGTTCCGTACCAGTAGGCTGACGGTTCTCACTGCTGCGATCACACCGTAGAGTACGGTATACATGGAAAGAGCTATCGATTCTCTGAACCACAAAGGTATTGAAAGTTATCCTATCTTTCTCCGTTAGATTGGGCCTGACAGACGATTATATCTGACGAAGCTATAACAAACTTAACGTAGAATAAGTTCTGTTTGCCAAGTTGATCTCATTGAAGACGACAGGATATTTTGAAAGTTATTGCCTTACTACGCTTCTTACTTGAATTCAATTGATGACTATATAGATTAAACTCAAATTCTGTGGTCAAGGAATTGTAGCTTTTCTGATTGAATAGCACCGTAATTTTTTGTTTAATTATTCGTATTAGTTCTTTTTTGTCTAATTGCATGATGGTCTAGTTATGTTTATATTATAATCAATATCCTGTTAGACAAACTCACAAGCAGACAACAACATGGCTAACAACTTCATTACAGAACAATACTCGGCCATGTGCCGCGATCTAAAGAAACTCACATCTCTTATTAAACGACTGCCACCTCGAAATGTACGAGTGACGGCCATCCCTCCCACACTCAAAGGAATGGAGAACGAGCCCATTAGGGAGATTATCGTGACAGAAAAAACAGGGAGCGAAGCCCTGGCGATCGCAGCGGCTTGTTACCAAGATCTCCATATCAACCCGAATTATTCTCAAAAATCTACCCGGCGTACTGTGGGGGTTCTTTGGTTTTCTCCTTCCGGGACCGGAGCCACAGATGAAATCCAGGCTCTGGTTGACCGCATCAATGCAGCTAAAGCCGGTATAGAAGAGTTTGTCGTCTCGACATACCAAACCAGGCAGGAACGTTTTGAAGCGCTCAGGGCTGAGTGCCCTGGCGTGATGACACTTCATCTTTACAGGCAGATCCGCTGCTATAGTCAGGGTGATGTCTCTTCTATCCGGTTTACCTGGCAGCGGAAGGATGCTCTGAAAAAAGCCGTGAAGGCAGAGCTTCTTCAACGGCTCCATGAGGAACTGGAACGTTCAAGACCTGACTACCAGCTCCACCTTGAGCAACTCATCCGGAAAATAGCGAAAACACCGGAACCGTTATTGCGAGAACGCAGGGAAGTAAAAGTCCAGCCGGTAGCAAACGTCATGGCCACAGGAGAGTTAAAAACGGTGACAGCACCAATGCCTTTGCTTCTGCTCCAGGACGATGAAGCCCAAATCAAAATGCTCAAGAGCTTTGATGCGTCCGATCAACGGAAAACACGCTCTGATAAAATAGCGTCCAAAATTCTTGGCACTTTCGCAGGTGTCACCATCGAATCTTTCCCTGAATAGCAGTGACGTTGGATGGAGATCCGTGACGGTCAAGTTATGGCAAACTGGAAAAAAGATCAGCCAATTCTTATTACAAAAAGTTTCAGGCGTAGCGTCTGGCTACTAAAGAAGATATTGTGGAGATGAATACCAAATAATAAATGAAGAAGAATGCGATCTAAAAAACAACCCCCTTGTTCGCCAGGATAGAAAACTATTAATTTTAATATATACATATAGTTATATTATTTTTTACCCTTTTTTTCGCCAAAGCAATGTAGTGATGACAGCTCCCTTACTCGCAACGGACGGTATTTCCCAGCGCGTAATTTAAAATTATTACGCCAGATGTCATCTCCACTCAGATCGATATGCTCCCAACCCAGCAGCGTTACTTTTACGCCTTTATCGGAAATATCAACATCAGGCAAATCACCGGTCATCGCCATGGCGTTTAAAATCTATGCCTTGCTCTGCTTGTTTTTAACCCGAAGCTCAATGATTTTCTCATGCAACTGATCATTTGCCTGACGCTCCCAGAACTTACCGGCGACTTTGATTTTTATATTCATTCTTCCTGACGCCGACTATGATCCTGATAGCCTTTACGTACAATGGCGGCCAGCATATCAAGCACTACAGTTCTAGTCGTTGCAATAATGCACCGGATACATTTTCATGATATCAACTGGCCAACCGAAATCCTTTTCTTCAACAAAGGCTTTCATTTTTTTGCATGTAGATAGCCGTAAATAGACATTTTTCATCCAATGATGACATTTAAGTAATGATCCAAGAGGGAAATGATCACACTTTAAGCCATGGCATTGTGATTAAACTTATTTGTCATGTGAAGTCAGATTTGGAATTCACTCCGATGGCATGGAAGGAAATAGATAAAAGCGGTAGTGAGAATTCAGATAATATCAATGTGCATAAAAAACAAGCTTAGCATTGAATATGTTACGTTTTCTCCTTAACCTCGTATTAGGAAGTTCCATGTTCGCGGTATGCAGCTGCTAATGTACGCAGCGCTTCTTTGGAACGTTGATCTGTAAGATTTGAATGTAATATGATCCTAGAGGAAGGCAAATCTGGCAATTCAAATTTTTTTCCAACTTCAATAGTATCAGGAGGAGCAAGGCGACATGAAAAAGCAGAAACCGCTAGACCTGCTGATACCGCGGCCATAATAGCGACATTACCTCCCCCAACAAATACCTCTACCCATTCTATTCCTGCATTATCTAACGCATCAATGGCAATATTCCGGGCACGGCAACAAGGCGCCAATGAGGCAAGTTTTAATGGTTTTCCTTGCTGTTGATGGAAATTTGAAGCTGCAAACCAACCAAAATGTTCAGGGCCTAGATCTTCACCACTTCGGTAATCATCATCTTGCCTGACAATGACAGCATCCAGTTCCCCGCTA
Source organism: Xenorhabdus sp. TH1 (assembly GCF_037260955.1). Classification (NCBI taxonomy): domain Bacteria; kingdom Pseudomonadati; phylum Pseudomonadota; class Gammaproteobacteria; order Enterobacterales; family Morganellaceae; genus Xenorhabdus; species Xenorhabdus sp. TH1. The sequence continues at coordinate 170,282 of NZ_CP147735.1, forward strand.
TCAAAGGCCGCTAATAATTGAATTGAATTTTCTAATCTAATCTCAATGGTTAAAGCGGGATCTCGTTCATTTAGTTTAGCCAATAACGCAGGAATTTCGGGTCCTGCAACATGTTCTGCAATACCTAACCTGAAGCGTCGACATTCACATGAAAGAGCAGCTATGGCTCTATCATGTGCAGCAATAAACTCTCTTGCAGCGTTAATAAAAACGGTACCTTGGGCCGATAACCGGACTAATCTGGGCGTCCGTTCAATTAATTTATAGCCTAATCGTTCTTCTAGTCGCCTCAATTTAACACTTATCGCCCCCTGAGTTGTACCCAATGCATCCGCTGCCTTAGTAAAACTTTGGAAATCAATAATATTGATAAATGCTTTTACGGATTCTACATCTAGCGCCATTCGATTCATTAATCATGCCATAATGTTGTCATAGAAATACAAAATCATAACATTGATATATAGATAATTCATTAATACTATTGTGAATAAGGCCTGTTTAAAAAGTAATACCTTAATTAAATTGTCAATATTATCTATATGATCAAAGGGTTGTTATGAATAATACATCTATTCAGCAGGGGAAATATGCTTTAATTGCAGTGTGTTTATCTGCTCTCATGTTAGGATTGGAGATATCAAGCATCCCGCCAGTCCTTTCAACTATAGAAAAGATAATGAGTGCTAGTTTTAGCCAACTACAATGGGTTATGACTGCATATACTATCGCAATGACAACAATCTTAATGGCTGTTGGTACGATAGCAGATCGTTACGGCCGTAAAAAAATATTTATTCTGGGTATTGTTTCTTTTGGTATTACGTCTTTAATTTGTGGCCTTACAACCAACGCAACTGTTCTTATCATAGCGCGTTTTTTACAAGGGCTCAGTGCTGCGATGATGCTGATTTGTCAGATATCTATTCTTTCTAACCAATTTCGTGATGGAAAAGAAAGGGGCAATGCATTCGCGTGTTGGGGGATTATTTTTGGCGCAGGGCTTGGTTTCGGACCGATAATTGGTAGCCTTATTCTTACATATATAAATTGGCAATCGGTATTTTTAATTCACGTATTTTTATCTATTGTCACCTTACTATTAAGTGTAAAAGGGGTACAAGAATCACGTAATATCAACTCCGCTACATTGGATTTAAAAGGTATATTAACATTATCTATTGGTGTTTTCTGTTTGGTACTCTTTATTACTCAAGGACCAACATTAGGTTTTAACAGTGTAGAAGCATTAAGCATCATTGGATTATCAATTATTAGCTTTATTGCTTTTGTATTTGTCGAACGCGCTAATAGCCAAGCTATGTTTAAATTTTCTGTATTCAAAATTCGTAATTTCTCTGGTGCCCTATTTGGCTCAATGGGGCAAAATTTTAGTTTTTGGCCATTTATCATCTACCTACCTATCTATTTTCACCTAGGTTTGGGTTATAACAGCGTTGAAACAGGTTTAGCATTACTGGCATATACATTACCAACCCTTTTTATTCCTCCATTCGCTGAGCGTTTGGCTATTCGTTACAAACCAAGAATGGTGATCCCTATAGGTCTTCTCATCATTGGTACTGGTTTTATTTTAATGATTATTGCCAATAGGTATAACCAAGAAGAATGGATAATGCTACTTGGTTGTATGTTAGCTGGAGTAGGAGTAGGGGCAACAAACACGACAGCAACAAATACGATAACGGCATCAGTTCCTGTTGAACGAGCAGGAATGGCATCGGGTTCTGACACAAGCGCTCGCATGATTTCATTAGCATTTAATATTGCGGTAATGGGATTTCTTTTAGTCGAAGGGATCATCGTCTATTTAAATAATCATTTAAATTTAATAGATAATGAACAAATACGAAGATTAGCAGAAAAAATAGCGACTGGAGATACTGCTGCTGTAGAGAAAAATCTAGGTCATATAACAGATCCTAATGAGATTATCCACACCGCATTAATTTCTAGTTTTGAATGGCTAATGGCTTATGCTGCAACAAGTGTTTGCCTGATGGCAATAACTAGCTTTATTATTTTCTCTTTGAAAAGTAAACCATATTGTCAATCTATCCCTAATGGATATAAAAACTAATAGGATGATTACTCAGGAGCTATCTATCTCTGAAAAACAACTAAAGAAACGTGATGCCACAGCTCAGTTAGAGTAGGACTGAGCTGAACAACGAGGTAGATTCGAATAATATCAATTTGTATACAAAGCAGCCTTAATGTAGGATATTTAATGATGTTGTTCTGTAAACTGTAAAAGTAGTGGTAAAATATGTAAACGGCCAAACGCCTCTGGTACGTCTAATCGCAATCGTCCTACAAGTTTCCTAAATTGAGTACTGAGAACAATTTTTGCTTCTTTTAAGTCAGTAAGCACACATACACAAGTGTGGTAGAATGCACTTCCTGCATCAGTCAGAGCTAATCGGCGAGTTGTTCGTTCAAACAAAGAGTACCTAGCCGATCTTCTAAGCGTGCCACACTCTTGCTAATTGCAGAATTGGCCAAATTCAGTTGATGTCCAGCTGCAGTGAAACTCTTTGTTCCAGCTCGGAATATTTTTAGCGCTGTACCACACAATGGGGCTTACGTGGCAACTGCTATTGCTGTTATAGCTATCCTTATGGTGGTATGGATTGCACGGTTAAAATAAATGGAGAGCAATTTACCGATACCCGCAGGTAGTTTGCCCGTTCGTTTTCCGCGCTGTTTTTAGCGGCGATCTCTTCAGTGTGCTCTCCCAAATTAGCGCCAGTTCAAACTAACTGAAAGCTGACATCACATGCTGTTGCAGCTCTTGCATGGGCGTGCTCTCGTTGACATTAAAAGTTGATAAATATCAGTGTAATAACTTATTCGCTTAAACGCAGGGTCAGAGTACACCTATCCATAATGTTTGTTAGAACCAAATCCGGACAAGGTCGCATTTGCTTTGTCAGTCCCAGCAGCTTGGTAAACTTCACCATCACCAATACTAATCCAATTATCACACTCAGCAGCTGTAATCGTTGTCGTTGGCGGCCTTGTTTTAGAAAATATTATAGATACACCTGATCGTATATAAATGTCGTTATAGGAATAACCGCCAGGAACTCTTCAGCGGTCAAATTCATATTCTGGTATCTACCGTCAATTTGCAAAATACCGTGACACCTCTAACTAATTCATGTCATTGCTATCAGTATCTAATACAACCCCATAGGTATACACATCAAATATATCGTAATTATATTTAGCACTACCGAAAGTCAATTTAAACCCTTGCGATTTTCCAATGAAATCAGATGGTTTAAACGTTGTATACAAACCTAACTTAGATCCAAATTCTGTTTCTTTAACAATTTTACTACTGACGTTACCTTCTTTTACGGCCATTTTTCCTCTATGACATTAATAAAAAACATATTAAATAAGTATTCACATACCTATTGAAAAGAGGTATCGTTTCCCTGCTAATTAATTATGCAGATGACAGCGGGGATCTCTGCAGAGTTCAGAAAAATTTCTTTTAGAAGAGGTTAAGACCCTTTTCAGACAGTGATAATTTATTACTAGAATGAGATCTAACTACCCCGTAAGGTAACAAACCGGAGCTGTAAAATAGCCCGCATCCAGTCCGATAAACAAGATTGAACGGACAACGGGCCAAATTGACGCTTCAGCAGCCAATCAAAGGTGAAATAGCTTGTAAAACAAATCGATCACCAGAAATTTGACGATTAATTATAACTTAAAGATCGGGCTAAGTTTCTTTCAATTAACTAAAACCTATTTATTGACTGCATTGCTTCATTGAGTTTATCAAATAATAGAATTGTATCCTGCCAATGCAAACAAGCGTCAGTTATAGATTGACCATAAACTAAGGGAGAATTCAAAGGCTGATTGCCTTCTTGAATAAAACTTTCTGCCATGACCCCTCTTATAGTTATTTTATTTTTCTTTATTTGTTGACATATAGATTCCGCAACCACTAATTGTTGTTTATGTTTTTTTTGGCTATTACCATGACTCAAATCGACCACGATACTTTGGCTAACACCTTGATTTTTTAATTTATCATTTAATTGTAAAATATCAGATTCATAGTAATTAGGTTCTTTTCCTCCTCTTAAGATAACATGCCCATATTGATTCCCTGATGTCGATATTAATGATAATTTTCCATCATTATTAATAGAGCAAATAGTATGAGAGTGATTGGCGACTTTAATTGCATCAACTGCCACTTGAATATTACCATCAGTACTATTCTTAAAACCAACAGGATAAGGCAATGCAGAAGCCAATTCTCTGTGTGGCTGTGATTCTGTTGTTCTCGCTCCTATTGCTGCCCAGCTTATCAAATCAGAATAGTAGATATATAAATACGGACTCAGGATCTCTGTTGCGGTAGCAATACCTATTTGATTAATCTTATAGAGCAATTTTCGAGAGCGGTATAATCCTTCTTCATATCTGGCAGAACCATCCAAATCAGGATCAACAATAAATCCTTTCCAACCTAATGTCGTTCTCGGTTTTTCCAGGTAAGCCCTCATTATAATAAATAAAGAATCTTGATATTGTTGTTTTATGGAATTCAATCTTGATGCATAATCCAAACATGCTTCTTCATCATGAATAGAACACGGGCCAATAACGACCAATAGACGTTTATCTCTTCCTGTTAAAATATTTTTAATAATATTTCTGCTATTATCAACATGTGATATAATTTGTGAATTAAGCTTTATCTCAGAAAAAAGTTGATTTGGAATAGGTAATATTCCTAAATTTTGATCCACGACTAACCTCCAATTATATTTATAGAATTATCATGTAAGTCCGTCAGTAATATAAAATTATGGTTGAAGTCTTAAGCTATTCCAACCAGTTTTACCATATTCAAAACGTAATCTTTTATGTAAACGGTTAGAACTGGCTGCCCAAAATTCAATGGTATGAGGTTCAAGAAGATAAACAGCATACCGTTCTGGACAAGGCAATGCACCACTCTCTTCAAGCTGTTGCGCAGAGATAAGGAGCTGCTCATATGAGATCAAAGGCTCACTTTGATAAGAAACCGTTGACATTGAATGTAAAGGTATTGGACGTTTATTCCATTCTTCAATAGCGTATTCTCGGGACAGCTTTTTAACCTTTCCACTTACAGACATTTGACGGCCAAGCTCACGCCAGTAAAAATGGCCACAAGCAAAAGGATTATCGCTGATATCTTTTATTTTTCGACTACAGCTATGTGTAGAAAACACAATACCTTCATTTGTAAATTCTAAAATAGCCATTACACGCGATGACATATTCCCATTGCTATTCGCAGTCACCAATACCATTGAACGCGGTTCCCGAACGTCTTGATTAATGGCTTCTTGTAACCATTTCCTTCCTAAATTAATAGGTTCAGAAGGAAAACAATCATATTCAGGGAAATTATAATCCAACTTACCTGTTACACTTTCAAAAATTCCACTCATAACTATTACCTTAAATATTTAATTTAAATATTGCCCTAAACAAAATATTGTCCCATAGCAACCTGAAATGCATAGCCACCCGCTTCAAGGAGAAACTCTTCATTGGTCTTTTTAGCTACTGCGTTCATATAAGATGGCCTTTTCATTTCTACGCCTTGTATAATTTCGATCATTTTCCCAAATTCCGATAAACCATATCGGCAAAGATGTAATGCCAAAGGACCCGCTGCTGAACCCGTTGCTGCATCCTCGGCAACACCATAAGCCGGGGAAAACATACGTAATCTCCAACTATCAGTATCATTCGGGCAAAAACATAAGGCTGCCATATTATTAAATTGAGACAGTTTTTTAAGGTCTGGATTAATTTTTTCAAGTATTTCAATATGTTCAACGCCAACAAATACATGCCTTGGTCCCACATTATACATATCTATCGGTAATGTACTTTTCTCCACACCAAGGGCTTCAAGTAATTTTTGACGATATTCATAAGAAGAAATAACAGGGTTAGGTTGTTCCATTTTTACATAAGCAGTGTAGGGTTCTTCTTTTACTGAATTAATTGAAAATCTATAAACACCCTTTTGGGTCTCGATATTAATTTGAGACAATCCGGTCTCTTTTGCCAAAGCTAATGCCGTACCAAGTAATGGATGCCCTGCAAATCCCAATTCGTTAACAGGGGTGAATATTTTTACATTAAAATCTCCTCCTTTTATAGGGGCGCGAATAAATGTTGTTTCAGAAAGATTAATTTCTGCAGCCAATTTCTGCATATAATAATCATCTAAATCGTCACAGTTAAAAAATACAGCGACTGGATTACCAGTAAATAATTTATTACCGAAAGAATTTACAACAGTATATTTATACATAATTCACCTACAATAATTATTTTGTATAATACCGACAGAAATAAAACCAAATTCAACCTTACACTAAGATAGTTTTATCTTCATTAGACATTACAGAATAGATAGCATCTCTTAATATTCTATGACCTTCTTTCGTTAATATTGATTCAGGGTGAAATTGCATTGAACAAAAATTCTTGCCTTTCAACCCATGAACGTGTTTTGATAACGGATCACGATAAACCAAAATATCACCTACAGGACTTACTATATATTCTGATTCGGAAATAGCAGCAAACGTATTGTAGAAACCAACATATTCTGTTTTTCCGAAAATAGATATCTTCTTTTGTATTCCCTGGTTCGGAGGAGAAAGACGTTCTATTGGCAATCCCAGGAGTGTGCATAAGATTTGATGGCCAAAACAAATCGAAATAAAAGGTTGATTTTTTGCCATCGAATTCGTAATGATATTACGACTAGTTATCACTCTTGGATCAGTTAATTTACATGGATCACCTGGCCCTGGTCCTATTATAAGTAACTTTGAAGGTTCAATGTCACCAATTGAAGAATATAATTTAACGTCAACTTTAAAACCTACTTCACGCAGTTGATATGCCATCATCGATGTAAAAGTATCTTCATTATCTAAAATGACAATCTCTGGTTTACTTACATCATTTAATAAATGGTTTGATGATTGCATCATATCCCCAAACCAAAAAATGGAAAGTCGTTCATTTCTTTTTTTGAGTATTTTATTAATATCTTCTCTTTTAATAGAGATCGCATCAGAAACAGTCATACCCATCGCATTTTGAATTGCAGCAGCTTTGGCAATCGTTTCTTGTACCTCTGAAAGTGGATTGGAATCACGAACCAATGTTGCACCCACGCCCACTTGTATTTTACCACCTTTTGAAATTTCAGCAGTACGAATAAAAATAGCGGAGTCCAATAGCCATGATTCGTTATTCACATTCTCTATCAAAGCAGCAAAACCACTATAGTAAGAACGCCCATATTTTTCATAACGTGCAATCACCCTTGTGGCGTTCTCTAAAGGACTACCAACAACGGTGGGGGCAAACATTGAGAGCCTTAATATTTCAGATATAGGCAGTTCTGTTGAACCTTTCAAGGTATAATAAACATGTGCCAATTTTGACATATTAATTAATGATGGCCCCTGAACTTTAACGTCTGAGAAACAAATATTTGTCATCATTTTTAGTTCTTCATCAAGAACCATTGATAACTCACCTTCCTCTTTTGTATCTTGTAAAAAATCCAAAAGGCCTTCTTTGGTCTGACCAGAAACGGGAAATCTATATGTACCACTTATTGGCATCATTGAAACTGATTTGTCATTAAGGCTAATATGCTTTTCCGGAGAGGCACCTATTAAAGTCACCTCTTTCATACGAATAAAGAAAGTCCAGTAAGCCCCTTTTTCTTGTTCCAATAAATTCCGAAAAATTGTCATGCCAACATGATCATCATAATGAGTCATATCTCCATTCAAGGTTCGTTTGATAACAAAATTAGCGCCTTCTCCTGTACCTATTTCGTTTTCTATGATCTCTTTAACAATTTTTTCGTAATTTTCATCATTCGGATTGAAATAGGTATTGCTAATATCAACCGAAACTTCAGGTAAAATGTCAATAGCATCTTCAAGTAAACATGTTTCATATTGACGGACACAAAGGGCACGGAAAGGTGTGTTGTCATCGATAACAGTAAAGCCACGTTCTTTAATCTGGCAATAGGGTGTGGCAAGCAACACTCCCCAATGTCCCATTACTTGCTGTTCATTTTGAATTTGATCTAATTCTTTTAAATTTTTAAGTATATATTCTGTGCCAACAAGAACTTCAACTGTTGCTTTTTTAAATTTATCTGGCCTGTATACCAATGCATAAGTATCGAAATGACCAGCAATAACTTTTTGCAAGATCGTTTCTTCTTCAAAAAAATTAGCGTTCATCATTTGCAAACCTCCTGGGTTGGCAAGACCTTCGCACAACACTCAGCCGCATATATTAATGCCTGTAGATGCGCCTGTTTTGAGAAATCTGCAATTGCATCTTGTACAAGAAAGACTTCAATATCTCTTGAGTAAGCATCAACAGCATTAGTTTGTATTCCTATATGAGCAAAAACACCACAGATAATGATTTGATCGCGTTTTTCCTCCAGAAAAATTTCATCAAGAGGTGTTGCATGAAAAGCACTGTATCGCCATTTAGCTAAAACTCTATCTTCTGATCGGGGTGCTAATTCTTTAGCTATGGCCGTATGTTCATCTTTGCTGCTCATCCCTTTTCCCCATATATCGTAGAGTAACCCACGTTCTTTTTGGGTCATATCCCCACGTTGGGCGGTATAAACAATCGGAATATTATTTTTCCTGGCATGAGCAATAAGGTTTTGACAATGGTTGATTAGCTCTTGCTTTAAATCAGAAGAAAAGAAATCTAGAAAATAGGCTTGCATATCGTGTACAAGCAATATGCTTCGACTATTATCATGTTTCCAATTTACTCTACTTATGACATTAAATTCAGGAGATTTAAGTGAGTAGCTCTCTATTTTTGGAATACTCATTTTTCACCCTATCAAAAAATAATATGTTAAAAATAGCCACTATTATAAAAAATAGGGCCATCTATTATTTATAATAAAATCTTAAGATAATTAGGTAGGCATACCACTTCTATTGATTTTCGGAAGTTCAATGCCCAGCGCTTTAAATTGTTGACAAGGATTCATAAATTCACGTTGTAGCTTTATTCTTCCATTTTCAAACTCAAAATAATGGATAAAATGATTTTCATAGATACCTTCAGGATAATTATCAAAACGAATTATCCCTTTTCCATCACATTCGACCCAAAAGATATTAGGATCTTGGGTACTATATATGTCAACGTTATACCAAACCCAATCAGGAAAATACTTCAAAACCCATACAGCATGCTTCGCCAAACTTTCATGACCTTTTATCATAAGGGGCTTTCCTGTATCAGAAGTCCAAAGCCCACCACATCCATCCTCGGTAAATAATTCATACCGTTTCAATCTATCTTGTCCTTTCGTGGCCATATATTTTTCAACAACCAATCTATTTTGTTGCCGTACTTTATTATCGTCTTCCATAATAATACCTTTAATTTAATATGAAAATAAAAATATCCCAATAACAATTGAAATTAATCGTTAAATCATTCAAAGATTAATATCCATTAGAGTAACCAGGCTGTATTATTTAAAATAACAATCACATTTCAGAAAAAAAACAACGATAAATTAATATATACATTTATAAATCGTAAATATATAGATTAATTTTAACTCTAATGTGAGACTAACATCACAATTAACAAAATATAATAAATTTAGCGGAATTTGTTATATTTCTTACAAAATCAAATTTGACTGGATATGATTATTACAATCACATGAAATTATTAAAGCCAATTAAATTTTAATCTTGACTTACATTAAATGACAAACACGATACTTATATTATAAATAACAGATATAAAATCAAATCCAATGATTATTAATTTAACACTATAAAAATTTACTCAATAAATAATTAAATTATACTAATCAATTATTTCTTATTCCAACAATTAAGTATCCAGTGAAAATTATGGTGAGACACTGAAAATGGGTTTCGATAGTACCGTTGCGTTGCTATTCATACAATATCAAGAGAGAGTTTGTTACCATTGAATTGATTACAACTTGAGATACGTCAACATTTTTATCAAATATAAAGGAAAGTCACCACTTGCTTACAATCACAATCATACTTGGAGCAGGAACAACCGTAGAAAACGGGGCATAATCAACGCTGTTATGCCCAACCTTGAGAATCAATAAAGTGTTCTTAAACAGAAATAAATCGTCAATATCATGATATCAATGATTCTAACAAGATTTTAGTCACTTTATTAATGGAAGCCTGGATAAAATGGGAGGTTTCAAATACTAGTTCAACCTTAACGCCCAGGGAAAGTGTCTTTTGGATGTTTGGTAGTAATTGCCTGATATCATCGACGATAATAAGCGGATTCCCCGTTGATGTTGAAAATAACCCCAAATGTACTGCTGTCTTACCATGTAATATTGCACTAGTTTCAATGGTTATTGGTTATGGAACTTAACTTTGCTGTACCTACACCATTGAGATAAATTAATCTATTACTATTATTGAGGATAACAAGATCACAGAATTTTTTAACATTGGTATGATCATTATTGACCTTGATGTTAGAAACAATATATTCACTTTTCCTGGAGCAGCCTGATAGTTATTTTGTCTGATTGTTTCAATAATATTTGAAACGGTTAATCTACGCTCCACTAGACTATCTGGATCCAACTACAAGAATATAGAAACATGGGGTCAACCACTGTTGATTCCCCTGATGAAAGTTCAATAACAGGATCATAAGCCTGTTTTAGCAACATATACTTAATCTGCTATTAAATAAATTTTTTGTCAGTTTTAAGTTCTCCGACATCGTGTAATGTTTTTGAAAGATGTTAATAATTTTGATCAGCTATAGTAACTTTTGTATGTGAATTATCTGTTTATGATTTAAATTTTTTTCTGAAATGACTTGCGATTGCAGTTGCCAGTAATCCCCCAATTACAGTGATATGTTCAAGCGCGAAGAAGAGAGAGGTTTTGGCATATTCACCAGAGAAATTCCAAAAAGTATGGACAATAAGAATAGTTAACAAAAGAAAGATAGCCAGTGCGCCTGCGCCAAGCCAAACAAATCGGTCTAATAAGATCAATAGTGAGCCGAAAAGTAAAACAATTGCTGAAGAAATGTTAAAAAACCAATCTGGGTGTAGGCCTGCTGCACGCATTTCTGCCAGACTGCCTTCAAAGTCGATAATTTTGGCAAGTCCCGATGAAATGAAAATAAATAAAAGAAGTAATCGAGCGATAATCCATAGCCAGGTACTTTCCAGAATATTCTCGACAAATCGTTGCATAATTTATCCTTACAATTTTTAGGTAAAAAGATACTGTCTTTTCTTCAGTTTATAAAAAATTTTATTAATTAATGAAAACATCAGATATGTATTATAAAACCTCAATCTAACTTGAGGTCAATAGATATGATGAAAAATAACAGTATTGATTTTAATGGAGCTTTACTATTAGAGAGGCATCAAATGTAACATAGTTGTTGTATCTCCCTTCCGTTTCTATGAAAAAGGATTAGTTAAGGGTTTATGTAATCAAGTTCACTAAAAAATCAAAGTTGCTATTAAAAGAGCTTTAGTTAATGCCACAAACAATGTTATTGCAGTAAGAAATAAAGTTATCCACGTTATTAACAAGGTGGATCTAATTATAGGATCTTAACTGATCTATAAAAGGATCTATAAAAGGATCTTAAAGGATCTAAGGTCTGAAAATTGTTTATTAAACAAATTGTTACAGAACTTTTTGTTCCTCTAAATATGCTGTTTTGTTCCTCTAAATATGTGATATGTTCTTGCAATTATGTCATCTGTTCTTCTAAATATGCTAATCTGTTCCTCTAAATATGCTATAAATGTTCCTGTAAACATGTAAATGTCTTTTTCTTTGTGGGTAAATGAACATTCTGGGATAATATAAAATGTCTAAAGATATCAATGATATAGGTATATCTGTTGAGTATTTGAATAAGTCAACTGGCGAAATAGAATATATTTCATCCACAAGCACAAGATCTATTCAGCCGCTTTCCCTCTTAAGGCTGAGTGTTTTCTGTCCTGTTGGTATGCGAGAGAAGAAAAATGTCGCTAACCGAACGATGGATGCTTCTGAAGAGCTTCGTAATCTGGAGATAGTGAATAAGGAAGGTTATAACAAAGTGACGATAAGCGGCCCAAAGCTCGATATGGATACTGATTTTCGGGTCTGGGTTGCTATTATTTCTGCGCTTACTCAATATCCTCTTGTGGAAAATCAGATTTCAATGCCTTTCACTGATTTTGCTCGGCTTTGTGAGTTCAGTACACGACAGGTGAATAAAAACCTTAAAGAAAGAATTGCAAAGTCGCTGCGTAAGATTACATCTACTTCGTTGTCTGTGTATAAAGACATGGGAGAAGAAATAATCAGTGCAACTACTCACCTCATTAATTTCTCTAAAGTTGATACTGCTAAAAATGAAGTCGTTCTTGAATACAATCCGGGTTTAAAAGATCTTTACGATATTGACTTGAAGCGTGTGCTTAAATTGAAGGTATTTCCAGCGATTAAACGTGATGAAGTGGCCAAGGCGATTTATATTTTTCTAGAAGGTTTGCCGAACAATCAAGTCCAGGTTGTGTCTTTCGACAGGCTTATGAAACGTTTGAATATGCGTTCTGAACCCAGAAAACAACTGATGATTGTGCGTCGTGCTATGAAATTGTTAGAAGAAGTCAAATATTTAACTTATACCGAAGGCTATAAGGTGAGAGGAGGAAAACGTCAGGTCTATTTTTCGATCAATTCTCGTGATCCAGATCTAACTGAGACAGAAGACTGATAGATTTTTTTAATAATAGAAGGTATTTTGAATATATTGCAATTTTATGTTGCCCTTTTTTGATAATACATGTTACTTAACTATTTGTAATTAAATAATTTTTTCAAAAATGTTCCTCTAAACATGCAGCGTAGAAGCACATATGTTTTGCTATGTTAAAAAATATAATATTCTTTATATTACAAATAATTACATGAAAATCGTTCCTCTAAACATGTATTTTTATATCCTCAAAGGAGGAGCAATTGGCTGTTTTATTATCGATCTGTTCTTGCAAATATGCAGTAAACGGGAATGTTCCTGCAAATATGCTGTTTGTTGCCTGGCCGTAAGCGCATATTTAGAGGAACAATTGGCTGTTTTATTATCGATCTGTTCTTGCAAATATGCAGTAAACGGGAATGTTCCTGCAAATATGCTGTTTGTTGCCTGGCCGTAAGCGCATATTTAGAGGAACAATTGGCTATTTTATTATCGATCTGTTCTTGCAAATATGCAGTAAACGGGAATGTTCCTGCAAATATGCTGTTTGTTGCCTGGCCGTAAGCGCATATTTAGAGGAACAATTGGTTGTTTTATTATCGATCTGTTCTTGCAAATATGCAGTAAACGGGAATGTTCCTGCAAATATGCTGTTTGTTGCCTGGCCGTAAGCGCATATTTAGAGGAACAATTGGTTGTTTTATTGTCAATCCGTTCTTACAAATATGTTGTTTGCCTATGTTACTATCTTACCATGTTCAGGCTTTGCGCTGATTCCCTTGAAAAGTTCATTCATATGTTATTAATTATTCTATATGGGTAGGCTCTGGGACATGGTAATCATTGTTTAATATGATCATTTGAATCAAAATTAAACATACTATTAATCATCATGGCATTCGAGTTCTTTTCTCTCTGAAAAATCAGAAAAAGCAAGGACTTTTACGCCTAAGCGATAAATTTCCTCATATCCCACTACTTCTCCAAATTCTGCTCTGACAATCATACCTTCTAGAAAGGTCATAATAGCTTTAGTTTTAGCTTCTATTCCTGGTTGCCTAGATTCAAATACTGAAAACAGCAATGACTCAAACCAAGCCTTATGTTGTAATGCTTGCTGTGTGAGTTTTTCATCAAATCCCTTAAACTCTGCCAAAGCATGCATGAACATGCATCCTTTAAAATCGACAGATCTAAACCAAGAGAAGTGCCAGTCCAGAATGGCATTCAATCGACTCTCGGTATTCGACGCAGCAGATACCGTCTCTGTTAGTCCTTTTTCAAAAAACTGATGTCTCCTAACGAGAACTGCTTCTATGAGTTTATTTTTGGAACCAAAATATCGATACATTGATGTTTTGGAAATTTGTGCCTTGTCTCGGATTAAATCGACCCCAACAGATGTATAGCCAAATTCATTAAATAAAGTTTCGGCTGTATCCAGAATGTGTTCTCTCTTATTCATCATAATCACTTATCAAATTTTATAAATTAAATATTGCCCCAATGTGTACAGATCTGTATTATTCTCTTTGAGTGTACAGATCTGTACATAAAATTATAGCACAGTGCTAGATGGTATTTTCGTGACCTTTTTAAGGAAATGTAAAAATGAAGAAACTACGAGGTGGTGGAGCACTTCCTCCAAAACCGAAATTTATCCAACTAATGAAAGGATTAGTCGGCGGTTTTTTCGGTATTTTGACTCTTGGTGCTCTAAGCCAACTGACTGACAGCCCTTGGCTAATGGCCCCTTTTGGTGCTACATGCGTGATCCTATTTGCGGCACCTGCCTCGCCGTTGGCACAACCACGCAATGTTATTATTGGTCACCTAGTTACCTCAGCTGTAGGATTGATTGCCTTATATGGCTTTGGAGATTCCATTATCGTGATGTCATTGGCAGTTGGTGTTGCTATTATGTTGATGCAATACCTCCGTGTAGTACATCCACCCGCTGGTGCTAACCCGTTAGTGATCATTCTTACTGGGCAAGGTGTTGTAGGGTTTGATTATTTATTTATGCCTGTACTGATTGGTAGCGTTGTTTTAGTTGTGATCGCATCAGTTGTTAATAATTATGGGGAAGATGGACGCTGGCCGGTTTATTGGCATGGTTTAAGTCGCAGGAAGGAATAGTAATTATGCCTAAGCGTGCTCTTACGCTTAGGATGCAATAGCCTGAAGAAGTGGTAAGGAAAATAGCTGCAAAATTAGGATCGTGATATCAATTTATTACATAATGTATAGTATGCTTATTTGGAGGATATTTAGATGGCACAGATTGATGTGACCTGCCCATCTTGTTCTGCAGTTAAAGGAATTCACCGTAATGGGCATTCCCGCTTGGGTCATCAACGAACGTTATCTTTACCAGTCCTACCGCCATTCGTTCACTTATGCCGCCTGTAGTCCCGGTACACATAAGCAAATGGATCTACAGGTTGAACGTGTTGCTTTTTTATATTTAAGGCTCGGTTAATTCTGGATTGTTGCTAGAAAATATTCTTTTGCTTCTTTCTTTAGTAAATTATTCGCAGAGAATCCATAGACTGGAATACTTATATTATCCATCCAAGCGAGTATAGCTAATACTCCCACTACCATCATGAACAAAGAGTGAAGTTATACTTTCCCATCGTTACGAATGGAGAAATCAGTTAGAATATTGATTTAAATTGCCGCCAGATTGTATGGATATAGCTAGCTTTCTAATTGTTTTCCTATTTAAAGCGTGGTGAGAAAGAAGGTTGTTTTTGACCAGAATACGCGGCGAAAAATAGAAATAAAAATCACATAACTGTTTGTATATAATGAAATTAATTGATTTTTTCTCTGGCGAACAAGGGGGTTGTATTTAAGATGTAAAAAAACCCCACTAGCGAATACTTGTGGGGCTATGACAACCACCAATAGGTAAACAGGCAGGAGATCACTTTTCCGTGGAATTTGCCTTATTCATCTTTTGAACGATAAGGCGCTCAATTTCGTCAATCAAGCTCTGATTAATACGGTTGAATTCAATCTTCACTTTTCGGCCATTAGCACTGCGGCTTATGCGAGCATACTTATCTTTATTTTCGTAGGTGACTAAGTCAACCGTTTTCCACCCTTTTGCCGGAGTGGCAGCGGTCAGTAATTCTAATGCTGCAATCAGGTCTTCCAGAATAATGCGTTGCTTCTCTGGGATATCATCTATCACTATATTATCGGTATCCTTATCAATTTCAGCGCAGAGAATATCGAGCTCAATTTTGTTCTTCTCAGCTTCTTTCTGGATTTTAGCCAGACGTGAGTAGAATGTATTTGGGATCCCTTCGCAGTCAGGGAAAATCATAATCAAGCGCTCATCAATCTGCGCTGCCTGAACACGCTTACGGATTGATTCGGCACTCACACCTACGTGTTGAGCCAACTCATCGTTAGTCGTGTAGCCTTTAGAAGCCATTATCTCCAGATATTGCTTACCAACTTCACGGTAAGAGAATTTACGGGAGCTTTGTGCTGCGTTGATAATAGCGTTAACGTCTTCGGTAGTCAGATCATCAGGCAGTACCCATAACGGTAGGTCAGCTTTCACTTTGATACAACAGTAGCGGCGACGGCTACCCTCTATGAGGTAATATTTGTTATCACGTTTAACAGCAACGCCTTCAGTATCAACACCACGTTCCTGAATCTGCCTCAAGATATCGCGCATTGAATTTTCATCTAGCGCATCCTGGTTACGTGGATTAAGTTCGTGGACAACGGTCTGGACGGCAACTTTGTCAGCGCTGATAATGACGTGCTCAGCCTCAACTTTGCGCCCACTCTGCAGCGTGAATTCGCGCTTGAACTTAGCTCCACTCTTAAGCGGAGGTAATCCGCTCCTCTGCTCGAAGCTGGTTCTTTTCTGTCCACCCAAATACATATCTTTGCTACTACCACGTTCTACGTTTGTCATTGTTATTACTCACCTTTCGCAGAGAACCTTTTGATTTCATTTATAAATTGCTGATATACCGAAGTTATAGACATCTCAGCTGTATCAAACTGTTTAGGTGGACACAGTTCTTCGGATTTTTTAATGTCCAGCACTGTGCGTCCCTTTTCCGCCGCAGCAACAAAGGCTTCGGAGTGTTTGATATTTGTGGTCATGAACTTGTCTTGCACAGTACGAACCAACTTATTTAACGTTCTGATTTCATGCTGGCTCTTATCATCCACATTAACAGCCAGCACTTTCATCCACTTGATGTTCTCTCCCTGGGACGGAAGTTGCTTCAGGCGGGTTGCAATCGTCAGCATATAGTTTGTGGTTGAAGCAAAGTCATATTCGCGTGGTGTTATTGGCACCAGCAGACCGTCAGCTGCTTCGTTCGTTGACCAGATGATTGGTGAGTCTTGTGGAGGTGTATCGATAAATATTAAATCGTATTTGCTTTTCAGCACTGGCATAACGACATCACGGAAACGCGTTAGTAAACGGTTACGGGCTTCTTTATCCAGACGCCAATATGTGTCGGTAAAACGGTCATCTGTGGGGAATGCTGTGATCACATCCAGGTTAGGCAAATGCGTAGAGAATGGGATGTTAGCGATGATATCTTCTTCAGAATAACCAGCAGTAATGTATTGTGCGTAATCCCCCTCCTCTTCGTACTCAGCAAGAAGGATATCGGTTATGGTCAGGTATATATTATCTTCACTAGTGGAACGGATCAGGTTGCTACCGATTGAGCCTTGTGGATCCATATCTACAATACAAACCCGCGCATTCAGATTCAGGTCTAGCGCTGCTGCGGTTGCCAACGTAACTGTAGTTGTACTCTTCCCTGTTCCACCCTTATGGTTTTCAGTCACGATAACGCGCGGCACGTACATTTCGTTGTAGCGCGGTATTTTCAGTTCAGCCATGATAGTCTGAACATCAAAGCGAGTATAAAGATGGTTTTTGTTCTGAAAGATAGGTTCACTAATCAGTTTTCTCTTTTCCATCTCTGACAGGATCTTACTAAAGGTGTTTCTGGACTTACCGAAAAAATCAGCCAGCGCGCTTTTATTCATGCAGTGGTTGTAGATGAGACGATCCAAACCTTCTACTTGTTCATCAGATACATTCACACGGCTGGATTCACTGATTGAATCCTTGAGCGAAAGTTGTTCGCTCTTCATACGCTGTCCGATCATTAAAATATCGTCTAATATGCTCATAAGTATCTCCTTACCATTTTAGTGCATTATTAACGACTATTGAGCATTAAACAAATAATAATTGCATTATAATGCACACTCAACTAATTCAGTAAACTTTATTCTTCAATATGAAAGGTTAAAACCACCAACTAAAGTCGGTGGTTGTTCAATTTTTTCCATCCCATTGAATTAAATTAATGTTATATTGTGTTGTATGATACTAATTAGATTTAATTATTAATATCTGGATGTGAGGATTATATTAATGCTAGTAAATAAATATATTTATTCGAGTTAGAAACAATCACTAATCATTCTTATAATCGTGGTAATAGTAATCAATATATTTATTCTTTAGATAAATTTTTATTAAAGAATGTTTCTGAAATTCTAGATAAGTTGGATAAAATCAATTGGAAAATAATTATTCCTCATGATAAAAAATGATATTCACTATTCAATTAAAGGAGAACTCTCAGAAAATAGTGATAATTTTATATTTATAAACTCAGATAAAGAACTGATAAAATTTATCGAAGAAAAAAGTAAATAACGTCACTATATTCACTCTTAATTACATTTATATTATTAGTTAAATTAGGTTGTAAAGTAATTCTTGTTGATAGGCATGATGATTTATCATCTTCTAATGACTGTTTATATGTAAATGATTATTCAAATATAAAAGTATAATAATGAGTCAGCTTGTTAATAACTCTAATTTTACTTAAACCGTCACTAATATATTCTCTCTCACCAGTAATCTTTAGCGACGGTTTTTTAGTTTAACTAATTGAAGTGGTGAGGTTAAATTACAGAACTTTATACCCGAACAACCAGGCTCTAATCAAGTTAGAGTCCGCATTTTACGTTCCAGTATTTGTCAAACAGACTGGCGAATGTTACTTGGATTAAAAAGCAATAGACTTCGTGATGGACTTATTTTGGGGCATGAAGGTGTTGGAATAGTATTGTCCGCAGGCCAAGATGTTAGTAAACAATTAATTGGAAGTATATGTTCTATCCTGCCGCATTATTTCGCAGGAGAAGATCCACAGGTGAATATGGGAATGGGCTATTTATCAGCTTCCACGCAACATCTAGGCATTTATGTCGATGGATGTTTCACGACATCAGCAATATTTCCAGTCAGTTGTATACGACAACATACAGGTTCTGTGTCAGGAATGGAAATGATTGGATTAGATAATGAAAAATCGTTCATCACATCGGAACTGGTGACCTTATAAGGCGAAGCTAATTTTTTATGAGATGAGTTAGGGGCTGTTGACGTTTTGAATTCATCATTTACTCAACCCACATCGGTAACCATAATGACAAACGCCAGTGCCAACATACTGGCGTAATTTCGCGCCAATTTATCGTATCTTGTTGCAATAGCTCGAAAATATTTTATTCTGGCAAACGCATTTTCGACCAAATCCCGATAACAGTATAAAACTTCATCAATACTTTTATCGGGTTTTCGGCTATTTTTTCGATAGGGAATGACCGTTTTTGAACCTTGTTTTTCAACAAAATCTCTGAAAGTACCGCTATCGTAACCTTTATCCGCGATCACAAAATCGGATGCGGGTGAATGGGTGACCAAACTTTCTGCATGTACAATGTCGTGCGTTTGACCCCCTGACAACTCAGCTCAAAATGGACAGGCAAACCATAACTGTCTGCTGCCAAATGAATTTTAGTCGAACGTCCACTCCGACTTTTACCGATGGCTTCATCTTCTGTTGAAGCTGCCCCTGAGCTATGTTGATGAACGCGGACAATACTCCCATCAATGAATAACCATTCAGTATCTGTATTTTCAGATAACAATTTGAATAATAATTCAAAAACACCTTTCTTTGACCAGGTGTTAAAGTGCTTAAAAAGCGTATTCTATTTGCCAAATTCATCGGGTAAATCCCGCCACGGACATCCCGTTCTCATTCGATAAAGGATCCCTTCGAAAGTCAGGTAATGCGCGTCTTTGTGGTAAATACATCCATGTTGTTGCATTAATACAGCTAGCGTATTCCATAAAGATTTTGATAATATTGTTCTTGGCATGATGAGCTGGGGTAATGGTTTTTTTGCGAAGACAATGATACCAGATCATCATGCTGTTCAAACTTACCTCCACGAAACGTTAATACGCCCTAGTATATTTAAAAAAGTGGTGAATACTTCTAGTGATAGTGAGATGGCTATTGAGGTTGATGCAATATTATTCGACATGGATAGTACTGTAATAGATTCCAGCGGCGCATGTGCACGAATTTGGACTCGTTGGGCAAGCATTATAGTCTTGATCCTCAAACAGTCATAGACCAATCACATGGACGCCGACCAGAAGATACCGCGCGCAGTATCTTAGGTGATAATGCTGATATCAAGGCCGCAGTAGACTTTTCACCGTTGAAGAACTTAAAGAAAGCCATGTCACTACGATTACTGGAACAAAAGAGCTGATTACCACAATTCCTGAAGGTAAGTGGGCAATAGTCACATCCTCAACAGAGAATATAGCAACAACAAGACTAGCTTACTGTGGAATCACTGAATCTCATGCATTAGTAACCACTGAAAAGGTTCAAGCAGGCAAACTAGATCCTGAAGGGTATCTGCAAGCCGCTAAAAAACTCGGTGTTGATATTCGCTGTTGTCTAGTAGTCGAGGATTTTCATCAAAATATAATCCATGTAATTATATCCTGTGCTATTTTAGTTACGCATTCAATTCATTGATTCAATGAATAATAGATCTGTTTATACGCAATTAACGTGAAGATGTAAGTTTTAAAGTTTGGAAATTATCCGTTAACCGGGTAGCTAGCTCTTTTACTTTTTTGGCAGAGTGACATGAAAAAAATGACGCAACGTTTCACGGAATGTCATTGTATCCGGAAAATAGACATTGTTACGTACTTACTCACTCATGTATTTCCATAATCGTTCTATCGGATTGAGATTCGAGTTAAAAATAAGCAGAGCATCCGGGATACCGTTAGATTGTGCGGTGTCTCAGAACGAACGGTGATACGCATAGTTAAACTATAAATTTTGAACTCCATGGCGATGACCGGTGATTTGCCTGATGTTGATATTTCCGATAAAGGAGTGAAAGTAACGCCGCTGGGTTGGGAGTATATCAATCTGAGTGGAGATGACATCTGGCGTAATAATTTTAAATTACGCGCCGGGAAATACCGTCCGTTGCGAGTAAGGGAGCTGTCATCACTATATTGCTTTGGCGAAAAAAAAGGGTAAAAATAATATAACTATATGTATATATTAAAATTAATAGTTTTCTATCCTGGCGAACAAGGGGGTTGTTTTTTAGATCGCATTCTTCTTCATTTATTACTTGGTATTCATCTCCACAATATTTTCTTTAGTGGCCAGATGCTACGCCTGAAACCTTTTGTGATAAAAATTAGCTGATCTTTTTTCCAGTTTGCCATAACTTGACCGTCGCGGATTTCCATCCAGCGTCATTGCTATTCAGGGAAAGATTCGATGGTGACACCTGTGAAAGTGCCAAGAATTATTTTATCAGAGCGTGTTTTCCGTTGATCGGACGCATCAAAGCTCTTGAGCATTTTGATTTGGGCTTCATCGTCCTGGAGCAGCAGCAAAGGCATTGGTGCTGTCACCGTTTTTAACTCTCCTGTGGCCATGACGTTTGTTACCGGCTGGACTTTTACTTCCCTGAGCTCTCGCAATAACGGTTCCGGTGTTGTCGCTATTTTCTGGATAAGCTGCTCAAGGTGGAACTGGTAGTCAGGCCTTGAACGTTCCAGTTCCTCATGGAGCCGTTGAAGAAGCTCTGCCTTCACGGCTTTTTTCAGAGCATCCTTCCGCTGCCAGGTAAACCGGATAGAAGAGACATCACCCTGACTATAGCAGCGGATCTGCCTGTAAAGATGAAGGGTCCGCCAGGGCACTCAGCCCTGAGCGCTTCAAAACGTTCCTGTCTGGTTTGGTATGTCGAGACGACAAACTCTTCTATACCGGCTTTATCCGCATTGATATGCTTAACTAGAGCTTGGATTTCATCTGTGGCTCCGGTCCCGGAAAGAGAAAACCAAAGAACCCCTCACAGTACGCCGGGTAGATTTTTGAGAATAATTCGGGTTGATATGGAGATCTTGGTAACAAGCCGCTGCGATAGTCAGGGCTTCGCTCTCCGTTTTTTCTGTCACGATAATCTCCCTAACGGGCGCGTTTTCCATTCCTTTGAGTGTGGGAGGGATGGCCGTCACTCGTACGTTTAGAGGTGGCAGTCGTTTAATAAGAGATGTGAGTTTCTTTAGATCGCGGCACATGGCCGAGCATTGTTCTGCAATGAAGGTGTTAGCCATGTTGTTGTCTGCTTGTGAGTTTGTTCTAACCGGATATTGATTATAATATAACTAGACCATCATGCTATAGTGTTTCTTCTGAGGTCTCACCTTTTTCCGACCTGGTTTATGAGATACTTCCTCATCCAAAAATGACAGAGATACTGGAGGAAGTAGACAGCTGGACCAGTTTTACCCGTCACTTTACGCATCTCAAAAATAATAACGTCAGACCAAAAAGACAAAAAGCTATTGCTAACCACCATCCTGGCCGATGAGATCAATCTGGGGCTGACCAAAATGGCCGAGTCCTGCCCCGAGGCAACAAAATCATCATTCGAAGGTATTCAGGCATGAAACCTATTCAGCAGCACTGGCCGAACTGGTCAATATTCAGAAAATGCGACCTCTGGCCGCTTTCTGGGGCGATGGGACAACATCGTCGTCAGACAGGCAGAACTTTCGGGTAAGCAGCCATGGACGTTATGCCGGGCAGGTTAGTCTTAAATATGATCAGGAACCGGGTGTGTAAATTTATACGCATATATGAGACCGGTACAGTCCGTTCTATACCAAAGTGATCAGCCGGGTACGAGACTCAACTCACGTGCTTGATGGCCTGTTGTATCACGAAAGTGATCTGGAAATTAGGGAACATTACACCGACACGGCAGGAGTCACACTGGAATGAAGTATTGCGTCCGGCAAGTTCGATTAAACAGGGGACAGTCACAGCATCCCTGATGATGAAAAAGTTAGCCAGCTATCCGAAGCAGAACGGATTGGCCAAAGCACTGAAAGAGATTGATCGCATTGAGCGAACATTGTTTATGCTGGACTGGTTTCGTAACCCCAGTCTGCGCCGACGAGTACAGGCGGGTTTGAATAAAGGTGAAGCCCGTAACGTGTTTTCACGAGCCGTCTTTATGCACAGACTGGGTGAAATCAAGGATCGTGTGCGGAGCTGTTCCAGTGGGTTGACGTTACTGACATCAGCGATCGCGCTGTGGAACACGGTATGTATAGAAAGAGCGATTGAGTCTCTGAAGTGAAAAGGGATTTCGACTAATAAGCACCTGATATCACATATTTCTCCTCTGGGATGGGAGCGTATCAATCTGAGTGAAGATTATGTCTGGCGTAATAATTTCAAACTGGGAGCAGGAAAATACCGACCATTACGCACTGCCGATATCGGGTTGTATAAAAAATAGTCTTAGCGTGGGATGTTTTGTGCGCCGTGCAAAGGCACGGTCTTTCAGCGGGTGCGAACCCCGCCCGGCAACTTTCGTTCCAGCCGGTAGTAATCAGAGCAGTCGTGGCGGTAACAAAGCGGCTGAAGCCTCTGGTGTATAGGATCATTTTAGTGATTCAGCGAGTATGCAGGCCGTAACGTGAGTGAACGCTGAACAGGCCTCGAAAAACGCAATGTGGAGGCCGACCCACCAAATTATTGGGGAAGGTTGCCAGTTACAGGGGAAGTGAACGAAACGCGCACCCTGCAACCCCCACCGGGGTAGTGGCGACAGCATGTATACAAGAGGAAGACCGGAGCAACACGGGAAGTCCTGCGTGTGGTGAACGCTAACACCAACCGGTGACCGGTGACGGCCAGACCGGGCACGACAGGATGACGGAGAGGCTCGTAGTACCGGGGAAACCGGGTAATGCCGGTGGAGGAAAGGAGCCTTAGTTCAGAAACAACGCCGAAAGTGATGAGGAACTGGAGATTGGGCAACCTAAGAACTCCGAAATACGTTCAGGAATTGCAGACGACGTTACATGCGAAAGCGAAGGAAAGATCTGAGCTTAGATTCCACGCGTTGTACGACAAAATATACCATCGTAGTGTGCTGATTTATGCGTACCAGTGTTGCCGCCGAAATAAAGGCGCAGCGGGTACGGATGGGCAGACCTTCGACGATATTGAGTTATATGGTGTGGAACGGTGGCTCGGAGAACTGGCGCAACAACTTCGGGAAGGTACATACGTCCCGAAACCGGTCAGACGCGTCCATATACCCAAGCCAAACGGGAAAACCCGACCGCTGGGGATCGCCTGCCTGAAAGACAGAGTTTGCCAGATGGCAGCAATGTTGGTGCTCGAACCTATATTCGAAGCCGACCTGCCACCGGAGCAACATGCCTACAGGCGAAACCGGAATGCACAAAGCGCGGTGCAGGAAGTACACAGCCTGGTGACCAGCGGATACAGCGATATTGTAGATGCCGATCTGTCAGGTTACTTCGACACCATACCTCATCCCGAGCTGATGAAGTCAGTTGCGCGTCGGATCGTGGACGGAAACGTCCTGCGATTGATTAAGCAATGGCTGGCAGCACCAGTAGAGGAAAAGATGCGAGATGGTAAAGTGCTGCGAACAACCGCAAACCGGGATAATCAGTGCGGAATACCACAGGGTTCCCCGATATCCCCACTCTTGTCCAATCTGTACATGAGACGTTTCATTATGGGCAGGAAAGCGATGGGGATAGAACAGAGCCTCGGTGCACGAATTGTCAACTACGCCGACGATCTGGTGATCTGCTGCAAACGCAGAAACGCCAGTCGTGCAATGGCAGCAATGCGCGGGCTGATGGCGAAGTTGAAGCTGACGGTAAACGAAGAAAAGACGCGTCTGTGTAGGCTCCCGGAAGGGGAATTTGACTTTCTTGGCTACACATTCAAACGCTTGTATTCAGCAAGGACGAGGAAAGCTTATATAGGGACTCGCCCCTCGAAGAGGAGCATTAAACGGATGATCGAATCCGTCAGACTCCAGACCAGCAGGAACATGGAGTGGATGGATGCCGGTGAGATGGTCACGCGGTTAAACCAGAAACTGGGGGGCTGGACTAACTACTTCAGGTTAGGCCCTGTCACACAGTCGTATCGGTTCATAGATCGCTATACCACAACCCGGCTGCGCCGGTGGCTCTGCAAGAAACATAAGCAACGAAGCAAAGGGTTAAAGCGATACCCCGATGAGTACTTCTATAATCAGTTGGGACTCATCCAGTTGCCGAAGCTCCCGCAGAGGCTTCCGTGGGCGAAGGCATGATCCTGTCCGAGAGCCGGATGCGTTAGAAGCGCACGTCCGGTTCGATGAGCGGGGTGTGGAAACGGGATTTATGGTCAGGACAGTCAGGCACCGCCAATCGAAAGAGGCGGCAACAGATATGCCTGACCTGCAAAATTACCGCGCCACATCTCGACTCTACTCGATATCCAAACTGACCCCTGCAAAAGCGCGTAGGTTCACCAATCTCTTCTTAATGCGACAGATCCATCACAGGTATGTCACTTTTACTTAGATCCAGTTCAAAAAAGTTAAGTGTCGCATTTTGCAGCTTCGCTCCCACTGGGCCTTACCGTATGATTTCGTACGGTTTGCACTCAAAGTATGCCCCTGGCAGGTGAGATGGTAGGTGCATTTATGATATCATTTTCCTGTAATCAGTAAGCCCTATACCAGTATGACGTTTAAAATATTTATTTAGGTAAGACGCATCCGTGAAATTAAGTTCATCGGCAATTTGCTGCATTGATTTTTTATGCTGTAGTAGATGTTTTTTTATTTCCAATATCACTTGCCTGTCTATTAATGTCTTCGGAGTGTCGTTGAAGAATTTCCTTGTCAATTGGGATAGATAATAAGGTGTTATGTGAAGAAGGTCTGCATAGAAGGCAACTTCACGCTGTTGACTACAATGTATGAATATAAGTTCCCAGAACTTCCAGCAGAGTGTTTCCTGTCTACTATAATCATTTCTTTCCGTAATCTCCAACACCGTTGCTTTATGAGAAAGCCATAAAAAAAGATTTTGAAATTGATTGATAATAATATTTCTTTGATATTGCAGAGTCTGTTCCTGAATGCACGTTGTCATACGTTCCCACAGAGGAAGAAAATTTATCGTATTGATTTCAGAAGTAAAAAACGGATGACGACTCAAAAACAGAAACAGACTATTTGGTAAGCAATGTGCGATATCTGTGGCTATTGAACGGCTTATCAAATAGTAAGAGCACAAAAAATCCGAAGATCTGTTTCTTACAAAAACGATGGAGTCATCATAAAGAATCATAAAATCGTCTTTCTGCATCTGATAGGAGCGGAAGTTAATATTAACTTCCGCTGAGCCAGTTTGACAAATAGCCAGCACGACATAGCTTAGGGATAAGAGCTGATTGTCTGTCTCTTCAAGCCGACTTTTCCCCATCCTGAATTCATCGCCCTCGGCCAAGCTTAGGGGACGAGCTGTTTCTATTGTATCCATCTGCATAGGAAAATTATATGAAAGTTGAGCAATTAGTTTTCATATTTACCTAATGCACTAAAATTTAGCCATTGTCAAACTTTGGGTGTCATTTAAAAATGGAACATGTCCACGTTAAGAAGGGAAAAAACAATGTTCAAAACAAAACGTCTCATTATGCGTCCGTGGCGGGAAAGTGATGCGGCCAGCCTCTATAAATATGCCAGTGATGAACGTGTCGGCCCGATCGCGGGATGGCCGATACATCAGAGTGAAGAAGAAAGTTTGGAGATTATCCGCACAGTGTTCTCACATCCGGAAGTTTACGCAGTTGCGTTGCAGAAAGATAACGTTGCCATCGGGATGGTTGGTTTATTGATCGGTAAAGAGAGTAATTTTGACATTGCCGATAATGAAGCTGAAGTGGCTTATTGGATTGGCGTGCCATTCTGGGGGCAGGGGTTCATTCCGGAAGCGGTGAAGGCATTGATGTGTCATGCATTTGAAAATATGAAGCTGGATGCGTTGTGGTGCGGTTATTATGCCGATAACGAGCAGTCTTTTAAGGCGCAAGCAAAATGCGGTTTTCAACACCACCACACAGAAGAAAAGCAGTTTAACCAGTTCATGAACGACTATCGTATTGAACATATCAGCCGTATAGGTAAAGATGAGTGGCTGGACTTACAAAAGAAGGTTGAGTAAGACAACAGCAGCATCAGCGTTGTCGAGCCTGGCACTGGAACACAATGAATTTTTACGGATAGATTTTCCGCTGCTGGTAATAATCAGGGCCGTTGTACCGTCAGGATACACAACCTCGTCACCTTCCAGCGCCACATTGACTTTGCACTTGTCACTGAGTTCGATCTCTGAGCCATTATATGAAGGGGCGAACCACTCCGCCGTGCTCAGTCAAGCTGCCGTCCACGGCCACACGGTAAATTGCTGTCACCGGATGCTCGCGGAGGAAAGCCTCCTGAGCCTCCACATGCTTCCTTCCATCCCCCGGCATTGCTGACTTCTGCTCTGCCGAAAAGTATGGCTGCTCTAGCGAGGCTTTCAGCTCTGGAGTGAGTGTGTTGTCATACTGTTGTTCCATATCAAATCTTTTTTTCTGTGGTTTAAGTATCTATAGTAACCAGACGGAATCACTTAACCAAAATTTAATACCGATATCGGATGAACTAAGCTGTCTTCTCGTCCTCAAGCAAGGTTACTACAGGAGCTGACTGGCAGGAAGTCTATCGTTCCGACAAACCCGCTGGAAGCGATTAAATCGCTGGGTCATCAACTGGATACCAATTACAGACAGTTGTGCACGGCTCGTCGAAAATAAGTCGGTTCAGCTTGATGTTTCCGATCCGAATCCAAAACTGATAATTTCTCCTCTCGCCAGTCTTGATGAGCCAGATAGTCTGAAACGACTGAGGTAAGATGGTCAGCGATCTGCTCCCTCCTGTGGATTTGACGGAATTATTGTTCGAAATTAACGTTCATACCGGATCCGCTGATGAGTTTTTCCATGCCTGTGAAGCCAGCGCCGTGCTGGTGTCAGAAGCCTGCAATATTGGTCTGGAATAGCTAATCAGATCAAATGTTTCTGGGTTCTGTCGCATTAACGTAACTTCAGGTAAACTTCTGGGTTTTTGCGCGAGTCCCAAACGATGTCCCTGCTCCGGAACGCCTTCAAACGTCTCCACTATCCTACCGATATTATCGCCCAGTGTGTCCGCTGGTATCTCGCTTATGCCCTGAGTTTACGAAATCTGGAAGAGATGATGGCTGAGCGGGGTGTCAGAGTTGATCATTCCACGCTCTCGCGCTGGGTTCATCGTCTGGTGCCTTTAATTGTCAAACGTTATCGGCGCTACAAACCGGATGTCGGGCGTCGCTGGCGAATGGATGAAACCTATATCAAAATCAAAGGGCAATGGTGGTATCTCTACCGGGCGGTGGATTCGCACGGAAATACCGTGGATTTTTTGTTGACGGCCTGTCGGGATAAGGCTGCTGCCTTGCGTTTTTTCAAAAAGGCGATGCGTCAGCAGGGCCAACCTGAGGTCGTCACAATGGATAAAAGCAGCGCCAATAAAGCGGCGGTAGACGAGTTAAATCAGGGGAAATCCAAAGAGGAAGCCATCGTTATCCGGCAAAACAAATACCTCAATAACCTCATTGAGCAAGATCACCGCAACATCAAACGGCGAACCTCTCCCCTGCTGGTGCTGGGCTTCAAAAATTTCAGGCGGGCTCAGACCCTGCTAGCGGGCATTGAGTTAGTCAGCATGTTGCGTAAAGGACAATATGTTCAAGAGCCGGAATGCCCGATGTCACCCGCGGCCTTTTTCTATCAACTGACCGCATAAAAAACAACCAATATTCTTTCACTCGGACATTTCTTGTTAATGCGACAGAGCCCTGTCGGGAGCCGGATGCGGTAGTTCCGCACGTCCGGTTCTGAGGAGGGGGCTGTCTGGGTGACCGAACAGCTCTACTCACCCAATACCCCATAAGGTCTGCAATAGCTAGATTAGTAGAAATGAACAACCCCGCCGCAAGCAACGGGGTATCAAAACCAATAGTCAACTACAGGGTAGTTCGCCCCAAGGGGCGGGGAATATAACCCTCAGAGATTTAATATTCTTGTTTTTAATAGTCATAAAATTCTCTTTTTAAGTGACATAATTTTTGGTGAAATTATTGTTTAGGATGCCAAACACCATTAATAAGTTCCATTTCTCTACCATCGTGAAAATATCTATTTGCTGCAACAATTATATCTTGTTTTTGGTTAGTAGTATATACGGCTCCAGAGTCTTTCGTTAATTGCACAGTAACATCCGTTAATTGTTCCCTTGAAGTTGATAAATCCCTTATATTCACGCCGGCACCTTTTTCGTTACTAAGAAGTATTATGCTTTTATTAGCATACATTCCCCCGAGGCTACCAGTATCTATAGAAAACCCAGATTGAGGAGTTTCATTTTCAAATCTGGTAGGTAATCCTGGAATTTTCATACCGAAAGAGTTTGGACCTACCATTGCTGTAATAGTGTCAGCATTAATTTTTCCATTTACTTGAAGAGATCTACTGAAAACAACAAGGTTATCAGAATTTAAGCCTTTTTCTCCAATAGTAACTTTACCTTTAGTTACTTCTAAACTAAGTAAATCTTTTTTATTGAAAACAGGTTTACCAGTACTAATAAAAGACTCTCTTATATTTATGAATTTAGCTCCATCAATAAAGACACCGTTTGGATTAGTTATTACTAATTTAGCATCTTCCCCAACTATTTCTATAGCTCCTTTAAGTTGAGATTGATTACCGCCAACTACTTCATTAATGATTAATCTAGCAGTCCTATCCTTAAGATTATGATTTTTCTCTAATTGACCTGCTAATTGAGAATTAACAGAATCTATAGAATTATTGAAAATCACGCCCTTTTCACTAACATTGAACTCTTTATAGGTATTTCTGGACATACCGTTAAGAGTTGGAGTAGCTATGTTGATAACTGGTATATTATTAACTTGGTTAACTTGAGTGTTAAAATCATTAGGAATGATATCATTAGCAAAAGCTAGGTTAGTAGAAACTAACAAAGTTAATGTAGAAATCTTTGTAAAAGTTTTAAAGTTTTTCATAAAATCCTCTTTTAGGTGCATCTGTTTTGGATAAATCAAAAAATTGTAGGGTAAATAACCAAATAACCAAATGAAAATAGTTTCTACATTCCAAGCAAAGTTCCTTTTAGATCAAAAGGAGCTTTATATTGGTAGGCTCTATAAGAATCCACAGTACTTCTTAAATACTCATTGAAGGTTAATCCAGTAAGTACTACTTCATTATAGTTATTATCTACATAATAAACTAAATTAGGAGTATCTGACTCAGTTAATAAGAAATAGTCGTAAATTCTCTCGTTTTCAAATGAAATGATGAAAGGTTTTTGTTTTATCAGATCAAGCCGTTGAATATCTCTAAAAGTGTATTCAAGACTCTCTTGAATTGACATTTTATATTCAAGTTCTGAAAATTTTATTTTATTTTCGCTATTCCTTATCCAATAAAACAATAAAGGTTGACTTTCAAATAACCCTCCACTACAACGACCCATATGAATTAAAAACTCAAGTAACTGACCTTGAAT
Organism: Xenorhabdus sp. TH1; assembly: GCF_037260955.1. Taxonomy (NCBI): domain Bacteria; kingdom Pseudomonadati; phylum Pseudomonadota; class Gammaproteobacteria; order Enterobacterales; family Morganellaceae; genus Xenorhabdus; species Xenorhabdus sp. TH1. Next base: position 201,119 of record NZ_CP147735.1, read on the forward strand.
TTTGATATCATATAAATATTCTAATTTTGATATATCTTCTTCGGAATAACCTTTAATATATGTAGTATCTATAGTTAATTCTGGGTAAGCAGAATGTAGATATTCTATTAATTCAGTTTTGGTCATTTTATAATTTTGATTAGTTTCTTTTACTCCAAAATACTGTAGTTTTTCAAAATAGTTAGTTAATTCTTCCACATCATTGCACAGAGGTTTTAATTTACTGGATGAGGGTGTTTTATAGATAGTATATTTTAATTCTTTGATATATTGTACTAGTAAATCATGTTCTCCAGATGTTAGTTTGAGAGTACAAAATACTTCTCTATCTATATATTCTTTTGCGATCCTAGTTGTTTTTAACTGTTCAATATTAGACTCTAAACAATTTGATATTTCTGAAAAAATAGCTTTTAACCAGGCTAATTTATCATAATTATTTTCTTCAATTTTATTAAATTTAAGTAAAATATCGTGTAAACAGTTTTTAAGAAAAATTAATTCAGGTTGTGACATTCCAACGTAATAAGTAATTACACCTTTATACATTTTTCTATTTAAAAGTTTCATAAACTATCTCTTTAAAGTTTTCTGACAGTTGTGCTGATTGTCCCTTCAACCACATTAGTTATTTATGCTTGGTTCTGATTTAAGTTAATTAAATCAGAACCTATACATTTCATCCACAGTCTTATACTAGTGAATGTTATTTTTAACTAAAGTAAACTCCCCTCTTGATCAAAAGGAGGCTTAATTGCATAATTTCTAACGGTAGTATCAACAAGTTTTCTTAAATACTCATTAAGTGATAATCCGGTATTTACTATCGCATTATAATTAGTATCAAGATAATAAACTAAATCGGGGACATATGACTCAGTTACTAAAAAATATTTGTAAATTCCTTCATTTTCCATTGAAATAAAGAAAGGTTTTTGTTTTACCATCCTTTCACCTTGGATTTCAACCAAATATTTTAGATTTTTTCGACATTCACTTTGAAATATAAGTCTGTCTTTAGAGCTATCAATTTTTGAATAAAATTCTAAAGGATAGTCTCCAAATAATCCCCCACTGCAACGTCCCATGTGAGTTAAAAAATCATATAGTTGCCTTTGAATTTTAATATTATATAATCGCTCTAATTTTAATATATCTTCTTCTGAATATCCTCGTATATAAGTAGTATTGATTGTTAATTCTGGATAAGCAGAATGTAGATATTCTATTAATTCTGTTTTGGTCATTTGAGGTTTACAACTAGAGGGTTCTACCCCAAAATAAAATAATTTTTGAAAATAATCACTTAAGTTTTCAACATCATTACACAGTGATTTTTTATAAAATAACAATTTACTGTAAAGAGGTCTATTACGAACTTCGCTTTTTAACTCACTGATACAATGCACTAATAAATCATGTTCTCCAGATGTTAGTTTAATAACAAAGACTATTTCATTATCCAAGTACTCTTTTGCGATTTTAGTTGTTGTTAACCTCTCGATATTTAAATCCTTAGACTCCAGACAATTCGATATTTCTGAAAAAATAGCTTTGTACCAAATTAACTTATTGGGATTGTCTTCTTTGATTTGTTTAGATTTAAGTAAAATATCATGTAAACAGTTTTTAAGAAAAGTTAATTCTTCATGTGTCATTCTGATATAGAAAAATGCAACTCCCGATATAGTCTCTCTATTTAAAAGTTTCATATGGATTACTCTTAAGGTCTTGTTCCAGTTGTTCCATGGAATACATTGATAATAAAATCTTTATTCTGTTTTGCAAATATTTCACTGTTAGTTTCACAACCAGTACACATTCCTGGAGATTTAGCACTCATATTTTGAATAGACATATTTATATCTACTTTGTTACCTTTATAAGTATCTTGAAAATGATTGAATAATTTCTGTTCAGCATGATTAAAATTAGTTTGGCCATTTTTAGGATTAGTAACTTTTGGTATAGAGTTAATATCGTTTCTAATCACTGTATAATTAATCCCCTTAATCGGGGGAATTACCTGACCAAGCTCCTGAATTTACAGATAAGTAATATTCTTTTTTACCGTCAACTGTTACTGAGGCTGCAGATATACTATAAGCTTTCGAATTTTGTTTACTCGCCTTATAGGGCGCCCCTACATACTGATCAATTTCTTTTCGTAACATATTTGGATCTAAGTTTACATCTTTAAGCTTACTTAAATCATTAACTCTATGATTCCCTTTAAAGAATTTACCCATACTTCTAAGAGAATCATTGTAAATCCTAGTAGCTTCAGCAAACTTACCATTTTTAGCAAAAGTTTTTATAGCTTCAACGCTTTTATCAGCTGCTTTTCCTAATTTTGCCCAAGGGGCTGCTGATGCCGCTGCAATTATATAATCTGTTCCTGCATCTTTAACATCTTTAAGTACTGAAAGAGGACTAAATTCTACTATAAAATTACATAAAGTTGCATCAACTAAACAAGCATCTACAGCATCTTGGAGAGATCCTTCGGGGAATATGCTTCCAGGTTTACCTTTATTGACGAACAGTCCCATAGTATGTTCATCATGGTTATATATTATAGTCAATTCGCCAGCATTAGCTCCAGCATAAACACCTTCAGGAGTTCCTGTAATAGCTGCACCAGCTAAAGCTCCTACAATCTTACCTCCTATTTGAGTGGCTCTAGAATCATCAAACGTATTTCTAAGACTATCAGCTGCTAAAGAAGCAGCTAATGCTCCCGCTGCGGCAGCTTTACCATCATTTCCTCCAACTTCTGCAATTATAGCAGATAGTGCAGCATGGCTAAGCGCTCTTCCAACTTCAGTTAACTGATTCGCATATTCACCTATTTGGAAAGCTCCTTCAGCATGAAGTTGAATTAGATAATAGAGCGGAAACAAAATTATCTTTAAAACTTCCACCATTAATAGTAGTGTTTATTCCAGAGCTAATCAAAGACTGTCCGGCAACTCTCTGGGCAGTAGCTACCCAATCTTGATTACTTAATAGAGGCATACTTCCTCTATTAATAGCTGCACCTCCTTTAGTCCCTTCACCCCAACCCATTGCAGAATCAAATCCAGCTAATGCACCTCCAATAGCCGCTGAAGTAACTGTAGATTTTATAGTACTACTACTTCCCATGTCTTTAAAAGTTTTAGATAAATTACCCTCATTTTCAGCTAGAGAAACCGCTGCTTTACTAGCAGCCGCTGCCATACCTGCTGTAATAGCTCCTTGAGCTGCTGCACTGCTTCCAGCTATAGATGTTGCATAGGGAGCAGCGTAACCAGCGGTGACTACAGCTACTACTACAGCTATTACTGCCCCTACAACCGGATTTAAGTTTTTATTGTTAATGTTCCATTCAGAATAAGCATCTTGTATTTTATTCCATTCAACATCATTTCGTTTGCTTATATCTTTTATCCAAGACATACCATAACCATCGCTTAGTAAGTCAATGGCATCTTGAAGATTTTGATTATCCTTTGTTTTTATATCAGCATTAATACCGGTAGCATTAACAGTAAGTGTTCCTCCAATATTAATTTGAGGTAAATACCAAATATTTTCTTGGTAACCTTTATTTCTTTGCTTAATGTAAAACCCTTTAGACATACTAAGTTCTTGTTCAAAATCTAAAGAACTTACAGCTTTGAAGTTAACTTTACCTTGAAGACTAGTTAAATTAGTATTTTTGCCGGATTCTATTTTACTACCTTCAAAAGTAACATCATCTCTACCTAAAAAATTGATATAACCGGTAGGAGCAGAAAACTCTGTAACAACTGGGGTTGAAGTTTGGTTAATTTTCTTAAAAGTTTTCTTTCCACCTAACCAATTTCGCTTTACAGACTCTGTTTCATATTGCGTTGTTTCGTTTAAATCTTGAGCATAGATGTAACCGCCTTTAGCAGAAATATCCATAGTTCCAGAAGCTATCGCATTTCTTAAAGTAGTGTCTGAAATAACTGATGAGATACTTTTTAGTCCTTCAACTGCTAATTTAGTAGCTTGAAATAAAATATTTCCTTCAGCGGAAAGCGTTAATAAACCTTTGGCAGATAATTCTGTTGATTCAATAGTTTGATATTCGTAGCTATCATTACTTCTAGTATATTTTTCTTTTGGTAAAGCTCTAAGTCTAATGTCTCCTCCAGAAAGTATAGAAAGATTTTCTCCAGAGATTAATTTAGATCCTGAGGTTACAACATGATCATTAGCGATTAAATTAAGATTTTTACCGATTTTAATAGAAGTTACTAAGTTATCTGTAAGGAAATAATTTAAATCTGGACTTAGTTTACCATAATTATACCGATCAAAACCTATATATTTTCCTGCTAATATTGTAGTATTTTCTTTAGATTTAATATCGGCAGCTTTTAGTATAGCCGACCCTCCAGCATTTAATGTGACATTGCCCGAGTTAATAGCAGTAGTTAAGTCTAAAATTTCGTGAGAATTAGCTCCAAATTCAGGTCCGAGATTCACAATTGTGTAATGGAGGTCATCAGGAGTGTTAGGTATAATTCTAGGCCCTTGGGCCATAACTTTTACTGAAAACATAATATCCCCAAAAGAGGTATCATTTCCAATAGAAGTAAGTCTATCATCACCATAAATTAGACCAGAGCTAGAAGAATTTCGAGTTTTTAAACTAAATAAGATGTCTTTTCCAGCAGTTAAGCTAACACTATCGGAATCTTTTACCGATACATTATTACCATTGCAACCATTTATTGATCCCCCTAAACAATTTATCTGAACACCGCGTAAAGCTAAATTATTTCCAGCTACCATAGAAACGTTGGAAGCATTAATATAGCTTCTAAAAGAGAAGGGGCCTCCAACAAAATCTTCTGCTATTTTATTATGTGCAGGTCTGATTGTAAAGGTTCTAAGCTCTTTATCATTATTTTCGACGTTAATATCCCTTCCAGCGAAAATTGTTACTGTATTTCCATTATCTGTAGAACTAAAAACTGCAGTGTTCTCTAAAACGACATCTCTTCCAGCAGAAATTTTTAAATCTTTATTTGCTCTTATAATGCTACCTAATATTGGAAAAGTATCGAAATCAAAAGGTATAAAAACGTCACCATCTTTCTTGAGTCTTTTATTATTATTGTGTTTATCATTAGCATCTGAATCACTAATGCCATAAATTTTAACATCTCCATCTTTACTAAGTGGATTCTGAGAATCTCCTCTTAATTTTAATCTCCTCAAATCTATATTGTTGCCAGCTATAATCGATACTTCATTTTTAGCATTTAAATCAGTTTTTATTCCCTTTACAGAGTCATTCGCAATGATTTTTAAAGTATTATTAGCAGTTATTCTTCCATGAATATTAATGTTATTAGCGTTTAATACAATATCTTTACCTTTAATAGAATCAGAATCAGACCCTCCTTCGAAAGTTGGCGAATAAAACTTTTGATTATCTATTTTGAAAGAGAGATTATTAAATAAACTAGAATTTACATTAATTGAGTTAGTAAAATCTAAAAGAAGTTTATTTCCAGCTGTTAACTGTGGTATTATATCATATTTTCTTCCAGAACCATAATGAAAATCGCTTATATATTGATGATTTAAATTTTGTCCAGTAAGAATTAAATCATTTTTTGCCTTAATATTTGCAGAATTGTTAATATTATTAGCATTGATATATAAACTATTACCTGAAGTTATTCTTTGATCAAAAAATTTTCCATTCTCTATACCATTATTTTCTAGACGAGCAGCTCTAAGTATTATGTCTCCATTAAGGCTATTAATATTTCCACCTAAGTTTTTAATTGAATCAGATTTATCTCCATATAAAGTTTTTTGAGCCCATAGATTATCTTTCGCCGAGATTAAAGAATTATCAAAATTTACAATATTATTGCCTAACAACCATATATCTTTACCACTAGTTATTTTAGTATTATTTTCTATTCTATTTTTGCTGGCTAAAACTATATCTTTTCCAGCGTTAATCTCAGCTTTATCGCCAGTAAAAATATTATCAGCTCCTATGTTCAAATTAGAGCTAGCTGAAATATTTCTGTTATTATTAGGGAGATTGACAAGATTTACATTTCCATTAACGTTAATAGAAATATCTCCCCCATTAGACCTAATATCAGAACCAGATGCCTTTAGGCTATTTAAATTAACGCCAACTCCTTTTTCAGTAGAAAGTATGTTAATTTTATTAGCATACATCCCTCCAAGATCAGAAGTGTCTATAGCTAGTTTTGGAGAACTTCCTTCACCTTTAATATTTGCAGTTAAATAATTGTTACCAAGACCTCCGTAATTAATTTGATTGGTGCCTTGAATTGTATTGATATTATTTCCTTGACCATTTATCCTACCAGATAAATTTAAAGTTCTACTGATTATATCTATAGAATCTATAGTATCAAAACTGCCATCTAAGCCATCACCCTCAATATTAATTTGACCTTTAGTTACTCGTAAGTTATCTAAAAATCCATCATTATTTAAAGTAGGTTTACCTGTAGTTAATGTAGCAACGGACATATTAAGAAAGCCGCCGCCATCAACAGTAATACCATTGGGGTTAGATATTATCACTGAAGCTCTATCGCCAGCTATTTCTAACGGTCCTTTAAGCTGAGATTGATTACCCCCGACTACTTCATTAATGATTAAATCTGCAGATCTATCTTGAAAATTAGGGTTTTTATCTACATCTCCTAATATTTCAGATACTGCAGTATCTATTGAGTTATTTAAAACTGCACCTTGCTCTTCGACATTAAATTCTTTATAAACGTTATGAGAGATCCCCCTAATATTAGGGGCAGCTATATCAATAACAGGAACATCATCAATTACATTTATTTGAGTTATGTTATCATTGGAGATAATTGGATTTGCAGCAGCGATGCTGATAGGATAAATACCTATTAGATATATCAGAAGATAGGTTAAAGCTTTTGTAAACTGATTAACATTATCAGGATTATTGGGTTTTTTCATAATTTCCTGCCATTAGTTCATTTAAAAAAAATTGCAAGAAATTATGAAAAGTATATAAGTCTCTTGCAATTAATAGAATTACTTATAGTTTTTAACTAACCTCAGCTTCGTTTAAAAATAGCGATATCATTATCCCGTAAATTCAAGCTCGGTTTTTTAGGTTGGAATGTATAAGCAATGAGACCTGCGGCGATTTCCAGCAGAAAACCGAGCTGACTACGATGTCTTGAATGCTCTATCTGAGAAATATTTTTGAGCTGATCAATGACCGTTTCTATCAAAAATCGTCTTCTTAACATCAACCTATCCCAGAGCGATAACGCTTTGGCTTTCATGTTGCTACGGACATTCGTAATTAACGTAACGCCTTCCGCTTCCAGCTCATCGCATAAAGCCTGTGATAAATACCCTTTATCGCCATATAAACATCCCGTTAACCCTCTTGCCAATGCTTTGACAGGGTGACGATCATCCTTAATTTCCTGCGGTTAATTTTACGGCCAAAAGTTCACCGCAATCATTGATAACCAGATGAAGTTTAAAACCATAGAACCCGCCTGTACTGGTTTTTCCTCGTTGTGCCATTCCCTCAAATACGCGATGACGGGGGAGCCGAAGATTGTGACAAATGGCAATTTTGGTGGAATCAATAAAAGCGATCCCTTGAGTTTTCGCTTTACGTGACGAAAGAAAAGCGCATAAAGGAATCAGTGCCCTTTTCTTCAGGGTGAGGATACGGGTATAGCTGACTAATCCGGGAAAATCTGCGGTAAGATATTGTTTTACATGTTTATTATAAAACGTTTTAAAATCACGATAATGGCTCATATGAAATAAAATAAGGATCATCATGACTTCGCTAAGCGAAAGGGAAGCTACGCGGTGCCGTTGACGTAATCCGTTTTCAATGAGCTGTTGATGCCAGAGAGGAATAAATTTTTGGCAAAAGTCATCGACGCAGTAGTAAAGTTCTTCTAAATTAGACATGCCTGAGGATCTCCACGATTTTGTTTTATTTAGCAAAAACTTTGATCGTGCCTCAGGCACTTTAGTTCCCTTCTTAAGCGAAGCTCAGGTTAATCAGATCAAATGTTTCTGCACTGACCCAAGACAAACTATCTGCGGGCTAAAATTATCACCAGTGCAAATGCCAGACTTGTTGATTTTCAGGCAACGCTATCGCTGGCGCAGATGTGGGGCGAAGGAGAAGTTGGGAATGCGTTTTGCTACTCCGGTCAGAACAATCAATGCCGGACCGAATCGCAAATATTTTGGCCACAACAGAAGGATCACTTGGTACAATTTTGTGTCCGATCAATATTCCGGCTTTCATGGCATCGTTATACCGGGGACGTTGAGGGACTCTATATTTGTGCTTGAAGGTCTTCTGGAGAATGGATCGCGAAACAGACAAGTCAAGAGACAGAATTATGCCGAGGGATACTTATTACACGTATAAAATTTTTATTGATTATTTGAGGTTTCAGCAATGGCTTGACGGATGATCATTTTTGCGGCCCAAGTAGTTAAATTTATAATTTCCTCGTTTTCTAAGTTAAAAGTATCTTTCAGTACAACCATAGCCTCTGTGCCATATAACACTGAAAGTAACATAACAATTTTATGTACAGTTTCATCACTAATCTGGTTTTTAAGAGGTTCTAGAGCAAGTGAAAGTGATTCTCGGCGGTTACTCTTTTTTATAAATGATAGCTGATTGCAATTTTCTTTTTCAGATACCGTTTCTTGCCAACGAAGCTGTGCTATACGTAAAGCATCCCTCATCAATGCTTCATGCTCTTCTATTTGTCCATATCCCCATTTGAGCAGTCTTTCTACGTTTTCTTCCACATTAGAGCCTATTTTGGGTGCAACAAAAGAACCAATAACTTGTTTTACAATATATTCCACAAATTCATTATGGGTTTGAAAATAACTACGCAATGTAATCTTTGCATACTCTGCCTCATCGCTAATCTCTTTAGGGGATGGGAACATTTTTTTCCTATATAGCTTCAAAGCGGCGTTAGTCATCCTCTCAAGAGTACGGCGTCGGATTGGTGATAGATTCTTTTCATCAAATAACATCATTCAAATACCTTAAAAGAGTTGGTAAAACATCGTTCAAAGCCCAAAAATACTATTAATAATAAAAAATATCCTCAAGGATAAAAAATATCTTGCATGGTAGGAAATATTAGCATAGCTTTACATTCGATTTTTAAAAATTTTTTTCATGTCCACGGAGTTAGTGATATGAATCGGTTTGTAGGGATCGTAGGAACAGCAGACACAAAACTGGAAGAACTTCTTTGGTTGAAATCATGTTTATGTCGTGCTGGGGTAGATTCAATGATTATAGATACATCTACCTCAATACCGGTAGATGATAAACAGAATGAAAAAGTTGATATATCTCCATTACAGATCGCTGGATACCACCCTGAAGGGGCTGATGCAGTTTTTTGTGATGAACGATATAAAGCGATCTCGGCAATGTCTATTGCTTTGACAAACTTTTTACATAATTCAATCGACGATATCGCAGGTGTAATTGGTATAGGTGGTTCAGGTGGAACAGCACTAGTTTCGCCTGCGATGCAAAGCCTGCCTGTTGGGTTACCAAAAATAATGGTATCAACGATGGCGTCATCGAACATTGCTGGTTATATCGGTGCCAGTGATATCGCTATGCTCTATTCAGTCACTGATTTTTGTGGGCTAAACCATATTTCCCGCTCAATATTATCTAATGCTGCAAATATGATGGCAGGTTCTGTCAATTATATGATGCCATTAGTCAAAACAAACAAGCCGAGTTTAGGGTTAACCATGTTTGGTGTTACTACACCATGTATTAATCAGCTTATAACCGAATTAAATACCGGATATGACTGTCTGACTTTCCACGCTACTGGCAATGGTGGAACAAGTATGGAGAAGCTGGTTAGTGATGGTGAGTTAATCGGAGTCCTAGATATTACATTAACAGAAATTGCGGATCTGCTATTTGATGGTGTTCTAGGCTGTCCTGATACTCGCTTAGATGTTATTGCAGAAAAACGTATTCCGTGGATAGGCAGTGCTGGCGCACTAGATATGATTAATTTTGGTGCAGAAGAAACAATACCAGAACGTTACAGAAAACGGACATTTGTCAAACATAATGAGAAAGTAACGTTGATGCGAACTACACCGGAAGAAAATTATCAACTTGGTGTTTGGATAGGAAATAAACTCAACAATTGTAACGGCCCCATTCGTTTCATTCTTCCAGAAGGTGGATTTTCTGCACTGGATTGCCCAGAACAGCCTTTTTATTTACCGGCGGCAACGCGGGCATTCAGTGATGGGTTAGAAAAAACGGTGAATCAAACAGAACAAAGGAAAATTATAAAAACACCTTTCCATATTAATTCACCGCAGTTTTGCTCTCTCGTTAAACAACACTTTGAAGAAATAATGCCACATCAGGGAATTTTTAATGAAGCCGTATGATCAAATTATTAAAATAATTAAGCAAAAAGTTGAATGTAGCGAACTTATTATCGGAGCAGGAGCAGGGACTGGTCTTTCTGCCCGTAGTGAGGAAATGGGGGGTGTAGATCTTATCATTGTCTATAATTCAGGACGTTATAGGATGGCTGGTAGAGGTTCATTAGCCGGGCTAATGCCATACGGTAATGCTAACCAAATTGTTAGAGAAATGGGAAATGAGATATTACCTATAGTTAAGAAAACACCTGTATTGGCTGGCGTTTGTGGAACTGATCCATTTTGTAATATTCCTCTTTTTCTTGATGAGCTTAAAGCTCAGGGTTTTTCAGGTATTCAAAATTTTCCAACAGTAGGACTTATTGATGGAAAATTTAGACAGCACTTGGAAGAAACAAATATGGGCTATGGGCTGGAAGTCGAGCTTATTCGTCTGGCGCATGAGAAAGAGATGTTAACTACACCTTATGTTTTTAATCCAGACGATGCAGTGGAAATGACAAAAGCAGGTGCTGATATTATCGTTGTGCATCTGGGACTGACGATTGGTGGTGATATTGGTGCTTATACTTCATGTGATTTGGAAACTAGTATATCCCTGATCAACACTTGCACTTCGGCAGCTAAGGCTATCCGAGACGACATAATAGTTCTGTGTCATGGTGGGCCTATTTCGGAGCCTAAAGATGTTGCCTATATTTTAAACTCTTGTCCTGACTGCCACGGTTTTTATGGAGCTAGCTCTATAGAACGGTTGCCAACAGAAACGGCTATTAAAGATACGGTTCAAAATTTTAAAAAGCTAAACAGAAGTCATACACGGGATCTTAAGCAATAACAGTATATTTTAGATAGAAAAAAGGCTTCATTTATGATCTGATTATCGTCGCCAAACAAACATCAAAACCACGGATGAAGCCTGTGACGATTATCGCTATAAAACACCAGGTAATGCAATTTTTTAATGACGTCTCTTTGTAAAGTACAACCTGCCTTTGAAACATTTGTGAGAATTATCGTCAGGTTTATCATGGCACAATGGGTTGAAAAACAGCTTTTGACACCGAAAAAATTAATCCGATTTAAACATGTGATCCTTCAAGATGATTGTTCATTTAAAGTCCATCCCGCCCTTAAGTCGGTTTTTCCCCTCCCGCTTTAAACCACTGTGGCTGCCGTTGAATGTTATATGACAAGAGCCAGACCCCATTGGGATGACGGTCACGACGGACAATGATAAGGCGATTATTTTCCGATGTTTCTTTACTTAAGGCGGCGAAAAATACGGATATCTGGTTAGAGCCGATAATAGAAAATGTGCTCCAACGGGCGTGGTCAGAAACCAGTTTTTTACTGGAAAAAACAAGAAATTATTTATATCGGAACACCGTCAAAACTACCTCAAAAGACTGTACCGACATGATCACAATCCGGAGGTTGAGTCGCGGGTTATTTTTGAAAATAGTCTTCGTGATGGACTTATTTTATTGTTCACCCATTGCGCACTCTTTTCCTTAGCTGCAGCGATTATCTGCTCCAGATTCGTTGAGGATCGCTTTAAAGCCCTGACGCTCAAATGTCTGGCAAATCAAACTGCGTTGCAGCTTACCGCTACTCGTTCGCTTCAGTTGGCCGCGTCGCACCAGAAATATCTGCTCGCGTGGCACCTTAATACCTGTTTTCGCCATCAGCAACGTCGACAGCTCGCTGCGCAAGGTGCCGAGTTCGGCCACGGTACTCACCGCTTTCGGCTCGGCCAGCACGATGAGTTTTTTACCCGACTGGATCATTGCGACCCCACCAGGGCGCAGCCCCGGATGGGATTGAATTGTATTTTCCAGATACGGCAGGAAATGGTTTTCGCCGTTGATCTTGATGCGTTCGCCAATGCGGCCACTGATGAACAAATGCCCATCCTGCAAGTAGCCGATATCGCCGCTATGGTAGAAACCGTCCGCATCGATCATCGCGCGTTCATCCTCGAAATACCCGTACGCAAGAGTTCCGCCGCGAATCAGTATTTCCCCTTCTTCGCCGCTCCCGCCTTGACGATTGCCCTCGACAAGGATCCGTACCTCGAACTCGGGCAAAACTGTACCCACGGAGACCACGTCCCGACGTCCTTCGATGCTCGACAAATGAACAGTGTCGTTCGCGGGTTTACAACTGACCATCAAGACAGCCTCTGCCATCCCATAACAAGGAGTGATGGCTTTATCCGAGAGACCGAGCGGCTGTAATAGCTGCGTCAGGCGAGATACGACTGATGCGTCAATCACATCGCTCCCAACATAGATGCGGCGCAACGCATCGAACCGGCAACCGGACAACTCGTCGGCATCAGCTTCGCCTAGGCGCTTCAACAGATAGGACATACTAAAATTTGGCAAGGCAGTAATGCTCACACGATGCGTGGAAAGCGAAGCTAACCACGCCAGCGGGTCCATCAGGAAACCCGCCGGAGAGTCCAGATGTAAACTGTGGCCGGCCAGCATCGTACTCAACAACGAGCCCACTAAACCCATATCGTGATAAAGCGGCAGCCAGCTTGCGCCGACATCTGAGCTACTTCTATCGTCCTGGCTCAGGATCAGTTCAAGCTGCCGAATCAATTGTCCATGCCGAATCGGAACCCCTTTTTGCTGGCCGGTCGTACCGGAAGAAAACTGGACGAAAGCGATATCTTCCGGTGCGGGATTGGCCCACTCTATACCCTCTACGTCCGCCCGATGGTCCAGCGATGCCGTCGATACCTGCACCTGTACGACACCCTCGAGTCGTATCGGCATTGCCTTTGTCGTAACAATAGCAACACAGCCGAAACGCCGTATCAAGCCCTGGAGCAACTCGCAGTACTCGTCATGGCTGCCACCCGAGATTGGCAATTTCACGGAGAATGGCAATGCCTTCATGCCGATCAACGCAAAGAAGGCGGTGATACTTTCTATCGACGTGGAAAATGGCAAGATCACTCGGCTCCCGGGACGTATGCCAATTGCACGGAACTCGCACATCGCACGGCAGATATGCTGGTACAGAGCCTGATACGAAACAAAGTTCGCCTGTCCGCGACGATCGTACAAATAGAGGCCGATATGCGGGGAGCGATCCCGAAGCGGGACGATCAGTGAAGATACAACATTCTTGTTCATTGATTCTCCGGCCCTGAATCCATAGATACCGCTGGCGCGGCACCTTCAGTACACGCAGCCGCCTCGTGCGCATTTATCCAGGCTAGAACTTGCGGCAAGATCTCCGTCGCAGCCGCCTCGCCTCGAAGCACGTCAATATGGCCGAAATTTTTGGAAAACCCGTTGGTCAAGCCGAGTTCAACAAATGTCTTGTCAGCACTGCCAAGTTTTTGGAGCAGCTTTCGGCCCCGCGCGACCGATGCATGAAACGTATCCCCGCTACCGACGCCGGCCCACACGGGAACGGTGACAAACTGAAGGGATTGCCAGTAATCAATGTCGCCACGACGACTATCGAAAGAGCCACGGAGTGCCCAATGCCGGAATTGTTGAATTAACCCGTTCGGCGCATCCGACACCCCGAGTCCAAAACGGCGAGCCGGAAAATACCCGCATACGGCCGATAGCGCCGCGGCCAAATTGAAGAAAATGCGTTTGCGCAAGCCGTGTTCTGAATAGTCGTTGACGGCTGACGAAAAGAGACAAATGCCGCGAATACATCGCTGCAATTCGGGGCGGTGCCCCAAGCTTGCGAGCAATGCATAACCTCCGAAACTGTGCGCGACGACATAAAACGGACCTTGGTGCACCGAATATACGTGCTCGATCAAACAGCCTATATCCTGCTGAACGTAGTCGTCAAAACACCAGTCACGCGGCAACGAACCAACCTGCTCTCGATTATGGCCGTGCCCACGAAGCTCACCGATAAAGACCTGGCAACCCTCTTTCAAAAAATAAGCCGCAGGCCCCTTTTTGCTCCCGTTATAAAAAAAGCGGCCATCCGAAAAAAGCCCGTGCAGGCATAGCAGCGCGATACCACGCCCACCACCGTCGGGAGAGATAGCCTGTACACTCAACTGAACCCCGTCTTCCGTGAGCACCGTACGAACCGTAGGTTTATCCAAACCATGTGGCCTTTCCTGCATTGCTGCACCCATTGTCATCCTCCCCTCTCTCGTCGCAATGAATCGCTCCGGTTTTCCCGGAGACCATTTTGCTTGAGTCACGCCATGATGGCGGACCTAGCGAGTTTTGAATAATAAACGGCTTCTGCCTCGGCAGGTGGAATGTTGCCGATGGGATCGAAGAGCCGACGATTGTTGAACAGTCCATCCATTCGAGCGTCGCCATTTCAACGGGCTGTAGATTGAGCCACGATCCGAGGCGCTGGATCACCTCTGACCATCACTTCGGTCAGCGCTCAAGCGCCTGCGAACTCGTACCCGCGCGCACCCTGCTACGCAGTGTTTCACCCGAGCAGCCAAACTTCGCTGCAATCGATGCGATCACTTTCCATTGCGATTCCCGGTCTCCTTAGTGTTCCAACACCATCCGCACGCCCACTCACGAACCTCCGGAAAAAACGGGGCAATTCACAAATCGCGTCAACGCTCCGCCAAAGTTTGCAAAGGCTCGACCGCCGCACACAGGAAATCGTCCACCGTACACAACTGACGCCCGTTCACATCGATGAAGGCGACGTGAACGGACGCCGTGATTGACGGCTCCGTAGCATCCCCCGCATAAATGCGCTGATCAAACATGGCTTTGTAGATTGCGTCGTCGTGCACACGCTCTGTTTCTATCCTGAGTCGCCCACAGAACAACTCTTTGCGGTAGTCGATCTCTACGCGGGATACCACGGGTACGACTCGGGTACACTGCTTTAACCGGTGTCGTTGTAACCATTCCCAGCGGCCTTGCTCGAAATACTCAAGTGCTCGTGCATGATTCACATGGCCCGCGCTGTCCAGGTCACCCCGTCTTATCGACAGGCAGGTATGTACCGTTTCAAAACGCATTAATCATCCTTATAGATCAGGACTACGCCCGTTGCGTAGTCCCCACTGTGAGAAATCGATACGTCGGCGCGCAGACGATTCTCAATCAACCACGCGGACGGCGACGCAACACCTTCAACAGCGACTCCTTCGCTGCCAGCATCCCCGTTATGGACGACATGCTTGCCGCCGTTCTCCAGTTCACCCTCGGTGAAAAATACGCCTGGGGTGCATATGTTGGCCAACGCCGCAGACTCGGAGATCGCCTGTATGTCAGTCCCTATACCTCTCACTGCCCGACAAGATCCATCCAGACGTCTTCCACCTCGTCTGTGCTCGTGACCCGAATCCCAGTGACTTTTTCGAGTGCGATAAACACCATTTTTTGCTTACTCTCGATATCCTCGGGTCGTTCGATATCGGCCGTTTCGAGCTGATCCCACCAGTTGACGTGGGTGTCGCGACTTTCCACCTTGCTCCTGTCGCTGCCCTGAATTTCTCCGCCTTCGCGCAGAAACAGATGCGCAATCGAAAATGCTTCTTTTGCGTGGTATTTCCCGCTGTCAACCAGAGCTCTGGAAAATGAGATGAAATAGCGCATATGCTGCACCTCATCCGCAGCGATCCGCTTGAACAACGTGCGCAAGCCGGCATCCGTGGCGTGACTAGCGCAGCGCGCATAGTTGACGGTTGCCGTGATCTCAGAAATCGCCAGCAGGAATAACGTACGCAGCATATTGTCGTCGGGGAAAATTTTTCTGAACTCGATGAACGTTTCATTCGAGATAGGTGTCATCCCCAAGCGCTGTGCCAGAATGTTCAACGTTGCTTCGTGGAAACTTTCTTCCTCGTTCCAGTAACGGCTCCACGTGCCGCATGCCTGCATGACTGACGCTAGATGCGTGTCAGTCTCAAGCCAGCGACGGCATTCCGAATCTGCAAGGCGCGCTAGTCTGTCGGCACCAGGCTTGGTGGTGAGTTCCGCGCGGCCGGCGTTCCAGACGTAGACCTTGTCGGCATGCGACAACTGGTCCACGTCGATCTGTGCGAGCAACTCGACCGAACTCCAGCGGCGCTTTTCATGATAGCGGTGCTGCATCCACGTCACGTCGATCAGCGACATTCTGTCATCCGAAAAGACGTGGTACAGATCGGGAATGATCTCGGCCGTGACTTCCACCGTCGGCAAAGGATTAATCTGTGCCGACATATCAGGACACTTCCTGAATGGAGCCCGAGGATGTTACAGCGGATGCCGGCGCATCGTCTGCCTCCCGATAGCGCTCGATTTCCGCGACAAAAACTGACAACACTTCCGAGATTCTTGTTTCCATCGGGAAAGCGGGCAGTCTCACCCTTACTCCATAGTTGCGCTTGACCTGGTTCGCGACTTTGGCGAACGCTTCCATCAAGTCGACGCTGTTATGCAGAGTTTCCGACTGCGACATTATCTGAGCAAGACTCAGGTCAGATTCGAAGATATGGCTTTCATTAAGGTTCACGCTAGATGCAAACGAAGCGCGAATAAACTGAGTGAGTTCCAGCAAAATTAGCTCCTTTGGTTAATGACTTTCTAAATAGTCCGGTCTATTCGTTTTAAAACCCTTGCAACACGGGCAAGATGCTGATGTGCGTTTTCGAGACCAGATACACCAACACATAAAAAATTTGGCCATGTCCGCCTGGGACTCCTCCTGAGTGAATTTTGGGATAGGATCGTCCAACTCCTTCTGCACCTGGGCGAGAAATCACTTATAGTATGCAGCCACTTCGTGAGCACGCTTCAAGGTGGCTGAGCGGTCGGGTCATGCCACTAATGGTTAGATCGCTATGATAAACTTCCCATTTTTTTGGTAGGTAAAGTAAGGCTATTGTAGAAGTTTGTTGTCGTTATTGTCATAAACCGGATGGTGTAAAAGGGCATGATGCCGGAAATGGTAGTCATCCTCAGTATCACTGTTATGCCTGCCGCAAAACTTTCCAAATAGCATATATCTATCAAGCCTGTAAGCCCGGAATGAAAGAGTAACTTGTTGATATGGCGATAGTTCGTGATACCGCCAGAATCCTAGATGTTGGAGTTAATACGGTCTCCGCACATTAAAAACTCTCCCTGAAAAATGTGACAAGCCTTCCTCTCAACGGGAATAAATTCATAGGAACATTTTTCGAGCGTGAATTTTATTCTTAGGAGGAGGATATAACTATTGGCTGCATGGCTCTATTAACTTAATTGTTACACCAAGGCTACCGCACAACTTGAATCTAACCTCCAAGCTGAATTAATAACAACAACTGGAAAATGTATTTTGAAATGCTATGGCTATATTGTCTAAATAAAGTTAGAAAACTCATTAAGTTTTAATTTTAAAACATATAACGAATATATGATCATGGTTTTCGCTTTTATTCATTAATTATCTTTTACCACTTTGATGAAAAAAACAATCAAACAACCAGATTAGTTAATGAATTGTGATTTTTGTCAAAAAATAGTTATTGAGGTCGCAGTAGGAATAGCCGTTACCAGGATCTAGGGGGAGTAGAGCTGTCCAGTCACCCAGACAGCCCCTTCCGCAGAACCGGACGTGCGGAACTACCGCATCCGGCTCCAGACAGATCTGTGTCCCAACACATATTGGGGTCCGCTTGGAAAACGAATCTATGGTCACTCCCGTTTTTGCAATACTGAAAAATATGTTGGCTTGCTTGAATCTATCCGGCGTCTGAATAGGCTTTATACCCTGCGCCTCGATGAGTTCCGCGCCTGATGAACCTCAGAAAAATATACGGCTTCCACTGAGCCATTCCGTTTTACAGGTTCTTCAACAGGCCTATTGCCGCGTTGTCAATGCCCAAGCTATTCTGGCCAGCTTGTTTGCCAGAGCACAGGTCACCACAAAATTACTTTTTCGACACAGAAGCCCCCTGACCCAATCAGCCAATCTACCCGATTGGTGTTCAAGCCTTTGTATAAAAACGCTGGCACATTGAACCAATAATGTTCGGATCTTTTTATTACCTCGTTTGCTGATCCCCAGTAATGTTGTTCGCCCACCAGTACTGTATTGCCGCGGCAAAATCACGACTACTAGCGTATTGTTTTCCATCTCCAAGTTCTGTGGAGATGGTGCTTGCAGTAATCGTCCCCACACAGGGAATTGTCAGTAACCGCTGTCCCGCTTCATCCTCACTTAAAAACTGTTTCAACTGAGTTTCTCTTGCACCAAAGATTCCCGAATTCGATGCAGCGCCCGCATAGCCTGCTGAGATTCCGTTCTGCGCATTGAGGGGCGTGATGCTGCTTCACAGATTGCTTCAGCATCAACAAAGTCATTTTTATTAGTTTTGACGAAAGGTCGAACAAATTGTGGCGATATAAGCTTTGGTGTATGCCCCAACTCTGTAAACTTATGTGCCATAAAGTGAGCACCGCCACAGGCTTCCATGACGACAGTAGTTGCAGGACATGTTGCCAGAAACTCAAAGAGTTTTCGTCGAGTAAATTTTTTACGGAAAACAAACTTTCCATGCCGATCTTGGCAGTGGATGTGAAAAGAGTTTTTACCGAGATAGATACCAATGAACGCGATATTTTCCATGATGGTTCTCCACTAAATGAGGCTTGTTTCTAGCATACTCCTTACTTTGAAGGAGGGAGTGACCATCTTGTATCTTTAATCTGGTTTATGCTGGTTAAGTGAGATTGGCAACAATCATGCAGTCAGACAACCATCAAGGGATTAAGCCCGTTAATGAGCTTTCGACGCATGATTGTTACTTTTCTTCGAAAAACCCGAACAGTTGCTTGAAATAAAATTCGCATTTGCAAGAATGGGAGCCGAAGAACCATGACTGAAATAATTTGTGTCGGTATTGATGTTGCTAAAGCTTCACTTGATGTTGCTTTTGGTGTTCAGGGAACTGTCATGACATACCCAAATACCCCTGAAGGTCATGATGAACTAGCAGCTACATTGGCTAACTATGAGATTGATTTAGTTGTATTAGAAGCAACCGGGGGTTACGAGATGTCCGTTGCTTGTGCTTTGCAGGCCATAGGGCTAGCTGTTGCTATCGTCAATCCCCGACAAGCTCGTGATTTTGCTAAGGCAATGGGATATCTAGCCAAAACCGATAAAATAGATGCTCAAATGCTGGCACAGTTAGTCCTGGTTTTATCTCAACAAACAGATCGGGATAAAATAATCAGAGTGTTGCCCTCTGCTCAGCAACAAGTGCTGCAAGCCATGATCACACGCCGTCGCCAATTAGTCACACTTTCCGTCTCGGAGCGCCAAAGATTAGGAAGCTGCCATCCAGAAATGCGAGAAAGCATCACTTTAATGATCAGCTTTATACAAGAACAACTTAAGGTCATTGAATCGGCGTTATCTAACCACATCAAGGCCTATCATCGTCCCAAACTCGATTTATTATCGACAGTAAAAGGCGTTGGTCCTGCCACAATAGCCACTTTGATCGCCGATGTCCCGGAGTTGGGTCAATTAACCTGCCGTGAAATTAGTGCTTTGGTTGGCGTTGCACCGTTTAATCGGGATTCTGGGTTCTTCCGGGGAAAACGAACAATTTTTGGAGGAAGAGCAATGGTGCGTCGAATGCTTTATATGGCTACGTTAACAGCCATTAGATTTAACCCCGTTCTCTGCGCTTTCTACAAGAGATTAACCGAAGCAGGCAAGCCAAATAAAGTCGCTATCGTTGCTTGTATGCGTAAGTTACTGGTCATTCTCAATGCAATGATAAAAACAAATAAACCGTGGGATGAATCTTTCCACACGGTTTAAAGCGAAAGACAGTTGCTCATTAAACACCCCACGATAAGGATATTTTTTATACAAATCGATATTTACAGTACGCAATGGCCGGTATTTTCCTTCCCCCAGTTTAAAATTATTACCCCAGACATAATCTCCACTTAAATTGATATGCTTCCATCCCAGAGGAGAAAGATGTAATATCAGGGTTCATTAATAGAAATCCCTTTTCACTTCAGAGACTCAATCGCTCTTTCTATACATACCGTGTTCCACAGCGTGATCGCTGATGTCAGTAACGTCAACCCACTGGCACAGCTCCGCCCACGATCCTTGATTTCACCCAGTCTGTGCATAAAGACGGTCCGTGAAAGCGCGTTACGGGCTTCGTCTTTCTTCAAACCCGCCAGTACTCGTCGGCGCAGACTGGGGTCACGAAACCAATCCAGCATAAACAATGTTCGCTCAATGCGATC
This sequence comes from Xenorhabdus sp. TH1, assembly GCF_037260955.1. Lineage (NCBI taxonomy): Bacteria > Pseudomonadati > Pseudomonadota > Gammaproteobacteria > Enterobacterales > Morganellaceae > Xenorhabdus > Xenorhabdus sp. TH1. Next base: position 221,851 of record NZ_CP147735.1, read on the forward strand.
AATCTCTCTCAGTGCTTTGGCCAGTCCGTTCTGCTTCGGATAGCTGGCTAACTTTTTCATCATCAGGGATGCTGTGACTATCCCCTGTTTAATCGAGCTTGCCGGACGCAATACTTCATTCCAGTGTGACTCCTGCCGTGTCGGTGTAATGCTCCCTAATTTCCAGATCACTTTCGTGATACAACAGGCCATCAAGCACGTGAGTTGAGTCTCGTACCCGGCTGATCACTTTGGTATAGAACGGACTGTACCGGTCTCATATATGCGTATAAATTTGCACACCCGGTTCCTGATCATATTTAAGATTAACCTGCCCGGCATAACGTCCATGGCTGCTTACCCGAAAGTTCTGCCTGTCTGACGACGATGTTGTCCCATAGCCCCAGAAAGCGGCCAGAGGTCGCATTTTCTGAATATTGACCAGTTCGGCCAGTGCTGCTGAATAGGTTTCATGCCTGAATACCTTCGAATGATGATTTTGTTGCCTCGGGGCAGGACTCGGCCATTTTGGTCAACCCCAGATTGATCTCATTGGCCAGGATGGTGGTTAGCAATAGCTTTTTGTCTTTTTGGTCTGACGTTATTATTTTTGAGATGCGTAAAATGACGGGTAAAACTGGTCCAGCTGTCTACTTCCTCCAGTATCTCTGTCATTTTCGGATGAGGAAGTATCTCATAAACCAGGTCGGAAAAAGGTGAAACCTTGGAAGGAACACTATTCTCTAATGACGTGATTTTCATGCCTTTATTTGATGTTTCAACATCAGACAACTCGTCGGCCAGAGCTATCGCATCGGTCAATGGCAATCAGTTCCGGGGCGGACACGATTATCAAATCGATCAATGGAATGACTGTGCCAGACTCATTGCTAATTGTATTATTTATTACAATTCAGCGTTGCTTTCTGCATTGATTGAGAAGCTTCAGAAGGAAGGAAACCAAAAAGCAGTTAATTTGATCGCAGGTTTTTCACCTGTAGCTTGGCATCATATACAACTTGGCAGGAAATTACGTTTTTGGAAACCGGGATGGTTTACTGAACCTGTACAGTATGCTGGAACGTGTTGATCCGCTGGCCGATTCAGAAACTGAAGAACCGGTTACATAATAATGAATCGCGGTGAGTGAACTTTTCGAGGGAATGGGGCAGTGCGCTGGGAAAAGCTGTACTGATCTTGTGGGTGAAAGTCCCACCGTAGAAGGTTAGCCAGACCACTACGTAGCGAGTCTTGCGTGTCCGGCGGTAACAAAGGAGACGAAGCGTAGACAGCGAAACACCCGAGCCGGAATCAAATGATGAACGTGATAGCTCCGAAATACATCTGATCGTGTGTGCCGATAGTTAGCCCAGCTAGCAGGCAACAGTTACTGGATGGTCATACTGGCGAATATCCATACAGCAGCACACACCGGAGCCGCAGGCGCCAGCGAGTTTGTAGAGAACAGTATGGAACCCAGGAGATCCTGATATTTCTCAATGGAGTGAGTATTTCTGGCGCAAGTGCAAAACATAAGGCCGGAGAAATGAGTATCAGGAAGTCGGAGTCAGTCATAGTAGTGATGAAGCGGGTAATGACCGTGGAACGAAGGGCTGGCAGACAGATCGAACGTGAGAGGGCAACAATGACCGTACACAGCAACGACGGAATTTCATGGTTAACGAAACTTGAGCATATAGGCGAGAAATCAGCAGGCAATAAGCAGCAAGTGTTCAATAAATTAGGGCATTTGTTGAACGGTGACATGCTGAAAGGGCAATTCCAGCGGCTGGATGGGAGTAAAGCGTGGGTATTGATCGCATGACAAAAGCCGCTTATGGTGAACATCTCGATGAAAACATTCAACGTCTCATTGTACGGATACGCAGAGGGACGTACCACCCTAAAGCAGCACGGATAACCGAGATCCCAAAAGAAGATGGGAGTAAACGGCCTCTGGCCATTTCGTGCATAGAGGACAAGCTGGTTCAGCTTGCGGTCAGTGACATCCTTAGCCGGATTTATGACCCGCTGTTTCTGCCCTGCTCTTATGGTTTCCGGCCGGGGCTAAATTGTCATACGGCATTAAGGGCACTACAGCAGCAAACATTCAGAAACTGGAATGGTGCGGTAGTGGAAATCGACATCCGAAAGTATTTCAACACGATCCCCCATATCGAGATGATGAATTTACTCCGGAAGACGATATCAGATCGACGTTTTCTCAGACTGATTGGGTACTGATAATGGCACCCATCATGATAGACAATGTGGTTTCCAGCAATGTCCGTGGGTGCCCACAAGGTTCAATCCTGTCACCCGTGCTTGCCAATATCTACCTACATCACGTGATTGATGAATGGCTTAACGAAATCAGCCACTCACATATTCGTGGTCGGGCAAGATGGTAAGGTATGCCGATGACATGGTGTTTACCTTTCAGTATCCCAAAGAAGCAAAGCGTTTCAATGAAGTTTTACCAAAGAGATTGAATAAATATGGTTTGGAGTTGCACGGTGACAAATCGCAGTTAATTTCTGCGGGACATGTTGCAGCAATGAGAGCCGATTTGTCAGGAAAACGGTTACCCACGTTTAACTTTCTGGGCCTTACCTGCTATTGGGGAAAATCGCGAAAAGGCTTCTGGCGGCTGAAGTTTACCAGCCGGGAAGATCGGTTCGCAGCCAAATTGAAGGGACTCAGAGACTTTCTCCGGAAGAACCTGAATACGACTGATATAAGGTTAATCCTGAATACTGTCATCAGGGTAGTCAGAGGCTGGATAAACTATCACAGTATTTCTGACAACCAGAGAAGAGTTGAGCAATTTATCTACCAAAGCAAGTGGATCGGTTCAACCGGAAAGGAGGCGTCGCCGGTTAACGTGGGAAAAGCTAAATCGAATCCTGAAAATGCTGAATTATCCACCTCGATGGAAAATACATTCAATGTTCAATTCTCGCTAAATATGTGTGGGGACACTGGTCTGTCGGGAGCCGGATGCGGTAGTTCCGCACGTCCGGTTCTGAGGAGGGGCTGTCTGGGTGACTGGACAGCTCTACTCACCCAATACCCCGAACCGGTCAACGGATTACATCGAGGTTCGCAGCATCGACTGCAATAAGGCCGGAGAGCTGCAACCTACCGTCGATGTCAGCGTGATTTTTGTCTTGCAAACGGGATGCGTTCATATAGCCGATTTATGATTGAATTCGGTGACTGCCTAAACGGTCACATTTAATAAGATGAAGTGGCGATTACACAAAATCTTAAACAAGGTCAATTACTTATGGTCTCCAATATATGAAACACAATGATATTCAAAAAGATTCTGAATAACTTCTTAACTAGTAGGCTCTATGCGAGCTCTGTTTCAACCATAAAGAAATGTTTAGTCAACTCACCTTTTTCTAATTGACGGCAAATGATATGTGCTTCTTTATAGCCAGCTTTTTGTAATAACTGATTGAAATCATACAGTTCAAAACCAAAGAAAACCCCTTCATACATGCTGGTTTGTGCCGAATCGGTAATCACCATATTTCTATCAATCAGGGTTTTTTGATCTTCAAACCAGACTCGTCTACATAGCTGATAATGCGGTTGTTCACTTAGCAGACCACCTTCTGGATGGAACACCCAAGTACCATTACCCTGTTCCAGTGACTTCATAAATTCCAGATCCATCAATTCAAAGACCAGCTTTGCACCGGACTTTAAGTTGCGTTTTAGTTTTCTTAATAATGTATCAAGTCGTTCCAGATTGTTTGCGATACCGAAAAGTAACAGCACTAAATCAAACTGTTCGTTAGAGTCAAATTTATTTAAGTCAATTTGTTGATATGTTTCTGCTGATGTTGCGTGCTCTTTTGCATACTCTATTGCAGCAGGTGACACATCCACCCCTAATGTGGTTACACCTTTTTCTGCAAAACGCGTGGTGTATAGACCTGGACCACAACCCAGATCAAGTAACTTATCTCCTTGAGTCAGATATTTATCAAACAGAAAGCTCACTTGGCGGTCTATTTCCGAAATAGTTCGACTGGCAAATTCACTGCCTTGATTCAAGTGTTCTTTGAGCATTCTTTGACTAAATGCCCTATCACCAAAATCCATGATGTAATCACTGCTACGTATCGCAGGAAGAAAGTCCTTTAATATTTCTGTATTCATTGTTTGAATTCCTAACACTTCATTTGTTATTTATCATTTTTTGCTTTTTAATCTTTTTCATCGCCATTTGACGCTTTAGTGGAGATAGGTAATCAATGAATATTTTGCCATGCAAATGATCTATTTCATGCTGCATAACGATTGCTAAGTAACCGTCATCCTCAACAAAAAACTCTTCACCTTCACGGTTTAGCGCCTTAACTTTGATTTTCTTAAAACGCTTAACATTGGCATAAAAACCGGGTACTGAAAGGCATCCTTCTTCACCAATATATTCACCATCGGTTTCAACAAGTTCCGGATTAATCAAAATTAATGGATTATCCCTAGTTGTAGAGATATCTATAATTGCTACGGCTTCTGTTCGCCCGATTTGTGGCGCGGCTAAGCCAATACCATGATCGGTGCTGTAAACAGTGTCTAACATATCGTCAATCAGTGTTTGCACCGTGCTCACACACTCAACTTTTTGATAAGTTACACGTAATCTTTCATCTGGAATCTCTATTATTTTTCTAACTGTCATTTATTTGCCTAATGTTTAATTACCTAAATTAATTTTTTCAATGACTGCCGTAAATGCAGCAAAGAGCTCACTTGGAGTACCTTGTGTATAGAGATCTTTGACACATTCGACTTCAGCCATGCCACCTTGTTCATTCAGTGTCAGATTAAACACACTATCAAAGCGGCTGTATTTGTTGTTTAGTTCTACATCGAAACCCAACACTTCGGTTGTCTCACCAGTGTGGAATGAAAACACATTCTGTACGAGTAACGCGTAATGCTCATGCCTAACGACATCAGGCACAAACGGAATGGTTTGAGATGTAGGACGCATCTGTATGAAACGTCGGTTTTGTGCTATCACTTCTTTGAGTTCAGGCACGCTATGCTGCGGGGACACCAATTGCACTCTGCTAGGGATGATGTCAACAAAATACCCAACAGCATCAAGCAGATTGTGTTCGGCTCGTTCAGAATAAGGGAAACCAATCACGATGTCATCTTTTTGTGTAAGCTGAATAACTGCTAATTGGTATACAGCCAAAGACAGCTCAAATAGTGATGCTTGAGTTAATTGGCTAAGCTGCGTTAGCTTCGCCGTATGAGCCGAACTCAGTTCAAAGCGTGTTTTAAAAGCCTCACTATTAGTTTCTTGCAGTCGCTGTTGAGTCGTGAACTTAAGTAATCCATTGTACCCAGCAAACACGTCCTGCCAAAACAATAAATTATCCTGTGGATTTTGCTGTGCAATCATCGAATTCTGATACCAGCAGAAATCCATAAAATCACATTCTGACGCAGGTAAATCGTCGCCATTATATAGTGCAATAAGCGCTTTATATATAGAAACGATACTCGCTTCATCCGCAATGATGTGATGTATGTTGATGAAAATCAGTGATTCTACTTTGTCTGCCAACGGCAGATAATAACATTCAAACAGCTGATCTGAATCCAACTCAAACGACTTCATCGCCAGCTCTTTACAGATTGTGATGGCTTCTGCTTCGTTCGCAACAGGATACACCTTGAGAGCCAATGTGGTGTGCTGCTTACACATCATCACCAGCTCATCGTTGTCATCATATTCAAAGGTTGCGCCTAACACGCGATGCCTGAGCAACAACTGTTGTAACGCAATTTGCAACTGAGACTCGTTAAAATGTTGTGTAAAGCGCTTAGCAACCGGAATGTTGTACAGCGCTTGATGACATGACAACTCATGAGAAAAATAGAGATTTAACTGCTGAGAGGTCATCGGGTAACTAGGGTACTCAGTCGGTATCATTATATAACTCGGCACATCGTCTGATGTCAGCGAATCAATATGTTCAGCCAACCCTTTGATTGTAGGGTGCTGTAAAAAGTCTACAAAAGAGAGACGTTTTGATAGCGTGCTTTGCACAAGGTTAATAACTTTAGGTACCAGTAAAGAGTGTCCACCAATATCAAAAAAGCTATCAGTAATACAAAACTGGTTGGAATTTAATAATTGCTGCCAACATGTAAGGAGTTGCTTTTGGGTGTCTGTCGTCGCAGCGATGTGGTCACACCCTACACTACCTACCTGTAAAGATAGCTTCGATTGATCAACTTTGCCATTAATCGTTAATGGAATTTCATCAACCACAATAATTGCCGAAGGGATCTGGAAAGGCTCTAACTTATGACGCAAATAGGTCAGCACATCACTGTGTAAATCGTTATCAGTAATATCGTGTTTACCCTTAACAACATAGGCATAAATGCTCTTACCATTATTGTCTACCACGCAGACATGAGAGTTTGCCACGTACTCATGAGCAGAGAGCACTTTGTTGATACCACCAAGCTCAACGCGATTACCACGGATCTTCACCAATTTATCTAAGCGCCCAATGTACTCAATGTCCAGGTCTGGATTGTAACGAGCAAGATCTCCTGTCAGGTACAGGTAATAGCAATCATCCAAATCATAGTTTGGATTGATAATAAATTTCTCGTCGTTCAGTGCTGCTCGTTTGTTGTAGTTCGGTCTCAGCCATGGCGCACCTATAGCTATTTCGCCGACTTCACCGACTCGACAACTCTGCTTTTCAGTGTTAAGAATATACACAAAGGTGTCATTGATAGGCTTACCAATCGGCACACAGGTATGTTTATCTTGCAACTCGAAAATATTAAACCAGGTAGCAAAGGTTGTGCACTCTGTCGGCCCGTAGCCATTAACAAACTGATTTAGTCGGCAATGTGAGCTGCTTAAAAATGCACGAACGGTGGTGATCTGTAGTGCATCTCCACCAATTAACAGGTTTTGGAACGGAGCCAAGGCTTGTGGGTAGTTCGCATAAATATCGTTAAAAAGTGACACGGTAAGCCACGCGGTGTTAATCTTTTTACTGATCAGCTGCGCTTCGAGAGTCTGATAATTTAGTAATTCTTGCTTGGTCAAGATACTGCAACTGATACCGTTTAGTAACGGCACAAAAATCTCCAGCAAAGACGCATCAAACGCAGGGGACGATGCAACCAAGAAGCGATCATTTTTATTCAGCTTAAGAAAATTAGGCTGTTGTGCCAAACGTAAAATTGAATCTCGACAAATCGACACACCCTTAGGAACCCCAGTAGAGCCTGAGGTATAAAGTAAACAAGCTTCGTTACTATGTATGTCAGTCGTTACAAGGTTTTCATTAGTCATTATGCTCAGTTCAAGTTGGCCAACATAAATAGACTGCTCGGCAGGTTGAGTCACAATAGTGGCAACAAGTTCTGCATCCTCGGCGATAAACTCTAATCTTTGTTGTGGGTAATTTGCATCGAGTGGCACAAATGAACACTCGGCAGACAAAATCGCCATAATAGAGACAATGTATGCATATGATGGTTCAATCTGCACCCCGATACGGCTACTAGATGGCATGTTACGTTGTTGCAAAAACTGCTGCATACGAACAACATCACTAGCTAGTTGTGAAAACGTGTAACTGTTATCTTGCTCAATAACGGCAATTTCATTGGCCGCGGTCTGACAGGCTAATGTAAGACAATTCATCAGTGGTGTTGGCTTAAGTATATGATGACTATTCTGTGCTATGAGGTTCAGCTTTTGGCACGTCTGAGACTCGTCATCCCATTCCACAGAATTGCGAATTTGCTGTTTGAAAATATCTGCGATAACTTCAACATACGCTAGATAGATGTGTTCACTGTCAAACTCAAATGACACCTCTAATTGATCATCAATTAAGCGACAATGAGCAAATAGGTCAAAGCGTGCTTTTTCAATCGGCAACTGCATAAACTGAGACCCACAACCCACAAGAGTCAGAGCTTTATCATGTCCCGTATTTTGCATTGCGATGCCTACCTGTAAGCAATTTAGGTTTACATATATTCGCTGTGCAGCGCAGTGTTGCTTGATTTCATCTAAATAGGTCTTGGCATGGCACAAACATTCACAAATATTTTGATGCACCTGTTTTAAAGTAGGTTGTTGTTTGTAATTCAGACGCACAGGAATGGTATTGACAAACATTCCCACGATATCAGCAGCGTCATCTCTGTTTGCACTAGGAACGGCCAGTAACACTTCATCTAATGCACTGAAGCGACAAAGTGCTACGCCGTAATAATACACTAAGTAGCCAAATAGGCTGATGTTATGCTCTTTTGCCCGTTGCGAGATTAAGGCTGTTAACCGACGTCCAAGCGTTACGCTAAACTGATTTTTGTGCGTAGTTATCTGGCTGGTTTGATTGAGCGTTACATCCGTTCTTGGAATGATCACAGGGTCTGGACAGTCTTGTAAGTAAGTCTGCCAGTAAGCCAAATCACTCACAAACTGCTCAGAATCACGATAATTAAGCATATTATACGTGGCTTTTGAGTAAGCAAAATTCGGCGTGTAATCAAGAAATTGCCCACTGTTGAGCAACTGATAGTTAAAACCAAGCTGTTCTATGAGCAAGCTAACTGACCAGCCATCCAAAACAAGGTGAGTCGAAAACACCAGAAACACGAATTGATGCTTTTGTTGTTCAATCAGTCGAAAACGGATCAATGAGCCGCCATCAAGCTCTATAGTATGCTGAACTTCGTCTTGATAGATCTCTTTCCAACGTCGCCCTGTCAGGTGCTCGAAGTCTAATACATTGCTGGTCGCAACATGTTGCATTAGCTGACTTTTGTCTTCTTTTAGACTGGTTTGTAGGACATTGTGTTTGGCAAGTAACGCAGCACACGCTTCACGCAAATGCTCCACGTTTAATGGGCCGTGAATTCGATAGCCAAATGTCAGCAAATTCTCATGTTGTTTGGTAGAGATCTGCTCTATATACCACAACCTTTTCTGGGCGGGTGAAATAGGTAACTGACTTAGCAACTCACTACTTATCTGTTCATTAGGCTGCGCAACATGTTGCGCTTGTTTGGCCGTAATACACTTCGCCAGTGCCGCAATATTGTCATTTAATAAAAACTCACTAATCGAAATTTGTATACCGAGTTTGTCGGCAATTTGACCCAACAATGCATATATCTGTAGAGAGTTACCACCTAGCTCAAAAAAGCCGCGGTGGATATCAGTGTGTACATTAGCATGTACCAATGTTGTCTCAAATGCGCGCGCAACAGCCTCGCTCACTGCACAGCCATAAACAACATGCTGTGATGGAGCTGTTTGTTCAATTCGTAACTCCAGTGCTTTTAAATCAGCTTTACCATTTCGTGTCATGGGTATATCATCTACTACCACAAAACGATTCGGGATCATGTATTGTGGTAATTTTTTCTGTAGATGACGACGAACGGTTTGCTCACATGTAGATAAGAAGTCTTGACTAGTTTCAATGTAGGCAACCAGAGCCTCATGATTGTAACGCGTATCAGGTCTGACGTAGCAAATACGCACTGCTGGGACGGTATTAATGATTTGCTCAACCTGTGACAGATTGACTCTAAAGCCCCTAATTTTTACTTCGTTATCTTTACGGCTAATAAACTCTAAATTTCCACACGACAATTGTCGTACTATGTCTCCAGTTTTATAAAAGCGTTGTCCTTCAACCCAGTAGAATTTCTTTTTAGTTTCTTCTGCACAGGTATACCCCAGCGCCACGCCCTCGCCTGAGGCGATTAACTCCCCAGCTTCCCCTTCTTTTACCGGATTTAAATCGCTATCCACAATGCTCAGTGAAGTGCCTGAAATCGCCTTTCCAATTGGTACACTGGTATGCTGCTGCGCTAACTTAAAAATATCATAAGTTGTTGTAAAGGTAGTATTTTCTGTTGGTCCGTAGCCATTTAAAAACACCTCTAAATGACAATGCTCACTGTTTAAAAACTGCCTAACTATTTCAATATTCAGCACATCGCCACCGATCAGAAGCTTACGGATATGCGATAATGCCTGAGGGTGACGCGTGACTATCGTATTGAACAATGCCACCGTGAGCCAAAGTGTATCCACCTTCTTAAGTTGCTGTTCAAAACACGCAAAGTCTAAAACATCATGTTTATCGATAACATATACACTGCCGCCATTGAGCAATGGATACCAAAGTTCAAGGGTCGATGCGTCGAATCCAATCGATGAACAATGTGCAACACATTCACCTTCACTGGGTGTCAAAAAATTATTATTGATCACTAAACGTGTTATGCCTGAATGTGGTATTAGTACGCCTTTTGGCGCACCAGTCGAGCCTGACGTATACATAATATACGCCGAATGACTCATCATATTTTCGGCGATCGAAGTGGTTCGTCCGTGTGCTAAAATATTATCCACCAGATAACAGTGAATATCTTGCGCTAACGCTTCATCGCTCATCACTTGTTTAGCGCCACAGTCTTGACAAATAAAGGCCAATTGCTGGGTTGAATAAGTTTTATCAACGGGCACATACGTCAGACCCGCTTTCGCAATACCCACTATCGCTATCACTGCTTCAATAGATCGCTGAATGTACACAACAACGGGCGTATTGACCTTATCTGCAAGCAAAGTATTGGCCACCTTGTTAGCAGCCAAATCTAGTTCCCGATAGGTTAAGCGCTGATGCTTATCAAACAGGGCAATTTTGTCTGAGTGGGTCTGTGCAGAGGCATTAAATAATGAGCCAATGTCAACACCGTCACGTTCAGTTAAACTTTTATCCTTAATTACTGATATATCAAGACGCGAAAAATTGGTCATTTTCCAAAAACTCCACCAAATTACTCATAAAATCTTTTGGCTCAGGAAAAGCCAAGTTCAATGAACGTGTCAAAGCCGCTGTGTTATCTACCACAACATTACGATAGTCATGAGCCAAGTCATCTCTATGCGTCTGCTGCGCGTAGTAAGGTAAAATTGGGTACAGTGCATTGCTTTGGTCAACTTTGCTTAGCTCATGCTCAATCCAATGCTGATAAGGTACACCCTCAAGCTGATGGCCACGCGTTTTGAGTAGCGAAAAGATGTCTGTCATTTGTGCTACATGAGGGGTGGGCACGTTGTACACTGTGTTTTCATTACACAGACAAATAGTTACTATCAGCGTCGCCATAAAGTCTACCGGTGTGAGATTGATTTCATTTTCAACATCGGGATAACTTCCTAACTGCAAACAGCCTTTTACAAACAACCATAAGTGGTCACTGTGTGGATTGAATGTGCCCTTGGCTGAGTCGCCCATAATACTTGAGGGTCGAATCACATTGACACTGTATTTTCTGTGCACTGCTTGCTCTAACAACACCTCTGCCGCCCATTTAGAACGGGCATAACCATTTGCACCTGATGCAGGCTTGATAGCCAAGGTTGGCAAATGCTCGGTATAACGATGGGTATCATTCAGCTCAAACGCACACGCGAGCGTCGACACAAAGTGTAAATGCTTGTGCTGATGAGTAGACGCCATTTCCAATAGCGTTATTACACTAAGAGTGTTTGTTGGCTTTAGACTACGATAATCCAGAATATGATTAACCTGTGCCGCATTATGTAGGATATCCGTAACGCTCTCGCATAGTGCTTGATATTCATTGCTATCAAGGCCCAGTAAAGGTTCTGCCACATCGCCACACAATACACTTAACTTATCTTGTGACTGTTCTGGCGCATAGCGCTGCAACTGAGATGTGACTCGCTTGTACGCATGCTTATGATCTGTACCTCTAACCAGTGCAATCACCTTGGCCACTTCATCACGCGCCAACAAGGTAGCGACTAAATTGGTACCAAGTAAACCCGAGGCACCTGTAACTAAGAAGACTTTCTGGGGGTTGCCTGCCAAAGCAATTGGCTGTAACGATGCCGGTAGTACTAAATCGTCATACACATCATCCGTCGTAGAATGTGAAGCATCTTTGCAAATTAGTTCTACCAAGTGTGAAATCGTCGGATTATCAATAAACTTGTGTAGAGGCAGCTGAAAACCTAGCTGATCACGAATACGCTTGGATAGTTGTGTAAAGATCAACGAGTCACCACCTACATCAAAGAAATTATCGTTCTGATTAACCACAGGTAAATCAAGTAATTCTTGGAAAATCTCGGTTAGTTGCTCACTTACTTGTTTTGTGGATAACTCTGTTAGGCCCGCCTCAGCCTTAAGTATCTCTATCACATTATGCAGTGTTGGGTTATTGATGAATTCATGAAGCGGCAGCGACAAACCTAGCCTATCTCTGATTTTCGCTATGAGCGAAGTAAACATGACAGACTCACCGCCTAGGTCAAAAAAGTTGCTGTTCAAGTCAACTTTTTCAATCTCAAGGCAGGTAATAAACGCCTGTTTTGCAACTTCTTCTATATGATGTAGTTCATGATTTTGTGCACTTGCACGCGTCGATATTCCCGTCGTCACCCATTGCTCAATACGTGTTTGTAAGTCATGTGTCGATACAATCACATGGCGCTCATTCATCAGTCGGAAAACATGATTAAAAATGTCGGCACAATCCAGATTATTAATAGCCAATGCTTTGATTTCTTTAGACAGTTCAGGATCATCATGTAAGTCCCAGCCATCCCACGACACACTCAGCCAACGCGTACCCGTGGTACTTGCTTTGAACGTCGCAAATTCATTCATATACTGGTTCACAAATGCATACGTGCCAAGACCAACACCACCAAGTACCGTGGAGATGGAAGACATTAATAAACAAAACTCTGGCTGATATTTTTGGCACAGGTTATCTAATGTCGTTAAGCCATAGATCTTCGCAGAGAAGTGCTTTTGCATATTCTCAGCATCTGTTGATAGCACAGGTAACAACCCTTTTGAATCTGTGTATGCGGCACTGTGAATAATGCCTTTTAACGGACCTGACTGCGCACTGATGTTGTCGATGAGATCATGCCAAAGTGGTTCATTGGTTACACATGCACAGGCATATGAAACACGTTCACAGTCCTTTAACATGGCAAGCGCATGCTTGTTTTCGATGTTATCAATAAGCGAGTCATCCAGCGCGGCCAATTTAACATGAGGGAGGTTTGTCGATTTTCGACCAAGCAGCACTACATCTAATTGGGTCTGCTCAATCAGATATTGCGCCAGCGCTAAACCCACTTTGCCCAATCCACCTGTGATCATCACAAAGCCTTGTTGTGGCAAGGTATAAGGTTCATCCACTGCGCGTAGAGGTGCGTACACCTTGTGCCAAAGATGTCTGCCATCGAAGTGCAGTGCATTAGATTGCATATTCACTTTGCTTAGTTCTGATGTCAGTAACTGTTGTCTATCAGTGCCATAGCTCAGCAGCTTAAAACTAATGCTCGGTGATTCTTGTGCGATGACATTACACAAAGCGCTCAGCGCATAACCATAACATTGTGACAATGACTCAGCACAGGGCACTGAGCTACTTTTGTACAGTACATAACCCTGCATAGTCCCTTCCGGACGCAGGGTTTTAAGTTCATCAATGAATGTCGTTAAGCTATCAGGTGTAATGTCATTAGCTAGTTCAAAGCCGGTATAAATAAAGCTATCGCGCTGTTGCAGCCAGTTTGCATAACCCGCAATTGGAGTCGCTATATCGACAACCGTCAAATTCGCTGGGCTGATAGCCCATGAATCTTGATATAACCACTGAGCAACATCTTGTTTTCCCTGCTTGTAGAATACTTCACTAGGCTTTTGAAAATACTCCACTTTATCAAAAACATATCCAGGCATATTCAATTTTTGCCACTGGAAGTCGATATGTGGGTTAACCTTAATACCGTATGACCAGCACTGCCCCAGCAATTGGGTTATCCCGCCATTGTTTAATGTGCCTTTTACTTTGACATATTTATCGCTCACATTAGTGGTATTGTTAAAAACTATATTCTGCATAGTACTGCTGACCCCTAAGTCAACATATACCGCGCTTTTTGCATTGATAGCCTGAATACTTTGCCCAGCCAACACCGGAGCCATAACCTGATCTAGCCAGTATTGTGCATTGCATGTTTTTCTAAATGGCATTTTTTTACCCGTTAAATTAGAGTAAACGCTGCCACCGACCTTATTAAATTGCACTGAGTCTAAAGCGGTCTGTAAGGCTGGCAGTGCGCTTGCAATCATAGGGCTATGAAACGCTTTATTGGTTTTCAATTGATTACATTTAATTCCCACACTGTTCAAAGTACGGTTCAAAATTGCAATATCATTTTGTGAGCCAGATACCACAGTCATGCTTTGGCTATTAATCGCGGCGATGGTCAAAGTACCAAATAAAGATGATTCAAGCTTATTAGCTTCCTGAAAGACCGCTAACATTGCGCCATCTTGACATGCTTGCAATGCCACCGCACGACAAGCAATTAATTTGACCGCATCATCAAAGCTCCACAAGTCTGCAATAGCAGCAGCTATCCACTCACCTAAACTGTGACCAATATATGCGTTAAATTGAACTCCTTGCGCTTTTAACAGCTGTGCCAACGCATATTGAATAGAAAACAAAATGGGCTGCGCGTAGAGCGTCTGATATGAGCTAATATCTTTATCGTAGACTTCATCCAGTGCCACTTTTGATAAATCATCTGGCATTCCCGAGCAGTTTGCGAAAGCTTGCATACACCTGTCAAAGTACTGGGCAAAACCTGTCACATGCTCATAGTAAAAACCAGCAGCCCCTTTGATATCACTGCCTTGTCCTTCAACTACCACAACAACGTCTGGAGTTGCCACGGTTGAGACAATTTTGTGCTCTGCACTGCGCAGGCTATTTTTCAGAGTTTTGATATCGTTTACTATATGAAAGCGGCGGACTTTTTCCTGTGCCCGGCACAAGGTTTGTGTACCAAGAACATCTTCAAATCGCACCTCTGGGTGTACGTCTAACCAGTGAGCGAGAGTTTGTTCCAAGGCATTAAGTGCACTTTCACTTCTGGCCGAAATAGGCATAACATATTCACCCACCTGAGCCGATACAAGTGATTGCGGCTGCGTGCCTTGATACGCCTGCATGATCAGGTGACAGTTGGTACCACCCATACCAAATGCGCTCACTGCGGCGTACGGTTGAGGCTGGCTAAACGGCTGATTCGCGCTAGGAACAGTGAATGGACGGCACTCCATCGCCAACTCAGGGTTGTAGTCAGTCAGATAAGGTGAACCAACAACCATATTGTTTTTCAAAGACATTGCTACTTTGATAACACTGGCAACTCCCGCCGCAGCATCGGTATGGCCTATGTTCCATTTCACCCCACCCAGTGCATAATGGCCAGCACTTGGCTTGTCATACACTTCACTCAGTGCTTCTATTTCAATCGAATCACCAATCGCTGTGGCCGTACCATGGCATTCTATAAATTCCACTGCTGATGCATCAACGCCGCTATTCACTAGGGCTTGAGCGATAACCTCGCTTTGACCTTCTATACTCGGTGCAGTGTAACCTACTTTCCTGGCACCATCATTATTGATAGCGCCACCTTTGATCACCGCATAAATTTTGTCATCATCGGCAAGTGCGTCTTCTAATCGTTTAAGCACTAACACACCAACCCCACTTGAAGGAATTGTACCGTCACTTTCGCTCGAGAATGGCTGACATCTCCCCGACTCAGACAGCACGCCACCTGGCGTGTACTCATATCCTTCACCGTGCGGTGTATTAATACATGCACCCCCAGCCAACGCGACATGGCTTTCGCCATTTGTTAAGCTACGGCACGCTTGATATATAGCGACCAATGAGGAGGAGCAGGCAGTAGATAGCGTATATGCAGGCCCCTGCAAATTTAATCGATAAGCAACCTGAGTTGCTACACAGTGATGACTATTCCCTATGGTCAATGAGTACTGTAAATTTTCATCCGCATTATACTTTGAATTCGCAAGGGATTTATTAAAATACTGATTTGTTCCCACACTCAAAAAAGTACCGATGTGATTTCTATCAAGGTGTGCTGTGATATTGCCGTCATAAAGCGCCAATACACTGTGTTCAAGTAACTTTCTTAACTGTGGATCCGTTAGTTTTGCATCACGTGGGGAGAGATTAAAATAAGGCGCATCGAAACTATAAGCATCTTTTAATACTCCCTCAGCAGCTATTTTGTGATTAAGCACTGTGATAGGCTCCAAAGACGTCACAACCTTGTGATCTTTAATCATCTGCCAGAATTCATCTTTTGAATCTGCGCCGGGAAACGCGCAAGAGATACCGATTATTGCCACATCAGCCATGTTTACTCCGTTAACATATTAATTATTGGCAAACAAGAGATTTGACTAACTCTGCCTGTTCCTTGATGGAAGGTTTTTTGAACAACTCTGTGACTCTAACCTTTATCTTAAAGGCTTTATTCACTTCTCTTTGAAGCTTTAAGATCAACACCGAACTTCCGCCAACATCAAAAAATCTGTCATCATGGTCGATGTCATTGGTGCCTAGTAACTTGCTCCAAATTTGGCAGATTTGCCCGTCTATATCAGGCGCGTCGTGGGTATCGCTCGCTTTGCACGCATCTGTGATTTGTGCCAATAAGGCTTTTCTATCAACCTTGCCGCTAACGGTATGCGGAAATTGCTTAACTCTGATTAAACGGTTGGGTTGCATGTAGCGTGGAAGGTGCTGCGATAGCCAGCTTTGAATATCAGACTCAGTTAACTCGCTTGCACAATAGAACGTAATGATCTGATCTTGTAGGTTATCCTTGTACAAAACAGTGGCTGAACAGATTTGTTTATCTATTTGCATCACCATATTATCTATTTCAGTCAGATTGACACGAAAGCCATTGAACTTAATGGTGTTATCAGTTCTGTGCGAGTAAACCAGTAAGCATTCCTCATTAAAATAAGCAATGTCAGAGGTTTTGTAATACCTTTGCTGATCTATCTCAATAAATTTTTCCTGAGTTTGTACCGCATCCTTAAAGTAACCTAGAGTAACGCATTGACCACCAATCAAAATTTCGCCATGTACATTGGGTAAAGTAATGTCATTTAGGTGTTCATCTACGAGCTTAATCGTGGCGTTACTCAAAGGTTTGCCTAAAGGCAAAGGGAATGAGTCATGAGTTACAGGATAGGTAACATTCCAAATACATGCTTCAGTTGGCCCATAGCAATGAATTAGTTCAAAATCGAGCTTGCTAAAGATATCTGATATGATGTTGTTTTTTAATGGCTCCCCACCAAAAAAAAGGCGATTGAAGCTATCGATATGTTGAAAATAAGGGAGAACCCCTGCATTGATCAACGCGGTTGTGATAAACGCTGTGGTTACCTCTAGATCTTTGAGTGATTCTTGAGCTTTGTGTGGATTTGACCACACTTCAGGTGGCATTAAACACAGTGTTCCTCCGTTTAATAGAGCACTCCATAATTCAAACTGAAAAGCATCGAATGCCACAGAAGAAAACTGTGCAATACGATCTGTACCATCTATATTTTTTGTTGCCTCGATAAAACTGAGTATATTCTCATGGCTCACCATAACTCCCTTTGGTTCTCCAGTACTTCCAGATGTATAAATAATCGTAGTAAGTTTATTTTTGGCTGTTTTGAAACCAGTTACTTCGACTTTAGCAGATAATTCATCAAATCGGATTGAATCACAAACATCATTTTTACTTGATATTATTAATTTTGATTCGGATTGTTTAATTATATTCCGCTTTCTAGATAATGGGGTTTTATTATCAAAGCAAATATACGAGCAATTAACTTTTAAAACCCCAAGAATACATATTATTAACTCAGGAGAAGGAGTTATATCAATACATATCGTGCAACCAATGAAACCTCGATTATACAAATTTTGTGCAACCAAATCAGATTCAGTTTGAAGCTGGGAATATGTAATTTCTATTTTATCACCCAATATTGCAACTTTTTCTGGGTTATTCTTGATACTTTGCTCAAAAGCATCCACTATACTAGAATGTAAAAAATTATCTTTATTCATTGAATAGCCTAGTTTTTTTATGTTCACCATGGAGGTTGCGATTAAGTGAAACGCATCTTCCTTGAGGAAACCTTAAATCATCTTTTTGATGCTATGAGGCTCAAATATTTAAATTTTTACTAATTAAACATTGCCGCAATAACGCTTTACTGACCTTTGCGTTCAAAGGTTTCATGTTCTTGGTTCTGCCGCATCAGGGCGAGAGTGTGAACGTTTTATGAACACAATTGGCGCAAAAACAACCCTCAATTAGATTGAATTTAGAGCAAACTAACACACCCTGTCACCAAAATAGCTTGGATATTGTTCGTGTTGTTTTTAATTTAAGCACTCACGCTCTCGCCCTATCTGTCGCATTAAGTAGTGCTCGGGTAATATATCGTGTTTTGATTGATAATTCTGATGGTTCTGTCGCATTAATCAGTGCTCGGGTTAATTACATTAGGAATGATTTACCCTCTAAATAAACTTGATATTAATTCATATCAATATTATTTTTTGTTTGGTTGAAATGGTATTTTTATCGGACTCGTGCTTTTGGCTGTTTTATTTAATCTAAATAAGAACCATACAGGTGTTAATATCGGATACTTATGCAAGTTACTTATTTTGGTTGCTATGATACCTTTGTGTATTGGTACAGGGTGAGGGCGCCCATCTTGTATCTTTAATCTGGGGCACTTATGCAGCCATCTTTTCTGCCCAAGAATGCTCCGCTTCGTCACCTAATTTTATGCCCGGATACCAATGCTCAAATTGGGTTTTCAAATCATCATTGAGTACCGCTATGCGGGTTTGAATTAAATAATGCGTACCTTGCTGGCTCCATTGCATCTGCTGCTTTTTTACCATCCGTTTAGCGATGACTTCATTGATCGTCGATTCGACAAATGAAGTAGAAATGGGTTCACCATAGCGATACATTTCACCGTAATTTGGGATCATCATGCGGTTATTTTCAATATAGGTGTATATTTCATCGAGATGTTTTGATAAGGATTTCTTATTATCTGTATTAGTCACAATTTGATCTGACACAGAACCTTGAAAGGTTGAGAGTTACCGACTTTGCTATATGGGTATCGAATCCTTATACAAAATACGAGGTAACTCTCATGCTTCATACTAGCAACTCTATTATCAAACACAAAACCGGTTTGCTCAATCTTGCTAAAGAACTCGGTAATGTCTCGAAAGCTTGCCAAATAATGGACTTTTCACGGGATACCTTTAATTGGTGGCCGAAGGCAGCCTTGATGCCTTGATTAATCAAGATCGCCGTGTCCCCAACCTGAAGAATCGGGTTGATGAAGCTATCGAACGGACGGTAGTCGAATATGCGGTTGAGTTTCCTGTGCATGGGCAGCACCGGACCAGTAATGAATTACGTCAAAAAGGGATTTCTGTTTCCGGTAGCGGGGTTCGCTCTATCTGGCAACGGCATGATTTGGGAAATTTCCTCAACCGACTGAAAGAGTTCGAAAAGAAAGTCGCTACAGAAGGAGTTATTCTGAACGAAGTCCAAATTGCAGCGCTGGAGAAAAAGCCCAGAACAAACCTTTGTGGATACCTATTCCAAAGTTGCCCATTGTAAGCTGCATACGAGCAAAACGCCGATCACTGCCGCAGACCTGCTTAATGACCGTGTTTTGCCGTTCTATGAAACTCAGGCATTGCCGACGCTGAGAATACTGACCGATCGGGGAACCGAGTACTGTGGTCGCGTAGAGCATCATGATTATGAGCTGTATTTGGCTATCAACGATATTGACCATACGAAAACCAAGGCGAGAATGGTATCTGCGAACGCTTCCAGAGAACGATTTTACAGGAGTTTTATCAGACACTTTCCGCAAGAAGCTTTACAGTGATATGGTGGATTTGCAGGCAGATCTGGACGACTGGCTATGGCATTACAATCATGAACGGACTCATCAAGGTAAAATGTGCTGCGGACGTACACCAATGGAGACATTATTGGATGAAAAACGGCTCTGGGCAGAAAAGAATCTGTGATGTGGTTCAATGATTTTGGTCACCGTTATAGAGGTGATATTCTCACTTCAACACGCAAATAGGTGACATGATGAAAAGACGTTTCAGCCCCGAATTTAAACTGGAATCTGCCCAGCTAGTCCTTGACCAGCATTACAGCATAAGAGAAGCTACGAAGGCGATGAATGTGAGTAAATCGGCAATGGAATCTTGGGTTTGCCAGTTAAAACAGGAGCGACAAGGCCAATCACCCAAAACCTCACCCATCACGCCGGAGCAAATTGAAATACGTTAACTGAAAAAGAAACTGCAATGCCTTGAAATGGAAAACGATGTATTAAAAAAAAGCCTCAGCACTCTTGATGTCGTACTACCTGAACAGTTCTCGTTAATCGAGTAATTCAGAGTGCATTATCCGGTGGCTTCCCTTTGCCAACTGTTCGGGGTTCATCACAGTAGTTATCAGGCCTGGCACAAGCGAGTCAAGCGGCCAGACTCTGCTCGTGTAACGCTAAAAAGCCGGGTTCGTAAAGTCTTTAACAAGAGTCATGGTTCTGCCGGAGCACGAACGATTGCCTCGATAGTCACCCTTGAGGGGAGTCCATTAGGCCGATGGCGGGCCGGAAAACTGATGGCTGAACTCGGGCTGGTCAGTCGTCAACACCCCAAACATCGGTATTCACGATAGGAGCAGGAACATGTTGATATTCCAAACTATCTTGACCGCCAATTTGCTGTTACGGAACCCAATCAAGTTTGGTGTGGTGACACACCGACATCTGGACAAGTCAACGTTGGGCGTATTTAGCGGGGGTTCTCGACTTATTTGCGCGTAAACCCATCGGTTGGGCGATGTCATTTTCGCCCGACTCTGAGTTAACGAAAAAAGCCTTAACAATGGCATTTGAATCAAGAGGAAAGCCACAAAGTGTGATGTTTCACAGCGATCAGGGATGCCAGTATACCAGAAAAGCATTTAAGCGATTATTACAGCAATACGGTATCAAACAAAGCCTGAGCCGACGGGGAAACTGTTGGGATAACAGCCCAATGGAACGTTTTTCAGGAGCTTGAAAAGCGAATGGGTGCCTTTAAGGGATATGCAAATTTTATGGCAGCCAGATATTCAATCACTCAGTATATAACAGGTTATTACAGTCAGCTTCGCCCTCACTGGTATAACAACGGATTAACCCCCAATGACTCAGAACGATTATTTTGGGAAGCCTCTAAGTCAGTGACCAATTTTTATTGACCACTTCAACTCGTCCCTCAAAGAAGAGCATTAAGTGGATGATCGAATCTGTCAGACTCCAGACCAGCAGGAACATGGAGTAGATGGATGCCGGTGAGATGGTTATGCGGTTAAACCAGAAACTGGGGGCTGGACTAACTACTTCAGGTTAGGCCCTGTCACACAGTCGTATCGGTTCATAGATCGCTACACCACAACCCGACTGCATCGGTGGTTCTGCAAGAAACATAAGCAACGAAGCAAAAGGTTAAAGCGATACCCTGATGAGTACTTCTACAATCAGTTGGGACTCATCCAGTTACCGAAGCTCTCGCAGAGGCTTTCGTGGGCGAAGGCATGATTCTGTCCGAGAGCCGGATGCGTTAGAAGCGCACGTCCGGTTCGATGAGCGGGGGAGTGGAAACGGGATTTATGGTCAGGACAGTAAGGCACCGCCAATCGAAAGAGGCGGCAACAGATATGCCTGACCTGCAAAATTACCGCGCCACATCTCGACTCTACCCGGCCTCCAAGCTGACCCCGGCGTTATTCATTGCCATATCAATAACTTGCTCTTCCATACCGGTATTGCAGGCTTGGTAGGTATAGGTCAGTTGAAAAGTTTTCCGGCAGGCATAACAGTGATAGGGATGCCCAGTTCGCCCTTTTCCATGTGCTTTTACCGCGTCTGTTTTATGACAGTAACGACAAACCACATCAACTTTAGCCATCTTTCACCAATAATAAAAAGCAGGGAGTTTATCACAATATCTAATCATTGGGAGCATGACCAAATTATTTAACCAAAATCCTACTCTAAAAATAATTTAATTTAAAATAATGTATTTTCTAAATTATATCTAATTTTTTTAAAAAAATAACATGCGATTAATTTAATGATATTTTATTGATTAGCTTATTATTTATTTCATTTAGTTACAATCATTCAATATGGTTTTCATTTTTTTTATATTTTTAGTGCTTTTTGTTTTTTATCTGTTAATATCCAAGATTGTAGCATCAGAAATAAATAACAATTTTTACTCTGTATAATAAAAGGGATCTATATGAAAGAAATTAATAAAGATATAATGTCTATTATCTCAGGCGCAGGTTCAGAACAAGCAGTTAAACCTGTAAAAGAGCTTGCTCCTACTTTAAGGAGTGGAAACTGGCCTACTAAATTCCCACCATTTGTTGTTAAACCCCCTGCTCCCCCTAAAAATTAATAAAAAACACTTAATATTATGAAAATTCCTTACTTCTCATTTTTTGAGAAGTAAGGAAGTATCCTACAGCATTGAAATATTTTTAATGTTGAGTTTATTCTTCCATATGAAAGGTTAAAACTCCCGACTTTAATCGGTCAGCTTTAGCTGCGTTACTGTGTTGTAACGGAGGTGCAACATGGATTACAGATACGGAAGCTACACGGTATTTCAGATTGAATATCATTTTGTATGGGTAACAAAATATAGGTACAATATAGTATGATTCATACAAGCGCTGAATAGCACTATAAATGAAATTTTCGTAAAATTATTTTACCGGAGATTTACTCTATAAAAAACTATCCTTTATAATTGTCATTCCGCATCAAATTTGGAATTTCATTTTATGACAGATAACTACATGTTCTCCGCAATTAGCGTCATTTTAATGAGATTATTTTTTTTGGTACTTTATAACGATCTTGGTAAAGAACTGCACTTCACGCCAGTTAGGGCGGGTTATTAATGTTATAACCATATTATTTTTCATGGGGTTTAGTACAGTAATAATGATGAGAGATATTATTTTTTAAATCAACGTTGAAAAATATCATTTATACACCACTGTGTATTACATTAAGTATGATAGTCTATTTAGAGCCTATCCCAAAAGGAATTATAATATAATCGGTTACGGTCATTTTTGAGGGAAAAGTATGGCAAACAATAAGTGGGAAATCAGTGACGGGCTTTGGGCAAGAATGGCACCTCTCATTCCTGAGCATAAGACAAATCATCCGTTGGGAACACATCGTAAACGCGTCGATAATCGTGCCGCAATGAACGCCATTTTCTTTGTGCTCATAACGGGCTGCCAGTGGAATGCGCTGAATGCGACGGGGATTTGCTCATCAAGTTCGGCCCATCGCCGTTTTCAGGAATGGCGTGATGCCGGCGTTTTTGAGCGGTTCTGGCAAAACGGACTACTGGCCTGCAAACAATTAAATGCCATAGACTGGTTATGGCTGTCGATGGATGGCTGTATCACAAAATCACCGCTTGCAGGTTCAAAAAAACAGGTCGAAACCCGACAGACAGGGGAAAGCAAGGGGTCAATCGTAGCTTAATGACCGATGCGAACGGATTTCCACTGTCACTGATTGTCGCAGGAGCCAATCCCCATGATATCAAGTTGGTCGCTGATACGCTCGATGCACTTCAGACAGGCAGGCCGGGCAATAGACTGCACTTATGTCTGGACAAAGGCTATGAAGCCGCTTGGTTGGAAACGTACCTGAAAAATCATCATTATGAACCTTCATATCCAATCAAGATAAAGAGGAGTTAATGGCTACCAGAACCACCGATTTTAAGGCGCATCGCTGGGTTGTGGAAAGAACACATAGCTGGATGAACTGTTTTCGGCGAGTGCTGACACGTTGGGAGAAAAAACCGAGAACTATGAGGCAATGCTACATTTTGCATGTGCCATGATTGTTTGGAATAAAATCCTATTGGGATAGGCTCTTAATATAGTTTAAATTATATTAATAGGGATTTAATGTTAATCAACAGATTAATAACAAAGGAGGTTTCTTTTGTTTCGTCAGGAAGCCATAAATAATCAAAAAACGAAATGGATAGGAAAAGCTCTTTTACTGCCCGGTTTTCCTACTTGGCTATTAATTACATTATGTGTCTTATTTTTTATTTCCTTTCTTACGTTTGTAATTTCAGGAAGTTATACACGACGAATTAATGTAAATGGTGAAATTACGACCTCCCCAAGAGCTATTGATGTTTATTCATCTAATCAAGGGTTTGTGATCAAACAGTTTGTCTCTGAGGGACATATAGTGAGCAAGGGAGATCCTATTTACTTAATAGATACTAGTAGAAGTACACGTAGTGGTGTTGTTAGTGATAATCAAAGAAAAGATATAAAAAATCAAATTGAACGAATTGATAATATTATATCTCGAATTATTTCAAATAAGAAAACAACTTTAGACACTTTAGAAAAACAAAAAGAAAAATACAATGCGGCTTTTGAGCGTTCTTCTGGCATTATAGAAAAAGCAGAAGAAGGAATAAATATTATGAAAAAAAATATGGAGAATTATAAAGATTATCAAAAAAGAGGGTTAATAAATAAAGATCAGTTGACTAATCAAATATCTTTGTATTATCAAAATCAAAACAATCTATTAAGTCTTTATAATCAAAATGAATTAAATTCAATACGAATAACAGACATTGAAAGCCAAATACAAACTCAATCTGCTGAGTTTGATAATAGAGTTTACCAAATGGAACTTCAACGCTATGAATTACAAAAAGAATTAATAAATACAGATGCAGGAGGAGAGGTTATTGTAAGAGCATTATCTGATGGAAAAATAGATTCATTAAGTGTTACCGTTGGGCAAATGGTAAATCATGGTGACAGTTTATTAAAAATAACTCCTAAATTAATAAATAATTATTATCTCACCATTTGGGTTCCTAATGATGGAATCCCTTACATATCTATAGGTGACAAAGTTAATATAAGATATGAAGCTTTTCCATCTGAAAAATTTGGCCAATTTTCTGGAAAAATAGAAATTATTTCAAAAAACCCAGCGTCTCAACAAGAAATGATGACATATCAGGGATCACCTAGAAATTCCAATGCATTATCTAATCCTTATTATAAGGTTATTGTTAAACCAGAAAAAAATAAAATAAATTACAAAAATAAATTATTAACCTTAGATAATGGTATGAAAGCACAAATTACATTATTCCTTGAGAGAAGGAAAATTTATCAGTGGATGTTTTCACCACTATATGATGTGAAACATAGCGCAATGGGACCTATTAATGAATAATTATTTAATTAAAAAAATAATAAAAAAATTAGATATAGGCTTGCTTGATCGTGTACCTGTAGTACATCAAACAGAATCTTCAGAGTGTGGGTTGGCTTGCTTGTCAATGATATGTGGATATTATGGAAAAAATATCGACCTTATTTATCTCCGACAGCAGTTTAATATTTCCTCTCGTGGCTCAACTCTGGCTGGGGTTAGTATGATTTCTGAACAACTTGGAATGAAAACCAGAGCGCTATCACTAGATCTCAGTGAAATTAGTGAATTAAAAATGCCTTGCATATTGCATTGGGATTTTAATCATTTTGTGGTTGTAGTTGGTGTCAGACGAAATAGTATTATTATTCATGATCCAGCTAGAGGACGTAGAGCACTTGGGTTAGCTGAGGTATCTAAACATTTTACAGGAGTAGCGCTTGAAGTTTGGCCTAATAGCCAGTTTACAACTAAAACTATACGCAATAGAGTCAATTTAAAAACACTAATCCAAAATATTCATGGAATAAAAGGGGCTTTAACGAAGATTTTTTGTTTATCTGTTGTAGTCGAAACCATCAATTTAGTAATTCCGATTGGAACACAGTTAGTTATGGATCATGTTATTCCTGCTGGAGATTATGGGCTATTAACACTAATATGCTCTGGAATATTTTTTTTTATTTTACTACGAACTTTAACGGGAATTATTCGAAGCTGGTCATCATTGGTAATGGAATCTCTAATTGATGTTCAATGGAAATTTAGCTTATTTTCTCATCTTATGCGCCTCCCATTATATTATTTCGAACGAAGAAAACTAGGAGATATTCAGTCCAGATTCGAATCTCTTGATACTCTAAGAACCACTTTTACCACCAGTGTTATTGGCGCAATCATGGACAGCATCATGTCTATTGGTGTATTGATTATGATGGTGTTGTATGGAGGACACCTAACTTGGGTTGTTATTGGTTTTACATCGTTATATGTAATTATCAGGCTATTGACATATAGTTATTATCGCCAGTTGTCGGAGGAAGTATTGGTCAAAGATGCTCGTGCGAATTCATACTTTATGGAAACACTGTACGGAATATCCACAGTAAAAATACAAGGTATGATTGAGCGACGTAGTGCACATTGGCTTAATTTGATGATTGATAAAATTAATTCAGGTATAAAAGTCACTAAAATGGATCTTTTTTTTGGTGGTGTGAATAGCTTCATATCTGCATGTGATCAAGTTGTTATTTTGTGGTTGGGGGCTAGCCTAGTTCTCAATAATCAAATGACAATAGGTATGTTTGTAGCTTTCGGTTTATTCAGAGGGCAATTTTCAGATCATATAGCATCACTGACAGATTTTTTACTTAAATTTCGAATGATGAGCTTACACAATGAACGTATTTCTGATATCGCATTGAATGATATTGAGAATAATAAGCCAGATATTTTATATTCATATGATATAAAACCTGTTTCTTTAAGTACTATCGATTTGAGTTACCGCTATGATAGCCAGTCTCAATACATTTTCAGGAACTTGAATATTACTATATTGCCAGGAGAAAGTGTAGCTATTGTAGGGCCATCTGGCGCAGGAAAAACAACTTTGCTAAAAGTGCTTTGTGGATTATTCACACCTGAATCAGGAAGGGTAATGGTTGATGGTAAGGATATAAAAAACTTGGGAACTACTAATTATTATAAAATTATTTCATGTGTAATGCAGGAAGATAAACTATTTTCCGGATCAATAAGAGAAAATATTTGTGGGTTTACTGATAATGTAGATGAAGAATGGATGTTAGAATGTGCTAAGGCAAGCTATATTCACGATATTATTATCAAAATGCCCATGGGATATGAAACACTAATTGGAGAGTTGGGCGAAGGGCTTTCCGGGGGGCAAAAACAACGTATTTTTATAGCAAGAGCTATTTATCGTAAACCTAGAATTATTTTTATGGATGAGGCTACAAGCCATCTTGATAGCGAAGGAGAACAATTTGTAAATCAAGCGATAAAAAAAATGGAGATTACAAGAGTTATTATTGCACATAGAAAATCGACAATAGAATCAGCGGATAGAGTAATACACATATAACTGATGTGATACTTTTTCAACGGCAAACAGTGTCATCTTTTTTCCGTTACACTGAATTGCGGGAGAACGGATGGAATCAGCGGGCTTGCTGATCCAAATGGATGGCAACCCCCATCGCTGGTTCGGTGACAGAAAATCCTGTTTAATCGCGCTCATTGATGACGCTACCAGTGAAGTTCATGCCGAGTTTTTTGAGTCCGAAACCACCGAAGGCTGCTTAAAAGTCCTGCGTGACTACATTGCAAAGAGAGGAGTATTTAAAGCGCTGTATGTGGATAAAGCCGGGATCTTCGGCGGTCCCAAGCGGTGCCACTTCTAGCAAGTACAAAGAGCCTGTGAAGAACTGGGTATTGAGATCATTTTTGCCAATTCACCTCGGGGCAAAGGGCGCATTGAGCGTTCATTCGATACGTTCCAGGATCGTCTCGTGCCTGAGCTACGCCTGAGAAATATCACGGATATGCCCAGCGCTAACCAATACCTTCAGGAAGTCTTTATTCCCGATTATTGGCAAAAAAACATTGCCGTGAAAGCGCAAAACATCAAATCAGAATTTAAACCGGTTCCGGCTCATATCAGTCTGGAGAATGCCTGTGTCCAGAAAGAATATCGAAAAATTCGCCGGGATCACACCCTCAGCTATGATAATCAGTTTTACCTGATCGACTCCCCGCTCAGGTATTCGATAGCCAACCAGAAAATTGAGATCCGAAAGCAATATGACGGTCGTTTTACGGCCTACTTTGCAGACCGAAAATTACGCGTCTCTGAAATTATTGAGCCGACTAAACCTTCGCTGTATAGGGTATTGGGTGAGTAGAGCTGTCCAGTCACCCAGACAGCCCCTCCTCAGAACCGGACGTGCGGAACTACCGCATCCGGCTCCCGACAGACCAGTGTCCCCACACATATTTAGCGAGAATTGAACATTGAATGTATTTTCCATCGAGGTGGATAATTCAGCATTTTCAGGATTCGATTTAGCTTTTCCCACGTTAACCGGCGACGCCTCCTTTCCGGTTGAACCGATCCACTTGCTTTGGTAGATAAATTGCTCAACTCTTCTCTGGTTGTCAGAAATACTGTGATAGTTTATCCAGCCTCTGACTACCCTGATGACAGTATTCAGGATTAACCTTATATCAGTCGTATTCAGGTTCTTCCGGAGAAAGTCTCTGAGTCCCTTCAATTTGGCTGCGAACCGATCTTCCCGGCTGGTAAACTTCAGCCGCCAGAAGCCTTTTCGCGATTTTCCCCAATAGCAGGTAAGGCCCAGAAAGTTAAACGTGGGTAACCGTTTTCCTGACAAATCGGCTCTCATTGCTGCAACATGTCCCGCAGAAATTAACTGCGATTTGTCACCGTGCAACTCCAAACCATATTTATTCAATCTCTTTGGTAAAACTTCATTGAAACGCTTTGCTTCTTTGGGATACTGAAAGGTAAACACCATGTCATCGGCATACCTTACCATCTTGCCCGACCACGAATATGTGAGTGGCTGATTTCGTTAAGCCATTCATCAATCACGTGATGTAGGTAGATATTGGCAAGCACGGGTGACAGGATTGAACCTTGTGGGCACCCACGGACATTGCTGGAAACCACATTGTCTATCATGATGGGTGCCATTATCAGTACCCAATCAGTCTGAGAAAACGTCGATCTGATATCGTCTTCCGGAGTAAATTCATCATCTCGATATGGGGGATCGTGTTGAAATACTTTCGGATGTCGATTTCCACTACCGCACCATTCCAGTTTCTGAATGTTTGCTGCTGTAGTGCCCTTAATGCCGTATGACAATTTAGCCCCGGCCGGAAACCATAAGAGCAGGGCAGAAACAGCGGGTCATAAATCCGGCTAAGGATGTCACTGACCGCAAGCTGAACCAGCTTGTCCTCTATGCACGAAATGGCCAGAGGCCGTTTACTCCCATCTTCTTTTGGGATCTCGGTTATCCGTGCTGCTTTAGGGTGGTACGTCCCTCTGCGTATCCGTACAATGAGACGTTGAATGTTTTCATCGAGATGTTCACCATAAGCGGCTTTTGTCATGCGATCAATACCCACGCTTTACTCCCATCCAGCCGCTGGAATTGCCCTTTCAGCATGTCACCGTTCAACAAATGCCCTAATTTATTGAACACTTGCTGCTTATTGCCTGCTGATTTCTCGCCTATATGCTCAAGTTTCGTTAACCATGAAATTCCGTCGTTGCTGTGTACGGTCATTGTTGCCCTCTCACGTTCGATCTGTCTGCCAGCCCTTCGTTCCACGGTCATTACCCGCTTCATCACTACTATGACTGACTCCGACTTCCTGATACTCATTTCTCCGGCCTTATGTTTTGCACTTGCGCCAGAAATACTCACTCCATTGAGAAATATCAGGATCTCCTGGGTTCCATACTGTTCTCTACAAACTCGCTGGCGCCTGCGGCTCCGGTGTGTGCTGCTGTATGGATATTCGCCAGTATGACCATCCAGTAACTGTTGCCTGCTAGCTGGGCTAACTATCGGCACACACGATCAGATGTATTTCGGAGCTATCACGTTCATCATTTGATTCCGGCTCGGGTGTTTCGCTGTCTACGCTTCGTCTCCTTTGTTACCGCCGGACACGCAAGACTCGCTACGTAGTGGTCTGGCTAACCTTCTACGGTGGGACTTTCACCCACAAGATCAGTACAGCTTTTCCCAGCGCACTGCC
>NZ_CP147736.1:0-39886 GCF_037260955.1 Xenorhabdus sp. TH1
TATAATTATGAATTCAAAACCGAGAAAGTCATTATGAACTTAAATGAAATTTACAAACTCCCCCCGACAAAACGTATATACAATCAAGAACCATATCAAAAAACTCAGGAAGCCACAGTTCTATACACAGAAGATAATATCGCCATTTTTGATAAAACAATATTTTATGCTGAATCAGGTGGGCAGATTTATGATATAGGAATAATTAATGGATTACATGTTACAAATGTTCAAAAAATACTTGGGGAATATAAAGTTGTTAAAAACCCAAAATGCTCAAATGTTCCATCAGTGAAAATAAATACAAGAATCATTCACACATTCGATGAGAAAGTAACATTTAGTGTTGGTGAAAAAGTAGTGATGCAAATAGATTGGGAAAGAAGGTATAACATCATGAAAAATCATACTCTATCCCATTTTTTATTTTATGGAATAACTGAATGCTTTAAGGAAGCAGGTGAGGATCTTTTCTTAAAAGGATGTTCTATTAATGATACTAAAGCGACATTCTCTATTAATAATAATATACCCAATGATATTTTTGAAAAAATAAAAAATAAAGTTTCATCAAAAATAAAGCCTAATGGTTTCATAAAAATGATTCCAGAACCAACAAACAATGAGGTTTTTTATTGGGAATTTGATGGCGTTATCATTCCATGTGGCGGGACTCATGTAAACAATATGAATGAAATATCAAAATATGAAATACAAAAAAAATCAGGGGGGAAAGGAAAATCTAAGATATCTATCTTATTAAGAGAATAATGGTTCTGTCGCTAGCACGGCTTCCGCAGTTTGCTACAACTTTTCATGAAGTAAAAAACTTTATTCTTATTGATAAAAATCTGAAACAGTTAGCTCACGAACGATATAAATTTTATCGTAGCGTCGGCTTTAATTTGACCATGGCAACCCCCGACAACCTATTAAATATCAAAATAAAATGGAAAAGACACCCGCTACTAAAACGCAATCTGAGTCATCTCTCGATAAAACGTATAACCCGACAGAGATAGAGCAACCTCTTTACGATCACTGGGAAAAGAGTGGTTATTTCAAGCCAAATGGCGACACCAGCCGTGAAAGCTTCTGCATCGTCATTCCGCCGCCAAATGTGACTGGTAGCCTGCATATGGGGCATGCCTTCCAGCAGACTATCATGGATACGATCGTGCGTTACCAGCGTATGCAGGGCAAAAACACGCTGTGGCAGGTCGGTACTGACCATGCGGGCATCGCAACGCAAATGGTTGTTGAGCGCAAAATCGCAGCTGAAGAAAGCAAAATTCGCTACGATTATGGTCGCGATGCTTTTATTGACAAGATTTGGCAGTGGAAAGCGGAATCCGGTGGCACAATCACTAACCAGATGCGTCGTCTGGGTAACTCTGTGGATTGGGAGCGTGAACGCTTCACCATGGATGAAGGGTTGTCAAAAGCCGTTAAAGAAGCCTTCGTACGCATGTATCAGGATGACCTGATTTATCGTGGTAAGCGTCTGGTTAACTGGGATCCAAAACTGCGCACAGCAATTTCTGATATCGAAGTTGAAAACCGCGAAGTAAAAGGTTCAATGTGGCATCTGCGTTATCCATTAGCAGATGGTGCGAAAACAGCCGAAGACAAAGATTATCTGGTTGTTGCGACAACCCGTCCGGAAACGGTGCTGGGAGATACCGGTGTTGCAGTTAACCCGGAAGATCCACGTTACAAGGAGCTGATTGGCAAAGAGATCATTCTGCCACTGGTAAACCGTCGTATTCCTATCGTGGGCGATGAGCACGCTGATATGGAAAAAGGTACTGGTTGTGTGAAAATCACTCCGGCCCACGATTTCAATGACTATGAAGTGGGTAAGCGTCACAGCCTGCCGATGATCAATATCCTGACACTCAACGGTGATATCCGCGAAGCCGCAGAGGTGTTCAATAGCAATGGTGAAGCTTCTGACGCTTATTCAACCGAGATCCCGGCTGAATACCGTGGCATGGAACGTTTTACCGCCCGTAAAGCTATCGTTACTGAATTCGAAAAACAGGATCTGCTGGTAGAAATCAAACCTCACGATCTGACCATTCCTTATGGTGACCGTGGTGGTGTGGTCATCGAGCCAATGCTGACCGACCAGTGGTATGTCCGCACTGCGCCGCTGGCAAAAGTGGCGATTGAAGCCGTTGAAAATGGCGATATCCAGTTCGTACCAAAACAATACGAGAACATGTACTACTCTTGGATGCGTGATATTCAGGATTGGTGTATTTCCCGTCAGTTGTGGTGGGGTCACCGTATTCCGGCATGGTATGACGCAGAAAGCAATGTCTACGTTGGTCGCGATGAAGAAGAAGTTCGCCGCGAAAACAATCTGGGCGCAGATATTACTCTGACTCAGGACGATGATGTGCTGGATACCTGGTTCTCTTCTGGTCTATGGACATTCTCCACCCTCGGCTGGCCTGAACAGACTGAAGCATTGAAAACATTCCATCCGACAGATGTACTGGTCAGTGGCTTCGATATCATCTTCTTCTGGATTGCCCGCATGATCATGATGACCATGCACTTCATCAAAGATGAAGACGGTAAACCTCAGGTGCCATTCAAGACTGTCTATATGACAGGTCTGATCCGCGATGAAGAAGGCCAGAAGATGTCTAAATCTAAAGGGAACGTTATCGACCCTCTGGATATGATTGACGGCATTCCGCTGGAAAATCTGCTGGAAAAACGTACCGGCAATATGATGCAGCCACAAATGGCAGAGAAAATCCGCAAGCGTACTGAAAAGCAGTTCCCTGAAGGCATTGAAGCCCACGGTACTGACGCCCTGCGTTTCACTCTGGCGGCACTGGCTTCCACGGGTCGTGATATCAACTGGGATATGAAACGCCTGCAAGGTTATCGCAACTTCTGTAACAAACTGTGGAACGCCAGCCGTTTCGTGCTGATGAACACCGAAGGGCAGGACTGTGGTCAGAATGGTGGCGAAATGTCACTGTCACTGGCCGATCGCTGGATCCTTGCAGAGTTCAACCAGACAGTGAAAGCTTATCGCGAAGCGCTGGATACTTACCGTTTCGACATCGCTGCTAATATTCTTTATGAATTCACGTGGAACCAATTCTGTGACTGGTATCTGGAACTGTCCAAACCAGCTATCAATAAAGGTTCTGAAGCAGAAGTCCGCGCAGCGCGCCATACTCTGATTGAAGTATTGGAAGGTCTTCTGCGTCTGGCTCATCCAATCATTCCATTCATCACCGAAACCATCTGGCAACGCGTGAAAGTGGTTAAAGGCATTGATGCAGATACCATCATGCTGCAATCTTTCCCTGAATTCGATCAGGAGAAAGTTGATGAATTAGCGCTGAATGATCTGGAGTGGATTAAAGAAGCGATCATCGCAGTACGTAACATTCGTGCAGAAATGAACATCGCACCAAGCAAGCCACTGGAAGTTCTGCTGCGTGATGCGAATGATGATGTACAACGCCGCGTCGCTGAAAACCTGAACTTCCTTCAGGCAATGGGTCGTCTATCCTCTGTTACCGTTCTGGCAGCAGGAGAAGAAGCACCTGTTTCTGTGACCAAGCTGATCAACGGTGCAGAAGTGCTGATCCCAATGGCTGGTTTGGTAGACAAAGATGCGGAACTGGCACGTCTGGATAAAGAAATCGAGAAGCTGGATAAAGAAATCAGTGGTATCGAAGGCAAACTGTCCAACGAAGGATTTGTCAGCCGTGCACCAGAAGCAGTTGTTGCCAAAGAGCGTGAGCGTCTGGCAACAAACAATGCAGCTAAAGAAAAATTACTGGCACAGAAAGCAACTATCGTTGTTCTGTAAAATTTTTTTTCGTTTAATTTGTATAGCCTCCGGAGACAGGATTTAAAGGGTTCTGTCGCATTTTATTCATTGCCTGTTCCTTCCCAGAACGGTTTTGGGCGTTCACCAAAACTTTGCTCTTAGAACAGGCAATACGTCAGTCCCTTATCCAGAATTCAAGTTAGCTACTTTGTAAGTAGCTCAATTACAGCCATATATTAAGCAGTATAACTGGTTGTATTTATTTTATTTCACTATATGACTTGAGTGAGTTAGTAGAAATTTTTGCCTTGTGAGTCATAATTTCTATAATGTGGGTATCTGTTTGCTGCATGGCATGACGGGCAAGTGAGCATAAGTTGGCTATAGATTGATCTATATCATCGGAGACAATTCCATCACTGCCAGTGACATAACTATTGTCCAAAGCCATTAGTACAGCCTTATAGGCCGCACTAGCACCAGTAGATACTTTCATTGCACAACTATTGGAAGCGCCATCGCAAATCATACCGCTAATATCACCGATCATACTACAAATTGCCATCGCAATAGGCTGATAACGTGGTTCTATCAGCCATGCAATACCCGCTGCGGCTCCCATAGATGCTGTAGTTGCGGCACAAAGCGCTGAAAGAGTTGGTAGTTTATTGTGTATATAAATTGCGATGAGGTGAGATAATATTAATGCACGAGCTAATTGTTCCTCACTACTCTGTAAATGTTCAGCAACTACAACTACAGGCATTGTGGCTGCAATCCCCTGATTACCAGAACCTGAATTACTCATAGCAGGTAGGATTGAGCCTCCCATACGCGCATCGGAAGCTGCTGAGGTACGGATCATTATGTCAGAAAGAAGATCTTGTGCTAATAATCCTTTATCACGTTGACGTTGTAATGTCATACCAATATGTAGTCCATATTGTTCGGTGAGTCCCGCTCGAGATAGGGCATTATTTAAGTGAGCGGCCTCCAAAATAAAACGTATATCTTCATAAGGTACTTTTATTGAAAAATCATAAATTTGTAAGGCTGTTGCTTGCTCCAAACAATACACTTCCTCATGATCATAAATTTGTTGCATATCATTAATTGTCTGAGAATGTTTGTCGAAAATAATTTGATTGTTATGAACAATCTTCACAACTTGAGTATGGTTGCCTGAAATAGTAACTGTAGCGAATTCATTTTTGTGAAATACTGTTACTTCTAAATACAAAATATCATCACAAGGTTGTTGGATATCAACGGTGACAGCTCCCTGCTGCAATAGTGTTTTGCTTTGGGCTATGGCATCGGGTGGTACTTGCTGTAGAACCTCCAAACCAGCATTAGGGTTACCCCCCAATGCACCTAAAATAGCCGCAATTGGTAAGCCGACCATTCCCGTACCAGGTACAGTAACTCCCATGCCATTTTTCATTAAATTGGGCGATACTAGTGCACTAACTCGGTGAGCAGGCCCCGACAAATAGGATGCAGCTATCGCAGAGGCCAAAGCCAGTGAAATCGGTTCAGTACATCCTACAGCGGGTTTCACTTCCTGCTTAACTGCACGAATAAACTCATTCCATAATAGTACATTTTTCTTCTCACTCATAAATAACCCTTAATTATAATTTAAATTTGTGTATTCTTTATTTTTCAAGTTTAATATTTAAATATGATTACTATCATTCAAAAAAATTGATTACTATAAAAATATTTATATTAGTAAAAACAAAAATATGAACACATAACAAACCACAGTAAATACAATAAAAATAAGTTACTTTTATAAGAATGAAGGCTAGGAATTTTATAAAATAAATACATTTAAATAAGAAAACCAAAAAATTAAAAATATTCAAACGCAAATGTAAATAGAGCTTAAAACTATAAAAATATCAATAATAGAGATTCACAACAAGAATATTGTTACTATCCCTATCAGTTCACTATTATGAAAATACATTTGGTATATTTACTAAAATAACAATTCATTTACATCCATCATTCATTATTTTTTCAGTTTAGATAAATCGGATAAAATTATTTATAGCGAACCCTTAAGCTGATTTATTTAAACTCTAAACATAAAAAAATTATAATTGAAAATATATTTAATAGGATAATTACCACGATGATTCAATCCCAATAAATAATTGTATTCAATCGCGATTGCTGTATAAAAATACCACAAAGTGTATTGTTTTAATAATATATTTTTATCATCACAGAAAAAACAAGTAATAAGCCAATATTATATAGATGCCACACTCTTACCTTGGATCAACTATGTGTTGATGAAATAAATAATTTTTCCGCCACCATCAAACCGGAGCGTTTAAATAAACGTTGTTCATCATGGGGAAAAATTCCACAAAGATACAAATTAAAATTAATCCATAGAACTATTTTTCGGATAAAGTTTTTTTGGTAAAAAACATTTGTAGATAATAGATTTCATTGTTAGTAATAATGGCATAACACACAAACATTCAGATGGCTCTCATAATAAAATAAAGTGCATCTAACAAAACCCCATAATTGCTATTTTTTTGAGATTGTGAAAATAGATGAATTGTCATACACATATTTTTTCCATAATAATTTTTTAAAAAACTAAACATTATATATATAAAACATATCTCATACATCAACCCTCTAAATAATCAATTTGTGATTCCAATGTGTTTTATTTAAAAACTTTAAATCTATATATCATTTATATTTCCGTCTAATTATATACAATATCATATTTTATTTTCTCTCCTACTCATAGTTATAATATTACAGACTACTAGACAGGGACTACTAGTAGCCCCTAAAAAAGTACCTGTGAATATAGTGTTATTTTACCTAGTCGTCTTTTTCGACCAAAAAACACCAAATAAAACTATAAACATGGCAATTATTTCAATGAGTGATATTCTTTCATTAAATATAAAATAAGCATATATAGCTGATATTACAGGTTGAGTCAAGACTAGTACTGATGCTAATAATGATGTTATTTTCCCTAAACAATAGCTTAATCCACCTTGACCAAGTATTTGTGAGAATAGGGCTAATAATATTAAAGGCCACCATTCACTATATCCTTTCGGAATAGAAATTCCTTCAATAATAAAAGCAGCTGGAAACAAAACAAGCAGAGTCCCAAATGCACTATAAAACATTATAACTATAGCGTTAACTTTATCTCTCATCTTATAAACGATAGATAAGAATAACCCATAAAAAATAGACGTGGCAAATGCAAGAGAATCACCAAACAAAGAATACCCGTTATTAAAATCCTTTCCTTTTATTAAAAGAAAAACCCCAACTATTGTTATAATAACACCAAATAAAAACCCACTTGGAACTTTTTCCTTATATATAAAAAATGAGATTGGTATTATTGTAAATGGCACTAGATTTGCCAATAAATTTGCATTTGCTACAGTTGTATGGTAAAAAGATATATTCCAAAGCAACAAATCAAACCCTAAAAAAATACCAGAAAATAAAATTATAAAAATTTCTTTTAAACTTATTTTGGCCTTTTCCTTATCACTTATGATGAAAGGGAGAAGAATAGGAATAGATAGTAAAACTCTATAAAGCCCAGTATTTACAGGTCCCAACTCACTAATTTTTACAAATATTCCACCAAGAGCAAGGAAACTTATCGATAGGATGACGAGAAAAACATTGAAGCTTTCTTTTTCTCTTAGTTTTAACATGATAAATTACCTTACAACAGAAATATTTGATATATTAATAACTTTTGAATTATCGGGTATTGATTCTTTTACTATTAACCTTGGTGATATTTTAACATTATCTCCTATTTTTATATCACCTATTAAGCTAACAAACCCCGCCACTTCAACATTATTTCCTATGGATGGATGTCGTTTACCTTCTTTATTATTTGCTATTTTCGATGCTCCTAATATTACAGATTGTAAAATATAACAATCATCACCTATAATACATGTTTCACCTATAACTGTTCCTACCCCATGATCAATAACAAACCTTTTTCCTATCTTACATGCAGGATGGATTTCTATTCCTGTTTTTACTTTTGCTTTTTCAGAAATTAATTTAGCAATACCATACTGCCCCTTCTGATACATTAATGATGCTATCCGATAACAGACAACAGAAAAGTATGAGCTATAACAAATAGCCACATAATTAGGATTGT
Source organism: Xenorhabdus sp. TH1 (assembly GCF_037260955.1). NCBI lineage: Bacteria > Pseudomonadati > Pseudomonadota > Gammaproteobacteria > Enterobacterales > Morganellaceae > Xenorhabdus > Xenorhabdus sp. TH1. The sequence goes on from NZ_CP147736.1 coordinate 8,010, forward strand.
TTTTTGCTGAAGGATCTTTTTCAGAAAAAGCAATAGCATCAAGTTTAGCTTTCTCTGATATATTCAATATATCCTCATCATTTAAATGAAATATTTTAAAGTCATGAATTATTTTATAAATAACTCCATTGACTATAAAGTTTAAATTCATTTTCATTTCAGGACTCATAAATAACTCCGACCGCTATCAGGAGCAACAGTAATAATATTATTTTCTTTTGTATATTTTTTTGATAATTTTAAGGCCGCTAATATATTAGCACCTGAAGATATACCGACAAAAAGCCCTTCCTTTTTACACAAATGTTTTCTTAGCTCTTGTACTTCATCAAAATCAATACTTATAGTTCCATCTATTTTATCTTTATTTACAAAATCAGGTATCATTCCTACAGCAGTAGCTTCAATTTTATGAGGGTTAAAAATACCATTTAAAATATCACACTCTTTAGGTTGTACTGCGAAAATTTTTATATTTTCATTAAATTCTTTTAATCTATTACCAACTCCAACTATAGTCCCCCCACTTCCAATAGAACAAATAAATGCTGCAATATTCCCATTCATTTGTTTTATTATTTCTACTCCAGTTGTTAAATAGTGTGCTTTAGGGTTTGATAAATTGCTAAATTGATCTAGACAAATATATTTATTACTACTTTTCAAAATTTCATTAGCTAATCTTATATGTGATCCAGGTCCAGTTTTATGATCAGATAAAATTATCTCAGCTCCGTATTGCTTTAATACACTCATTTTCTCATTACTGAAATTATCAGGAATAACTAATGTGAGTTTATAACCTTTAATGGAGGAAGGAACCGCCAACCCTAACCCAGTATTTCCTCCTGTGGGTTCTAATAAATGATCTCCTGATTTTAATCTTCCAGATAATTCAGCATCATATATCATCTGAAACCCAACTCTAGATTTAACACTTCCACCTGGATTGAATTTCTCCAATTTAACCCAAACGGATCCATAATTATAACCATATATGTTTTTTATATTTACTAAAGGGGTATTCCCCATGTAATTAGTTATTTTCACAATATACTCCAATTGATTTTTTCGTAAAATTTAATAAAGAAATTTTAGTGCTAATTTATTGTTTTTACATAAGAAAAACATACCTATGATAGTTACCTTTTAAAGTTAATTAAGAAAAAATAAAATTAGTATTTTTATTAAATACCATACTGCTTATGTTTTTTTTACACTGTTAATATTCATTAGTTTAAAAAACCATTTTCATCAGATAATGTTAAAAATCAAATAATCCCTCGCAGAAATATATTAATTGATTTTTTTAAAAATGCAATTTCAGACAATTATACTAAATTTAGTATAAAATAAATTTCAATAATGTATCTTCAAGTTTTTTGATTATAGAATCAAAAATCACAGGACTCCCGCCAATCTCAACTTTATTAAAAACAATTATATTTTTTCGCAATATTATATTAACTTTTCTCATAAAACAAGAAATTGGTAAAAATAATTAAAAGAAAGTTTGCGATTATTTAATCTTTTAATAATTACAATTATAATTATTAAAAGTGATAGTCATTACATTAAAAGACTCATTATTATAAAAAAACAACTCTAAATGACTTTTCAAAATGGTAGGAGTGTCAAAGAAACTCAGTCCCATTTTTGCGAATTTAGATTTCCCAGAAACAAAAAAGCAGAAAGAAGGAGAGACCATAAAAATTTGTGGGGCACTCTGTTCAATCGGCGATAGAATGAGCAATTAAACCTATTTTTCTCAGATAGCTCACCATGAAAACCTATATTGTGAAAGTGGCTCTTCGGAGGACAAGTCCAATGGTCTGGCGCCGATTCAGGCTATCAGGCGAGACATCTTTAGCAGCTTTTCATTATATTATTCAGATCGCGCAGGGAGTAGAGCATAAAAATGTGTGGGGCACTTTGTTAAATCGACGATAGAATAAGCAATAAATCGTATTTATTTGGCGCTTCACCATGAAAGCCTATGTCGTTAAAGTTGTCCTCTGAGGTATTAGTCCAATGGTCTGGCACCGATTCAGATTATCAGGTGGGACTTCTTTAGCTGCTTTTCACTATATCATTCAGATAGCACAAGGATGGCAGGATGATCACCTGCATCAATTCCGTATTGATGGCAAAAATTATGGCATTTCTTATGAAGGTGGGATCGGCTTTCTGGATAACCCTTACAAAATTACGCTGGATGATTTTGAATTTGATGCCGGTGAGCGCTTTACCTACGAATACAACTTTTTCGAGCACTGGATTCATGATATCCGTATTGAAACACTTCTCGAAAACTCACGCCTGAAGTCGCCTTTTTGTTTGGCCGGAAACAGAATGCCCGGTGCCACGCCAGAGGATGAAGCGATGAAAACCCTGGCACTACTCAATGCAATTATTCATGCTGATGACACAACCCCCGTCAGAAAAATTCGCCCATTGATAGATGATCTGGATACTGTCCGATTCAACCGCCGAAAGGTGAATCGCCAATTAAGTCAGCTTAACCTTAATGCTCCGGAACTGGAGTCGATGGTGATAGGGCTGTAGCGGATAGAATGATCGGTATCCATAAAGGTATACCTTTTCATCCGCGCTAAAAACAAGTCGATAACACTCTATAAACCTCAGAAAAATTAATTTTATAGAGTATTCTATAAATCTTTACTAGGTTTAAAGACTTTTGAGGGTAGTATGCACTATGCCTATATCCGGGTGAGTTCGGTTGACCAGCACGTTGATCGCCAGAAAGAGACACTGTCTGCATCCGGTATTAAAATTGACAAAATCTATATCGAACAGGCCAGTGCGAAAAACATCAACCGGCCACAGCTCCAGGCTATGCTTCAACAGGTCAGAACCGGCGACACGATAGTTGTTCACTCCATCGATCGGTTATGTCGCAATATGATGGATATGTGTACTCTGACCCTGCGTTTACGTAAACAAGGTATTACATTGATCTTTCTGAAAGAGCAGCTCACGTTTAGTGCCAACGAGAGCACGCCTATGCAAGAGCTGCAACTGCATATGATGTCGGCTTTCAGTCAGTTTGAACGGGCACTCATTCGAGAGAGGCAAACCGAAGGGATCGCTGCGAAAAAACAGCGTGGAGAACGAACGGGCAGGCCGCCTGCGGAGATCAGTAAATTGCCTCAAATAGACGCGTTACGAGCGAAAGGCATCAAGTTAAAGCTGGCTTGCGATAACGTGGGGTTAGGCGTTTCTACGTATTATAAATTGCGTCACCAGCTAAAAAACGGGGGAAGACGGTAGCCATCCCCCGAGAGGACAGCACCATGCAATTCACAATCCAAATCGCGATGGTCGATAAATCGGGGCATCGCCATACTGAGACTCTATTCACGATAGAAAAACAGAAGGATTCCCCCAATGACATTGAGCTTTCCCTGTCTGAATCCAAATTGCTTTTGAATGCTATCCAGCAATCGGTGATCCAGAAACAGGCGGCTGAATACCTGAATGAACATCGTGTTTGCCCTCATTGTCAACGAAACCGGCGGATAAAAGGCAAACAGACCATTCAATACCGTACCTTGTTTGGCATTATTCCCGTGGAGGGATTTCGGGTTTACCGGTGTGCGTGTGAGAAACATTCAACCCAAACCGTTAGCCTGCTCAATCACTGGTGTGATACGCATACTCATCCGGAACTTAAATACATAGAAACCCGGTGGGCATCACTGATGTCTTATGGATTGACCGCCAGTCTGCTCAAAGATATTCTCCCGGTGGAAGAACACGTTAATGCCGCCACCGTCAGAAATCATCTTTGCCAGACAGCCAAGAGACAAGAGGCCGAATTAGAGGAGTTACCTGATTTTCTCACCGGCGATCCCAGAGAATGGGAAAACTTACCTAAACCGGGAAAATCGATGACGGTGGGCATTGATGGCGGCTACGTCAGAAATCGGGACGACAGAAAACATCATTTCGAAGTCATAGCCGGAAAATCATTCGCGTCTAATGTTCCGACCAAACGTTTTGGTTTTGTGCAATGTCTGGAAAATCATCCCCGAAGAAAACTCATCGCCCAGCTATCCTCACAGGGAATGCAGGCGAATCAACAAATTACTTTCTTATCGGATGGTGCTGATAATCTCAGGGATCTGCAATTTAACCTGTACCCCGAATCCCAGCACGTATTGGATTGGTTTCATATCACGATGCGTCTGACAGTACTAAAACAATATGCCAAAGGAGTATCAAAAAGCGCACCTGAACTCGGTGCAGAATTATTGGACTCTTTAACCAGTACAAAATGGTATCTTTGGCATGGAAATGTGATGAAGGCATTAGAACACCTGGATGATTGTGCCGCTATGTGTGATGAGGACATATTGCATTATGAAAATAAGAAATCCTTGTCAAAACATATCGATGAAATGTATACCTATATTGAAAATAACCGCATGATGATCCCGAATTACGGTGAAATGTACCGATATGGTGAACCCATTTCCTTTTCATTTGTTGAATCGACGATCAATGAAGTGATTGCCAAACGGATGGTGAAAAAACAGCAGATGCAGTGGAGCCAGCAAGGTGCTCATTACTTACTCCAGACCCGCACAGCCGTACTGAATGATGATTTGAAAACCCAATTTGAGCATTGGTATCCGGGCATAAAATTAAATGACGAAACGGAGCATTGTTGGACAGAATCGGTTGCCGCATAAATGCTCCACGTATTTTTATGCTCTATATGAACGCATCCCATTTGCAAGACAAAAATTACTCTGGCATCGACGGTAGGTTGCAGCTCTATATCCGTACATGAACTCCCGCTTATGTGCAAGATAAGTTCGTTGAATGACGGTCATAATTGCGTTCGTACATTCGGCTTCTGTGTTTGCAGGTTATTTTCTGCTGAGCCATGATGGATATATGCACACCTGCTCCTTATCGGCCTTCAGACCTTTATTCATTCTTGGTCGTCGGATATATCAGGTTTTGCAGGTGTTGGTTTGACCGATCTCCCATCTCACTTTTCCTGCGCAATTAGCAAGATCAATACAGCTAAAATAAATTTCATTCCCCTGTGATTACGATGTCACTCTGAACTTTTCTTCACCCATTAGTATCACCCATGATATTCTGGCGATCTTATTTGCCAGCGCGATAGCCACAATATTTACCGGACGGCGCTGCATCAGTTTTTTTATCCAATCGCCATAGTTATCATGCCTTCGGTTTATGTGGTAAATCACGGCTCTGGCGCCCTGAACCAGCAACTTTCGTATATAACTATCACCCCGTTTCGTTATTCCGGCGAGTCGGGTTTTTCCACCACTGGAATATTGCCTGGGAGTTAACCCTAGCCAGGCAGAAAAGTGTCGGCCATTCTTGAACAGACCAGGATCCCCAACGCGACTGACAATGGCCGTGGCGATCACCGGCCCAATACCGGGAATGGTGGCTAACCGTTGACAGGCATCGTTATCTTTGAAATATCTGTCAATCATTTCGTTAAGCTCACCGATCCACGCCTGTAAACAGGATAATTGTTCAAGATACATCTTGCCCAGCTTTCTCAGGATAGGGGTTATCACGGACTCACCGTCCTCTATAAGCTCAAGGAGACCTTTTTTTAGCGAAGACAGCCCGGTCGGAAATATGATGCCTTCTTCTGAAAACAGACTCCGGATCTGATTTGATTTAGCTGTTCTTTCCTGAATAGCTCCTTCCCGTATTCGGTGCAATGACTGTAATGATTGCTGCTCAGCACTTTTTATGGGCACACAGTGAATATCCCGTCTTGTTACTGCCATACAGATCGCAGCAGCATCATTAGCATCATTTTTTCCACTAACAACAAAAGGTTTAACGTATTGGGTTGGCAACAAATGAACCGTATGCCCCAGTTTTCTCAATTCCCGAGCCCAATAATGTGCACTATGGCAGGCTTCAATCCCAATGAGTGCAGGCTCCAGAGTCGCAAAAAACTTCAACACACTATTTCGACGTAACTTTCGTTTAATAGTGGCTATGCCACGGTGGTTGGTCCCATAAACTTGAAAAATATTTTTAGCAATATCAAGACCGATGATGAGATTAGGCATAATCTCCTCCCAAAGCTGGCTGGATTTTATTGATGAATTCCCATCTTACTCCGTGAGGAGCGGGAGTTCATAACATCAGCCTTATTGCAGCCAGAGCTGCGGGCCTCGATGTAATCCGCTGACTGGCTCCTCACTCTCCTAACGAGCTTTAAGCTCAGAGCATAAATCAGGTTTAGCAAGTCACGGTCTTACCTGTCTTTGTCATCATTATCATTGCCTTAGCAATCTTTCTGCATTCATCCTTGTCGTTAAAAGTGAAAGTTGATCAGTGAAACACCTCAGTAAGGTCTGACACTGACGTAATCTTTTTGGTATTGAAGCGAGCAGGCCACGGCGGCTTCAAGCCCACCAGTGGCCTCCATCAGAATCAGCGCAACGGAATGGGTTCTCAACTCAGCAAGAATGGCATCAAAACCATCAGAGTCGTTACTTGCAGTGAACTGTGCAAACTCATGACTGGCAGCGATGTCCAGTGTTGCTTTAGAAACATCAATTCCCACACAGAGTGGATTTGGCAGACTCATTATTACCCCTCCTTGCAAATACGTTATGGAATACGGACAACTGTTCGGGTTTCAGATGAGTGGCTGAGTGTATGCGCCAATCGCTTACAGACGGGCTAGGAACCCTAGGCGGCATCAGGCTGCATACACCGCACCAAATCTAATCGTGTTTATTTTAACCTACATTTAAGATACAAGGCGGCAGATAATGCAACTTGATATTCAGGACCTCAGCAAAAAATTGAACTATTTCTGAACGGTGGTAACCCGCTCCATCCAGAATGATATGAATTCTTTGTGAAAGCGGATACGTTTCCCAGATTGCGCCGAAAAACAGGACGACATTTTTCGCGTTAATCGTCGGATAACCGGCGTAGGTTTTTGTTGCCTCGCTTGCTGATACCCAGCAGGGTGGTTTTTCCGTCTGTGCTGTATTGTCGGGGCACAAGCCCGGTACCGACATATTATGCTGTCGTTATTGGCCCAGATAGCCCTGAGCGTGTCGGAATTGCGTAATCTACTGTCAAAAATGATGAAAAAGACAAGAGAAACCGTCGAGCAGATTTTATCTTGGGCAGACTGGCGGCGGCGACATCAGTACTGCGCACAACAATGTCATTATTGTCGTCATGATAATCCTGTGTTTACAGACCAATTACGGCTGTAGTACTAGCAACCAAGTGTCATTTGAAACCATATAAGGTTTTACGGCAGGCATAACAGTGATAACGGGGATGCCCAACGTCCCTTTCCATGTCCTTTAACCGCTTCTATTTTGTGACAGTGACGACAAACCACATCAACTTTAGCCATCTTTCACTCAGAATAAAAAGTGGGAAATTTATCACACTATTTAATCATTGGGGGCATGTCCTAATACGGGGAACGGCTATAGTATTAGGGCGAGAAAAAGAGTATTTAGTAAGTTGCTCTTCAACTATGAAATTTTGGCGATTTCATCCCGAAATTTTTCAAATAAACAAAATAAATTCATTTAGTTATATATAAAATCAACTGGCGAATTATTCGTTTGAATTGAAGTGTTTTCGCATTAATATCTGGAGCATTTTTTCCAGCTCTTCCTCGAATTCTTTTGGTACGCGATTAAATTCAAAGCTAACAGATCTATCTTTAATCCGTTTTCGGGCAAAGGAATCCTTATCTTTGAAGTTCCAAAGAGAGCTTACCTGCTGCTTTTCTGCTGCGGTTTTTTTTACTTTGTTGCTGCTAAAATCTTTAAACAGCTTGATGATGATAGACTTCATTTCGTCGGGAGCAACCAGCTTGGTTTTATCCATATGATGGATTTCGTCACGCACACAGCTCACGACTTCATCAATCGAAAGTTTGTTTTTCTTTATGTCAACAGTGACGTCCAAAAGCGTTTTATAATTTGCATAACTTAACTCAGACATAACAGGAAACACGGCGACAATATTGCTGGGTACTGAAGCACACTGGATTGAGCGAGTCACTTTGGCTTGTGACATGTTGTTAGACTCAGCGATTTCTTTCTGGGTCATACCTCCCTCTCGCAACTGGATCAGGCGTAAGCCGACTTCACGAATGTTGTGTTCCCTCGCAGTCTGAATATCTGCGGCAAGTTGCCTTGCGTCATTGATGCTTATGTTTGTGTTCGTGACTAAGGTATCTAAACCTACACCACAGAAAATAGCAGCAGCACGTCTGCGAGAACCATCCAGAATCTCTATCTTGCCATCAATACGACGGCCTATTGCAGGGAAGAATTGTTGCAGACTGATAGTGCGTATGATGTCGCTGACAGATTCTTTTGTCAGTGCACTTTGATCTCGCCCGTTAACTAAAAAATTAACGGTAGTTTCAGATTCCAGTTTATCAGCTGGGATGTGTTCTAGTTGAAACGTAGCTGTTTGTCCCGAGGCAAGTATAAAACTCGGCTCTGTAGTTTGGTTTCCCGGCAGCGTATTCAAGGATATTGAATTGAACGTTCTTCCGATAGTTGGACGTTTTTTATTTTGCATTATTGCCTCTATTAACTCTGATAAACTCAATACGGTCAAAAACTGCTTTGGCAAAGTCTTCTGCTGCTCCTTTCGCATTCTTTAGAGCTTCCCCACTGCCGATATACGTGGCTGGGTTTGCGGAAATAACGGTGTCAAAAGACTCACCGCAGCGCTCGAATCCATCCAATCGAGGGATAGAAAAATCAAGCATGTCACCACCAAAAATTTCTTTTGCCAGGCTATGACACAGCTTGTGATCGGTCTTATTCACTAATTTGGACATAAAACCGATGTTGCCGCTGAGGCGAGTCGATGCGCCTGTCGATTCGATTATATCTACCAGCTCCGGCAAGCGAGCTAGATATTTCAGTGTACTGTGGAAATCCACTTGTGCAGGTGGAATTGGCGTCATCAGAAAATCTGCGGCTGAGATCGCGTTAGAGAGGAAGGAGTCCAAGTGTGGCCCACTGTCAATAAAGATGAAGTCGTAATCGTGTTTCACTTTATCGATGATATTCTCGCGCAGAACGGTATAGATGTTCTGGTTTGGCAGGTATTCTGCACAAAGTTCTTCCCAACGTGATGCAATGAATGCGTCTTCAATGGATGCTGGGATAATGTCTACGCCAGAAACAACTGAGGATGTGATAAATTCAGACAGTAACTCTTCGCGTGAAACGTTTTGCAGCATGGCTTGGGCTGATGTTGTATCAACAGAGCCGATCGACTGCTTATGATCGAGGAACATAGTTGCCGATGCCTGTGGGTCAAGGTCGATGACCAATATCCTAAGGTCTTCGAAAATCAGGTGTGGGTGGGTACGTAATGCATGTGCCAGGGAAACTGTACTGACGGTTTTAGATACTCCGCCCTTCAAATTCCCGATAAAGAAAGTCAAAGCTTCGTGATAGCGATCCCGGTATTTGGGTACGCCTCTGTGATGGTATAAATCTATGATGTTCTCAATGGTCATTGCGTACTTGGATGAAGAGCCTGCTTGCTTCTTGCCAAATACATATCCCTGTCCTTCCATTTCGTTAACGGCATAATCCACGCTTGCACGCGTTAACTTTGGTAATTTTGCGAGAGCCGCTTTTGAATACGTTTGGTAATAAGTTGTTTTACTCAGCTCCTGCTTTTGGCTTTGGATTTGATCGCTGAGTGACTGGAGTAGACGAACTGACCTTTGCGCAACCTTGTCTAATTGTTTATAGGGTTCATTCATATCTTTACTCTATATGTAGGTTTTTTGATTTTATTTAAATATCCTACATAAAATAATAAATGTAAAATTTTTTAATTGAAAAACGCTTTATTTTGCTTATTTTTCTCCATAGACATTTCATTTTTATCTTATTGTTTTAAATCATTTTTAATGAAAAATTTCAGGGTGAAATCGCCAGAATTTCGCATCAATTTCAGAGGGGGGATAGAATTTTGTGTTCTAGCTTAACCTGCTTATCAGGGGGGCTATTGAGAGATCATAAAATTCCACATGAAAAAGGTGAGCTGGTAAACATAGAAACGGGGGTATGGTTTTAGATAGCACGCAAAGTCAAAGTAAACCAAAAAAGCCGTGGAGTTTAAAAATGGCTAAATCAGGCTGCCATTTAAATCTCACGGCTTCATATCAAAATTTATCATTTTCACAAACTGGCTAAAAAACAAAGGTGGGTTATTTCTGTGGTTTGTTGCGAACTTTACGCTCAATAAGTTGACCACGCTGATCAAAATAACGGCTAGGCCAAATCTCTGAGGGATGGATGCCGAGATAATTTGCGATGATCCATTCACCTTTAGGCCACGGTCTGCTGAATGTATTTGCGAGTGTTGATGAGCTGAGTCCCGTTTCTCGGGAGAGTGCGGCTAAGGTTGTACCGCGTTTACGTAATGCAGCAATAATGTCGGCCTGATGCCAGTCATTTCTAACATTGTTATTCATTCCTGCTACCCCTTTCCATTTATTAATATTGATGGTGGCGATCCAGACAGGGTTTGCAATACCGGGACACTCATCCGGCGAGGTCGAAACCTCCCCTGCCTGAATCCCCATAGAAAAGGCGAACGCAGGCACACTGGTAGAAATATCCTACCAGTGAAGTGTCCACAGGGTTGCAAATCCCTGACCATTGGTATTTGCCAATGGCGGGAATACTTTAACTGATTGTTTTAGCTTACTCAATAACTAAACCGCTAAGTTTAACGGCTATAATTCCTCTCAAAAGCGCACAAACTCAGGGGAGAAAACGGACGGCTAAATCAATCTTTGTTATTTATTCTCGTTCGTGATCACTTCGCTATCCGTATTTCCCCTTTGTTTTCAGACTCATTTTACTTATTTCGAAACATTTTCCCTGCGTGTCGGTTAGATTCACCGTTCCGTGGTGCGTCAGATAATGTGTAGCAGGGCGAGGGTTATGTTGAGTTTTTGCAGGAGTTCGCTGCGTGCTCAGCACGGCGATGGTTTACTCCCCGTTCAGTGCCTGATTCAATCAGGATGAATGCCTCATTATTCGTGACGTGTGATATCTCCTTTCTTTACTGCATCGGCCTATTACAAGGCGGTGAGTGAAAAACAAACGAAATAAGTGAATTAAGGCAGAAAAATGCCAATGAAAAGTGGTGACACTGAGTAATACGGGGTTCAAATCGGTCGTAAAGCCAGACTGGACGTGCTTTGGACGTTGATCACCTGGCGGCGTCACTTGGTAATCGCTTCGCTTAAACGCAAGTGACGCCGCGAAGTTTTCGGGACGTTTATTGTGCGTGACTTAAAGCGTAGGTAAAAGTCGTATAAAGGTAAAACGGTTATGGTGACCGTAGCAGGATATTGCTCAATGTATGTGATAAGCCTGTCTGGTGTATAAAGTGACAGGATAACTTTCATCGTCAGACGATATCTGCTTCCAAAAGTGTGCAGATGTACCGCAATTTTGCTCTCCCTTTCAGGCTACAGGAGTTTTATTTCGCCACCCGAAGGCGATCCTGATAGGCGATGGATCGTTTTTGTAGAAAAAATACTAACGGTCAGGTAAGAAGACGTCAAACTGTATCTGTGACTTTTACCTCAATTTACCTGTGCATTGTTCGGGAATAACCCATATTAACTGGTTATGATATATACTGATTTATTCGCCAATAAGTAGATTTTGAATTATATGCATGGGGGTTCTATGCCACAAACAAGTACTGCTACTTCTTCTTCAAAACGCCCATACAGAAAAGGTAACCGATTAACTGGGATTGAAAGACAGCAGGCTTTTATTGCTCGTCGTAAAGCCGCAAATGATAAATCTATTAGAGTATATGTATCTAATGAACTGAAGCTACAGTTACAAAAAATGTGCAAAGTAGAGGGAGTATCTCAAGGTGAGATGATTAGTCGCTTAATCGAAAGAGCCAGTGCGGATCACAGTACTAATGATGTTAAGTCATAACTTTCTTGAGAGTTTATTCTTCCGGTGCTAGTATGAATATTGTTTAATTTTTGTTTACTGATTTTATTTTTTTGATAAGTCCAGATGGTTTATTGGTGAGAATAAAACAATTAGAAAGGTTTATTGAATTTTTTGTTTCACAGTGCTAGCTTATCAGGGTTTTTCGTTGGTCAGTCACGCCGAAAGGTGACTAAATGCGGGCAGTTAATAACGTGATTAACTAACCGCTAAAAAGAAGAAACCCCACAATCTGCTTCAAACTTGGCGGCTTGTCCAGATATGTGGGGTTCACACTTGCAGAAATCGAATTAGTAGTTTCTGCATAGGAGTATAGAACGATGAGACTTCTATTGCAACTTTTTGATCTCCGCCATAAGTGCAGGGGATGTGTTTAAAAATCAACATACCCAATCAACATTTGACCCCTCAGTTTGTCGTAGCCGGCGTGGTGAATCCAACGCCTTACGTCGGGGGCAGCCTAAAATCCATCGGCGCAATATCCCGAAACAGGACATCAAAATCCCAACAGGAACGCCTGCTCGGTTGTCTCGTACCCTAAAAAGTCATGACTGGCGGCGGGATAGAGCTCTTATCGCGCTTCGTCAAAAGGGCTATACGCCGTATTCCGAGCGAAAAAATCCGCACTATGTGCCAAAACCCATGCGTATCAGTACACGCTCTGAGAGCCGTGAAGCATTAACTTCGTTGTCGTTGGCATTCGTGGCGAATGCGGATTTTTTCCCCGGTCATGATTATCTGTTTGAAGTGATGGTGCCCTTTGAATTTATCGCCAAGGCGATGGGAGTACTGCATGAATATGATAACGGTCGTAAATCGTATGATGTGGCACTTCATGCTTTGTCCGTTCTTGAGCAATTGGAGCAAATCGTCGTTCATAGGGATAAAGACCGGGATGCTGGCCAAAATAAGCCCGTGCGGATTTGGTTGAAACCGGAATTTTTTATGTCTAAAGGTATTCCGTGTGACGAAATCCGGCGCAGCTTGATTGACTTCCAAAACTGGGCAATTAAAAGTGGTCAGCTTGAAAATCTGGAAAAAAAATACCAGCGTCATTTATTGAATATGGTGCGATTAGGCATTGATATAGAAAGCAAACACGCGCTGCGTCAGCTACTGAAAAAGATTAAACGCTCAGTGGTTGCTCCGGATTTACAGGAACAGAAAGCTGAAGCACTCAAACAAATTGAAGATAGTATTGAGTTGTTAGATCGTAAAAAATCAAAAAATCTGGAAGCCGAACTAGATAGAACGCAACGTTCGGTTGATAATTTGCGAAAGAAAGATAAATCAGATTCAATTTACTGGTGTATGTTTGTCGAGTGGCAAAAAACAACAACACCGGTTGCTGTCTATTATGCAAAAACTAAATTAAAGGCACAGTATCCTCACGTAAACGAATATTCGGAGCAATTTTATCGATTGTTACTTGAACAAGAAGGGATCATCCTGACTTAACTAAAGATTTCTTTGATTAATAATCAAAATAACCGTGCCTAGCACGGTTTTGGTGTTTTTTTTGTGGCAACCATAAGTCATTTTTCACTTATTCCACACATGATTTTCCCGTATTTTTCTGCTGTTTTGTATTTAAAACAGATTACTAGAACTGAAATCTACAAAAAAGAGTGAAAAATAAGCTATAAACTTCGAATAAATTCTTTTACATGTAATTAATTTCGAAGTTTATTCCTGAACAAAACAAGCCTTATAAATAAGGAATTACAAATCGAGTTGAGCCTAAAGGCTACAACTTTCGATGTTAGTTCCTTTCACTTCGTTCAAGGAAAAAATAAATTTGATTACGTCCCGTAAGCGGTCGTAAACGCCCGCTAACGCGCAGATACGTCCCGCCTAACGGCGTGACCACTGCGTGCCCTTGGCAGAACTTATTAAGCCTAAACCACTTGATAAATTTTTTAGCTTAGTAGGGACGAGGGATTTCGAGATCCCATTGATCCTCTATGGCTTCGGCGGTTCAGCTCCCTCATTCCCATTAATTTATGAGAACCGCCTTTTACTCGCTTCGCTCATAAGATCCACAAAAAAGTAAAAACACTTTGCGCTTAATTATTGCATTAAAAGCAGTACCTGTTACTATAGTACTCATTACCACTTGGAGGCATTTGTGGCGTTCTATAAAATATCGTCGTTTAAAAAAAGCACAAAGAAAATTAACATTTCCGATCAACATTTATTAAATGCTGCAGAAGAAGTTAAGAATGGGAAGTTTGAAGCTGATCTGGGTGGGGGAGTGATTAAAAAACGAATAGCGGTTAATGGAAAAGGTAAAAGTGGTGGCGTAAGAGTTATCATCTTCTTTAAGGTTAATAACCATTTATTTTTTGCTGATAGCTGGACAAAGAATACCGTTAGCTCTAGAGGAGCAAAAGAAATTGAGGATGATGAACTGGAAGCATATAAACAGCTTTCCAAACTTTTCCTTAGCTACACTGATCAGAAGATCAATGAGTTAATAGCCTATGGTATCTTAGAGGAAATCATTTGTGAGTAATAAATTAAACAATATGCTTGAATTAGCGAAAGAACTACACGCAGTCGATGCTGCACCAAAAAGCTTGGTTAACGATCTAAAAAAAGCCGTCAATGCACGTAAAATCAACGACCAGATTAAAACTGTTACTATGATGACAGGGGCTGAGATAAAGCAACTTCGTACACAGTACGGAATGTCCCAATCTGTACTGGCAATGGCATTAGGAATGTCAAAAGAAAGCATTTCTAAATGGGAACGAGAAGAAAAAAAGCCAAGTGGCCCAGCTCTTAGAATGCTCCGTATTCTTGAAAAACGAGGACCAGAAATTTTGCTGGTTTAGTTGGATTGTTGCAGCAAGTTATTACCATTGATTTTACCCGGCGACTGCAGAAGCCATGTCAGCTGGGAAGGCTGATTATCTGATGACTCAAGTAAACGATCCAGAGCATTCCTGTGAGCCGGGGTTAACGGGGGTTTGCGCCCAATTCAGCGAAAAGTTCCATGATGTTAAAATTATTTAATTATTTCAAAATATTAAATGAAAATGATCAGCCTGCTTCCTCGTAAACATCATACTCATTACTATCATCCATCTTTGATTCGAGCTGCGGGTCTACATTTTCTAGCAGACTGTCAAGACTGAGTGTGTCGCTTTGTTCTTCGAAGATGTAGTTCCCTGCCAACTGGATATGGGGTTTCGGGAGTAACGGAACAGTAAACACCTTTAAGCGGTCAATTTAAATAGCCAAAAATTAGGTAGCCAATTTACATCGTAAATTGTCATTTTTAGCCAGCCCCTCTATGATAGCCAAATCACCTTTACTCATTTTGGCCACTGCCCAGCCCGCGTCGACAATTAATCAGTAACCTATTGATTTAAAAAATCTTAGCTATTCTATTTAACCAGTTAATCGTTGTTATGGTTCCGTTGCTCCACAAACCCCGATATGGCTCCAGGCCACTGGGGAGAGATTGGCCAGTATTTCAATTGCCTCACTGTTACCTTGTTTTTCAAATCGTTCTACCAGTCCGGATAACAAGGCTGAATTGTAGTAGATAATGCAATTGGCAATCAGACGGGCGCAATCGTTCCATTGTTCAACCTGATAATCATTTCCGCCTCGAAACTGATTTCCATTGACAGACGCGATGGCTCTTCTGAGCTGATGATAGGCTTCTCCCCGATTCAATGCCTGTTGCACAAACTGTCTCAGTGTCTGATTGTCCATGTATTCAAGCAAATAGATACATTTAACTAACCTGTCATACTCACGTAGGGCAGATAACGTCGAGTGAGTTCTCTTGCCATTTGACAGCTTTCTGACCACGGTACTCTGATTGGTTGCCTTACGGCTCAATGAACAAACAATATGCTGGATACGTTCCCATTCATCCATGATTAACTTGTTCTTTATCGGTTTTTTCAAAGAAATATGGAGTTTTTCACCCAGCAAGGTGATATCGAACAATTCTTCAAAGATTTTTTTGAACTTGGCATAACGAGGGGCAAACTGGTAACCGAAAATATCCAGCAAGGCAAAATTGACATTATTGATCCCATGATTATCCGTCGAAACCGAGAGCGGCTGGATATCACTGCTGTTGTTATAGAGCAGATCAAAAGCAAAATGCCCCTCAAACTCATTTGGGGCGTTCACGGTAGTATTGACCGGAACATGATTGACGACCAGCGACAATGCTGATACTCCTTTACCTTTGCGGAAATATTTGGCAGAAAAGCGAGCCTTGAATGTGTTTATCCGGCAACCGTGTTTTTGTCCATCGATACTACCAAAAGGCGCTGCTTCATTGATGGTGTAATACTTGAATATGGGTAAGCGGGCGATCGCATTGGAAATAATATCATTGGCAGCGTGGGTCGTTTCCGGTCGAATATAACTATCATTGACAGCCCGGAGTGCCCCTACGCTGCGATCGGAAACGGCGGCTATTCGATGTAGGCCATAGTTTGCTCCGTTGCCGAAGATACAGGCAATCAAATCGCCTTCCCGTGCCTCTGACTCTTTCTTATAGGTTGTCATGTTTTCAAGGGCGTTGAGATAACCTGTTTTGTGATTGACATAACCCATAATCTCAATAATCCCTTTGTGCTTGAGCTGGCTGTAAACCGGGTTGTCAATACCGGCTTTCCAGCAACGGTTCGCCAGACTCCATGTCAGACGGTTAGAGTGGGGCTGGCATTTTACGAAATCATTGGCATCAGCATTAATGTTAGCTGTTACCCGATCAAGCAAGGTATTTAACCTCATTTCCAACTGCATCAGCGTCTGGGTAATGCGAGTCTGTTCATAATACGTGTAAAATGTTGGCATAGTCTGTTTTCATACGCCAATTGGAATAGGCTTGGGATTTAATTCTGGTGGAAAAATTGTCATATCCACATCATACCGACCAAATCGGCGTATATGATCACGTATATAAGGACTGAGTGCCGCTGCCTGTTCTGGCGTTATTTTATAACCAGCATCTGATGCTTTTGTCAGTATTTCCGTTAAATCTGACACATTACGGGTCCATCGGAAGAACCCCCAGATCTGTAAACTTTGAGAGAAAACCCTGATCAGTCATCCCGCCAAAAATGTTGTTTCAGGTGAGACTCCAATATCCTCGCCATCGCTTCTACATCGATTTTTCCGTTATTTCTCTTAAAGTTGTATCGCCCCGTGAACAACGTGTGTGTCCAGGCAATCGGCGAAATCCGCGTAAACTCATCAATAATTTCTTGAGAAACACCGTTGGCCAGCATCTTCTGGTAGACCGCATTCAGGATCATACTGTTGTAGGCAATGATGCAGTTGGCAACCAATCTGGCTGCATGAGCACTGACCCGGTTTTCAACGATTTTTTTACCCTTGAAGATACCGTTGTACGTTTTTCGGATGTTACTTTGAAGCTGATGATAGGCTTCTGTCCGGTTTCGGGCGCTTCGGATCGCTTTTCTGAGTGCCATATCATCTATCAGATTGAGAACATGAGTGCTCTTGAAGAAGGCATTATATTCAAACAACGCCGCTTTTAATCTGGCGTAACGGGCATGAGAGTTCAGTTTTCGGATGATATTGCTCTGGGTATTTTCCTGCATGATCAGTGAAAGCAATACACGCAGAACGCCTCGCCGCTGAGAGCGGATACGTTCGATATTAATCACCCCTTTAGGTTTGAGAATACCAGTATCATAATCCAGAGGTTTCGCTGAATAAATAGCGTCAGCTGCGTGACGCACCTTCTTGATACTGGGAACATAATCTACGTCGATAGAATCCAGAGTGACGAAATTCAGCTTGTTCAGTGAGTGGTTATCCCCTGTCACCATATGAATATCGATATCCGTTTTATTGTTGTAAATCATGTCGTACAATGAATGACCTTCGTACTCATTCAGACCAATATTTTTCGCATTAACCGCCACGTAATTGGCGAGCAGTGTGTAGAGCGAGATGCCACGGCCTTTACCCAGATGCTTTCTGGAATAACGGGATTGCATCGTACTGTCTGTCGTTGCAAATTTTTGCCCGTCTGCATCAGCCAATAGTTTGTTATCCATGAGATTCCACTGTTTGAAGATCGCCAGTGAATGGATATGATTGCTGACGATTTCATTGGCTGCACAAAGCGTATCCACCCGAATAAAATCTTCCCGTACTGCGCGAAGCGGGTTGAGTTCCATATCCGACATATCCGCCATTTTCAATGCACCAAATCCAAAGGTTTCCGACAACAAACAGGCATTAATTGCCAACGGTAACGGTTTTTTCCGCTTAGTATAACGGTCTTTCAGGTGGGTAAATCCACGCCACAGGTCAGTCAGCTCACCGATGAACATGACAATGTTAGCAATTTCAGCTTTGGGCAAGTTTTTGAAAAAAGCATCGTCCAGCTTTTCAACGCTGTCATAGTGCAGACTCCAGTGTTGTTGTCCGGTTTTGGTTTCACGAACGTTAAAGCCGGGATTGTTATTTTCACGAATATTGTAAGTCGTCCTCTCCCAGGCTTCATCCAGCTCCTGTAGCGCTTCATCAAGACGCTGGTCACAGTAAACAGGAAGGCGGGAATAACCAAACTCCGCCGCGATCTTTTCAACGTGATCAACCAGCGTATCGTCAACCAGATCGGTATCAATATCACAGTACGAGACACTGTCATTGCAATACAGACGGCCTCGTTCAATCTCATGGAGCATCTTTAAATAGACAAAAAACTCAAATAAATACGGATCGATTCGAGTGTCCGAGGGTTTCCGCTTCAGGTAGGCATTCATACTTTTGGGAATGGTGAATCCCAGCGCATCGCAGATTTTTAAGGCGGCTGGACTTTTTCCACTGGCGTAATGTGTTTTCAATACATGGATCAGTTCGCCTATTTGACTGTCTTTCTTATAATATTCCAATTTTACCCGGGTAAATATCGGACGCAGATACAACGAGAGCAAGCGGGATGACTGACCATAGTATTCCCACAACGCCGCTTTCTTATCAAAAGATTTGCCTTCCAAAAAGTCTGCCATAACGGAAAATTGTGTTTTGGGCAACATACTGAATGCCACTTCATTCAGTTCGGTCTGGCTCATGTTTGGGTTCCGTTCTGGAAACCATTTCAGAAACTTTGCCAGTCCGGGAAAATCCGTGACGACTTTGGCACTGTGATCCATGTGGGCTATCGACGCATAAATTTTACCGGCATCCATGATCGCCCGTGTGTGATAACAAAAGCTGATAATCAGATTATCCATGATTTGCTGATAACGGTGATAGACGAAACACAAGGCCTGTAGCCACTGTTGGGTTTTGCTAAGTCTGCGCAACCGGGAGGCAGCATATTGTTCGGCCATTTCCGCATAGTAACGGATAGCATTTTTTGACAACGCCAGAGAAGGCAGAAAATCCCGAGTAAACTGATAGAGATCTTCAATACGCAATGCCTTATCTACTTCCATTCTGACAGCGGTGTACTGAAAATCCTTTTGGTCGGCACGGATAATATTAAGGGCAGTGATACCGTCATCCCGCTGTACCAAAGCGTCCAGTTGCTCAGTGATTACGGCAGGCAACAAGGAAACTGCCGCATTCAGGCGATTTTCCTCCGCAATAAAGGCGTGGCTGAAAATATCCTGTAGAATTCGGTAGGACGGGAGCATCAATTTTTGATGCTCAAAATACGTCAGCAGTTGACGAAACGCACTGTGCCCTTTGGGATAGTAACGCAACAAATAGGCGAGATGAGATTCTATTTCAGTTGTATATTGCGGAGACCAGTTTCGGTAACCAAAGAGCGAGAGTATGGCCTGCCGCTGACTGCGCCTGTATTTGCGGGAGAGTGAGCCTGTGAACCGGGCCGCATCAGTATCGCTATAATACGTAGCCGCAATATACTGAACATCCTGGATGACCTTATCAAGTGATAAGTTGAAAAACTGTTGTTTCGCCTTGAAATAACCCAGTTGCAGGATGAAATGGATACGAGTCTGGGTATTGCGAAACTGTTCGAGAACAGCCCGTTCTGCCGGGCTTAAGGAAAAATACAGGTTTTGTTCGTGATCATTGAATTCGGGACAGGCATAGAGTTCTTCGATTTCGGTATTGGATAATAAGTGAATACGCTTGATATTTTCCATTGCGAGTCCCGGATTCAATGAGGCCAGACAATCAAATCATTTCGCGTCCGTCCAGATGATTTGCAGGCACCATCCGTTTGTGCAGCACACCAAATATCACCGGTTGCCGTTCGTGGATGAGGTAATAAATGACATGACTGACATAAGGAAAACTCAATACGCCCGATCCGACTTCCGGCCTGCTTCTTCCCAGTGCAGGGGTAGAAGCCAGCAAACGAAAGGTTTGTTGAAGTCCGGACAGGTATTTTTCCGATTGCATCTTACCCCATTGCTGTACAGTAAAACGACGGATTTCAATCAGATCGGCCTGAGCATCAGGCGTTAAGCGGTAGTTTGATATAGTCATTAAGGCTAATGATCCCTTGGAACGTCGATAATACCCTCAGCAATACCCTGAGCCAACATTTCCATGAGTTTGGCGAATTGGAAAAAACCGGTGTATTGCGGGCAAATATCATCCAGCCGGGCAGTGGATGCACTGTCTATCACCTGTTTGAATGTATCCATATAGTCGTAACAGGTTTTCAGTAATTGCGCATCATCGGTTTCTGTCAGGGGAAAACGGGGAGCATATTCGTGTATACGTTTCACCCGTTGTAATTGTTCTGCACTCAGTCCGGCTACAGACATTTTTTTCTCCTCAATAGGTGAAGTTCTAATCGTACTGACCTGATATCAGTTCATTAAAAAAGGTTTCGCCATCGAGGGTGTTACCGGATTCAATATCAACTCTGGCCTGCTCAGCTCTTGACTGCAATAATTTTAACCGGAGTGTTTCAATACTTTCGTATTCATCCATTGAGATAACCACCGCAACGGGTTTTCCGTTTTTATTGATTTGGATTGGGGCACGTTGTGCTTTGAGTAGCATGTCACCAAACTGGGTTTTGGCTTCATTGGCAGAAAGAGCATCCATAATAGTCCTCTCATTGAATCATGGCATGATTCAAACAATATAAACGAATCGAACGATATGATCAAATTTAAGACTATCAAAAAGTATACTTTTTGACAACCACTGCAAATGACTCTCAAAAGTCCTATCATAAGTACTCAATCAAATGGTCTAAAGGATAATGATAGGTTATGGCAAAAATTGGTTATGCGCGGGTCAGCTCAACAGCTCAAAGTTTAGATATTCAGCTGGAAAAATTAAGACAAGCGGAGTGTGAACGTCTTTATCAGGAAAAACGCAGTGGTCGGACAGCACACCGCCCGTAATACCAAGCCTGTATGGATTACTTGCGTGAAGGTGATACGCTGATCGTCACAAAATTAGACCGGCTTGCACGTTCAGTGGATCATTTATCACAAATTTCTAGTCGCTTTCAGCAAGAAAATATTGATTTGGTCGTTCTGGATCAAAATATTGATACCCGAACGTCAACAGGGCGTCTTATGTTCAATATGCTGGCCACCATGGCGGAGTTTGAAAATGACTTACGCAGTGAACGCCAGGCGGAAGGGATCGCCAAAGCGAAAGAGAATGGTGTCAGATTCGGGCGCCCCGCTAAGTTAACCGAAGATATACGAAATGATATTTATCTCAAGCGTCAGTCCGGCACTACGATTGGTCAGTTAGCCAAGGAGTTCAAGCTAGGCGAAGCAACCATCTACCGTGTTTTGAACACATTTAAGCACGTGGATAACTCGTAGCTCTCACAAAGTTTACAGATCTGGGGGTTCTTCCACAGGACCCGCATTACGAAGCATAATGGCATTGGCTATAATATCCGAGTATTTCACCTGCTTTGCCTGCTCTACAGGATCACCGCTTTTGATTATCTGTCCACCAAAGGTAATCCAATCCAGAAAATCATTATAGGATTCAATTTTTGTTGTTTCTGCCCGTATTGTTTGTCGAAAATCAGATTCAGACAGATATCGTAATAAAAATAACGTGCGAACAACCCGCCCCAGTTCCCGAAAAGGGTCGTGACTCCAATAGTTAGATTGCCCTATAAAGAATAGTATTCCCGTTCGATGAAAGTCCCTATCACCTTATCGTGCATCTCCTCTGATTTGGAATAACCTATCGTCCTTCGATTCAGTCTTTTTAAACGTGCACGTAATGTCAGATTGGTTCTTTCTATACGTTGGGTATAATGTTTTCCAACAATATGTTTTTCTTCAGGAAGTCGGTTGTAAGGTGCATAATCATCCGTACAGTAAAACCTGACATTAAAAGGTGATAATAACTCAAGGAGTTTGCGTAAAGTCGCCGTACTGCGATCACCAAAAACATGGGCCACGACTCGCTTGAGGCGAGGCTCCCAGGCATACCAGAGCCCGCGTTGATTTTTCTTATTTCCGACAAATGACCACTGCTGGTGAGTAGACCTACCCAGTCACCCGGGCAGATCCCTCCTCAGAACCGGACATGCAGAACTACCGCATCCGGCTCCCGACAGACCCCAGTCGTCACACCTATTCAGCAAGAATTGAACATTGAATGGACTTTCCAGCTTGAAGGATAACCCAGCACTTTCAGGATCAGAGTCAGCTTTTCCCACGTTAGCCCCCGACGCCCTCCCTTCCGGTTAAACCATCTGTAGAGTACCCGCTTGCTTTGGTAGATAAATTGCCCGACTCGTCTCTGGTTATCAGAAATACCGTGATAATTTATCCAGCCTTTGATAACCCTGATGACGATAGTCAGAACACGCCTTTTGTCAGGGGTATTCAGGTTCTTCCAGAGGAAGTCCCTGAGCTCCTTCAATTTGGTGGCAAAACGGTCTTTTCGACTGGTCAACTTCAGTCGCCAGAAACCCTTTCGCGATACCCCCCAATAGCAGGTAGATCCCAGAAAGTTAAACGTAGGTAAGCGTCCGCCAGACTGGTTAGCTCTCATTGCTGCAACGTGACCCGCCGGAATTAATTGCGATTTGTCACTGTGCAACGCCAGACCGTATTTACTCAGTCGTTTCGGTAATCTCTTATAAAAGCGTTTTGCCTCACTCAGGAACTCAAAGGTAAACACCCTATCATCAGCGTACCTTACCATTTCTGCCCGACCATGAATGTGTGAACGGCTGATTTCATCAAACCATTCATCTATCACATAGTGCGGGTAGATATTGGCAAGTCCTGACGATACGATTGACCCTTGGGGACATCCGCACACATTGTCGGATATCTGTTTACCCTCGATAACGGGTGCCGTTATTAAGACCTTGATGAGTCTGAGGAAACGGCGATCTGATATCTTCTTCCGCAGTAAATTCATCACCTCAATATGAGGTATCGTGTTAAAGTACTGTCGGATGTCAATTTCCACAACCGCCCCATTCCAGTTACGGTATGTTTGCTGTTGTAGTGCCTTCAATGCCGCATGACAATTTAATCCCGGCCGAAACCCGTATGAACACGGCAGAAACAGCGGCTCATACATTTGGCTGAGAATATCACTGACCGCAAGTTGCACCAGTTTGTCCTCTATGCACGAAATTGCCAGTGGCCGTTGACTACCATCCTCTTTCGGGATCGGCGTGATTCTGGCGGCTTTCGGGCGATACGTCCCTCTGCGTATTCGCAGGATGAGATGGTGAATATTCCCATCAAGATGTTCACCGTAAGCGGATTTTGTCATGCGATCAATACCTACCGCTTTATTCCCGTCAAGCCGTAGGAATTGTCCTTTCAGCATGTCACTGTTCAGCAGATGCCCTAAATTATTGAACACTTGCTGTTTGTTACCGGCTGATTTCTTGCCTATACGCTCAAGTTTTGTTAACCATGGTTGTCCGTCGTTGCTGTGTACGGTCATTGTTTCCCTCTCACGTTCGATCTGTCTGCCCGCCTCACGCCCTGAGACATTTGACAAGTTTTTTATTCTTTAAGCAAAGGCGAATTTCTATCTTTGAGTGCCAGTAAGTATTTTGCTTCGTCGTAATAGGTTCTGGTTTTCCAACAGCGGTAAATTATCCTTATCCATTTAAACGCCAGTGCTCGGATAGCGGATTGATGAGACTTTCCTTTTTCACGTTGCCCCTGATAGTACAGTTTGGCCCAGTATGATGATTGAACTGTCTTGGCAGCCCATTCAACAAACGTCTGCCTGACGAACTTGGCACATTGCCATCGCCAGTGTACCCACGATTTCTGACCACTTCGCTCGGTGACCGGCGCGATACCTGTGTAGTTTTGAATTTCTTCTGCACTGCTAAAGCGGTTACGGTTATCGCCCAATGCCGCAAGCATTCGTGGCCCCATGCCGGGTCCCATACCGGGAAGCGATTTAAACAGCTCTGCATCTGGCATGGTATCGAACAATGCTTCAATTCGTTCGTTGTAGGTTCGAATAATATCATTCACCAGTTTGATTTGTGATGCCAGTGCTGTTGCCATGAGTGCATTCGCCTCGATGACACGGGTATCTGTGGTGAGGGGAATCGCATTGGCAATGCTCGCTACGCGCTGTTCTGTATGGGCAACAGCGGGACCACCTTTGGCGTTCATAAAACGACGAACGGTGTCACTTCTGGCCCGTTGTAATTGTTGCAGGCTGGGCCAGCGGGTAATCAGGTCACAGAATAGCGGGCTGTCCCGATGAGAGAACCACTCCAGAGGTTGTGGGTAGTATTGTTTCAGCGTGTTGATGAGCCGATTTACAAAGCGACGTTTGTCTTCAACGAGTTGGCGGCGCTGTTCAACTAATTGTTGGAGCAATCGGATATCCGCATTGTCGGGTTCAATGGCTTTTATTTTTTGGGGATAGCGCAGCATGAGTTCTAACGCTAATTCGGCATCCTGCAGATCATCCTTAGCGCCACTGGGCCAAAAGGTCTGCCGATAGCGGGCCAGTGACAACGCATGTATTGGAAAAACGGTGATAAATGGGTATTTTTGAAGAGCGTACACCACGGGACCTTTTTTCAGCTCAAGGGCAATAGCTATCTTGCCTTTCACCTGTTTGTGTAACTCTTTGAGCCAGGTATCAAGTGCTTCTGGTGTATGTTTAATCACATGGAATACGCGCTCACCGTTTTTAAATTGAACACAGACATCATGCTTTTTATCTGCCCAATCCAGACCAATATGAGCCGTAAACTGATTTATCGCAGTCATTACCATCTCCTTTTTTCATCGGGGATGGGTATGCATTCCACGCTCTTCGAAAGAAATATAGCCAGCACTTTGCATGCATGCCCTGAGTATTCGTTAGCGAACGTGGAGCACTTACTGGCTCGAAAGAAAGGCGGCGATCATCGAATGATTCTCGCTCATTATTCGTAACCAGTAAGTGCATACCCTGAATCACCTAACAGTGTAATTCTAGGGTGTGAATGTATAGACTTCGCTCCGCGATCATTACTCGTTTCATTACTACTATGGCTGACTCCGACTTCCTGATACCCATCTCTCAGGCCTTGTGTTTTGGCACTTGTGCCCGATATACTCATTCCCTTGAGAGGGGTCAGGATCTCCTGGGTTCCGCACTGTTCTCTACAGACTCGCCGACGCCTGAGACTCCGGTGTGTGCTTCTGACTGGAAAAAAAATCGCCAGTGTGCCCATTCAGAAACTATTGCCTGCTGGTTCGACGATACCATCGGCACAACACAATCAGTGAATTTCGGAGTTATCACGTTCACCTATTGGTTTCGGCTCGAATGTTTCGCTGTCTACGCTTCATCTCCTTTGTTACCGCCGGAGATGCAAGACTCGCTACGTAGTGATCTGGCTAATCTTCTACGACGGGGCTTTCACCCGCAAGAAACAGTGCAGCTTTTCCCAGCGCACCATCGACTTCACAGATAAGCTGGACTTCATTTCCCTTAAGAGGAAGGTTGGTCACATTTTTCGAGGAGAGTTTTTTAACGTGCGAATGACGGTGTTAATCCCTATCTTCAGTACACGAGCGGTATCACGAACACCGGAGTTATTCACTGCCATATCAATAATTTGCTCTTTCACGCCGGGATAACAGGCTTGATAGGCATAGTTCAGTTGAAAGGTTTTACGGCAGGCATAGCAGTGATAGCGGGGATGACCAGTACGTCCTTTTCCATGCCCTTTAACCTCTTCTGTTTTATGACAGTAACGACAAACCACATCCACTTTAGCCATCTCTCACTCCATAATAAAAAGCAGGGAGTTTATCACAATATCTAATCATTGAGAGCATGACCGTTGCTCTAGACACACAATATCTAAAGTCTCGAAAGAGATTAAATTAATAGACTAAATTTAACTATAATTAATTGAATTTAATAAATTTATTTTCAATAGTGTAACTTTTCGCTGAATTGGGCACAAACCCCCTTTTAGGTGGATTGATTGCTTACTGCCTTAAATGGAAAAAGCCGTCACTGAAAGTTTTCTACTCAGAATAAGATTTTCCAGCAACAGCTTTAAACAGAATTCGGGTTATTTAGATCAAAAATAACACTTTACTAGTGCAATAAGCATACAACCCAGATATAGAAATCTATCAATAAAATCGTATTGAATGAACAAAACTATCAATATTCGACCGGCGGTTAAAATTCAATCAAAGTGGAATCCCTTCCTGTCTGGTAAGTACGTCTAATTGATTATTTTTTTGAAAACTAAATAAACACTTAAATTGAAATATTTATTTTCGTTTTATTAATACATCAATAACCATTAATACAGACATAATCAAAAAAGAAGGCAACAACCATGCCAATTGATGATTGGACAATGGGATTTCATAAAACCAACTTGGTATAAAAAATGAAAAACAATCAAATGACTTTACAGAATCCAAAACACCAAATACAAGACTAGTTATTATCGTAGGTGCTAAAATGAAAGAAAAATTATTCCAATAATTTTGTGTAAAGCTTAGTAACACTAAAACAATACAAGGTGGATAAATTGCTGTTAAAACAGGAATTGAAAATTGAATCAAATGATTTAATCCAAGGTTTGATATTATCATAGAAAAAAGACCAAAAACAATTACCAATTTCCTATATGATAATGGTAAATATGAATTAAAAAATTCAGCACAAGCACATGTCAGACCTATGGCAGTGACCAAGCAAGCGATAAAAATCAATATAGCTAAAAAAATACTACCATATACACCGAATGTATATTGAACATAACTTCTTAAAATTACAGCCCCATTTTCTGCTGAAGATAAGAAAGTACCGCTATCTGAGCCTAATTTAAATAATGAAAGATATATTAAAATCAGACAAAAACCAGCAATAGAAGTAGCTTTTAGTATATATTTATTTAGTAATTTATTAGATTCAATTCCTCTAGAACGTACAGCATTAACTATAATGCTGCCAAACATCATAGCTGCCAGAGCATCCATCGTTAAGTAACCATTCAAAAAACCACTTGCAAATGGGTTTTCAGAATAATAATTAATTACTTTCACAGATTCTCCGGCTGGATAAAAAACAGCAGAAATTGCCAAGACCGCTAAGGCTATAATTTTTATAGGTGCTAATATATAACCTACATTATCTAGCAATTTTTTAGGATATAGTGATACATATATAACCAATGAAAAGTATACAATACTGTATATTAACAAAGGTAATTTACCTTCTTTTGTAATTGATGCGATACCTAATTCAAAGGAAACAGTAGCCGTTCTTGGTATTGCAAAAAGTGGGCCTACTGATAAATAACAAATAGTAGCCAACAAAAAACCACAAGATTTACCTATTGGTGAACTAAGATTTTTAAGACCTCCTACCCTAGACAAAGAAATGATAGTAATTATAGGTAATCCAACACCGGTAATTAAAAAACCCATAGCTGCCAGCCAAACATTCTCACCGGTTTGAAAACCAATTATAGGAGGAAAAATAATATTCCCAGCGCCAACAAATAAAGCAAAAACCATAAAACCTAATGCTAAAACATCTCTAGAGGATAGTTTATTCGTCATAATTAATATTAACCCTTTATTTTTCTTTAGACGAAAAAATAAAAATTAGTCATTTTATTTTACATAATATTTTCAATAAAAATGCTATATGTTTATATGGACTCAGCA
Source organism: Xenorhabdus sp. TH1 (assembly GCF_037260955.1). Lineage (NCBI taxonomy): Bacteria > Pseudomonadati > Pseudomonadota > Gammaproteobacteria > Enterobacterales > Morganellaceae > Xenorhabdus > Xenorhabdus sp. TH1. The sequence goes on from NZ_CP147736.1 coordinate 36,166, forward strand.
ACCACCAACTTTAGCCGGTGATTGCTTAATTTTAATAATTAGATATTTATCGTAGTGAATTGTGGTTGATTATCCAGAAATAATGTTCTGTTAAAAGCACCTGACTGACGCAATGCCATTATAAGCTGGTTAATCAGTTCATCCGTCACGTGTTCCATAACGAAAAGGTGGGCATACCTAATACCATTTTTAGCTTCCGTAGACAGTGAGAAATCTTCAACAATATCATTATTAGGGCAAAGAAACAGGATACTGAGGGAAAGTGGAGAACGATGAACGTGAAGATCTAGGTCAAGCTCGTCACTCAATGCCCTCAATTTCTGATAAACGTTTTCACTCATCCAAAGTCGATGGACGATCTTTTCAATTTGGTCGTTATAAGAATATCTGGCCAAATAATGCCAAAGCAGTAGCGCCGAAAAACCATTTCTCGAACCCGCTAAAGTAGAATCTTGAGCGCCGATATAATCCACACTGAGGAAGCTCAGCAAGTATTTTTGTTTGGTTAGATAAACACCTGTTGGCCATGGGGTTCCCATTTCTTTATGACCACTGGTCACAATCGAATGGATTGGATTTCTGAAATCAAATGAAGGAAGAGTTCCTACACCAATATCGATTCCCTGCTCTCTCGCTTTCTCTAGGAATGGACCATAAACAGCGCCTAGTGCACCATCAATGTGGAACCAATAGCCATTTCGATGGCTTTTAACAATTTTACCATTTTCCAGAGTAATTTGAAGCGTTCTATTTTTGAGACCGTATTTCTCAAGTATGGGTAGCAATAACTCAATCGCGCCGCTGACATCATCAAGAGCACCTTTAAAGGTTGTTCCATAGTTGAAGTTTATCGCTATCGGGAAACCACGTGACGCAAAAAACTCTACTAATGTACTCAGCTTAACTAAATCAACCGAACCTGTTGGCAGAGACGGAACTTTTGTTGGCCATTTTCCATTATTCGTTGCAATAGGACATTGCCCGGGATAACGCGACTCACCGATTTCAGCAAAGGTAGGTAGTGCCAAAATATCTTTGGCTTTATCGATTGAGTAATGTGTATCTTCGGAGTAAAAAAGTACGGGGCTCAACGAATTTTCATTACCACCTAAATAGGTTCCTTGTTCAATGTAATTGTTTGAATTCGAATCAATCCAAAGCGCTTTTCCTGCCAAATAATCACGAGCATTACGCAGTGCATATAAATTACCTTCTGTGCTTCCCATTGACAGCACATAACCCCAGTAGCCCTCGCCTAGTGTGGCGTTATTTCTGTCAGGTGCATTCCAAAGTTTAGCAAAATAATCTAATACAGCACGTTCAACAACCTTTGAATTAACTCTAAGATTACCTGTTACAAAAGGATCACCAACATTGTTTAATTGAACATCTAAGTATTCACTCAGCTCTGATGAATAGTGGAGCTCTTGGTTGGTTTGATAACCCATAAATTTGTTGCGTGTTTTTTTTACATATGAATCCAGTTCTATCAATGCTTTTCCACGTTCAGTATCTGTTAAACCATTTTCAGATAATTTAAATACAGATTTATCAATATTGGTATGGGTTTCATGATTCATATTTAGTCCAAATGCAATAATTTATTATGGTAATAATTTGATAACTTATTTATTTTAAAACCACCAAAAAATAATTAACTTATCATATTGTAATTTTCTGTTATAATTAGCAATATAATTTAAATTAAATTTCAGATTTAATTATTTTTATAATATCTATTTAAATGTAATTGTTCAACAATAACTCAACTTTATAATTTCAGGTAACGCGATGCTCGACTTTTATGATGAGTTGAAATGACATAGCCGCTCCTTTATAACTTTAAGTCGTCAAAAATAGAGAAATAAAGGAACAAAAGGTCACGTATTCAATCCGTTGATTTGTGTTAAACATAGTATTCACTTTCAATGAAAGTCCCGATGACTTTATCATGCATTTCCGGTGACTTAGAATAACCCAACGTTTTACGATTGAGTCGCTTAAGTCGGTTGCGCAACGTCAAATTCTCCCGCTCAATACGTTGAGTGAAGGTTTTTCCGACAAGATGCTGGTTTTTGGGTCATAAACTGTAAGCTTTGAAATTATCTGTACACCAGAAGACAACATTAAACGAAGCCAGTTTTTTGAGGAGTTTCTTGAGTGTTTTTTTGCTTCTTGCTCCGAATGTATGGGCAATGATACGTTTTAATCGAGCTTCCCAAGCATACCATAACCAACGTTGGCACTTTTTATTCCCGACAAATGACCACACCTCATCAACTTCACAAATGAGCTGAACGTTGACATTATCCAGTGGAAGCGTTGTTACGCATCGTGGTTGGAGTTTTTTAAAGTGCGAACAACAGCATTGATACTGATATGTAATGCACGGGCCGTATCACGGATACCCGCATTATTCATGGCAAGGTCAACAACTTGTTCTTTTATACCCGCTTGGCACGCGCGATAGGCGTAATCCAGTTGGAAGGTTCGCTGGCAGGAAAAACAGCGATAGCGTTGGTGTCCTGCCTCACCTTTGCCATGCTTTTTGACGTATTCAGTTTGCTGACAAAATCGACATTTTACTTCAACAGTCGCCATGTGACTTCTCCGAAAAAATGACGATTATACACAACCATCAACGGGTTGAATACGTGACCATTATTTTTATATTCAAAAAACTATATTTTCATGTTAATTAGATATAATTAACGCGATGCTCAACTTTAGCTCCCTATAACATGGGCTTGTTGAAGCCAGTCGCGTTGACTTTTACCTTGTTTAAAATTGGCAAAAATACCCAGTGTATGAGAAAGCAGTTTTCTGGCTATTCGATTACTCAAATGCCACAAATCCCGTGCCCAGCACTTCTCGATAGCAAATTGCCCAGCGAGTTGACCAATGACGGTTTCAATTAAGCGCCGTTTGGCATTAATGCGCTTTCTTGTTTCTCTGGGGACTGGGTCATCCATATTGGCACGCACCGGGGCTATCATTTCAATACCCGACTGCTTCATTTCCTCTTGAAATTCAAAACCTAAATAACCTTTATCGCCGAGCAAACAGCCTTTTATTGGGCTAGTCAAGTCCCAGACCGCTTCACGCTCACTGACATTGGCGGGCGTCAATGTGAATCCCGTTACTACGCCAATTTCATCTATCATGAGATGCCCTTTAAAGCCGTAGTAAGTTTCGTTTTTGGCGGCGCAGTACCCATAATCAGCTTGTCCTTTAAAGCTGGCACTGCCTTTCGCTCTTTTGAATCCACAGATGGGCAACGGAAATCCGTCGACAATATGTACCGGCCTATCGAACGCACCCAATAACCTCGCCAGCTTTTCTTGCAGCTTTTGTTTAACAGCCCAAAGATTCGCAACCTGTTTAGCAAAATTGGCGCGTGAACCCAGTCCCGGAAACCACTCGCACCAGTGATCACGAAAGTACGTCCAAATTCCTTTATCCGTTGAAAAGCCTAAGAATTCACCCACCACTTCCATCGTGATGGCTTCCGCATCGCTCAGCTTAGGTGGGTATCCCCGGCTTCTGAATCGAGAGCTTTGCTGTAACGCCGTTAAATTATCGTCTACCCAACAAAACACCCAAATGATAAAATCTTGCTGTGACATAGCCTTTGTTCCTTTATTTCTCTCAGTTTGGCGACTTAAAGTTATAAAGGAGCGGCTATGTCATTTCAACTCACCATAAAAGTCGAGCATCGCGT